>NZ_JBHRYB010000005.1:0-1044576 GCF_042648445.1 Bacterioplanoides pacificum
GATCTTCCTGAGTTTTAATGCCTTTGGCGGCTTCGAGTGCAAAGGCTTCAAGGTCTTTCTTGTTCATAACTGCTTATCCTGATGGTTAGGGGATGATAAGCAGTTACACAGTTTTATCTACAGTCTCAACCTGGCAAAAAGCTACGCATTTAACAACATCTCAGGGCGAGCTTCTTAAAACAGAAGATTACTCTCTAAACTTCATATTCGAAGATGCCTTTGATGATTACTATTACGAATTTCTAGAGTCAAAGTTACCGTATATTTTTCTGTATATCACACAAGTTACACTAGAATCGTTTAACCGTATCCAATCGACAAACGAAAAAACCATATCTCATCTAATTCTTACAATGATGGGATGTTATGAATCACTATTTTTGGATGGCAGAAGCTTAACTATAAGCCGTATGCTGCAAAAGCAGCTAGGCGACTTTCTCAGTTGCATTCATTGCGAATCCAAACTAAAGATCAAAAAGGCTAATGCCGCGGAGCTGTATTTACATGAGGCTTTTATTTGTGAAAGCTGTGGATTGCGGTCGGAGCTTCCACTGTATTGGCTGCTGGCTAAGGCAAAAATGACATTAACGAAGTCTTAGCGAGTAAGGCTTCTAACAAGCAAAGGCAGCGGATGCTACGCACCGCTGCTTTGGGCGTTATATTTTCTTAGAGATTGGAGTTCTATGTTAAACGATCATGGTTACGAAGGAGCCGATTGGGATAAGGCTAAGGAGCAGGCAAAGGATGTTTTAGTGGGGGTCGCTCTTAGAAAGGGGCGTATTGCTTACTCCGAATTGGCGGCTCAAATTAGTGCAATTGCCATTGAGGCGCACGATCCAAGAATGTTCCATATGCTAGGTGAGATTAGCTCTGAGGAAGATGCAGAAGGTCGAGGGATGTTGACTGCGATTGTAGTTCATAAATCCGGGGATATGCAGCCTGGGCCAGGCTTCTTCGAATTGGCCCAGTCGTTAGGTAGAGATACGTCTGACACATTATCTTGCTGGGTTGATGAATTTAACTTTGTTCACGATTATTGGGCTAATCGCGCAAGCAAAACCTAACAAGCGACTGTGATTCAATCCTGAACCTCCCCCGCTTTAACGGACACCAGCGCCAAACTGACGAGGTGTCCAATACCCAAATGCAACAAGCCCATTAACGCTGTTGTATCAGCCGCCGGGTAACCTGTTGTTTAAACGGCTTGAGGTTGTTGCCGATCCGTAACGCCGCTTTACGGGCCACTTTGGCCAGTGGGTTGTCGTTGGTAAACAAGCGCACCACCAGGTTGGTGCCTTCATACACCGGCTGGCTTAGCAGCTTATGCTGCATTTCGTATTGCAGTAATAACGATCGTGAAGCGATGTCTTTGCCTTGTTGATGTGCTTTGATGATCAGCCCGGCCAGGGTATCGGCGGAGCGTAAGCCGAGGTTATAGCCGTGGGCCGTCACCGGATGCATTCCCACCGCAGCATCACCCACCAGAGCAAAACGGCGGCCCACAAACCGTTGTGACATCACCCCTACCAGCGGGTAGCTGTAACGTTCACTGATTAATGTCATTTTACCCAGCCGGTAACCGATCATGGCTTCTGCTTCGCGGGCAAATATCTCCGCATCAAGGTTCTGTAATTCCTGGGCACGGCTGGCGGGTGTGGTAATGACAATGGACGATTGTTTCGGCCCGAGTGGCAAAATGGCGCAGGTGCGCCCGTAAAAGAAACATTCGCGCGCGGTATGCTGATGGTCGTGCTGGTGTTCCATATTGCACACCATCATCACCCGGCCATAATCTTTCATACGGGCGCTGATCCCCATCATACGCCGGGCAGCGGAGAAACGGCTGTCGGCTGCAACAATCAGGCTGGCGCGCAGGCTGGCGGGCCCCTGGGGTGTTTGCAGTTCAACCACACCATCGGCAGCGTTGCTGTGTACTGCGGTGACACGGGTTTCGGTTAATAGTTGGATCGTATCGTGTTGTTGCAGCTGCTGATACAGGGCCGCACGAATACGGTGATTAGCGACCAGGTAGCCTAACGGTGCATCGGCATCGTCGTTGCGCTCAAAATGCAGCGCATAGGGGGAATCGCCATCCACCACCTGGGCGTCTTTTAACGGGTGAACCTGGTCGGCGGGAAAACGCTGCCAGACGCCCAGCTGTTGCAGGATCGCGCGCGATTCATGGTTCATGGCAATATCCCGTCCGTCCATCGCCGGTTCGGCAATCGAGGCCCGTGACTGCTGGTCGATCAGGGTGATGTTCAGTCCGGAGCCGGCCAGGCATAACGCCAGGCTGAGGCCAGCCGGGCCGGCGCCAATAATGGCAATATCGCTGTACAACGCCGCAGGCGCTGTTGTTGGTATCTGCGTCACTGATCCTCTCCACTGCGGCGACAACATGTAATCCGTTGTGCAGGCTAGCAGTTCGGAAAAAACAAAACCTGACCTCGGTCATGGTTGCCGGGTGGTTCTGTCTGCCGGATAAGCCCGTTATACTGGCGGCAATTCTATCTTCTGTTAGGAAAAACCATGACAGCTTCTGGTGCTCATAAGCCCAACCACAGCTTCTTCAGCAATCTGCTGTTTAATATTGTTATTCCCACTCTGATTCTGACCAAAGCCAGTGGCGACGATATGCTCGGCCCCACGCTGGGGGTCGTCTGCGCGCTGGCCTTTCCACTGGCGTTTGGCTTATGGGATTTACGTGCGGCCGGTAAGGTCAATGTGTTTTCGGTATTAGGGATCGTCAGTGTGTTATTAACCGGCGGCATCAGTTTGCTGAAATTACCGCCGGAATACATTGCCATTAAAGAAGCGCTGATCCCGGGTCTGATTGGTATTGGTGTATTACTGACGCTGAACACCAAATATTCACTGATTCGTCTGATTATTCTCAATGAAGAAATTCTCGACGTCGCCCGGTTAAAACAGCTGGTGGCGGAACGCGGCCAGCAGCAGACCTTTGATGCCAGCCTTAATGTCGCCAATAAAATTGTCGCGGCGTCGTTCTTTTTATCCTCAGCACTGAATTACGGCCTGGCGCGCTACATCGTTACCAGCCCGGCCGGTACCCCCGAATACAACGAGCAACTGGGCACCATGACGGCACTGAGTTATCCGGTGATTGTGTTACCCAGTATGATCGTCCTGGGCATCGCGATCTGGTATCTATTTAAGCAGGTACGCCAGTCCACCGGTCAGGGGCTGGAAGATTTTATGTATAAATAACGCCGCTCGCTGCTACGTCTTATCAGACGACGTGCACAAGCTGATCAGTACGCCGGGGTGGCGCACTGATCATGGCAGGCGGGTGATGGCAGGAAAGATCAGATGCAGTAGGAAGCCAACGGCGGGAAACCGTTAAACTCCACCGCGCTGTAGGTGGTGGTATAGGCACCGGTGGAGAACCAGTACAGACGGTCGCCACTGGCCAGATTCAGTGGCAGTTCGTATTTGTGGTTTTCGTAGAGAATATCGGCGCTGTCGCAGGTTGGGCCGGCCAACACCACTTCTTCTACTTCCCCTTGTTTCTCAATAAACAACGGATATTTAATCGCTTCATCCATGGTTTCGATCAAGCCACCAAATTTACCGATGTCGGTATACACCCAGCGGTGTAAGCTGTTGCGGTCTTTCCGGCTGACCAGTACCACTTCGCTGACCAGCAACCCGGCATTGGCCGCCAGTGAACGTCCGGGTTCGAGAATGATTTCCGGAAAGTCTTCGCCGAAGTCTTCGCTCAGAAAGCGCTTAATTTCTTCAGCGTACGTTTCCAGCTCATTGGTGCGGCTCAGGTAATTGGCCGGGAAACCACCGCCGAGGTTAATCATTTTCAGCGTCAGGTTATCTTCCTGCTGCAAGCGTTCAAAAATCACTTTCACTTTAGCAATGGCCGCATCCCAGGCACCGATATCACGCTGCTGCGAGCCGACGTGAAACGATAAACCGTACGGCTGCAGGCCCAGCTCCCGTGCCAGTAAACACAAATCAATGGCCATGTCGGTTTGGCAGCCAAACTTACGCGATAACGGCCAATCGGCGGTGTGTGAACCGTCGGTCAGGATGCGGATAAACACCCGGGCGCCCGGAGCCGCTTTGGCAATATTACGCAGGTCGTCTTCCGAATCGCTGGCAAACAGGGTTACACCTTGCTCATGGAAGTAGCGAATGTCTGCCGCTTTTTTAATGGTGTTGCCGTAACTGATGCGGTCGCCACTGACACCCAGCGCCAGCACTTTATCCAGCTCGTAACGCGACGCCACATCAAAACAGCAACCGGCATCGCGCAGAATTTCCAGCAACTCCACCATCGGGTTAGCCTTAATGGCGTAATACACCTTGGCGTAGGGGAAATTGTGCTGCAGCGCATTCAGCTGTTTGCGGAAAATCTGCCGGTCGACTACCAGGCACGGGGTTTCCTTGCTGTCGGCAAATGCCTTCAGACGGGCATAGGCGTCGGCTTCGTAAAAATCGCTTGGTGACGTCACCATCAGGCTCGCTACCTCCTTGTGGTAGTGATCAAAAGAGCGGCGCAAAGATAGGCTTTTGCCGGCCGGAGTACAGTGATATTTTTTATTCTTAACGATCAGATTTTTTCGCTTAACGCAGAGTGGTTTCTGGCATGTTTTTCTCCGCCGGCTAAGCCTGGCCGGGGCTGATGTCATCGGGGATCGTGTTGTTGGGGATCGTGTTGTCGGAGATGGCGTGCTATCGCTTTGCTCTGCGATTAATGCCAGAATTAATCACTAATGTCCGGTTACCATCCCAGGCCGAGGTTAATAACGCCCTGTGTGCCGTACCGGCGTAATAAACAGGATTTATGAGGGTGAGTGTGATGTTAAGGATTAACAGCGTGTTGCTGGTGGTGTGTTTTATGTTGCCGCAGGCAGAGTTACAGGCTCAGGTTTATAAGTGGGTTGATGAGCAGGGCAAAGTACATTTCAGTGATCAGCCACCACGCGAGAATAATGCCGCTGAGATGGAAAAAGTTGACATAAAAACCCGGCCGATAAGTGGCGATCAGCCTGCTCCTTCGGCTGAACAGCGGCGTCAGCGGCAGCAACAGCTGTTAAAAACCATGGCGGAAGATCGTCAGGCGCTGGAGCAGCAGCGTGAAGAAAAACGCCAGGCAAAAAAGAAACAACAGGCCGTATGTGCGCGGCTGAAAAAGCGTAAAGAAAAAGCCCTGTGGGCCACCCATTTTTACCATGTGAATGAACAGGGAGAGCGGGTGTACGACGATGAAAAAACCGCCGAGGGAAAACGTCAGGCGGCCATCGACGCTTATCAGAAAGAATGTGGAGGCTGAAGTGACAGATGCGATGGCGACGGCAAACAGCGGCGCCAGTAAAATTTCCACCTCACGACTGGCGCGGCTGGCGAATATCGACAGCCGGCTGTTATTTGAGCGTTTGTTAGCGCGGCAATGGATTGTACGTGAGCAACAGGATGGCAAAAACAGTTACCGGCTGACGGCAAAGGGCGAATTTGAAGGCGGCGAATATCAGACGTCTGATAAATTCGGCACTTACATCGTCTGGCCGCCAGAGCTGTTGCAGCACCGCTTATTCACCGGGCTGGAAGAAAAACGCCTGACGGCAACCACGCTGGGTAAAGCCAGTGGCGTGCCGGGCAGGCTGATTAATCTGTTATTGCAGCAGCTGGGCTGGTTGCGTTCGGTTGCCACTGGCTGGCAGGTGACGGAGCGTGGACAGCGCCGCGGTGGTGAAACGCGGGAAACCAAAGACGGCGCCAGTTACGTCAGCTGGCCCGGCGCTCTGCAGGAGGATCAGTACTGGCAGCAGGCACTGGCGCAACTGGACCAGCAGGTCGGGTTACCCCGGGCACTGGATGGCCGCCTGGTAGACGATTGTGGTGAGCGGCTGATCAGCAACTGGTTGTATCTGCAACGGGTACACTTTGCTCAGCAATGGCCGCTGTCGGAGGGGGTAGTAGACTTTTATTTGCCGGATATTGAGCTGGTTATTCTGTATTGGGGGAATCGTCAGCAGGATAAAACCGCCACCGCGTTGCAGCACAAGCTGACGCGGGCGGAGGCACTCAGCCGCGCAGGTTATGTCGTGCTCGAATTAACGCCGGTGGCGCTGGAGGAGCTGGATAAACGCCTGACCCGGGAATTACAGAAGGCCGGTCTGCGTCTCAGCGGGTTACCCGGCTGATCCTGAACCATGGTTTTGATAAAGCCCTAAGTATCTGATTTTTCTTGTAAATAATTCTGATCAAAATAACGCCAATCTGTCAGCAGCAGCGTAGTCAGTGCTCTGAAGCGGATTATTAAAGTGGTTATCCAGAGGGATATCCACAGAATCTGTGTAAAACCCGGAAGTGTCAGGTTTCAGCGTGCGAGGCCGTTTGCTGTTGGGTTATGGCATAAATCCTTTGTTTTTGTGTGGTTTTTGCGGCATTAAGGTGTATGACAGTGCCTGTCCTGGTTGTTATGCACATTGTTTGTGCAGCCTGCTGAGATTGGCAAAATTTGCCCCATTATTTTCCGAAAATAGTATTGATTTTTATAAGTCTTTGAAAAATAAAGAAAAAATAAACTGTCCAAAAAATGAACAATTTGTCTGGGGGCTATAAAACATGCGCGTTGGGGCGGGTTTTTAAAGTGTTATGCACTTTGTTATCCACAGAATCTGTGGGCAACCCTGAACTGTGAATTTCCCTCTCAGCCATGGGTATGAAGCCAGCGGTCGATAAAATAACCCGTGTGAATGTCAAGCGCCAAAAGCCGACAATTTTACGGTTATTAACAGCAATGGCTTGTGTAAAAAAGGTGTCAGAATTTTTTGACGCAGCCGGATGCTTTATCAGGCACCTGTTTAAGTAATTGAAAAGTTTATACTTTTTTTTGGCGTGAAATAACACCAGCACAGCGCAAAGCCAGCAGGGCTGTGGCTTTGCGGCCTTCATTCAGACTTTATCCAGTAAATTATCCACAGATTGTTTGTAAAGACGTTGCTGGTCAGCTTAATGGCGCCGGTGGTGGGGTATCGCTGACGGCTGTAGGCTCGTCCCGCCATGGGAAAAAACGGTCCATACAAGCGGGCACAGGCTGGCTGAAATCCTGCAGCGGGGCCGGTAATTGTGATTGCCAGGCAAAACGCTGGCACAAACGGCGTAAGACGTTATCGACATCGGCTGTCAGTATCAGTGGTTCAGCACTGACCGGATGTTCCATCGTCAGTTGCCAGGCGTGTAACAGCAGCCGGGGGGCGTCGAAATGATCGCGAAAATAACGGCTGTGTTTACCTTTGCCGTAACGTGCGTCACCAATAATCGGGTGGGCCAGGTGTTTCAGGTGGCGGCGGATCTGATGTTTGCGGCCTGTTTTGGGCAAGGCTTCAATCAGGGAATAGCGCGACTGGGGGTATTTGTCGATGGCAATGGGCAGCTCCACCTGAGCCAGGCAACGAAAATCAGTGATGGCTTCCTGAGGGGGTTTTACTTTTTCGTGTTTGGCGTATTTGTCGACCGGTGGCGACATGGCTTTATCGAGGTGTACTGACTCCGGAAAGTAACCGCGTACGATCGCCAGGTAGCGTTTTTCCACCGCCCGCTGACGCCACTGATCGACCACCAGGCTGGCAATTTCCGGGGTTTTGGCAAACAACAGTACGCCGGAGGTCGGTTTGTCCAGCCGGTGTACCGGATACACGTGATGGCCCAGCATATTACGCACCAGCTGCAGTGCAAAGCGGGTTTCATGGCGATCGATTTCGCTGCGGTGCACCAGCAGGCCGCTGGGTTTGTTGATGGCGATCAGATGCTCATCCTGAAAAATAACCGGTAACTGCATAAGCCTCAGTATCTGTTTGCTAGGGTGATGGCGGTGTCGGGCAATAACGGCGCGCACTTTACCGTAAAGTGTGCGGTACGGCACCTGTCGCTCGTCAGTAGTTAACAGCGCTGGCCAACTTTGTTAGGGTGCTGGCGATTAAAAATAACAAGGAAGCGGGATGTTAAGACGCTGGTTTATTATTTTGCTGCTGATGTTGGTGGCGTTATTGGTTGCATTACGCAGTGTGTATCATCAGGACGGGCAGTTTCCGGACCGCAGTGCTGTGCCGTTATTGCCTTCCACCGAACTGCAACGGGTAGCTGATTTGCCCGCCCCGCCGGGGAATCTGGCGGTCAGTGACGGTGGCCGGTTATTTTTTACCTTTCATCCTGAGGCTGACCCGGAGATTAATGTTGCTGAATGGCGGGATGGCCAGGTACAAGCGTTTCCGGATCGCAGCTGGCAACCCGGTGGCAGCCGGGAAAATGCTTTTAATCAGGTATTATCACTGCGCTTGCACGGCACCACCTTATGGCTGCTGGATACCGGTAAACACGCGCTCAATCGGGTGCGGTTACTGGCTTTTGATATCCGCGACGGCCAGTTGCTGCATGAATATCACTTTCCGCGTGAGGTCTTTCCGCTGGGGGCTCATGCCAATGATTTCCGGATCAGCCCGGACGGCCGTTATTTTTATATCACTGACGCCAGCATTCTGGCGCGCTCACCAGCCCTGGTGGTGTATGACCGGCAGCAGAACGACAGCTGGCGGCTGTTGCATAACAGTGCAACGGTTCAGGCCGGGCCGTATCAGCCGGTGGTTCAGGGACGGGAAATGACCTTGTTTGGCGTGTTTACCATCAATCCCGGGGTGGATGGCATCGCGCTGGACGCCAATGGCGAGTGGTTGTATTTCGCAGCGGTCAGTGCCGATCAGGTTTACCGCATTGCCACCGCCGACCTGCATGATCGTCAGTTGCCGTATGCCACGCTTGAATCCCGGGTTGAAGCACTGGGCGCCAAACCCATGACCGATGGCATGGCGCTGGATGCCAGCGGCAATCTGTATTTTACCGATCTGGAACATTCCGCCATTGTGCGGCGCACACCAGAGGGGCAATTACAGACCCTGTTACGCTCCGCCGATTTACGCTGGCCGGACGGTTTCAGCCTGGCGGCGGACGGTTATTTATACGTCAGCTGTTCGGCGTTGCATCAGGTGATCGCTGAGCCGGCCGACGCCATTGAGGCTGCCGGGCCGTTCCAGATTTATCGTTTCCACCTTGGTCGGGCTGAACAGACTCTGGCAAATCAGCTATAACTGGAAGCAGGCAAATAACTAAAAAACTGTGCCGATGAAGTGTGTTTATAACGCCGCTGATATGCTGGAAGCCCATGTGCTGGTTGGCTTGTTACAGCAACACAAAATTGCCGCTTTTATCGAAGGGGAATACCTCACCGGCGGTGTCGGTGATCTGGCGACGCATAACTATGTGCGGGTGATGGTGAATAATGACGACTTTGACCGGGGCCGTCAGCTGGCGCTGGAATACGATCAGGCCAACAGCCACGATCAGCAACCTTTGCCCGACTGGCGGTTGCGCTACTGGCCCTGGTTTATACTGGCGCTGGCCGGCTTGCTGGTGGCTGAGGTGCTGCGCTATTTCTGACGCTCAGCAATCATCCGGTTGCGGCATAAATAACAAATCCGTTTCGCCATAGTCTGTCCCTATGGCACTTAAGGCGGCGGTGATCTGGCCACGGTGATGGGTCTGATGATTAAACAGATGTTGTAAGATCTGATCCAGTGGTTTCACCCGGGGCTGACCGCTGCTGCTGGTGTACTCAATCACAGCGGTGGCGTCGTCCTGGCGTAATAAATCGCACCAGCGAATCAATACGTCATCGACCCGCTGGCGTAATGGCCAGAGCAGTTGCAGCTGGTCGCTGATCTGGCCATTAAGGCGGCGCGGAAAATCAATATCTTTTAATTCTTCCAGAATCGGATACACATGTTGCATGCGGCTGAGCCACATTAAGTCGGTGATTAACAGATGATTCCAGCTGCCGTTAATCGATTGAAAAAACAAACCGCAGTCATCGTTCAGTTGCGGGGCTGGCAGCGCCAGACACACCTGATACAGGGATTCATTAATCCAGCGGTTATAACGGGCGGCGCGGCGGTGATGATCGGACCAGGGCATAACGGCCTCACATATAAATAAACACATCTGTAAAAAGCGTATGCCAGAGAATATGACGCGGCAAGCTGTTCTCGCGCTCGTAGCTGGTTATGATAGCCGACCTTTGTGTTACCGAAGCGCAACCGCCAGAGTCAGGTTAAGGACAACAGCCCATGACGTTCCATCGCAGCAGACCTCATATTCCGCTACGCCGCCGGGTAAACCGGGCATGGTTAACGGGTTATTCCGGCCGGTTTGTTGCGGGCCTGTTGTGGCTGTTAACGGGTTGCCTGGGGACGCTGTCTGCGTCTGCCAATCCGGTGGCCTGGGATACCACAGCCGGGGGCTGGAAAAGCCGCCAGTCGGCTCATTTTCAGATTTTTTATCGCCCGCCGCTGGCGGCTATGGCGCAACGCTCACTGGCGCTGGCAGAACAGGCACACCAGCGTTTGCTGCCGTTTTTCAGCGATGCCCGCGGGCAGGTACGGTTGCCGCCGGAGCGCACCCGGATGGTGCTGGTGGATGAGTTTGATCTGTCGAATGGCTGGGCCACTCCGTTCCCGTTTGCCCAGATCCGGCTGTACGCCAGCCCACCTCAGGATGTGAATGGCCTGGACAGTATGGACGACTGGCTGCACGGTCTGATTCTGCACGAATACGTCCATATTCTGCACAGCGAAATGGCCAGTGGCAGTGCCGCCGGGCTGCGTCGCCTGTTTGGCCGCACGCCGTTATTACCGCTGTTGGTGCCACTGTCGTCATTTCCACACGCCCTGTCACCACCGCTGCTGCTGGAAGGGCTGGCGGTGTATCTGGAAACCGATCAGCAGCATGGATATGGCCGGCTGCAAAGTAATTATTACCGCATGCAGATGCGCACGGAAGTGGCCAGTGGTGAGCTGATGAGTTTATCCGAAGCGGTTACGCCCGGGCGCAGCTGGCCCGCGAACCGGGCGTACCTGTACGGCGGCTATTTTATTGACTTTCTGGTGCGCCGTTATGGTGAGGACAGTGTGCGCCGTTATCTGCAGTATTACAGCAATGAGGTGTTGCTGTATTTCACCCAGCAGGGTACCGCACGTCAGGTTTTTGGCCACTCGTTTGAGTCCTTGTGGCAGGCGTTTCTGGCCGATCTGCGCCAGCAGTTTGCCGGCTCGGGGACGACTTCCGAAACGTCTGCTGAGGTGCAGGTGTGGCAGCAGCAGTTGCCGCGTATGCCACGCCTGGCGGCTGCACAGCAACAGTTATATACGCTGGCTGACAGCCGTCATGAGCGACAGAGCATTCAGCACTGGCCGCAGCCGCAACATCCACAACAGCCGCCACAGCGGCTGGTACACAGCAACCGGGTAACCGATCTGGATGTCTCCGCCGGCGGCGTGTTACTGACTTCCCGGACGCTGACGTATGCCAGTGGCCGGGTCTGGAACGACCTGTTTATCTGGCAACCACAGCGCGGCTGGCAAGCGCTGACCCGGCAACAGCGTTTCCGTAAAGCCCGCTGGCTGAGCAACACTCAGATTCTCGCCAGCCGGTCGCTGGCCGGGATCAGTGAGTTGTGGTTACTGACGCTGGATGACCAGCAACAGCTGCAGCAATCGCAGCGACTGTGGCGTGGCACGGCCGGGCAGGTGGTGGCTGACTTTGATGTCTGGCAGCAGCAGCTGGTGGCCAGCATCAAACAACCGGGGCAGGGCTGGAATCTGTATCACAGCCGTATTAACGCTACCGCGGCGCTCCGCTGGCAGCCGCTGACCAACAGCCGGGCTTATGAGCAGGGGCCACGTTTCAGTGCCGACGGCCGGCTGCTGTTCAGCGCTGACTATCACGGTCGGTTTAATATTTATCGCCTCGACCCGGCGGCATGGCTGCAGCCGTCTGAACAGCCGCAACTGGAACAACTGACACACAGCGACAGCGGCGCATTCACACCGCTGTCAGTGGGACAACAGCTGTTTTACAGCCGTTACCGACACGATGGTTTTGAGCTGGTCAGCCAGCCACTGACGGCGGGATATGTTCAGCTGAGCCGCGACAGCCTGAGTGGCCGTTATGATTATCCGCTGCAGCCACAACAGCCGGCGGAGGTTTCGGCAGAACAGGATTATACCGTTATCAATCCGGCTTTTTACCGCAGTCTGCAGCCTCATAGCTGGACCCCGTATTATCTGCAAGACGGCGAACAGCGCCGTTTGGGGCTGGCCAGCGCGGGTACTGATGCCCTCGGGCGTCAGCGCTGGAGTCTGTTGCTGAACCACGACAGCCGTCAGCAGCAGTTTAACGGCCAGTTTTTGTGGCAATACGATAATCGCTGGAGCCTGGGGTTCAGCCGCGATCACACCACGCTGGGTAACTGGCTGAGACGGGACGACAGCTGGTTGTTGCAGCGTGACTGGCTGTTGCCACAATGGCAGGATCAGCTCAGTCTGCATAGCGGGCTGAGTTACGAACATCAACGTTTGTTAGCCACCGAACTGAGTCGTGACGAGAGCCTGGTGGGTGCCGCGTTGCGCTTTAATAACCAGCAGTTTTTTATCGATGTGGCCGGTGTGGGCTGGGGCAGTGACGCCGACCTGGTGTTTGAAACCAACGATGTGCTGGCATCGGATTACAGTGGCGATGTGTGGCAGGGGCGCTGGCGCCATCACTTTGATTTACCCGGACGCAGCAGCCTCAGTTACAGCCTGGCACTGGGTAAAGCAGGACCGCAGGCCCAGGCGTTTGTGCTGGGAGGGGAGCAGGGTGAACAGCAGCGCTTGTTTGGCCGAAATGAATATCGCCTGCGCGGTTACGATCAGGGTGTACAGAGTGGCCATTTTATTCATCAGCAAACCCTGCAGCTGGGGTTTCCGCTGGCACGGATAGAACGTAACTGGGGTCTTAATCCGCTGGGGCTGGGGGACATCAGTGGCCGCCTGTTTATCGACAGTGGCCGCGCCTGGTTTCGCCGGCAGCAACGTGATCAGCTGACCGGGATCGGAGTGGAGGTCCGCAGCGATATTATTCTCGGTTATCGCCTGCTGGCACCACTGACGCTGGGGCTGGCGAAGGGTTTAAATCCGGCCAATGGTGAGCAGCGTCAGTTTTATCTGCGTTTTGGCCTGTTACTGTAAGGCAAACTGACGTAATGTTTACAGCGAATACATATTAACCCGGAGCCTGGTCGTTTGACTGCTACTCACTCCTGTTCTGATGCTGCCAGCCGTGCTGGCAGTGCGTCCGTTAAACCGTCGCTGGCCGTGATTGGCAGTGGTATTGCCGGTTTGTCAGCGGCCTGGCTGCTGAAACAAAAATACGATGTCACCCTGATCGAAAGCCACGACAAGGTCGGTATGGGGGTGTTCAGTGTTGATTATCAGTCGGCCGGTGTTGATAACCGCATCGATATTCCGTTGCGGGTTTTTTGTGACGGTTATTATCCCAATCTGCTGGCACTGTACCGTCATATTGGTGTTGAAATTGAAGCCGGAGATCATGCCGGGGTGTTTTTTGATCACCGCGGTAAGGAGGTGCTGCATTATGGCAATGTGGCGCTGGGCCGGTACCGCTTTTCACTGCCGAAACTGAAGTCGCTATTTAGCTGGCGTGCCTGGCGTCTGATGCTGGCGTTCCGGCGTTTTAACCGTCTGGCGCAACAGGCGTTATTAACGGATGAGCAGCTGCGACAAAAAACGCTGCAACAATTTCTGCAACAACAGCAGATCGACGGTGAGTTCACTGAACAGCTGTTATTGCCGGTACTGGCGGTAACCTGTACCTGTGATTATCACAGCATTCTGAATTATCCGGCGGATGTCATTCTGGCCTATCTCACTTGTGGTGTGTGGCAATTCGGTATTATTCATGCGCGCAACGGCGTTGACGATATCGTGCCGCGGCTGACGCAGGGCATTCAGGTGCAGACCGGCCAGACGGTACAGAGTGTCCGGTCGTGTGGTGAACAGCTGCAGCTGACCCTGGCCGATGGCCAGCAGCAGCGCTTTGATCAGGTGGTGATTGCCTGTCAGGCACAACAGGCAGCGGCCATGCTGGATGGCTTTGACCAGCAGCAAGCCTGGTTGCGTCAGGTACCGTTTGAAACATCGACCATGATGGTACACACCGACAGTGGTTTTTTGCCACAGCAGGGTAAAGGTTGCTCTGCCGTCAGTTATTGTCTGCCGCCACAGGGCCGGCAGCGGCCACAGGTCAGCGTTGATTTAACCAAAGCCATTCCCCGCTACCGGCAACAGGGCACCGTGTTTCAGACCTGGCATCCAACGTTTGAACCGGGCGCTGGTCAGCTGCTGGCAAAAGTGGCATTTACCCGCCCGCTGGTAACGCTGGAAAGCCGGGCCGCGATGCAACAATTACGACAACAGCAACAACAACAGTGCGATAACCGGCTGTGGTTCTGTGGTTCTTACCTGGCCGATAAAGTGCCCTTGCTGGATGCGGCGGTGGATTCTTCGGTGGCGGTGGCCGAGGCTCTGGGGGTGGAAATTCCCTGGCAGGCGGCCGGGCACTGATGCCCCCGTCGGAGACGTTTTTTGATCTGGCCGAACAGCGCCTGAATCCGCCGGGACGGTGCTGGGGTAACCTGGGATTGTGGCCGGCGGCGCCGTTGCTGGGTACTGCCGGAGAATACGCTGACGCCTGTGAGCAGCTGGCCCACACGCTGGCGGCGGCGGCCGGACTGGGGCCCGGTAGTGTGGTACTGGATGCCGGGTTTGGTTGTGGTGATCAGCTGCTGTTATGGCGTGCTGATTATCGGGTGGCACAATTATTTGGTATTAATTTTTCGTCATTACAAACCGGGCTGGCGCAGCAGCGCTTACAGCAGCAGGCGCAACAACAGCAGGATGAGGTGCTGGCCCGGGCGGCACAACAGTGTGTGCAGGGGGATGCATGTGATGCGCGCCTGTTCTCAGAGTTAAGTGATGCCGGTATTAACTGCGTGCTGGCACTGGACTGCATTTATCACTTCCCCGATAAATTACACTTCTGGCAACAGGCGACGGCACTTCTGCAGCATCAGCCGAAGGGCGTTATCGCCTGTACCGATCTGAATCTGTGTCGCCCTCTGGCTGATTTTCCCTGGCTGGTAAGGTGCTTATTAACGGCCATGTTGCGGGCTTCATCAATACCGTTAAACAATCTGCAAACCGTGGAGCAAAGCCGCACCCGGTTGCAACAGCTGACAGCGGGCAACGTTTCTGTCGTTGATCTCAGTGACCGGGTGATGCCGCGTTTTGGCGTTTGGTTTGCTGCCTTTCGGCGTCGTCAGACTGGTCGGCGCTGGTCACCGGGCTGGCTTAAATATCAGCTGACCGGGGCTTTCCTGCAGCAGGCCTGGCGCCGTGGCTGGCTCAGCTATACGCTGATCCGGGCTGAGCTGGCGTCAGAACAGCCAATGGCGACGCCGGAGCAGTAGCGTAAAGTGCGCCGCTTTGAATTGCTCACTGTGGTGGTTATGAATTTATTTGGCCGTTTATTACTGATTTTACTGGCCCGTCGCTGGGCAACCCAAAAAACAGCGCAGCAGGTGTTTTCTGATTATTTCCGCGTCTGGTTCCACGATCTGGGCTGGCGCGATCATTTACCCAATTATCGTTTTTACAGTTTTATGGAACTGGGCCGCTTTTCCTTCTGGCACGGCACCGGGCTGGCACATAATGGCAGTTACCGGGTGCGTATGATTGCGGCGCAGGATTTTATTTATTTGCGGCCGTTGTCGCCGTTCAGCCGTTTCCGTTGTGATACTCAGCTGTTGGGCTGGGATGATAAATATCTGTATTTTCGTCACAATTTTTATCACCGTCATACGCTGGTGGGGATTGGCCTGGTGAAAGAAGCCTGCCTGATTAAAGGCCAGGTGGTAAAGCCAAAATATATTCTCGGACAAGACCCGCAGGGAGATGCGGTCATTGATGCCTGGCAGGCGCTGCAGCAACAGATTAAAAACGGCCAGCCGGCAGTCGCTGAAGACAGTCAGACAGATCACAGCGGACTGGAAATACGCTGATCTTCAGCTTGATGAAAAACCCCTATTATTTAAATCCTGCTAATTTCCCCACCCGAAGGGTGGAGAAATAGCTCCTAAGTTTACATTTCCGCCCCTCTGGGGTGGAGATACCAAGGTAAAACTCTGCTTACTTTGAGTTATTAGTGGGGATTTAACCTGCAATGAAAGAGGCTGCTGGACGTTGTCAGCCGTCTGATATTTTTATTATTTATCTTCGTTATTGCCCTCTATTTTTTAGTGTGGCACTGGCTTACGGTGATACGCCTGTTTTCCAGCTGATAAAGAGCAAGGCATATGACACTGTGTGAGCGTTTGGCCATCGATTTCCCGTTGTTGCAGGCACCAATGGCCGGGGTACAGAACTGGCAACTGGCCGTTGCGGTGTCTGAAGCCGGTGGTTTGGGGGCCATTCCCTGTGGCATGCTGGCGCCGGATCAGATCGTCGAACACATCGAACAGTTCAGGCGCCGGTCGCAACGTCCTTATAATCTCAATTTTTTCTGTCATACCATGCCGGCGGCCGATAATGCGTTATTGCAGCACTGGCAGCAGCAGATGACACCTTATTACAACCAGCTTGAGGTTGAGCCGCCAGGGTTTGACGGTGCCTTACGGCGGCCATTCGATGACGACATTGCCGATTTGCTGGAGCCTTATCGGCCAGCGGTAATCAGTTTTCATTTTGGTCTGCCGGCGGCTGAATTATTACAGCGGGTTAAATCCTGGGGCACCACGGTATTGTCTTCCGCCACGACCCTGGAAGAAGGTTTATGGCTGCAGCAACACGGCGCTGATGTTGTGATTGCACAGGGCATTGAAGCCGGTGGTCACCGGGCGGTATTTCTGCAGGGCGACGATTGGCCTGCGCTGTTGCAGCAACAACCCGGCTGTGCAGAACTGGTGACACAACTGAGCCGGCAACTCGATATTCCGGTTATTGCGGCTGGCGGTATTGCCAGTCATGCCGACGTCCGGCGCATGCTGGCCGCCGGTGCTGCAGGCGTGCAGCTGGGCACCAGTTATTTGTTGTGTGATGAAGCCAATACCAGCGAGCTGCACCGTCAGGCGTTACAGGATGAGCAGCGCCAGACCGCGGTAACCACGTTGTTTTCCGGCCGTCCGGCGCGTGGCATCGTCAACCGGGTGATGACGGAGCTGGGCTGTATGCCGTCGCCGCTGCCGCCGTTCCCTTATGCCTCGCTGGCTCTGGCGCCATTGCGCAGTGCCGCAGAAGCCCGGCAACGGGATGATTTTTCGCCGTTGTGGGCCGGTGAAAACCGTTCCGGTTGCCGTGCCATCAGTGCTGCGCAATTAACCCGGCAGTTGTGGTTTGGTGAATAACAACCGCTTTGCCGCCACGGCCGTTACCTCGTTGGTGGTACTGGAATGTTCAGCGGGTTGATATAGTATCGGCCAAACTTTACCGGGAAATTCACCATGAAAGATGCTTGTGCCAGTGCCGGGTTAATGCCCCTCGACGATGCACTGAAACAACTGCTGGCGGCGCTGACGCCGCTGCAAGCCAGCGAAAGTGTGGCGATCAGTCAGGCCGATGGCCGTATTGTGGCGCAAACCATTACCAGCGAGCTGAATATTCCTCCCGCCGATAACTCGGCGATGGATGGTTATGCGTTACGGGCAGAAGATGGTCGTGCGGGGAATGAGCTGCGGCTGGTCGGGCAGTCCTTCGCCGGTCATCCTTATAGCGCTGTGGTGCAGCCGGGGGAGTGTGTCCGTATCATGACCGGCGGTCAGCTGCCCGCCGGAGCGGACTGTGTGTGTATGCAGGAAAATGTCAGCGTTGACGGTGATCTCATCCGTTTAACGCAGGCGGTTAAAGCGGGCTCTAATGTGCGTTATGCCGGAGAAGACATTAGCCGTGGTGCGCTGGTGTTTGAAGCCGGCCGGCGTTTGCGGGCGGCGGATATCGGTTTGTTATCCAGCCTCGGAATTGCCGATGTACGGGTAAAAAAACGCATTCGTGTGGCGTTAATTTCGACCGGTGATGAATTAAAAAAACCGGGCGAGGTGTTGCAGCCCGGACAGTTTTACGAAAGTAATGGTTACACGCTGGCGGCGTTATTAACCCGCTTTGGTGCTGAGGTACTGGAGTTCGGTATTGTTGCTGATGACCTGCAACAACTGACGCAGGTGTTTACTCAGGCTGACCAGCAGGCCGATGTGGTGATTACTTCCGGTGGTGTATCGGTTGGTGAAGCGGATTTTGTAAAAACCGTACTGCAGTCGCTGGGGAAAATTGCCTTCTGGAAACTGGCGATTAAACCCGGAAAACCCTTCGCTTTTGGTTTATTGGCCAACAGTTATTTTATAGGCCTGCCGGGCAACCCGGTCTCGGCACTGGTGACTATGCATCAGCTGGGCCTGCCGATGCTGAGTAAAATACAGGGTGAAAACGCCCGTGTACCCTTACGCCTGAGCGCCAGCGCCGGTTGTGATATCCGTAAAGCGCCGGGGCGGACGGATTTTCAGCGCGGTATTTATCACACGACGGATGATGGCCGGTTACAGGTGGTGACCACCGGTTCCCAGGGCTCCGGGGTATTAACCTCAATGAACCGCGCCAACTGTTACATTATTCTCGAACAAATGCGCGGTTCTGTGGCTGCTGGTGAGTCAGTGACCATTGAACCGTTTGACGGCTATATTGGCTGATCCTGTTGCAGTTGCCGGGTAACCGCAAGGCCCAGGCGTTTCGCCAGCCGGGTTAAATTCGCCCGGTCGGTTTGCAGCTGACGGGCACTGGCTGCCCAGTTGTGGTTATTTTGCTGCAGTGTCTGAATAATTAAACGGCGCTGAAAATCTTCGGTCGCCAGTTTCAGGCTGGTGTGTGTGTCGGCAGTCGCCAGCTTGCCGCTGGTTGCATCTGTCTCCTGAATGGGGCTGCGGTCCGTCGGCTGGCTGCTGTGTAACTCGCCGATGTCACTGCGGCCAATCACAATGATGGCCTGATGTTGGCGGCTGCGGGCACGTAATGCCGCACGGCTGATGCAATGCTCCAGTTCACGCACATTGCCGGGCCAGTCGTATTGCTGCAGCCAGGGCATCACATCGCTGGCAAATTTAATTTGCTGCAAGCCCAGTTTGCGGCGCATTAATTCGAGGAAAAAACCGGCCAGTAATATCACATCCCGGCCACGCTGACGCAGCGCCGGCACATGCAGCGGATACACGCTGAGACGGTGGTATAAATCACTGCGGAAATTGCCGTTATCACACTCCTGTTGCAGGTCGCGGTTCGTCGCCGCAATAATCCGTACATCCACCTGCTGTGACTGATCCTGGCCAACCGGCTGAATTTCCTGGTTCTGTAACGCGCGCAATAATTTACTCTGCACCGCCAGTGGTAATTCGCCAATTTCATCGAGAAATAAACTGCCACCATCAGCCATCATAAATTTACCGGAACGACTCTGACTGGCTCCGGTAAAAGCCCCTTTAACATGGCCAAAGAGTTCACTTTCGATCAGATTTTCCGGCAACGCGGCGCAATTAACATACACCAGCGGGCCGTTACTCCGGCCAGACTGATGATGAATGGTGCGCGCCACCAGCTCTTTACCCACGCCGGTTTCACCCTGAATTAACGCGGTAAACCCGGAGCTGGCAACAATCTGAATTTCCTGTTTCAGGCGTTGCATCAGCGCGCTGTCGCCGATCAGTTCACCACCGTCTTTGGTTAATGCTTCCTGGGTTAATTCTTCCACCACCGCCCGGGCATGGCTGGCATGTTGCTGCAGGGATTCCAGTGTCAGAGCATTTTTCAGCGCTGCGGCGGACATGGCACTGATGATCTCCAGCGTACGCTCAGGAATATCATCAAACTGACCCGGGGTCAGACTGTCGAGTGTCAGTACACCGATTAACCGTTGCTGATCACGCAGTGGCAGTCCCATGCAGGAATGCACCGGCAAATCCCCTTCCAGCGCCAGCAATAAGCCATCGTAAGGGTCGGGCAGCGGGCTGGAGGCGGCAAAACGCACCGGACTCTGCGACTGACAAATCTGCTGAAAACGCGGGTGCTCGGCAATGCCGAAACGCCGTCCCAGGGTGTCGCTGCTCAGCCCCTGTAAGGCCAGTGGTTTTAAATAATCGCCCTGCACACTGAGCAATACCACGGCATCACTGCGAATCGCTTTACGGATATGGGCCAGCAGACGGCTGAAACGATCGTCACTGGTGAGGCTGTGGCTGAGATCAAGCGCCAGCTCCAGCAGGGCATTAACAGAGATAGGGCTCATAACGGACTTCCGGGGTTTTTTGAATTTATAACACGATTGAGTCAAAAGGACATGTTTTCTGGTGAGTCAAATTGACATCTTTTAAGGCTTTTAAAATCTAAGTTATTGAAAAATAAAAAGAAAAATATCTGGCACGGGCTTCGCTATAGCAGAGTGATATCAAACTGACCGGATGGGGTAGCGTATGATTTCTCAGTTTCACCTGGCGGGTCCACGCCCACAGATCAGCAATGCGGACGGGATTCATCGTCTGCTGGTGCTGGGCAACTGGGGCATGTTGCTGGGGGCGGTGTTCACTCTGCTATCGGTCTGGCTCAGCTATGGTCTGAGTCAGTGGTTACCGCTGTCGTTACAGATTGTGGCGCATATCAGCACCCTGATATTTGCCACCGCCATCAAGTTTGGCTACATCCTGCGCTGTTTTGCGCTGAATCGTTTTGCTGGTTTTAACCAGGAGCAGTCATTATGAGAGCGGTGATTCAGTCTTGCTTACAGCAACCGTTATTAGAGCTGGCATTCCGGCCATTTTTTTTGCTGGCGGCGGCATTATCGGTCATGGCGTTATTGGCCTGGGCCGCTGTGCTGAACGGCATCACCGGCTGGCAACCCGCTTTGTTAAGTCCGCTGCTTTGGCACATTCATGAGATGTTGTTTGGTTTTGCCTTAACCGTGGCCTGCGCTTTTTTATTGACCGCGGTTCAGACCTGGACCGGCCAGCGCAGCATGCACGGCGCGATGTTGCTTGTCCTGATTATTGTCTGGCTGGTTATCCGTTTTTTAGTCTGGCAACCCTGGTGGGGATTCAGTCCGCTGTTATTCACGCTAGTGATGACGCTGCAGTTGAGCTGGTGGGCGCTGATGATCGGTTTTTTCGGCTGGTTATTGTGGCGTAGCGGCAGTCGCCGCAATTATCAGTTTATCGTTATGTTGCTGATGATTGCCGCATTACATCTTGTTTTTCTGGCGCTGGCTCAGGGCGATTATTTAAATCAGGCGCTGCATCTGAGCCATAGTGTACTGATGTTTTTCAGCGTGATGATCAGCGTGATTGCCGGGCGGGTGATTCCGATGTTTACCCGCAACGGCTGCCGCATGGCGGGCATCTCTGCCAGGGTAGAAGAAACCCCGGCTATTAATCGCGCGTTAATGCTGTTGTTACCACCCACTGCAGTGTGTTTTTTATGCAGTTACTGGTGGCCGCTGAACACGCTGACGGCAGTGCTGTTGTTTGTGGTGGGTGGGCTGCATCTGTTACGCAATATGTATTGGGCGCCACTGGCAACCTTAACGCAGCCGTTGTTGTGGTCGCTGCAGCTGTCTTATTTCTGCCTGGGACTTTCCTTCGTCATGCTGGGGGTAAGTTTAATCAGTGATGTTTTGCCATTCAGCAGTGCCTTGCACCTGCTTACGCTGGGAACACTGGGGGGCATGATTCTCGCCATGATCAGCCGGGTATCGCTGGGTCATACCGGCCGGCCGCTGCAGGTCAGTAACTGGATTCGTGCTGCTTTTTTACTGATTTTCTGTGCTGCCGCATTTCGTCTGATTTTACCGTTAGCCGGCTATGCCTTAAGCGGCTGGAATCTGGCCGTCGTCTGCTGGTGCCTGGCTTTTTCTCTGTTTCTTTACCGGTATTTCCCGGTGTTGAGCCGTGCCTGAACGGGCACATTTTATTGTTTTAATCAGGATTTATTATGTTATCCCAACGACACACAGATATTGTTAAAAGCACGGTGCCACTGTTGGAGGAGGCTGGCCCGGCCGTTACCGATCATTTTTACCGGCGGATGTTCAGTCACAACCCGGAACTGAAACATATCTTTAATCAGAGTAATCAACACTCCGGACGGCAACAGTTTGCACTTTTTTCAGCCATCGCGGCTTATGCCAAGCACCTGGATACTCCGCAAGTATTGGCAGAGATGGTGGATCGTATTGCTAACAAACACACCAGTCTGAATATTCGCAGCGAACATTACCCGATTGTTGGCCAGCATTTAATTGCCACACTGCAGGAGCTGTTACCAGAGCAGTTTACTGCTGAGGTGCAGCAGGCCTGGGAGCTGGCCTACCAGCAACTGGCGGATATTTTTATCCGTCGGGAAGGCGAAATTTATTTGGCCAGTTCCTCGTCAGCCGGGGGCTGGTCCGGAGGACGGGAGTTTGTTCTGACAGCCAAACGACCGGAGTCTGAACTGGTCAGCAGTTTTGTTTTTGTTCCGCAGGACCGCGGCGCAGTGGCCGCTTATAAGCCCGGACAATATATTGGTATTGAGGTTCAGCCCGAGGGCTGTGAATTCCGCCAGATACGGCAATATTCTTTGTCGTCAGCGGCGTTAGCCGGGCAATATCAGATATCGGTAAAGCGGGAAATGAATGGCCGGCCGGGTGTGGTATCGAATTATTTACACGATGATTTAGCCGTTGGTGACCGGGTTGTACTGTACCCGCCGGTTGGTGATTTTTATCTGCACCCCGGTGAGCAACCGCTGGTGCTGATTTCAGCCGGAGTAGGTGTAACACCGATGCAGGCGATACTGGAGCATGTCTGTCAGCAGCAGCCTGGCCGTGAGGTACATTTTTTACATGCCTGTGAAAATCCGCAGCAGCACAGTTTCGCTGCGCGGCAACACAATATTAAAAAAGACATGAATCTCAGCCTGCATTATTGGTACCGGCAGCCGGTAACACAGGAACAGCCAGAAGGATCCTGTTACAGCGGCTTGATGGACATCGCTGAGGTTGCTGATTTACCCCGCCAGCAGGGTGAGTTTTATATCTGTGGGCCAGTGCCGTTTATGAGTGTTATACGGCAGCAGTTATTGGCTGCCGGGGTAACCGCTGAGCGGATTCATTACGAAGTTTTTGGTCCTCATCAGGGGTTATAACACGCTGCTGGGCCACGGATGGCCTGTTAATGCCCAGGTGTGTTGGTTAATCCGGATTTTTGCTGCGGCTGGCCGGAAACTGATGGTTTTTAAATAACAGGCTTTCCAGTAATGCGTATAAAAATACCGCGCCCAGAGTACCACTCAGGGTCAGCACCAGTCGCAGCAGGGTGGCGGGTAAGGGAGCGTTATTGGTTAATGCACCCACCATCAGTGCCAGCATGACCGAGATGCTGTACTGATACACCATAGGAGGATGACGGCCGTGGTACATGTGATTGGCAAGCCATAAAATGGCCAGGAACGTGCTGCCCAGCAAAATAAAAAAATGACCAACAAAACCAATAATGGCAAGAATCAGCAATGCCATAAGCCCGCCGAGCAGGGTAGCAAAGCTGCGCTCTTTGGCTTCTTCAAACTGATGTTCTTTACAGGGAAAAACCAGGGTGAAAATCGCTGCGATAGCGAGAGTCATATTTTGCCTGTCCAGCACGGTATAAAGCCATAACAATAACAACAATAAAACCGCCGCCCGTAACATGGCCCGCTCCAGCTGCTGGCCATAAGGGTCCGGCTGATACACCTCTTTCAGTGGTGTTGTCGCCCGGCTGGGAAAAATACCATACAGCACGGGTATCAGTATCATCGCGGTGATTGCACCTTCGATAAAACCGTTATGGATGATCATTAACGCGGCAGCGGATTTGGCCCCCATCACCGACATTAATACCACTGAGATCAGGATCAGCATGCCAACCGGATTGCCGGATTTCAGCGTCAGGTAATACGCCAGGCTGCTGATAAAAAACACCACCAGAGTGGTAATTAATGGCATGACATACAGCCATGAAATCAGCCAGTAAAAAAAACTGCTGGCGATGATCAGAAACAGCGGACCAGCAATCGCCTTTTTCAGGTCAAATGCTTTGCGCATCCCAGCCATCAGACCGATGGTCAGTGCCGGTATCAGCATTGGCATGGATGACTGAATTAAAAACGCGATCAGTAACGCCAGGCTGCCGGCACAGGCTAAACGAATGGCAAAATACGGATCGTCATTAACCTTTGGCCGTGGAGCAATAAACATGAGCTGGCCGGTTAATACAGGTAAGAAAACATGGATTTAAACCAGAACAAAACGGCGGATAACCAGGCCACCGGATTGGATTCTCCGCTGGCATAAATCAGGGCGCTGACTTTACCTCCGGCTTTGGCCTGCTGTGGCCAGTTATCCAGCCCGCCGTCCAGTTCGATATGCAGCGGAATTTTCCGCGCCGGTTCAAACCACTGGTTAGCGGCCTGATTCTGTTGCAGGCCGTTGGCGCTGGCCCGTCCCGGATCGATGCCCCAGGCTATGGCCTTGACCACGCCGTGATACACCTTCCCGGGAACCGCATCAAAGCTGATGGCGGCGCTGTCGCCGATGTCAATATTGCCGAGCTGGTTTTCGCGCAGGTCAATTGAAATCCAGGCGCCGCGGGAGTCGATAAAGGTCAGTGCCGGATTACCCGGCGCTACATACTGGCCGATTGCCAGGCTGAGGTTGGTAATCACCCCTTGTGTAGGGGCTTTGGCAGTGGTGTATTCAAGATTGAGCTGAGCTTGTTCCAGTGCGATCCGGGCGGCCTGAACTTCGAGATTGGTTTCATCGCTGGCCCCCAGAGCCAGAAGTGAGCTTTCCAGTGCGGCTTTGGCTTTTTCGTAGGTAGCCTGCGCACTTTTCAGCCGTGCTCGGGCATTGTCGGCTTCAGCAGAGGACAATAAATTGCGCTTTGCCAGCGCCAGCGCACGATTGCTGGATGCCCGGGTATTTTCCAGATTGATCCGCGCTTCGTTGACACTCGCCTGGGACGATAAGATGGAAGCGGCACTGGCGCGGGTACTTTTAATAGCACTGGCAAGCTGATTCCCGGCCTGACGCACCGCCAGCTGGTAATTGCGGTTGTCGATGGTAAACAGTGGCTGGCCGGGTTGTACTATATCGCCATCGGCGACCAGCACCTGGGTGACCTGGCCGGCCACCAGCGGAGACAACTGGGTGACATAAGCTTTCACTGCGCCGCGTGATGATGACGGAGCCAGGCGGTCGGTGAGAACATGCCAGAACAATAATACCGCCAGTAGCATCAGAATCAGGCCCGATAATTTTCGGGCACTGAGGTTGGCATTTTTTTCTGTACTGGCATTCATAAACGTTTCCTCAATTAACCTTGCTGCTTGCCTGATCATGGACCGGGCCATTAATACACACGCCGTTTTTACCGCTGCGTTTTACCCGATACATGGCATCGTCGGCCCGGCGTAATAAATCGCTCAGATCGCAGCGGACCAGGCTGGCATTGCAGGCGCCTATGCTGGCCTGAACACTGACGCTGGCGTGGCTATGCGGTAATTGCAGATCGTGTGGTTGTGCAATTTGCTGGCCGAGTTGTTCGCACAAACTGAGTAGTTCATGGTGGTTGCGGTGACGTGCTAACACGACAAATTCATCACCGCCCAGGCGGGCACAGACATCCCCCTCCGCAACGGCGTGGGTCAGCTGTTTTGCCACCTGCTGTAATAACTGGTCTCCGGCTTCGTGACCATGGGTGTCGTTGACCGGTTTAAAGCCGTCCAGGTCGATTAAAATTGCCGCCACAGAACCACTTGTATTTTCACCCTGTTGCATCAGGCTGAAGTGTTGCCGTAAACCACTGCGGTTTAATAACCCGGTTAACGGGTCGTGTGTGACCAGGTGTTCAAGCCGCGCCTTGGCTTCCAGCAGTTCTTCGGTACGCTGGATTACCCGTTGTTCGAGTGTGCGTTCCTGTTGCCGCAGAGTGCTGACGAGCGCCTGTTGTGCCTGTTCCTTTTCCATTTTCATGCGGTTGAAGCGGGCACCCAGAGCAAAAGATAATAACAACATCTCAAGCGCGGAGCCGATTTGCATGCTGTAGACCGTCAATATATTCGACGGTAATAAACCGGCATTACGAATGGATAATAAGGAGGTGCCGACCAGCAATAACCACCAGGCGGTCACAAAAATACCGGCAGCGTGGACACGATAGCGCATCGCGGCAATACCGGCCGCCAGTAACGAAACCGTGGTTATTAATCCTGCCAGCCCCATGATTTTTAACGCCAGCTGGGCGGGCACTAACAGGGTGGCCAGGGTGGCGCCACAGAGTAATACGGCAATGCCACTGAGGAACAGGTGCCAGCGCAACGATACCTGCTGCAGCTGTAAAAAACTGCGGGCAAACAAGACGCCCAGCATGGTGGCTAAGGTGTAAAACGTCGGCACCACAAAGTCGGCTGCTGCTTTGGCTTCCGGCCACAATAACAGCGGGGCAATGCCATTCATGCTGCTGGCTGCCAGGCCAAAGGATAATTCAAACAAGGAATATAATAAGAAACTGGGTTGCCGTATGGAGGTCCATAACAACAGGTTATAGAGCCCGAGAGCCAGCAGAATGCCAAAATATAACGCCTGAAAAAATAACTGCTGGCGGCTTTTCAGGTGTGACTCGCTTTCGCTGCGGATATGAAAACTCAGTGCCAGAGAGGCGTGGGTCTGAGCGCGCAGATAAAGCGTGATGTGTTCGCCATCGGCCAGTTGCAGCGGAAAGCGTGGCGTACGTGCCGCAATCGGCCAGTGCTGCATGGCGATATGGCGCCCGGCGCGGTAAGCCTGCTGCTCGCCCTGGGCATTCACGACATACAGCTGAATGTCATCCAGATAGCTGTAGTCCATTTCCAGCAACCAGCGCTGAATATCGGCCTGACCCTGTAATGACAGGCGTAACCATACCGCACCCGGGGTATAGCCCAGATTCAGGCCAGGTAATTCACTGGCCGGGCGGAAGTTGGCCTGCGCCAACACGCTGGCCAGCGACTGATTACCCTGAGGATCGCGCCAATAACTCAGATAAGGCAGCAGTTCAGTCTGGCTGAGACCGCTGTGCAGCAGCAAGGCGTCGTTACCGGGTTGGGCGTTGTTGCCGGGTTGGGCGTCGTTGTCGGGGTCTGGCCAGGCCGTGTCGTCGGGCTGTGCGATACTGGTCTGGGCGCTGCACCAGAGGCATAACAGTAACCCCAGAGCGGTGGTATAACGGTGGTTAAACAGGGGAAATCTGGACACGCGGGCAATCCGTTGGTTAAAGATATTATTATGCGCTGGGAGCTATATAAATGATGTCTGACCTAAGTGTAGCCTGTTGCCGTGTCATTCGCTCGTAACGCCTGCCTGATGAGCTGTTATACTGATGCAGAAGTTTCCTAATGAGCAGCGGAATCGGCGAATGAAGAGTGAAGATGAAGTCAGAAGTTCTCCGGCTAATCCGTTGCTGCTGGTGTATGTGGTTATCGCTTTATGTTGCCTGAGCCTGCTGGCGTTTCATTTATATTCTGAGCTGAATCACAGTCGTTCTGAGCAGGTGCTGTTGCTGCAATCGCAACTGAAAAGTGCCAAAAAAAGCAGCCGCAATGCGATTAAATGGCGACTGAACGATGTCTCTTATTTTCATCGCCTGTTTAACACCCTGATGTCACCCGATGGCGACAGCGCCCGGGAGCAACAATTATTATCGATGCTGACCGCCTTCAATCAGAGCCGCGAGGTGTATTTTCAGCTGCGCTGGCTGGACGCCACTGGCCGTGAGCAATTGCGCATCGATAAAAACGGTGACCATTATCGCCGTTTGGCAGATGCAGAGCTACAGGATAAGTCGGAGCGTGGCTATTTTGTTCAGGCGATGCGACTGCCACCGGGCACACCGTTTATTTCCGCGCTGGATCTGAATGTCGAACACGGCGAAGTCGAGCTGCCACACCGGCCAACGATTCGTGTTGGTGTGCGGGTTGCTGATCGGGCGGGTAATGATCGTGGGCTGCTGATACTGAACTACGATGCCAGCGACTTGTTGCAGCGTTTTATGCAACAGCAGAACCCATTCTGGCTGACCAATGCAGAAGGTTACTGGATGCATGGGGCTGATGAGCCACTGTTGTGGGGGCATTCGCTGCAACGGCCGGAGATCACCATGGCGGTTCGTTATCCTTTGGCCTGGCAGCAAATCCGCAATCAACAGCAGGGCGTGTTCACCACCGCTGAGGGCGTCTGGGTGTTTGATACTCTGTTTGATTACGGCGCCGACGGATTAATGAAGCACCCGCATTTTGAGGGCGTTGAGCCGCTGGACGCTGCGGCCTACCCATGGAAAATGATCGGTTTTATTTCCACTGAACAGTTGCAGCAAATGCGTCAGGCGTTGTTATTTAATAACCTGAGTTTGCTGGTGGTGGTGGCGCTGGTGTTACTGCTGTTTGGCTTTTTTTTGTCGTATTATTTGCGGGAATATCAGAGCCGCCAGATCGCCGAACGCGCCCGTGAGCGGCTGGAACAGGAGGTGGCGCGGCGCACGCTGGAACTGGATGAACTGAATCAGGAACTGGCGCGCCAGGTCCGGGCTGATCCGTTAACCGGACTGGCCAACCGGCGGGCATTTGAGGAACAGTTCCTGGCGGAATTTCTGCGTACTAAACGCAGCGCCCAGACCTTCAGCCTGATGCTGATCGACGTTGATAATTTTAAGCAGATCAATGATGAATACGGCCATGAGACGGGGGATGAAATATTACGCCACATCGCCGATATATTGCAGGATAGCGTGCGCAGTACCGACTGCGTCGCCCGCTGGGGTGGCGAAGAATTTGTGGTGATGTTGCCGGATACCGGCCATCAGGCTACTTATGTGGCAGAAAAAATCCGCAGCCGCATTGAGCAGTATCAGTTTCCGGCGGTCGGCCAGGTGACCGTCAGCATCGGTGTCAGTTGTGGTCAGCCTGATACCGAGGAGCGTGGTCATATTTTCAGTGCTGCCGACGAAGCTATGTACAGCGCCAAAAAATCCGGCAAAAATCAGGTTGTTTATAAGGAGTAAAAACTTGCCTAAGGTGATTCCATGAGTGAACTGGCCAACCCGGCTGCAACTCTGATTCATATCATCCAGTCAGCGGCACAGGCCGAATCGGGCCTGGAACAGATGCAACAGATCGTCGATAACATCTGCGACACGCTGCAGATGGATGTCTGCAGCTTATATTTACGCCAGCGGGACGACAGTTTTTTATTACTCGCCAGCCGCGGTCTGAAACAGCTCCATCCGGTGATGATTCCGCCGGGCCAGGGGCTGGTCGGCCAGGTGCTGAACAATAAACAACCGTTATTAATTACCGAACCGCAACAACATCCGGCATTTTTTCATGTCAGCGATTCTGATGAAGAGCAGTTCCACAGCTTTGCCGGTATGCCGCTGATCTATCGTGGTGTGGTTAAAGGGGTGCTGGTGGTGCAACGGCTGAATACAGAATTGCCGGATGCCGCACAGCAGGCGTTGTTATCAACGCTGGCTATTCATCTGGCGCTGATTATTAACAGTGGCCAGTTTTCATTACCCAGCGTGGCGCTGGAGCAGAAAAATGTGGTGCACCAGGGCATCAGTGGTGCCCAGGGGCTGGCCATTGGTAAAGCCCGGCTGGCACAGCAGGCCCGGCTGGCGGATGTCAGCCGCAAAGAGCAGCAGGACAGCGACACGGAGGAAATGCGCTGGCAGCTGTTAAAACAGCGCACCATGAGCGAGCTGGAACAGGAAAAACACACCATCCGTGAACAGATGGGTGAAGGTCTGGCTGCGGTTATTGATGCCTATCAGCTGATGTTGCTCGATCCGGGGTTTGAGACGATGTTAACCCAGGAAATCCGTCAGGGGGCGGAGCTGTCCTGGGCGTTGCGTAAAACCATCGAGTTTTTTTCCGAGCAGTTTCGTGCACTGCCCGATCCGTATCTGCAGGCCCGGGCGGAAGACGTGTGCCACCTGGGGGAGAAGCTGTATCAGGTATTGCAGGGCGAGTCGCTGCAGCACCCCGACAGTGACAATCAGGAGCCTCTGGTATTGGTGGGGGAGCACATCAGTGTGTCCGACATTGCCAATCTGGCGGCTCAGGAACTGGCGGCAATTGTCTGTTTTGAAGGAGCCGCGTTATCGCATATTGCGGTGTTTGCCAATGCGCTGGGGATTCCGGCCATTATGGGGGTTGGCCGCTTAGCGCTGAATAACGGCGATTTGCTGGTGGTGGACGGTGACAACGGTGAAGTTGTCACCAGTGTGGGGAAAAACCTGCTGCGTGAATACCGCCGTCTGATTCGTGAGCGCCAGCAAACCGATGCCCGGCTGGTGGCAGAGAGCAAACAACCGTGTGTCAGTCTCGATGGCCAGGCCGTGGCACTGTTAGCCAACTCCGGTTTGCAGGCCGATGCTGAACCCGGGTTGCGGTATGGCGCAGAAGGTATTGGTTTATTCCGCACCGAAGTGCCGTTTATGGTTCGTGCCAGTTTGCCATCGGAACAGGAGCAGGCTGATATTTATGCGGCGGTGCTGCGCCAGTATCAGGGAAAACCTGTGTATATGCGGACGCTGGATATTGGTTCAGATAAACCGTTACCGTATTTACCCGCAGTACAGGAAGAGAATCCGGCACTGGGGTTACGTGGGGTACGTTACACGCTGGATAACCCGGCGCTATTAACTATTCAGCTGCGTGCCATGTTGCGTGCGGCGGACGGCAATGATCAGCTGCGCTTATTGTTACCTATGATCGGCTCGAGTGGCCAGCTGGACGAATGCCTGCAGTTACTGGATGACGCGTTACAGGCATTACGTCAGGAAGGTCTGACGGTGGTGCGGCCACAGGTCGGCATTATGGTGGAAGTGCCCAGCGCGATTGCACTGTTGCCTAAGTGGCGCGATAAAATCGATTTTATTTCGGTGGGGACCAACGACCTGAGTCAGTATCTGCTGGCGATTGATCGTAATAACTCGCTGGTCAGTCGCTGGTACGATGCTTTACACCCGGCAGTCTTGCTGGAGCTGCAGCGGATTGTCAGCATTGCGGCAGCGGCTGAGCTGCCGGTGAGTGTTTGTGGTGAGCTGGCAGCCGACCCTCAGGCGGTGGTGTTATTACTGGGTATGGGCATTCGTCAGTTATCCATGAGTGCTGCCAAGATTCCGGCGATTAAATACCTGATTCGCCATCTGACGGTGGCGCAGTGTCAGCAGTTATTTGAGCAGGCCTGTGAACTGGATGACGCGACGGCCATCCGTGCCTTGTTGCAGGCGTTTATCGATCAGCAGATGGCTGTGGGCCAATAACGGCGGCCGCCGTTACAGGCCGCTATCGTTCAGGGGCGGAGATCGTCCTTGCTGTTGATCGGAATCACTTTGACGATGGCACCCAACATCGGGTGATCGATATAGTGCAGCTCGTTACTGCGCATACGCCGGCTTTGCCGGACCTGTCCGGAGCGCAGCGGCACCCGTTGCAGCTCACCATCGGACATTTCCGTGCCGCTGAGTTGTGCGCGGTAATCGTTTTTGGGTTGGCCGGAAGCCGGTAAGGTCAGGCTGTTCAGCGCGTTCTCGGGCTGGTAATGCTGAATCACCAGGTCGCTGCTAAAGTGCAGATAACGGCTGACGTACAGCTGAATGGTGCCGCGTAGCTGAATATCGAGCTGATCCGACAGGCTGACATCAATCGGGTGTTTAATGGCTTTATCGGCTTCCTGAATCGGTTCGATCCAGGCCTGATGCCAGATTACCTGCATATCATCACGGTAATTGATGCGTTTCGCTTTTTCTGTCAGTTGCAGGGTTTCCAGATTGGTTAACGGTGGTGGGAAACTGGCTACCGGCAGATCCGAAAAACCAAATTCCGCCCACATCTTCTCTTCGTAGTTACTGTCGCCACTGAACCACCAGTCGTAACTGGACTGTTGTTGTTTGTATGCCTGATACAACGCCAGTTGTGGCGGTTCGGCGGTCATGGCGTCGGCCCATAACTCGTGGTCGATCATTTCCTCATTCTGGTAGGCCACCAACATCACTTCCACCCGGTACCAGGTGGTGGCATCAGCGCTGCTGCTCAGTAACAACAAGAATGGCAGTACGGCACGGCGGCTAAGTGCCGTGGACAAGCGCGAAATCAGACTCACTGGTTGGGGTCCTTTTGTAGTTGGGTTATCACTTGTTCGATGACCGTAAAGCGTTGATCTATGCTGCGCATATTAAAGAAGAAACGCAGGGTATGGCCACCTTCGAGTTTATAACTGGCGGGCTGGGTTTGCACCAGTTTCACCAGGGTAAACGGATCGATACAGGTTTCAGCGGCAAATTCAATACGACCGGCTTCGTCAGCGGCGTCCAGTTTGGCGATTCCCAGCGGTGTCAGTTTCAGTTTCAGCCCGGTCTGGCGGAACAGATTTTTGACGGCGTCCGGCAATAAACCAAAGCGATCAATCATTTCAATCTGCAGGTCGCGTAACTGGGCTTCATCACGGGCACTGGCAATGCGTTTGTATAACGTCAGGCGGCTGTTCACGTCGGGCAAATAATCCGCCGGAATTAATGCCGGCACGTGGAGATTAACCTCTGTTCCCTGATTTATTATCAGATCATCACCCGGTTGTTTACCGGATTTTATCGCATTAACGGCCTGCTCCAGCATTTCCATATATAAGGTGAAACCGATGGTTTCGATCTGGCCGCTTTGTTCGTCGCCTAATAATTCCCCGGCCCCGCGGATTTCCAGATCGTGGGTCGCCAGCATAAATCCGGCCCCCAGATCCTGGGCGGCTGAAATAGCATCCAGGCGTTTTTCGGCGTCTTTCGTCAGGGTTTTCGGCGGTGGTGTTAATAAATAGGCATAGGCCTGGTGGTGGGAACGGCCAACACGACCACGTAACTGATGCAGCTGCGCCAGGCCAAATTTATCGGCCCGTTCGATAATCATGGTATTGGCCGATGGAATATCGATACCGGTTTCAACGATGGTGGTACATACCAGCACGTTAGCGCGTTTATGGTAGAAGTCGCTCATCACGGCTTCCAGTTCGCGTTCAGTCATCTGACCGTGGGCAAAGGCGACCCGTGCTTCCGGGATTTTCTCGGTCAGTTCACGTGCGACTTTTTCAATGCTTTTCACTTCGTTGTGCAGGTAATACACCTGACCACCACGCAGGATTTCGCGCAAAATGGCTTCTTTAATCGTGGCGTCGTCGTGCTGGCGGACAAAGGTTTTAACGCTCAGCCGTTTAGCCGGTGGTGTGGCAATAATGGATAAATCACGAATACTGGCCATTGCCATGTTCAGCGTTCGTGGAATTGGTGTGGCGGTTAAGGTAAGAATATCGACGTTAGCCCGTAACGATTTAATCCGTTCTTTCTGGGTGACACCGAAGCGATGTTCTTCATCGATGATTAATAACCCGAGCTGATCAAATTTAACGTCTTTTTGCAGCAGTTTATGAGTACCAACCACAATATCGGTTTTACCTTCAAGCATTTTGTCCAGTGAAGCCTGGGTTTCTTTAGCGGATTTAAACCGCGATAACACGTCGACTTTGACCGGCCATTCGGCAAAACGGTCGGCAAAGTTCTGATAATGTTGTTGTGCCAGCAGGGTGGTCGGCACCAGTACGGCTACCTGTTTGCCGCTCTGCACCGCCAGGAAGGCCGCGCGCATCGCCACTTCGGTTTTACCAAAACCCACATCACCACAAACCAGCCGGTCCATCGGCTGCTTGGCGGTCATATCGGCAATGACGGCTTCAATAGCGGCTTGCTGGTCCGGGGTTTCCTCAAATGGGAAGCCGGCGGCAAAGCGCTGGTAATCGTCGTCGGGCTGATCGAAGGCAAACCCTTTGCGGGCTTCCCGGCGGGCATAAATATCCAGCAGTTCAGCGGCGGTGTCGCGGATTTTTTCGGCCGCTTTGCGTTTCGCCGCGGCCCATTTTTCGCTGCCGAGTTTATTCAGCGGAGCTGTGCTTTCGTCACCGCCGCCATAGCGGGAAATTAATTGCAGCGATGATACCGGAACATACAGTTTGGAGCCGGTGGCGTATTCCAGCATTAAAAATTCATTGGTCTGGCCGCCAGCTTCCAGTGTTTCCAGGCCTAAATACCGGCCCACGCCATGATCCAGATGCACCACCGGGGAGCCGGGTTGTAATTCGGACAGATCGCGGATCATTAAATCCGGATCGGAGGTTTTTTTATTGCGTCGCCGGCGTTGCTGGATACGCTGACCGAACAACTCATTTTCGGTAATGATGGCCAGCTGGTCCTGCAGCAGCAGAGTACCGCGTTCCAGTGGGCCAACAATAATGGCGCAGCTGTCCTGTGAGCTGCTGAACTCATCCCAGTGATCAATTTCCCGGGGGCGTGCATCAATGCGGCGTAACAGATCTTTTAATGCTTCGCGGCGGCCGGCGGATTCGGCGCAGAACAACACCCGCAACCGATTGCTTTGTTGCTGGTTGTTTTGTTCGTCCAGCCAATGCTGCAGTCGTTGTGATGGCTGCTCAAGCCGGGAATCTACCGAGATGTCCGGTAATTGTGCGCTGGCGTAAGCGGTAGCGCCGGCGCGGTCGGGCAGGTTCTTATCATGCCACTGAATACGCGGGTATTCGTTAAGGCGGCTGAAGAGCTGATCGGCTGCCAGAAATAAGTGGCCGGGAGCAACGATCGGGCGCTGAATATCGTAACGCCGGCTGTCATAACGTTGTTCCACGTCGTTGCGGAAATGTTCGGTGGATGCTTCCAGTTCACTGTCGTGAATCACCAGAGTGTTTCGCGGCAGGTGATCAAAAAAGCTGCCCAGTTCATCATCAAAAAACAGCGGCAGATAATATTCGATACCGGCCGGTGCAATACCATCGGCAATGTCGTTATAAATCGGACATTGTTTGCCGTCCTGCTCAAAAAAGTCGTACCAGCGGCTTTTAAAGGTGCGGATGGCGTTGCTGTTCAGCGGGAATTCGCGTGCCGGCAGGATCCGGATGGAATCGACTTTATCAACGGTGCGCTGACTGTCGGGTTCAAAGGTCCGCAGGGTTTCGATTTCGTCGTCGAATAATTCGATCCGGAACGGAGTTTCCTGACCCATCGGGAAAATATCGACAATCGCTCCGCGCACGGCAAATTCGCCGTGTTCATAGACGGTATCGACACAGTGGTAACCGGCGGCTTCGAGTTTTATCCGGGTGGCGTCAACGTTAAAAGCCATCCCGACATCCAGCGCAAAACTCTGCCCCTGATAAAAACTGGCTGGTGGTAAACGGTGCAGCAGGGTGCTCAGAGGCAGAATCAGCACCGCTTGTTTTAACTGATCCAGCTGGCTGAGCGTGGCAATACGCTGCGAAATAATGTCCTGATGCGGAGAAAACACGTCATAGGGCAGAATTTCCCAGTCGGGGAAATGTAACACCGGTAACTGGCGGGCAAAAAAGCGCAGCTCTTCTTCCAGCCGTAAGGCGCTGTTCGGATCGGTGGTTACCACCAGTGTCAGCCCCTGTTGCTGGCTGGCTGCGCTGGCGATGGCCAGTGCCTGGCTGGCACCGTGGAGCTCCCCCCAGAAGCGGCGTTCGGCGGCTTTGCCCGGGCAATCCGGGAGAAGTGGGCTGACCATGTACAGGCTCCGTAATACTGGCTGAAAACAGCGCGCTAGTGTAGCGAATCAGGCCGTGAAAGTTGAGAGTAAAGTCACAGATGCAAGAGGCCGGCAGAGAATTCCTGCTGGGTTATAATGATGTTTTTTCTGCAACCGCCGAAGGGGGCTGAGATGAGCCGGATAATTCCGGATTTGGACGAAAACAGTATCCGTGAGTTTATACGTGACGCGCAACTGCCACTGGTTATTGATTTCTGGGCTGACTGGTGTGTTCCCTGTCAGCAGTTGGCAGCTGAATTTCAGCAGGCAGCTGCGCAGCTGGCCGGAAAAGTGCTGTTCGCTAAGGTTAACACCCAGCAGGCACCGACGCTGGGACAGGCATATGGACTGCGTTCGATCCCGACGCTGATCGTCTTTTATCGTGGTCAGGAGCTGACGCGAAAAACCGGGGTGCTCAGTGCTGCGGCGCTGCAGGCCTGGCTGCAGCAGGTGATGCTGGCCGCTGAGGGCGAGTGATAGCAGGCAGGGGATTGTTGTTTGCCGGGTTGTGCAGTCAGGAAAGGTGTCATACCTGACTTTGTTATGAGAAACCGGTCAGACATAACAAAAAAGCCCGCTCAGTAGATACTGAGCGGGCTTTCGTAATAAGTGGTAGCTATGACTGGACTTGAACCAGTGACCCCAGCATTATGAATGCTGTGCTCTAACCAGCTGAGCTACATAGCCACTTCATACCTGAGCTGTAAGGAAATGACCTTGCCGTCTCAAGTGGCGCGTATTATGCCACGATCTTTCCCTCTGTCAACACCTTTTTTCTGATGTTTTTCAATAAGTTAAACCGAGAAGGATTCACCGCAGCCACACAGGTCTTTGGCATTGGGGTTGTTGAACTTGATGGTCGAGTTCAGCCCTTCTTTACTGAAGTCGATTTCGGTGCCTTTTACAAAGCTGGCGGCGTCGGCGGCGATAAACAGGGTAACGTCGTCAGCCAGTTGCAGGGCGATATCGCCGTCCTGAGCGGCGCTAACGAATTCGATATCGTATTTAAAGCCCGAGCAGCCACTTTTCTTTACCCCTAAGCGGATACCGGCCATCGCGGTGTTTTTCGCCAGTTGTTTGCGTACATGCTGCAATGCCGCTTCCGTCATGCTGACCTGTGGGGCTGGCATAGTATTACTGGCGGCGCTGGGATCGAAGGTTTCAATTGTCATCGGTAATATCTCCTTCTTCCTTACAATAAGAACATTTTGGCTTTTTCCAAGCCGCGGAACAATGTGTCTACTTCGTCCAGAGTGTTGTAGAAAGTAAACGAGGCACGCACGGTACCGGGGATGGCGTACTGATCCATAATCGGCATCGCGCAGTGGTGGCCGGTGCGTACTGCAATGCCTTGCTGGTCGAGCAGGGTGCCGACATCGGCCGGGTGAGCGCCGTCCAGCAGGAAGCTGAACACACTGGCTTTATGGCGGGCCGTGCCAATCGGGCGAATGCCACCCAGTTGGTCCGCCAGCTCAACGGCGCGCGCCAGCAGGGCATCTTCATGAGCCGCTAACGCAATACGATCGAGGCCATTGAGGTAGTCGATCGCGGTTGCCAGGCCAATGGCTCCGGCAATATTCGGCGTGCCGGCTTCGAATTTGTACGGCAGGCCGTTGTAAGTGGTTTTGGCAAAGCTGACGTGTTCAATCATCTCACCACCGCCCTGGTGAGGGGGCATGGCATTGAGTAGCTCTTCTTTACCGTACAACACACCAATGCCGGTCGGGCCGAACAGTTTATGGCCGGAGAAAGCAAAGAAGTCGACATCCAGAGCCTGGACATCGATATCCCAGTGTGCCACCGACTGAGCGCCGTCAATCAGTACCCTGGCGCCCACCGCATGGGCCTGGGCTGTGATATCGGCCACCGGGTTAATGGTGCCTAAGGCATTGGATACATGCACCACCGCAACCAGTTTTACCCGGTCGTTCAGGTGTTCGGCAAAGGCGTCCATATCCAGTTCACCGGCTGCCGAGACCGGTACCGGGATCAGCTCGGCGCCGGTTTGTTCACACAACATCTGCCACGGCACGATGTTGGCGTGGTGTTCCATAGTGGTGACCAGAATCTGATCGCCGGACTGCAGGTTCTGACGCCCCCAGGTGGCGGCGACGATATTGATGGCTTCTGTCGTGCCGCGGGTCCAGACAATTTCTTCCGCTTTGGCGGCGTTTAAAAACGTCTGTACGGTTTTACGCGCGTCTTCAAACTGTTGTGTCGCGCGGTCGCTCAGGGTGTGGGCGCCACGGTGGACATTGGAATTGTTACAAGAGTAAAACTCGCTGATGGCATCAAGCACGGCATTGGGTTTATGCGTGGTGGCGCCATTGTCGAGGTACACCAGCGGCTTGCCGTTTACTTGCTGATGAAGTGCCGGGAAGTCGTTGCGAATCTGGTTAATCAGGTCGGTCATTCTTTTTACCTGTCTCTCTTTAGCGCATCAAATCAGCGCATTAAGCAATATGGCGAGCCAGCGACTGGTCGCGGCCAAAACGGTGTGCCAGTACCGGGCGCAGGTAGTTGGCGATCGCTTCGTCTGGCAGGGCTTCCAGCAATTCATTAATAAAACCAAAACTCAGCATAACTTCGGCTTCATTTTTGCTGATGCCGCGGCTCTGCATATAAAACAGCGCTTTTTCTTCCAGTTGAGCGACGGTGGCACCGTGGGCACACTGGACGTCGTCGGCATAAATTTCCAGTTCGGGCTTGGTATTCACTTCAGCACTGTTGGTCAGCAACAGGTTTTTGTTGCTCATCTGGGCCAGGGTTTTCTGGGCGTCCGGATGAATATGAATACGGCCGTTAAATACCGCTTTGGCGCTGTCGTTCATGATGCCGCGGAACACTTCGTTGGAGGTGCAGTGTGCCACTTTATGTTCGATGCAGGTGTGGAAGTCGACCAGCTGTTTGTTTTGCGGCACATAAACACCGCTCATTTCCACATGTGAGCCACCCGCGTTGTGGTTCACCACCACATCGTTACGCGTCAGCTTGCTGCCCAGACCTAAATGGAACGAATGGTACTGAGCATCGCGCGCCAGATCGACATGAGTCGCGCCTATATGTAACGCATCCTGCTGGGCCATATTCAGGCGGTAATGCTGCAGCCGGGCGTTGGCACCAAGCGCAATTTCGCTAACCGCATTGGTAAAGCTGTTTTGTTCGCTGTCGGCTGAGCCGTAATGCTCTACCAGAGTGGCATTTGCCCCCTGTTCAATAACCACCAGTAAACGCGCATTAACCGTGAAGTTGTTGTCTTGCCGGGTGGTTAACCAGCTGATCTGAACGGCCTGTTGCGGTTGTTCATTTTTGCCAATGTGCAATAACACACCGTCGCTTAGCTGGGCGTTATTTAATTCGTTAAATAAATGACGATTCTGGCCAGCCATAATGGTGTCGAGCTTATCGGCGATCAGTGCCTGCTGTTCGCTGTTGGCCTGGCTGAACAGGGTGACGTTATTTAACGCTTCGTTGCTGGATAATTCTTTCGATAACTGACCGTTGACAAACACCAGGCGCTGACTGCCCAGTGCCGGAATGGTGGCGATATCATCCAGCCCGGCTGCGCTGTGGCTGCTGGCGGTGGCGCCATAACCACCTTCGGTCAGATGGCGCAGAGAAGTATATTTCCACGCTTCGGTTTTACGGTTCGGTATTTGTGCCTGTTGAAAGGCATCGCGACCGGCGTTATTTAATGCCGCGAATGGACCTTGTTCAACCGCCAGTGCCAGCTGCTGAGCCTGAAATTGTTCTGACATTTCCTGCTCCTTATTGTCCGGCTTCGCTTTCTAACCAGCCATAGCCTTTTTCTTCCAGCTCCAGCGCCAGCTCTTTACCACCGGACTTAACGATTTTGCCATCGGCCAGTACATGGACGTAATCCGGAACGATATAGTCGAGCAAACGCTGGTAGTGAGTGACCACAATAAAACTGCGGTTGTCATCACGCATGGCGTTTACGCCTTCTGCTACGACCTGCAGGGCATCGATATCCAGACCGGAGTCGGTTTCGTCGAGGATACACAGCTGAGGTTCCAGCAACATCATCTGCATTAATTCGTTACGCTTTTTTTCGCCGCCGGAGAAACCTTCATTAACGCCACGTTTGAGGAAGCTCTGATCGAGGTTTACCGCTTTGCATTTTTCCCGCGCCAGTTTTAAAAACTGAACGGAATCCAGCGCATCTTTACCCTGTTGTTCCCGTACGGCATCCACCGAGGCTTTTAAAAATTCCAGGTTGGAAACGCCCGGGATTTCTACCGGATACTGGAACGCCAGGAACAAACCTTCGCGGGCACGCTCTTCCGGGTCCAGCTCAAGAATATCTTTGCCATTCAGTTCAGCGCTGCCGCCGGTGACTTCATACCCTTCACGACCGGCTAACACATTACCCAGGGTACTTTTACCAGCACCGTTCGGGCCCATGATGGCGTGCACTTCACCGGGTTTGATTTCCAGGTTCAGGCCTTTGAGGATGTCTTTTTCTTCAACTTTGGCTTGCAGGTTTTTGATGCTGATCATGGCGTTTTCCAAAATTTTTGAATTCGTTTCGATAAGCGCCTGTAAGGCTTATCGGCAGGAGTCTGGGTTATTGTCTTCGGCGGGCCTTGGCGGCAGGGATGCCGCGAACGAGCCTACAGGGACGTATTTATGGCGTTCCGCAGAAGATAATGAGCCAGACTCCTCTTTGTTTGTTGTCTGTCGTTTCAGTGTTTATCTGATAGCGGCTGAGCTTTCTGGTAAATCAGCCCACCGAGCCTTCCAGCGATACTTCTAATAACTTGCCGGCTTCCACCGCAAATTCCATTGGCAGCTCTTTAAAGACCTCTTTACAGAAACCGTTCACAATCATAGAGACGGCTTTTTCAGTATCGATGCCACGCTGCTGACACAGGAACAGCTGGTCGTCGCTGACGGTTGACGTTGTTGCTTCATGTTCAACCACCGCAGACGGGTGCTTGCTCTCAATGTACGGGAAGGTATGAGCGCCACATTTATCACCAATTAACAGTGAATCGCATTGGGTAAAGTTGCGTGCGCCGGCAGCGTTGGGGCCCATACGCACCAGACCACGGTACGCATTCTGACTTTTGCCGGCAGAAATACCTTTGGAGATGATGGTGGACCGGGTGTTTTTGCCCAGGTGAATCATCTTGGTGCCGGTGTCGGCCTGCTGGAAATTATTGGTTAACGCCACCGAATAAAACTCACCAACGGCGTTATCACCTTTTAAAATACAGCTCGGGTATTTCCAGGTTACAGCAGAGCCGGTTTCTACCTGGGTCCAGGAGACTTTGGCGTTGGTATGGGCCACGGCCCGTTTGGTTACGAAGTTGTAAATGCCGCCTTTACCTTCAGCGTCACCGGGATACCAGTTCTGCACGGTAGAGTATTTAATTTCAGCGTCATCTAATGCAACCAGTTCAACTACTGCGGCGTGTAACTGGTTTTCGTCACGCATTGGTGCGGTACAGCCTTCCAGGTAAGAAACGTGAGAACCTTCATCGGCAACGATTAAAGTACGCTCAAACTGACCGGTTTTAGCTTCGTTGATGCGGAAATAGGTCGACAATTCCATCGGGCAGCGGACACCTTTGGGAATGTAGACAAAGGAGCCGTCGGAGAACACCGCTGAGTTCAGCGCCGCGTAAAAGTTGTCGCGTTGCGGAACGACAGTGCCGAGGTATTTTTTCACCAGCTCCGGATGTTCGTGTACGGCTTCTGACAGCGGCATAAAAATCACACCGGCTTCGGCCAGTTTTTCGCGGAAGGTGGTGGCGACGGAGACGGAGTCAAATACGGCATCAACGGCAACGCCCGCCAGGGCCATTTGCTCGTGCAATGGAATGCCCAGTTTTTCGTAGGTGCGCAGCAGTTCAGGGTCGACTTCGTCAAGCGATTTGGGTTTATCTTCCATGCTTTTGGGTGCGGAATAATACGATAACGCCTGAAAATCGGGTTTTTCGTATTCCACATGGGCCCAGTCGGGCTCGGCCATTTCCTGCCAGGCGCGAAACGCTTTCAGGCGCCATTCGGTCAGCCATTCCGGTTCGCCTTTTTTGGCGGAAATCCAACGGACTACGTCTTCATTGAGGCCCGGAGCAATGGTTTCGGACTCAATGTCGGTGATAAAACCAGCCTGGTATTCACGGTCGATGCGGTTGCCGATTTCGGCATCTTTACCGCTCAGCTCGATTTCTGCACTGCTCATAGCTGTGTCTCTTGGTTGGCGCCGGGCTTCCTGCTTAGCGTATGACCCAGTCCCGGGTCAGTGAATCTGTGTGATCTGTCGCTCTATACCCGAGTATTTTACTCGGGCTTTGGGGCTTTGCAAACAATTGATACCAGATTGGTATACTTTTTTGCTCAGCGGCAGGATTCTAACAAAATGGCTGAAATATGACCAATTGAGACAGGTTCTTATTTAGGGCCGGAATTTGTCGGCAAAACCTGAGCGGGAGCTTGCTGGCAGTGGTGCCGGGAAAACGATGGTAACAACAAAACAGGCAGCCGGTGGCTGCCTGTTAACGGGCAATGTGACGGCTCAGGCCCAGCCGCCGCTGCGTTTGCCGCCGCGCAGTGATGGCAATACTAGGCCGGCAAAAATGCCGATGATCACCAGGCCGCCACCATAAATCAGGTAGGTTTGCTGACGATCGTCGCGCAGTTGCGCGTTTTCGGCGGTTAACGCTTCAACCTGAATTTCCAGCTCCTGGTTACGCTGGGTCAGTTTTTTACTTTTTTCATCCAGAGCCAGGGCGTTGGAGGATATTGTGGTAATCCGTTTCAGTTCTTTTTCCAGTTTATCCTGACTGCGGCTCAGGCCGGAGCGGTCGCTCTTCAGGTTTTCCACCTGGGCGCTCAGTTCTTCTTTCTGGCTTTTCAGGGTGCTCAGTTCGGCTTTCAGTTTATCCATTTCGCGGTTAGCCAGAATCAGCTTTTCTTTGGCAATCGGCTCATTCAGCAGGAAACGGGTTAACACCCAGCCTTCCAGGCCTTTGGTGGTTTTTACCCGGGTATAACCGGTTGCTTCATCTTCTTCAATAAAGATCAGATGTTCGCCGCTCTGCAGTGCTTTGAGGATGCGGTATTCTGAGCTGGGCCCGCTGCGTAACTGCAGCCACAGGGTGTCGGCGACATAACGTTTTTCGACGGCGGCGGCGCCCAGGCTGAACATCAGGGTGGCAATGAATAACAGAATATTTTTCACAATACTGTCCTTAATTTTGGCAATAACGAAGACGGTGCTCAGGGCAGCACTTTTTTGAATGGCTTAACGGTCACCTGCTGGTAAACACCGGCAGCGACGTAAGGATCGGCGTCAGCCCAGGCCTGAGCGGCGCTGAGTGAGTCAAATTCGGCAACCACCAGGCTGCCGCTGAAACCGGCTTCACCCGGGTCGTTGCTGTCGATGGCCGGGTGGGGGCCGGCAATTAACAGACGGCCTTCATCTTTCAGGGCGTTGAGGCGTTCGAGGTGTGCCGGACGGGCGCTCTGGCGTTTTTCCAGGCTGTTTTCAACGTCCTGACTGATAATGGCATACCACATGTGACTCTGGCTCCTTATGGTTTGGGTCGCATTTGTTTACAATGGGGCATTATGTCGCAACCAGAGTAGAGCGTCCACGTGATCTCGGAATTCGATTTACATTGTCATACCACCGCATCCGACGGCAAATTTGAGCCGGCTGAGCTGGTATTACGCGCCTGTGAACGTGGCGTAAAAACCCTGGCGATTACCGACCATGATACCGTGGAAGGATTTCGCCGCGCTTTACCGGTGGCGCAGGCTAACCAGTTACGGCTGATTCCAGGCATTGAATTGTCGTGTGTCTGGGGTGGGGTGACCATTCATATTGTCGGGCTGAACTTCGACCCGCAAAGTCCGGCCATGCTGGAAGCCGAAGCGCAACAAACCGCGGCGCGTAAGCAACGCTCGCTGATTATTGCCGAGCGTCTGAGTAAAAAACTGAACCATGATATCGATATCCGCGACATTCAGGCGCTGGCCGGTGGTGATAACGATGACGGCAGTGAACTGGTCGGTCGCCCGCACTTTGCCCAATATCTGGTAAATCAGGGGCTGGTGCCGGATATGGCCAGTGCGTTTAAAAAATACCTGGGGGCTGGCAAGGTCGGTGATGTAAAAGCCAGCTGGCCAGAACTGGAGACGGTGGTGAAGTGGATTGTTGCCGCCGGCGGCGACGCCGTGATGGCCCATGCCCATCTGTATAATATGACGCGCACTAAATTGCGTGCCTGTATGGACGATTTTGTTGACGCCGGTGGCAGTGCCATTGAAGTGGCTTATGGCATGATGGACGCTGGCCAGCAGGGCGAAATGGTGCGCCTGGCCAAAGACTTTAATCTGAAAGGATCCTGCGGCAGTGATTTTCATGGGCCAAACCGGTTTGGCCTGGATCTGGGTGTCATGCCCGGCTTTCCGCAAGAGATTGAGCCGGTGTGGTCAGACTGGGGCTGAGTTCCCAGCGCTGTTTTTAATCTGTCGCTGTGTTAGCGGCAGTTACGGAGATAAATAATGAGTCAGTTTTTCCAGATTCACCCGGAAAACCCCCAGGCACGGCTGATCAAACAAGCTGCAGAAATTCTGCGTGCGGGTGGTCTGGCGGTAATTCCTACCGATTGCGCTTATGCGCTGGCCTGTCGTATTGGTGATAAAAGCGCCACTGAAAAAGTGCGGCGTTTACGCCAGCTCGATAAGCATCATAATTTTACCCTGCTGTGTCGCGATTTATCGGAGTTATCTGATTTTGCCAAAGTGGATAACAGCCAGTACCGCTTATTAAAAGCCCATACGCCCGGAGCCTATACCTTTATTCTGGAGGCGACCCGCCAGGTGCCGCGACTGCTGATGCATCCGAAAAAACGCACCATTGGCATCCGGGTGCCGGATAATAAAATCGCCATGGATCTGGCGGCGGAAATGAATGAACCCATCATGACCACTTCGCTGATCATGCCGGGTGATGAAATGCCGATGTCGGATCCTTACGATATTCGTCAGCAGCTGGAACATGAGCTGGATCTGGTAATCGACGGTGGTTATTGTGGCTTTGAAGCCACCACTGTGATTGATATGACCGACGAAGTGCCGCTGTTATTACGTCAGGGCGTGGGCGACGCCTCCGCATTTAACTGATCGTTGCCGCCGCTGCTTACGTCGTCTGTTGTCAGATTGATCGGGTGGTTCGCTTTGTTCACTGCAGTGAAACGGGTATCATACCGCATTCGTAAATTCTCTCAGTTCTAACAGAGTCCGTTCCATGAGTAAGCAGCGCGTTCTTACCGGTATTACCACCACCGGTACTCCTCACCTGGGTAACTACGTCGGCGCTATCCGTCCGGCGATTGAAGCCAGCCGCAGCAGTGAGTTTGAGTCTTTCTTTTTTCTGGCCGATTACCATGCCCTGATCAAATGTCATGATCCGGCCCAGGTACATCAGTCAACCAAAGAAATCGCGGCTACCTGGCTGGCGCTGGGGCTGGATACCGATATCACCACGTTTTATCGTCAGTCGGATATTCGTGAAATTCCTGAACTGATGTGGATGCTGAACTGCGTTTGCTCGAAAGGCCTGATGAACCGCGCCCATGCTTATAAAGCCGCGGTGGATGCCAATCTGGAAGAAGGCGAAGACGCTGATAAAGCCGTGACCATGGGGTTGTTTAACTACCCAGTGTTAATGGCGGCAGACATTCTGATGTTTGGTGCTCATAAAGTACCTGTGGGCAAAGATCAGATTCAGCACATTGAAATGGCGCGCGATATGGGGCAGCGTTTTAATCATATTTTCTGCAGTAAAAAGAACCCGCTGATGACCCTGCCAGAACATGTGGTGGGTGATAATGTCGCGGTATTGCAGGGCCTGGATGGTCGTAAAATGAGCAAGAGTTACGGCAATACCATCCCGCTGTTCCTGAGCGAAAAACAATTGCAGAAACACATTAATAAAATCAAAACCAATTTGCTGGAGCCCGGTGAAGCCAAGGATCCGGATACGTCAACCGTATTCCAGATCTGGCAGGCGTTTGCTAGTGAAGCTCAAACCGCAGAGATGCGTCAGCAGTTTGCTGATGGTATTGGCTGGGGTGATGCGAAAAAACAGTTGTTTGCACTGATTAATGAAGAAATTGGTGAAGCACGGGAAAAATACAATGATCTGATGTCCCGTCCGCAGGATATTGAGGAAGAGCTGCAGAAAGGCGCAGAAAAAGCCCGTCAGCTGAGTGTCCCTATGATGGAAAAAGTGCGTGAAGCTGTCGGTATTGCCGGTCTGAAATAAGCGTCACTGTCGGTCCGTCAGACTCTGACAACGCCGGTTATTGCCACTCAGCAGTAACCGGCTTTTTTATGCTGGCTGATTGGCGCAGGTTATTGTGTCAGCAGGTGCTTAGCCGGTTTAGATAATGCGGTGCTTTCAGTTAGAATGACGCCAGCAGGCGGGGGCGATTTTGACGACATCAGCAACACAAACACAATATCAGACGACAGCGGAACTGACGGCACAACAGCAGGCCGTGGTGAACCACCAGCACGGCCATGCCAAAGTGATTGCTGTGGCGGGCGCCGGTAAAACCACCACGCTGACGCACTTTATCGCTGCCCGGCTGCAGCAGGGTGTGGTTCCGCGGCGCATGTTGGTGCTGATGTATAACAAAGCGGCACAGCTTGATTTTGAGGCGAAGCTGCAGCGTTTGTTGCCACAGCAGGCATTACCGGAGATCCGTACCTTTCATTCACTGGGGTTACGCATTTATCAGCGTCTGATTCAGCAGCAGGTGTTACCCGCGTTTGGCCAGAAGCTGTTATCTGACGGTGAGGTGGAAAACGTGGTCTGGCGGTTATTGCAGCAGGCCGCGGATGACGATACCCGGCAGGAAATACTGTCGCAGAAAAAAAAGTGGGTAGAGCCGGCGATGGCGTTTATCGATCTGGTAAAAGCCGGATTGTCACCCGCGGCCGAGGTGTTTGAAACACTGGACTACCCGCCGGCCTGTCGTTTATTTATCACGGTGTTTGAACAGTTCGAAAGCTGGCGTAAACAGCAGGGCCGGATCAGCTTCAGTGATATGATTTATGATCCGGTGAGGTGTTTTCAGCAAGATCCACAACTGGCGCGTCAGTTTGGCGGCCATATGCAGTGGATTCTGGTGGATGAATACCAGGACATTAACGAAATTCAGCAATATTTTCTCGAGGTGTTGCACGGTGGCCGCGGTTCGCTGATGGTGATTGGTGATCCGGACCAGACAATTTATGAATTCCGCGGTTCCAGGCCGGAGTTTATTATCGAACAGTTTGACCGGCGTTTTAATGATCAGCCGGTGCAGCGTTATCAGTTGCCGCACACCTTTCGTTACGGCCATGAAATTTCTCTGCTGGCCAATCAACTGATCAGCCATAATCAGCAACGCGATGCGGTGTTGTGTTTGTCACACTCAAACACACCGGTCAGTCGTGTTAAGTTACATCGTGCCCGTTATGAAGCCGGACTGATCGTTAAATTAATTGAAGCGGAAAGTGCTCAGCGGCCGCTGGAACAAATTGCCGTTATTAACCGCTTGTGGGCTTTATGTGCGCCGGTCGAACTGACGTTATTGCAGAAAAAAATTCCGTATCAGTTGCATAATTCGTTATCGGTGCTGGATCGCTGGGAGTTACATGTTTTCTGGTTGCTGCTGGAAATAGCTGCCGGTCGTTTCGGCCAGCGCACCCAGGCTGAGCGGGAAAAAGCCTGGCTGCATATTCTTACCACTCCGTATCCGAAAATAAAACGCAGTATGCTGGAACAGGTAGCGCGACAACTGAGCCAGGCGGAAACGGACTTCTCCGAGGCACTGCTGGCGGCGATTCCTCCGGAGCTGTCGAAGTGGCAGCGTGAGCAGCTGGAAGACCGTGCCGCGGTGCTGGCTAATGCTGAGTTTGTAAATACCTCGGCCTATCGCATTTTGCAGGACTATATCGAACAAACCGACCTGTACCAGGGCATCGAAGACAGCGCCTTTTCAGCCCAGCAAATAGAAGACCGGCAACAAACCATCAAATCCTTTATCGCTTTTATCCGCGACAGTCAGCAGGCCTCTGCGCAGGCGTATGATTATTTATTGCAGCTTAAGCAACAGCGTTTGCAGCAGGATAATAATACCGGAGTACATCTGACTTCCATTCACAAAAGTAAGGGGCTGGAATGGCCGGTGGTGATTATTCCCGGCTTAAACGCTCATTATTACCCGTACACGCCGGAAGGTGAGTTTACCACCGCGGCCAGTGAAGAAAGTGAGCGGCGGTTATTGTATGTCGCGATGACCCGCAGCCAGCAACAGTTGCATCTGCTGGCACCGGCGACGGATTTATCGCGCCAGAAAAATCATGCCCCGGCTGAGCGGCTGAGTCGTTTTCAGCATGAACTGAACATCACACAATGTCAGCAGCTGGCGCAAGCGCTGAATCAGCAACAGACTCAGCTGGAGTTGACCACAGCACCTCCGCCATGGCTGGCGGACTATTGCAGGCAGGTGAACGCCGTATTAGAGCTCAGTAGCGCCCCTGCTGTAGCGGCCAGAGAAATGCCGCAGGATTATATTATTGAACGCAAATACCCCGAACCGCAGGAAAAACAACGTGTGCTGCACGAGGTATTTGGCCGCGGCTATATTTTATCGCAGGATGAAAACTACATTAAAGTGCGCTTTGATAATGACCATAAACTGCGCACCTTTGACCGCAAAAAAGCGGCTGATTTTCTCAGTTACGATGGATAAGGATGTTATTAATGAAAACGGTACTAAAGCAGACTGTTTATTGGTTAATTCTGCTGCTGGTGGTGTCTGAAGCAGCCTGGTTTGTGGCTCAGCCGGACAGGCGTCATCAGGTATTAACTCAGTTGAAGCTGGAAAAGTATATTAACAGCCAGCAATACCGGTTATTTCTGCCGCAACTGTGGCGCGCCATCCGCGACCCTCAGCCAATCGCAGCAGCAGTCACGATAAACTATCCGCAAGCCGACAGAAGTCCGGCTGCAAAAAGCCCGTTTAATCTGTTTGCGCACGGTGTTAATCATTGTTTTCAACCGCTGCAGGCGGAACAACCCGTGGCGAACAACCGCCGCGAAATTTATCGTTGGGTGGATGCAAACGGTAAGGTGCATTTTGGTGATAAGCAACAAGAGCGCAACAGTGCTGATGTGGTGGGTATGACCTCTGCTAAACAAAAGGTGGCCGTCACGCTGACCTTTGCGGATGGTGAAGCGGATCAACTGATTGTTAACCGGCTGCAGCAGGAAGCCAGTGCGTTATACCGTGAGTTGCAATCATGGCTGCCGGCAGCATGGCGTCGGCCAGTGGCTCTGGAATTACGGGTATTCCGGAATTTCCGCCGTATGGAAAAACACATCCGCACGCAATTTCCGGGCACGCGTCAGCCTATGCCTTATCAGCAGGACGGTAAGGCTGTGGCGTATGTTTCCGTTAATGACCCGCGAAACCCGGCGATGAAGAGTATTCGTCATGAAATTGTTCATGCTCTGCTGACTGCTCAGGTTGGCACCTTGCCAACCTGGTTGTCGGAAGGTGCGGGACAATATTTTGAGCGAATTGAACGTAATATGAATACCGCCCTGGTGGAACCGCCGTATTCTGTCTTGCGTTCAGCGGCCGGACAGAAACGATTGCCGCTGACAGAGCTGCTTAACTTCAGCCACAATGAGTATCACAGTGGTTTTAAACTATCCCGGCGCAGTGAAGCCTATGCGTTCTTTTTCTTTTTGCGCGACCATGCTGATGGACGGCGGCTGTTCAGTGAACTGTTAGGTTATTATGCCGACTGGAATTGTCAGCAGGTCGCCATTGCCGAGCCGCTGAAACGTTATTATCCGGGAGGCGTCGAAAAACTGGAACGGGGTTTTCAGCGCTGGCTGGAACACCAGGAGTTTTACCCACACAGGTTATAAGTCATGAAGATTGTGCGTCAGACAGGTTTAATCTTGTTGCTGATATTGCTGGTCAGCGAATTATTGTGGGCTTACAGTGCCTTTGCGCAACGCCGCGATTGGCTCAGTCAGCTGCCTGGCGATTCACTGGCAGCCCGGATTAATCCGGCCGGCCGCTGGCTGTGGCCTCAGGTTATTGCTTTGCTGACGGATGCTGCTTTGATGCCGGGCGCGGTGATGGATTCGGCCGGATCGTTGCCGGGTGTTCATGCTGCGCTGCCGCAATGGTTAAATGCGACATCCCCTTGTATCAAACCGCCGACACAGGACATTACCGCTGTGCAGTCGGCGGCCGTGTATCGCTGGACCGATGACAACGGCCGGGTACATTTTGGTGATAAAACCCAACGTGCTGACGCCGATGATCTGAGTAAACGTTACGCCCGCCAGACGCAGGGGATTAAGCTGACGCTGGACTATCGCGGCTGGGATGGTGATACCAGCCTGAGTGCCGCGCTGCAGAAAGAATCACAATTGTTGTACCGTATTCTGACGCGTTATATCCCTAAAGCATACTGGCGTCAGATTAATCTGAATCTGGTGGTGTTTGCCAGCCAGCCGGCGTTTGAGCAATTTAAGGTCCGGCAAGGCAAAGATGCGGGCTGGTACGCTTATTACGATGGTAATCAGAATCAGGCATTCCTGGCTGCTCAGCCACAGCAGCAGGCAACTCTGAGAGTGGCGCGGCATGAAATGGCGCACGCCATGATGCTGGGCATGTTAGGCAGTACCCCGATCTGGATCAGCGAAGGTATGGCACAGTACCTGGAGCGGCTGCAGTGGCAACTCAGTTCAGCCAGTATCGCAGCCGACCGCGGAGCCTTTGCGCCGCTGGCGCAGCAGGGCGAAGAGTATTTCCGGCAGCTGGTAACGATCAGCCACCGGGACTTTAATGCCAGCCAGCAGACGCTGCATTATCAGCATGCGGCTGCGATGGTGCATTTTTTATTAGGCCATGTTGAAGGTCAGCAATGGTTTAGCCGTACGCTGGCGTATTTTGCAACAACGCCTTGTGCACCGTATCAGCCTGAGCGTCTTTTTGCTGCCGATTACCCCGCCGGACTGGACGGTGCCGCGCAGGCGTACCAGCAGTGGCTGATGGCCGGAAAGTACCGGACTCATTATTACTAATCCGCCGGCCATCCTTGTTAATTACAAGTTGATCTCGTTATACTGGCCCGGACGTAAAGCAGGTAGTGTCAGCTACCTGCTTTTTTTTCACCTACGGCTGACAGACAGGATTTATTATGACTATTGCACAGCACAAGGTTGTGACTATTCACTACAAAGTGGTTGATGTGGATTCCGGCGACGTGATCGACTCTTCCGAAGGCGGCGCTCCTATGACCTATTTGCACGGTGCGCAGAATATTATTCCGGGGCTGGAGAATGCACTGGAAGGTAAGCAGGTAGGTGATGAGTTTGAAGTAACCGTTGCACCCGTTGATGCGTATGGCGAATACAGCGATGAGCGTGTTCAGAAAGTACCGGCAGAAGCATTTGAGGGCGTGGAAAAAGTTGAACCCGGTATGGCATTTACTGCAGATACCGAACACGGCCCGGTTAACCTGATTGTGACCGAAGTGGACGAAACAGAAGTGACTGTAGATGCCAACCACCCGCTGGCGGGTAAGTCTCTGTCTTTCAGTGTTAAAGTGGAGTCGATCCGCGACGCATCTGACGAAGAAAAGGCTCATGGCCATGTTCATGGTCCGGAAGGCCACGATCACTGAGTGGTTATTGCTGTTAAAAAAAGCCGCCTGAGCGGCTTCAGCTTGATGAAAAACCCCTATTATTTAAATCCTGCTAATTTCCCCACCCGAAGGGTGGGGAAATAGCTCCTAAACTTACATCTCCGCCCCTCTGGGGTGGAGATATCAAGGTAAAACTCTGCTTATTTTGAGTTATTAGTGGGGATTTCATCTGCAATGAAAGAGGCTGCTGGACTTTGTCAGCAGTCTGAGCCGCCTGAGCGGCTTTTTTTATGGTTGTGATTTGTGGTATCAATCATTTAATTATCAGGTTTAACAATAAGGAGTAGCCGATGGTAAACCTAATTGCCGCCGTTGTGATTGTGTTATTGGCCGTCTGGGGAATTCGTAAAGCACTGAATGGTAAAAAGCTGGCTGAGGAAAACCGCGCCCGGGCCGAAGCTTTCTGGAACGAAAACCGCACTAAAGACGGTGTACAGCAAACGGCCTCGGGTTTGCAGTATCTGGTATTACGGGCCGGCGATGGTGCCAGTCCGACAGCCAGTGATACGGTAAAAGTGCATTATCACGGTACGCTGCTGGATGGTACGGTATTCGACAGTTCGGTAGAACGCGGGCAGCCAATCAGCTTTGGTCTGAATCAGGTTATTTCAGGCTGGACCGAAGGTCTGCAATTAATGCAGGAAGGTGGAAAAAGCCGCTTGTTTATTCCGGCGCCACTGGCGTATGGCGATCGTGCTGCCGGTGTTATTCCCCCGGGTTCGATGCTGATTTTTGATGTCGAACTGCTGGAGGTGCTGTAATTTCAGCCGCTGTTGTATCAGCTGCTGTGGTATCAGCCCTTATGGTGTTGCAGCGATAAGGGCTGGCTGTTCTGCCGTCTTCACTTTTCTTTCCTTTCATGGTTGCTGTGCGCCTGGTTCACAGCCGGGCAGTAGTTCCCCCGCCAGGTTTGCGTAATTACCGGTGTCAGCCGGGTTTTAATACTAATCGGATCTTTTAGACCTTAGTCGAGAATCAAACACGCTCTTGTAAAAAAATTACAAGAGGGGCTTGTTGTTGCCATTAAAAGCGTTCAAACTTTCATCAAGATTAAAAATGACGGGAATAACTTACATGAATGTGATGTATTGGTCACATTCGCAAGGCTTAATACCCCAGTTAATTTAGAACTTTTGTACTGATTACTAATGATTGCGGGTAATAGGTAAGACCAATTTGATGAATGAATCATCTTGCTGTGGACTTTGTTGAAAACTGACAGGATTACTCAATGACCGACGATATCGACGTATATGAAACCCAGGAATGGCTGGATTCATTACACGCTACTATTCGCCATGCGGGCCCGGAGCGGGCTGCTTTTCTGCTGAAACAATTATTCGATAACGCGCTGGATAAAGGTGTTGCTTTACCTCAGGCGATTACCACTCCCTATCGCAATACCATTGCGCCGGAAAAAGAAAAGCGCATGCCGGGCGATCTGTTTATGGAGCGTCGTATCCGCTCGCTGATTCGCTGGAATGCGCTGGCGATGGTGATGCGTGCTAACGATAACGATGAAGGTCTGGGCGGGCATATCGCTTCGTTTGCATCGTCTGCCACTTTATACGATGTGGCGTTTAACTATTTCTTCCGCGGTAATGAAGACGGCCATCTGGGTGATCTGATTTATTTCCAGGGTCATATTGCACCGGGTATTTACGCCCGTTCTTATCTCGAAGGCCGGTTTGACGAAGAGCAACTGGATAATTTCCGCCGCGAAGTGGATGGCAATGGTTTGTCGTCTTACCCGCACCCCTGGCTGATGCCGGACTACTGGCAGTTTCCCACGGTATCGATGGGCCTGGGTCCGATTCAGGCCATTTATCAGGCGCATGTTATGCGTTATCTGTCGGCCCGTGATTTGTCGCCCCGTGGTGATCGTAAAGTCTGGGCTTTCCTGGGGGATGGCGAATGTGATGAGCCTGAAACTCTGGGCGCTATTTCTCTGGCGGGTCGTGAGCAGTTGGAAAATCTGATTTTTGTTGTTAACTGCAATTTACAGCGTCTCGATGGTCCGGTGCGTGGTAACGGTAAAATCATGCAGGAGCTGGAAGGTGTGTTCCGTGGTGCCGGCTGGAACGTAATTAAAGTGGTCTGGGGTCGTCACTGGGATATGCTGCTGGAAAAAGATAAGTCCGGCATGTTGCAGAAACGCATGGATGAAGTGTGTGATGGTGATCTGCAGAACTACAAAGCCAATGGCCCGGCGTATACCCGTGAGCATTTCTTTGGCGCTTATCCGGAGCTGGCTGAACTGGCCGCAGAGTTGTCTGATGAAGATATTGCTAAATTAAACCGTGGTGGTCACGACCCGTTTAAAGTGTATGCCGCCTATGCGGAAGCTATGACTCATAAAGGTCAGCCTACGGTGATTCTGGCGCAAACGGTTAAAGGTTACGGTATGGGGGATGCCGGTGAGGCCGCCAATGATACCCATTCGATTAAAAAGCTGGATATTGATGCACTGAAAGCTTTCCGCGATAAATTTGCTATTCCGCTGACCGACAAAGAGTTAGAAACCGTTCCTTATTATCGTCCGGCACCCGACAGCCCGGAAATGAAATACATGCGTGAACGCCGGGAGAAACTGCACGGTCCGGTTCCGTCCCGCCGTACTGAATTTGAACGCCTCAGTGTCCCGGCACTGGAAACCTTTAAAGGTCAGCTGGCGGGCAGTGGTGAGCGGCAGATGTCTTCTACCATGAGTTTTGTACGGGTGTTGTCGCAACTGGTGAAAGACAAAGAAATCGGCAAACGTATTGTGCCGATCGTGCCGGATGAAGCGCGCACCTTTGGTATGGAAGGTATGTTCCGTCAGTTAGGGATTTATTCTTCTGCCGGGCAGAAATATACCCCGCATGATCACAGCCAGATTATGTATTACAAGGAAGATAAAAAAGGCCAGATTATGGAGGAAGGCATCAACGAAGCGGGTGCTATGTCGGCCTGGATTGCCAATGCAACGGCATACAGTAACTCCAACTGCCCGATGATTCCGTTTTATGTGTTTTATTCCATGTTTGGTTTCCAGCGTATTGGTGACCTGGCCTGGGCAGCCGGTGATATTCAGGCGCGTGGTTTCTTAATCGGGGCGACGTCTGGTCGTACCACACTGAACGGTGAAGGTCTGCAGCATCAGGATGGCCACAGCCATTTAATGGCTCACACCATTCCGAACTGCCGGTCGTACGATCCGACCTATGGTTTTGAGCTGGCTGTCATTGTTCAGGATGGCCTGAAACGTATGTATGACGATCAGGAAAACTGTTTTTATTACATTACCACCATGAACGAAAACTACGCTCATCCGGAAATGCCACAAGGTGCAGAGCAGGGCATTGTTAAAGGTATGTATCGGTTGAAAGAAGGTAAAAAAGCCGATGTTCGGGTACAGCTGATGGGGTCAGGCACCATCTTACGGGAAGTGGAAGCCGCAGCCGATATTCTGCGCGACGACTATGCGATTGAATCGGATGTCTGGAGTGTGACGTCGGTGAACGAACTGGCGCGTGATGGCCAGCGTTGTGAACGCAATAACTTATTGCATCCGGAAAACGCCGCCGAAGTGCCTTATATCACCCAGCAGCTGCAGTTTGAAGAAGGGCCGTTTATTTTTGCCTCGGATTATATTAAATCGTATGGCGAGCAGTTGCGCGCTTACGTACCCGGTGATTTTAAAGTATTGGGTACCGATGGCTTCGGACGTTCGGATACCCGTAAAAAACTGCGTCAGTTCTTCGAAGTCAGCCGCGAATTTATTGTGCTGTCGGCATTAACCAGTCTGGCCAAACAAGGAAAATTCGACACGGCTGAACTGCAAAAGGTTCGCCAGCAGCTGGGCATTGACGCGGCAAAAGCCGATCCGACACTGAGCTGAGAGGAGGCCAGAAGATGAGTGATATTATCGTTAAAGTGCCCGATCTGGGCGGTTCAGAAAATGTCGAAATTATTGAAATTTCAGTGGCGGTGGGTGACAGCGTTGAAGTTGAACAGGACTTAATTGTTCTGGAAACCGATAAAGCCACCATGGAAGTTCCATCCAGTCACGCCGGTGTGGTTCGGGAATTATTGGTTAAGGTGGGCGACACGGTGTCGGAAGGCTCTGATATTCTGGCGCTGACGGCGGAAGCCGGCGAAGCGCCAGCTGATCAGGCTGACGCTGAACCAGCAGTGGTTGCTGATGTGGTGGAGGATGCAGCGGTGGAGGATGCAGCGGTGGAGGATGCAGCGGTGGAGGATGCGCCGGTGGCACAACCGCCAGCCACGCCGGCTGCGGCTGAAACCATCGAATTAACGGTACCGGATCTGGGCGGTGCAACCGATGTCGATATTATCGAACTCAGTGTTGAGCCCGGAGCCAGCGTTGCAGCCGAAGACTCATTGCTGGTACTGGAAACCGATAAAGCCAGTATGGATGTGCCGGCGCCACAAGCGGGAACCCTGGTGGCATTTAAGGTCGCGGTTGGCGATAAAGTTAACGAGGGTGATGTGTATGCGGTATTAACCACGTCGGCCAGCACCGCAGCCGCAACGCCTCAGCCAGACGTTATGCCACAGCCAGACGTTATGCCACAGCCAGCAGCCGCGCCTGAAACAGTAGCAGCGCAGACGGTTAATCCGGAGCCGGAATCAAAAGCTGTTGTCGGCGGCAAAGGGGTTTACGCCGGTCCGTCGTCACGCCGTTTGGCGCGTCAGTTGGGAGTGGATTTAACCAAAGTCACTGGGTCCGGTGTTCGTAACCGTATTACCAAGGACGATATCCGTGCTTATGTCAAAGACATTATCCAGAAAGCGGAAACCGGTCAGATCGCGGTGTCGGGTACTGGTATTCCGGCGGTACCGGAAATTGATTTCTCCCAGTTCGGAGATATTGAACTGCAGCCAATGAGCAAAATTAAAAAGCTCACGGCCGCCAATATGGCGCGCGCCTGGTTAAATGTGCCGCACGTCACCCAGTTTGATGACGCGGATATTTCTGATCTGGATGTGTTCCGCAAAGACATGAAGGCCGAAGCAGAACGTCGCGGAGTCAAACTCACACCGATGCCGTTTTTAATTAAAGCTGCGGCGCTGGCGTTGCGGGCCGAGCCCGGCTTTAACGTGTCGTTGCATGCTGATGGCGAACATATTGTGCAAAAGCACTATGTGCATATTGGTATGGCAGTGGATACCCCTAACGGTCTGATGGTTCCGGTTATACGCGATGCGGATAAAAAAGGTATCTGGCAACTGGCCGAAGAAAGTAATGAGTTGGCTGCCAAAGCCCGCGCCGGCAAATTAAAACCAGCCGAGATGCAGGGTGGCTGTTTCACTATTTCCAGCCTGGGAGCGATGGGTGGAACTGGCTTTACGCCAATCGTTAATACCCCGGAAGTGGCGATCATGGGGGTTTCCAAGGCTCAGATTAAGCCGGTCTGGAATGGCAAAGAATTTGAACCGCGCAATATGTTGCCGCTGGCGGTTTCCTACGATCACCGTGCGATTAATGGCGCGGATTGTGGTCGATTTTTTACCACTCTGGTGGCTATGATCAGCGATATTCGTCGTCTGGTGTTGTAGTTGCCTCGTGACACAACAACAGGTGGTTGAATAACTCGACGGCTGAAATCTTGGCTCAGCCGCTGGGTTTCCAGCGTAACACCGATACCTTGTCCGACTGGCGCTGACCTCTGCCAGAACGACAAGGTATCGGTGTTTTCATGGGCGATCACTTCGGCCTGACGGTTCAGAATAAAAAATATTCATGATCCCGATAGCGGAATACTTCTATCAGTTGCACAGCATGTATCAGTTGCACAGCATGTTGTTGCGCCTGTGCGGTGGTCAGTTCACCACGATTTGACCGCTGTTGTTGCCACTGCTTGCCAGACAGCCTTGTTCATTGGCCACATTTTTCAAGTATGAACTAATGCTTTTCTTAAAAGCGATTACTTTCCTGTTTATATTTTCGTAATTTGCCTCTGTGTATTAATAAAAATCGATTTTCCGGATTTTTATATAATCAGGAGTTATTGAGTAGCCTGCTGTCATCGGTTTTATTTTTATATTGGTATGTTTGTATGTGTGACTTTTGTGTCATGCTTTAGTATGGTTTGGCGCTGAAGCAGCCGGGCTCTGATCATAACGGCTTCAGCCTTATGACTTAGCTGTCATTTCTGTTTCTGGCCGCGCATGGCCGGAATATCTGGTTACAATTTTATAAAAGCGTTTGTCGGGTAACTCATGATTCGTGTGTTGAGAGTAGGTTGTGTTGTGGCTTTGTTGTTGGCTGCTGTTGTCAGCCGGGCCGATGTTTTGCGTGTCGGGCTGGGTGATCTCGACTATCCGCCGTTTTATTTCACCAAACAAGGCGAGTTGCAGGGAGCGGCGATTGAAGTGGCTGAAGCATTGGCCGGGCAGCTGGGTCATCAGCTGAATTATGAGCGCTTACCGTTTGTGCGGGTGCAGCGCCACCTGGCCAGCGGCGATCTGGATATGGTGGTGTTGTATTTCCGCACTCCGGAGCGCGAAGAGTCAGCGCTTTATCTGCAGCAGCCGCACCTGCAGGAAAGCAGCTTCATGGTGGTGAAAAAAGGGCTGCAGGGTATTCCGGCCGGATACCGTGGCAGTTTTCTCGAGTGGCGTGATCAGCGTTTTCTCAGTGTGCGTGGCTATTATCATGGTGAGACATTTCGTCAGGCTTTGTTTCTCGATAAGCAGCTTGTCATCAATGAACAGGAGTTAATCCGCCGCACTTTATCGGGCGGCCGGTTTGTTGGGGTGGGGAATCGTGCTGCGCTGCAATATCACGCCGAACGTATGGGAGTTGCGGATCAGCTGCAGTATATAGAACCGGCGATTGATCGCGGTGACGACTATATTGCCTTTTCTCGCAAGACTCCCAAAGCAGAACAATACGTTGCCGAGTTCAGTGAGGCACTGCGGAGTTTTAAACGCAGTCGCCGCTATGCGGAAATCATCCGCCGTTATGGTCTGGATCACTGAGCTGCCGGCTGCAATGTAATGCAGCCCGATTAACGCAGCCAGAGCTGTGGCAATCCTTTGGTCTGAATCATCGCGGCAAAATCCATGGTCAGCGCAATGGCGATATGAACCGCAACACCACCCCAGATTGAGCGCGATTTCAGCGCTAATACGCCGAGAAAAAAACCAAACAAAATGGCGCCGGTTGACTCCAGCCATAACTTCGGGAAATGCAGCATCAGATAGGGCAGACACATGACGGCGACGGATAAGCTGCCCAGCTGAGGTCGCAGGCCATTGACCAGAAATCCGCGAAAGAAAAACTCCACCGCCACAAACTGCAAGATATAAATGCTTTCCCACAGTAGCAGATCCAACCAGCTCAGATGGGCCAGGTCGTAAAACGGGTAATGATTGGCAAAGTCACTGCGGAAGCTGGCCATAATGGCGAAGCCAATAATCGGAGTAGCCAGCAGCAGGTAACCCAGCCAGTGTTTATGAACCTCCCCCCATTGCCAGCCATAGTCGCGTAATGATTGTTTCAGCAGCAGTTTAACGGTCAGCATCGGGATAACAATAAATGCCACTATATGCCAGCTGCCCCACCAGACGTACCCCCAGAGCTCGCGATAGTCACTGCGGTAATAACTGGTCAGCCATTGCCCTTTGGGAATCGAGAACCAGCTTTCCAGTAACGGGATTGCGCTGCGTAAATTGCTGGAGTACTTCAGATAATGCAGCATCAGCAAACACACACAGGCGACGGCAATCACGATCCAGGCACGGTTTTTCAGTGTCTGCGGATCTGACTGGCTGCGTTCCTGTTCTGCCTGGCTGTCAATGGCACTGACGTGTGACCAGATGTGTTTCGGCTGAAGCCAATAGAGTGGGTGGGTAAAGCGATGAGCCACGGCTCTGACCTGTTGTTGCTTTTTGTGCGCCAGCCTATTGGCCTTTCAGTAGATTAGCAAGTGTGTCAGCGCATCAGGCCGATACGCCGCAATGAACGTTGCGAATGGCTCTCTACCCGGGCGCTTTGTTGCAGCGTTTCTTCGACAAAAGCCAGGTGTTCGCTGACTGCCTGTTGCGCGGCTTTCGGGTCGCCGGCAATCACAGCATCCTTAATTGCAGCGTGTTGGCTTTTTATCTCCAGCCGGCGTTCTTCTTTGGTGTACAAGTGTTCCAGGTTACTGGCGATGGTTTGTTTAAACAGGCTGAACAGAGCACGCATGGAGTGTAATAACACGGCATTGTGGGAGGCTTCGGCAATGGTCAGGTGAAAACGCCAGTCCATCTCCGCTTCTTCTTTATAACCCTTGCGTGCGTCATGGCAGTCGAGCCATTCCTGGTAGCGGCGTTCAATAATTTCATGGTCGGAAGGGGTGGCCCGTAACGCCGCGTAATGGGCTGCCACTTCTTCCAGGGCATGGCGGAATTCCAGTAAGTCGTAATTAAATTCGTCATGACTCTGAAATAGCTGGGTAAGTGGGTCGACAAATGACAGGCCAATATCGTTGGAGATAAAAGTGCCGCCACCTTGTTTGCGAACCACCAGGCCTTTGGCTTCCAATTTCTGTAACGCTTCACGTAATGACGGGCGCGATACCTCGAACTGTTGTGCCAGCTCGCGTTCCGGCGGCATTTTTTGCCCCGGAGCCAGGCTGCCCTCGAGAATCATTGACTCCAGCCGTTTGGCAATGATGTCGGAAATTTTGGTCGCGCGAATGGAATGTTCAGTCATAGGTATCGGCTGGCTAACGGCAATAAATGTGTGATCTGGTAAAAATACCTAATGGTTAATACCAGGGTTTTTTGCTATTCGTAAAAAGGTAAAACCAATATTACTCAGTTTCTTCTGGCCTGTCAGTGGCTGTGAGTCGGGCTTTTATCAGACCAAGGTCTAAATAAAATCGCGATATTAACCTGTCTGAATATTTGACCCACCAATCTGTATCACGATAATTTAACACAATAAATTTGATTGGGTAAATGGTATTACCAATTTTAACTACCCGGTCGAACCACTAATAACAACACTTACGGTGATTTATGCCTTTAAGCGATGCAGCCAGTGCCGGTCCGGCGCCGGCAAGAAGTTACCCGGTCAAACCCCGGGCGGTGTACCTGATGGGAACCTGCCTGGTCGACAGCTTTTACCCTCAGGCAGGTATGGATGCGATTGCCCTGATTGAGCGGGAAGGGGTTGAGGTGATTTTCCCTCAGGCACAGACCTGTTGTGGCCAGCCGGCGTATAACTCCGGCTACGATGACGAGGCCCGCCAGGTTGCCCGCCAACAGCTTGAAGCATTTTCTGCGGATATTCCGCTGGTGGTGATGATGGGCTCCTGTGCCGCCATGCTGCATAAGGATTACCCATCGTTGTTTGCCGGAGAGCCGGAAGAGGCACAGGCTAAGGCGCTGGCTGCACGCACTTATGAATTTTCTGAATTTATGGTGAATGTTCTGCAGGTGGAATTAACCGATAACAGCCAGCAGCCGCTGACCGTTGCCTTACATACCTCCTGCAGTGCACGACGTTCGATGCAGGTGGCAGAACAACACAAAGCGCTGGTGTCGTCGTTGTCTGGTGTGCAGCTGGTGGAGCCGCAGCGGGCCACAGAATGTTGTGGTTTTGGCGGGACGTTTTCGGTGAAGCAGCCGGATATCTCCGCTGCCATGGCTAAAGACAAAGCCGATAATATGGCCGCGACCGGCGCCGATGTAATCACCAGTGCTGATTGTGGTTGTCTGATGAATATCAGCGGCACGCTGGATAAGCAGGGCCGCTCGTTGCCGGCCAAACATCTGGCAACATTACTCTGGGAGCGTAGCCAATGACACAGATTCCGGTTACACAGGTTTCGGCCGCTGACATGGCCGCACTGGTGGATCGTGAAGAACACGACTTTACCGATATGCAACGGCGTCATTTTAACGCCCGGGCAAAAATGGCACTGGAAAATGAAGCGTTGCGGGCCAGCTTTTTAGGTGCCAGCAATTTTCTGGTGGGTAAACGTAAAGCCATGTTTCCCGATGACGCTGAACTGTCGGCGTTACGCGACCGCGGTGAAGCCATTCGCCAGCATACGTTAAATAATCTGCCGGATTTATTGCAGCGGCTGGAAACCAACCTGACCGCAAATGGCATTCAGGTGCACTGGGCCGAAACCGCCGAAGAAGCCTGCTGTCTGATTCATAATATTCTGCAGGATAATAACGCCCGGACCGTGGTGAAAGGTAAATCCATGGTCAGCGAAGAAATTGAACTCAATCATTACCTCGAACAACGTGGGATAGAGTGCCTGGAATCGGATATGGGTGAATATCTGGTGCAGCTGGCTAAAGAAACGCCGTCGCATATTATTATGCCGGCTATCCATAAAAATAAGGAACAAATTGCCCGTTTGATGCACAGCCGGGCGCAAACCAGTGATGGTCAGGCGGTGCCCTACAGCGAAGATGTGGATGAGCTGATTGGTAATGCCCGCTCAATTCTGCGTGATAAATTTATGACCGCAGATGCCGGTATCTCCGGCGTTAATATGGCCGTCGCCAATAGCGGCACCTTGTGCCTGGTGGAAAACGAAGGTAATGGCCGTATGACCACGACCGTACCAAAGTTACACATTGCGGTCACCGGTATTGAAAAAGTAGTGGAAGATTTTTCTCAGGTTCCCGATTTACTTACGCTGTTAACCCGCTCTGCCACCGGGCAAAAAATAACCACCTATTTTAATATGATTTCCGGGCCGAAAAAGCCGGGAGAAAAAGACGGCCCGGAGCAGGTTCATCTGGTGCTGCTGGATAATGGCCGCTCGCGTATTTTTAATCACGACACGTTAAAACCAACGCTGCAATGCATCCGTTGTGGCGCCTGTATGAATCATTGCCCTGTGTATGCCCGTATCGGCGGTCACGCGTATGGTTCAACTTACCCCGGCCCTATTGGTCAGGTGGTCACGCCACAACTTGGCGGGCTGCAGAAACACGGTGATATGTTATCGGCCTGTTCGTTAAACGGCGCCTGTGGTGATGCCTGCCCGGTGCGTATTCCGCTGCCGAAACTGATTCGTGAATTGCGCTCCGAGGCGGTCAATCCGGATGTTAATCATTTAACCGCAGATTCTATTCGGCAGGTGTTTAGTCCGGTGTTAGGCCGTGGCAGCAAACGGACACTGGGTGAGAGCCTGATCTGGCGTGGCTGGTCGCTGGCCCACCGGCAACCCTGGCTGTACCGGCTGATGACCCGGCTGCTTACCCGTGGCCGTAAACTGCTGCCCAAAAAACTGGGACCCTGGACGCGCAGCCGTTCGATGCCTCAGGTGGCTGCCAGAAGTCTGCACGAACTCGCCAGAGACAGGGGCGTTGCCAATGAACTTAACTCCGGAGAGTCGCAATGAGCAGCCGTGACCGAATTTTACAGCGCCTGAAAAATGGCCAGAGTGCTTCACGCCAACAGTCTTCAGTACTGGCTTTTGAGGCCGTAAGTGGAAATCTGGATGAGGCCCTTTACCGGCACGAATTTATCCAGAACCTGAGTGATAATCATGCTGAGGTCATCCCGACATCAGCCGCGGCGCTGGCGACGGATATCCGCCAGCTGTTGCAGGATAAAGACATCGCTCATTGCCTGATTGGTTGCAGTGCCGCGGCTGATGCGCTGGCCCGATCGGTCAGTGGGTTGCAGCGTTACGACGCCGCGCTGGAGAACAGCGAGTTATTTCAGCAGATTGACGCAGGGATTTCGTTTGCCCGCTATGGTCTGGCAGCAACCGGCTCTCTGGTGCTGGAAACCGGAGCGGATGAACCCCGTACGTTATCGCTGGTGCCTGGGTTAAATATTGTGGTGCTGAATGAAAGCGATTTATTGGCAGATTTTAATCAGCTGGTACAGAGCGACTACTGGCAACAAAGTTTTGCCCGGGATGAAAAACCCAGCAATATGTTACTGATTTCCGGCCCGAGTAAAACCGCCGATATTCAGCAGACCCTGGCATTTGGTGCCCATGGGCCAAAACAGCTGTGTGTTTTTCTGGTCAGTGATGCAGATGGTGCCGTTAACGAGCCGCCAGCTCCTTAATATGTGAGCAAGAAAATTATGAATAATCAGGAATTTCTGCAGCGTTGTCAGTCGTTGCTCGGCAGTCATAATGTGCTCACCGGTGATACCGAAACCGAGCATTATCGTACCGGCTTCCGTTCCGGTGAAGGTGATGCTCTGGCGGTATTGTTCCCCGAAACTTTAACGCAACAATGGCAGTTACTGCAGCTGTGTGTGGCTGCGGATAAAATTATTATCATGCAGGCGGCCAATACCGGCCTGACCGAGGGTTCAACCCCGAGCGGCAACGACTATGATCGCGACGTGGTGATTATTAATACCCGCAGGCTGGACAAACTGATCTTACTGAATCAGGGACAGCAGGTGGTCAGTTTTCCCGGCGCTTCATTATTTACGCTGGAGAAAATGCTGGCACCGTTAAAGCGGGTGCCTCATTCGGTGATAGGATCGTCCTGTATTGGTGCGTCTATTGTTGGTGGTGTGGCTAATAACTCCGGCGGGGCATTAATTAAACGTGGCCCGGCTTATACCGAGTTGTCGTTATACGCGCAGATCACCGCAGCAGGAGAGCTGGTGTTAGTGAATCATCTGGGCATTGAGCTGGGTGACAGTCCGGAAGAAATACTCGATAACCTGGAAAATCAGACCTTCAGTGACGCCGATGTTAGTCACGGTGAGGCCAAAGCATCGGCCAGCGATTATGGCGATATTATTCGTGATATTCAGGCCGATACACCGGCACGTTACAATGCGGATACTTCCCGTTTGTATGAGTCCAGTGGTTGTGCCGGGAAAATAGCTGTGTTTGCGGTGCGGCTGGATACCTTTGCTGTGGCTGAACGGGAGCAGACATTTTATATCGGTACCAATGACGCCAGCCAGCTGACTGAACTGCGTCGCCATATGTTGGAGAACTTTAACCAGCTGCCGGAAGTGGCGGAATACATGCATCGTGATATTTATGATATTGCGGAAAAATACGGCAAAGATACTTTTATGGTGATCAATTATTTTGGCACCGATATGTTGCCAAAAATGTTTGCTCTGAAGGGGCGGATTGCCGCTACGCTGAATAAAATCAACTGGCTGCCGAAAGACATACCCGATCGGCTGATGCAGTTTGCCAGTTATTTCTGGCCCAATATGCTGCCCAAACGAATGCGGGATTATCGCCGCCGTTATGAGCATTATCTGATTGTTAAAATGAGTGATGATGGTATTGAGGAAGCGCGTCACTTTCTGAACGATTTTTTTGCCGCTGATGAGCGCGGTGATTATTTTGAATGCAGTGCCGAAGAGGCAAAAAAGGCCTACCTGCATCGGTTTGCCGCTGCTGGTGCGGCGATTCGTTATCAGGCGGTTCATCAGCATAAGGTGGAAGATATTCTGGCACTGGATATTGCGCTGCCACGTAATAATCTGCACTGGGAAGAAGAGTTACCCGAAGAAATCAGTCAGCACATAGAACATTCGCTCTATTACGGCCACTTTATGTGTTACGTCTTTCATCAGGATTATATTGTTAAAAAAGGCGTTGATCCGAAACAACTGAAAGAGCAAATGTTACAGCTGCTGGCAGAGCGTCAGGCCAAATACCCGGCCGAACATAATGTCGGGCACCTGTATGAAGCTGAGCGGGGGTTAAAAGACTTTTACCAGCAACTCGACCCGACCAACAGCTTTAACCCGGGAATCGGTAAAACCGATAAACACAAACGTTGCTGTTGCTGATGTCGTTTGCGGAAGCGCCAGAGTATTGAGGCATCTCAAGCTAAGCCCGGATGGTTTTGACTGTCCGGGCTTTTTTCTGAAAAATAGCCGCTCAATCTGTCGGGTGTAAAAACGAGACGTATTATGAGCAGTGAACAGCAGTGGATGCCGGCCCCGCAGCCGGGTTTGTACAGTGAACCAGGGATTCATGCCCATTATTGCGAGATGCAGCTGCACCCGGCGGCCGCTAACGCAGACATCAGGCAGGCGCTTGCCAGTGCTCTGCTGGCAGTGGCGGACTGTTATGTGGCAGTAGCGTTTGGTGCTGATGCCTGGGATCGTCTGCAACCTGACTGGCGGCCAGCGGATCTGCAGCCCTTTGCCACACTGCAGGGACAATACCGGATGCCATCAACCCAGACCGATTTGTTGTTCTGGATTCATGGTGAAGATCGCGGTGAAGTCATGGCCGCGGTGATTCATATCAACCAGTGTCTGGCGCCTTATGCCGATATTCAGCGCGACGTAAGTGGCTTTAAAAACCGTGAATCCCGCGATTTAACCGGCTTTGTCGACGGTACCGCCAATCCCAAAGAGCAGCAGCGGATTATCGCCAGCCAGATTGCGGCCGGACAGCCCGGAGCAGGAGGCAGCTATGTGTTCAGCCAGTTGTGGCGGCATAAGCTGGAGGCGTTTCAGCAGCTGCCGCTGCAGCAGCAGGAAGGGGTGATTGGCCGTACCCGGGATGACAATATCGAACTGCAGGGCGACGATATGCCAGCCGATTCACATGTCAGCCGCACCGACCTGAAAGTGGATGGTGTGGCGCTGAAAATTTATCGTCGCAGTACGCCCTATTACCGCGCCGCGGATGATCGTGGTTTGTTTTTTATCTGTTTTGCCAGTGAATTGCGGCGTATTTCGCTGCAGCTGGAAAGCATGGTTGGCGCTGGCGACGATGGTCTGGCTGACCGGCTGATGCAATATTCCACACCGCTGAGTGGCAGTTATTGGTTTATGCCGGCACAGGCCGATTTATTGCAGCTTTTAAAGGAAAGCTGACGCTGATACTAACGCCCTATAGGCACTGACGCTGACATCGGGGTACAAGGACCGCTGTCGTTGTTAACAGGAGAATTATCCATGGCACTTGATAAAAATAATACCGGCCTGATTCTGATTGATGTACAGGGCAAACTGGCAGAGCAGATGCAGGACTCTATGTCCTTGTTCAGCCAGCTGAAAATTTTATTGCAGGGCGCTCAGTTATTGCAGTTACCGGTGGTATGGCTGGAGCAGATGCCGGATAAACTGGGGACGACCCGGACTGAAATCGCCGAACTGATTGATGGTGAACCCCTGGCAAAAGAAACTTTTTCCGGGTTAAAAAACGACGTTATCAAGCGTACGATTCAGGGACATAAACGCAGCCATTGGCTGGTGGCCGGCATTGAAGCACATATTTGTGTGTATCAGACAGTGATGGACTTACTGGCGGAAAAATACGATGTACACCTGGTAACGGATGCTGTCAGTTCGCGTACTGCTGCCAACCGGGAGCTGGCGATTGGCAAAATGGAGAATCAGGGGGCGTTATTAACCTCGGTGGAAATGGCGCTGTTTGAACTACAGCAGTGCGCCCGCGGTGATGAATTCCGCGAGTTAATCCGGCTGGTGAAATAAGGTATCGAAGTAAGGAGTTGTGCCGCAGCGGCCCCGGGGCTTAAGCGGCAATAATATCCAGCATCATACGTTCACTTTGCTCAATGTAGTGATCGCCGAATAACAGCGCATGGTTGAGCAAATGATACAGCTGATAAATATTCCGGCGCTGCTGATAGCCATCCAGCGGGGCGGAAATACTCTGATAACCATCGTAGAATTTTTTCGGTAAGCGGCCGAATAATTCGGTCATCGCCAGGTCGGTTTCGGCATCACCATAATAACTGGCCGGATCAAAAATCATCGGATAGGGCAGCTGTTTGTCGTTATTAAAACCGATATTGCCCGACCACAAATCGCCGTGCAGCAAGGAGGCCGCCGGATGGTGATCCGCCAATAACTGTTGCGCGTTTGCCAGGCAGGCCTGCTGCTGAGAAAAATGAATTCCCCGGGCCGCCAGTTGGTTAATTAACGGCTTCAGCCGCTGGTCGATAAAAAAATCAGCCCAGTTATCATTCCAGCGATTATCCTGCGGCGTATCACCACAATAACTGGTGTTGTCAAAGCCATAACCCATGCCGGAATGATGCTGATGCATTTGTGCCAGTTGCTGGCCGGCACTGAACCAGTCTCCGTGTAGTGCCAGTGACAGGTGTTGCAGAATCAGATAACTCTGGTCGTCGACGGCACCCACGGCCAGTGGCGCGCAGGTCGCCAGGGTTTCACTGGCGATGATGGTCAGCAGGCTGGTGTGTTCTGCCTGGTACTGTGGCCGGTGAGAGAGGTCATTACATTTTATAAAATAGGCCCCTGCGCCGGTCTGTACGCTGAAATGAATTTGTTGCTGGTGCTGCTGATGGCTGAAGCCCTGAATATCCCGTGCCGGCGCAAACAGTTTCCCCTGCTTTACCGCATCGTTAAGAATCTGCTGCAACGTCTGATAGGCGTGTTGCTGGTCCAGTGACCGGGCTGTATTCATGGTCAGGCCTCACAAAATTACTGGGTTTTATTGTAGAACAAGCTGTCAGTAAAAAGTGAGGGATGTTTAACAAACTCCCGAGTGCGTCGGCTTTTGTCCGCCAGTGTTACCTTGTGCAACTTTTGGTTACAAAAAATGATATTTTTAATAATAGGGTCGTTCATGCTGATGCTGCTGTAACCACTGCAGCAGCTGAGGAAAGTGATCATCAACACACTGAGGGGCGGTCAGCATATTGATGTGATCGTAATTCAGCTGATTCCCGTTTTTACGGGCCAGTAGCCGATACTCAAAATGATGGGGACCGCATTCGGCGGCAAAACGTTTGACGTCAAGCCGGTGGCCAAGACTGAAATCACGCAGTGCCGCATAATACAAGGTATCCGGTAATCGCGTGGTTTGCGCCGCCAGGCCGTAATCAAAGCCGTCGTCACTGTCGATCCAGTGCCGCTGGCGTACCCAGGCCAGGCTGGCTGATATGCATCAGATGCAGCCTGTAATCGCTGGCTTGCAGAAATAACGATTGAAAACGCACGGCTGAATCCCGGAGAAAACTGGCTCGCCAGTGTAAAACAAACGGCCGTCCGGCGTCAGTGATGTTTCCCCGGAATTGTTAACTCCGGTCGCATTTTTGATTTAAGGGAATTTAATAGGTGCTTTAAAATCAATAGTATGCGCGGCCTTTTATGGTTCAGCCCGAGGTAATGTATGAACAAACTGATAATCAGTGGTGATATCGAACATAAATCCCATATTAACTCCACCTTTATGTGGACCTTTAACTGGCTGGGTCTGTACGAAGACGACATGATGCGTCTGTTGTTTGGCCATCGCAGTTACTGGGAATACCTGGCCGGGGTTGAATGGCAGTGTGGTCAGGAAGGTAACGGTGTGATTGTTGGTGCCATGAACGGTATTTATTACGATGGCTTCTGCGATAACGACGACAACGGTGATGCCTGTTCCGTTGCGGCCCGGGCAGTTGCCAGCGGTCCAAACCTGCCAGGCGATCGTTATACCGATATCGGCGCACCGCGTAACCAGTACCGTTCATCGTCGGCCTTCGATTGCGATAAATATTACTGATCGGCTGACGCCTTTTTGCTGTTTTCCTCGCCTTTCAGCCGCCTGTGTGGTGTTTGCCACCGGGCGGCTGAAGGCCTGTTCCTCACTTGCTTTTCAGCAAGATATTATTTCCTTTTGGGAAATAATAGCCGGCCAACTTCCTTTACTAATGACGCACCTGGCGCAGTCGAACGCCCGCCTGGTCGATATTCTGGCGTAAGTGAATACTTACATTCTTGCCTGTTCAGGGTTTATTGGTGTGATCGTGCCAGCGGTGTCGGGCTACGTGCTTATTGGACTTACGTCGAACGGGTCGGTACAAAGCCGTTGTAACTTTGGTTACTTCTTGTAACCGTTTGTTTGCATGACTGTTTTGTTCACCCTCAGAGAATTTTATGTCGAGTCCGCTATCATCCGCCGCTCCGTCACAGCCGGGTCGCTGGCAACAAGCCTGGCGCTGGTTTGCCGAAAGCCTGACCCAGCAACCACGCTTCAGTGATTATCTGGAGCCCTTGGTGCAGTTACTGACCCCCAACTGGAGCAGTGTTTACAGCCGTGCTGACGTGCTGACCCTGCGCCATGAAACGGATGATGTGTTCACTCTGGTGTTACGGCCAGATAAATCCTGGGCCGCACGTGGATTCCGTGCCGGGCAACACGTGGAACTGATTTGTGAAAAAGACGGTGTGCGTGCGCACCGGACATTCAGTATTTCGTCGTCGCCGTATTATTTACGTCAAACCGGATTATTCGAGCTTACCATCCGGGTGCAGCAGCAGGGCGCCATCACTCCCTGGTTGCGGCAACAGTTCAGCCAAGGTGGGCTGGTGAATATATCGGCGCCGTTTGGTGATTTTGTGTTGTCGCCTGCGGATAACGGCCGGCCGTTATTAATGATCGCCGGTGGCAGTGGGATTACACCGTTCCGCTCGATGCTGGCGGAAATGCAGGCGCTGGCGGGTCAGCGACAGGTGCACCTGTTGTATTACGCCCGTGATGCGCAGCAGTGGCTATTCCGCCAGGAATTTGAGCGTCTGACGCAACAGTTGCCGCAGTTTTCATTAACGCTGATGAACGACGCTGAACACGGCTTATTGCAGGCCGGCCATTTGCAGCAATTACCACTGGATCTGAACGAACCACAATGGCAGCTGATGATTTGTGGGCCAACGCCGATGATTCAGCTGGCGCGCCAGTTGCTGCGTGACGCCGGTGTTGATGATGCGCGGGTGGATTACGAATATTTTGGTGCCGCGCCGATCGATCAGGTTGCAGGGCTGGAAGGTCAGCAACATATTTCCTGTGTACGCAGTGACACACAACTGACCAGCAATGCCGAACAGCCGCAATCACTGCTGGATCTGGCTGAACAGGCCGGCTTAAAACCACTATCCGGTTGCCGTATTGGTGTATGCCATCAGTGCATCTGTAAAAAACAAAGCGGTGTGGTGTACAACACCAAAACCGGCCAGACCTCAGACAGCGGACCGCAGGAAATTCAATTGTGTGTCTCGGTGCCGGTGACGGATGTGGCACTGGATCTGTAATACGAAGCAAGGCTTGAAGGAATTATTATGACAACCTCATTTGCGCATCGCCCGGACGAGGCGACGTTAACTGCGTTTCAGCAACAGCTGGACGCCATTCGTGATGAAGCACTGGCCCGTCGCGGTCAGAAAGATGCGGATTACATCCGCAAGATGATCCGTTTTCAGCGTGGCTGTGAAATCAGTGCCCGTATGTTGCTGGTGCTGGGGTTTGTGCCGCCGTTCAGCAACGTCTGGTGGCTGTTGTGGGGGGCTGGCGTGTTGTTATTGTCGCTGGCCAAGATCCTCGACAATATGGAAATTGGCCATAATGTGATGCATGGCCAATACGACTGGATGAACGACCCACACATTAATTCGCGGCACTTTAACTGGGATATTGCCGCCGACAGCGATTCCTGGAAGCGGTATCACAACCACGAGCACCACACTTATACCAACATTATTGGTAAAGACCGCGATTTTGGTTATGGCTTATTGCGTTTAAGTGATGATATTCCGTGGCGACCAAAAAACCTCTATCAGTTTTTTACCTACCTGAATCTGAGTTTGTTATTTCAGTGGGGGGTGGCGTATCACGAACTGGCGGCCGAGCGGATTTTCTTTGGCAAGCGCCGTAAAGACAGTCATTTACCGATCCCGCGTGAACAGCTGCGTAAGGATTTTTTCAGCAAAATTAATAAACAGGTATTTAAAGATTATCTGTTCTTCCCGCTGCTGGCATTGCCGTTTGGCTTGTTGGCCGGTGCCGGTCTGGCGATCGCTGGCTGGGTATTGCTGGGCAATCTGATTGCTAACCTGGTGCGTAACCTGTGGACCTCGACCATTATTTTTTGTGGCCATTTCACCGAACAGGTGCATACCTTTGATGAAAAAGATTGCCAGAACGAAAGCCGTGGTCAGTGGTACTACCGCCAGATTCTGGGCTCTTCCAATCTGGAGGGTAAACGCTGGTTTCATATCCTTACCGGCCACCTGAGCTGCCAGATTGAACACCATTTATTCCCCGATGTACCGGCGCGTCATTACGTCTGGATGGCGCCGCAGGTGCAGCAGGTGTGTCAGCAATACGGCATTCCCTACAACACCGGCTCCTTCGGCCATCAGTATCTGACCGTGGTGAAACGGGTATTGCGTTATTCGTTACCGGACAAAAAATCCAAACCAACGGATTCGCTGGCAGCGGGATAATCGCCAGCGACCCCTGAAAGCGCCTGTCATTTAATTGTAACCTGCTGAAAATTAAACAATTTCAGGTTTTGCACAGGCGGTTTCAGAATGGCACAGCGGTTTTATTGACTTGCCTTTGAAAGCCATACAGAACAGGTGTGGCAACTGCAATAAATAACACCTTGCTTACCCGCCTGATGGCGGGTAAGCAGCGGCTTTAGCGGTGCAGTTCACCGGCCCGTTCCGGCTGGTAAATGATGTCGTCAATTTTTACCCGGGTGTGTTTATTGCCGGCCATTGGCCAGTCGATTTCGTCACCCACGGATAACCCCAGAATGGCGCTGCCAACCGGCGCCAGGATGGAGATATTTTCTTCAGCCGCACCGGCATCGCGTGGATACACCAGTGTGCGGTTAAAGGTCTGGCCGGAGTCGATCACACTCAGGCGCACACTGGAGTTCATGGTGACCACGTTGCCGGGCATTTCCTCCGGTTCGCGGATATCGCCGCGATCAATTTCTGCCAGCAGGCTGGCTTTGCCGGGAAACTGGGTAGCGGATACCGAATCCAGCATAACTTCCAGACGCTCCACATCCAGGGCAGATAGAATCAGTTCTGGTTGACTACTCATACGGAACCTCCTTTATTCATTCCAAAAAAAAACAGAGCGGAAACCTCCGGGGTTTCCGCTCTGCTTATGAGTCTGATTGTTTGTCGATTTAAGGCCAGTCGGCGATAAAAAACAAGCCTTATCGAGAAAAATGTCAGAAAAGCCGGGTTACAGCGTCAGCCACTCGCTGTCGGGCTGCTCACTGACTGAACTGTTCCACTCGGTCAGCAGCTCGGCCAGAATATGGGTCTGCTGGTGCAGCGCATGTAACTCTTCCACGGTGTTTTTTTCTGCGGTGATCAGCGGGGTTTTACGCAGCCGGGCAACCAGCGGGTGATCGGGCAGCTCCATGCGGTTACGTTCCAGCGTCCAGCGCAGGTTATTGGCTAACATGCGGAAGAAACTGATTTTGGTACCCAGACTGAACAGGTTGAAGTCCTCCAGATCGGAAAAATGCTGGTAATCGATACCCGCCAGCAGCGCGTTCTTGCCCACCACCTTAATCGACGCCGAACGTTCGTAATTCAGCAACATGGCCATCACACCAAACATTTCGCCGGGATTAATTTCGCCGATGGTTTCCTGATGTTCATCGTCGGCCATCACCGCCAGCTGGCCACGCAGCAGAAAATACAGAATGTTGGCATTGTCGCCTTTGTGAATAATCACTTCGTCCGGATCGGCAGTCACAAACTGGGTGACGCTCATCAGCAGCTCGAATTGAGTGGTGTCGGTATGGATCAGATCTTTGAAGAAAGTCACACCGTTCACGGCGCGTTGCAGGGTGTCGAGCGGATATTCTTCGCGGGTCACACGGCGCATATTTTGACCTTGCTAATTAAACAACAGGACTGAATATAGCACGCCATTATGACTAATTAAGTGTTCAGAGAACCGAAAGTTATTAATAATTCACTGAATTGACGACCGTCAATATCGGTGGTTTTTTCCGCACCTTGGCGGCCACGCCTACCAGGATGTTTGGCCGGTGAAACAAACATCAGCCACAGAAACGGCCGCAGCCGCTTCTGTGTTGGCTGCTCAGCTCTGCAGTGCCTGCTGCATGGCGTCATTGGCCACCTGCTCCAGCCAGTCGAAGTCCATGTTTTTGTGGGCTTCACAGATAAACCAGGGCTCACGCGAATCCGGCTCCAGCATCACCCCCTGTTTGATCAGGTTGTGCGCAAACTCGGTATATAAATCGCTGTTGGTTTGTTTCCAGTCGCGGTAGTTCTGCGGCACGATGGTGCCCAGGTGAATGCCAAACATCGAATCCGGGCCGGCAAAGCGGTGCTCGACGCCAAACTTATCGAATACTTTGGCCAGGATGCCCTGAATTTTTTTGCCGGTGGCGTTGATGCTGTCGAGCGCATCGGTATCACGCAGGGTTGTCAGCGTTGCTTTGGCAGCGCTCAGGGCAATCAGGTTAGCGGTGTAAGTGCCGCCGTGCGTGACGCCATCTTTGCCGAAGCTGATTTTATCCATAATGGCGGCTTTACCACCAAAGGCCGCCACCGGGTAACCGTTACCCATGGCTTTGGCGTAGGTAGTGAGGTCGGCGTAAATACCGTACAGCTCCTGAGCGCCACCTTTGGCGACGCGGAAGCCGGTTTTTACTTCATCGATGATTAACAGCGAGCCATGCTGATCACAGATATCACGCAGCTTCTGCATGTATTCCTGAGTGGAAGCAATGGAACCACAGTTGCCCATGATCGGCTCAATCACGATGGCGGCAATATCGTCACCGACGCGGGCGAACACCTCGTCCAGAGCGTCAGCATCGTTCAGCGATACGGTTTCCAGATGCTCACGGCTGGCTTCCGGGATACCACCACCGAAGGATTTGATTTCCGGAATGGTGCCTGATTCCGGGTCCCAGCTGTCGACGTCCGGTTTCCACATCATTTCATCGTACAAACCGTGGAAGCCACCTTCCACCACTACCACCTTGTTTTTGCCGGTGTAACCACGAGCGGTGCGGATCGCGCCTAATACCGCTTCGGTGCCTGAGTTGGCGAAACGCATCTTCTCGATTTGTGGGCACATCGACTTCACCAGCTCGATCACCTCAGAATCCATGCGGGTGGAGAAACCGGTCATGGTGCCGATGTTCTGGATGCTGCTGATCACCGCGTTATCGATACGCTCATCGCGGTAACCGAGGATGATGGGGCCATAAGCCAGACGGAAATCGACAAAGGTTTGCCCATCTTCATCGGTGATGGTGCAACCTTTCATGGACTTAACGAACACCGTGTTCTCGTCACCCCAATAGCGGTAACTGTCGGCAACGCCCATTGGCATATGAGTGTGGGCGGTGGCCAGCAGGGCATCGCGATTGGGTTTGGCAGTCATACGGGGTTCCTTGGTGTGTGGTTTTACGGGTGGTTGAAAACGGGCGGCGATTATACAGAGGTCTGGCGAAAATTTAATCGTATGTGCGGGTCGGATGATCAGCTGACCGTCTCGTTTCCATGCTTAGCGTACCTCGTTCCCACGCTGTGCGTATCTCGTTCCCACGCTGTGCGTATCTCGTTCCCACGCTCCGCGTATCTCGTTCCCACGCTCTGCGTGGGAATGCCACTGCCGCTGCCGCTCCCGCGTATCTCGTTCCCACGCTCCGCGTGGTAATGCCGCTCCCGTTGGCCGCCGAGCCGGGGTGAGCGTCTGATCAGTGTTGTCTGAGGTGGCTCTTAGTGATATTTTTCGTAACAGATAAAGAATTGGGCTGCTGGGTTTGATCCCGACAGCCGGGATGTGCGCTAAGCGCATCTGTCGAAGGGAATGTCTGCCAGGGAAGGTTTCAGAATGAAATCAGTTGGTTGCTGGTATAAGCTCGACAGATTCTCGCCAAGATATCAGGCACGCACACGAACATACAGTTAGCACTACAATGAGTTCGATTTATGGAATGGATTGGTCCTTTATTTAAAAACGCAGGAGGATGGGGAGCCTTCGTATCTCTTGAAGGAGGAAAGTGGTTTGTGGATAAGGACTCACCTATTGAAATTGGAGTTGGAAAATCTGGATTTGTTCTGCTTCCTCTTCTTCAAAAGGAGTACGGAGGAGACTTCGAAAAGCAAATTTCAATTTTACAGAAAGGACTAATTACTACAGGCGAAGATCCAAGGTTGGCATATCAATTTCCGTTTCATGTGCCTGTTTTAACAGCATACAAATATATGCCAAACTGGTGTGATTCAGCAGTAAATTGGCTTGTGGATATACAGCTAACCCGAGAACAGGCAATGGAAATATTCGACGCATGCCATACACCAGCAATAAGTCAGAGTGTGCGGCAAGCAACAATCAAATATATTAACAAGTGGTCAAAAGAGAGAGGTTTTCAGTTTGCTAGGCCCTAGTGCTAACAAAGAAATCAACCGGACCCCGAATTGCGTGGTTAGGATCAGCTATTAAAGTGAGTACTAACAATGTTTAAATTCTGGAAAAAGAAGCAGGGAAAAACAGATTCAGAGTTAGATGTGGTTGTTCGTACTCTAGCAGAGTACTTATTAAGCCCGTCAAATTTGGGTGAATTCAGAATTAAAGTAAAGGGGTTATCCAAAGTAATTTCGGTTGAGAATCTTTCTGAACTAAAGGGAATGTTTAATGAGCCACCAAAAGAGTCAGAACTATTTAGTACTGAAAAACATGGTTTAGGTGGTTGGTTAAGTGTTTGTCAATTTGCAATTTTAGAGCTTGTGTATAATCTTGGCCCAGATGCCTTGCCTTTTATAAGGGAAATAGCATGGGGAGAGTATGACTGGACACAAGGAAATGCAATAGAATTGTTAATACGGTTTGCTGCGGATGGAGTAGAGCCTGAAGAAATAAAGAATGAAATTAAACAAAAATTCCCACGTATACGGTTTGAAGCACAGTTGTATGCTATACAGCCATTGTTAAGTGAAATAGAAAATGATATTAAACTAAAAAATATTTTTTATGACTTAATGGAAATAGAAGAATTTAAAGAAGCATATGAAGAACTTGCAGAACAATGAGCCTAGTATCAAGTTTGAATCGCGACAGTAGTATCTAGATTCCATAGTACATCTCCTCTGGTGTTTTGTATTTGAATCGCTTTCTTGGCCGAGAGTTCAAAGCATTTGCAATACGGTCGCAACACAGGGTTACAAAGGCCTGCTCTGGCAGCCTGCCAAGGCTCAAGATTCCTGAGTCTAACCTGTCCTCTATATTGTACAACTCCATGTATCTCCCTATACTTGTCTTATTAGTTGTACATGTGAGATTCCGCTTATGAAGATTGTCTCGTTCACAGAAGCCCGGAATGGCCTGAAGGCGCTATTGGATGGTGTGGTCAATGACGTTGACACCACGGTGATAACCCGCCGTGACGCCGAAGATGCGGTGGTGATGTCGCTGGAGCACTACAACAGCTTGATGGAAACCGTCCATTTGCTGCGTTCTCCGGCCAATGCTGAACATCTGAATCGTTCCATGGCTCAATACAAAGCGGGTAAAGCCACGCCGCGAGAGCTGCTTGATGAGTAATCGCCTGTTGAGCTGGACGGATGAAGCGTGGCGCGATTATCTCTATTGGCAAACTCAGGACAAAAAGACACTGAAGCGAATCAATAAACTCATCACAGAGGTCAAACGTTCGCCCTTTGAGGGCATCGGCAAACCCGAACCTCTGAAAGAAAATTTATCCGGTTTTTGGTCCAGACGGATCGATGATACCAACCGGCTGGTGTATGCCGTCGATGAGGCGGCGATTACCATTATTTCCTGTCGCTACCATTATTAACCGTCAGTAACTCATTGATGTTTTAAATCTTGCTACAACCCCAGAGGATCGCCGTGAACAAAATCAACCCGAAAAAACTCCTCAACAGCAAATGGACGGCCGTTAAGCCACAAAACAAAGAAAAGCACTTTATGATCACCGAAGTGGAATTCGATGAAGAGGGTGACGTGATTCATTGCGTCATCGAAGCGGTGATGACCAAAAACGAAACCGCCATTGACTGGTACGAGCTGAAAGACGACAGTCTATGGCGGCAGGGTTGGAAGTAAATTATGTGGAACGAAGTAAGATGTCCGACGAAAGCCTGCAGTGGCTGGATCACGCGAAAAACCGGCGGCGGGTGTTAACACTGACTGTGTACAAAGAAAATCAGGCCAGCTGTCAGTTCTATCTGTTGCAAGGATTCCGTGCGCTGAACGAACGGCTGGATGATCATACCGGCCAGCCTGAATATGTGATGAGGTGGCTATAGTGATTGGGTGTGTAAATTAAGTGAGTGATCTATCTGTTTTAATTAGAGTAGGCGAGACCATATCAGGTGAACACCTGGGTATTCGGTATGGCATTGACCGATGAAAAGACATCTGATTTCCTCGGTTCAGTATCCTCATCGGGCTCCCAGAGAGGCACATTACCTGTATGTTGGTGAACATAGTTCTGGGTATGAGTTTATTGCTGGCTGTGTAATCGGTCAGGGATTTGGGGCCGGTGGTGGAGAAGGCCGGTTTGATATAACGGGCTTGTTGAATCGGCACGATTATCACCAGTTCATGGAAGATATTCAGTGTCTCTGGCTGGAGCCAATACTGGTGGATCCAGCGCTCAGTGACGAGGAAAAATACCAGGCCATTATTCAACGTGCTGCACTTAGTTAGCCCGATGCAGTTCTCTGGATGTCGGAGGTGGTATCTGCCATGAGTATTCCATTTATTCTGTTTGTTGTCACCGCTGTTACTGTGCTGCTGGTGATTGGTCGTTTTCGTTTATCGTACGCAAAACCGCAGCGTATTCAGGGGGCTGTGATTTATCAGATGGTGCGGTTGGGTGCTTCTGTGAGAACGCTGTTTGAAACCACACTGGGGAATAAACCTGTGATGATACAGCATTCATCCGGGCCTATTCTGGTGTACCTTAGCGCTGATGACTGGCGGGCCTTGCACCCTGAATCACCACTGAAAATGGCACAGCAAGGGTATTCCATCCGGGCGGATATTGAGTTGCCTGTATTGCTGGCGGGTGGATGGGGGAAAGGCCGTCTGCTGGCCTGGGAAAAGCAGAATGTAACCGCAAACGTGGTTAAATAATAAGCGACCCGATGGAGGAATCGTTATGAAGGCAATGGTATTGATGGTATGCCTGGCACTGATTGGCCATACGACACTTGCGGCAGAGGCGCACTTTGAGCAGGCGGGTTTCAGCATTAAGTTGCTGGATACGTCATCTGCAAGTCAGAATTTCCAGCCGCTACAGATGTTTTTACCAGCGGTAAACGGTTTTGCTGCCAACGTTAACGTTCAGCTGCAGTTCTACAGCGACTCGCTGCAGGCGTATCAGGCCTTGTCTGAGTCTCAGTTTAAACAGTTTGGCATGACACTGGTCCGCAGCGAATTAAAACAAGACATTTTATGGTTTGAATATCGTGGCGCCATCTAAAGCAGACGAGTGTCACAGCCTGACAAGAAATGGTTAGTGTTGGTTATCTGTTAGGCTTATTATCAATAGCTTTGCTGGCTAAGCGGCTGGCAACCTGATGTTTTACCGATTGAGAAGAGAACCGCCATGTTGACCACTCATATTCTCACTGTACGCGACGAAAACATGCTGGGTGACGTTGCTAACGAACTGCAGCTGAGCTTTGACCGCATTCAGGTGTCTGTCGAAGATATCATCACTGAGCGTGTGACTCAGGAAGTGTTGCGTTATAACGACCGCGCAGCGCAGCGCAGCTTTGATCAGGCACGTCATTATCTGGTTCAGCCAACGGAACTGGAACAACAGCTGAATGGTAAAAAAACGTCTGGCCGATTAAAGCCGGTCGATCTGGAGAAACAGATCGATGTGGCACTGACCGCGTTTGCCAATAATGGCTTTTTTATATTGGTCGATGATCTGCAGGTGGAAACGCTGGATCAGATGGTTGAAATCCGTCGTAACCCCAGTGTCACGTTCGTCAAACTGACACCGCTTGTTGGTGGTTAACTCTCCTTTTTATTCTCTTATTTCATTGTCATTATTTAACAAATAAGGAATGTTTTATTTATGGCTGATGCGGCCCAACAGTTTTATGATTTTGCCAGGCAACAAGGTTTTCCCGGGGATTGCTGTGATGAGCCAGCCTATGATGGCTTAAGCCGCTTGGTCGCTGCAATTGCAGAAGAGATAGACAGCCGCCATGGTGCGGTTTGTTTTCATGTTAAAACGCCGTTTAAAGAAAGCCCGACCTACCAGTTATTGGCCAAAGTTCCGGCCGACAAAAAAATCGCTTTATTGGCGTTTCTGATGGCCCAGGAAGCCGGCTACCAGCGGCCGGAACAATATTTTAATCGTCACCCTGAGGTTCAGAAACATATTCTGCGGCAAAAACTACTGGACAGTCTGATGCGGGGGAAAATTGAGTTCCCGGCGGACTTTTCCTTTTACGCCTTATTCCGGCTGTTGTATCAGCTGGATAATCCGCAGCAGGATAACAGCCTGGATAGCCGGCCATTTACTGCGTTTGTTATGTTGTTGGAAAAACACGCCAAACGAGCCGGTGTAAACGACGTTTTGATCGATGATTTACGCCAGATCCTTGATCATCCATTGCTGAAGACCCAGCTTTCCGGCGAGGGCTATAGCAGCAGCTGGGGGCCGGATATTGGCAAGGCAGCGAAAAAACTGCAACAGCTGTTAATGACTCATGATGTGGTGCCATATGAATTTGGTAGTGGCACGGTTGGTACCCTGTTGGCAGCCAGCCTGGCACAACTGGATAGTGAACAACAAAGTTGCTGGTATCGCTATTTTCATCAGGTGGCCGCGGCCAGTGGTGGTAAACCGTCTGCTAAATTCCTGAAAGCCGTTAATCCGTTAATGGATGACATTGGCCTGAGTGCTTTTAAACAACAGGTGAACCAGTGGCTGGTCGATATCGCTGCCATTAAAGTTGAAGAAAAGGACATCGTGATCCATCTGCCACAAGGCCGGGAATACGTACACCGGGGTTACGAGTTTATCGAAGAGCACAGCTTTGATGTATTAAAAGGTCTGTTATGGAGTTTAAGTCGTTTCCACGATAGCCAGACACTGAGCAATATCGCGTTATTAACAGAAAAATGTTTCCAGAAGATTCCGGAGCGTGGCCCGGCAGCCGCGGGTGTTGGTAATGCTGCGATTTATACTCTGGCACAGTCAAAAGGGTTGGATGGCATCAGCCATTTATCGCGCCTGAAATTACGTATTCGCCAGAATAATACCCAGAAGCTGATTCAGAAATACATCGAAGAACAGGCGGCCAGGCAGGGTATTACTGCGGCTCAGGTTGAAGAAATTGCGGCACCGGACTTCGGCCTGGAACAGGGTGAACGGGTGGCATTGTTTGATGATTACCGGCTGGTATTACGCCACAGTGGTGTGGGCGCAGCGGAATTACAATGGTTTAAACCGGATGGCAAGCCGCAGAAGTCGGTGCCGGCATTTGTTAAAGACAGCCAGAAACACAGCGCTGCGTTAAAGAAAATGCGTGACCTGGCCAAACAGGTTAAGCAGGCATCCACGACTCAACGTGACCGCATCGACCGCTTATATCTGGAACAGATGAGCTGGCAGCGGGAAAACTTCTGCCGTTATTACCTGAATCACGGTCTGGTCAGTCTGATTGCCCGCCAGTTAATCTGGAATCTGGATGGTGTCGCAGCGCTGTTTTACGACGGCCAGTGGAGCGATGTTGCTGGCCAGCCGTTGTCGTTTGATCACGTTGAAACCATTACTCTGTGGCATCCGCTGGATTCGGATGCTGAAGAAGTACTGCGCTGGCGTGAACGGCTGGAACAGTTACAGATTCGTCAGCCGATCAAACAGGCTTATCGTGAAATTTATGTATTAACCGATGCGGAAATCAACACCCGGGTGTACTCCAACCGGATGGCGGCACATATCCTGAAACAACATCAGTTTAATTCGCTGGCGGCATTACGTGGCTGGAAATATTCGTTAATGGGCGCTTACGACGATGGCCGTGAAGGGGAAATTGCCAGTAAACAACTGCCGGCTTATAACATGCAGGCGCAGTTCTGGATTAACGAAATCCTCGACGATCACGATAATTTTAACGATGTGGGGATTTGGCATTATGTGGCAACCGATCAGCTACGATTCTGTGATGCCGGTGATCAGCCGCTGCCATTAGTGGATATTCCACCACTGGTGCTGTCGGAAGTGATGCGTGACCTGGATTTATTTGTGGGTGTTGCCAGTGTCGGCAATGATCCACAATGGCAGGACGGTGGGCCGGATGGCCGGCCGACATATCGTGATTATTGGCAGAGTTATTCGTTTGGTGATCTGACTGAGGTGGCGAAAACCCGTAAAGCCGTACTGGAGCGTTTAATACCGCGGCTGAAAATCCGTGATCAGGTCAGTATCGACGGTAAATTCCTGCATGTGTGTGGCAGTCGCCACCGCTATAAAATTCATATCGGCAGCGGCAATATTCTGATTGCACCACAGGATCGTTATTTATGCATCGTGCCCGGGCGCGGTAAAGACAAAAATGTGGAGCAGGTCTTTTTACCTTTTGAAGGCGATAGCGGTTTATCCATCGTGTTATCGAAGGCCTTTTTATTAGCTGCAGACGATAAAATCACTGATCCGACAATCCTCAGTCAGTTGTAATGACGGGTGTTTAAGGAAGGGGCGGAAAAACAGGATTAACACGATGAATACGGATTTAATCGATTATCAAACCACGGATGACGGCATTGTTATCTGTGGTTATCGTGGCGACGAAACTCAACTGGCTGTTCCAGAGGAGATAGAAGGGCTGGCGGTGATCGCCCTCGCCGATGAGGCGCTGGCTGGCAAAGGTCTGACTCAGGTGATTCTGCCTGCCGGGCTGAAAACCATCGGCCGGGAGGCGTTGGCGGAGAATCAGCTGAGTGACATCATTTTGCCGCCGTCGTTAGTGGTCATCGGGCGGGATGCTTTTTATAAAAACGCCTTGCTGCAGCTGGAGATCCCGGCCGCGCTTGAGCAGTTGGGTGAGGGAGCATTTTGCCGCAACCAGATTCAGCAGCTGACCATCAAGGCGCCATTAGCGAAAATTCCCAGTTATTGTTTTGCCCATAATGCCCTGACGGAGCTGAGGTTACCGCCATCGGTTAGCCATCTCGACGATTGTTGTTTTGACAGCAATGATTTTGTTCAGCTGACGATTCCGCCAGCAATAACGCGGATGAAAGCGGGTGCGTTTGCGGGGCTGAAGCGGCTTGAGCAGGTGTCGATGGACATCAGCCTGGCAGGCCGGAAGGACGCTGTTTTTTGTGACTCTGATCTGAGTAAAATTACCTTCCATCTTAATCAAAGCGCCGATCGGCAACGGCCTGTCAGCGATATCGTGTATTATTGTGCAGAAGAAGCCGCCCCACATTTATGCGACTGGGGATTAGCCTGTTTCAGCGATCAGCAAACATTCGGCCGGGCGCCACTTGGAGTGTATTTGCGCGACAATGTGGTGGTTGGTCTTGAAGTGACTTACGATACCAAACTGAATGCAGAAGCGCGTAAACAGATTGCCGCTATAGAAACCCTGGAACTGCTTGAATGCCGCCGTCTGAAAGGTTTCAGTAATGGCTGGCTGGCGCAGCTGGCGCGTTTGCCCCGGTTAACACAGCTGGGGTTGCCACATACCTCGCTGAATGACAGTGGTCTGGAGAAATTATCGGCGTCGACATCACTGCAAAAGCTGGATATCAGTGGTTGTCATAAAATAACAGAGCCGGGTTATGCCGCGCTGGGGCGTATATCGCAGCTGAAAACGCTGGTTTTGACGGCGCCAAAATCGTTTGATTTTTCTCATCTGCGGCCACTCAATAAGCTGAAAAACCTGATCTCGTTAACCATCCGTCGTAATGAATATGTGTATTCATCCGACGATGTGTCAACCGATGACATGCTGGCGATCAGCGCCGGATTAACACAGTTACGCTATCTGAATCTGGACTATGTGACCGACAGCTACACGGGGCTGGATTTTGTTAAAAATTTACCGGCGCTGGAGCGCTTGTCGCTGCAAAATTCCTCGCTGGATGAGCACGACATCCATGCCTTAATCCATGGCCCTGAACTCAGGGAGCTGGATATCAGCTACAGCTATGTTTTCGGCTATTCCAACCTTAACCGGTTATTGGCCAGCCTCAGGCTGGAACAGCTGGGTTGTAGCGGTGTGACTCTTTTCGAGGCTGACGAAGAGCCGCTCGAACATACCCATATCACTACTGCGGTGGCGAAAAAAAGTGAGCTGTATGACAGCAATAATCAATTAATGCAGTGCTTTTTGCCACAACTGACCCTGGGGTATCCGAGTGTGACCGATCCCGATCGTTTGCACTGGGGCAGTGTGACGATAAACGAGTATTATCAGCGCCCGCTGTTATGACGTTATCCGCCAGCGCTTAAGGTGGCCGACAGTTGATCGAGCGGCTGTCGGCTGAATGCTGTCAGAAGTTCAGCCTGGCGCTGATGCCCAGCAGATTAAATGCCTGCTGCCCGGCAAAAATGCGGCGGTAACGCAGCGCCGCCTGAGTATGTGAACCCAGCTGCTGAGACAGACCGACGCCCAATAACGGCTCGCTATCGCCATGGCTATCGGGCTGGATATCAGCACCACGAAGTTCAATATCCCCCTGCCAGATAAAGACGCCGAGCTCAGCGGATAATGAGTGTCGGGGTGTGAGTTTATCCGCCAGACGGGCGCTGACCGTCCAGCCACGGCCACTGACGGGGTAGTGTTTTTCGAGGGCTTTTTCCAGCGTGTGGTTATCGGCAGCTGTGGCTTTTATACGGATATCCGCCTGACCGAGGTTGATATAACCGATGTCGGCCGCCAGCCAGTGGGTCAGGTGGTAACCCAGCGACAGCTGATAGGCCGTTTTTCTGACCTGATAGTTATCCAGTTCGACCGCGGCTCCACTTTGTGCCATATCGCGGCGGAAGTTGCCGCTATCCTGGGTTCCATCTCCGTGGTACAAACCGGCTTCGATATAACTGTGCTGCAGCCATTGTGGCCAGATTTGGTCTGACTGGCCGGCAGCACTATGGCTGTTAGCGGCCAGAACACTTAATGCCAGCGCCAGCCAAAGCCGCCGGCGACTTTTACCGGCCAGTGCTAACAGACCCAGCGTCAGCAGCAGGGCATGTGGTACGTTGCCGCCACTGCGGCGGGCGGTCACTGTCTGGTTGTTGATTACACCAACACCGCCCGGGTCTGCAACGCTGCCATTAACGCTATGGTCGGCGTCATTCGGACCTCCGTCTTCAATGGTGAGTTCAACACACCAGTGGCCGGGCGTCAGCCCTGGCTGATAAAGACTGTGGCCCGGTGGCGGGCAAATACCACTGTCGCCCGGCGCGGAGGCCAGCTGGTTATGGCTATCTTCAACAAAGGTAAACCAGATGCCGCCATCCAGTTTGCGGTACAGCGGGGTTGGCGGAATTTCACGGCGTTGCGGGATGACAATTTTTACGCTGTCACCGGGTTGTGGTAAGTCGGCAATGACAAAGTCAAAATAACCGCCGACGTTATCGATATTATCGGCCGGGATGGTTTCCCCGGCAGGCGGATTGCTGTTATCGATGGCAGCGCCACTGGCGCCTGCCCCCAGTGCCAGTCTGCCAAGACGGAGTCGCACGCCGGGGTCGGCTTCGATCAGGAACCGCTGGCCATCGCTGACCTGTTCATTCAGTACATTAAGCTGAGGCAGCGCATCCAGATAATCCGGTTGGCCATCACCGTCACTGTCTCCGAAGCCTTCGTAGTCGTCCATCAGGCTATCGCCGTCGCTGTCGTTGTCGCCGGCCAGCTGTGGCGGCTGCTGTAAGATCCGGAACAGCAGGGTGGCTGAACTTTGTTTTGCCGGGTTGCCGTTATCGGTCACTGTGACTGTGGCGTTGTAAGTGCCGGCATCCAGTTCCTTCGGCTGGAAAATAAACTGGCGTTTATTGTTATGGTCAGCGTTGATGCCGGGCACATGCCAGTCATACACATGGCGGTCTGCCAGGTTGGAATCGGAAACCTGTGCGGTGAGTACCGCGATGTCACCATTACGGATTAGCAGGCTGGCAGGCTGGCCGGATTGTTCCAGACCAAGCGCGACTTTGGGGGCGATATTACCTTCGTGAATGTGGGTGGTATGGCTGTTTTTAGTACCGAAATTGCCGTCGCCACTCAGGCTGATAACAAGGGTTTCGGCCGGGTCGTTTTGCTGATCGGTGAAGGTAGTAAAGCTGACCTTCTCTGCCAGTGATCCTTCATCAAACTGTACGCTACCGGCTTTCAGATCGTGATCTTCTTCACCGGCGCTGCCGCTGACCTGATACGCCACAGCAAACGGATAGTGTGGTGCCAGTCCATTCAGCAGAATACTGAACTGAGCCTGGCCACCTTCGGCCACCTGCTGATTTTTACTCAGCGAAATCAGTGGGAAAAGTCGTAATATCTGTTGCTGCTCGGCACTGTTACCGGCGTTGTCACTGGCGCGCCAGGTGAGAATATGGCGTCCGGGCTCCAGCATTTGTGGAGGTTCGAGCAGGGTGGCGGTAACGGCTCCGTCGAGGGCATCAATGGCAGCTGGTGGGGTCAGCTCTGGCAGTTTGGTTAGCAGACCGGTGGCATTGATATCAACAACACCGGCGGTTGCAAATACCGGTGGATAATCATCTGCGCGGGGGTTGCTGTTCTGGTTCTGTTCGTCCAGGTTAGTGACCCCATCGCCGTCAGCATCCGCAGCGGCGTCACTGGCATCCAGCGGATTAAAGTGATTGGCCAGCTCAAACTCATCGCTCATGCCGTCGTTATCATCGTCGCTGTCGACTTCATCAGCCAGGCCATCGCCGTCGCTGTCGGGTTGAATGGTAATTGAAAATGGCGCCAGAGAGCTGCTGGCATCGCCGTCACTGACGGAAAGAATAATGTTATCAAACTGACCGACCTGATCGGTGGAGCCCGTTAACGTGCCGCTGCTGCTGTCCAGTGTCAGCCAGCCGGGCAGGTTCACAGCACTGACGGTGAGCGGATCGTCTTCGATGTCCGTCAGCATCGGGCTGAAGTGGTACGTCGCGCTCTGAAGCAGGCTGGTGGCCGGTGTACCACTGATTTGTGGCGCATCATTGATGGCCCGGACGCTGATACTGACGGTGGCAGTGTTGGAGAGTCCGCCTTCATCGTCGGCAACCCGGTAACTGAAGCTGTCACTGCCGTTAAAGTTGTTATCCGGCTGATAACTCAGGCTGCCGTCATTTGCCAGGCTGACGCTGCCATGGCGGGCAGCACTGGTCAGTGTGATGGTTGTTGGATTCAGTGTGCCATCGGTGTCACTGTCATTGGTGAGAACTGCCAGAGTTGTGCTGCTGTCTTCGTCAACGCTGAAGGTATCGTCATTGGCCAGCGGCAGATCGTTGACCGGCTGTACCGTGATGGTGACAGTGGCCGCCGCAGACCAGAGGCCGAGATCATCCTGCACCCGGTAACTCAGCGTGTCCTGACCATTAAAGCTATTACCGGGGGTATAAATAAGCGTGCCGTTGCTGTTGTTAACACTGGCGCTGCCGTTGCCTGGGGGGGTTACGATCTCGACGCTGCTGACATTCAGGCTGCCATCGATATCCGTGTCGTTGCCGAGCACGTTAATGGTATGGCTGTTGTCTTCCAGCAGGCTGGCGCTGTCGTTACTGACCCGGGGAGCATCGTTGATGCTGTTCACAGTGATGTTAACCGTCGCGGCGTTTGAGGTGCCGCCGGCATCGTCTCTGACTGTGTAGCTGAAGCTGTCACTGCCATTGAAATCCGGCGCCGGAGTATAGGTTATCTCACCATTGTTACTGTTCACACTGGTGGCACCGTTGCCTGGAATCGCTTGTATCGAGACGCTTGTGGCATCGATGCTGCCGTCCGGATCACTGTCATTGGCCAGTACATTAACGATAACCGAGCCATCTTCATCGACGCTTGAGGTATCGTTTGAGGCGCTCGGCAGGTCATTGACGCTGCTGACATTGATGGTCACGGTGGCGCTATTGGAGATAGCACCGTTGCCGTCTTCAATGGTGTAACTGAAACTGTCGGAGCCGTTAAAATTTGCAGCCGGGGTGTAGTCCACTTTTCCGTTGTTTACTACGGCCGAACCGTTACCTGGATTCGAGACAAGGGCGATGGTGGTGTCGTCCACAGCATCGCCACTGTCGACATCGGTATCGTTACTGGCCACATCGATTGATAAGGCTGTGTCTTCCGGGGTGCTGACTAAATCCGCCACCGCAACGGGGGCATCGTTCACGGCATTAACCGTGACCGTCACTGTGGTTGCTGATGAGGCCAGGCCGTTATTGTCTTCTACCGTATAACTGAAGTTATCGCTGCCATTAAAATCGGCTGCGGGTGTATAGCTGATGACGCCGTTAGCGGTATTAATACTGGTGCTGCCATTACTGGCAGGGCTGCCGATCATCACGCTGGCCGGGTTTAAGGCGCCGTCCTCATCCGAATCATTGGTCAATACGTCGATGGCAACCGCGTTGTCTTCATCGGTGGCGATGCTATCAATGTTGGTGGTGGGAGGCAGGTTTATGGTGCTGAAGTTAAACGTGGTGTTATCAGCAATACCGCTATATGGATTACCGGCACTGTCGGTAAAAGCCCCGGCGCCGATGCGGACATAATAATCCTCCGCCGGACTGAGATTGCTGGTTGGGTTCAGCGTGGCGCTGTTGCCGCTGATGGTGACAGCAGCGCCGTTGCTGTTATTGCTTTCCACCAGGCTGTTATCCGCCGTCTTGTAAATTGCCAGGCTCAGGTCACCGCTGCTGCCGGCGACGATGGTTTCGCTGAAGGTGAGGGTGATATCGGTGTCGTAGCGGGTGCTTGCCGAATTGTCCGCCGGGCTGCTGCTGCTGAGAGTGGGAGCGTTGCTATCCAGTGTGGCGCTATCCGTTTCTGCAGCTGCGGCGTTACCAGCACTATCGGTTAGCACAACAGACAGAGTCAGGCTGCCATCCCCCAGGCCGGAAAGATCCAAACCGGTAATCTGATCGGTGGCGGACGCCAGTGTTCCAGTCCCCGTGACATTGGTACCACCGCCAGCACTGCTGATGGTGTAGCTGTAAGCCGCACCGGTTTCGGCGTTTGCAAAGGTAAAGCTTTGACTGCTGGCTTCGGTATTGTTAATCGTGCTGTCATCAAAACTGACGCTATGGCCGCTGGGAGCCGTGGTATCCAGGGTTGTGGTGTCAGTAACCGCGGTGGCAGCATTGCCGGATGAGTCCGTCAGTACGACTGACAGGGTTAAGGTACCGTCTCCCAGGCCACTGACATCAATGTTGTTGATATTGTCACTGGCCGTACTGGTGGTGCCGGATCCGGTGACATTGGTACCACCGCCAGAACTGCTGATGGTGTAGCTGTATCCGGCCCCTGTTTCCGCAGCGGCAAAGGTAAAGGCAATACTGCCGGCCTCTGAATCGCCAATGTTGTTATCATCGAAAGTGACGGAGTGGCCGGAAGGTGCGCTAAGGTCGATCGTGAAAGGTGTGGCGGTTACGGCATTACTGACGTTGCTGGCAGCGTCGGTAACGGTGACGGTGCAGTCAGTGTAAGTGCCGACCGATAGTGGAGTGCTGTTATCCGGCTGGGTAAGGGTAATGGTGTTATTTCCTGCAGACACGGCACCTTCATCACTACTGCCACAGCTGCCTCCAACTGCCAGAGTTCCCGCCTCATCGGTAGAGACAATAAGGTTTGGTGTGCTGTCATTAGCGGGTGTGTTAACCGCCGTTACTTCCGCCACGACCGGTGCCACCGCATCCACTAATACGGATGTCAGGCTGCCAATCGAGCTGAGTACTGTATTAATATCGTTGCCAGCGACATCCTGTAATGTCCCTGAATTGGGTTCCAGGCTGGCGCTGAGACTGATGCCGTCGGTATCCTCATCTCCGGACACAACGGTATGACGGAAGACCAAAGCACTGCTGCTACTGCCTGATAGGTAGCTGGCATAACGAGTGGTTGCGCCAACAGTCAGGGCCAGACGCGGTGCGCCACCGCCGGTGTTAACGGTGATGTTTTCATCGAAATTGACGGTGAAATCCAGGTTGTTACCTGCTACATAGGTTGCATTAGCAGGGACCGAGACCGAATCGACTGTTGGTGCGATATCATCGTTAATAACGGTGCCTGTACCATTATTTACCGCGGAGGTACTTCCCATCTGGGTACCGGAGCTGCCCAGTGTCAGGTCCGTATCGCCGTCGACACTCAGGATCACCGTATTGCCATGAGTCATGTTGCCGGTGTCGTTGTAATAACCGTTAACTGTGTAGGTTTCGCTGCCACCATCAGCTACGGAAATACTGAGGCCGGAGAAGGTGATGGTATCAGAGCCTGAGTTGTAGACCCCAGTCACATTCGAAGCATCATTACCATTCAGTCGCCAGGTAATATTGCCCCTTTCTGTGTCCGTGGAGGTCCCCGAGACGTTGATCACCACTTGGGAAATCGCCATGGCAAGACCATCAGACGTCCCACCATCCGACAAGGTAAAATCAAAGACATCGATGGCTTCACCGGCGGTATCCAAAGTGGTATCCAGCCCGATTGGCTCGGTAACCGTTGCTGAAGCCGTCAGGTTGCCATCGCTATCGGGCGAGTCTGTGGTGAAGTTCACCAATGTCGCAGCGGCCTGAAGGTTAGGGCTGCCTTCGTCGTCTTCAGCGACGACATAAAGATCATAGGCCGTTGCCGAGGACAGGCCTGCAAATGCTTCACTTCCTGTCGTACCGGACGTGGCAAAACTGCCGCTGGTCAATGGTGCTCCACCACCACTGTCCTGGCCCGCCTTCACCTGGCTGGCACTTGGTGCCCCGGCTCCATCTGCCACAACAATGTAATAGGCTGTGCCTTCCTCATCCAGATCGATAGAAACTGTGCCGCCGTTTAAAGTGAGTGTACCAACGGATGGCGTGGAGTTTTCAAAACCGGGCGCTGTGGTATCAGTGACTGTGATGGCGAAGGTTTTTTGGTAGGAATCCGTACCATCATGGGTCTGAACACAAACGTTATAACTTCCTGGTGACACACTGCCGTCTGTTTCCAGCTCATCATTGGCATTATCAATCTGGAAGCTGGCATTATCATCGTCGCCTGAGGCGCCGCAACTGCCATTGCCGGATGCACCGTTCGTGACGAGGGAATAGGTATGTGTGTCGCCACCGTCGGCATCCGTTGTACTGAGATTACCAATTACCGCACCAGCACCGGTGGACGCGTCTCCAATACTACTGTTATCCAGGCCAATATTGGTCGGGGCGTTGTTGCCGCCAAAATTACACTGGGCATCCGAGGTACAGGATTGGGATGTGGCACTGCTACACCACGTGGATAACCCTGTAAAATAATTGCATTGACCACTGGCTTTGGTTTTACCAATAAAGTTCGGGTTATTGCTGGCCTGGTGATTGTCTATGTGGCCGGATAACCAGGCGGCTTTCGGCTGGCGCTTTTTTTTCAGCTGTTTGAGAAAATGCTGAACGACCGGGTTTTTATTGTCGTTCGCTGTTTGTGTGGTTGTGATGTCCGTCGGGTGTTTTTCTGGTTGGTTGCTGAAACCATTAAACACATCGTTGTGATGAACAGCCATGCTGGAAGATTGCTCACTGATCCAGGCTTTGTTTTGTAAACGTGAGCGTGACGAAACCGGAGCAGAGGCATTGGCCTGGACGCCCATCGTGGCAACAGCAATGGCAGGTAAGGACTTGCCGATCTCTTTGGCCCAGTTGATTTTTTTATTGCTGCTGTCCATATCTCTCTCCTGAATCCGGATTTCACATCCGCTGTTATTCGGGTTTCTGATTGTGGTGTTAATGCCTCAGGCCGATTCTCTGGTAACGGAGTGTTTGTTGCTTACGGGTTGATCCGGAAAATGAAAAAAGTGTTCGATTTTTTCGTCCTGCCACTCCAGAACCTGAGGAAATACGGCATCCGGGATAATACCTATGTCGTAGACCTGCTTGATATCACCTTCAAAACACAGATAAGTCACCACTTCGGCTGTGTTGATGTCCAGTACCCATATACCGCTGTAAGTTTCCGCAAACTCCTGCGCTAACGGCGGACTCAGGCTGGCTTCAGACGCACGGACCCGGGACAAACCGACAAACATCAGGTTGTCATAAAAGGCCATACCACGGGTAAATCCCTGTAGTTTTGCAAATAAGGTTTTTTCTCCCGTTTGTGGATCAACAGTCCAGATCAGCCCATAACCGGACTCACAAACATATAATTTGTCGCGGTAATAACGCGGTGAATGCGGCATCATTAAGCCATCAGCCAGGACAACATCGGTTTCTATATCGATCAGGGTGCCGCGTCCTTCACGGTTTTTTCGCCAGGCTTTGGCGCTGTTTTCCTGATTAAAAGTGGTGACATATCTGGGTTTATTATCCCGCATAGCCATGCCGTTCAGATGGCAGCGGTCTTCCGGCTGTAGCTCGGTAATCCAGCTGGGCTGCCAGCGTGGAACAAAACTGTAATTGGAATCCAGAGTGCAAAGGCAGGAAAAGGTTGAGTTGACCGCCCATAACCCTTCGTCGCCCCAGGCGATGTCGTGAATATTAATCATGCCACTGACATGAGAAGCTCGGGGTAAATAACAGGCATCGACCTTCCCGGAGTCATCGACTTTATCGCAAATAGAGTCATCGCGGCGAAAGTCCAGTACCTGTGCCCAGATGCCCAGTGTTAAGCGCTGCTGATCAACGGTTAACCCCATGGGCCTGGGGCAGGCGATAAAGTGGGTGTCGAGTTCGTTATGATGACTTCTGACGGTGATTAAACGATCCGCCTGGTACGAGGTCAGAATCAGACTGATGTTCAGGTAGCTTAATAATTCTGGTAATGCAGCATCGTAGCTGACACTGAAATCGAAGTTATTGTGACGGTTATCTGGGGCGGATTCCGAATTGATATGCTCGTTTATTATGTCTGTCATCGATTCAATATCCTTTTGAACTAAAGCACGTCCCGGGAAACACTTCCCGTGAATTTTTACTATTCCACAATGCGGCACAATTTACTGCGAGTTTGACATTAACTAACCCAAAGTCATGATTTTTCAGCGGTGATGGGTGACTGATTTTTTGTAATAACTGCTCGACCTGGCTGATCGTTAGCTGAGGTGACAGGGAATAGATCATTGCAATGGTGGCTGATATAACCGGAGCCGCTGAAGAAGAGCCGCCTATATAACTCACTTTATTGTGATTTCTCGGATCTGTCGTCGCCAGCAGACCAGGGGCAGCAATATCGACGGTTTTTCCATAGTTGCTAATAACCCGGTATTGCGGATCAATGGCGGCCACTGAGGTTACCTCTGCCATCGATTGTAATGTGTCTGCGCTATCAACCGGTTTTCTCTGATTACCGGCAGCAAACACAATGGCACTGCCTTTGCCGTTACGTCCATGACGACGGATGGCTTTAACGGTATCGGCGATGGGCTGCATCAGCATGGGCATGCCCCAGCTGCAATTAATCACATCCGCGCCGGCGATATAGGCCAGATACAGCGACAAGACAACCGCTGAAGTCCAGTTGTATTGATTAGCGATAGCAATCATCTCGGCATCGGGAATCAGGCCGTGGAGTTTTTTTTCCGGCCAGTTTGCCCATAACAGGCCAGCGACCATAGTGCCGTGTTTTTCATGATCTGCTTTGGGTGAGACGTTTTCTGTACGGCTGTCGCTATTCATACGGAAGGTGAGCTGGATATTCTTAAATGCCGGATGACTCAGGTCGAAGGCATCATCAATTACGGCGACTTTGACACCCGAACCTTGTGTTGTTGTGTCGCTGAAATGAATCGCTTGTTTCCAGTTTTGCCAAACATCAGCAGAGGAGGAAGAGGAGTGGGGAGCAGCGGAAGGATGATCTGAGAATCTGAATTTACCCTGGGTGACTTGCAGGAAATCCGGTTGTGCATAGACAACGTCCGGGTGCTTCATCAGCTCTCTGGCAAAGTTGAGAGCATTATTTTTATGCAGATATAATAAGTGAATGGAAAACTCCGGGAAGTCAGCCAGTATTTCACTGCTTTTCACATTGTCCAGGTGATTTAACAACAGCGCTGTTTTGTTTTTTTCGAGCCTGACCAGAATCCGGTTGGCCGTTGCCAGAGTAACGGCGTTTGTGGTTCGGTAAAGGTGTTGAGCGGAAGAAAGAGTGGTTTTATCCACGGACAGTTTGATTGTTTTACCAAAGTTCAGAAAAGATTCTGCCCGTGCCTGAACGGTTAATAAAATCAGGAGAATGCTAATAGCAGGAAACGTTTTGATCATAAAAAACTACTGCAGAGATAACCCGTCATAACAGAAAACATCAGAGCGGTATTTCAGCTCTGATGTTTTCACATATCAGTTCCGGCTGGGGAATAACCCGGTTAAAGCAATACAGAAACCAACCACCAGATAAGGCTGCTGGTTTTCGTGTGGAGTGGCGTTGCCCTCAGACGATAGTGTGGACGAATGCATACTGGTTTCACTGGTCGGATTCTGGTTAACAAAACGCAAGCGCTGTCCTTTATTAACATCAATTGCCAGGTAGGCGTTTGCGCTAGCTGTGCCGATATCTCCCACCTGGATCAGGCCCGTAATGCTGTGCTTGTGTGACGGAATTTCATTTTCTGTTAATGCAACGTATGGTTCGCCACTACTCTGAGCAATGGGCCGCGGTGTTAAACCGGGCCCATGACCCCGGTGCATCGGTGCACGTCCCTGAAGATTGGGCACCGCAAACGTTTGGCGGCCATTGCCACCATACAGTGTGGATACGATAGAAAACAGCGCGGGGTTCTGAGCGATCGGTATTTCCTGACCGTCGCAATAAGCCCAGCTTTGCGGAGCAAAGTTGTTTCCGAACATCCGGATTTCAGCAATAAATGGTTCAGACATCTTGCTCTCCTTAATTTCGTGATGGGTATATGCCGGTTAATGACAGGATAAAAGTGATCGCCTGGTAACTCATCATATTGCTATGGGGCTGGGAGTGACCGGTGTTGATCGTACTGTTTTTATTCATTTGTGTAAGCGCTGCGCCGGACTCAGGAGTCATGGTATAAAAAGCATCGGGTGACTCCACGCTGCCGAGTACCATGTTGCTGGGTGTCGCGGCGGAAGCACTGTCAGAACTTACCTGAAAATGATGGCTGTGAGAGGGCATTTGTGAAGCCAGTAATGAAATACTTTCTGCCCCATATTTCTGACCGAGGGGTCTGCGTGATAAACCAGGGCCTGTCCCCTGATGTACCGGTATCCGCCCCTGCATATCCGGCAGGCCGAAGGTACTCCGGCCATCACCGCCGTAGGTCGTTCCTATTAACGAAAAAAGTGCCGAATTCTGTGTAATTGGCAATATTTGGCCGTTGCACAAGGCCCAGCGAGTGGGGGCATAATTTCCGGCAAACAGTCTGATTTCAGCGACGTATGGATCTGCCATAAGAATCTCCTTTATTTAGTTCCGTCCGGGATAAATACCCTGCAACGCCATGCAGAATGACAGCACAAGTGAGGGCTGCAGGTTATTGTGAGGCTGGCTACCGCCGGTATGAGATACGGTTGCGTCGTTCAGGTTTATCAGATTGGTGGCACTGCGGTATACCGATGCCGCCTCATCGGTTTTTCCATCGATGCAGCTGGAGAAATAGGCTCCGTCATAGCTCGGATCAAACTCGCCGTTATCCAGTGCTGCGGTCACCGTATGTGTGTGGGGGGCTAACTGATCGGGGGATAAGGTAACGGTTTCCAGTCCGCCGCGTTGACCCCGGGTATAGCTGTAACTGTTGTTTTGACCAAGGTGAACCGGGGTTCTGCCTCGCAGGTCAGGCAGGTTAAAAGCTGTCTGGTTATTACCACCATAGGCGGTGCCTAACAGAGAATATAAACTCTGATTCTGAGTGATGGGGATTGACTGACCATCACATAACGCCCAACTTCTTGGTGGCCAATCGAACATAAATATTTTGATTTCACTGATGTAAGGGGTTGCCATGTTATGTCTCCTTCTCTGAAATCAGGCTTTCTTACGGTTAATGATGATCTCGTAGTCGGTCGGACTTTTGGGAGACAGAAAAATATCCTGAGTGCCAAAAATAGCGTGACTGACCTGGTACGTTCCCTGTGGCAGGTGGCAATTGTCTTCACCTTGTAAGCAGACACAGAATGACTCCCATTCATCACCGTTCAGCGAACAGGATTCAACCTCGGTTATGACCAGCTCGGCAGCGCCTGAACCGTCCGGCAGATCTACGCTGACGGCCTGATTTATAATTTCGGTAAAAAGATTTTTGTCTAAATTATCCATGCCTTGTCCTCATCGGGTTGCTGATTGTTGTTTGTTATAAAACGGACCTTAAATAAACAGTCGCTGCTCGGTCGGATACCAGGTCATTAATTCATAGGGTGGGTCGATGCTTTCGCTGACGAACCCCAGGCGCAGATAAAGACGTTTTGCGCTCAGGTTGTTACTGTCAACGGTAAGTACCAGAGGAGTAGCGACCTGGGTGGATGCCTGCTGTAATGCGCGTAACACACTTTCGCCAAAACCTTTATTTCTGGCTTGTGGAATAAACGCAATGTCGATCACCCGGACTTCATTCGGACCAAAATCCACGCTGACTTTGCCGATGCGGGTCTGTTGTTTCTCAACAATAAAATACATGGCGTTCGGAAACTGGCTGCCATAACCGCTGGACTGGGCGCGGAACTGCATTTCAATGACGGAATCGATAAATTCCTGTTCACCATTGATCAGCTGCAGATCCGTGCGCGTGCTGTGATGCAGCTGCTCTAAAAAAGGCTGATCGTTTGCTGTCGACGGGTGAATAGACAGCCCCTCGGTTAATTTCAGTCCTGCTATTGCCATGTGGTTTTCTCCTGATGTGTTTGAGTCTGGTACTGCTTTATCGCTTTTCCGGCTGGCATAACGATGATGTCTCCAGCTGCTGTTGCAGCCATTGGTTGGCCACACAGTCCACCACCAGGTTGATCCGGTCCTGGTTTCCTTTGTTGTTCACCTGATGAGACTGGTCCACATTCACATACCAGAGTTCGCCTTCCTGCATGGGGACTGGCTGATTGTTAATGCGGAATTCCAGTTGCTGGTTGCTTTCGATACAGAGGTGCAGCCGGGCTTCGCCAAATTCGACGGCCAAGCCGTTATCGCTGTGTGGTTTGATTGCTGCACCGGCATGCAGCCGCATCAGGCGGGCGGATTTAACCGGGCATTGCAGTTGCTTCAGTACGCTGGCAATGTTGGGCAGTTGTGACAGCAGCGGCAGATCGACCCAGTCATCACCACTGTGTATGGCAAAGCCCTGCAGAATCGGATGGGCATCTTTGTGCTCGGCATGACAGCGCAGCGGTAATACATCCCAGTCGCCGTCATAATCCTGGCGATTGACGTGTGGAATCCAGCCGGATTCGGGCAAGGTTTTGAGCTCTTGTTTCAGAGCCTCTGAAGAAACCGGAATGTCCAGGCGGGCAAATAACATCCTGTCACCTCTGATACGGTTTGTCCGTGTGAAGACGATGATCGATGATCACCAGAGGTACAGGTGTAGCGGATGGATCCGCGGGGATGCCAGAAGTTTTCTGAAAACTGGTACTTATGCCACAGGCCTGGCACAAATAGTTCCATGCTGGCGTTGGCCAGACCACAGGCGAAGCAAAAACGGCAACCCGATCAGGTTGCCGTTTTGATGTGGTAGCCGGATCAGCGTACCCGGCAATTGGCGGTTAAAAGAATAAGCCGGCTTCCAGCTGGGCTTCTTCACTCATCATGTCTTTGCTCCATGGCGGATCAAACACCAGCTCGACTTCGACGTCTGTGACACTAGGTACTTTGGCGACCCGGTATTTCACATCCGAAATCAGCACCGGCCCCATGCCGCATGTTGGTGCGGTTAAGGTCATGCGGATGCTCACTTTGCTGCCATTGATATCGATACCATAAATCAACCCCAGATCGAGCAGGTTGATCGGAATCTCCGGGTCGAAAATAGTACGCAGTGCCTGTTCTATCTGATCCTGATGCACGGCGTCATCGCCACGGTCTTCGAACTGGATCTGTTCCGCTTCCAGCCCCAGTGCCGCAGCATCGGTACCATCAACGCGCATCATATTGCCGTTAACCGTGACCGTGTAGTTACCACCTAACGCCTGGTTGATGGTGACAAACGTGCCTGCCGGGATCAGCGCAGGAACACCGGAAGGCACCTGGCGTGCCGGGCACTCCTGTTGTGCCACGACCATTCTTTTTTCCATCAGTTAAGCCTCATCTGTTGTTACCACATCAGGTCGTCTGGAATCTGATACGCTGCGTACGGATCGTCTTCTTCCAGTTCGGCACTCTGGTTTTCTGCGATGTAGATAAAGATTTTTTCGTCGCGCTGACGGATTTTTTCCGTTACCGGCACCGGAATAACCGCGTGGCTTTTGCCCTGAGCGATAATTGCCAGCTGGCCACGGCTTAACCGGTCCCAGATGGCCTGATCGACGTACAGTTGTTTGATTTTGTTATCACTACCGACAAACTGGTATTTGATGTCACCGCGTTCGCTGCTGATCGCATTGGTGTCGATCAGCTGCTTGATCTGGGCCTGAATCGCTTTTTGTTGTGCAGCAGCTTCGCGCTGCAGATTCAATTCACGATCCTGTTCAGCTTTTTTCTGGCGTGCGGCTTCCGCCTTTTGTTTGGCGACGTCCAGCTCATTGTCCTGGCCGGTGCGTTGCAGGTGTTCCTGCTTTTTCATCGCCTTGGCGCTTTTTTTGGCTTTCTTTTTATCAACCAGACCGGCTGCTAATAACTGTTCCTGCAGAGATTTTGCCATGATGAACTCCTTACGCTTTTGCTTGCCAGATACCGGCGGGCATCACATCGACCAGGGCGTCTATCGTCAGGTCACGTTCTGCCACGCTGTCTGCAACCACGGTGATATGGCCGAGTTTGCGGGCCGGCCGCGCTTCTTTGCCATACGAGTGACGATAAGCATTGCTCAGGCTGTCTGCTTTGATGGATGAGTCTTCCTCACCGATCACATTTAACATCGCAACTGCCGGGTAGCTGGCTTCGGTGTTGCCCAGCGGTTTACCACTGATCGCCAGCATATGGTTACGGAACTGGCTGGCTGCGGCGCCCTCGATCGACCAGTGACCGGAGTTGTGTACCCGTGGTGCCACTTCGTTAGCCACCAGGCCTTGTTCGGTTTCGAACAATTCCAGCGTAATCGTGCCAACGTAATCCAGGCTGTTGGCCAGATCGCGGATATAGCGTTCGGCGATTTGTGCTTTTTCAGCCGACAGACCGGCTGCCGGGTACAATGAATACCGCAGAATACCCTCATGATGAACGTTTTCTGTCATCGGCCAGACGTTGATATTACCGTCGCGGTCGCGGCAGGCAATGACGGACGTTTCGCGCAGGAAAGGTACAAAGGCTTCGGCGATTAACTCACGGTTACCAATGCTGTTCCAGCAGGCTTCAGCGTCTTCTGCCTGGCGTAAGATAAACTGACCTTTGCCATCGTAACCTTCGGTGGTGGTTTTCATCACAATCGGCAAGCCGAGGGTTTCGATGGCACGCTGTACATCCTGCAGCGAGTTCACCGCACAGAAATCCGCGGTGTCGATGCCGGCGGCACGCAGGGCGGTTTTTTCCAGTAAACGGTTCTGGAAGGTTTTTAATGCCTCCAGGCCGGGAAATACTTTGCTGGCAACCGGCTCAAGCAATTCGACAATAGCAGCCGGGATGTTTTCGGTCTCATAGGAAACGATATCCACCTCAGCCACAAAGGCTTTCAGTTTGTCGTCGGAGTGAGCGCGCAGGTCGTACAGGGAGATTTCCAGGTCGTGCAGGTCGCTGACGCTGGTTTCTAACATCTGGCCTAACTGGCCGTTTCCTAAGATACCAATTTTCATCGGGTGTCTCGTTTGCTGATCTGTTGATAAAACGCTAAATGGGGCCGGACGGGCGGATCAGTCCGCGTTGCGTGGGTCCGGCTGAGCTAACACGGTTTCGGTCTGTTGGTTACGGAAGGCATCAATACGCGCCAGCAACTCGTTGTCCGAGGTGGCCAGAATCTGGGCCGCCAGCAGACCGGCGTTTTTGGCGCCGGCATCACCGATGGCCAGGGTGCCGACTGCTACGCCACCCGGCATCTGGGCGATCGACAGTAATGAATCGATACCGTTCAGGGCACGGCTTTTAACCGGTACACCCAATACCGGCAGCGAGGTTTGTGACGCTGCCATACCCGGCAGGTGAGCCGCACCACCGGCACCGGCAATAATCACCTTAATACCACGACCCTGTGCGCTTTTGGCATAGTCAAACAGCAGGTCTGGCGTACGATGGGCCGATACCACTTTTACTTCGTAAGTCACGCCCAGAGTGTCGAGCATATCGGCTGCATGTTGCATGGTTGGCCAGTCGCTCTTGGAGCCCATAATAATACCGACGGGTGCAGTCATAATGACACCTTGTGTAAACAGCTGTGGAAAGGCGCGCAGTCTACCACAAACTGCTGAGCGGCCGAACCTGGTTGTTCGGGCGGGTTAACAGCCCCGGGGCGATGGCCGGGGCGTGGAGATAGTACTGTCACCAGGCCGGTGACGAAGGCGCCGGGCGGCACCTGCGCGGCTGAGGATTACAGTGCAAATTCGCCCTGATTGATCTGCTGTTCGGCCTGATTCTGCAAGGGTTCGTAGCAGGGGGCTTTGCTGGCCAGCACGTAGACCGGTTCATCGATTTTATCGAGGTGGTAGGCCTCCTGCTTCAGCTCAACTTTGCGGTATTTAAAGGTGCCGGTGACTTCTTCCTGTTCACGGATACGCAGAAACAGCGGAATGGCATAAGCGGGCAGTTTTTCACGCAGGTGGCGGGTCAGGGCGCCCCAGTTAACCTGCCCGGCACTGTGGTTCAGGGTCAGTGCGGCCATACCGGCACGGCCATCGGTAAACGGAATTTCGACACCATAGACCACCGCATGTTCGACATCCGGGTATTCCATTAATACCGATTCCACTTCGGTGGTGGCGACGTTTTCACCTTTCCAGCGGAAAGTGTCGCCTAAGCGGTCGGCGAAAGCGATGTGTTTATAACCCTGATTAAGCACCATATCGCCGGTATTAAACCAGCAGTCACCGCTGGCAAATACATCGCGCAGCAGTTTTTTATTGCTGGCTTCTTCGTCGGTATAACCTTCAAATGGCTGTTTGTCGTTAATCTCGGTAATCAGCAATCCGGTGCTGCCTTTTTTAACCGGAATCATAAAACCTTTGGCATCACGCTTGGGCTGATCCTCTTCGATATCGTATTCCACTATGTTGTATGGCAGTGGGCAAAAACCTGCGGTTTTATCCAGATTAAAGGTATTGGTAAATACCAGGTTACACTCGCTGGCGCCGTAAAATTCGTTGATATGATGAATGCCAAAGCGTTGTTTGAATTCCATCCAGATATCCGGTCGTAAACCGTTACCGATGATGACGCGGATGTTATGTTGCCGGTCTTTATCGCTGGCTGGCTGGTTTAATAAATAGCGGCATAATTCACCGATATAACAAAATGAGGTGGCGCCATACTGGCGGACTTCATCCCAGAAACGGCTGACACTGAATTTACGTGAAATAGCGATACAGCCACCGGCACCTAACACCGCTGCCAGTGAGACGGTTAAGGCATTATTGTGATACAGCGGCAACGACACATATAACACGTCGTCTTTTTTCAGTTTCATTGATGCCAGGCCCATACCGGCCATGGATTTATGCCAGCGGTAATGGCTCATGACTGACGCTTTGGGTAAGCCTGTGGTGCCGGAGGTGAAAATGTAATAACACGGCTGATGCATTTTAACCTCGGCGGTGGTGGCCGGGTTATCGCTGGGCTGTTCTGCGCATAACAGTTCCAGATCCTGATAATGGGCCGGTGCCTGAATATGGCCGCTGTCTCTGACGTAATACAGCTGGGTGGCCAGCCCGACCGGCAGCTGTTGTTCTACCGTTGCCATATTTTCCAGCATTTCTTCACCAACCAGCATCAGCTTCGGAGTTACCAGGTTTATGCTGTGTAATAACACGTCGCCGCGCTGGGAGGTATTCATCATGCTGGCAATGGCGCCCAGTTTGACGGTGGCCAAAACGGCAACCAGTGTTTCCGGGCGGTTTTCCAGTAAAATACCAACGGTATCACCCATACCGACCTGCTGGCTGGCCAGCAGATGGGCCAGCTGGTTGGCCTGTTGATTTAATTCGGCGTAGGTATAACTCACCGACTGATAACGCACAGCGATATGATCCGGCTGTTTACGGGCGTGTTTCTCCAGTAATAAACCAATCGATTTTTTCTTCTCCGGTTTGCTGCTGACTAATGCAGCAACACCTTTTAACGTGGTAGGCAGGTCAGGCAGCTGGCGCAGCAGCTGAGTGGCAATATTAGTTAACGAAACTGTTTTCGCGGCAGTCATGATGAATTCCGGTTATTATTCTGATCGTTGAACGGGTTTCATTTAAGTTCGGCTGAGGTTTTATTCAGCAGGCGGCGGGCAACAATTAACTGTTGAATCTGTTGCGTGCCTTCGAAAATATCGAGGATTTTTGAATCCCGTGCCCACTTCTCCAGCAGCTCATCTTCACCATACCCCAGACTACCCAATAATTCGACACAGCCCAGGGTGATGGCGTTGGCGGCACGGCCGGCTTTGGCTTTCGCCATGGAGGCTTCTTTTGAGTTGGGCAGGCCGTTATCGGCCATCCAGGCTGCTTTTAAGGTTAATAGCCGTGCCGCTTCCCAGTCGGCTTCGTAACGATACAGCTGAGCTTCGATCTGGCTGGCGTTTTTGAAACTGCCCTGATAATCCGCCGCCACTCCCATTTTCTGTAAAATGTCGCGCGCCCGGTCGATGGCGGCTTTCGCCACCCCCACGGCCATAGCGGCAACTACCGGCCGGGTGTTATCAAAGGTTTGCATGACACCGGCAAAACCTTTTTCGACATTCACTTCCGGTGACCCTAACAAATTAGCGGCGGGCACCCGGCAATCACTGAACACAATGGCGGCGGTGTCGGAGGCTTTAATACCCAGTTTTTTCTCCAGCCGTACCACGTCCATCCCCGGGGTGCCTTTTTCCACCACAAAGGACTTAATGGCAGCACGACCCAGAGTGCGGTCAACACTGGCCCAGACCACCACGGCATCAGCCCGTTCACCGGAGGTGACGAATATTTTTTCGCCGTTTAATACATAATGATCACCGTCTTTAACCGCCGTGGTACGTACCGCGGCAGAGTCGGAACCAAACCCGGGTTCGGTGATGGCCATCGCAGCCCATTTATGACCGAAGCGTGCCAGTTGTTCGTCATTGGCAACGGCGGCAATGGCTGCATTGCCCAGACCCTGGCGTGGCAGAGTCAGGGATAAACCGACGTCGCCCCAGCATAATTCCTGTAAACCGAGCACGGTCGACATATTGGTACCGTTCTGGATGCCGTCGGATTTTTTTGCGTCCTGCTTTAATTTACCGGCGCCTGCTCCTTCACCAACCCCGGTTTCTGCCACCGCGTCGTTCATGCCATCCATAATGGCGGCCAGCATGTCCAGCTCAACCGGGTAGGCGTGTTCGTTAGCATCGTATTTGCGCGATACCGGACGGAACACATTTTCCGCCACCTGACGGGCCTGGTTTACCAGCGGTCTGAATTTTTTCGGGACTTCTAAATTAATCATTTTTATTTTCTCCGCCGGTTATAAATGTAAGCCACTGTTTACACATGCCAGTACCCGTAAATCACGATACCAGCGCTCAGCCGGGTGTTCTTTGGTAAAGCCATGACCACCTAATAACTGCACGGCGTCGGTACCGATTTTCATCGCTTTTTCCGCACATAAGGTGTGTGCCAGGAAGGCTTCGCGGTGGAACGCTTTACCTTCTTCGGCCAGTGCCGCGGCACGCCAGGTCAGCAGTCGCATGGACTCCAGTTCGATACCGATATCGGCAATAATAAAGGCCACCGACTGACGGTGACTGATCGGCTCACCAAAGGCTTCACGTTCGTTACAATAAGTGATGACATAATCCAGTGCTGCCTGACAGCATCCGAGTGCCAGTGCGCACCAGTGCAGCTGGCCGAGGTCGATAAATTCCTGATAATTCAGGCGGCTGCTGTGAAAGTCATCGGCACCGAGGCGGGCATCGGCAGGTAACTGCACATTGTTCAGCTGCAGCTGGCCGGTTTGTGCTGCACGTAAGCCCATTGCGCCACCGGCCTTAACGCTCAGGCCGGCACTGTTACCCGGCACAATAAAGATCGCCGGTTGTCCTTTAAACTGCGCAGCGACCAGATATAAATCGGCGCCATCAGCGAATGGCACCAGGGTTTTGCTGCCATTCAGAACATAACCGTGTTTATTTTTTTTGGCTTTACAGCTGAGCTGTTGTGGTTCAAATAACGGATGAGCTTCCTGTACGGCAATGGCGGCTTTTATCGGGGTTTGTTCCAGGTAGCGTGGCAGATACTGCTTTTTTTGCTCCGCCGTACCCCAGCGGACGATCGCATTAGCGACGGCGGTGGGGGCCAGAGCGGCATAAGCCAGAGTCATATCACCCCAGGCCAGTTGTTCGGCAATGATGGCGCTGGTGGTCGGGCTATAACTTTGTGCTGCACCACCCAGTGCTTCCGGAACAGAAAAATAGTTCAGACCGATATCGCCCAGGTTTGTCAGAAAATCAGTCGGCAGTGTTTTTTCTTCATCCGCGGCTAATGCCAGCTCCCGTAGCACGTCGCTGGCGTACGCCCGCACCGTGTCTTTGATCATTTGTTGTTCGTCACTGAGGCTCAGATCAAATAACTGATGTTGCTTTTGTGGCGCGGCTAACAGCTTAGTGTTATCGACCGGTTTACGTCCGGCACGACGTTTTAACACCCCGGCGGCGACCTTAAACCCGGTGCGGGTCGAGAGGTACGCCATTTTTTCGGCTGACTTGCGCAGTTTGTATTTTTCGGCAAACCGGCTGCCGGCAAATTTGCTGGCCAGACCGAGGCCAACTCCCTGAATATCTTTTGCCATCTGAAAAACCTTGCTCAACTATCGGTAACTGGGCCCGCTTAACAGGCCAGCTTACAGTGTCGCAAGGCTTGGGAGTGGCCTCATTGGCACAAGAGGCGGAAGGAAATGGCCTGTTTTGTCATCCTTGTTGGTCAGCGGGTGGAGTCAGGCCCTGGCGGCTTCCAGGCAGGCAGAAATGGACTGGCAAACGGCCTGATAGACCGCCAGACCAATGGCCTCTCCGGCCCGGGTGTGTTTGCCGCAATACTCCAGTGCGGTCTGTTGTGGCTGAGCCGGTGGGCATAATACCGCGTGGCTATCGGTGCCGGTGCCACTGGCATCGCGACCGGAATCACGGCTCTTTAACTGAAAGTCGCGTACGGCGGTGGTTTTGGCTTCGGTCAGCAGGATCAGTGCTTCGGTCATGGCCGCCGCGGTCAGAGGCTGTGAGCAATGCAGCCAGATATTAATGGTGCCGGGTTCCGGTCTGGCTGTGACACAAGCCACCGGGTCACCGGGGCGCAACAGATTGCTCAGGCCACAGGTTACCCAGGCATCGGCACTGAAAGAACCGTCCTGTTGCTCACGGCTGATGCGGCAATGACGCAGCGATTTCATCGACGCGGCGGTCATCATGCCACACACCTGTTGCAGTCCCAGCTGCCGGGCATAACGTGCCAGTGTTGTCGCCGGCGCCTCAAACGGCGGTTTGGCGTATTGATCAACCCGCAGGTTCAGTAACGACTGGCATTCCCCCAGGCCGCCATTCAGCACCGCCGAACTCAGTACCTGGCGTGGCTGGTCGAAAGATAGGCTGATGTAATCGGAATGATTAATACACTTCATAATGTTTGCGCCGGATTTGGATTCAGGCCGGGCGGCCGGGCTGGTATGATAGCGGCATTGAAAAAAATTACCGCATCCGTAAACAGGACTCGTTATGCTGACTTTGTTGTCTCCGGCGAAAACGCTGGATTTTGACACACCACCCACCACCACACAGTTCAGTGAAGCCGGTTTTCTGCATCACTCGGCAGAGCTGGTGGATGTGCTGAAACCCTATTCACCCGATGAGATTGGTGCGCTGATGAAACTCAGCCCGGCGTTATCGGAACTCAACGTGCAGCGTTATCACGACTGGCAGCTGCCGTTTAATAGCGCTAACGCCAAAGTTGCTTTGCTGGCTTTTAAAGGCGACGTTTATACCGGGCTGGAAGCAGAACAGTTTGATCAGCAACAGCTGGATTTTGCTCAGACGCACTTGCGTATTTTAAGTGGTTTGTACGGTTTATTACGACCGCTGGATTTAATTCAGCCTTATCGGCTGGAAATGGGCACCAGGCTGGCAAATCCGCGCGGCAAAAACCTGTATGATTTCTGGGGTGATATCATCACTGAAGCGCTGAATGCCGAACTTGAACATCACACCAGCCGGGCCGTTATCAACCTGGCATCGAATGAATATTTTAAGGCCGTGAAACCGAAACAACTGCAGGGTGAGTTAATTACCCCGGTGTTTAAGGACGAAAAAAACGGTCAGTATAAAATCGTCAGTTTTTACGCTAAAAAGGCGCGCGGTATGATGGCAGCTTATATGATCCGGCAGCAGCTGGATCAGCCGCAACAACTGAAACAATTTGATGTCGCCGGGTATCGTTACTGTGAAGAAGATTCCAGTGCTGATACTTGGGTGTTTAAACGAGCAGAAAAGGATATCCCGAATGGTTAATTCCCTTCGTACACTGTTATTAACAGCAGCACTGGCAAGTGGTTTAACGGGCTGTGTCCTGGCGCCGCAGATGATTGAGTTAAACGAAAGTTATCCGTTGACAGCCGCTCAGGTGCATCCGCAGCGTGATGCGCTGGTGCGGGTTGTGGATCGGCGTCAGCGTTTCAGTGCCGAACAGATCGGCCATCGTGGTGGGCGTTTGCCGGAGAACTCTCCGCTGTCGATTCAGGCAGAGCTGAAAGATGTACTCACTCAGCGACTGCAGAACTCTATGTCACAGCTGGGATTTGGTGGCTCCAGTCCGTTACCACCGTTAAAAGTGCAGTTGGATATTAACGACTTTATTTACACCTGTAATGAAGGCGCACTGGTCAATGAATGTGGTATGCAAATGGCGTTTTACCTGACCGTGATCAGCGACAGCCAGACGTTTACCAAACCCTATACCATTAAAGAAAGTCGCCGTCTGGCGGCTTCACCCAATGTGCAATATAACCAGCAGTGGGTGAATGAGGTACTGGATAAACTGTGGGCGCATATCTTCAGCGATCATGAACTGATGATGGCGTTAAACGTACAGCGCTGATCCGGCGTTGCAAAACTGCATTACGCCACCTTCTCGCTGAACGCGGCGAAGGTGGCGGCTAACAATTATTTTCCGCCTTTTAAGACGTGCGTAATACGCGCCTGGGTTTCCGGCGTTTGCAGCAGTTCGGAGAAGGCGATCATTTCGGCTTCTACTGCCTGATTGACGCGTTCACGATGACCTTCCGCTTTGCCCAGCTTTTTAATTGCCCGTAATGAACCCTGGGAATTTTTCAGTAATTCCTGAGCCGCTTTCATGGCATGTTCCAGCGCACTGCCGTCTTCAACGGCGGCGTTAATCAGGCCCCATTTTTCCGCTTCGGCGGCTTTAAAGAAACGGCCGCTTAACAGCAGGTCGGCGGCATTTTTAGCGCCAATGGCTTCTTTTAATAATACCGAAGAGCCGCCTTCAGCAGCGACACCAATCTTGGCGAATGGCAGGCTGTAACGGATGCTGTTGCCGGCAAAGGCCAGGTCGGCGTGCAACAGCAGGTTAGCGCCAATACCCACGGCGACACCTTCCTGAGCCAGAATCAGCGGTTTTTCCATGGCCGCCAGGGTATCAAAGATACCGGCCACGCCTTGTTGTACACCCTGCAGATCACCGTCGGGTAATAAATCACGCAGGTCGTTACCGGCGGTGAACTTGCCTTCGGCGCCGGTCATCACGATCACTTTGACTGCGTCGTCCTGCTCGCAGCTCTGCAGTGCTGCAATCACGTCTTTGTAGGTTTGTACACGAATGGCGTTCAGCACCTGTGGGCGGCTGATGGTGATTAACGCAATGCCGTCTTGCTGGCTGAATTCGATATCCTGATACATAACACTGATCTCTTCAGATGGTTTGGATAGCGCCATCTTGGCAGAGGGGCGGTAAAAATTCAAACAGGTGTTTGAATCTGTGCGGCTGGAGCTGTGGTGCCGGGGTGTTTATCATGCGGCTAAACCCGAAGGAGTATCGTCATGGAACCGGCCAATCAATTAACCATTACCAGCCTCAGTGATGGCTGGCGTGATAAAGACAACGTGTTGCTACACGCCTGTTTTCAGTTGCTGAAAGACTGCGTTGAACAGGAGCATCTGCTTGACGGTAATACCGACTGGCAGGCTAATCCGGAACATTCGAAAGCGTTTGATGAGCTGACCTTTTTGTATCAGTGGTGGATCCAGCGCGATAAAGGTGCCGATGATTGTGGTGTTGCTGAGCCCCAGTATCAGCTGGAAAACGAGATGTTACATCGTCTGATTAATGTGCGCTGGGCAATGTGGACCTGAGACCCCGGCTGCCATCTGCTGCGGCTGGCGTGAACAAACAGCGGCAGTGTTCGTTGCTGGCCAATAGTTCACTGAATTCTGACGGTGACAGGTTACACTGGGGTTAAATCGTTATTGATGGAAGTAACATGAAGGACCTGATTGAACGTTTTCAGACATTGCCGCAACATTACCCGCAACTGCTGGATCAGGCGCTGGCCCGCAAAGGGCATATCGCTTATGCCGCTGCGGACTTTTTTACGTTGCAGCCGTTTATTGCCGAACTGATGCAATTGAGTGAGCCGCAGACCCGGTTATATCAGCAGCCGGAAGAGGTACCGGGGGATGATGTCTACCTGCTGTTATTGAGTGATCAGGGGCTGGAATACGCGCGCTGGATGCTCGGCGATGAGGTACATTACGACTTCTTTTTTATCGCTGACAATGACGCCGAAATCCGCCTCCAGGCATACCATAATGCCGGGCAGGTGAAAGCGGTTGAAGCGGAGCGGCTGGTACGCAATGAGCAGGGCTTGCCCAGCCTGTACCAGCAGGTGAATGAGTTTATTCGTGAGACCCGTCATTACCAGTACACCACACTCAGCGATGAGCAGGGGGAGGTCGATATCTGTAATATCAGTATTGAAGGTTTTAACCCTTTACATAATCACAGTTATCGTCAGCAGCAGCGGGTATTTTTTGTTCCCGGCAGCTATACCGTTGACCGTATTGAATCGCTGGATGATGACGGTGATGTATTGTTTCAGCGTGCTATGCAACAAGCGTCGCTGGATGAACTGCTGGACCAGGCCGCCGACGTATTAACGCGCGAATTATTACAGGGGCTGGAAAATGCCGCGTTACCACAAACCATTTATTGTGTGTTGTTTGAATATACCTTACAGGGGCCGTTTCCACCCACGCTGGCACTGATTCAGCCACATGAAGTGGATGATAATGAGGAATACGGACCACTCAGCTGGCTGAATGCGCCGGATGCGGAAATTTTCAGTGAAGATGATTTTGATGCGGTGGATTTCCACCATGGTCATTCCGCGTTATTTGATCGGTTAAATGCGCGCCTGGAGGAAATGGAGTTCGATGAGCAGAATGACCGGGTTGAGCAGTTCTATGTCTCTTTTTGCCAGGCGTTAATGAATAACCCGCAATTGCGCCAACACCTCCGCTGTGATGAGCAGTTTTTTGTCTGCGCGCGGGATTTCGAAGCCTGTAATGAACAGGATTTACTGGCGCGGATTTTACCTCCCCGGCAATGGCAGCAAATGAAAGACGCCATTGATTGCCGCGAACAGCAACAACAGCTGGCTCATCAGAGTGAACCACTAGTGCAGGAAGTGACTGAGCTGCTGGCACAGAAACAGGCCGACTACGCACAGCTGAAACAACAGCTGGCGGACGCGAAAACCAGCCTAGGTTATTATCCGGACAACCTGCTGACACTGGAACCGTTTGCGCTGGAACAAAAACACCATCGTCACTTGCCGCTCAGCGAAATGCTCCGGGCTGAGCCGCCGGAAAGCGGACACTGGTTTGAATATCAGCTGCATAATGGCCGCGCCATCTATTGTCGCGGTGTCAGAGATGGTCAGGTATTTCGTGAAAGTTTTATTTGCGATCGTGGCGATCAGGCCGAGTGTTACCACTTTCATGTGGCCCGGGATATTTTGCTGGAAGATTACGAGCAGCTCAGCCGCGACCGTCATGTACCGCGTTATTTTCGCTCGTTGTCGTCACATCAGGTCAGTGAAAGCCGTTACCAGTATGATGAGTCTCAGCGGATTAAACAGATAGAAAACCGCCATGCCTGGTTAATTCAGGGAGTGCGCTGGACAGAGCCGGGTTATGTTGACGTGAGCTATCACAGTGACGGCTCGCTGGCGGCTTTGTGTGGGGTTCTGGATGATAAACCTTATGTGCTGTACAGCTCGGATAATCAGTTTCTTGAGCAGCATATCGAAGCCTGTGTGCCGCTGTTGCACGATCTGCTTCTCGATGAATTGCGCCAGCAGAATATCTGGGGCCAGACAATTTTATTGGAATACGATGAGTGTCATCCGTTGCCACCGGCGTTATTTTATATCGCCGATGGTTATTGGCAGGAAACCTTTCCGCGGCAGTATTTCGACAGTGAGATTTATCGCACCAGTCAGCTGGGGTTATACCTGATGATCTCGGATTCTGTGACCACTGACGGCTATTTTGACAATGAGTTTAAACGGCAGAAATCGGCGCAGTTTTATCAGCGGGTTTGTCAGCAGCTGGAGGCGTCCTGGCAGGCGGAATTTAACACAACGGCGGATATCCGGTTAAAAACCAAGTGGCAGATGTTGCCGGAGTTGCCTCCGGCATAAGCGGCTTTCAGTTACCCTTGTATTCGCCCACGCCTCCGTATATCTGCGGGGCGTGCCGGCTGCCGTTTATTTTATACACCAGGTTGGCGCTGCTGAAACTATCATTGCTTTCCAGGTGGGCCACTTCTGTGGTGTAAACCAAAGCATCGTTGCCGTTCATGGTCAGTGACCCCACGCCACCGTAAAAGTACACCGACACGTCATCTCCTTCGATGATTGCCGTAGCAACCCGCTCGCGGATAATCACCATGCTGTCATCACTGTGTATTGTCAGGCTAGTTAAACCACCGTCAACACAGTGATCTCCGATATGGCTGGTCAGTGTTGCTGCTGAGGCAGCAGAGCTGTCCCAGAGGTAACGGTCATCATCCTCTTCGGCCGTCACGACTTTCTGGGTTATAGCCACTCCGCTTTCATAGTCACCGCCACAAAAGTTACGCGCTTCTTCATAATTGACCCAGCGCAGCTCTTCATTGTCATCGTCGCCGTCCGGCAAGCCTGAACCATTGCCGGGGAGATTGGCGTTGTTGGCTGAGTCGCCACCGGAACTACCGCCACAGGCACTCAATAAAGCAGAAAAAATAAGAGCACTGAGAAATTTAACTGAGGTATGCATAGAAACTCCGTTTCAATAGAAAATGCGCCGCCATAACACACGATTTATGGCTGATAGTCGGTGAACCAGTTCTCAGGTTTATCAATAGTAGATGAGATTTATTCGCTGAACATGCTGCGAAACTGCTCGTCGATCAGATCGCCGATGCCATCGATAAAGTGGCGGTAAGGTGCCTGTGGATCAGCGATATACAACGCATACGGGTGCCAGCTGCGGTTGTTATCGTAGCGCAGGTTAGCGAGTTGTTGGCGTTTATTGCCCCGCAGCAGAGGGTGAGGAACCAGCCCCCAGCCGAGGCCGTCGGCAATGGCATCGCGTACCAGTTCAAAGCTGCTCAGTGCGATGTGTTTATCACCGGGCAGGCGCTGGCTGGTATCGTCATCAACCTCTTCGAGAAAACGGATCATCGGGACTTTCGCCAGGTCGTCGTCGCTGACCCGGCTCAGCCCCGCCAGGGGATGATCCGCGGCACATACCAGTTGCAGGGTAATGGGCCCAATCACCCGCGGGGTCAGGCTGTGGGGTGTTTCCTGAACAGCCAGGCAACAGGCGATATCCAGTTGTTGCTGGTCGAGCATGTGTTGCAGCAGTGCCGGGCTCTGGTAGTGCATTTCGATTGATAACTGCGGGTGTTGCTGGTGCAGGCGGCGGATCAGCCGGCGCCAGAAGGATTCCGGCAATACATCATCCCGGCCGATCCGCAACAGGCTCAGCGGTTCCTGATCACGTTGCGCTTCGCGGCGAATATGATTGACCAGGGTGTCGATGCGTAAGCAGTCATCCAGCAGACGGCTGCCGGTATCCGATAACGTCATGCTGTTACCACTGCGGCTGAACAGCTGGCAGCCCAGCTGATCTTCCAGAGCGGCCAGCGCCATGCTGATGGTGCTGCGGTTGCGCTGTAGTCGGGCTGCAGCGGCAGCAATCGAACCGGTCTGAGCGATGGTGACAAAATAACGAAGGTGCTCGGTGTTCATACAGGTTAGCTCTTGATTATCTCAGCATCAGTTTTTCTGATGCTCAGCGATTATAGCCAGTGTCTGCTCAGGATTAATATGGGCTGCGTTAATAATGCGATAACAGGTGAAGTATGCATTGGGTTTATTTGTCTCTGGCCATTCTGGGTGAGGTTTTTGGCACAACCATGATGAAAGTGCTGGTCGATCAGGGTCAGGAGGAGGCCGGTATTCTGCTGGCGATCAGTATGATTGTGCTGTCTTATGGTTTTCTTAGTCAGGCAACCGACAAAATACCTGTTGCTATTGCCAATGCGTTCTGGGAAGGCAGTGGCATGGTGCTGATTGCTGCCGGAGCGGTGTTTATTATTGGTGAAAGCATCAGCTGGCTGCAGTGGCTGGCATTACTCAGCGCCATCGTGGGCATCGCAGTAACCCATCTGGGTTACCATCTGCAGGAGAAAGCAGCATGAGTTGGTCATTATTGCTGGTTCTGGGGTCTGTGGCACTGGATATCCTCGCCAATGTGTCACTGGAGTTGTCCCGCGGTTTTCGGCGCAAAGGCTGGGGTGTGCTGGCGATTGTGGCCATTATGGCGGCATTTGCGCTGTTGGGTTTTGCGGTCAAAGGGATGGATTTGTTTGTGGCTTATGCCATTTGGGGCGCGTTATCGATCAGTGGTACCGCACTGGCCACCTGGTGGCTATTTCAGCATCGTCTGAACCGGGTGAGCTGTAGCGGTCTGGCGTTGCTGGTGATTTCTATTGCTCTGATGCAATACGCTAACTCGCAGGCGCTGGTTTAGGGCGGGCAAAAAAAAGCCCTGAAGCGTCAGGCTTCAGGGCGGTGGTGGTAACGCCGGGATCAGTTCAGGCGTTGTGCCATGGCGGTGCCGGGTTGTGTCAGGCCGATAAAGTCGAGCAGGATATGACCGGTTTCGGTTAACACCGCATCGTCTTCTTTTTCGTCTTCTTTATCCGGGTCGCTTTCTGCGCCTGCGTCATCACCGCTGGCCTGTTGCTTGTGTTTTTCCTCCGGTGTCAGTGCACTGTCGGCGGAGGGATTGTGCTCTTCGGTTTCGTTGTCTTTGCCATCATCATCGAGGCTGTCGAGCAGGGGCATGCCTTTGGCTTTCCGGCGGCTGTTTTCCAGTGCCAGGCGACGCTGGTCGTTGGCTTCACGTTCCTCTTTGCGCACTTTTTCGTTCAGTGATACCTGAGTTTTGTCACGTAACTCGGTGATCAGGGCTTTTTGTTCACGCATAAACAGGAAGTCCGGGTTGTCACTGATACGTTGCTGATGTTTATCGCGCAGGGTCGGCACCAGCTTGGTCAGCGAGCCGCTTTTTTCATGTTCGGCCGGGCGGATGGTATCCCAGGGCAGGGCTTCGTCCAGCGCACTTTCGCCGATTTTGTCTTTATCGAATAACGACGGGAACAGGATGTCCGGGATAACCCCCTGATGTTGTGTGCTGTCACCGGAAACCCGGTAAAACTTCGCCTGCGTGATTTTCAGCTGGCCATGGTGTAACGGCCGCAGCGATTGCACTGTGCCTTTACCAAAGGTCTGGCCACCCACTACTAAGCCGCGGCCGTAGTCCTGAATGGCTCCGGCAAAAATCTCTGACGCTGAAGCGCTGAGGCGGTTAACCAGTACGGTGAGCGGGCCGTCGTATAACACGCCCGGGTCCTGATCCTGTAATACTTCAACCCGACCACGAATACTGCGTACCTGAACCACCGGACCGGTCGGAATAAACAGGCCGGTTAATGAAATCGCTTCTTCCAGTGAGCCGCCACCGTTATTACGCAGGTCGATGATCAGCCCTTCGACGCCGTCCATTTTCAGTTCCTGAATCAGACGGGCCACATCGCGGGTGGTGGAGCGGTAGTCCGGCTTGTTTTCCATCCGGCCTTTAAAGTCGATGTAGAAGGTCGGGATATCAATTACCCCGACTTTGCGGCTGTGTTCACCGTCTTTAATTTCGATGATTTCTTTTTGTGCCGACTGTTCTTCCAGTTTGACTTCATCACGAACGATAGCGACCGTTTTACTTTCGTTGCCGCTGCCACTGGACGGTAAAATTTCCAGCCGTACGGTTGTGCCTTTTGGCCCGCGGATCAGGTCGACCACTTCGTCCAGGCGCCAGCCGATCACATCAACCATGTCACCGTCGGCATTCTGGCCGACGCCAATGATTTTATCCGCCGGCTCCAGATTACCGGCTTTATCCGCTGGCCCGGCCGGGACCAGGCGTACCACCTTGGTGTGTTCATCTTCGGTTTGTAATACCGCACCAATGCCCTGCAATGACAGGCTCATATTGATGTTGAAGTTTTCAGTATTACGTGGCGAAAAGTACTGGGTGTGAGGATCGAAAGAACGGGTGACCGCATTCATAAACGTCTGGTAGGCATCTTCCGGTTTCGACAGATGTACGCGGTTCAGCTGATTCTGATAACGTTTGCTCAGCAGCTCGATGATGTCTTTTTTCTCTTTGCCGGCCAGTTTCAGATTGAGCATGGAGTTTTTCAGCCGTTTCAGCCACAGCTGATCCAGTTCGCTGCTGGTGGTGGCCCACTGAGCATCTTCACGGTCGAGTTCCAGTGTCTCGTCACCATCAAACTGATATTTGGCGGCGTTGTTTTTCAGCTCGTTGAGTAAAAAGGATAACCGTTCTGACACCCGTTGTTCGAAACGGTTAAAAATAACAAAGCCGGGTTCCATATCGCCACGGGCGAGGGCATCGTCAAGTTGCAGGCGATATTTCTCAAATTCGCGGATATCGCTGGCGAGAAAATAGCTGCGGGTACTGTCGACATCATCCAGCAGAATATCCAGCACCTTAGACGAAAGTTTGTCGTCCAGCCGGCGATGTTCGTAATGGCCACGTAACAGGTTGTTCAGAATCTGCTGGCTGGTAACCGAATGGGTACGATTGGGCTCCAGCGGTTCAAACGGGGTGCCCGGGGCAATGGTCTCGATTGTGGCCAGCGACCAGGACGAAGCCAGAGACAGGGAAATAACTACCAGACTGTGTTGTGCCCGCTTGGTAGTGGAGCGGAGCTTGGAAAAGCAATCAGAAATAAAACTCATCGTTGTCGCCGGTTGTCCTTGTTGTTTGTACTGACACCTGAGCACGGTTATGATGCCGCACCCTGATGCTACGGTATCTCGGCGTGGCTGTCATCTATGCGCCGGATAACTGTAAGACAGTTTACAAACGATTACATCAGGGTTTGACCTGCTGCAGCAGCGTTCCGGTTGATTCCGGAGTCCGATCGTTGCCGCAGAGAACATTCAACGGTCGGAGTTAATTTTGGCTAGAGTAACACTGGATTTACCGGATCACTTTACGTTCACCACCGAGCTGGACGTACGGGTATCCGATATTAATTATGGCAATCATGTCGGTAACGACCGCATGGTGTCATTACTGCACGAAGCCCGCCTGCGGTTATTGCGGGAGTTTGATTTTGGTGAGTTTAATATTGCCGGGTTGGGGATCATGGTCACCGATCTGGTGGTGTCTTTTATGGCGGAATCGTTTGTTGGCGAACATCTGACCTTTCATGTGGGCCTGACTGACTTCAATAAATACGGCTGTGATGTGATTTACCGTATTGAAAATAAAGACGAAGATAAGGTGGTGGCGCTGGCGAAAACCGGGATTGTATTTTTTGATTACGACGAGCGGAAAATTGCCCGTATCCCGAAAGTATTTTATGAGCGTTGCGCGCCAGAGGAAATGCCGGTAGCGGATTAATAGCGCTGCTGAATAACAAAAAAGCCCGGCAAATGCCGGGCTTTTTTGTTGTCCTGAGGCCTTTCTCCGGCCGGATAACAGGCGCTTCAGTGGCTGCTGTTGTCATCGAAATAATTGGTAATAAAGTCGAGGAATGCCCGGCTTTTATTTGCCACATAACGGTTTTGCGGGAATACCACTTTAATGGTGCGTACCGGAATTTCGACATTCGGGAACAGCTGGATCAGTTCGCCGTTTTCCAGATGACGTTCGGCAATATAGGTTGGCAGAGCGGTAATACCCATGCCTTTCAGGCAGGCCTCATAGACCAGATCGATGTCGTTAACGGATAACTTGCGTTCAATATTCTGTAAGGTAAAGCCGTGGTCTTTTTCAAACTGACGCAACCAGTTAATGCGGGCGTATTCGGCATTGGCCACCACCAGAATGCGGTGGTTGTTTATATCTTCAAATGCCTGCGGCGTTCCCCATTGTTGCAGGTATTCCGGTGAGGCACAGACCACAATTTTTTGTTCCGCCACGGGTTTGGCAATCAGACGGGAATCTTCCAGGGTGCCGATGCGCAGCGCAAAGTCGTAGCCTTCTTTGACGATGTCCAGTGGCCGGTCGGAGATATGCAGTTCAAAGCTGATATCCGGGTATTTTTCCGAAAAGTCATTAAAGATGCGTGCCAGCTCACGCCGTCCGAAGTTCGACATGGCTGTAATCCGCAGCCGGCCACGCGGGGTGATATCAAAGTCGGTGACCAGTTTCTCCGCTTCGGTAATCGATTCGAGAATGTTCTCACAGTGCTGGTAAAACATTTGCCCGGCTTCCGTTGGGCTGACTGAGCGGGTGGTGCGGTTCAGCAGACGTACTCCCAGGCGTTCTTCCAGGCCGCTGATCTGTTTACTGACGGCTGAAGGCGTAACGCCCAGGGAATCGGCAGCCGAAGTAAAGTTGCGCGAGCGCACCACGGAGACAAAGGTTTGCAGAGAATCGATGCGTGACATGATTGTTGACTCATTAATAGTAATCCATCTATTTCATTACTATATTGGATTTTCAGGAAATAATGTTGTTGTTTTTTGTTAAACACCGACTTATGTCTAAGTTTGTGCTCCGACAGCTGTTATTTCCTCAGATTAATGACGCCGGATGTGACGATCAGTGCCGCCCCGACCCAGGTGCTCCAGGCGGGAATCTCACCCCAGAACATCCAGCCCATCAGTGCACCATAAACCACGGCGCTATAGGCATACACCCCGACGCTGCCGGTGGGTGCGGTTTTGTAGGCGCGCGTCAGTGCCAGCTGGCCAAGCGTGGCAACACAACCAATCAATAACAATAACAACCAATAATGGGTCGGTACCGGTTGCCAGTTGAGCAGTGCGGCGGGTAATGAAATCGCGGCAGCAATCACTGCAAAATAAAACACAATGCGCTGACTGGGCTCCTGAGTCGCTGACATACGGCGAATGGTGACTTTGGCCAGGGCCGCCAGCAGGGCGCCTAACAGGCCAATCAGTGCTGCCAGGGTAAACGCACTGTCATCACCAGGGCGCAGAATAAAGGCGACCCCGGTAAAGCCCACCAACAACGCCAGCAGTGAATGTTTACCCGAGGACTCAGACAACCATAACCAGGCGATAAGTGGCATAAACAGCGGGCTGGAAAGTTTTACCAGAAATGCCTCAGTCAGTGGCATATTGGCAATTGCCCAGAAATAACAATACATCGCGCTGACACCTACCAGCCCTCGCATCAGATGCCAGTGCCAGACCCGGGTGTGCAGCAGGGCAGGGCCCTGGCGCAGGATCATCGGCAGCAGAATGATCAGCCCGGCCAGGTTGCGGAAAAACACAATCTGTTCGGTACTGAGCTCATCGGATACCAGTTTGATCAGGGCACCCATAATGGCCAGCAGGGCTTCACCCAGAATCAGGAATAAGGCTGCCTGGCGTAAGGCGCTACGGGAATCCGTAACCGTTGCGGTTAAAGGGGAGGTGGTCACAGGGGCTCTCTTGATGAATATCAGGTTTTGAACAAATTTCGGATCGTATTTTGAATTCAGGGGCTTTAAAAGCGCAACAACGGGATCATATTAATTGTGTCGGGGGCAGCTGATAGGAGCGGCTGGCAGTGGTTCTGCTATTAGATAAAATAAATATTTGCCTCTAGGTGTTGAAAAAAACTAATACAACCCCAGATAGAATAACAGCCATTGAGTTAACGATTGAGGATTGACCATTATGCGTATGGATCGTTTGACCACCAGTTTACAGAATGCCCTGGCAGAAAGTCAGAGTCTGGCATTGGGTCAGGATCATAATCAGATTGATACGGTACACGTGTTGCTGGCGCTGCTGGAGCAAACCAACAGTTCCATCAAAGACGTGATTCGTCGCGCCGGTGTGAATGTATCCGAACTGGAGCGGGCACTGCGGGCGGTATTACAGGAGCAGCCGACGGTCAGTTCGCCGGACGGCAATATCCAGCTGGCCCAGGAACTGGGGCGGTTATTAAATCTGGCTGATAAAGACGCACAAAAGCGTGGCGATCAGTTTGTTTCCAGCGAAATCTTTTTATTGGTGGCGCTGCAGGATCGTGGCGCTGCCGGTAAAGTGCTGGCGGATGTTGGCCTGAAAGCCGAAGCGCTGGAAAACGCTATTAAAGACATGCGTGGCGGTGAAGCGGTGAACGATGCGAATGCCGAAGATAATCGTCAGTCGCTGGATAAATATTGTATCGATCTGACTGAACGCGCTGAGCAGGGCAAGCTGGATCCGGTCATTGGCCGCGATGATGAAATCCGCCGTACCGTGCAGGTGTTACAGCGCCGTACTAAAAACAACCCGGTGTTAATTGGTCAGCCCGGGGTGGGTAAAACAGCAGTGGTTGAAGGTCTGGCACAACGTATTATTAACGGTGAAGTACCGGAAAACCTGAAAGATAAACGGATTTTATCGCTCGATATGGGCGCCCTGGTGGCAGGGGCGAAATACCGCGGTGAGTTTGAAGAACGGCTGAAAGCGGTATTAAAAGACGTGTCGAAACACGATGGTCGTATCATCCTGTTTATCGACGAATTGCACACCATGGTGGGTGCCGGTAAATCGGACGGTGCGATGGATGCCGGTAATATGCTGAAACCGGCCCTGGCCCGGGGGGAGTTGCATTGTGTTGGTGCCACCACGCTGGATGAATACCGGGAATACATCGAAAAAGACGCCGCCCTGGAACGTCGTTTCCAGAAAGTGCTGGTGGATGAGCCGTCTGAAGAAGATACCATTGCGATTTTGCGCGGCTTAAAAGAGCGTTACGAAGTGCACCACGGGGTACAGATCACCGACAGCGCCATTATTGCGGCGTCTAAGTTGTCGCAGCGTTATATCACCGACCGTCAGTTACCGGATAAAGCCATTGACCTGGTGGATGAAGCTGCTTCCGTGATCCGCATGGAAATCGATTCCAAACCTCAGGAAATGGACAAACTCGAACGCCGTTTAATTCAGTTAAAAATTGAACGCGAAGCACTGAAGAAAGAAAAAGACGACGCCGCGAAAAAACGTCTGTCCGGCCTTAACGAAGAAATTAATAAAGCCGGCACAGCCTATGTCGAACTGGAAGAGGTGTGGAAAAAAGAAAAAGCCTTACTGGAAGGGGCATCGAAATCGAAAGAACAACTGGAACAGGCCAGAATTGATCTGGAAGCGGCCCGCCGTGCCGGCGATCTGCAAAAAATGTCAGAGCTGCAATACGGCACGATTCCGGAGCTGGAAAAACAGCTGGCGGCGGCCAATGAGGCGGAGGTCAGCGGTACGCAGGAATTTACCCTGCTGCGTAATAAAGTGACGGAAGACGAAATTGCCGAAGTTGTCTCCAAATGGACCGGCGTACCGGTCAATAAAATGCTGGAAGGTGAACGCGATAAATTATTGCGTATGGAGCAGGTATTACACGATTCGGTGGTCGGGCAGGACCAGGCGATTACTGCGGTGTCGAATGCCGTTCGTCGTTCCCGCGCCGGGCTGAGCGACCCGAACCGGCCGAATGGTTCTTTCCTGTTTCTGGGGCCAACCGGGGTGGGGAAAACCGAGTTATGTAAGGCGCTGGCCACCTTCCTGTTCGACAGCAAAGATGCCATGGTTCGCATTGATATGTCGGAGTATATGGAGAAACATTCGGTGGCGCGTTTAATTGGTGCACCTCCGGGTTACGTTGGCTACGAAGAAGGCGGCTATTTAACCGAAGCGGTGCGCCGTAAACCGTATTCCGTCATTCTGCTGGATGAGGTGGAAAAAGCGCACCCGGATGTGTTTAACATTCTGTTGCAGGTACTGGATGATGGTCAGTTAACCGATGGTCAGGGTCGGAAAGTCGATTTTAAAAACACCGTACTGGTGATGACATCCAACCTGGGCTCCGATTTAATTCAGACCCTGGCCACAGAGCCGGAGTCGAATTATGAGGATATGCGGGAAGCCGTGATGGGGGTGGTTGGCAGTCACTTCCGGCCGGAGTTTATTAACCGTATCGACGAGGCCGTGGTATTCCATCCGCTGGAGAAACAACAGATACGGGGTATCGCTGAAATTCAGCTGCAACTGTTGCATCAGCGGTTACGTGAACGCGATTTGTCGCTGGAATTAACCGATGCTGCCATCAGTAAGCTGGTGGATGTGGGTTACGACCCGGTATTTGGCGCGCGGCCACTGAAACGGGCCATTCAGCAATGGATCGAAAACCCGCTGGCGCAGGATATTTTGTCGGGTAAATTTGTTGCCGGGCAAACCATCAAAGCCGATGTTGAGAACGACCAGCTGGTGTTCCACAGCTGAGTCGCGGTTCATCCCAAAACCAAAACCAAAACCAAAACCAAAACCAAAACCAAAACCAAAACCAAAACCAAAACCAAAACCAAAACTAAAACTAAAACTAAAACTAAAACTAAAACTAAAACTAAAACTAAAACTAAAACTAAAACTAAAACTAAAACTAAAACTAAAACTAAAACTAAAAGCCAGATCGCAGTGCGCCTGCGATCTGGCTTTTTTACGGCTGTGCGTCACTCAGGCAGGTTCGGCCTGGTTACGAAACAGGTCTGCCTGACGCGCAACCTCCGGCACAACGATTACTTTGCGGGCCCGGGTATCCATCCAGGCAAATAACACACTGACCCGGGCAGCCAGTTCACCATCACTTTTATAAATATTGTTGACCAGAGTAACGGTTTTTTCGGAGCCGGTGGCTTCGCCGGCTTCAACCGTAATGGTTAACACGTCGTTCATATGCGCTTCGCGGAAATATTCGGTGCTCTCTTTAAATAACACCGGACCAATCTGGTGCTGGTCTAACCATTCCGGGCCAATTCCTATGTGAGTTAAATAACCAACCCGGGCGTGGGCGGCCATATCGGCGTAGGCACTGTGGCGCATGTGATTGTTGGCATCACAGTCCGACCAGCGAACTTCAATCCGGGTCTGGTAGGTACTCATACGGCATGTCTCCTGCTGACTGATGAACGACAAAGGCCGACATCATAAAGCAGCCATGGCACCACAACACCTCTATTGTGGTGAAACAGTGTGGACCATGGTCGCCTTGAGGCAGAAGAAAGTTACTCAGCTGGCAACGGCAATCTCGTTGCTGTCGTATTTTCCGGCGCGGAAATTACGCCGGTAAGCTGCCGGCGTTTCGCCGGTCCATTGTTTAAAGGCCCGTTCGAATCCTCGGCGGTCGGAAAAGCCCAGATCCAGCGCCAGCTGTTGCACATCGGCATAATCGCCCTGTAAGGCCTGGCGGGCTTTTTCCAGCCGGACTTCTTTGACCAGATTAGAAAACTGACAGTCTTCTTCCTGCAGGCGGCGGGTAAGGGTACGGCTTGAGGTGTTGAGTAATTCCGCCACAGCCGTTTTGGTGATAGGCACCGATTCCGGCCATTGATGCAACACGTGCATCACCTTCTGGCTGAATGCCTGTAACCGGCTGAAGCGTGAAATGGCCTGGTCGGCCTGGTTGCGCAACGCGTTATACAAGCCCGGATTGGCGTACGCCAGTGGCGAGTCGAGGTGTTTGCTGCAGACACTGATCCAGTTCTGCGCCTGATTGTATTCCACCTTAACACCAAAATAGTCGTCCAGTTGCTGGCGGTAATGTGGCGCAGCGCAGCAAAAACCAACGCCCTCCAGGCGGTAATAGTTGCCGCCGATTGCGCGTCCAACCGAATGAATACCGGTGGCGATAAACTCCGCCCGTGCCTGATTGCCGAACGGACTGCCGTCGGTAACGTAATACACTACCTTGGCGGTTTCCTGGCCGATAAAGAAATCCGGTGAGCGTGAGTCGCTGATCAGGGAATAATAGCGGCGCAGAATCGCCAGTGCTTCCCGACCAGTCTGGCAACTGCTGACCAGAAAACCGAGCAGGTAAAAGCTGGGCAGTTCCAGCCGGCGCCCGGCGCACAAACCAATCGCAGGTTCTTCCAGCAGACGGCTGCAATGTTCCAGCAGACGATCAAAGCTGTGAATCGATATACGTTGGGTGGAAGCAGAAGCGGCCGTGGCATCCAGGCCTGCAGAAGTCAGCAATTCCGTGCTGGAGAAGCCCTTACTTTCCAATAGTCGGAACAAAGGCTGCAGAACCGCCGTTGTCATAGTATTGGTGGTACGTTGACTCATGGTAATTGATGCTTTTATCGTTATTTTTATTTTTTGGTGTCGAAATAAGCTACCACCAGTTGTCGGAATAGACCAGAGATGGGTTTACAAATTCTATAGATTTTTCCGATATACACGGCTGTTTTCTTACTACGGAGCGAAGGGTTAGCAGCTGTTTATGAAGAAAACGTGAAAACTTCAGATATTTCATAAAGTTAGTGTTGACAGGCGGGTGGCTTAACCGTAATATGCGCAGCCTCTGACGCGGGATGGAGCAGTCTGGTAGCTCGTCGGGCTCATAACCCGAAGGTCGTAGGTTCGAATCCTGCTCCCGCAACCAATTGATTTCAGTAGTAAAATCAGCGGTTACAAGTTCAGAGTACAATGTCGGGTAGTTTGCTCACTACCACAATCAGCCACTGTGCTGCTTGTTACGACTATAAAATTGACGCGGGGTGGAGCAGCCTGGTAGCTCGTCGGGCTCATAACCCGAAGGTCGTCGGTTCGAATCCGGCCCCCGCAACCAATTTTTCGAATTCTAAAGGCTCACTAATCATATAGTGGGCCTTTTTTGTTTCCGTCGACCTACGTTCGTCGGGCTGGGCGCCCCCGTTCGAATCCGGCCCCCGCAACCAATTTTCCGAATCAACCAGCCGCGAGCTGGTTTTTTTGTGCTTGTAATTTACCGACGAGCAGACGGTCGTCGGGCTGGGCGCCCCCGTTCGAATCCGGCCCCCGCAACCAATTTTCCGAATTAACCAGCCGCGAGCTGGTTTTTTTGTGCTTGTAATTTACCGACGAGCAGACGGTCGTCGGGTTGGGCGCCCCTGTTCGAATCCGGCCCCCGCAACCAATTTTCCGAATCAACCAGCCGCGAGCTGGTTTTTTTGTGTCTGTAATATGGCGCTGCGCATAAAAAAACCGGGCGTTTGACGGCCCGGTCCTGGTTATTCTGCCGACGCTGTTGGTATTACAGCTGTTTGGTACAGAAATAAAAGTCCACACAATCAAATTCATTCGAATTCATGCGTTCGTCTGCGCCCGTTGCTGTCGCTGATGGCGGTACAATGACTTTGTCTCCTGGTTGCCACCCTTCCGGCGTTGCCACACTGTGTTCGTCGCTGGTTTGCATGGCATCCAGCATACGCAGGAACTCCGGAACAGAGCGGCCGTTACTCATTGGGTAATAAACCATAGCGCGTAAAATGCCATTCGGGTCGATCAGGAAAGTTGCCCGTACAGCCGAGGTATCCGCAGCGCCGGGGTGGATCATGCCATAGGCACGAGCAACATCCATTTTCAGATCGGCGATGATCGGAAATGGAATTTCAACACCAAACTTTTCCTGGATGTTGCGCATCCAGGCAATGTGAGAATGATGACTGTCGATCGAAAGGCCTAACAATTCACAATTACGTTTGTTGAACTCGGGCGCCATCTTCGCAAAGGCAATAAATTCGGTGGTGCAAACCGGGGTAAAGTCGGCAGGGTGTGAAAATAACACCAGCCATTTGCCCTGGTAATCGTCCAGTGATTTAACCCCATCGGTTGTCGGAGCGCTGAATGCCGGAGCGCGTTCGTTCAGGCGTGGTAAACCAATTACTTGAGTTGTCTGTTCCATGTTTCTTTACCTGTATGTGGTCAGAGAGTTTTATTATACACCCATATCTAAATACTTATATGGTTATATTTCTATTGCTACGATAGTCAAAAGATATTTAGCCATTCTGTCTGAATACTAATCATTCTTATCTCTGGCGCTGCTTTACAGAGTTATCCGCCCGTTTAAGTTTCGTTTCAGCTTCACCCGTTAGTGTTGCCGCAAATATTACCGGGAGGGCATGTATGAATGCCGTTGTGAAGTTCAGCCGGCATTGGTATGGCTGGTTATTGTACATATTGTGGTTCTGTCCACTGGCCGCTGAGGCGGCGCCATCTTTTTCTCAGGCATTTGAGCAGGCCTGGCAACGTTTACCTACGCAGCAATATCAGCAGCCACAACAGCAGCTGCTTCGCCAGGCCGGAGCCGATTGGCTGGCGGCAGCGCCGTCACTGGCGCTGGATTATCAGCAAGGAGATCAGCGTGTTGCGGCAGCGGCGGAGTGGTTACTGAGCGTTGAGCTGCCGCTGGCCCGGCCGGGTCTGGCTGCTGCCCGCCAACAGCAACGCCAGCTAAACCAGCAATTATGGCATTTACGGCAACAGCATCAGCGCTGGCAACTGGCCGGCCAGTTGCAGCAATGGTGGTGGGACTGGTACGCCGCCGGGCTGGCGCAACAGCGTCAGCAACAACAGCGTGAGGCACTGCAACAGCAGCGCCAGTGGCTGGCGTTGCTGATTCGTCAGGGCGAACGTCCGGCGGCGGATCAGCTGGTACTTGATCAGCGCAATCAACAGCTGCTGAGCCAGCAGCAAAGCAATCAACAACGTCAGCAGGAGTTACGGCAACAATGGCAGCAGTGGACCGGCCTGTCGCAGTTGCCAGACGACTGGCGTTTTCTGCCGGTGGCGCCGCAGCCGTTACCACAACATCCGTTAATGCAGCGGCTGGCGGCAGAAAAGCAGCTGGCAGCCAGCGAGGTGCAGCAACAGCGTTATCAGCGCTTTAATCCCATCCTGACCCTGGGACTCAAACATCAGCAGGCGCTGGATGCGTTGCCGGCCAGCGATCAGATGTTGGCTGGTATTCGCCTGGAGTTTGGCTCCGGCAGTTATCAGCCGCGGCTGGCCGCTATTTCACAGCTGGCCAGTCAGCATCAGCAATGGCTCGACATGCGTCAGCAGCTGGAGCGCCAGCGTGCGTCACTGGCGCTGGCGTTGCCGGCGTTACAGCAACAACAACAGCAAACCCGGCAGCTGGCCAGTCGTGCAGCTGAGCAATATCAAAGCCAGTACCAGGCGTATCAGCGTGGCAACTTGTCCGGTTTTCAGTGGCTGCAGATTCAGCACAGCATCTGGCAGTTGCAGCAGCAGGCGGATGAAGCCGAGGTGCGTTATCAGCGCAGTATCAGTTTATGGAATCAGTTACAGGGGGAATTGGAATGAGATGGGTCAAGCATTTAAGGCGTGGTCAGCCAGCCCGGAATTGGGTTGTGCTGGGCAGTGCGGTGATGGCGCTGAGTAGCGTGGCGGCGCAGCCAGCGTTGCCTGCCACGCTGCAGCCTCAGGCCCAGCTGACGTTATCAGCCGGGCAGATCGATAACCTGGGCATACGTTTTATCACACTGGATGATCAGCACTCCGGGTCGTTGACGGCTGCGCGTTTAACCGCACTGGCAGCGGTGCCCGACAGTGAACAGCGCCACCTCAGCCTGCCGTTTGCCGGGCGGGTGGTGCAATGGCAGCAGACCTCCGGGGCTGCGCTGGCCGCTCATTCCAGGCTGGTGACGGTCGCCAGTCATGAGTTACCGGCCTTTGTCCGCCAGCAGCAGCGGCGCCAGCAAAACAGTCGTTTATGTCAGCAGCGGCTGCAGGATATGAAAGAACGCCAGCGCCAGGGGCTGACCTCCCGTTTTGAGCTGGCGCAACAGCAGCTCAGCTGTGATCAGTTACAGGACGCAATTGCCCTGGCACAACAACGCCTGGCGCAGGTTCCTGAGCGTGATGAACAAGCCGGGCATTATGTATTGCCGATGCCGGAAAGCGGCTGGTTACAGCGGATAGAGCGCCAGCCCGGGGAACATTTTGCCGCTGGTGAAACCCTGGCGCAGTTAGCACCGTCTGCTGCGTTGCAGTTGCGCCTGGCATTACCGCGGACATTGCTGGCGGGGTTGCAGCAACAAACTGCTCTGACTGCCACGGCTGCAGGACAGCTACCACTGACACTGCAGCTGAGTTCGGTGGGGCAGGTCGTGGATGCTGCCGATCGGCTGGAAGTCTGGTTGCGTCCCGGCGGCAGTGATACGGCGCGATTACGCCCGGGCCAGCGCTGGCAGGTGGCTGTTCCTCAGCCGCAGTCAGGCTGGCTGGTTCCGGCGTCGAGCAGGATTCGGCGTGATGGTCGTCACTGGGGGTTTATACGTACCGACAGCGGCGTAGCGGTGGTGGAGCTGAAACAGCTGCGCAGTGGTGAGCAGGGTCTGTTGCTGCTGGATGCTGATCTGGCCGGACAGCAACTGGTGCGCAGTGGCAGCGCCACCCTGAAAGCTTTGTGGCTGGAACAGGAGGGCGAATAATGCTCGGTGCTTTTTTACAGGGGGTATTGCGTCAGCGGGTCATTATTTTGGTGGCCAGTGTGGCATTACTGATGGCCGGGCTGAATGCATTACAGGGCTTGCGCATTGACGCCTACCCGGAAATTTCACCGGTGCAGGTTAAGGTCATTGTTAAAGCACCGGGTCTGGCGCCGCAGGAGCTGGAAGCGCGGGTTACCCGCAAAATTGAGGTGGAGCTGCTGGGTATTCCGCAGCAGGCGGCGCTGCGTTCAGTGGTGAAATACGGCATCACCGATATCACCGTGAATTTTACCGATAGCACCGATATTTATTGGGCGCGGCAGCAGGTATCGGAGCGGCTGGCGGCCGTATGGCCGCAGCTGCCGGACGGTGTCAGCGGTGGTATTGCTCCCATGAGTACGCCGCTGGGGGAATTATTGATGATGACACTGGACGGCCCGCAGTCACTGACGGAAAAACGCCGCATTCTCGATTGGCAGATCCGGCCGTTGTTACGCACTGTCCCCGGGGTGGCGGATATCAGTGCCCTGGGCGGCAAGGTGGCCGCTTATGAAGTGGCGCCCGATCCGCTGGCGCTGGCGCGGCTGGGCATGACGCTGGCGGATTTACATCAGTTTCTCAGTAATAACAACAGTAATGACGGCGCCGGGCGCATCAGCAGTGGTGAAGAATCCATCATTATTACCAGCAGCGGACGGTTGCTGGATCTGGAGGATTTACGCCAGCGGGTTGTGCACTGGCAGCAGGGCAAGCCGGTGCGGCTGGCGGATGTGGCCACGGTGCAGCTGTCGTCACTGACGCGTTACGGCGCTGTTACTGACAGTGGTCAGGGTGAAACGGTGGAGGCTCTGGTGGTGGCGTTGAAAAATGCGGATGCGGCCCGGGTCATTGCCGGTGTGAATCAGGCGCTGGAAGTGTTGCGTCCCGGATTACCGCAGGATTTACAGATACGGGTGTTTTATGACCGCAGCGATCTGATTGAGCGGGCGCTGACGACCGTGTCGGAAGCGTTATGGATTGCCGTGGTGCTGGTGATTGTGTTGCTGGGTCTGTTCATCGGCAATGTCCGTACGGCACTGGTGGTGGCAGTGAATCTGCCGCTGGCGGCACTGATGACCTTTATGATCATGGATTATTTTTCCATGAGCGCCAATCTGATGAGCCTGGGAGGGCTGGCGATTGCTATTGGTATGCTGGTGGACGGTGCGGTGGTGGTGGTGGAAAACACCGTCACCGGTCTGCAGCAGGGTGGGCGAAACTTACCACGACTGCACCTGATTTATCGTTCGGTGCGGGAAGTGCTGGTGCCGATTATTTCCGGTACTGCCATTATTCTGCTGGTGTTTTCACCGCTGGTAACGCTGCAGGGACTGGAAGGTAAATTATTTTCCCCGGTCGCACTGACCATTATGTTTGCCATGGCCAGCAGTCTGTTGTTGTCACTGACTCTGATTCCGGTATTAACCACCTTATTTATCGATGCCGATAAAGTACACACGCCGACCTGGATGCTGACTTTACAGCAAGGTTATCAGCGCAGTCTGGCGCGGGTTCTGGCACGCCCGGCGCCGTTATTAGTGGCGCTGGTGCTGGCCCTGGTGCTGGCCCTGGCTGCGTTTGTCGACAGTGGTAAAACCTTTATGCCGGAGATGGATGAAGGTGACTTAATTGTGCAGCTGGAGAAAACCCCGACCATTAATCTGGATGCCTCCATCGATATTGATTTACGGGTACAGCGTGCGTTGCTGGCGGCTTGCCCGGATATTGAACGTATTGTTGCGCGTACCGGTTCGGATGATCTGGGAATGGACCCGATGGGACTCAATGAAACCGATATGTTTTTGCAGCTGCGCCCGAGGGAGGAGTGGCAGGTTGCCGATAAAGACGCGTTAAAAACACAGATCCGCACCGTCATGAGTCAGTTTCCCGGGGTGAACTACGGCTTTACTCAACCGATTGCGATGCGGGTGTCAGAAATGATTTCCGGCTCCCGCGGTGATGTGGCAATTAAGGTGTTTGGTCCACAACTGCAACCGTTACAGCAGCTGGCGGATCAGATTGCGGCACTGGTTAGCGAGGTGCCCGGCGCCGCTGAAGTCCTGGTGCCCCGTGCCGGTGGTATGCACTATTTGCAGCTGGCACTCGATTACGAGCAGATCAATCGTTTTGGCCTCAGCGTGGCGGCGGTACAGCAGGTGTTACGCAGTTCTCTGGAAGGCATTCACGCCGGCCAGCTGATCTTTCCTGAGCGCCAGGTGCCATTGCTGATCCGTACACCGGTGCGTTATCAGGTTGAGCAGCTGTTGCATCAGTTACACATCAGCAGTCCGGCAGGAACGCTACCCTTGTCGGCCGTGGTCAGTGCTGAGGAGCAGCAGGGGCCGGTATTAATCCGGCGTGAACAGGGGCAACGTTTTGCGGTGGTTAATGTCAATGTCAGTGGCGTGGCGTTAGGGGATTTTGTGGCTGCGGCGCAACAGCGGGTAGCCGAACAACTGACCTTGCCGCCGGGGTATGTGCTCAGCTGGGGCGGCGAGTTTGAAAATCAGCAGCGTGCCAACACTCGCCTGGCACTGATGGTGCCGCTGGCCATCGCGCTGGTGTTACTGGTGTTGTTTTCCACCTTTGGCCGGTTAAATGAATCTTTACTGATCTTGTGCAATATCCCTTTCGCTCTGATTGGCGGCATGCTGGCATTGTGGCTCAGCGGCGAATATTTATCGGTACCGGCATCGGTTGGTTTTATTGCGCTGTTGGGGATTGCGGTCATGAACGGTGTGGTTCTGGTGGAGCACTTCCGACAGTTACACAGCCTGGGTTACAGCCATCTGGATGTGGTGTTGCAGGGGGCGGTACGGCGTTTACGGCCGGTACTGATGACGGCCTCCACCGGTGCCGTCGGGCTGTTGCCGTTGCTGTTTGCCAGCGGTCCGGGCAGCGAGATTCAGCGGCCGCTGGCGGTAGTAGTTATTGGTGGCCTGGTCAGTTCAACCCTGTTAACCCTGTATGTGTTACCTGTGTTGTATCGTCGTTTAATTCTGGAGCGTCAGCATGGACAATGAAGTGTTATTAACCCTGTCAATACGGCCAGCCCAGGCCGATGCGCTTACCGATTGGTTGTTACAGCAGGATTTGCCCGGCTTTACTTCCTGGCAGGGCTGGGGACATGGCAATCGCCATCATGGGTTGTCGCTGGCGGAACAGATTCAGGGGAAACAAAAACGGACATTAATTGGTCTGCATTTGCCCCAGTCTCAGGTGCATCAGTTATTGGCACTGCTGAAACAGACGTTTTGCCATTGCGATCTGCATTATTGGCTGCAGCCGCTATTGGCGTTTGGTCATCTCGGGAAAACAGACTGACGGACAAAGTGTCCGTTTTTTCCCTGTTTCCGTCTCCGGCCTGTGGTCATAATGGCGCGCTAATAAACAATAACAACAGGACATTCTTATGACGTTGCCGGGCATTATTACCCGCCTGGTCGCGGTGGCTGCGCTCACTGCGGCTATGGCTGGCTGCGACTCGTTATTTAATCATCTGGCGGAAAATAATCTTGATCCGAACAGCACAGAACTGACATTAACCGGTATCAGCGCGCCGCTGCAGATTCGCCGTGATGATTATGGGGTGCCGTATATTGAGGCCGACAATATCAGTGATCTGGCGTTTGGTATGGGTTATGCGATGGCCCAGGACCGGCTGGCGGAAATGACCGGTATGAATTTGCTGGCGCGCGGGCGTTTGAGTGAGATGGCCGGAGCCGTGGCGGTCGATATGGACAAATACATGCGTACTCTTGGGGTCACCGCCATTATTGAACAGCGTTATGCTGCACTCGATGATCAGCTGAAACAACATCTGCAACATTTTTCCGCCGGAGTAAACGCTTACATCGAACAGCACAGAGATAACTTGCCGCTGGAAATGGTGATCAGTGATTATCAACCGCAAGCCTGGCAGCCCAGTAATACCATAGGTATTTTTGTGTTGTTGAATTTAGGGGTCGGTTTTAACCTGCACGAAGAATTAGGATTTTTGCAGTTTGCGCAAAAATTTGGCTGGCAAAAAGCCGCTTATTTAGCCCCGGTGTACCCGGATGAAGCGATTGATTTTTCCGAAGCAGAAAAACTGGCAGCGCTGCAGCTGGACGAACAGGCACTGGAAAGCCTGGCCCAGCAGATCACCCGGCTGGGCCAGGTGGAGCAACAACTGAAGGCCATTAATGGTCAGGGTATTGCGGCTTCCAATAACTGGGCGGTGCATAAAAGCCGCACCGAAAATCAGGCCTCGCTGGTGGCTAATGATACTCACCTGTTGTTAACCCATCCGTCGACCTGGACCCTGATGGCCGTTAACAGCCCGGAATATTCCGGTGTGGGGATTACTCTGGCGGGAGTCCCGGCACTGGTGGCTGGTTACAATGGCGATATTGCCTGGGGGGAAACCATGGTGATGGCCGATACTCAGGACGTTTTTCTGGAGCAGCTGCGTGATAATAACGGCGTTACCGAATACCTGTATCAGGATCAGTGGTATCCGGTGAGCGAGCGGCGTGAAGTCATTAAGGTGAAAGACGATGAGGATGTGGAATTACTGGTGCAGTCGACACGTCATGGCCCGTTGCTGAATAGCGCCCTGCAAGGCGTTTCCAAACACGAAATGATTCCACCCGGTATGAGTTATGACTACGGTCTGGCATTGTCCTGGACGGCACAATACCCGGATAAAACCATTGAATCGTTTTTTCGTCTGGGCCAGGCCAGAAATATGGCACAGGTCGAACAGGCGCTGAACGGTGTTGGTTTTATTCATTTAAATGTGGTTTATGGCGATAAAGACAATATCGGCTGGCAAATTACCGGTAATTATCCATTACGTAAAAAAGGTCGTGGTCATTTTCCCAGCCCGGGCTGGAGCGGCGAATATGACTGGAACGGCTCCTGGGGAGGCGAACAGACTCCGCGTCAGGTTAACCCGTCTCAGGGTTGGTTAGGCACAGGGAATCACCGCACTGTGGCAGCGGGTTTCAGCCCCACCTTAACCAGCTCCTGGTATTACCCGGAGCGGGCGGAACGTATCGCACAATTATTAAATACCAGTAAAAAGCAGAATTTTTTATCCATGCAGGCAATGCAGGCTGACCGGCGTGATATTTTTATTGCCAAAGTGCAGCAACGCTGGGGTGACGAAAAGCGTTGGGCGGATATCGAAACGGCGATGCAACAGCTGGATGACGACGAGCAGCAACAAGCCCGTTTTATTCTGCAGCGGATGATGGAATTTAACGGTGAAATGCGTGAAACCTCCGCTAATGCTGCGATTTGGGGAGCGCTGGAATACAGCCTGACACGGGCAATTTTTCTCGATGAACTGGGGCCGGATGACGGTGAGTTATGGCGTGTTTTTATGTCGCTTAATGGCCGTGCGTATTCCGCTTATCAGGATCATGTCTCCGGACGAAATAACGCTCCCTTCTGGGATGATGTTAATACCCCGGAGCATCAGGAAAGCGAAGCTGAAATTATCGTACGGGCGGCGGCTGAAGCCTATCAGCATCTGCAGCAGCGCTTAGGTGATGATGCAGACGCCTGGCAGTGGGGACAGTTATTAACCTACCACTGGCAGACCAATACCACCAAAATGGGCAAACATATGTCGGGTGTTAAGGCGTATGCGGTGGAGAAACTGGCACACTACACCGATCGTGGTCCGTATCCAGCTGGCGGTAACCGTAATACGCTGAACGTGGCTGGTCATGATCTGGGCAGTGATTATAATGTCTGGAATATTCCGGCGATGCGTATGATCGTCGATTTCAGCCAGGATGAACCGCTGCATCTGGTGGTGGCAGGGGGGCAGTCGGGCAATCCGGCGTCACCGCATTATGATGATGGCATTGATTTGTGGCTGAGCCGTAAAAACCGCAATTTGCCGATTAATTCAGCCGAAAAAGTACAGCGGCATTATCATCAGGTCACCGATATCCGGCCATCGTCGCGCTGATATTCTGCGCTGTTCTTGCCATAATAAAACCGCAGCCGGTTAAACGTTGCGGTTTTTATATCGTTGCTGGTTGCCTTGTATCTCCACTGGCAGGCAGGAAAGAATGAAAACAGTATTGATCACCGGCGCGGGAAAACGACTGGGCAGACAACTGGCCGAATATTGGCTGGCACAGGGCTGGCGGGTGGTGGCGCATTACAACAGCGTTAATGAACTGGCACCTCAGCCCGGACTGATTACCCTGCAGGCGGATTTGTCCGAACTTAATGATGTCCGCCGTTTATGTGATGAGCTGGCTTCTTATGGCCCTTATGACGGAGTGATTCATAACGCTTCGTGTTTTGTTGCCGATGCGCAGGCACAGCAGCAGGGGGTGTCGCTGGCGCGTCAGGCCGAGCAGCATTTTGCCGTTCATGTTTATGCACCGATGATGATCACCGAAGCGCTGACCGGGTTATGGTGTGAGCAGGCCTGGATGACGGTGATAACGGATATCTACAGTGATCTGCCGAATGAACGTTTTGCCGTTTATTGCGCCTCCAAAGCAGCGTTACAGAACTGGGCACTGAGTATGGCGCAACGCTTATCGCCGCAGGTACGCACCAATGTTGTACAGCCCGGGCCGATTCAGTTTTTACCCGAACACTCACAGGCCTACCGCGAGATGGTGTTGTCGCAGTCATTGATTAAACAGGAACTGGGTTACCAGGCGATAACAGAAGCCTGCGCCTATCTGGCGGGCAGTCAGTCGGTGTGTGGTTCTGTGTTGCGGGTTGATGGCGGGCGTTTGGTCGCTAATCGTTACGATCAGACCTTCAGTGATTAGATTAACCGTGGGGCTGGGCCAGCTGGCGTAACCAGCGTTGTTGTATGCTGCGGTTGTAGCTGTCTTCCAGTGTGGCCTGCAGGCAGCTGTTGGCGTCGCCGGCTTTGTGCAGAATATCAATATCAATGGTGCGGTCTTTAAATTTACGCGCCGGTGTTTTTGGCTCCCGGCCGAGCTGGATCTCCAGCTGCTGCAGGCGGAACTTCAGTTGTGGGGCTACCAGAGTCGTGCGTAATACCAGCAGCTGGTTAACAAAAGGCCGGTCAAAGTCGTCCCCAACGGGAGCGGTTTCCACGGCCTCCGACAGCAGCACAACCTCACCCAGTTCGGTCAGCTGGTCAATGGCGGCACTCAGGTGTTGGGCGGGCTGAATATTGCTGCCCAGCCCCAGCAAATAAAAAGTCATATCAGCGTTATCTGTGGAACAAGGGGGTTTTTTGTACCAAAGTCCGTGGCGTTAAACAAATGAATAAAATAAAAAATCCGTCGGCATAAAGTCTGATTCTGACTCTGATTGAGCCGCCTTATGTTGCAAAAATGCGGGTTTTTTCTTTTGTTAAGGCATGGCGCTTTCAGGGAGGACTTTGCCATGCCTGTCTATCTGTTTATTGCCGTTTTTATGCTGGTGTCGCTCTGGCCTCTGGCCAGTCTTTCTGCTCAATTGATTCCACCACCACTGATGCTGGCGCAGCACTACGTCGATGGTATTGATGTGAAAAAATATTACGTCAGTGAAAAACTCGACGGTGTCCGTGCTTACTGGAATGGCCAGTCGTTGTTCAGTCGCAGTGGTCGTAAAATACCGGCACCGGTGTGGTTTGTGTCGGCCTTGCCGGATAAACCTCTGGATGGCGAATTGTGGCTTGGCCGTGGCCGGTTTGATGATATCAGCGCGCTGGTCCGCAGCCGGAAAGATAATGACGATGTCTGGCGCCGGGTGAAATTTATGGTGTATGACCTGCCCGATAGTAATGCGCCGTTTCACGAACGTTACTGGTTATTAAAAACACTGGTGGCGCAATACCATACGCCCTGGGTGAAAGCTTTGGATCAGAAAAAAGTTGCATCGGATCAGGCGCTAAATGATTGGCTGCAGCGGATTACCAGTATCGGCGGCGAAGGACTGATGTTACGGCATGAGAATGCACGCTATCAGGCTAAGCGCAGCAATGATTTATTAAAGCTGAAACCTCAGTATGATGCCGAAGCCGTGGTGGTGGATTATGTACCTGGCCAGGGAAAATATCAGGGTATGGTAGGGGCATTGCTGGTACGCGGAAAAAATGGCCGCCATTTTCGTCTCGGTTCTGGCCTGAGTGATCAGCAGCGTCGCAATCCCCCGCCACTGGGTGCGGAAGTGACTTATTCCTACAGCGGTACTACGCGCACCGGTTTGCCGCGCTTCGCCCGGTTTGTGCGGCTGCGTGAAGTCGAGTAACAGGCTGCATCGCTGGCAGGCGATGATACAATGGCGTTATGAAACACATTATCTCCCGCCCGCTGCCGGCACACTGGCAGCTGAACAGCCTTCATCCCCGGTTACAGAGAATTTATGCTGCCCGGGGCGTGACCCGCGAACAACAACTGGAATTACAGCTGAAACATCTGCTGCCCTGGCAAACTCTGAAAGGTATCGATGCGGCGGTCGAGTTGTTGCTGCCTGTAGTACGTGACCAGCAAAAACTGCTGGTGGTGGGTGACTTTGATGTCGATGGTGCGACCAGCACCGCGCTGGCTATCCGGGCGCTGAAACTGATGGGCGCGACTCAGCTGGACTATCTGGTTCCCAACCGGTTTGATTTTGGCTATGGCTTGTCACCGGAGCTGGTGGCTGTGGCGGCCCGGCGTCAGCCGGATCTGATCATGACGGTCGATAATGGCATTGCTTCCGTTGCCGGAGTGGCAGCGGCGCACCAGGCAGGGATTAAAGTACTGGTAACAGATCATCACCTGGCGGGTGATGAACTGCCCGCCGCCGATGCCATTGTTAATCCGAATCAGCCCGGCTGTGAGTTTGCTTCTAAAGCGGCCTGTGGTTGCAGTGTGGTGTTTTATGTCATGTTGGCGTTGCGCAGCCGGTTGTTACAGCTGGATCTGTTGCCGGCAGCGGGAGCCAATATGGCGCAGCTGCTGGACTTAGTTGCGCTTGCGACGGTTGCGGATGTGGTGCCGCTGGATTACAACAACCGTATTTTGGTGGAACAGGGTCTGCGCCGTATCCGCGCCGGCCAGGTACAGCCGGGTATCGATGCATTATTGCGGGTGGCGGGTAAAGCGCCGGAGCGGGTGGTGTCGTCGGATTTTGGCTTTGCCCTGGGACCGCGACTCAATGCGGCCGGGCGGCTGGATGATATGTCGCTGGGCATTGAATGCCTGCTGAGCGATGATTCCCGCCTGGCTTTGTCGATGGCGCATGAACTGGATGAGCTGAATCGCAGCCGGCGCGAAATCGAGCAGGGCATGCAACAGCAGGCGATGACCTATGTACAGCAGTTCCAGGCGGCTGATAACCTGCCGACCGGGTTGTGTCTGTATCAGGCTGACTGGCATCAGGGCGTGATTGGTATTCTGGCGTCGCGGATTAAAGATAAAGTCCACCGGCCGGTGATTGCGTTTGCCGCCGATGAGCAAAACGCCGGTGAACTGAAAGGTTCAGCCCGCTCAATCAGCGGATTACATATGCGTGATGCTCTGGATGAAGTGGACAAACGTTCCCCAGGTCTGATTAAAAAATTTGGCGGCCACGCAATGGCAGCGGGGCTGACACTGAATGCCGGTTGTTATCAGCAATTTGCTGAGGTGTTTGATCAGGTGTGTCGGCGTCAGCTTAACGATGAACAGTTGCAGCAGGTGATCGAAACCGATGGTGAGCTGGAACCGGCTGAATTTACCCTGGCACTGGCCCGTGAACTGAAATGGGCCGGTCCCTGGGGGCAGGCTTTTCCCGAGCCGGTATTTTCAGGCCGCTTCCGGCTGGTGCAGCAACGGATCGTTGGTGAGCGTCATCTGAAGCTGGTATTACAGCCCGTGTCCAGTGAGCTGTTGCTGGATGGTATTTATTTTAATATCGATCCGGCATGCTGGCCGAATCACCAGACCGAACTGGTCAGTGCGGCATTTCAGCTGGAGGTGAACGAGTTTCGCGGCCAGCAAAACGTACAATTACTGATCCGCCATCTGGCAGCGGACATAAACTAACCAATAAGGAAAGGTTAATACTATGCGCTATGGAGCAGCGGTTTTATGCATCTGTGTCAGTGTTTTGAGTCAGGCAGAAATTTATCAGTGGAAGGACGAGCATGGGCGTCTGCAGTTTTCCGACAGTCCGCCAGCGGCGTCCGACAGTGCGCAGCAAGTGCAGCAACGTAAGCTGGAGCCACTGGAAAAGATTGGCACGGTTAAACCCAGAGCCACCCACAGTACAAACTGGCGGGCGCAGGAGCAATCGGCTTATCAGCGTAAGAAACGAAATCGTCTGAAGCAGGAACGTAACGAGCGGGCCGAAGAACGAAAACGGCAGCGCTGTAAACAGGCACGCTCCCGTTACCGCAGCTTTCAGGCCCGGCGCTATGGCGCAACGGATATGAATTCTATTCGCCAGAAGCGGGCCACCCGCGACCGGTTAAAGCGGCGGATGAAAGATGCCTGTTACTGATTAACGCTGCAGGCGGGCGTCCTCAGTCGTCAAGGTAATCGGATAAGTCGCCTAACACTTCACGTTTAAAGCGCTCGCTGACCGGGTGTTCGCCAATCCAGATTTTCAGCATGGCATCGTTCAGGTCTTTACCGGCCACGGTGCCTTTTTCTACCCCGTCAATCACAATATGACTGAGCTGATTTTCCGGGTCCCACTGGATATAGCCGATGGTGCCCTGTACAAATTTATGATCGAACAACGACACCAGTTGATCGACCCTGGGTTTGATCGCTTTCATTTGTTGTTGCGGAATATTAATCGATAACCCTTCATTAATGGCGTTGGTGAAACGACGCGCACTGACGCGGCTCGACACCACATGAAACACCATACGCCGGGCTTGATCCGCGGCAATGAGCTGGTTGCCGGTTAAGGTTTTATCTTCAACGTAGAGCAGGCCGATATACGTATCGACGATGGCATAAGCGCGGCGCATGGACGCACCTTTGAGGTACATTTCCGGCGCATCGGCGGTGGCCGGGATAATTTCTTCGATGGTGATATCGTCGATCACCAGCGCCTGGGTCGGATAAACGATCAATACCAGCAGAAACGTTATCAAAGTTTTCATAGGTGTCCCGCAGTGACGTTTGTTGTTATTAATGAGCGCACTGTAGAGTGAAAGCCGGGCAGCAGGCAATGGTTGACGCCGTCGTGGACGGTATAAACCGGGTGTAAATCAATAAAGTGGCCTGTATTGTCTTACGACTGAGTCACAATACGGAACTTTTTCTGGCGTTGTTACTCTCAGCGCTTCTGTTTATGGCACGGGTAAAACGGGAATTCTTTGAGCGCAACACCGGCAAATAAACGTAAAACTCAATAAAAACATTCGTTGTTATTCGGTCAGCGGTGGATTTATAGCAGGCTGGCTTTTATAGTTTTGTTTTCGTTTTAATTAACAAGGACGCCCCCATGCTTACCATGCTGGCCAAGCTGCTGAAAGCGTTAAATTCAGAGTCGGCCCCCGGACAAGTTGCACTGGCATTTTCGCTGGCGCTGATTGTTGGCCTGACACCACTATTCAGCCTGCATAATCTGCTGGTGTTATTACTGGCATTTATCGTGCGGATTAACTTATCTGCTTTTTTTGTTGCAGTGGCATTTTTTTCCGGGCTGGCTTTTTTTATCGATCCATTGTCACTCAGCCTGGGAGAAAGCCTGCTACACAATTCAGCGTTAGAAGCGACCTGGACTTCTTTGTATCAGAGTGATTTCTGGCGCCTGACCGCGTTCAATAACACTCTGGTTCTGGGCGGAATCGTGATTGCGCTGGTGGCGTTTATTCCACTGTTTATTATCACTCGTCTGCTGATTGTGATGTACCGCGAAAAGCTGCTCAGCTGGTTCGAAAAGCTGAAAATTGTCCAGGTGCTGAAAGCCAGTAAGTTTTACAACCTTTACCGTTCACTGGCCGATTAAGGAGATACCGCGATGAAACAATGGATTCGCTGGTCGGGATTAGCCGGCTTTGTAGTGGTAACCGGATTATTGGTTGCATTTTTTATGCTGGCCGCGGCACCACTGATTAAAAGCAGTATTGAACATTTTGGCAGCCAGGCGGCCGGTGCGCAGGTTTCGGTTGATGACGTGGCTCTGAATTTTTCGCCGTTAGGTGTCACGCTGACCGGGTTACAGGTGGCGGACAGTGAACAGCCGATGGAAAACCTGTTGCAGTTTGAGCAGGCTGTTGCGGAACTGGAACTGGCCCCGCTGTTATTAGGGAAAGGTATTGTGCGTGATCTGCGTGTGACGGATCTGCGTTTTAATACCGCCCGCCAGGTTTCCGGTGCTTTGCCGCAGACGGAAGAGCCAGAGCAGGAAGCGGCGGTCATTGAGGAAAATGCGGCGCAGGAAGAATCGCCGCTGGCATTAACCGAGTTGCCATCCGCAGAAGAGATTCTGGCGCGTGAGCCGCTGCGCACTGAAAGTGCCGGTAATCAGTTGCAGCAACATTTCAGACAGCATCAGCAGGAGGTGGATGAGACGCTGGCACAGGTGCCGGATGATCAGGCGCTGGCGGCGTATCAGCAACAACTGCAAACGCTGTTGTCCGGGGATATCAAGTCACTGCAGGATTTTAATCAGCGTAAGCAGAAACTTGAGCAGCTGAAAAAGCAGTTTAAACAGGATAAAGCCGCGGTCGCGGCGGCAAAGCAGGCAATCCGCCAGGCGCGCACAGATATCGCTGCCAGCCTGACGGAACTGAAAAATGCACCGTCGGCCGATTTGCAGCACATTAAGTCTAAATACCGTTTTGATGCGGGTGGTGCCGCTAATATCAGTGGTTTGTTGTTTGGTGAGCAGGCCGCTGAGTGGGCGGAAAAAGCCTTGTACTGGTATGGCAAACTCAAACCTTATCTGGCCAGTGATGAGGCTTCCGGGGAAACCGAAGAGCGACAGCCACAGCGCGCAGGCGGACGGTTTGTGCATTTCCCTTCGGATAATCCATGGCCGGAATTCCTGATTCGCCGGGCACAGCTGAGTGCCCCGGCGCTGGGTGGTTTTATGCAGATTGAAGCCACTGATATTACCCACCAACCGGCGCTGTTAGGGCGGCCGGCACGGGTTGTGATTCAGGGACAACAACTGACCGCTATCGACGATCTGAATCTGGAAGCGGTGCTGGATCATCGCCGCCAGCCGGGTAAAGACACACTGACGATGGCCATTAAAGACTGGCAGTTACAGCCGGTTGATCTGGGCATCGCCGGCACTCAGCTGAGCTCTGCCCGGGTTCAGCTGCAAGGGCTGGCGGTAGTGGCGGCAGGACAATTACAGGCGCAAGCAGACGCTCAGGTGGTTGATGCTCAGTTTGAAGGGCAGGGTAAAACACAGTTTGCTAAAGAGATGACCCGTGCACTGGCCGGCATTAATCGTTTTGATGTGCAGGCCAGCGCAAACGGCAAGCTGACCTCACCAACAGTAAAACTGGGCTCGGATCTGGATAAACAGTTAAATACGGCGTTTCAGCAACGTTTAAAGGAAAAACAAACCGAGCTGGAAAATAAACTGCAGGCGCAGCTGAATGAGAAAGTTCAGTCCTATCTGGGCGATTACAGTGATGAATTAACCCAGCTGAATCAACTGGATGGGTCACTGGATGATAAATCACAGCAGCTGCAACAGATGGCCAGTCGTAAACTCGATAACTATGAAGATAAACAAAAACAACGGGCTAAACAAAAGCAGCAGCAGCTGAAAGATAAAGCCAAAGACAAACTGAAAAATCTGTTCTGAGAAAGGCTGTAACATGTGCGTTCACGATGATGAGAAGAGTCAATGAAAACCCGTTTATTAAATGCTGAAGAGTTTGCCGCTACCCGGCTGGAGCCGAAACGTGTCGATGGCGGTGAACCGCCGCTGGACTTCTGGCCCTATGTGGAGGCGATTCCGGCTGAAGATTTTGCTCACGCCGATTGCCGTGCCGGGCAGGTGTCCCATGTCTATCGTATGGGCGATCAGTACGAACATGTACTGATCAACAGCCAGCTGCGGGGACTGGCCATGGTGATTGTGATCGACCTGCAGCAACAGCGGGTGTATGGACATCACCTGCTGGATGTCAGCCCGCTGATGGCACAGGCCGATCAGAAAGATTAACCGGTCGGTTGCTCAGGCGCGGTGCAGGCGGGCCATAATCGCAGCCGTCACCCGTCCGGGCAGCCACTCGCTTAACAGGTAAGTGAGCTTAAACGGCAGGCTGACTGCCCGGTGTGTTTTCGGGCGCCGGATTTGTTTCAGTACTTCGGCTACCACGTCCTCAGCGCCGATATTCACGCCCAGTTTTTCCAGTACCGGTGCGCTGGACTGTTGTGACTGCACCATATGGGTATTCACAAACGGTGGCATCACATCACAGACTTCCACACCGTATTCCTGCCATTCAATCCGTAATGCTTCGGTGAGGCCGCGTACGGCAAATTTGGAGGCGGAGTAGGAAGCGAACATCGGCACGCCATACACCGCAGAGGCCGAACTCATATTAATCACCTGGCCGCGGCTGTTGCGCAAATAAGGCAACGCCGCCTGGCAACAATTAACCGTGCCCATCACATTGATGTCGATAATCTGCTGATGGCGCTCACTGCTGATATTTTCGAAACGTTCAATCTGCAGAATGCCGGCGGAGTTAAATAACAGGTCGAGGCGTTCCTGATGTTGTTGCGCTACCTGTTGCAGGGCCTGCTGGCATTGTTGCGCATCGCGTACATCCAGCGACAGACAATGTACCCGTTGCTGATCCCAGCGTTCGGTCTGTTGTTGCAGTGCCGGCAGATTGATATCGGCCAGCGCCAGAGTCCAGCCCTGTTGGTATAGGGCTGCGGCAGTGGCCTGACCGATGCCGGAAGCCGCTCCGGTGATAAAAGCAATGCGCGACATGGAGATTCCTTCTGTTGTTATTGTTATTGCGGTTGCGTTCGCTGGCTGACGCCCGCTGGTTGTTTCAGTCTTAACAACTCAGCGGGTGTCTGCTTGCTGGGCTGTTAGTGGCTCTGATCCTCATTACCCTGGGTGTCGGATGCCTGGTTATCGGATGTCAGAGTGTCCAGCTGGAAGCGCGCCTGCTGGCTGCGATCAACCGTCTGCAGTAACGCTGTGTCCGGCAGTTCTCCACCCTGAGTGAAGATCAGCCAGGGTTGTTGTTGCTGCATAATGGCGTGCTGATACAGCTGCTGAATATCATTCAGAGTCAGTTTTTCCACTTCTGCTGCAATCGCTTCCAGAGTGTCAAAGCTGAAGCGCTGGTTGCCGAGGTCACGCCAGTAACGGCTGGCTTTTTCTGCCATATTTTTCGGTTTTTCCAGCAGCAGGTTAATCAGCCCCTGCTTGAAGTTGTCAAACTCTGCGGCTGGCATAGCAGCCAGCTGGCTGTCGAACTGGCGGAAAAAAATGTCCGACTGAGCACGGATCTGCTGAGGTGTTGCCTGTGGCGACTGCACAATAAAGGCGATGCCCGGCACGGTTTTTTGTGGGTAAGGGGTGGCAAACACGATGTAACCAAGCTGCTGTTCGGTACGCATATACTGGTAATACGGCGCCGACAGAATTTGTCCTAACAAGCTATAGGCTGCGCGTGTCTGATCGTCATTTTCATCACCCTGAATATACAGGGTGAATGCCGAATCCTGATGGTCCAGCTGCAGTGCCTGCTGATGCACACCGGCGGGGGCCTGTAATACCTGGCTGGGCGCCAGACGCGGGTGGTTGGCCGGGAATACATCCTGTACCAGCTGTGCCAGGGTGTTGGCCTGCTGACGGGATAATTTGCCATGCAGGTACAGTTCGTGGGCGACCTGATTGCGGAACTGTTGTGCAAAGGTCAGCACGTCTTCACGGCTGACGTCCTGCAGTTCTGCCAATAAATCGGGTGCCGAAAACGACGGTTCAAACAGCCAGTGCTTCAGCTCTTCCATGGTGCGTTGGTAAGGCTTGCCCTTGAGCTGATTTTCCAGGCCTCGCTGCAACGAGTTTTTATAACGCTTAAAAGCATCTTCGCTGAGTTCAATCTGCTGCATTTCCTGCAACACCCGTTGCAGCAATGCCGGCATTTTGTCCTGGTAACCACCAATATGCAGCAACACACCTTCGCCGGTAACGCTGAGGTTATAACTCAGGCCCGCAACGTGTGCCGGATAGCTGTAGGTATTGAGTGCTTCGTTGACGGTACGGGTGTATAACCGCGCCAGTACCCGGGCACGTGCACTTTGCTGGATTTCAGGTTGCTGTAACAGCACCCGTACGTGAGCTTTAGGTTGCTCAAAATCCTGTTCGGCGTAATACCACAGCGAACGCTGAGGATCGTTGATCAGAGCTTCCGGCTGACTGCTGGCCTGTTTGACGCTGGCTTCCAGATTGTCCGGGATAAACGGATTGGCACGTGGCAGGTGCAGTGCTTCCAGGCCCTCCTCCGGTAAACTGAGGTTCGGGAACTGGCTCGGGCGCAGGCGGATCGGGGTACCATACCAGGGGTCAAGAATTTCACTGGCCACATTCGGAGCAATCAGAGTGCGCAACATATTGTTGACGTTCAGTGCGTCCAGGAAGGGTTTCAGTGTTGGCTGGCTGATTGGCAGCCATTTGTAATCACCATAAATCACATCGTGCGACGGATAGATTAATAAGTTGCTGCTCAGTCGTACCACGTAGTCGGATAACCGGCTTTGTTCCTGGAAGCGGAAAGACAACTCGCTCATGGTGGCTTGTTCGGTAATCAGATAATCGGGCAGCGGCGCTTGTTTGATCAGTTTGATGTAATGCATCAGCGCCTGGGTTATCTGATCGGTATGTAATAAGCCGTTACGGGTCAGACTGACCTGTACCACGATGGTGGTTTCGTTATCGGTGGCCAGTGATCGTCCGGCACTCAGGCCTTCTGCCCAGCCTTTTTGCTTCAGGTAGGCCAATAAACTGCCTTCACCTTCGTGACCAATCAGACTGGTAATGACCTGGATCGGCTTGTATTGATACAGGTGTTTGGAGGCGGGTACCGGGAAGGTAAATTGCAGCCGGCGGATTTCTTTAACCGGTTCTACATTCAGGTCCAGTGGTAACTGGCCGGGTTTGAACAGTGGTTGCTGGTTGCTGCTCTGGTCGCCGCTGTTGTCTTGTTGCGGCACGGCACTGAAGTGTTCTTTGGCCCATTGTTCCAGCTGCTCCAGCGGATAGTTACCGGCCAGCACCAGGGTCATACGATCGGAAGAATAATGTTGCTGATAAAACGTCAGCAGTTCATCCCGGATATGGCTGCCGTCACGGTCAGCAAGGGTGTCCAGATTCCCGGTCGAAAACGATGCGTACGGGTGCTGAGGGTTCATCGCCTGCTTTTCGGCGGAGAAAATACGGCGGAAATCATCTTTGTATTTTGATTTATATTCGGCGTGTACCGCGTTTTTTTCCCGTTCGACGTATTGTTCATCAAAGGTTGGTGAAATAAAGAAGGGGGCAAAACGATCCAGTGCGCCAGCCAGCGCGGTGTTATTCACCTCAAAAAAATAGGTCGTCTGGCTGTGAGCCGTAAAGGCGTTATGGACACCGCCATTACGGGAGATATAGGCCTGATATTCACCGGCTTCGGGGTAAGGCTCAGTGCCGAGAAACAACATATGCTCGAGGAAGTGAGCCAGGCCTTCGCGGTCTTGCGGGTCGTCGCCGCTGCCCACCGAAACTGAAACCGCTGCCGCGGCCTTATCTGAATCCGGAGTCGACAACAGCAGTGCTTTCATGCCGTTGTCGAGTTCCAGATAACGATACGAAAACGGATCCGACGGACTGACAATAAGTTCGGGCTGATTCAGATGTTTAACCATAGAGTATGCAATCGCGGCGAGTACGATGAATAAAAAAGTCCAGTAACGAGGTGACAGCATGTCAGTTCCTGTTTTCTGTGAGTCGTTGTTCTGAGATACGTTAATGGGCGGTGCTGTTGGCGGCAATGATTGCCTGGGCATCGGCCAGAGAATGGCGTTGTGGGTCCAGCTGACTGATCAGGCTGAGGCGTTGTTTGCTGTCTTCCAGTTCCGCCAGTAATAAGGCTAACTGGCCTTCGAAGGCCTGGTCGATGGCATCGTACAGTGCCTGTGCCTGGTTTTTGGATTCAGCGCTGTTGGATTCGCGCAGGGTTTTCAGACAGGCTAAAGCTATCTGGTGGTAGGCTTGATCTTTGTTCACGTCGGGCTCCTGAAAAACACTGCTGTCCATACGGCCTTCCGCTGGACAGCCAGTCGCTCATGATAACGCAGCCTGAGTTGATGGGAAGGGTTATCGTGTCGGGAAGTGTTATTCGCAGCGGCCGGGCAGACCGCTATAACGCGAACCAGGTGAGCTGATCGGCCGTCAGGGCTTTTGACAATACATCGCCGCTGAGCCAGTCGACATTGCTCTGATGAGCCGCGGCCAGCTCTTCGGTGGTATTGATATCCGGCGCATAAATCATCAGGTCGTGATCGTGGATACGTTGCAGCAAACGACGGCTCTGAGGCAGGGATTTACTGTTGCGCATATTGGATAAAAACTCCGGCGCCAGCATGACTCCCTGAATCGGCAGGGATAAAATCTGCCGGGAGTTGAGAAAGCTGCGGCCGAAGTTAGCCATAACCAGCTGACAACCGGCTTCATGCCAGGCTGAGCGCAGCTGCAGATCCGCAGCGCTGTCGCCCAGAATCTGGGTTTCGCTGGCAATCAGAATAACATGAACCGGGTGCTGTTCGCGTACCCGGTAAAGCGCCCGCAAAAACGCCTGATTGGTCTCATCCGTCCATTCCTGAGCATCACAAATCAGTGGGAAATCACCGCTGAAATCAGCTTGCCAGGCCTGCTGTAATGCCAGCATCCAGTGTTGCCAGCTTTGTTCATCCTGCAGGCTGGTCGGGGCTAATAAGGCGACAACTTCACCACGCTGGCTGAACAGCGGCCGTACCCGGTAGGTTGCCTGCTGGTTGTCTTCTTTGTCTGCCTGGTGGCTGCTGCTATCGTCGGCAATTGCTGCTTGCTCCTGCGCCGGCGGCAGTCCGAGTTTTTGTCGTAACCATTCCCGCCATTCAGCCTGTTGCTGCGGTTTGCTTTCGATCTGCAAGTCGGGGGTCAGCAGCAATCGTTCTCCCTGAAATCGCACACTGTTGCTGAAGTCTTCTTTAATTTGCTGCAATTGCTGACCGGCGGGGCCGCTGTGGCCGGGAACCAGTACCAGAAATACGTTCAGCTGAGGTGAATAAATTTCGAATTGTTCGTCAGTCGCGGCCTGCAGCCGTTCGTAACAAATGGAGGACAAATCTTTATTGTTCACCTGATCGTCAAAGGTCACCACAATCAGCTCCGGATTATCCCCGGCTTCACTGGCGTCCTGTTCCAGACGTTGCAGGTGGTGGGAACCGGCGTAACGTTTCAGTTCGTCACGGAAGTCTGTGGGCGGGGAAATTTCTTCACCGCAGAAGCGGCACAGGCCAACCCGATAATGTTCACTGACAGAGGTGATGGTCATCCACGCCGGTGCTTTGCTCTGATCGTTACGGAAAAAACTGAAAAAGCCGAGCCAGCTGTTACTGGCTTCGACCTGGGTCGTCACTTCGGCTTCCAGTTCAAAAGGCATGGATGACAGGGTTTGGGCGAATAAGTTAACTCCTACTAGGTCGCTTTCTTCGACCCCCAGCGCCTGACACATCGGTGGGTTGGCCAGCCGGATAACCCAGTTGGCATCGGTCAGTAACAGAGGTTGTTCGCTCTGAATGTTGTGACGCAGATAATGTGCTTTACGCAGCAGCTGATGTTGTTTCAGACCTTCCTGGATGTCGCTGGTGAGCAGCAGGTTGTCCCATGGCTTGGCAACAAAACGATGCACATCACCATTACGCCAGGCCTGTTGCAGTGCCGGGTAATCGACCTGGCCAGATAACAGAATGCGATAGGTGGCAGGTGACAGGCGGCGAACCTGACGGCACAGCGCCAGGCCATCCTCGCCGGGCATCTTAAAGTCGGTGACCAGTAGATGAATGTCTTGCTGGTCGATGATGTCCAGCGCTTCGGCGGTATTCGCTGCCTCAAATATACGATACTGGCCGGAACGCAACATTCTGCGTATGGCTTGCAAAATGCCGACTTCGTCATCGACCAGCAACAGGTTTCTCTGCATAGCTACCTCGAATGGCCCACCAGTGAGATATTTCGGAGTGTTACCTGATTACTGTAGTCGTTTGTAAGTCGTAGCGACAGTGACTTAACTGGCTTTCAGGCAAAATTGCTACAGAAATCAGGGTTTTTATATCGCTTTTTTGTTTTCACGGTTTTTCGCCTTGCAATCACACAGGTCTATCTATACTGACATATAAGTATCCTGTTGAGTTGAGAGTGCGTGGTGAGGGATAAACAAGCTTTAACAACCGGCGAAGTGGCGAAATATTGCGGTGTGAATTTCCGAACCGTCATTCGCTGGATCGAACGTGGCCATCTGGAAGCTTATAAACTGCCGGGACGTGGTGATAACCGTATTCCGGTGGAAAGTTTTGTCGCTTTCCTGAAGGGCAACAATATGCCGATTCCCGATGATCTGGCACTGGGTGGCAAGGTATTGTTGTTATTTGCCGAAAACAGTAATCAGTCGGTTGAGATCGCGTCGGCGGCTCGCCGGGCGGGTTGGGATGTGATGGTGACAGCCGACCCGGTGCAGTTTGGTTTTCTGATCGCACAGCAACAGCCGGGTGCTATCGGCGTCAGTGCCGACAAAGACCGGGCATCGGTCGAAAAAGTGCTGAAGGATCTGGATGGGCGGGAAATCGTATGTCTGTGTTTTGACAGCGGCGCTCATAAAGAAGCCGAATATCAGCATCATTGGTTGTATTATCACTGGCCGGATGATCAGCAGGCGCTGATTAACTACCTGACCAGCGATGTTGCCGCCTGACTTATTCTGAGCCAGGCGTATTCTCTGTCCGTTACAGCACACTGCCATAAGGAATAAAGCGATTATCGGTTTTACTTTTGAGTAACCTGATAAAGTTTTTTTCCGGAAGTTGATGAGTTTGCTTCAGAAAACGGAATATCCAGATTGCCGGATTTTTATCACCGGCCTGCCAACCATTCAGTTTGACTTCTGCCAGGGTATAAAAAAGCGCCAGTTTCAGGCGTGATTCAGCTTCCAGCTGTTTAATAACAGGCAACCACTGTGCTTCGCTGAGCTGAATCCAGCTGCGGGCTGCAGCCAGATCATCTGCACTGAGAAACTGATCCAGATCGTCATGCTGCTCCAGTTCAGCGGAAAGTGCCGCCAGTTTTTCTACCAGTGTCAAGTCGGGGCCTGCAGGCAGGGTGTTAGCCGGTTGCCAAACATCAACCATTGCGGTGTACCTTGTTCGCTCGAAAAGAGAGGCAAGGATATACTAAAGCGCAGACCGGGAAAATTGTCATCGAACATCCATACCGGTTGAGGGTACTTTGGTCAGATTATTTTAACGAGAGAACACATGAGCGATATTTATGCCGATATCCGGCCGTTTAACGATAATGAAGTCAAAGCGGTGCTGGAGCGGCTGGCGGCTTCTGAAGAGCTGGTTGGTGCGTTGTTAAAGCAACGTTTTCCCGGCTGGCCAGCGGCTGTATTGCTGGCATTGCGGCCGCTGTTTCATTGGCGCCTGCGCGCCCAGCTGCAACGACTGACCTCGGTTGAGAAGTTTCAGATGTGGCTGGAGCCTCAGATTGAACAGTTACTGCAACGCAGCACGTCGGTGGTTGAGGTTTCCGGACTGGAAAATCTCGACCCGGGGAAAGCCCATGTCTGGATTTCCAACCATCGCGATATCGCCATGGACCCCACTATGATCAATTATTCACTGCATCAGGCCGGTTGGCCCACCAGCCGTATTGCTATTGGTGATAACCTGTTGCAGAACCCGGATGTCGCAGATGTGATGCGGCTCAATAAAAGTTTTGTGGTGAAACGCAGTATCGCGAATAAACGCCAGAAACTGCGTGAACTGCAACGCCTGTCGGGTTATATCCGCCATTCTGCTGAACAGGGACAATCGGTCTGGATTGCCCAGCGTGAAGGGCGGGCGAAAGATAACCGTGATAAAACCGATACCGCCGTATTAAAAATGCTGGCATTACATGGCCGCGAACGGAATGAGTCGTTCGCTGAAACCATGCAGCAGCTTAATCCGGTGCCGGTGTCGATTCAGTATGAGTGGGACCCTTGTGATCAGCTGAAAGCGGCTGAGCTGGTCGCTGTGGCGCAATGTGGTGATTACAGCAAAGCTGACGATGAAGATGTGCGCAGCATTCTGCTTGGGCTGACCGGCCAGAAAGGGCGCGTAAAAGTGAATTTCGGGCAGCCGCTGGCCACGGCTCAGTTGCAGGATGCTGATATGATGGCTGCCGCTATCGATCAGCAAATAGCTGAAATGGCCGAAATCTGGCCGGTTCATCAGGCGGCACTGAGTCTGTTGCGTCAGCAGTGGCCACAACACGACTGGCCGGAACTGGCGGATAACAGCGATATTGCTGCGAAACGACAGCAGTTATTGCAGCGCCTGGCGGGGAATGACGATGTTATTCGTCGTCAGATGCTGGAAAATTATGCTGCGCCGTTATTACTCCCGGTTGCACCGTAGTCATGATATTTATGGGACAAAAGGAACGCTCACCCGCTATGAATTACCTGAAACCTGCGTTGATTCTGCTGACAACCGGTTTGCTGACCGCTTGCCCGGATCTGGGCATTGAATACAAAGATAAAAATGAAACCATTGAGGTGAATTATTACAAGCAGCCCTGCAGTGATAATTCAGCGTCCCTGTGTTTTTCGGTGAAAGACAAAAGCAGTGGCGACGCTTACGCGGTGTTTAATAATCTCAGTGGTTTCAGTGCTTATCAATGGGGCGAATATCACACTATCAAAGTGGAAACCAGTTTTGCTAAAAATGGCAAAGCGGACAGTTACCGCTTTATTTCACTCGAGAAAAGTACTGCTAATGACAATGCCTTCAGTCTGACGTTACACGGCAAAAGTGGCATCATCAGCGCCGCTGATTCGGATAAAACCAGCTGGACACTCGGGGGCGAAAAAACCTTCAGCAGCAGTGCAGAGCAGGGAGCGGCGATTAATCAGGCAATTGCCGACAATCAGGTACTGCAGCTGGAATTTACCGCTGCGGATGATCAGCTGACGCTGAATAAAGTCCTGTGTGCAGCGGCTGAAAATGATTTTGCCAGTGAATGCGAAGGAGTCAGCCAGGCGCAATGGACGGTACGCCATTTTCAGAGTGACTGTAATTATAATGACCCGCGTTTGTGTCTGGTATACCGCACCAACAGCTCGGACGACTGGGAACTGTTGCGCACCACTTCGTCCGCTATCCGCGATTTTGAACCGCAGTGGGGTAATCAGTACCAGATTGAGGTAGAAAAAACACTCAGTGCCGGGGGGCAGCTGGTATCCGCGCGGCTGAAAGAAAATGATGAAAACCCGACCGCCGTTACCGGCAGCAGCAATACCTTTTTGTTTGTACTGAATGCTGCCAACCTGCCGGCAGCCGACAGTGATAATAAAATTGCCTTATACGATGGCGGCCAGCTGATGTTGTGCGACAGTCGGTGCAGTGATATCAACGGTGCACGGGATGATGATCATATGTTGCTGCTGCGTGGTTATGTGGAATCCGGCGAGGTTGTGGTTCAGGCGCTGGTGTGTAATGAAAATCGTGGCAGCGATTTTGATGACTGTGTGGCTGACCAGGCTGATGACATCAGCTGGTGGCCGCCGTCTGCCTGACCTGCCAGCTGACTTCCAGATTGTGTTGCTCGTCGGTCAGCCACATCTGCCCCTCATCCAGCGTCACCTGCAGTTTCATATTACGCTGTACCATCGCTGCCAGTATCGCTTCGTCAGCCGGCTGTAGCTGAATCACTGATAAATTGTTAAACCGTGTCAGCGCATGCTCATGTTGTTGCCACCAGATATCGGCCGGACGTTGCTGGAAGCCGGCGATCACCACCTGACTGGCACGGCCACAGGCTTTTCGCACCCGCTTTTCATCCGGTTGTCCGAGTTCAATCCAGAGCTCAGTGTCGCCGGTCAGGCTTTTTTGCCACAAATCCGGTTCGTCGTCGTTACTTAAGCCACGGCTGAATTCCAGCTGCTCGCTGGCATACAGGCAAAAGCACAATAACCGAATCATCATGCGTTGTTCCGTTTCGGACGGATGCAGTGCCAGTGTCAGTGAATAGTCCTGATAATGGTGACGGCGTAAATCCGAAATCGACAGGTGGGTTTTATAAATAGTGGCCGACAACGCCATAAGAGCTCCGCAGAATAAAAAGGATTTGGTCATATTGTATCGGAGTATCTGAAATCACGCTGGGCATTGCAGATGGACTACCTGGTGCAGGCTTATGAATGGATGATGTTAAGCCGTACCTTTGATCGGAAAGCGGTGGCGTTGCAGCGTACCGGTCAGCCGTGTTCTCTGGCCCAGACTTCCAGCATCAGCCGTACCCGGTCGTCACAGGTTTGTTCTGACAGTTGCAGATTGTCACGCACTTCACTGATGATGCCCGGGTCGGCGATATCCTGCTGGTAAGCGGATATTTCAACACCGACGTCACGGCCGCAGGCGTCGTAGAGTTTTTCCAGCAGCTGTTCGGTGCGCTGCAGATCGTCACAGGCAAGGTGGGGCTGCTCCAGGTCGTGTTCCAGCTCACGTAACACCGACCAGCAGGTTTCTCCACGCTGATACAAGGTGTCCTGGCTGATGCCATGCAGATCCTCCAGTGCATAATCCCAGTCCTGCCAGTCATCCTCCGGCTGAATCAGCGTGGTTTTAATACTGCCGTCGGCCAGCGACCAGGCGATGGCGACCGGGTGAGCCTGGTCTTCCCAGGAGCTGCCATCAACGGCTAAAAAGTGAGGGTAATTCACGCTGGCCTCTGTACGATTGACTGAAAGGCGCGAATGTACGGTGTCATTCGGGTTTTGACAAGGTACCCAGAGTAAAATACTGGGTTGCCTGACGGGCATTTACCGGCCGGCCAAAATAATACCCCTGCGCCAGGTCGCAGCCGTGACTGACCAGAAACTCGGCCTGTTCTAATGTTTCTACGCCTTCGGCGACCACCAGCATGCCGAGATTTCTGGCCAGGGCAATGATGGAGGAGGCGATGGCTTTATCAGCATTGCTGCTGGCCAGATCTTTAACGAAGGTGCGGTCAATTTTGATCGCATCGACCGGCAGGTTTTTCAGATAATTCAGTGATGAAAATCCGGTACCAAAATCATCCAGATAAATACAGACGCCATGACGTCGAAAGTATTCCAGTACGCTGCGGGCACTGTTCAGATCCTGCATTAACAGACTTTCGGTAATTTCGATGGAAATCAGCTGGTCAGGAACCTGCAGGCGGGTCAGGGTTTCAACGATGTCGCGCTCAAAATCCGGCAGCAGGAATTGTTTGGGTGAAATATTCACGCTGATATTGCCGTGAAACCCCTGGCGGTGCCAGATTTTGGCTTGTTGTGCTGCCTCTTCCAGTACCCATTGGCCGATATGGCCAATCATGCCGGCGTCTTCGGCGATGCCGATAAAGCTGTCGGGCGGGATATAACGGCCATTGGCCTGAGGCCAGCGTAATAATGCTTCAAAGCTGTGCAGCTTACCGCTTTGTTGCTGGCTGGCATCCTGCTGCAGATACACTTTGGGCTGATAAAATAACTCCAGTTCGTCGTTTTCCAGCGCGCGGCGCAGATTGGTTTCCATAGTGAGCCGGTGTTGGGCGATACGCTCCAGGGATGGAGTGAAAAAATGGAAGCGGTTTTTACCGTTCTGTTTGGCGCGGTACATGGCGATGTCGGCGTTTTTTAGCAGAATTCCCGCATCTTCACCGTCGTTGGGGTACAGCGCAATGCCCATCGATGCGCCAATAAAAAAGCGCCGTCCGGAAAGCATAATCGGTTCGTTCAGGGTGGCCAGAATACGCTCTGCCAGCCATAACGCTTCTTCCTGAGACTTTATCGCATCGAGTACCGCCACAAACTCATCACCACCAATCCGGGCCAGCGTATCGCTGTTGCGGATGCGGGTGTTCAGCCGTTTACTGACTTGCAGCAGTAAGCCATCCCCGGCCTCGTGGCCGAGGCTGTCATTAATCGTTTTAAAGGCATCCAGGTCGAGATAACACACTGCAAAGCGGTGTTTATGACGTTGTGCCCGTTGGATGGCCTGCTCCAGCCGGTCCATTAACAGGATGCGGTTGGGTAATTCCGTTAAGGCGTCGTGACGTGCCTGGTGGGCGATGGTTTGTTCCTTTTCACGAACTTCGGTGATATCCCGCAACATCCAGATATAACCGGCAACCGGGTCATTACAGGCGTAGGCTTCAATCCAGCGGCCATCGTTACACTGATATAACTGGTGACAGGCAGCCCCTGGTTTGCGGTTAAGGTCATCGACCTGTTGTTGCAACAGCTCTGGCTGGCGTAAATAACTTTGCGAATTGGCCATCAGCTCAACAAAGGTCATATGGCTGATACCTTCTTCATTCAGGCCATTGATCTCCAGGTAGAGCTGGTTATAAACGATCGGGATACCGTGATGATTAACCACCAGTACGCCTTCCTGGGAGGCATTCAGGGTGGCGTTCAGAATCTGAAACGATTGTTGCAATGCCTGTTCTGAGGCTTGTTGTTCTTTCAGATTCAGGCTCAGTTTATGGTTACGTTCCAGCAGTTCTTCGGACGTCAGTTGCAGTGAACGCTCGAGCATTTCACGATCAGTATCGGCTTGCTGATAGGCGCGGTCGACGGCCGTCAGCAGGGCGTTGATGGTATCTGGCAGCGGCTGCTGACAGTGGCGTTTCAGTTGGCGCTTCAGTAAGCGGTGCATGCTTATTCCTGCTCAGCGAAAGTCGTGATCGTCATGGTCTGGTTATGCAGGTTACACGGCCCCAAACCCATATACGGTGCTATTTCTCCGTACGAATAAAAGCCTGCATGAGGGATATCTCGCCGCAGAGTTTCCGACAAGGTTTCCAGTTCCTCGTCAACCAGTTGTTGTAACACGGAGCGGCGGCCAACGCAGCTGATCAGCAGGGCGAATTCAGGCCGCAGGCTGGTGGCATTGCGGCAGGCCTGCTGAGCGGCTTCGTTACCAAATATCAACACCAGTTGTGGCGTATTATCGGGCAGGGCGGGGGTGATATGGCCCTGTTGCCAGCAATGTTGGCTGATCTGCATCACATCTCTCCGGTCAGGGCGGGGCCCGCCCGATGCCATAAGTCCACCTGAAAACAGGCTTATGTCAGTGTAGCAGTCAGCGGAGATTTTGTTGCCGGGGAATCAGCCGCGGCCAAGCTGCCGCAGATGATTGTAGTGGCCGCGCAGCGCCGCAGGTAAGCTGGGATAACTGCGCAGGGTCAGGTTGCGTTGCTGACATTCCTGGCGTAGCAGTTGGTGCAGCTGCGGATAGTGAATATGACTGACCCGCGGAAATAAGTGATGTTCGACCTGGAAATTCAGGCCACCCAGTGCCCAGGTTATCCAGCGGCTGTGGGTGGCGAAGTCGACGGTGGTTTTGAGTTGGTGTTCGGCCCACTCATGTCCCATCTGGCCGGCCTGGCCTCCTTGCTGCTCATCACTTTGTGGACGCGGGAACTCGGCTTTATCGACCACATGTGCAAGCTGAAAAACCACTGCAAATAAAAAGCCCAGCACCGCATGCATCAGCAGAAAGCCACTCAGGGTCAAAGACCAGCCTAATACACTGGCCGGTAGCAGCAGGTAAAGGGCAAGATACAGGGCTTTGGAAAACCAGAATTCCAGATGATCAGCCAGTGTCATGGCCTGACTGAAAGGACGGGTCGCTATTTTGCGGCTGAAGTAGGCTTTGTAATCGAGTACAAAAAACCAGAACAGGCTGGTCAGCGGGTACAACATCCAGGCGTAAATATGTTGCCAGCGATGAAAGCGGTAACGTGGCTGATTCGGACTCATACGAAATAAGCCAAAGGCATCGATGTCTTCGTCGATTTCATCAACGTTGGTAAAAGTGTGGTGATTACGATTGTGTTTCTGTGCCCAATAAAAACGGTTGGAACCAATCAGGTTAAAACTCAGTGCCGCAATGCGGTTAACGCTGCGCGAACGGCTGAACGATTCATGGGCACCGTCGTGCATGATATTAAATCCGACCAGCGCGGTAGCAATACCATGGCCGATCCAGGCCAGCCAGTTCCAGCCGGCGGGTACGACAAAGATAGCGGCAAAACTGCTGATAAATAACAGGCTGATGACCGCGGCCTTACGATACAGTGCCGGATTACCGCTTTTATGGCTGTGCTGTTGTTTAAAGTACTGGTTAATACGCTGGGATAAGCCCTGATAGAGCTCACGCTGACCGCTGGGAAAGTGGATCGAATTCATTGTTATTATTTGCTGGTTTACCGCTTTATTGTGCTCATGCTAACGGAAAGCAGCCGTGGGGGGAATGTTCAATTTTTCCAGTGGCTGCTTCCCGGTGCCGGATCGGAATCAGCTATCAGGAACAAACTGCTCGTTTTGTTCGCGGGTCTTTTTGCGGAAAGCGCGTGGCGACATCCCCAGCCAGCGACGAAAAGCACGACCAAAATTGGACGGATCGTTATACCCCAGTTGCTGGGCAATATCTTCTACCGAGCGGTTGCTCTGCAATAACATCTCCATTGCCTGTTCCCGCCGGGCTTCGTCAATAATTTTCTGGTAAGTGGTGTTCAGCTGGGCCAGCTGACGGTTAATGGTGCGTGGGCTGGACTTCAGCCGGCCAGCCATCAGAGTTAAGGTCGGGAACGCCTGCAGTTGTTCCAGCTGCTGGCGGATCTGAGTGACCAGGTCCTGACCGCGGTCCAGTTCAGCCAGCAGCTTCTGACACTCTGCCTCAGCCATGCGGCGGGCGGTGGTATTGGCGGTGGATACCGGAATCTCCAGCATATAAGACGGAATACACAGCTGATTGTGTGGCTGGTGGAACATCACCGGCACCCCCAACAGTTGTTCGTAGCAGGACGCCGGCCGCGCTGGTGCTTCGGTAAACTTCACCATAGCCGCCAGTTCTTCACGGTTCTGAGTCAGAAAGCGGGCAATGGTGACAAAGGTCGACATAATATTCTGCACCACAAAAGAGAATGTGGTGGGCATCGCCGCCAGGCGATTGATCTGAATAATGGCGCTGTCATCTTCCTGCATAAACCGGATATCGGCCAGCAGCGTACGGGTGCGGGCATAACGAATCGCCAGTGACAGCGCATCGCCCAGAGTATCGGATGCCATAATGGCAAAGCCGAGAAAACCGTGGCTGGAAATATTCATCCGTTTGCCGTGCTCCAGCCCCAGTAGTGGGTCGCCACTCAGCGCCAGCGCATTTTCCACCACCTTATGATATTGCAGCGGTGAAATGTATTCGTTGGCCGACATCAGGGTACGGGCGGTCAGCCCGGTGCCCTGAGCCAGTTGTGCAGCATTGATTCCCTGCAGGGCTAACATTTCGATCAGTTGCGATAAATATTCAGTTGCAATAAATGGTCGGGAAGCGGCACTGCTATGGGACATAGAGAAGGCGTCGGATGTTTGGGTGGCGTGGAATGACCGGAATCATGTCACGATTTCCTCTTTAACTCAATGGCACTTTGGTTCATAGTGCGGCCTATTAAAAAAATAATCAGACCTTCACCCGGCCAATGGCCAACTCCATACCACAGGCGTCTGCCGGGTATCTGGTTTTCCTGTAATCCGCATTGGGGAGACAACACAAGTGGAAGCATCTTTCTGGGATGGTAAACGCGCACCGGGCGTAATGGACACCATCAATCTGAACGAATACGACGCCGTCGTTGAAGTGATTGAAAACTCGTTTAAGCGTTATGCCGACCGTCCGGCGTTTACCAGCATTGGTTATACCCTGACGTATCGCCAGATTGACGAATACAGCGCGGCATTTGCAGCTTACCTGCAGAACCACACCAGCCTGAAACCAGGCGACCGTATTGCGATTCAGATGCCAAACGTGCTGCAGTTCCCGATTGCGATGTACGGTGCTTTGCGTGCCGGTATGGTGGTGGTTAACACCAACCCGCTGTATACCGAGCGGGAGATGAAACACCAGTTTAACGACTCCGGTGCCAAAGCATTGGTGTGTATGGATGTATTCGCCAAATCGGTCGAGAACATCAAAGATGAAACCGGCCTGAAGCATATTATTGTGACATCGCTGGCGGATATGTTGCCATTACTGAAACGTACCGTGATTAACGCCGCGGCCAAATACGTGAAAAAAATGGTACCGGCTTACAGCCTGCCACAAGCCGTATCTTTCCGTAAGGCGCTGGCTCAGGGTGGCAAATACAATGGTTTCCAGCCGAACTATATTAAAAACCCTGACGACACCATTATTCTGCAGTACACCGGCGGCACCACGGGTGTTGCCAAAGGTGCTGAGCTGACCAACCGTAACCTGATTGCCAATATGATGCAGGCGCGTGCCATGCTCAGCCAGGTGGATGACAAAGGTCAGCCGATTAAACCGGAAGGTGGTGTGAAAATTGTGGCGCCGCTGCCGCTGTACCACATTTATTCATTCACTGTGCATCTGATGGCGCTGTTCGAACTGGGCGACCACAGCATTCTGATTGCCAACCCACGTGATACCGATATGTTTGTGCGTATGATGAAGCCGCACCAGCTGACCGGCATTATTGGCCTGAACACCTTGTTTGTGTCGCTGATGGCACACCCGGAATTCCGTGCCATGGACTTCAGCAAACTGCGCCTGACGTTATCCGGTGGTACTGCACTGGTCGACGACACCGCTAATCGCTGGAAAGAAATGACCGGTTGCGGCATTTCAGAAGCGTACGGGTTAACCGAATGTTCGCCAGCGGTGTGTATGAATCCGGCGGGTGGCCTGGAGCGTCAGGGCACGGTAGGCCAGGCGGTTCCGGGTACTGCGCTGAAATGTATCGATGACGAAGGTAACGAAGTACCACTGGGTGAACGTGGCGAGTTATGTGTTAACGGCCCGCAGGTGATGAAAGGTTACTGGAACCGTCCGGAAGCGACCGCCGAATCCTTTACTGCTGATGGTCAGTGGTTACGTACCGGTGATGTTGCGGTGATCGACGAAGATGGTTTTGTTAAAATTGTTGATCGCATCAAAGACATGATTCTGGTCTCCGGCTTTAACGTTTACCCGAACGAAATTGAAGATGTGGTTGCTGCTCATCCGGCGGTTGAAAATTGCGCCGCAATTGGTATTGATGATGATAAAACCGGTGAAGCGGTTAAGTTATTCATCGTCGCCAGCGACAGTAATGTCACGGTTGAAGAGATTCGTAACTTCTGCCGTGAAAAGCTGACGGCCTATAAGGTGCCGCGTCATGTGGAATTCCGTGACGAACTGCCGATGACGCCGGTGGGTAAAATCCTGCGCCGTGAATTAAAAGATGAAGAAGCGGCAAAACAGAAGCAGGCAGAACCTGCCTGATATTCCCCAGACTGAATAACGCCGTGTTATTCAGTCGTTGACGGTGAAACAGAAACGCTCGTTGTTGTCAGATAACGGGCGTTTTTTTATGGCCCGTGATGGGGGGTGAGGTTGCTGCAGCTAACCGAACTGACATAACACAACGGCCGTTTAGCCAATGGCCTGCTGGCAAACAACGGTAAAAATAACGTGGTTATTCCAATGATAATAATTTTTTAGGATGCACCATGATTCAGTACAAGGCTCCGGTTAAAGATATTAAATTCCTGATGAACGATGTGTACAGGTTTCAGGAACACTACAAAACCATTCCCGGTGGTGAGGAAGCAACGCCGGAAATGGTCGATATGATTTTAGAGGCTGCGGCGTCGTTCTCTGAGGATGTGATTGCACCGCTGTATCAGAGCGGTGATAAAGGCTGTCGTTTTGAAGGGGGTGAGGTGCAAACCCCGGCGGGCTTTAAAGAAGCGTATCAGATGTATGTCGAAAACGGCTGGCAGTCGATGTCGACACCGGTGGAATACGGTGGTCAGGGGCTGCCGATTTCACTGTCGCTGGCCAAGTCGGAAATGATTGGCACCGCCAACTGGCCATGGGGTATGTACCCGGGATTATCGCTGGGTGCCATGAATACCATCTGGATGCATGGCAGCGAACAACAGAAGCAAACCTTTTTTGTGCCGCTGTCGGAAGGTCGCTGGACCGGTACCATGTGTCTGACCGAAGCACAGTGCGGCACCGACCTGGGTCAGGTAAAAACCAAAGCTGAACCGAATGGCGATGGATCGTATTCGTTAACCGGACAGAAAATTTTTATTTCTTCCGGTGAACACGATATGGCAGAAAATATTATTCATATCGTATTGGCACGACTGCCCGGTGCTCCGGCCGGCACCAAAGGTATTTCGTTGTTTATTGTGCCGAAATTCAACGTTAACGACGACGGTAGCCTGGGCGAACGTAATCCGGTCAGCTGTGGTTCGATTGAGGAAAAAATGGGGATTCACGGTTCTTCTACCTGTGTGATGAACTTTGATGCTGCCAAAGGTTTTCTGATCGGGCCGGAAAATAAAGGTCTGATGTGCATGTTCACCTTTATGAATACCGCCCGTATCGGTACCTCCATTCAGGGGGTGGCGTCGGCTGAATTGTCGTTCCAGGGAGCCTTGCCCTACGCCAAAGACCGCCGTTCTATGCGCTCGTTAAGCGGTACGAAAGACCCGGATAAAGTTGCGGATACACTGATGGTGCATCCGGATGTGCGGCGTATGCTGCTGACTCAGAAAGCGATTGCCGAAGGCGGCCGGGCGATGGTGTATCACGCGGCACGGCTGGCAGACCTGATGACCGCCGCTCATAACCGTGGTGATCAGCAGGCTTATGAAGAATACGATGATGAACTGGGGTTTTTAACCCCGATTCTGAAAGCCTTTCTGACCGAGCTGGGATATGAAGCCGCTAACCATGGTGTGCAGGTGTATGGTGGCCATGGCTTTATTAAAGAGTGGGGCATGGAGCAGATTGTGCGTGATGCCCAGATCTCCAAGCTGTATGAAGGCACCACCGGTGTTCAGGCGCTGGATTTATTAGGCCGTAAAATGTTGCTGGGTAAATTTAAGTCGTTTAATCGTTTTGCCGATCAGGTGGCTGATTTCACCAAACATACAAAACGCCCGGAAATGAAAAAAATGGTGCGCAAGCTGAAGCGTAATATGCTTGCCTGGAAAGTGAATAATCTGCGCATCGCTTATAAGGCTTCTAAAAACCGCGATATGGTAGGCTCGGCTTCCGTCGATTACCTGATGTATGCCGGTTATATTGCGATGTCATATTATTGGGCGCAAATGGCAGAAACGGCTTATCAGAAGCTGGAACAGGGCGATGGTGATGCGAACTTCTATAAAGCCAAAATTCAGATGGCGGAGTTTTATTTTAAACGCATGCTGCCGCGTGCTAAAGGTCACGCCAAAATGATGGTGCGCGATCCTAAGTCGTTAATGCAGATGGATGAAGAACATTTTGCCTTCCTGGATTAAGATTTCAGGCTTAATTTGATGATAAAAAAAACCGCATTTTATGATCATAAAATGCGGTTTTTTATGCGCTTTAGCTGAGGCTATTCAGCCGCCTGCTCGAGCTCAGAAAAGGCCATATCGACATCACTGATAACCCGGTTACGGCCGCCGTGTTTGGCCTGATAGAGCGCCTTGTCGGCGCGTTGTACCAGGCTGTCGCGATCGTCATCCCCGCGTAAGGTCGCACAGCCAATACTGGCAGAAATCTGCAGCTCGCCTTTGGGTGCATTAAAGATCAGGGCGGCAATGCTCATGCGGATACGTTCAGCAATGCGTAAGGCACCGGACTGATCGGCACTGCTGAGCATCACCAGAAACTCTTCCCCGCCATAACGGAAACACATATCTGTCTGGCGAATACAGCTGCAAATGCAGTCTGCGGCGTCTTTCAGTACTTTATCGCCTGTGCTGTGGCCGTGCTGATCGTTCACTTGTTTAAAATAATCCAGATCCAGCATTAATACTGACAGCTGCTGGCCATGGCGTTTGGCCAGTTCCAGCTCCCGGCTCAGGGTTTTATCCAGCGCGACGCGGTTGCCGGCACCGGTCAGGGGGTCGCGGAATGCTGCGGCCAACGCTTCGTGATAACGCAGCGCATTACGCATCGGATACACCAGTGTGGTTAACAGACCTTCCAGGTTTGCCAGCTCGTGTTCGCGGAATCGGGTAGAACGATGGAAGGTCAGATCACCCATGTAGTCCTGCTGGGTTTGTAACCGGTAACTGACCGAGTGAGGGCTGGTTTTTCCCTGGCTTTGCAGAATGTTGTTGCCTGCGTGATTGTAGCTTAAACCGTCTACCAGAACCGCCTGCTGAATTTCGCGGAAAAAAATCTCCAGCAGTTGTGACAGCTCCAGCGTGGTCTGTAATTTGCCCGACAGTTTTAGCAACAGCTCCGGGCGCAGATCGGGCTTGGGCGCAAGTTCCCCGATGGATGTAACAGCCTTATCTTCTCGTAATTGTGCGCGGCCGTTGCTGTGTAAAGGACTCACCATGAGCTACCTCGTACCTGGCAAAAAATTCTTACAACGGCAGAAGCTATTTTTGTGCCAGTATTTTTTAAGTGTAAATATCCTTTAAAAACAATAGGTTATGAATTCTATTTAAGAAGAGTGTCTGAATGTTGGCTGTTTGACGGTCTTGGTTATTTTGTAGCTGACAATAAAATGACTGTTTTAATGGTCCGGGACGGCAGTTTGGTGGCGTCTGAGTTACCCTGCCAAGTTGTCTAACCTGACAGGCTGATTGATTGACGCGCTTGTAGCGAACGGAATGGCATGCTGTAGCGGCAAGGCGGCAATATTTTGTTAGCCGTTGCCGCCGCTTGCCGCTGTTAGCAATCGCTGATGAAAGGGTTGCGGTTGCCCTGGATCTGTTCGATTAACCGGTTGCGACGACATTCCCAGCGCCCCGGAGGATGTTGTTTATGCCAGGCCTGATACAGCCGCTGCTCAGCGCCCGACAGTTTCAGTGTGTATTGCCTGGCCATGTACAGATACGCGCGGGCAATCGCGCCACGGCTGTTACCGGGGGGCTGTACTTTTTTCGCTTTAAAATCGACCAGCATGTTGCATTGGCCATATTGGGTGGCCAGCCCGTTCCAGTCGCTGAAGCGGTAGTTGGAGCGGTCGCCATTAACCTCACCGATAGCGGGCACCAGATTGTGCATGTCACCTTCCATGCGCCTGAACAGCGGGTCTTTTTTGCAGGCTTTGCGGCCACCCTGCTGCCAGCACTGGCGCTGATGGCCAAAGGCCCAGGCGGGTACAATATGCTCCCACTCAATGCGGTTGGCGCGCTTTTGTTGTTTACGCACCTGATAGCCGCAACCGTTTAAATCCGGCAGCAGTTTTTTGCCCTGATAGCGAAAATCACAGCCGCAATAAAAACTGCTCTGATGTTCGCCCTGGTACAGCTGCTTCAGTTGTTTTTTCGCCTGGCGGAAGGACAGTGGTTCGGCACTGCTGTTGCTAAAGAACAACAGTGTTAAAAATATTAATAGTATTCTGGACAGCAGGGCGGGCATAAATAACTCAGATACAACTCAGATTCTGATAGGGAGGCGCCATTGTAATGCCATCACAAACCACGGGGAAGATGGTATGATGGCGACCATTCATTTAATCGTTATCAGGTAGCAATATGTCTAAAAGCTTCGAAGCTCAGGGAATCATCCACTCGATCGATCAGACCCGGGAATACGGTCAGAACGGTTTCACCAAACGTGAGTTTGTGATCAAGCTCAGTGGTGATGGGGAAAATCCGGATTACCCGAATTATGTGGCGCTGGAGCTGATTAAAGACAAGTGTGCGCTGATGGATGCTTTTCAGATTGGTGATGAAGTTCAGGTGACCTTTAACCTGTCTGGCCGGTTATGGAGTGCACCGGGCAAGCCGGAAAAATGTTTTACCAGCTTACAGGCCTGGAAAGTGGAACGTGCGGGTGTGCAACCGGGCGGCCAGAATTACGATATGGGCGCCTTCAGTGCCCCGTCCGCAGGCCCGGCATTTGATGACGATGTACCGTTCTGATTACTGCCGATCTGATTATTTCAGGCGGTAATAAAAAACCGGAAATGAGCGAATCATTTCCGGTTTTTTATTACCTCGCCGACGACAGCAGGTTACAGAATCTGATCGATAACCTTTTCTAAGCGCTCGACAGCACCGTCGATATCGTGCAGTTTGTCCAGGCCAAACAAGCCGATGCGGAATGACTGGTAATCGTCACCTTCATCACACATCAGCGGTACGCCGGCTGCGGCCTGCATGCCTAAGGCGGCAAACTTTTTGCCGTTTTGCATCTCGGCATCGGTGGTGTAATTCACGACAACACCGGGTGCTTTAAAGCCTTCTGCGGCAACGCTGTTAATGCCTTTGCTTTCCAGCATAGCGCGTACACGTTTACCCAGTTCGATCTGTTCGTCACGTACTTTATCGAAACCATATTGTTTGGTTTCCAGCATAGTGTCGCGGAATTTGGTCAGGGCATCGGTTGGCATGGTGGCGTGGTAAGCATGGCCGCCATTCTCGTACGCCTGCATAATCAGGTGCCACTGTTTCAGGTTGGTGGCGAAGCTGCTGCTGGTGGTGGTTTCCATAACGTCCACAGCCGCCTGGCTCATCATTACCAGTGCCGCGCAAGGAGAAGAGCTCCAGCCTTTCTGTGGTGCGCTGATTAATACGTCGACGCCGACGGCTTTCATGTCTACCCATAACGTGCCGGATGCAACACAATCGAGTACAAATAACCCACCGACTGAATGTACGGCATCGGCCACAGCTTTCAGGTAGTCGTCCGGCAGAATCATGCCGGATGCAGTTTCTACGTGAGGGGCAAACACCAGGTCGGGTTTTTCCGCTTTAATCGTGGCGACGACGTCGTCGATCGGAGCCGGAGCAAATGGCGCCTGTGCGCCTTCTGTTGTGCGTTTGGCCGTCATCACCGTGCTGGATGCCGGGATATTGCCCATATCGAAAATCTGGGTCCAGCGGTAGCTGAACCAGCCGTTACGGATAACCAGCGTTTTTTTGTCCTGCGCAAACTGACGGGCCACCGCTTCCATGCCATAGGTGCCACCACCCGGAACCACAACCACAGCATCGGCGTTATAAACCGACTTCAGCGTGGCTGAGATATCGTTCATCACGCCCTGAAACTGTTTTGACATATGGTTGAGTGAGCGGTCGGTAAATACCACGGAATATTCGAGTAAGCCTTCCGGGTCCAGGTCGGGAAGTAAGCCGGCCATACAGAGTGTCTCCTGCGCGTTTGCGCTCTGATTAATCGGTAATATCCTGACGGATTAGATAGGAAAAGCACCTCGCCGTAAAGGGTGACGGCAGGGAAAGACAGTCTCCGCAGTGGCAACAGCCACAGCGGAGTTATCTGCTGATATGGGGTGACTATTTTTTCGGTTGGGCATCAATGCTTTGTTTGTGTACGGCAACCGACTGCGGCGACATCAGATACATATACAACGGCATAATGGCGTCCGCTTCGGGCACCTGGCTCGGGTGTTCGCTGGGGTAAGCGGCAGCGCGCATCTGGGTGCGGGTGCCGCCTGGGTTGATGCAGTTAACACGTACTTCTGAGGTGTTTTCCAGTTCTTCTGCCAGCACCTGCATCAGACCTTCGGTGGCAAATTTAGAAACCGAATAAGCGCCCCAATAAGCACGGCCCTGACGACCGACGCTGGAGGTGGTGAAAATTACCGAGGCGTCTTTGGGTGCCTGACGCAATAACGGCAACAGATGTTTCATTAAAATAAACTGACCGTTGACGTTAATCTGCATCACCTTTTGCCAGGTGGTCCAGTCGTAGTTATCCAGTGGGGTGCGCTGACCTAACACGCCGGCATTTAATAATACGCCATCTAAATGGCTGAAGTTTTCTTCGATTAAGTTGGCCAGTTCACGGAATTTTTCTTCGTCGGTTTCTTCCAGGTCGAAAGGTAATACCGCAGGTTGAGGCAGGTTTTCAGCTTCGATTAAATCATAAGTGTCATTTAATGCTTCCTGAGTACGGCCCAACAGCAGAACGGTTGCACCTGCTCGTGCGTAGGTCAGCGCTGCTGTACGACCAATGCCGTAACCGGCACCCGTGACGAGAATGACGCGGCCTTTTAAAACCTGTTCTTGTTGTGCCTGTGCAACAGGCTTTAATTGGCTAATATCGATCATTGTGTTTGCTTCGTAATTTACTTATCTGAATTCGGTTTTTATTTATTTGCTGTCAGCTGTTGCAATAGCGCCTCAGGCGTATCGATAATGGCATCCGCCTGCCAGTTCTCGGCACTGTCACCGGCTTCGATGTAACCGAAGCTGGCCGCCAGGGTAAACATCTGAGCCGCCTGGCCGGCTTGTATATCGCGGATATGATCGCCCACGTACCAGCATTGCTGTGCGTTAAGCCCTAACAGGTCGGCTGCTTTTAACAGCGGCTCCGGGTCTGGTTTGGATTTTGCCACGTCATCCGGGCAAACCACGACATCACAGTGAATGTGAAGCTTATTCAGTAACACTTCGGTATAGAGCCGGGGCTTATTGGTGACAATGCCCCAACGAATGCCGTGCTTTTGCAGCTCGGGTAGGACTGCATCAAAGCCCGGGAAGTAACCACTTAAGTTGCCGATATTGTCCAGGTACCGATCGAGAATCTGCTGGCGGTGGTCGATAAACACCTGTGGGGCGTTTGCCAGATCGCGGCCGGCCTGATCTGGGTAGTCGAACGTCAGGCGGGTCAGGGCCGCACCGCCATTGGACACCTGCTGGCGAATGGTTTCATCGGCCAGTTCGGCTTTGCCCTGTTCTTTGCGCAGGCCATTCACCACGGCAAAAAAATCCGGTGCGGTATCGACCAGGGTGCCGTCTAAATCAAACAGAATTGCTTCAGGCTTCATTCGCCTGTGCCTTCTGTTTTCTGGGCCGCCATCAGATAGTTCACATCCACATCATTATCTTTTAAGCGGTAGATCTTGGTGATTGGGTTATAAACCATCCCCGTCATATCGGTAACCGCTAAACCTGCTTGGCGACACCAGCGGGTCATTTCACTCGGTTTAATAAACTTGTGGTAGTCGTGCGTACCGGTCGGAACCAGGCGCAGTAAATATTCCGCACCAATAATGGCAAACGCATAGGATTTAGGATTGCGGTTGATGGTCGAGAAAACCACCTGGCCTCCGGGTTTAACCAGTTTGCTACAGGCCTGAATAATAGAAAGCGGATCGGGAACGTGTTCCAGCATTTCCAGGCAGGTTACCACATCAAATGATGCAGGCTGTTGTTCTGCCAGCTGTTCTACCGCAATGCATTGATAATCGACGTTAACACCGCTTTCCAGGGCATGCAGTTTGGCGGTGTTTAAATTAGCCTGACCCATGTCGATGCCGGTGACGTCAGCGCCTCGTTGTGCCATGGCTTCGGCCAGAATGCCGCCGCCACAGCCGACGTCCAACACTTTTTTGCCGGCCAGGTGCACCAGACCGTCGATGTAATTAGTACGCAACGGGTTGATTTCGTGCAGTGGTTTAAATTCGCTTTCTTCATCCCACCAGCGTGTGGCCAGGGCTTCAAATTTTGCGATTTCTGCGCTGTCTACATTCTGCGCTTTTTCAGTGCTCATATCTTTTCCCTAATTCTCAGGAATAAGTCGCCGGAGTAATTAAGCCGCCGGGAACATATCTTCAGAGTTTAAAGCAGAGACTTTTTCGAGAGCAGCAACAGGATGTTGCGATCGCCCGGTAGGTACATGGACGTGCCTTCTGGGAGACGGTAGAAAAAGTGTCTGTTTTGAACCCTTCAATTCATTTTAATGTTGCGAAATTTTCTTTTGCCATTGCGCAGCATTGGCAATTAACTGTTGCTCATCCAGGCCAGTACTTTCAGTGAGCTGGCCTTTCTCTAATAACGCTTTTCCCGCCACCCAGACATACTCGGTGGCGCGGCTGGAGTCGGTGTACACCAGTTGGGAGATTGGGTCGTACAACGGGCTCTGGCCCAGTTGCGCTAAATTCACGGCTTGTAAATCGGCCTGTTTACCCGCTTCCAGTGAACCCACCTGATCTTCGATGCCCAGTGCTTTGGCGCTGCCGATGGTCGCCATTTCCAGTGCCTGCCAGGCCGGCAAGGCGGCGGCATCCTCAGCGACTGCTTTAGCCAGCATGGCGGCGGTTTTCATTTCGCCCTGAATATTCAGATCATTGTTACTCGCTGCGCCATCGGTGCCCAGGCCCAGATTAATACCCTTGCTTAGCAGTCTGGCGGTTGGGCAAAAACCACTGGCCAGCTTTAAGTTGGATTCCGGACAATGCACAACCGAAGCACCGCTTTGCTGCAGAATCTGTATGTCGTCGTCAGAAATCTGCGTCATATGCACGCAGCTGACCCGTTCGGTTAAAAAGCCCAGTTCGGCCAGGCGCTGAGTCGGACGTTTGCCGCTTTGTTCCAGGCTTTGAGCGACTTCAAACGCGGTTTCATGCAGGTGAATCTGTACCGGAATATCCAGTTGGTCGGCCAGCATGGTGATGTGTTTCAGTGGCTCGTCTGACACTGTGTAGGGTGCGTGTGGTCCAAGCCCCAGTGTGATGCGTGGCTGATTATGAAATTGCTTGTGAGCGGCCAGGGCTTTGTCGATGTAGTCGTCGGCGTTTTGCGCGAAATTGGTTGGAAAATCCAGAATAGGGGTAAAGCTGACGTTGCGGATGCCGCTGTCAATCGCGGCCTGAACCCCGGACTGCGGATAAAAATACATATCGGCATAGCTGGTGGTGCCACATTTTAACATCTCGGCGATGGCCAGGCGGGTGCCCTGATGAACAAATTCTTCACTGACCCAGCGGCCCTCGGCTGGCCAGATGTGCTGGTTCAGCCAGGTCATCAACGGCAGGTCATCCGCCAGGCCGCGGAATAATGACATTGCGGCATGGCCGTGGGCGTTCACATAGCCTGGCAGTAAAATATGATCATTTAACTCAACAACCTGGTCAGCTTCATGGCTGGTGGCGTGTTGATCCTGAATGGCCAGAATCTTACCGTCTTTCACAAATACCGCCTGGTTGTGCAGTATGGTGCGGCTGTGAGAGGCGCTTAATGGTGCAACCCAGTGTGCGTTAATCTGAATATCGGCCTGCATGTATCAGGGTTCCGGATTTGCTAATCAAAGTGGTGGGAGAGTATATCCGATTTCCCGGTAAGCTCAGAGTGCCTGATGATTCACTTTTTTGGCAAAGTTTGCCAAGATGGGTGATCGGATAGTTGGAGGAATACCTATGGCGACGATGAACATCTCTCTGCCGGATAGCCTGAAAGCCTGGGCGGAACAACACAGCCGCGAAGGACAATATCGTAATACCAGTGATTATGTTCGTGACCTGATACGCAAAGATCAGCAGCGCCTTGATAAGGTTGCTCATATGCAAAAGCTGGTCGACGAAGGCTTTGCCAGTGGTGTCGGTAAGCGCTCTATGTCTGATATTCGTGAACAGGCATTGGCCATTGCAGAAGGTCGGGCTGAATATCCTGCATCGGAATAGCGATTGTAATCATGCTCTATCTACTAACTGAAGCGGCAGAGCGGGATGTGCTTGATATCTACTTATATGGATATCAGGCTTTCGGCCAACAGCAGGCTGATATTTATCACGATGTATTAGAGAAGACATTCGAATTTCTCGCGCTCAACCCTTATGCAGGAAGCAAGCGCCCCGAACTGGATGTCCGGATGATGGCGGAACCCATATGGATACATCCTGTTCGGTCACATCTGGTTGTTTACATGATTGGTAATGACAAAACGGTTTGTATCGTACGTGTACGACATGCCCATGAAGATTGGCTATAAATGTTCCGGGCAACAAAACCTGCCTGTTTTTTAATCACTGCTAGTCACCTGTCTAAAAGCAAAAATCGCTGACAGCGCGATACAGGGCCTCTCAGGGCTATTTGCCTGTTTTTCTTCGGTTTTCAGGCGCTAACTGTGGTATGCTCCCGAACCTTGAAAAATATAGCGGCCGCTTGGGTCGCAGCCTCTCAGAAAGGAACAGGTCAGATATCTATGGGTGAGTTAGCCAAAGAAGTACTGCCAATTAACATCGAGGACGAGCTGCAACAGTCGTACCTCGATTATGCCATGAGTGTGATTGTCGGCCGGGCGCTGCCGGATGTGCGCGACGGCCTCAAGCCGGTTCACCGCCGGGTGTTACACGCCATGAATGTACTGGGCAACGACTGGAACAAGCCCTATAAAAAATCCGCCCGTGTGGTGGGTGATGTCATTGGTAAATACCACCCGCATGGTGACTCCGCGGTATACGACACCATTGTCCGTATGGCTCAGGATTTCTCCATGCGCTATATGATGGTGGATGGCCAGGGTAACTTTGGTTCGATCGACGGCGACTCTGCGGCGGCGATGCGTTACACCGAAGTGCGGATGGCAAAAATCAGCCACAGTATGCTGGGTGATATCGACAAAGAAACCGTCGACTGGGTGCCGAACTACGATGGCACGGAACAAATTCCGGAAGTATTACCAACCCGTATCCCGAATCTGCTGGTCAATGGTTCGTCAGGTATTGCTGTGGGTATGGCCACCAATATTCCGCCGCACAATATTACTGAGGTGCTGAACGGCACGCTGGCGCTGATCGATAATCCGGATCTGGATGTTGATGGCCTGATGGAATATATCCCGGGTCCGGATTTCCCGACCGGTGCCTTTATTAACGGTCGTGACGGTATTGTTGATGCCTATCGCACCGGCCGTGGCCGTATTTATATGCGTGCCAAACACCATTTTGAAGAAAACGAAAAGAACGACAAAGTTTCGATTATTTTCACCGAAATTCCTTACCAGGTGAACAAGGCCCGTCTGATTGAAAAAATCGCCGAGCTGGTGAAAGACAAAAAAATCGAAGGCATTACCGAACTGCGCGATGAGTCGGATAAAGACGGTATGCGTATTGTGGTTGAGCTGCGTCGTGGTGAAATGCCGGAAGTGGTGCTCAACAATCTGTTTGCTCAGACTCAGCTGCAAACTGTCTTTGGTATTAACACCGTTGCACTGGTCGATGGTCAGCCGCGTACGCTGAACCTCAAAGAACTGCTCGATGCGTTTGTTAAACACCGTCGCGAAGTTGTGACCCGCCGTACCATTTACGAATTACGCAAAGCACGTGAGCGTGGTCATATTCTCGAAGGCCTGGCGCTGGCGCTGGCCAATATCGATCCGGTGATTGAATTAATTAAACGCTCACCGACCGCTGCCGAAGCCAAAGAAGCGTTAATTAATACCGCCTGGGAACCGGGTGATGTACTGGATATGCTGGAACGTGCCGGTGAAGATGCCTGTCGTCCGGATGATCTGCCGGAGCAGTTCGGTTTCCGCGATGTCCGTTATTATTTATCACCGGTTCAGGCTCAGGCGATTCTGGACTTACGCCTGCAGAAGCTGACCGGCCTTGAGCACGAAAAACTGATTGAAGAATATCAGGTCAAACTGGCAGAAATTGCTGAGTATCTGGAAATCCTTGGCAGCGCTGATCGTTTGATGCAGGTGATTCGTGAAGAGCTGGAAGCGATTCGTGAAGAATATGGCGATGACCGCCGCACCGAAATTATTGCTCAAAAACGCGATCTGACCATGGCCGACCTGATTCCGGAAGAGGATCTGGTGCTGACCTTGTCGCACGGTGGTTACGCTAAAACTCAGCCGATGGATGTGTATCAGGCTCAGCGTCGTGGCGGTAAAGGTAAATCGGCGACCTCGGTGAAGGACGAAGATTTTGTCGAACATCTATTGGTGGTTAACAGCCACGATACCGTGTTGTGTTTTACCGATGCCGGTAAAGTGTATTGGTTAACCGTTTACGATATTCCACAAGCCGGTCGTAACGCCAAAGGCCGGCCGATTGTTAATGTGCTCAATCTGTCGGAAGAAGGCGAACGCATCACCGCCATTCTGCGGGTGGATGAGTACAGTGATCAGCAGTTTGTCTTTATGGCAACCGCCCAGGGTACGGTGAAGAAGACCACACTGGATCAGTTCTCTCGTCCGCGTTCGACCGGCCTGATTGCCTGTGAACTGGATGAAGGTGACTGGCTGGTCGGAGTGGCCATTACCGACGGCAGCAAAGATATCTTATTAATTACTGATGCGGGTAAAGCGGTACGCTTCAGTGAAGGTCAAGATGAAGAAGGCAGGGGTGGTGTTCGGCCGATGGGACGTACCGCCCGTGGTGTACGGGGTATCAAACTGGCTGACGATCAGCGGGTGATTTCACTGATTATTCCGGAGGAAGGCGGCACCATTCTGACCGCTTCTGAACGTGGTTATGGTAAACGTACCGCAGTGACGGAATTCCCGACCAAAGGGCGTGGTACTCAGGGTGTGATCGCGATGGTGACCAGTGAGCGTAACGGTGCGCTGGTCGGCGCGGTGCAGGTATTCGAAAACGACGAAGTGATGCTGGTATCCGATCAGGGCACGCTGGTGCGTACCCGGGTTAACGAAGTGTCGCAGCTGGGTCGTAATACCCAGGGTGTGACGCTGATTAAAGTGTCGGAAAAAGAAAAACTGGTGGGTGTTGAGCGTATCTGTGAAGACGACAGCGAGCTGGAAGACGGCGTGCTGGCGGAAGGCGCTGATGAGACCCCGGCAGCTGAGGTGCCGGCCGCGGATGACGCAACAGCAACCGATAATACAGACAGTGATGGTGATGCGGAATAATCACCGCTGACTATTTAAATTGCCTGATTTCTGCAACAACATCCGCGTGGCGGCTGTTGTTGTTTGTCCAGATTTTAACGGGAATAGAAACGAAATGACCCGAGCGTTTAATTTTTGTGCCGGTCCGGCGGCACTGCCAACGGCCGTATTAGAACGTGCGCAGCAGGAAATGGCAGACTGGCAGGGCAAAGGCCTGTCGATCATGGAAATGAGTCACCGCAGCAAAGAGTTTGTTTCGGTGGCGGAAAAAGCCGAACAGGATCTGCGTGATTTGATGCAGATTCCGGATAATTACAAAGTGTTGTTTATGCAGGGCGGGGCCAGCAGCCAGTTTTCGATGATCCCGATGAACCTGCTGCGTGGTAAAGGCAAGGCCGATTATATCTGTACCGGCCAGTGGTCGAAAAAAGCCATTGCTGAGGCAAAACGTTATTGTGATGTGAATATTGCGGCAACGACCGAAGCGAATAACTTTACCTCTGCGCCATCGCAGGACGAGCTGACATTATCTGCCGATGCCGCGTACGTGCATTATTGCCCGAATGAAACCATTGGTGGGGTCAAATTTGATTACATCCCGGACACCGGGGATGTGCCACTGGTAGCGGACTATTCTTCGGCCATTCTGTCGGAAGACATTGATGTCTCCCGATTCGGCATGATTTACGCCGGTGCACAAAAAAATATCGGTCCGGCCGGTTTGTGTGTGGTGATTATTCGCGAGGATTTGTTAGCCGACGCTGACGCTATGCTGGCCGGCACGCCAACCATGTTCAGTTATAAAGTTGCGGCTGACAATGGCTCTATGTACAACACGCCACCTACTTATAGCTGGTATCTGTCGGGCCTGGTATTTGAATGGTTAAAACAGCAGGGTGGTGTTGCGGCGATCGCTGACATCAATCGGCGTAAAGCACAGAAGTTATACGATTTTATTGATGGCAGTGACTTCTACGCCAACCCGGTGGCAAAACACAATCGCTCGATCATGAATGTGCCTTTTACGCTGAAAGACGCTGCACTGGATAAGACCTTCCTGGCAGAAAGTGAAGCGGCTGGTTTATTGAATCTGGCTGGCCACCGCAGCGTCGGTGGTATGCGCGCCAGTATTTATAATGCGGTACCGGAAGCGGGTGTGGACGCTCTGATTCAGTTTATGGCTGAGTTTGCAGCTAAAAGTTCGTAATTAAGTAGTTAAAAAACATCCCATAATGGATGCCTGATTGATTTTTCAGCCGCCGCCCCGAAGGCACGTCCATGTGCCTGCCGGGCTACCGCAACATCCTGTTGCTGCTTTGAAAAACAATCCGAATCCATTATCTACAGAATTTAAGATGGGTTTGGCATGAGCGAAGCGCAGGAACTTGAGGTTTTACGTAATAAAATCGACAGCCTGGATAACGAAATCCATAAGCTGATTAATGAACGCGCACGCTGCGCCCAGGAAGTGGCTGAGGTAAAGCAGAAGTACGCGGCGCCGGGCGAACATGTGGTGTTTTATCGCCCGGAGCGTGAAGCTCAGGTGTTACGTAAAGTGATGGCGCGTAACGAAGGGCCCTTGGCCGATGAGTCGATGGCGCGACTGTTCCGCGAAATTATGTCTCAGTGCCTGGCGCTGGAGGAACCACTGAATGTGGCTTATCTGGGGCCAGAGGGGACCTTTACCCAACAGGCGGCAGTGAAACATTTTGGCCATGCTGTGCAATGTGCTGGTCAGGTGTCGATTGCGGATGTCTTCCGCGAAGTGGAAAGTGGTAACGCCAATTATGGCGTGGTACCGGTAGAAAACTCCACTGAGGGGGTGGTCACTCATACGCTCGATACGTTTGTGCATTCCAATCTGAATATCTGTGGCGAAGTGGCCTTGCGGATTCATCACCATTTACTGGTGCGCCAGGATGCTACGGAAAGCGAAATCCGTCGTATTTACTCCCATGCTCAGTCTTTAGGGCAGTGCCGTTTGTGGCTGGATCAGAATTACCCTAATGTTGAACGCATTGCGGTAAGTTCGAATGCTGAAGCGGCGCGCCGTGCGGCGCTGGAAAGTGGTGCCGCGGCGATAGCCTCGGAAGCCGCCGCAGAGCTGTACGATCTGGTTATGAAAAGTGCCAAAATCGAAGATCGTCCGGATAATACCACTCGCTTTTTAATTATTGGTCCGCAAAAAACCCTGTCCAGTGGTGATGATAAAACCTCGATTCTGGTATCCAGCCGTAATCAGCCGGGTGCTTTGTACCAGGTGCTGGAGCCATTTCATCAGGCGGGCATCAGTATGACCCGGATTGAAAGCCGGCCATCAGCTTCTGGCACCTGGAATTACGTATTTTTTATCGATTTCGAAGGGCACGCAGACGATGCGAATATTGCCCCGGTACTGGATAATTTACGTAAAATTTCTGTCGATTTTAAATGCCTGGGTTCATACCCCAAAGCCGTTCTGTAACCCGGATAAAAACGTAGGGTGGGTAAGCGCAGCGCGACCCACCAGAGAACACCAAACTGTAGGGTGGGTAAGCACAGCGCGACCCACCAGAGAACACCAAACTGTAGGGTGGGTAAGCGCAGCGCGACCCACCAGAGAACACCAAGCTGTAGGGTGGGTAAGCGCAGCGCGACCCGCCAGAGAGCACCAAACTGTAGGGTGGGTAAGCGCAGCATGACCCGCCAGAGAACACCAAACTGTAGGGTGGGTAAGCGCAGCGCGACCCACCAGAAAACACCATAAAAGGTTGTGGTCAAAATTATGACAACTGATGTAAAAAACGTTGATTTTAAACAGCTGGCCGTCAGTGGTGTGCAGGGGTTACACCCGTACCAGCCAGGTAAGCCTATCGATGAACTGGCGCGTGAATTAGGTCTTGATGAAAAAGACATTGTTAAGCTGGCCAGTAATGAAAACCCGACAGGCCCCAGCGATAAAGCGCTGGCGGCGGTACAGCAACAATTTGCTGAATTAACCCGTTACCCGGATGGCGCTGGTTTTGACTTAAAAGCAACCTTGTGTGAAGTGCTGGGTAAAGAAGGCTGCAATATCCGTGCAGAACAAATCACCCTGGGTAATGGTTCATCCGATATTCTCGATTTTATCACCCGGGTGTTTGTGAACGACGGCGATAATGTGGTGGTGTCGCAACATGCGTTTTCCATCTATGGTCTGGATGCCAAAATGGCCGGCGGCGAAGCGCTGGTTGCGCCGGCGAAAGACTTCGGTCATGACCTGGATGCCATGCTGGCATTGATTAATGATAAAACCCGCATAGTGTTTATCACCAACCCGAATAACCCGACCGGTACCTGGCTGAATAAGCAGGAGTTGCTGAGCTTCCTCGATCAGGTTCCGACTCAGGTGCTGGTGTTATTGGATGAGGCGTATTTTGAATACGTTGCTGAGGCAGACTATCCCAACGGTATTGAGCTGGTGAATCAATATCCGAACCTGGTGGTAACCCGGACGTTCTCCAAAGCGTATGGCCTGGCGTCATTACGTGTTGGTTTTGGTATTTCCAGTCCGGAACTGGCGGATTTATTAAATCGTGTCCGTCCGCCATTTAATGTTAATGCCTTTGCTCTGGCGGCGGCACAAGCGACCTTGCTGGATAACGACTATCTGGCAAACAGTGTGGCGCTGAATAATGCCGGTATGGCTTACCTGACTGGCGAGTTTACACGCCTCGGGTTGTCATACATTCCGTCGGTGGGTAATTTTATCAGCGTGAAAATGCCGGCCGGTATTGATGCGCTGGCGGTGAATCGTGGTTTGTTGCAGGCCGGCGTAATTGTGCGGCCGTTGGCGAATTATGATATGGCCGAATATCTGCGCATCTCGATTGGCTCTGAGAAAGAAAATCAGGTGTTTATCCGCGCACTGGAAAGCGTATTGGCTGAGCAGACAGCGGCGCAGGTGAACGCTTGAGTTTTTGCATTAACCGCATCGCCGTTGTTGGCCTGGGACTGATCGGCTGTTCCTGGGTGAAAGGTTTGCGCCAGCGTGGTTGTGTGAAGCAGATCAGCGGTTATGACCGCAATCTGGATTCGATGCAGCTGGCACAGCAACAGGGCATTATTGATAGCTACAGCGACGATATTCAGCAGGTGGTGCGTGACGCCGATCTGGTGGTGGTGTCGGTACCGATTCTGGCGGTGGACGAAGTGTTGCGTACCATTGCTCCGGCGATTGCGGCACATGCGGTATTAACCGATGTTGGTTCGGTGAAAGGGTCGGTAGCGGCTTCAGTGGCCGAAATTTTTGGTGCGGATTTTAATCGTTTTGTTTTAGGTCATCCGATAGCCGGTTCTGAGCGCAGTGGTGTGACGGCTGCCGATGCCGATTTGTACGTTAATCATAAAGTGATTATTACGCCGCAGCGGCATACCTCGCATCAGGCATTGGCGCTGGTGCGTAACGCCTGGTGTGCGGTGGGGGCCGATGTTGAATATATGGCGGTCGAACATCACGATGAGGTATTGGCGGCTACCAGTCATCTGCCACATTTATTGGCTTATTCACTGGTCGATACGCTGGCCAATAGCCACGAAAATAAAGAAATTTTTAATTATGCCGCTGGCGGTTTTCGGGACTTTACCCGTATCGCAGCCAGCAGCCCGGTAATGTGGCGTGATATTTTTTCCGCCAATAAAGATCAGATTTTAAAAACGCTGGATTTATTCCAGCACGATCTCAAATTTTTGCGCCAGGCTATTGAAGAGGATGACACCACTCAGGTTATGGGCGTGTTAACCCGGGCGAAAGCCGCGCGCGACCACTTCTCTAAAATACTTGCCCGCAGGGCTTATGTTGAACCTATGAAAGCGACTTCTATTACCTACCGCGCTCAGGCGGGCAAAGCGTTAACCGGCAGTTTCCGTGTGCCGGGTGATAAATCCATTTCCCATCGCTCTATTATGCTTGGCTCGCTGGCCAATGGCACGACTGAAGTGACTGGTTTCCTGGAAGGGGAAGATGCGCTGGCCACGCTGCAGGCCTTCCGCGATATGGGGGTGGTCATCGAAGGGCCGCACCGCGGCCGGGTAACCATTCATGGTGTTGGCTTGCATGGTTTGCAGGCGCCGCCAAATGCTCTATACGTCGGCAACTCGGGCACCACCATTCGTTTATTGTCGGGCCTGATGGCCGGCCAGGCGTTTGATGTTGAAATGAGCGGTGATGAGTCATTGTCTAAGCGCCCGATGGGCCGGGTGGCCGATCCGTTGCGTGCTATGGGTGCCGTGGTGGAAACCGCTGAAAACGGCCGCCCGCCGCTGGTTATTAAGGGAGGTTCGCCTCTGAAAGGTATTCATTACGACCTGCCAATGGCCAGTGCCCAGGTAAAAAGTTGTGTGCTGCTGGCCGGGTTGTATGCCGACGGCGAAACCACAGTTACCGAGCCGGCACCGACCCGCGACCATACCGAACGTATGTTGAAAGGGTTTGGTTATCCGGTGCAGGTGAATGGCGCTACCGTCAGCCTGAAGTCGGGCGGCGAATTAACCGCGACCAGCATCGACGTACCGGCGGATATTTCTTCGGCGGCTTTCTTTATGGTGGCGGCCAGTATTATGCCGGGTTCCGATATCACGCTGGAGCACGTCGGCATTAACCCAACCCGCATTGGTGTGATTAATATCCTGAAAGCCATGGGTGGTAACCTGGAAGTACTGAATGAGCGCGAAGTCGGCGGTGAACCGGTGGCGGATATTCGTATTCGCAGTGCGCAATTAAAAGGCATTCATATTCCGGAAGATCAGGTGCCGCTGGCGATTGATGAATTCCCGGCATTGTTTATTGCCGCCGCCTGTGCCGAAGGGGAAACCATTCTGACCGGTGCAGAAGAATTGCGGGTCAAAGAAAGTGACCGTATTCAGGCAATGGTGGATGGTCTGGTCACGCTGGGCGTGGATGCCAAGGGTACGGATGATGGTGCGGTCATTCAGGGTTTTGGTTCTGAAGGCAGCTTTGGTGGCGGTGAAATCGTGACCCATCACGATCACCGTATTGCCATGAGTTTTGCTGTGGCCTCTCTGCGTGGTGGTGATGAGCCTGTCATGATTCTTGATTGTGCCAATGTGGCGACCTCATTTCCGAACTTTGTTGAGCTGGCTAATGGTGCTGGTATGAATCTGACGGTGGAAGAAGCGTAATGGCAATACAACAATCCGCTCCGGTTATTACCGTTGATGGCCCTTCCGGTGCCGGTAAAGGCACTGTATGTGCCCGCCTGGCTCAGGAATTAAACTGGCAGTTGCTCGATAGCGGCGCTTTGTATCGCATCACGGGCCTCGCTTCTGAGCGTAAAGGGCTGGCCCTCGGCGATAGCATGAATGAGCAGGATGAAGCCGCTGTTGCTGACGTGGCCGCCAATCTGGATGTGCGCTTTGAACCCACGCCGCTGGGGGTGAAAGTCATTCTCGAGGGTGATGATGTAACGGACCAGATTCGTACCGAAGAGGTGGGCAGCCTGGCATCTCAGGTGGCGGCGTTGCCCGCCGTGCGTGAGGCCTTGCTGCAACGTCAGCGTGACTTTCAGACCCTGCCCGGTGTGATTGCCGATGGCCGGGATATGGGAACGGTGGTGTTTCCGCAGGCCCAGGTGAAGGTGTTCCTTACCGCCAGCGCCGAAGAGCGTGGCCAGCGGCGCTACAAACAGTTGACTGAAAAGGGCTTTAATGCTAGTTTGCCCGCCCTTATCGAAGACATCCGTGCCCGGGATGAGCGAGACAGCAATCGCGCTGTGGCTCCCCTGAAGCCAGCCGACGATGCCACTATGATTGACAGCACCTCAATGACCATTGAGGAAGTTTGCCAACAGGTAATGCAGCTGGTGAAAAACGCCCAACTGATCTGAGATTGAAACACATTGCTGGCCAGTGGTTACCCAAAGCGTTCATTTGCGCTTCAACCAACAGCCTTGTGTTTTGAAACTAAACTAACCCCGGACAACTGGCTGTCCGGCCAGCGTTCGTTGCGGTTTCCTGGTGGCTGATCTGCCAACCTGAGCCCAGCACGCAAATACGAGATAGGTATTTATACATGACCATGAGCGAAAGCTTTGCTGAATTATTTGAAGAATCCTTAAAAGAACTGGACATGCAGCCAGGTTCTATTGTTACCGGTACCGTTGTTGACATCGACAGCGACTGGGTAACAGTAAACTCAGGCCTGAAATCGGAAGCGGTTATTCCTCGCAGCCAGTTCCTGAACGAAAAAGGTGAGTTAGAAGTTGCTGTTGGCGACGAAACTCAGGTTTCTCTGGAAGCGGTAGAAGACGGCTTCGGTGAGACCAAACTGTCTCGTGAAAAAGCTAAGCGTGCTGAAAGCTGGAAAGAGCTGGAAAAAGCCTTCGAAGCGGATGAACTGGTTACCGGTATCATCAATGGTAAGGTTAAAGGTGGTTTCACTGTAGACCTGAAAAACATCCGTGCATTCCTGCCAGGTTCTCTGGTTGACGTACGTCCGGTACGTGACACTCTGCACCTGGAAGGCAAAGAGCTGGAATTCAAAGTTATCAAGCTGGACGCCAAGCGTAACAACGTGGTTGTTTCCCGTCGTGCTGTTCTGGAAGCTGCTAACTCTCAAGAGCGTGAAGAGCTGCTGGCTAACCTGCAAGAAGGTCAGTCTGTTAAAGGTATCGTTAAGAACCTGACCGACTACGGTGCATTCGTAGATCTGGGCGGTGTTGACGGCCTGCTGCACATCACTGACATGGCGTGGAAGCGTATCAAGCACCCAAGCGAAATTGTTGCCGTTGGTGACGAAATCGACGTTAAAGTGCTGAAGTTCGACCGTGAGCGCAACCGCGTATCGCTGGGTCTGAAGCAACTGGGTGATGATCCATGGGTTAACATCAACGAACGTTACCCAGAAAACGCTCGTGTTAAAGCGCGCGTTACTAACCTGACTGACTACGGCTGTTTCGCCGAGCTGGAAGAAGGTGTTGAAGGTCTGGTTCACGTTTCTGAAATGGACTGGACTAACAAGAACATCCACCCAAGCAAAGTTGTTCAGCTGGGCGACGAAGTTGAAGTGATGATTCTGGATATCGACGAAGAACGTCGTCGTATCTCTCTGGGTATCAAGCAGTGCACCATGAACCCATGGGAAGAGTTTGGTACTAAGTTCAACAAAGGCGACAAGATCAGCGGTAAGATCAAGTCAATCACTGACTTCGGTATCTTCATTGGTCTGGACGGCGGCATCGACGGCCTGGTTCACCTGTCTGACATTTCCTGGAACGACACCGGCGAAGACGCGGTTCGTAACTACAAGAAAGGCGACGAGCTGGAAACCGTTATCCTGTCTATCGACCCAGAGCGTGAGCGTATCTCCCTGGGCGTTAAGCAACTGGAAAGCGATCCGTTCTCCGAGTTCGTTGCAGAAAACGACAAAGGTGCTCTGGTAACCGGTAAAGTGATCGCTGTTGACGCAAAAGCGGCGACCGTTGAGCTGGCTGAAGGTGTTGAAGCGGTACTGAAAGCGTCTGACATCAGCCGTGATCGTGTTGAAGATGCACGTAACGTACTGAACGAAGGCGACAGCATCGAAGCAGTAATCAGCGTTGTAGATCGTAAGAACCGCACTCTGGCGCTGTCTGTTAAAGCAAAAGATGACGCAGCAGATCGCGCCGCTCTGAAAGAGCAGCGCGCTAAAGCAGACTCTGAAGTTGCTGGCCCGACCACCATTGGTGACCTGATTAAAGAACAGCTGAACAAATAATTGTTGCTGTTCTGACAAATCAGTAAAAAAACCCGCTACGGCGGGTTTTTTTGTGCCTGTTGTATTGGTGATGTTGTATTGGTGATGTTGTATTTGTGGTGTTGTATTTGTGGTGTTGTATTTGTGGTGTTGTATTTGTGGTGTTGTATTTGTGGTGTTGTATTTGTGGTGGGTTGCGCTGCGCTTACCCACCCTACATTCCATCCAAATTTATCAATAACATAAACAAATTGTCACAACCCGTAGGGTGGGTAAGCGCAGCGCAACCCACCGAAATGGCCCCACCCATCATAATCAAAACCAATCCTCACAACCGTAGGGTGGGTAAGCGCAGCGTAACCCACCATAATCAAAAACAACCCTCACAACCGTAGGGTGGGTAAGCGCAGCGCAACCGACCATAATCAAAACCAATCATCACAACCCGTAGGGTGGGTAAGCGAAGCGCAACCCACCATAATCAAAACCAATCATCACAGCCCGTAGGGTGGGTAAGCGAAGCGCAACCCACCGAAATGGCACCACCCACCATAATCAAAACCAATCATTACAACCCGTAGGGTGGGTAAGCGCAGCGCAACCCACCGAAATGGCACCACCCACCATAATCAAAACAAATTGTTACAACCCGTAGGGTGGGTAAGCGCAGCGCAACCCACCGAAATGGCGCCACCCATCATAACCAAAACCAATCATCACAACCCGTAGGGTGGGTAAGCGAAGCGCAACCCACCATAATCAAAACCAATCCTCACAGCCCGTAGGGTGGGTAAGCGAAGCGTAACCCACCATAGTCAAAACCAATCATCACAACCGTAGGGTAGGTAAGCGAAGCGCAACCCACCGAAATGGCGCCACCCACCATAACCAAAACCAATCCTCACAACCCGTAGGGTGGGTAAGCGAAGCGTAACCCACCATAATCAAAACCAATCCGCACCACCCACCGCCTGCCCGCGTCCTTCATCGCTTTTGTATAAAAAATATCCACTTTTGGGGTTGCAAAAAAAACTACCTAACTGCATGATTTAGCTAGAATTATTGCTTTGCAAGGCGATATTCGTTCTCAAGGAGGGAATGCTTATGACAAAATCTGAACTGATTGAAAAGATTGTTGCCCGGCAGCCACAGCTATCGTCCAAAGATGTTGAACTGGCGGTTAAGACCTTGCTGGATCACATGTCGCAGACCTTATCATCCGGTGAGCGCATAGAAATTCGCGGTTTTGGCAGCTTTTCATTGCATTATCGTGCGCCTCGGGTTGGACGTAACCCCAAAACCGGTGAAACCGTCGACTTAAAGGGCAAATTTGTACCGCACTTTAAACCCGGTAAAGAATTGCGCGATCAGGTTAATGACAGTTTGGAAGGTGAGCATGTCCAGTGAGCTTCGTCCTCTTCTTTAATGTTCGCGGAAATCATTCATGAAAGCACTTAAACTCGCAATCAGTGTGCTGCTGCTACTGGTTGTGCTTGCCTATACCCTGGCTTTTGCGGCGCATAACAGTGCCGATGTCACGGTTAATTTTCTCGCCGGAGCCACCCTGACTCTGCCGCTGGCGATCTGGATTGGCCTGTTTGTTTCAGTCGGGGCGTTAACAGCCTGGCTGGTGGGTGGGTTAACTTCCACTGTGCGCCAGCTGAAGCTGCGTAAGCTGCAGAAGGAACTGAAACAAGCCCGACAGCGTTTAGATAAAGTCTCCTGATTATGATGGATTCGGCACTGATGTATGTGCTGCTACTGGTGGGGGTCGCAGCCGGATGGACCTTAGGTTACCGCTTTGCCAAGCAGGTCAAACCGGCGACGCCGGATCAGTGGATTCCCAGTGTTGAATACCTGTTAGCGCAGTCGGGTGATGTGCCGATCGAACGATTGCTGGATTCTGCCCGGCTGGATGATGATTCCATCGATTTATTTCTCAAGCTGGGTCGCACTCTGCGGGAAAAAGGCGAAGTCGATCGCGCCATTCATTTGCATCAGTCGTTGTTTGCCCGGCCGGACTTATCGAAAGCAGTGCTGCAAACGCTGGAGCTGGAACTGGCTATCGATTTTTCCCATGCCGGGTTATTGGACCGGGCTGAGCGGTTATATCTTGAACTGCTGGAAACCAAAGGTCATATCCGCGAGTTGGCGTCGCGCCATCTGGTTGAGTTATATGAAGAGCAGGGTGAGTGGCAGGATATTCTGCTGTTGTATCAACAAAAGAAACTTCAGCTGAGCCAGCACCTGAGTAAGCGTATTGCCCATGCCGTGTGTGAGCTGGCAGAGCAGGCGGTTGGCCGTAATGAATTTCTCGAAGCTCAGAAGTTGTGCCGCCAGGCGATTAAAATTGATTCGTTATGTGCCCGCTCGTTTGTGGTGCAGGGCGATATGGCCTATGGCCAACATGAATATCACGAAGCGGTTCGTTGTTATTTACGCGCCGTCGACCTGGACCCTCAGGCGTTAATCAGTGTGCTGGACCACCTGGTTGAATCCTTTAAGCACTTGCAGGATACCTCCGGCTTATTAACCCATCTGAGCCGCCATTGGCAGGAAACACACTATGTCCCGGCGTTGGTGGCAAAAATTGATTGCCTGGTTAAACAGCAGGGGGCCGAAACAGCAATCAGTGCATTGTTGTCTGAGTTGCAACAACAACCATCAAATACCGGTTTTTTTGCTTTGGTTGAATTAGTGGTGTGTCAGCGGCAGCAGCTCGACAAGTCGCAGTTACTGATGCTGTATGATATCCTCCGCCGCATTGTTGAGAACGAACCCAAGTTCATCTGTAAAACCTGTGGCTTTAAAGCAAAAGAACCGCACTGGCGTTGCCCAAGCTGTAAAGACTGGGCGTGTGTTGCGCCTTTTGTAAGTACCACCCCGACCGTGAAGCTGGATTTATGAACACCCAATCGCCGTCAGGCCAATCACCGCTGCAAAGCCCGTCCCCTGTGATTGTTGCGCTGGATTATCCGAATAAAGAACAGGCGCTGGCGATGGCGCAACAGCTGGATCCGGCACAGTGTCGGGTTAAAGTGGGTAAAGAATTATTCACCGCCTCCGGCCCGCTGGTTGTTGATGCCTTACATCAGCTGGGTTTTGACGTTTTTCTCGATCTGAAATTCCATGACATTCCCAATACCTGTGCCAAAGCCGTTGGGGCAGCAGCAGAGCTGGGCGTGTGGATGACCAATGTTCACGCTTCCGGTGGCCGTCGTATGATGGAAGCCGCGCGTAATGAAATTGCAAAGAAAAACCATCAGCCTCTGCTGATTGGTGTGACCGTTTTAACCTCAATGGAACAACAGGATCTGGCCGACATTGGTCTGAATGTTGACCCGCAGCTGCAGGTAAAACGCCTGGCACAATTGACCGAACAGTCCGGCCTCGACGGTGTGGTCTGTTCCGCTCAGGAAGTCGGTTTGATTCGTGAAACCTGCTCAGCGGAATTCCTCACCGTCACCCCGGGGATTCGCCCGGCGGGTGCCGAACAGGGTGATCAGCGCCGCATTTTAACACCAGAGCAGGCGCAACAAGCCGGCGTCAGTTATATGGTGATTGGCCGGCCGATTACTCAGGCGGCAGAACCGGCACTGGCCTGCCAGCGGATTGTGGAATCTTTACGCGGTTAATTCCCATGATGGCTGGCGAGGATGTACAAGCCGACAACGACCTTAACTGGTACGTGGTACTGACCAAGCCGCGTCAGGAGAATCGTGCTCAGCGCCATTTAGCCGAGCAGGGCGGTGAGGTATTTTTACCCCTGCTAACCGTCGAAAAACTACGCAACGGCAAACGCCTGACGCAACAGGAAGTGATGTTTCCTGGTTATTTATTTTTGCGCTGTCGCGCACAATCCCCACTGTTAAATAAAGTTCGTTCCACACCGGGAGCACGCATGTTGCTGCGCTTTGGTAACGAACCGGTTGTGGTTTTTGCGACTCTGGTGGACAATCTGCGCGACCGGTTAGAACAGCATGAAACGACCCTGTTCAGTGAACAACAAAGTGTGAGAATTACGTCCGGTCCGTTTAAAGATTATCAGGCATTATTCAAACAATACGATGGTGAACAGCGCGCCATCGTACTGATTAATTTGTTAAATAAACAACAGGAACTGCTGGTCGAGCTGAATCATCTCTCGGCTTAAAGACCCGGCATCTGTTGTTAATAGTCGCTGTACGTCAGCACTAAAAAGAACCGTAAAAAACAGTCGCGACTGACGCAGGTTGGTCGCTCACGATGCGACAACAGGGAAAGCTCGCGAAGAACCTTCGGGCGGTAGCGTGCCTGGCGGCTTTCCGGAAACGATTCCAAATAGTAAAAATATGACAAAAGTAACCAAAGCTGTGATCCCGGTAGCCGGTTTAGGCACTCGTATGTTGCCTGCCAGCAAGGCTATCCCCAAAGAAATGTTGACCTTGGCAGATAAACCGCTGATCCAGTACGTGGTCAATGAATGTGCAGCTGCCGGTATTAAAGAAATTATTCTGGTGACGCATTCTTCTAAAAATGCCATCGAAAACCATTTTGATACCTCCTTCGAGTTAGAAACCACATTAGAAGCCCGGGTGAAACGCCAGCTACTGGATGAAATCCGCTCTATTACGCCTCCCGGTGTCACCATCATGCATGTGCGCCAGGGACAGGCTAAAGGCCTGGGTCATGCAGTATTGTGTGCTAAACCGTTGGTCGGCGATGTGCCTTTTGCGGTGGTATTGCCGGATGTATTAATTGATGACGCCGCTGCTGACCTTAACACCGACAATATGGCAGCCATGATTCGTGAGTTTGAACAGTCTGGCTTAAGCCAGATTCTGGTCGAACCGGTGCCGCAACAAGACGTGAATAAATACGGTATTGTTGACATCGACGGTGTCCAGTTGTCTGCCGGCAGCAGTGCTCCTCTGACCAATATTGTGGAAAAACCGGATATTAAAGAGGCACCATCGAATCTCTCCGTGGTGGGTCGTTACGTTTTCCCACCGACCATCTGGAATATTCTGGCCCATACCCCACCCGGTGCCGGTGATGAAATTCAGCTGACCGATGCCATTTTCGATTTAATGAAACAACAACCAGTTCATGCCCATGCGATGGCGGGTAAATCCCACGATTGTGGCGGTAAGCTAGGTTACATGAAGGCCTTTGTTGAATACAGTATGCGTCATGAAACTGAAGGTGAAGCCTTTTCTGATTGGCTTGTCAGTATTAATGAACAATCATCGCTGAAAGAGGTGGAAGCCTGAGTATGAAAATTGCTATAGCAGGCACGGGTTACGTTGGGCTATCTAATGCGATGTTGTTAGCGCAATATAACGAGGTGGTTGCGCTGGATATCGTGCCGCAAAAAGTAGACTTGCTGAATAATAAGCAATCACCGATTGTCGATGCAGAAATCGAAGAGTTTCTGCAAAACAAGGCATTAAACTTTCGCGCCACACTGAATAAAGAAGAAGCCTACGCCGAGCTGGAAGATGTGGCGGGCAAAGTATATACCCGTGATTTGTTTGGTAGTGATTAAACAGCCCCCTCTACTGTAGGAGCGACACTTTTGTCGCGATAAATTGTAAGAACAACAGGCCTGCTTGTGAAATAGCAGCTTCCAGGTAAACGCAGTGAACATTAATTAAATGTCAAACGCCCGAATACTTAAAAACACACTGGCGCTTTACATCCGCCAAATTATTATAATTCTAATTACCCTATATTCAATGAGAGTAGTGCTTAATGAATTAGGTGTAGAAGATTTTGGTGTATATAGTGTTATCACTGGTTTTATTACACTGCTGGCTTTTTTGCCAGGTAGCATGGCCAGTGCGACGCAACGATTTTTCTCCTTTGCAATGGGGGAAAATGACCAAGCCAAGTTAAAACAAACCTTTAGTGTGAATTTGATTATGTATGCGGCAATTGCTGTCTTTGCTTATATACTTCTCTTTACTGTAGGTTTGTGGTTTGTAGAAGTGCATTTAAAACTGCCTGATGAACGCTTTAATGCAGCTGTAGAGTTGTATCGGTACACATCGTTAGCCTTTATTTTATCCGTTTTTACTGCACCTTTTATCGCAATTTTGATTGCTCACGAAGATATGCATCTCTACGCAATGATATCTGTAATAGATGCAGTGTTGAAGTTGGCTGCAGCGCTATCTATGGCATATGTCAGTTATGATTCGCTAATATATTACGGTATGGCTTTGTTAGTAGTCAGCGCTTTAGTAACTCTCTCTTATATTTTGATTTGTTTAAAAAAGTACACAGAATGCCAGATTAAAAAAATTTATTGGAGTGCTAGGCTCCTTAAAGAAATTTTAGGATTTACTTGGTGGACGCTTTTTGGACAAGTTAGTACAGTGTTTCGCAATCAGGCGGTTACTGTCCTGGTAAACCAGATGTTTACACCAGCAACTGTCGCTGCAAGGGCAATTGCTCTCAATGTGGCAAGTCAGGTAGCAGTGTTTTCGAGTAACCTCAATACAGGTCTGTATCCTCCCATCATAAAGACTTATGCATCAAAGCAGAAAGACGAAATGATGAGTCTGGTTTTTAATGGTTCTAAGCTAACTTTTTTCTTAATGTGGGTGTTTGCCTTACCTATTTTGCTCGAAATGGAACTTGTGTTAACTATTTGGTTAAAAACACCACCTGTTAAAGCCGTATTTTTTACACAATTAGCTATTGTTGAATCATTGATTCTTGCCTTAAGTCTGCCACTTGCAACCGCAGCAAGAGCGCCAGGGAAAATGGCATTATACGAAACTCTTTTAGGAATCATACAAATCTCTATTTTCTTCATTTCTTGGTGGTTCTTGAAATTAGGTTACTCTGCTGAGTGGGTTTTCTATATTGCAATTGTAGCAAATTTGATTATGTTTAAAGTTCGCTTGTTGTTAGTAAAGTACCTAACAGGTCTACCAATAATACCTTACTATAAAAAAGTAGTGTTGCCTGTTGTGGCTATTGTTATTATTTCATCAGTGCTTAGTGTATTGATGGCAAGAAACTTGCCGGATAGTATGTTGATGTCACTATATGTTATTGTTTTTTCAATGAGTATTTCCACAATTGCTATGTATTATTTAGGTTTGGACAGGTATTGGCGTATTAAAATAGTACAGTTTATGTTTAAGAAGTTTTTTGGCTCAGGGAACGCTGTATGAGAGTATTAGTTCTGGGTGGTACTGGCGCGATGGGTAAGCATTTGGTACATCTTCTGGTAGAAGAAGGTAAAGATGTGCATGTTACATCACGTACTCGTTCTGGAATGGAGGCTGGAGTTCATTACATTCAAGGCAACGCACAGGATCTCAATTTTTTAATGGGGATTTTGACCGAAAGTTGGGATTCAATCGTAGACTTTATGGTTTATACCACCCCCATTTTTCAAAAACGATATTCATATCTCCTGAATGCTACTAAACAATATGTTTTTATCAGCTCTGCTCGTGTTTATGCTAACTCCGAAGAACCTATAAAAGAATGCTCACCAAGATTGCTTGATGTTGTAAAAGACGATGGCTATTTAAAAACAGATGAATATGCTTTAACAAAAGCTCGGCAGGAAGATTTGTTATTAGCTAGTCAAAGCAAGAATTGGACAATAATTCGACCCTATATAACCTATGATGACGAACGCTTACAGCTTGGTGTTCTTGAAAAGGAAGATTGGCTGTATCGTGCACTTAATGGACGTAGTATTGTCACAGCACAAGATATTCAAAATAAATCAACAACTCTTACCGCAGGAATAGATGTTGCTTATGCAATTTGTTCTGTTCTAGGAAAGCAAGAGGCGCTAGGTGAGGCATTTCATATAACTGGAAACAAAAATGTCACATGGAAAGAAATTTTAAATATATATTTGGAAGTGCTTAAGAAGCAAGGTTTTAACACTGGTTTTGTCGAGCAAAGTTTAAATGATTTTCTAACCTGGCGAAAAGGGCGGTATCAGGTCATTTATGACCGATTATTTGATCGGATTTTTGACAATAGTAAAATAAATAATTTTATTGATAATTCAAAGTTCATCGCTCCGCAAGAAGGTCTGAGCGACTGCCTTACAAGTTTTCTCAACCGGAAACCATGGCAGTTCAAATCGCCAAATTGGCAAGAAGAGGCGCTGAAAGATAGAGCTTTGAAAGAGTCGACAAGCCTGTGCGAAATACCCAATTGCAAACAGAAATTGAAATATCAAATTTTTAAAAACCTACCAGAAGTAGGGCGGATTCTGACAAAATGAAATATTATTCAACAACTGAAAAAAACGTTCTAATACTTATTTCCTTGCTAAAAGCACATGGTATCCGATACATCATAGCTTCACCCGGTAATACAAATACTGCCCTGATAGGTAGTATTCAGAAAGATCCTCATTTCAAAATTTTCTCAGCAGTGGATGAGCGCTCAGCAGCTTATATGGCTTGTGGGTTGGCCGCTGAAACCGGTGAGCCGGTAGTGATTAGTTGTACAGGTGCAACAGCCTCAAGAAACTATGTGCCAGGCATGACCGAAGCTTACTATCGAAAATTGCCCGTTCTGGCTATTACCTCAACTCAGCAGATAGGGCGTATAGGGCATCATGTAGCTCAAGTGATTGATCGCAGTGTCATTTCAAATGATGTGGCCAACCTTAGTGTAACTTTACCTGTTGTGAAGGATGAGGAAGATTTCTGGGACTGTGAAGTAAAAGTAAATACAGCTATCTTAGAATTGAGCCGCAATGGAGGTGGCCCTGTTCATATCAATTTGCCCACTACATATAGCTTACCATTCACTGAAAAAGAAGAGCTTGCTTGTCGAGTTTTTAAGCGCTTTAGCCTTGTAGATGATTTACCAAAGTTGGATGAGGATAAGCGCATTTCAATATTTATAGGCTCTCATAAGAATTGGAGCGAAGCCGAAACATTGGCCCTTGAAGGGTTCTGCAATAAATTCAATGCAGTAGTGTTTTGTGATCATACAAGCGGGTATAAAGGAAAAAACCGTTTGTTGTTCTCACTTGCTGCTGCGCAGGAACTCCATAATAAAGCTGAGTTAAAACCGGATATCACATTGCATATAGGTGAAGTGACCGGTGATTATCCGATCTTAAGCATGGCGGGCAAAGAAGTTTGGCGTATAAGTCCAGATGGTGAGGTTAGGGATACTTTCCGTAAGCTTAAATATGTTTTCGAGATGTCAGAATCTTCATTTTTTGAGCACTACTCAGAGCCAAAAAATAGTGTTTCACATCATCAGTATTTTCAGAAATGCTCTGACTTTCTGAAAAAAGTCCAGGATAAGATACCAGAAGTGCCATTCTCTAATGTTTGGTTGGCTTCTAAACTGGCATCTAAGATTCCAGCTGGCTCTGCAGTCCATTTTGGTATTTTAAATAGCCTGAGAACCTGGAACTTCTACGACTTACCAGAAAATGTAACAGCCTACTCTAATGTAGGCGGGTTTGGTATTGACGGTGGTGTTTCATCTTTGCTAGGTGCTTCGTTAGGCAATGAAAATAAGCTCTACTATGGAGTAATCGGTGACCTTGCTTTCTTTTATGATCTGAACGCCATTGGCAACAGACATGCAGGAAATAATCTTCGAATATTGTTAGTGAATAATGGCAAAGGCACAGAATTTCGCCTTTATAACCATCATGCTTCACACTTCGGTAACGATGGTGATGAGTTTGTAGCAGCCGCAGGTCATTACGGTAATAAATCCGAAACTCTTATTAAGAATTATGCAGAAAACTTAGGTTTTGAGTATTTATCTGCAAGCAATAAAGAAGAATTTGAAGCGGTTTATCAATGCTTCTTAGAGCCGGAAGTAAAAGATAGACCAATGCTTTTTGAGGTTTTTACCGATAGTGAAAATGAAAGTGAAGCGCTACAAATAATGCACAGACTTGAAGTCAGTGCTGAAGGTAAAGCAAAGCAAGCTTTGAAAAATTTGCTTGGTCAAAAAGGCATAGATACCGTTAATAAAATTATAAAGCGATAACTTATGAAAATTGCAATAATGACCCAACCTCTTGGTCAAAATTATGGTGGAATGATGCAAGCCTGGGCTTTGCAGCAAGTGCTTAAAAGACAAGGCCATGAGGTTATTACCATTGATCGTCAGCCAGATCAGTTTGGTTTTTTATATCGTACAGCACGACTCGGTTACCGATTAGCCATGAAAATGTTGGGTAAACGAAAAGTACCACTCAATCTTGAAAAAGACTATTCATACATACTAAGTAACACCAAAAGCTTTATTGCAAATAATATTGTCATGTCGGAACCAATAGACAGCACTGTAAAACTAAAAGCACACTTTGAGCGTGAGCGCTATGATGCGGTTGTTGTTGGTAGTGACCAAACTTGGCGACCTAAATATTCACCTAATATAGAAAACTTCTTTCTGGATTTTTTAGAAGGAATTAAAATCAAACGCATTGCCTATGCTAGTTCATTTGGTGTTGACGATTGGGAGTTTAACAGAGAGCAAACTATACGATGTGCTGAATTAGCGAAACTATTCGATGCTATCAGTGTACGCGAAGACAGCGGTGTAGAGCTGTGTCGTCAATATCTTGGAGTTGATGCCCAGCATGTTCTCGATCCAACTCTTTTGCTAAACAGTAATGAATATGAGCAATTGATTGGTGCAGAACGCCTAAAGGAAAAGAATGAAGGAATATTTACCTATTTTCTTGATAAAACACCAGAAAAACTAGCAATAGCTGAGCAGGCTTCCAAAGAAACAGGTGAGAAATTATTCAGCTGCCAAGCTCAATCAAGTGTGAGTGATAATCATGATGTGAACTTGGCTGATCTCGTGATGCCTGATCCAAGAGATTGGTTAGCTGGCTTTGCAAATGCTAAATACGTGCTGACGGATTCGTTTCATGGTATGGTTTTTTCAATTGTTTTTAATAAACCATTTTATGTTATTCCTAATGAGTCAAGAGGTGTCAGTCGATTTGACTCTCTTCTTAATTTGATTGGTTTGAACTCGCGTAAAATCATTTCTAATGTTGATGATCCTAAATTGAATTTATTCAGCGATCAATCGTTTGTCGAGCTTGATGAGATAGTAGATTTCTCTAAAGATTTTTTAATTAAATGTTTTAATGCTAATTGACATGAAGGATAATAACCCGCTGGTCAGTATTGTTGTTCCTGTTTATAATTCAGAGAGATACTTGTCTGAATGTATTGAATCAATTCTAAACCAAAACTATGCCAACATTGAGCTAATCATAGTTAATGATGGATCAACTGATAATTCTTTGTCTATTGCAGAACAATTTTCGGAAAATGATTCGCGCATAAAAATACTAAGCCAAAGTAATAGCGGCGTTTCTGCAGCCAGGAATTTAGGAATTTCAATTGCGCAAGGGGACTATATAGGTTTTGTTGATAGTGATGATGCTGTGCATGAAAAAATGTACGAAGAATTGCTTTCACGTATTATTAAAGATAGAACCGATATGGCCGTACTAAAAGAATACGTTGTCCGACAGGGTTCTCCTATAAGTGATAAAACTGGTGTGCTCACGTCTAAAGAAGCGCTTAATAGATTGCTTTTACTAACCTTCCCAACGTCACTATGGGCGTATTTATATAAGGCAGAAACAATTAAGCCTTTAGCCTTGGATGAAGATGTTCATTTTTTTGAGGATTTTCTGTTTAACTTTCAAGCGTTACTTAATGTAGAAAAGGTATCTGTTATTACGGGCGCATATTATGAATACAGATCGCATGATGAAAATACAAATTCACACGGGGTTTCGTCAAAGAGACTAACCTGTTTGTTTATCGTTGACGAAATTTATGATTTTTTAAATTGTAGAGTCGATTTGTCATTTTTAAGAACAACTGTTATTTTTTCGGAGTCACATTTTTTAGTGTCTGTTTTGCTTCCTATAAAATATAAAGATCTTTTGGAAAATAAAGTATATGTGCGAACTGCCTTGTCGAGATTGAAGTCAAGTATTGGTAGTATTTTCTTTTCTAATGTTGTTCCGCTGAAGTATAAGGGTTATCTTTTGCTGGCGAGCTTAAATATTAGGATTTTAATTTTTGTAATGTTTATGGGGCAGCAAGTCCGAAAGATAATAAGGTTATTTAAGTCGTGAGTAAATACTTTTATAATCCAGTATTTTTATACTACATTGGTCTTGTTGTATATGCCCTTTTGGTCCCCGTGGATGTCGATTTCGAATTAAGGATTATCGCAGTATTTTATTTGTTGTTGCTTTTTTTTGTATTTTTTTTGTCGAGTTTTATTTCTACTCGATCGGAGAGTTTAAAAGTTGAAGGTTTTGATATAAATTTTAGGTTTCTAATATTCCTTGTTTCGCTTCAGTATCTGGCGGTTTTTTATTCGGGTTACTTTTACACTGGAATTGAGCCCCTTGATATGATTGGTAATGTTCTTGCTGGGGTCTCAAATTATTCGTTATACCAAGAGTATTTTAAGTCAGCTGAAATTTCTACTTTTGGTATCTATAAGGTTTTTCCAATATTGTCAGTGTTCTACCTCAAACTTATCAGTTTATATGTTTGCTATATTGCTACGTTTCACGTTTACAAGTTTAAGTTAATAGTTTTAGTGGTTTTGTCACTTGTTCCGCTGGTTATTTTTGGTTTGTATAGGGGGACAAGTTTTGAGTTTTTTGAAATCCTGGTTATGATTTTGTGTTTGGTTTATCTGAGGTCGCGTGTTTATTTAAACTTCAAAATTCCGATTTTTAAAGTAGTGCTATTAATAAGTACTCTATTGTTTGTCTATTCATACCAGGTTAGCGTAAGGTATTTGCATGATTATAGACCTGATTGTTTGAATGAATTTTGTTATGACTCAGATTCCTTTTTGTTTGATTATTTCCCTGTAATGTATAAGTTGAGTGCATATTTTTATTTTGGGCCAGATTACATGGCTAGATGGCTTATTCATTTTAGTGAAAGTGGTGAAGTATTTTCTCTTATGCTTCCTTTTTATGGATTTTTTAGTGGTTTTGAACCGAAACACTTGTGCCAATATGGTTTGAACTGTGGGCCAACATGGGCACCTGATTTTGAAATTGCTACTTACCATTTTGGTATTATTTTGGCTTTTATTCTTGTAGGTCTTATATCATATTTTCAGGTCCGATTTTTAAGTGCCAAGAGATATGCGTTTGTTTCATTCTTGGGTTTCTATCTGTTAACTTTGCAGTTGTTTGCATTTCCTGTTGGCAATTTTTTAGTGGTATCGTCTGCTAATAAGATTCTTTTATTTCTGTTGCTTTTTTTGTTGGTGTGCAAAAAGTTTAAAAGGGTGGTGTGATCTTGGGTGTTATTGTCGTCGCTAATAATTTTCTGTCTGATTCTGCCAATAATGGTAAGACATTCAGGTATCTTTTCTCCGAATACGCAGATGAAGAGCTCTTTTGGATATATACAACCCCTTTGCCTTCAGATCTTGAATGTGATGTAGATAATGTTTTAATTAATGGGTTTGGATCAATCTATAAGAAAGGCATATTTCATAGCCAGGTGAGTAATAATGCTGATAGTTCTTTTTTTGCTAGGCTTAGAGGGTTTTTGGGTCGTTATATTAAGCGGAATGGATTTATTTTTTTGTTATTAAGGCTTGTCAGGGATTTGGGGGTGTATACTCAGCAGGATAGAATTTTAAAGCTTATAGAAAAAAGTGGTTTTGAAGCCCATAAAGTAGTTTTTGTTGCTGGTGATTTTCTGTCTCTCCATCGTTTGGCAAGAAAAATTAGTGTCGCACTCAACGCACCATTGAGCGTTTTTGTTACAGATGACTATATTTTCAAATACTCTGAAGATGGGAAGATTGCTAGCAGGCAGGGTTTTTATCAGCATCTTTTAAGGTTGGCTTACAAAAAGACTTTTTCTTTGTCGAGCTGTAATCATTTTATCAGTAATAAAATGTTAAGCGTTTACTCGGATCGCTTCGGTATAACCGGATGCCTAAGTTTCAACTCAAGCGCTGTTGCTACTTCTAAAATAAGTATGCGCCTTGAAAACTCTGCTTGTTCTGAATCTGTTTCCGATGTTTTAAAGATTCGATATTTCGGTAGTTTACATACCGGTCGTGATCAAGCGTTGTTGCGATTTGTAGCGATGGTTCGTGATTATAATGAACGCGCTGATCAACGTTTGGTAATCGAAGTGTTTTGTGATCAGTTTTGGGGTGATACGCTTTCAGCTGAATTGCCAGAGCATACGATAACTTTTAATAGTCCAGTGGTTGGTGAGCAGTACTCTGAGTTATTACATACTGCAGATTGTTTGTTGTTATTAGAGAGTGCTGATGAGGAGTTTTTATCTGCAACCTGGCTTTCTTTTTCTACTAAGGTTATGGAATATATGCAAATCAATAAACCCATTGTTGCATTTGGCCCCTTAGACAATCCATCGATTGGTGAATTAGTTAGTTTAGGTGCAGCGCTGCATGTTACGAAATCTAGTGATTTTAACTTTTTGTTCGACGAAGATTATATTGTTAATCAATTAGCATCGTCTGTTACGGTGTTTAATGATCTTCGCGGTAAGAATACACTTTTTTAAGTTGGAGAGTTTGATGTTTTCAAAAAAAATACTTCTGATCACTGGCGGCACCGGATCCTTCGGTAATGCGGTTTTAAACCGCTTCTTAGATACCGATATTGAAGAAATCCGTATTTTTAGTCGTGATGAGAAAAAACAGGATGATATGCGTAAAAAATACGCCAATCCTAAGCTCAAGTTCTATATCGGTGATGTCAGAGACTATCAAAGCGTTCTTAATGCTACACGCGGTGTTGATTACATCTACCACGCAGCAGCGTTAAAGCAAGTGCCATCTTGTGAATTTCATCCAATGGAAGCGGTGAAAACCAATGTCCTGGGTACTGAAAACGTGTTGGAAGCTGCTATTCAGAATGAAGTAAAACGAGTGGTTTGCTTAAGTACAGATAAAGCCGTTTACCCAATAAACGCTATGGGTATTTCCAAGGCTATGATGGAAAAAGTTATGGTAGCTAAGTCTCGTAACGTTGACCCGGCGAAAACCACTATTTGTGGCACTCGTTACGGTAATGTTATGGCGTCTCGAGGCTCGGTTATCCCGTTATTTGTTGATCAAATTCGTGCCGACCAAGCGCTTACCATTACTGACCCAAATATGACCCGGTTCATGATGACGCTGGAAGACGCGGTTGATTTGGTTCTGTACGCATTCGAACATGGCAATAATGGTGATATGTTTGTGCAAAAAGCACCAGCGGCGACGGTTGAAGTGTTGGCTCAGGCTCTGACACAAATGCTGAATAAGCCCGAGCATCCCATCAACGTCATTGGAACCCGTCACGGCGAAAAGCTGTTTGAGGCGCTGTTGAGTCGCGAAGAGATGGTGTGCGCGGAAGACTTGGGTGGTTATTATCGTGTACCGCCCGATCTGCGTGATCTGAACTATGGCAAATTTGTCGAACAGGGTGAAGAGCGGATTTCCCATGCTGAGGATTATAATTCGCATAACACTGAGCGCCTGGATATTGAAGGTATGAAACAACTGTTGCTTAAATTGCAGTTTATCCGCGAGTTGTGCGAAGGCCGTTATACTGACCCGGAGGCGTAATCAATGCGTGTATTAGTTACCGGTGCACAGGGATTTGTTGGTAAAAATCTATTACTGCATTTATCTGAGCGTACAGATACCGAAGTTGTTCGCTTTACACGGGATAATTCTGTCGATGAATTACCCACGATGCTGGCAGGCGTGGATTTTATTTTTCATTTGGCTGGTGTTAATCGCCCGCAAGACCCGGCTGAGTTTACCGAGGGGAATGCTTCATTAAGTCAGGCATTGGCTGATGCAATGTTGGTAACGGGTTGTAAAGCGCCAATTGTCTACAGTTCGTCGATTCAGGCTGAACTGGATAATCCCTACGGCCAATCAAAGAGACAGGCTGAAGATGCCTTATTGGCATTACGTGAGCAAGGTGTGCCGGTTTCCGTTTATCGTTTACCCAATGTGTTTGGCAAATGGGCAAAGCCCAATTATAACTCTGCAGTGGCTACCTTTTGCCATAATATTGTTCATGATTTGCCAATTCAGATAAACGACCCGGCAGCGGTGGTTAATTTGGTGTACGTCGATGATGTTATTGAGCATTTTCTGGCGCTGCTGGATGCTAAACGCACGGGCGAAGCCTTTGAAACCGTACAGCCGGTGTACCAAATAACCGTGGGTGAACTGGTCGAGCAGTTGTATCGCTTCCGCGATAGCCGCCAAAGTTTAATTACCGAGCGCGTCGGTACTGGGTTGGTGCGTGCCTTGTATTCCACTTACCTTAGCTATGTGCCGAAAGAGCGTTTTACCTACGAAGTGCCCAAATACGGTGATCCACGTGGCGTTTTCGTAGAAATGCTGAAAACACCGGATGCCGGCCAGTTTTCTTACTTCACAGCGCACCCTGGTATTACCCGTGGTGGCCATTACCACCACACAAAAACCGAGAAATTTTTGGTGATTAAAGGCAAGGCCAGCTTTAAGTTCCGCCATATGGAGACGGGTGAAAGCCACGAGTTGATCACAGATGGTGAATCGCCGGAGATTGTTGAAACGATGCCAGGCTGGACTCACGATATTACCAATATCGGTGACGAAGAAATGATTGTTATGTTATGGGCCAACGAAATTTTCGACCGTGATAAACCGGACACTTATGCTTGTCCATTAACTCCTATCGCATGACCTCATACTTATTATTAGTTATTTGAATACCGGATTTGTTATGTCTGTTGAAACAAAAAAATTGAAAGTGATGACGGTGGTGGGCACCCGTCCGGAAATTATTCGCTTGTCCCGAGTTATGGCGAAGTTGGATGAACATTGTGAGCATATTCTGGTGCACACCGGTCAGAACTATGATTACGAACTGAATGAGATTTTCTTTAACGATTTGGGAATTCGCAAACCCGATCATTTTCTCAGTGCTGCCGGTAGTAGTGGTGCTGAAACCATAGGTAACGTGATTATTAAGGTTGATCAGGTACTGGCTGATGTTGAACCCGAAGCCGTACTCGTGTTAGGTGATACTAATAGCTGTATGGCGGTATTACCGGCTAAGCGCCGAAAGATTCCGACCTTCCATATGGAAGCAGGTAACCGTTGCTTTGACATGCGGGTGCCAGAAGAAATTAACCGCCGGATTGTTGATCATACCGCTGACATCAACATGAGCTACAGCACGATTGCCCGCGATTACCTGATTAGTGAGGGGTTGCCACCGGATCGTACCATTAAAACCGGTAGCCCGATGTTTGAGGTGCTGAATTTTTACCGTGAAGGTATTGAAGCCTCTAAAGTATTGGAACGACTGAATCTGAAAGAAGGCCAATTCTTTGTGGTGAGTGCGCACCGTGAAGAAAACGTCGATTCCGACAAAAACTTTTTGAAACTGGTGGATGTGCTGAACACCGTTGCCGAGCATTACAATTTGCCGGTGATTGTTTCTACCCACCCACGTACCCAAAAGCGCGTAGATGCGATGGGGGTTACCTTCCACCCGAACGTACAACTGCTGAAACCGCTGGGCTTTAAAGACTACAATAAGCTGCAGTTAAGCGCGAAAGCGGTATTGTCTGATAGCGGTACGATCAACGAAGAATCGTCCATTCTTAACTTCCCAGCCCTGAATATCCGTGAAGCGCATGAGCGCCCGGAAGGTATGGAAGAAGCGGCTGCTATGATGGCCGGCCTGGAAGTGGAGCGTGTAATGCAAGGCCTGGCCATTCTGGAAACACAAAGCCGTGGCGAGCTGCGTGATTTACGGTTAGTGGCTGACTACAGCATGCCGAATGTGGCCGACAAAGTGGTGCGTATTATTCATAGCTATCGTGATTATGTGATGCGTACTGTATGGAAACAGTATTGATCGGGAGTGTTTGATGGCTCGTAAAAAAGCAGCCCTGGCAATTGTTGATCGGAGTTTCGATTATAACAGCCCTATCGGTGATGGTTTGCTGCAATTGGCGGAGCTTGCGACAGCAGAAGGCCCTGTGTATGTGATGACACAAGCCCGTAGTAATATCAAACAACGGCTGACGGCCGAAGGGCGTGGCCAGGGTGTAACAGTGCATTCCTGTAAGGCCTATACCACTTCAGCCAGTGGTTTGATTAAACGTATCGTGGAAGCGGTTTATTTCATGCTATGGACTTTTTATCGTCTGCTGCGTACCCGCCCTGAGAATGTCTATGTTTCTACCAATCCACCGGTCGTTGTGCCTTTTATCGTTGCATTATATTGCCGGTTATCAGGTGCATCGTATGTTTATCACTTACAGGACATCCACCCGGAAGCGGCAAATATTATTGTGCCGCTTAATAAAGTAATTTTGCGGGTATTACAGGTTTTAGACAACTTTAGTCTGCGCAGTGCCAGTGCACTGGTTACTCTGTCTGATGATATGAAAGCTACAATTAAACAGCGTAGTGACAACCAAACCCCGATCTATTTATTAGATAATCCAGCTTTTGATGTTGTGCCTCTCGATTACAATCAGCGTCAGAGAGATGTTGTATTTTGTGGTAACGCCGGTCGCCTGCAGCGTATCCCCTTATTGATGACAGCGATTCGAGACTATCTGCAGCAAGGTGGTAAGTTACAGTTTACCTTTGCTGGGGGGGGGGTACATGCGCCTGATATTCAACAGTTAGCTTCTGCTTATGATGAGGTAAAGTATTTGGGAATATTATCGCCAACGGATGCAGCTGGGTTGGTGAATCAGCATCGGTGGGCATTGTTGCCTATTGATGATGAAGTCACCCGCTATGCCTTTCCCAGCAAGTCATCGGGTTATGCACTGTCGGGTGTTGGTGTGTTGGCTGTTTGTGGCGGTGATACCAGTGTGGCGCGTTGGGTGGAGCAGCATCAGGTAGGTAAGGTCTGCGCACCTGATCATAAGGCCTTGGTGCAATGTTTCTTTGAACTTGAGAGTAGCGAAAACACAGCGTTTCAGATTGATGATGCTATGAGACAGAAGTTGCAGGTTCCGTATTTTTCACAAGCTTTGAAGAATATTATTTTCAATAGCTAATTAATATTTGGTTGTTATGTTGAAACGTCTTTTTGATTTTATTGCTGCTTTGTCGGCATTACTCCTGCTGTCCCCCGTCATTGCCATCGTTGCCTGGAAAATCCGTAAAAACCTCGGCTCTCCAGTGTTGTTTCGTCAGGTTCGTCCGGGCAAGGAGGGTAAGCCCTTTGAAATGGTCAAATTCCGCACCATGCGCGATGCTAACGACGAAGAGGGAAAGCCGCTACCTGATGAGCAGCGTATGACGCCATTTGGCAATTGGTTGCGCTCAACCAGCCTGGATGAGTTGCCGGAACTGTGGAATGTGGTGAAAGGTGATATGAGCTTGGTGGGCCCAAGGCCACTGCTGATGGAATATTTACCGCTGTACTCCAAAGAGCAGTACCGTCGCCATGAGGTGCGGCCCGGGGTTACTGGTTGGGCACAGATCAATGGCCGCAACGCGCTGAGCTGGGAAGATAAATTTAAACTCGATGTGTGGTACGTCGATCACCAAACCTTTTGGCTGGATATTAAAATATTATTTTTAACGGTTAAAAAAGTTCTGGTTCGTGATGGTATTAGCGCAGAGGGTGAGGCTACCATGACACGATTTGAGGGAAGCGGAGGCTCTACAAATGATAAATAAGTTGATTGGAGTGTTTGGTGCAAGTGGTTTTGGTCGTGAGGTTATGCCTCTTGTTCAGGAGCAGTGTTGTGCTGATGGAGCTACCTTTGTTTTTGTCGATGATAATCCTCCGGCAGACCAACTAAACGGCTATTCGGTTCTGACCTACTCTGAATTTTTAACATACTCTGCAACTGAAAAATCCATCACCATCGCGATTGCTGACTCTGCGATACGCGAAAAACTGACGGCACGCTGTATTAGTGATGCTCTTCAGATATTGGATGTTGCTGCACCAAATGCTGTTTGTCTTGATCAGGTGAATATTGGCAGCGGAAGTATTTTATGTCCTTTTGTCACACTTACTTCGAATGTCAAAATCGGTCAATCCTTTCATGCGAATATTTATTCGTACGTTGCACACGATTGTATTATTGGTGACTTTGTGACATTCGCTCCGGCAGTAAAATGTAACGGTAATATTATTATCGAGGATTTTGCGTATATAGGAACCGGTGCAATTATTAAACAAGGAACTCCTGATAGGCCTTTAAAAATTGGTAAAGGGGCGATAGTTGGTATGGGGGCTGTAGTTACAAAAGATGTTCCAGCAGGTGCTGTTGTTGTCGGAAATCCTGCCAAACTCCTGGTAAAAAACTAATCAACCTTTATCGTCCCTGTTTTGAGCTGATATCTCTATGTTAAATACGCCTTTTTCTCCCTGGCCTTCCTTTACGCAGGAAGAGTCAGATGCTGTTTCCCGTGTACTGTTATCCAATAAAGTTAACTACTGGACCGGCCAAGAAGGCCGTCAGTTCGAAAAAGAATTTGCGGCGTTTGCCGGTTGTGAGTACGCGGTTGCGTTAGCAAATGGCACTCTGGCGCTGGATGTCGCGTTTAAAGCGTTGGGTGTGGGGGAAGGTGATGAGGTGATTGTTACATCACGCACCTTTTTAGCGTCGGTATCCAGTATTGTGCTGGCCGGTGCGACCCCGGTATTTGCGGATATTGATCGTGATTCGCAGAATATCACCGCTGATACCATTCAGGCAGTTATCACGGATAAAACCAAAGCGATTGTGTGTGTGCATCTGGCCGGTTGGCCCTGTGATATGAGTTCTATCATGGCATTGGCACAACAGCATGGTTTATCTGTCATTGAAGACTGTGCTCAGGCTCATGGCGCGAGTTATAACGGTAAGCCAGTTGGTAGCTTTGGTGATGTCGCCGCCTGGTCGTTTTGCCAGGATAAAATTATGACCACCGGTGGTGAAGGCGGTATGGTCACGACGAATAATCGTGACTTATGGAAGGCCATGTGGTCGTTTAAGGATCATGGAAAAAGCTGGGATGCGGTGTACGAGCGCGAACATCCACCGGGTTTTCGCTGGTTGCACGAAAGTTTTGGCACCAATTGGCGGATGACAGAAATACAAGCTGTGATCGGTCGTATCCAGTTAAGGCGAATGGCCGAGTGGACAGAAAAGCGCCGCCATAATGCTGAAAAAATCTGGCAAGCCGCATCCAGGTGTTATGGTTTGCGGGTGCCTGCTATACCTGAGTATATCGGCCACGCGGCGTATAAATGTTACGTGTTTGTTGAAGCAGAGAAGCTGAATGAAGGTTGGGATCGTGACCGTATCATGAATGCGGTTGTAGAGCGTGGCGTGCCGTGTTTTTCCGGTTCCTGTTCAGAGGTGTATTTGGAAAAAGCATTTGATAATACTGATTATCGCCCGGTTCAGCCTTTGCCGGTAGCGAAAGAGTTAGGTGAAACCAGCTTGATGTTTTTAGTGCATCCAACGTTAACCGCAGAAGAAATTGATAAAACCTGCGATGTGTTGCGTGAGGTGATGGCGCAGGCGGCCAAATAGGGAAGCGTTTGTGGTGTTATTTGTGTGTGTTAACGGCGGGTTGCGCTTCGCTTACCCACCCTACGGTTAATGTGTATGTGCGGTTAATTTATATGCCGTGATTAACGGTGGGTTGCGGTGACGGTGGGTTGCGATGACGGTTGACCGAAATTACGGTGGGTTGCGATGACGGTTGACCGAAATGTCGGTGGGTCGCGCTTCGCTTACCCACCCTACGGTTGATGTGTGCATACGGTTGATGTGTGCATACGGTTGATGTGTGCATGCGGTTGATATGTGCATGCGGTTGATTTTAATGTTCAGGGGATGAATATGGAGATTGTGCACCACGGAGCGGTGAATGGGGTTACGGGTTCTTGCCATCAGTTGCGGTTGGATAACGGCGATTCATTGTTGGTGGATTGTGGTTTGTTTCAGGGCGCTGAAAGCGGTGATGATCCGGCGTTAGCGAATAAGGCCATCGGTTTTGATCTGTCTCAGGTTAAGGCGTTGTTGGTCACTCATTGTCATATCGACCATGTCGGTCGTATTCCGTATTTATTGGCGGCGGGCTTTAGCGGGCCGATTTATGCCACCGAGGCTACGGCGCAGTTATTACCGCTGGTGATTGAGGATGCCATTAAAGTAGGTGTCAGCCGGGATGCGCGGTTAATTCGCCAGGTGTTGCATAAACTGCAGCAGCAGTTGGTCGCGGTTCCTTATAAGCAGTGGTTTAAGCCCGAGGGGCTTAGCGGTGTGAAAGCCAAATTCCAGGTGGCGGGGCATATTCTGGGTTCCGCCTATATTGAGTTGGATATCCAACAGGCAGCAGTGCCTGAGCGCCAGCGGGTGGTGTTTTCCGGTGATCTGGGGGCGCCTTATTCGCCCTTATTGCCCGCACCTAAGGCACCGTACCGGGCCGATACTCTGGTGATCGAAAGTACCTACGGAGACCGTTGTCATGAGTCGCGCAGGCAGCGCCGGGCGCGGTTGCAGCAGGTGATTGAGCGTTGCCTGGCAAACAAGGGAACGGTGTTGATTCCGGCGTTTTCCATTGGTCGTACTCAGGAGTTGTTGTACGAGCTGGAGGAGATTTTACATCGCCAGCATACCCGGGCCAGTAAACATCCAGCCAAGGCGGGTGTGTGGCAATATCTGGATGTCATTGTCGATTCACCTCTGGCGGCACAGTTTACTGAGCAGTACCGGCGCTTAAAGCCGTTATGGGATGGCGAAGCGCGGCGCAAGGTAGCCGCCGGGCGTCATCCGTTAGGGTTTGAGCAGCTGTTAACCATTAACAGTCATCAGCAGCATCTCGATACCGTGGCTTATTTGCAAAAAACCGGTCGTGCCGCGATTGTGATCGCCGCCAGTGGCATGTGTGCCGGTGGCCGGATGCAGAATTATTTAACCGCGTTATTACCCGATGAGCGCACCGATGTGCTGTTTGTTGGCTATCAGGCGCAGGGTACCCCAGGGCGCGATATCCAGCGTTATGGTCCACGTTTCAGTCAGGGTCAGGCGCCGGGCTACGTAATGCTCGATGGTCAGCGGGTGGTGATTCGTGCTGGTGTTTATACCATCGGTGGTTACAGCGCCCATGCCGACCAGCAGGATTTGGTGCATTTTGTACAGCGTATGCGCCACAAGCCGTCGCATATCCGCATTGTGCACGGCGATGAACAGGCCAAGCAGGCGTTGCGGCAGTGTTATTTGCAGTTATTGCCCGATTGTGAGGTGGTTATTCCACGTTGATTCATGGTGGGTTGCGGTGACGGTGGGTTGCGCTGCGCTTACCCACCCTACGGTATTATGCACTCATGTTAGTTTTCAGGAGTCTGTAGTGTTCGATCTCGATCAGTGTTTAGCGGCGTTTTATTCCATTCAGCCGGATGTTAACCAGGCATCACAACGAGTGGCGTTTGGTACTTCGGGGCATCGCGGTTCATCGTTAGCCGCGACCTTTAATGAAGCCCATATTGTTGTGATTGCTAAAGCCGTGGCCGATTATCGCCAGCAGCAGGGTATTGATGGGCCTTTGTTTCTCGGGCGCGATACCCATGCGTTATCGCAACCCGCCTGGGAGGTGTGCCTGCAGGTGTTAGCGGCGGCTGGTGTTGATGTGCGTATCGCCAACGATAATAACGTGACGGCCACGCCGCTGGTCAGCCGGGCGATCCTGATGGCCAATGCAACCAACGGCAAAACAGAGCAAAACAGCCATCAGGCCGACGGTATTATTATTACGCCATCGCATAATCCACCGGAAGACGGCGGTATTAAATACAACACCCCGGATGGTGGCCCGGCCGCCGCGGAAGTAACCGGCTGGATCGAACAACGGGCGAACCAGTATCTGCAACAGGGCTGGCAGCATATTGCCCGTTTGCCCTTGGGCGTCGCCGAGGCCAAAGCCGAAGCGTACGATTATATTGGCCAATACATTGCCGGGCTGGCTGAGGTGGTGGATATGCAGGCCATCGCCGAGAGTGGCTTAACGCTGGCCGCCGATCCGATGGGCGGTACCGCATTGCCCGTCTGGCAAGCGCTGGCACAACAGCTGCCTGCAGGGCAGCTAACGGTGGTGAATAACCAACTCGATCCAGCGTTTGCCTTTATGCCGCCGGATCACGATGGCCGTATCCGTATGGATTGTTCCAGCCCACAGGCGATGGCGAATTTATTAACCGTGCGTGAGCAATACGATCTGGCACTGGCGAACGACCCGGACGCCGATCGCCACGGTATTGTCGATGCTACCGGGTTAATGAATCCGAATCATTTTTTATGCGTGTGTGTCGATTATTGTTTAACACACCGGCCGCAGTGGCGGGCGCAATTAAAGATCGGTAAAACCCTGGTCACCAGTTCAATGATGGATGCTGTGGTGGCGGGTAATCAGCGTCAATTGTACGAAGTACCGGTGGGATTTAAATGGTTTGTGCCTGGGCTGTGCGAAGGTTGGCTGGCGTTTGGTGGTGAAGAAAGCGCCGGTGCCAGCTTATTAACTCAGGCCGGGGAGCCCTGGAGTACCGATAAAGACGGTATTGTGTTGTGTTTATTAGCGGCAGAAATCATGGCGGTGACGGGTAAAAGCCCGTCGCAGTATTACCACGAGTTAACTCAGGCCTATGGCGAACATTATTACCGCCGTATTGATGCACCGGCCACGGCCGAGCAAAAAGCGGCGTTTAAAGGGTTATCGGCGGCCAGTGTTGTTGCCAAAGAGCTGGCCGGATCGGCGATTACTGCGGTCTATACCGAGGCTCCGGGGAATGGCGCCAGCATTGGTGGCATTAAAGTGTGTACCGCGCAGGGCTGGTTTGCCGCACGCCCCAGTGGTACCGAGGCGATTTATAAAATTTATGCCGAAAGTGTGGTCAGTGAGGCGCACTTGCAGCAATTAATTGCGGGTGCTCAGGCGCTGTTAACCGAGGTGCTGGCAGGCGCCTGATGGCGTTAGCGGTTTCGTCGCCGCATCAGCGGCGGCTGGCGTTCATCACCCAGTCCGGACAGTCGCCTTGTTTGTTGTAGGCGGCTGGTGCTTCCAGTAATAAGTTAATCACATCTTCTACCCGGAACTCATGGCAGGCTTTATCCAGCCGGTGCAGCAGGTTATGAGTTTCCGGCCACTCCAGATAAATTTCGTTGGCGGTCATGATACGTGGGTGGCTGCTGCCTTCAACGTTATCGCCAATCAATAACTCTTCGTACAGTTTTTCACCCGGGCGCAGGCCGGTGAATTGTATTTCGATATCGCCATCCGGGTTGTTGTCGGTTTTTTCGCTCAGGCCGGATAACTGAATCATCTTTTTCGCCAGGTTAACGATTTTAACCGGCTCACCCATATCCAGTACAAACACATCGCCGCCTTTGCCCATCGCACCAGCCTGTAACACCAGCTGTGATGCTTCCGGGATGGTCATAAAATAACGAATAATATCCGGATGGGTGACAGTAATTGGGCCGCCTTGTTTGATTTGTCGCCGGAACAGCGGTACCACAGAACCCGATGAGCCTAATACATTGCCAAACCGCACCATACAAAACAACGTGTCTTGCTGGCGTTGATTCAGCGCCTGTAATACCAGCTCAGCCAGCCGTTTGGAGGTGCCCATCACATTGGTCGGCCGTACTGCTTTATCGGTGGAGACCAGTACAAAGCGTTCAACCCCGGCTTTAATCGCGGCTTCGGCACAATACCAGGTACCAAACACGTTATTACGTACCCCTTCCACCACGTTATGCTCCACCAGCGGCACATGTTTATACGCCGCGGCGTGGTAGATGGTTTGTACTTTAAAGGTGGTAAAAATGGTTTCCAGCCGGTTCTGGCGCTGCACTGAGCCGAGGATGGAAATAATATCGGCGGCGAGATTTTCCTGTTGTTTCAGCTGTTGTAATTCCTGCTCGATGGCGTACAGGCTGAATTCGTTCAGCTCCAGCAGAATCAGTTGCTTCGGATTCTGGCGTAATGCCTGGCGGCATAATTCTGAACCGATCGAGCCACCGGCGCCGGTGACCAGTACCACTTTATTGCGGATATTGCGACCGATGAGCTGTGCGTCCGGGCTAACGGCTTCGCGCCCTAATAAATCGTCAATTTCGACTTCGCGGACTTCTTCAATACGCGCTTTGCCGCTGACAATATCCGCCACCGCTGGCGCAGTTAATACTTCCAGCGGGTAACGAGCCAGTTGTTCAATTAATTTTTTTCGCTGGCTGAAGCCGGTATTGCCTAATGCCAGCAGGATTTTTTTACAGCCTCGTTGTTGGCTTAACAGCTCCAGGTCGGGCTGGGCCAACACCGGCAGACCGTTGATCTGAGTGTTTTGTTTTTTGCGGTCGTCGTCGATAAAGGCCACCGGCTTATAATCCCGGCTGCTTAATAACGATTGGCATAACTGCACACCTTGTTGCCCGGCACCGTAAATAATCACCGGCTTGGCGCCGGATTGCCCCAGCTGCGATACCAGGTTGCGGATAAATAAACGTGGCAGAGCGAGCAGGGCCAGTGCGGTAAAGACATAAATAATCAGACTGGAACGCGGTACGTTAGCCTGAGTTAAAAAACTGCTGCTGCCCAATACTGCAGCAGAAATCAGAATGCCCAGCGTTAACGAAGTAAAGGCTTTACTGGCCATAAAACGAATGACGGCGCGATAAAACCCCAGCTTAACAAACACCAGCAAACTGATAATGGTGGTAATTATCATGGTGGCTGCAGTGTGGTTGTTGATGTTGACCAGTACTTCTCCATGACGTAACGCCAGGGCCAGATAAATCGCCAGCGGAATGGCAATAAAATCGTAACCGACGGTGATCAGGCGTTTAGTGGAACGTTTGGCATTAAGCAGATGATACAACATGGGTTTCGTCCGTGATAAGGCGCTGGGAACGGAAACCAAATAATAGCATAAAAGGACCAGGGTAAGCTGCGATTTACCGGCCCTTTAAACCGTCAGAGATGACGGTTTTGCGACAAAAGCACAAAAAAACAGGATAACTGGCCGGGGAGGCATATCAGGCTTCACCCGGATGGCAGGATGTTTTATCCTAGCCGCCTATTTTACTGTTTATTTGCCGGCAGCGGAGAAGTTATGAACCAGCAAGCGGGAAGCGTTAACCACCAGGAAACGGTGATTTCTGCAGAAGATGAAATCAGCTTAACGGACTTATTCCGTAATTTATGGCGCCAGCGTGGTCTGATTGTCGGCATGGTGTTTCTGTTGGTTGCTGCTGTGGTGGCGCTGCAGTTTGCTAAGGGCACTCTGGCATCGGCGGAGCGGGTGGATTATCCCATTGCTCTGACCTTCGCCAAAGGTAAAGAGCTGACTTATCCCAACGGCAGTGTCTTTTCACCCAATGATTTAACCGCCTCACTGGTATTAAACCGGGTGATTCGTTCGCAGCAGCTGGATACCACCGCGTTAAAACTGGCCGAAGCGTTATCGGTGGCTTATTCCAACAGTTTGTTGCAGCAGGCAGAAGACAAATTAAGCGCGACCTTAACCGGCAATAAAACGCCGGATGATGTTAAACAAGCGGCCTCGGATGCATTAAAACAATTGCGCGCCGAAGGCCAGCGTTTTATTACGATCAGTTTGTCACTGGAAGAAAGTGGTCTGAGTGCCGAGCAGGGCACACAACTGATTACCGCCCTGGTGGATGAGTGGGCCGCGGTCAGTATTGAGCAGGGCCTGTTAAATATTGATATCGCCCGGCCGGTCACGCCGTTTGTGGTACAGCCAAACAACAACCTGATTGATACCTACGATGCGGCGGCCAGTTTTATCCGTTCGTTATCCCGTGCGGTCGATGGCGTATCTGAGCAGCCGGGAGCAGAAAGCCTGATTGTTGGCGGCAAAAGCCTGAGTGATATTCGCCGTGAAATTGAAGTGCTGGAAGGCACGGATGTTGGCCCGTTGCGTGAATTTGCTTATTCCAACTCCTCCAGCCTGGCGTCGGTAGATCCGGCCATTCAGGTGCGTTTGTTTGCTCGCCAACGTTTATTAAAACTGGAACAGGAACGGTTGGTGAAGTTAATTGCTTCTTACGATGCCGCACTGGAACAGCTCACCAGTTTTAAGGGCGCGGAACAGAATAATTCCGTCAATAATGTGCAGGGTACGTTGCAGCTGGATCAGTCAGTGATTGATTCGCTGCTGCAGATGGGCACCCGGCTGGGCGCAGTAGAAAACCGCAATAAGGTGTTTGAACGTCGCAGTGAAGCCATTGAAGAGCTGCTGACGCTGGAAAAAGAAATGGCCATCCTGATGGGGGTCACCACCAATGTGTATGGTGATCTGAATCCAACAGAGATTCTGAAATCTGCCTTGCCAATGATTGAACAGCGGTTAACTGCCATCCAGAAAGACGTGAATACTTTCTTTGATGCCTATCGTGATGTCAGCCTGCAAAGTGGCGCGCAACTGTATGCTGCTCAGGCGGCACCTGTGGTACGTGGTGGTTTGCTGGTGTCGGTGGCGAGCCTGGTGAAATATGCGGTGTTGGCGGCGGTATTAGGCCTGATGCTTGGGGTGATAATTGCCCTGGTGCGGGCAGCGATGCTGAACAGCAAAAATAGCTGATTTGGGTGTGGTGTATGTGGTGGGTCGCGCTGCGCTTACCCACCCTACATGTCATCCAAATTCATCAATCACATAAAACAATTATCACAATCCACGTGGTGGGTCGCGCTGCGCTTACCCACCCTACATGTCATCCAAATTCATCAATACCATAAACCAATCCTCACAACCCGTAGGGTGGGTAAGCGCAGCGCGACCCACCGGCATGGCCATTCCAACACCGTACCACCCACCATAATCAAAACCGATCATCACAACCCGTAGGGTGGGTAAGCGCAGCGTAACCCACCATAATCAAAACCAATCATCACAACCGTAGGGTGGGTAAGCGAAGCGTAACCCACCATAATCAAAACCAATCCTCACAACCGTAGGGTGGGTAAGCGAAGCGCAACCCACCATAATCAAAACCAATCCTCACAGCCCGTAGGGTGGGTAAGCGAAGCACCACCCACCATAATCAAAAACAACCCTCACAACCGTAGGGTGGGTAAGCGAAGCGTAACCCACCATAATCAAAAACAACCCTCACAACCGTAGGGTGGGTAAGCGAAGCGCAACCCACCATAATCAAAACCAATCATCACAACCCGTAGGGTGGGTAAGCGAAGCGCAACCCACCGGCATGGCGCGACCCACCGGCATGGCGCCACCCACCGACATGGACATGGCGCGACCCACCGGCATGGCGCCACCCACCGGCATGGCGTAACCCACCGGCACGCCACCGTTTTATTGATCAATCCTTGGCAATACGGCTGAATACTGCCCCTTTCTGGTCGCGGTATTTGGCGTTTTCGCGCTTATTGTACGGCCGCTTGGCAGGGCTGGTTAAGGTTTCGAACGACATGGCACAAATCACCATGCCCGGGCGTAACGCCAGTGGCAGTTTGCCGTTGTTGTAAAACTCCAGCACGATCTGTCCATCCCAGCCGGGGTCGATGCGGCCGGCGGTGACGTGCACCATTAACCCTAATCGCGCCAGCGAGCTGCGGCCATCGAGCCAACCAACCAGATCATCGGGAACCGTAACGGCTTCCAGCGTGGCGCCGAGTACCAGTTCTCCCGGGTGGATAAATAACGCGTCGTCACCCAGAATTTCGATTTCTTTGCTCATGATGCGGTCGATGTCGCGTTCCAGCTGGTGGCGGTCACCGGACAGGTCGAGGTGTGTGACGGAGTTGTTGCTGAACACCCGGAAGCGGTGGTCGAGGCGTAAATCAACCGAGATGCCGGCAATGGCGTCGTCTCCCGGCTCCGGCGTAATCACAATGCTGTTGTCCTGAAGCCGTTGTTCGATATCGCCGTCGCTGAGTCGCATGTAAGTGTCCGCCGTAGAGAAGAGTTTAAAACGCGGCCGATTTTACCTCAGTTGGCGCTTCAGCTACATCTGAATATCGCGGATATTGATTTCATAGCGCTTTTTACCGTCTTTTTTATCCCGCAGACGCACCAGCAGGTAATGCTTGTCTTTGGCGAACCAGGCGATGATTTCACGATCTTTTTTCTTGCGGATCTGGCGTACCTTAACGGTTTCCAGTTTGCCGGCCCGGGTATTCAGGGTTTCTTCGCCAATCACTTCAAAGCGGAAGGGTTTGTTGCGGTTTTTTTCGAACACCGGATAGCTTAATTGTTGCTGGCCAGTGGCGAGGTCGAGTCCGGCCTGCAGCATATAGGTCAGGTTATCGTGAATTTCGTCCTGCCAGGCCTGTGGGTAGGTTTTGTTGTTTTCCTGATCCCGGATTGAGTGAGTGTCGGGCAGAAACTGCAGTGTGCGATCATCTTCGTTAAACAGGCCGCTGGCACGATAGGTGTAATGTAACGGTTGGATGCGCTGCTCGGGTGTCAGGGTGAAACGTGAACTTTCGCGCAGTTTTGCGGCGCTGGTTTCGGCCTCAAAGGTCAGTTGCCAGTGTTGTTGATCCAGTTGCTTCAGTTCCCGGGTCGCATCAACATCGATACTGAACCAGCCTACTTTCCACTCCGTGGTGTAACGAGCCTTAAACGGCATCAGAACGCTCAGGTTGTCGGCCGACGCTGTTTCGGCCTGGCTTGACATGATTGGTAGCAGGGTCAGTAGCAGGGTGGTCAGGGAGAAATATTTAAGCATGGTGATAACAACCGGCAATTCCATTTGCCGACAGTATATCCATGAATGACGTTACAACGCACGGTTGTTATGCCTCGAGTTGTAACCCATTGTTGGGAAGGATATTTCCATCCAGCAGGGCATCGTTGCCCTTCATGGTTAAGCGGCCGTTCACAAACCACTTAACCGCGATCGGGTAAATCACATGTTCCTGGCTGTGTACCCGTTGTTGCAGGCTGATGGCGTCGTCACCGTCGTACACCGGGATAACCGCCTGAATCACATTCGGGCCACCGTCCAGCTCTTCGGTAACGAAGTGCACAGTCACGCCGTGTTGTTCATCACCGGCATCCAGCGCCCGCTGATGGGTGTTAAGGCCCTGATATTTCGGCAATAACGACGGGTGAATATTCAGCATTCTGCCATGGTAACGAATGACGAAGTCCGCCGTCAGAATCCGCATAAAGCCGGCCAGTACCACCAGATCGGGCTGGTAATCGTCGATACAACGCATCAACGCGACGTCAAAGTCTTCGCGGCTGGCGAATTCTTTATGGTCGATCACCTGGGTTTCGATATCCCGGTCTTTCGCTTTCTGCAGCCCCGGGGCTTCCGGGCGGTTGCAGATGACGGCACTGATTTCGGCGTCGATATCGCCTTGTTTAACGGCATCGGCAATGGCGGCCATGTTGCTGCCACTGCCTGAAATTAACACCACAATGCGGGGTTTTTGCTCCTCTTTTGTGGCGTTCAGATCGGTCACACTCATAACTGGTGTTTACCGCTGAATTCAACCTGAGCTTCGCCATCAGCCTGTGGCTGAATCTCACCGATAATCCAGGCTTGTTCGCCTTCGGCATTCAGCAACGCCACAGCGGCATCGGCTTTGTCTTCCGGTAACGCGATGATCATACCGACACCACAGTTAAAGGTACGGTACATTTCCGCGGTTTCGACATTGCCTTGCTGTTGCAGCCAGTTGAATACTTCCGGCCATTGCCAGCTGTTGCTGTCGATCACAGCTTTGCAGTTGTCTGGCAGTACGCGGGGAATATTCTCCTGGAAACCGCCGCCGGTGATGTGTGACAGCGCATGAACATCGGAGGCGTTAATCAGTTTCAGGGTGGATTTAACGTAAATACGGGTAGGTGCCATTAATGCGTCGGTCAACGGCTGACCGTCCAGCTCACCACTCAGATCGGCGCCTGACACTTCGATGATTTTGCGGATTAACGAATAACCATTGGAGTGTGGGCCACTGGAGGCCAGTGCGATCAGCTTATCGCCAGCCTGTACCTTGCTGCCGTCGATGATGTCGGCTTTTTCGGCGATGCCAACACAAAAGCCCGCCAGATCGTAGTCTTCGCCTTCGTACATACCTGGCATTTCGGCAGTTTCACCACCGACCAGAGAGGCGCCAGCCTGCGCACAACCTTCACCGATACCTTCCACTACGGCGGCAGCAACGTCGACGTTGAGCTTGCCGGTGGCGTAATAATCGAGGAAAAACAGCGGCTCAGCACCGGCAACCACCAGATCGTTGACACACATCGCCACCAGGTCGATGCCAATGGTGTCATGTTTGTTCAGATCCATGGCCAGCCGCAGTTTGGTACCAACGCCGTCGGTACCGGAAACCAGTACAGGTTGCTGATACCCTTGTGGCAGTTCAAACAAGGCACCAAAGCCACCCAGGCCGGCCATTACTTCCGGGCGACGGGTGCGCTTGGCAACGCCTTTGATTCGGTCAACTAAGGCGTTGCCGGCATCGATATCGACCCCCGCATCTTTGTAGCTGAGGGAGGTAGAGTGTTGGGATTGTTGTTCGCTAGATTGCTGTTCGCTCATGCCGTTGTCACAGGGTTGGCTAATGAAAGGCGCGTATTCTAACGATTTGTCCGGCTAAACGCATCCTGCAAATCGGCGCTTTTACTGCAAAGTTTGAACTGAATACTGGTTAAATTTACACGTCGTGGCACAATAACGCCTCGCAAAAATGACGGCGTCAGAGCTAAGGGCGGAACGTGCGCACATTCGTTTTATTATTGTTGACCTTGTGGTCCGGTTTTTCTTCGGCCGTTATGGTCAGTGGTCTGTATCAGGTCAGTGTACCGGTGGAAGATCAGAGCAGCGCCAGCCGGGATCAGGGGCTGATGGCCGCTTTACAGCAGGTGCTGGTCAAAGTATCAGGCTCAACCGGGGTGTTACAGAACCCGCTGGTGCAACAGAAAATCAGTGATTCGAGCAGCAGTTATGTTAAGAGTTTTCGTTACCTGCGTGATGAAATTGACGACTCGGTCAACTTACGGGTGATTTTTGCTCAGGGTCTGATTGATAAGCTGTTGCGCGATGCCGGACAGCCGATCTGGGGTAAAAGCCGGCCGTTAATTCTCACCTGGCTGGCGCTGGAGCAGGGTAATGGTCGCCAGATTGTTAACCAGAATGCTGATCCTGCGCGATTAAAAATGATCGAATCAGCCATGAATGATCGTGGCTTGCCTCTGCTGTGGCCGGCTCTGGATCTCGACGACGAGTTGGCGTTGCCGGTGCAGAAGCTGTGGGGGCTGTTCAGCGAAGATATTGGCAACGCATCTGCGCGCTATCAGGCGGATGCGGTATTAGCCGGGCGGCTGGTGCCGTCGGGCTCGCAGCAGTGGTTGTTTCGTGGTTTGCTACTGCATGACCAGCAGGAAATACCACTGGAGGCGCAGGGCGATGACGCTGCGGCTGTATTGGCCATGGTGGCCGACCAGGTTGCCGGCTACTTTGCCTCCCGCTATGCGGTAAAGACCAGCTCCGTGTATCGCCCGGAGGGGCATCAGCTAACGATCAGTGGTGTGCGGGATTTTCGCGACTATTACCAGTTATTGTCTTACCTTCGGGCGCGGGTTGCGATTAACGATGTCCAGTTGTTGCAGGCCGATCAGCAGCAGTTAACCCTGGCGCTGGACCTGGCGGCTGACTGGTCTCAGGTCTGGCGCTTATTGGCGCTGGACAAACGGCTGGTGGCACAGCCGGATTCAGATATTCTGGTGTGGCAGCCCTGAGCTGCCCTCTGGTGTGTAAGTGCGATTTATATAAGCAGTACGGAACCCCATCATGAGCACAAAAACCCATCAACCACTGAAGCCTCAGCAACAGCTGACTCTGTCGGTGGCCATTCGCGATGATGCCCGTTTTGCTAATTATTACGCCGGGCCGAATGAGCAGGTGGTGCATGACCTGCAAAAGCAATGGACGCTGAATGGTGAACCCTTCCTTTATTTGTGGGGCGCGCCGGGAGTCGGATGCAGTCATTTATTGCAGGCGGCTTGTCACTATGCTGAAGGGCTGGGGCACCAGAGCGTGTATCTGCCACTGGATGAGCTGGTGGAATACAGCCCGGCGGTACTGGATTCAATGGAGCAACTGCCGCTGGTGGCGCTGGATAATATTCAGGTGGTGGCGGGTAATGCCGAATGGGAAGAAGGTTTATTTCATCTGTTTAACCGCATTCGCGATCGTCAGGGACACTTATTGATTGCCGCTAATGGCAGCCCGAAAACCCTGGGTATTGAATTACCTGATCTGGAATCGCGCTTAACCTGGGGCATGGTGTATCAGGTGGAGCCGTTGGAAAATGACGATAAAGCACAGGCGTTATTATTACGTGCCAAGCGTCGCGGCCTGAATATGAGCGAAGAAGTTGCACGTTTTATCTTGTCGCGCGGGCCGCAGGAGATGCAGGGATTGTTTGATCTGCTCGACCGGCTTGATCAGGCGTCACTGTCAGCTCAGCGAAAATTAACCATTCCGTTTATTAAGACGGAGCTTGACTGGTGATTCGAATGGGCGGTTTGAATTGGTGGTTTGAATTGGTGGTTTGAATTGGTGGTTTGAATTGGTGGGTTGCGCTTCGCTTACCCACCCTACACGGATTGTGATAATCGATTACGTTGATGAATATGGATGAAATTGTAGGGTGGGTAAGCGCAGCGCAACCCACCGTGATTATTACCACCCACCGTGATTATTACCACCCAGGGGCTACTCTAAGCCAGCGCTTTTTTAAGGCGGCTGATGGCTTCCTGTAGCACCTCCATGCTGGTGGCAAATGACAAGCGCATATGCCCCGGAGTGCCGAACGCAGAACCCGGCACCAGTGCCACTTCGGCTTCGGTCAGCAGCTTTTCAGCAAATTCGACATCCGATTCAATGCCGGCTTTTTCCATGGCGCCTTTAAAGCTTGGGAAGGCATAGAAGGTACCGTCACTTTCCACGCAGTCAACGCCAGGCAGTTCATTCAGCGCCGCAACGACATAGTCGTGACGCTGTTTAAATGCCTGCAGCATGTCCTGAACACAGCCCTGGTCGCCATTCAGTGCGGCTTCGGCAGCCACCTGAGCAATCGAGGTTGGGTTGGAGGTGCTTTGTGACTGGATTTTTTTCATCGCCGCCACCAGCTTTTGTGGTCCGCCGACATAACCAATACGCCAGCCGGTCATGCTGTAGGCTTTGGAGACGCCATTCATAACCACGGTGCGGTCGAACAGTTCCGGGCAAACGCTGACGATATTATGGAAACCACCTTCGGCCCATAAAATATGTTCGTACATGTCGTCGGTGGCGATTAATACCTCAGGGTATTGTTTCAGCACTTCAGCCAGGGCTTTCAGCTCGGCTTCGCTGTACGCCACGCCAGATGGATTGGACGGGCTGTTGATCACGACCAGACGGGTTTTGCTGGTAATGGCCGCATCCAGCTGTGCCGGGGTCATTTTAAAGCGGCTGCTCTGATCGGTTTCCACGATTACCGGCACACCTTCGGCAATTTTAACCATATCCGGGTAAGACACCCAATAAGGTGCCGGGATAACCACTTCGTCGCCCGGATTCAGCAGTGCCAGTGCCATATTAAAGAAGCTTTGTTTACCACCGCATGACACCAGAATCTGATTCGGCTCATAGCTCAGGCCATTATCACGTTTGAACTTGGCAATAATCGCTTGCTTCAGAGCCGGGGTGCCGTCTACCGCGGTATATTTGGTGAAGCCGTTGGCAATCGCCTGGCTGGCTGCATCTTTAATATGTTGTGGCGTGTCAAAATCCGGTTCGCCAGCGCCCAGGCCAATAATGTCTTTGCCCGCCGCTCGCAGTTCGGCAGCTCGGTTGGTGACCGCCAGAGTAGGAGAAGGCTTGATCTGTTGTACGCGATCAGACAATTGCAGGTCCAAAATGTGTATCCTCAATTTCGCGATGGATGGGGCAGCTGAAGTGTGTGAAACTCTACTGCCGTAAAAAATCCGTATAATGATACGGCAAACCATGACGTTCTGGAATCCTGATGAGCAAAGCATTTGAACTCACGTCCAAATATTCACCGGCCGGTGACCAGCCCAATGCGATTCAGGGGCTGGTACAGGGGATTAATGCCGGTCTGCTGAAACAAACGCTGCTGGGGGTAACCGGTTCCGGTAAAACCTACACCATGGCGAATGTGATTGCCCAGTGCCAGCGGCCGACCATCATTATGGCGCACAATAAAACCCTGGCGGCGCAGTTGTACGGTGAGTTTAAAGAGTTCTTCCCCAATAATGCGGTGGAATATTTTGTCTCTTATTACGATTATTACCAGCCGGAAGCGTATGTGCCGGCGTCGGATACCTTTATTGATAAAGATGCCTCGGTAAACGAACACATTGAGCAGATGCGTCTGTCGGCGACCAAAGCCCTGATGGAGCGTCGCGATGCGGTGATTGTTGCGACTGTGTCGGCGATTTATGGTCTGGGTGATCCGGATTCTTACCTGAAAATGATGTTGCATATGGTGCGTGGTGATGAGATTAATCAGCGCACTTTATTGCGTCGCCTGGCGGAACTGCAGTACACCCGCAACGATATGGATTTTCATCGTGGCACGTATCGGGTGCGCGGCGATGTGATTGATATTTTTCCGGCGGAAAGTGATGACGATGCCGTACGGATCGAATTATTCGATGACGAAATTGAGCAGATTTCGTTATTTGATCCGCTCACCGGCGAAGTACGCTCGCGGCTGGCGCGGGTCACTATTTATCCGAAAACACACTATGTGACGCCGCGCGAAAAAATCCTTGATGCCATCGACGGCATCGAACAGGAATTAAAACAACGGCTGGAATATTACCGCGAAGAAAACCTGCTGGTGGAGGCTCAGCGACTGGAGCAACGTACCCGTTACGACGTCGAAATGATGCGCGAACTGGGGTACTGCTCCGGTATCGAAAACTACTCGCGTTATTTATCCGGTCGTGGCGAAGGCGATGCGCCCCCCACACTGTTTGACTATATCCCGAAAGATGCGCTGGTGTTTGTTGACGAATCCCATGTCACGATTCCGCAAATCGGCGGCATGTATCGTGGTGACCGTTCGCGTAAGGAAACTCTGGTGCAGTTTGGTTTCCGTTTGCCATCAGCGCTGGATAACCGGCCGATGCGTTTTGAAGAATGGGAAGCCATTGTGCCGCAATGTGTGTTTGTCTCTGCTACCCCGGGGCCGTATGAGCAGGATCACCAGGATAATGTGGTCGAGCAGGTGGTGCGGCCGACCGGTCTGATCGACCCGGAACTGGAAGTACGTCCGGCCACCGGTCAGGTTGATGATGTATTGCACGAACTGCAGCAGCGTACCGCCAGGGGCGAGCGGGTATTAATTACCGTGCTCACCAAACGTATGGCGGAAGATTTAACCGAATTCCTGAGTGAGCAACAGGTACGGGTGCGGTATCTGCATTCGGATATCGACACGGTTGAGCGGGTAGAAATTATCCGCGACCTGCGCCTGGGTGAGTTTGACGTGTTAGTGGGGATTAACTTACTGCGGGAAGGCCTGGATATTCCGGAAGTGTCGCTGGTCGCAATTTTTGATGCTGATAAAGAAGGCTTTTTGCGTTCGGAACGTTCATTGATTCAGACCATTGGCCGGGCGGCACGTAACCTCAACGGTAAGGCTATTTTATACGCCGATCGAATCACCGATTCGATGCAGCGCGCCATGGATGAAACTGACCGTCGCCGTGAGAAGCAGCTTGCCTTTAATGCAGAGCATGGCATCACTCCCAGAGGGGTCACCAAGTCGGTGGAAGATATTCTTGAGGCGGCGCCGGCACCGGGCTCGAAAGGCAAGGGTAAAGGCCGCAGTCGCAAGGTGGCCGAGCCCGCTGGCGGTTATGCGGTCGACGACTGGAAAGCATTGCCTGCTGCGAAGCTGGTGGAGCGCGTGGCCGAAGTGGAAGATCAGATGTTTAAAGCGGCTAAAGACCTCGATTTTGAAGAAGCCGCACGGCTGCGAGATCTGCTGCATGAAATGAAGCAACAGGTGATTGAGAACAGTTGAGATGGTAACGGACGTGTTATGTATATCAGTGAGCTGGAAAAACGCAGCGGAGTGACTGCACGGGCGTTGCGGCTGTACGAATCTCTGGGATTGTTGTCGGTTGCCAGGCGGGGTAAATATCGCTGGTATGAACACGCTCATATCGAATTTGTACAACTGATCAAGTGGGCGCAGGGGCTGGGTGTCACCCTGGCTGAGCTGCAACAACTGAAGGTCGCTGATAATGACCTGGACTGGAGTGCGCTGAATCAGTTGCTGATCGATAAGCGGCAGCGGGTAATTAATGAGAAGTGCCGGCTGGAGCAGCAGTTAAAGGATATTGACCATTATCGTGACGTCATCAGCGACTGTGTTGAACGTGGTCTGAATCGTTGTGCGGTCTGAATCAATCGGCTGTTGACTCTCACCCTGAGGGCAAGGTTTAGCATCTGCTATTCCACCAATGAGGAATAAGTATGAGCCGAATCTTAATTATTAATGGCAATCCAAAACCCCGCAGTTTTTGTTTGGCACTGGCACAGCGTTATCAGCAGGTCGCGGCTGTGGGGCATGATGTCCAGCTGGTGAATATTGCCGAACTGAACTTCGATGCTAATCTGCAGCACGGTTACGATCAGGTTCAGCCACTGGAGCCGGATCTGGAAACTCTGCAGCAACACATCCACTGGGCCGAACATCTGGTGCTGCTGACGCCGTTATGGTGGGGCGGCATGCCGGCGTTACTGAAAGGACTGTTTGATCGCGTGTTTCTGCCCGGTTATGCGTTTAAATATACCGAGGGCAAAAGCTGGCCGAAACAACTGCTGAAAGGGCGCAGCGCAGAACTGATTATTACCATGGACACCCCGGTGTGGTGGCATAAATGGTTTCAGGGTAATCCGTTGGTGAAACAGCTGAAGCACACCATTCTTGAGTTTGTTGGCGTTAAAGTTACTTCCGTGTGTTATCTGGGGCCGGTTATGGGGGCCAGTGAGCAACAGTTACAACGCTGGCTGGACGATATTGAACGGCGCGTGCCGCAGCCGGATTCGGCGGCGAAACTGAGCTAAATGCGGGTTATGCTGGGCTGCTGCTGATCACTGCTTGTGATCAGATAGCGAGATACAAAAAAGGCGTCAACCGTGAGGAAGACGCCTTTTTCATATTTGGTAGGACTACCCAGATTCGAACTGGGGACCTCTACCATGTCAAGGTAGCGCTCTAACCAACTGAGCTATAGTCCTGAATTGCCGCGCATATTACCCGGGGTTGTAGAGCAGTGCAACCCTATTTGTTCGGCTGATTGCAAAAAGTGCTTTGGAATCAGATGGGTAGCTTTGGTTTTCTCCCCGAATCAGGTGTCGCGGACAGGGTCCGCTCCCACAATTGAGGAGTGCTCTGATGCTGTAGGAGGGGACCTTGTCCCCGAAGTGCGGCGTTAGTAAGTGTCGCGGACAGGGTCTGCTCCCACAATTGAGGAGTGCTCTGATGCTGTAGGAGGGGACCATTGAGGAGTGCTCTGATGCTGTAGGAGGGGACCTTGTCCCCGAAGTGCGGCGTTAGCAAATATCGCGGACAGGGTCCGCTCCCACAATTGAGGAGTGCTCTGATGCTGTAGGAGGGGACCTTGTCCCCGAAGTGCGGCGTTAGTAAGTATCGCGGACAGGGTCCGCTTCCACAATTGAGGAGTGCTCTGATGCTGTAGGAGGGGACCATTGAGGAGTACTCTGATGCTGTAGGAGGGGACCTTGTCCCCGAAGTGCGGCGTTAGTAAGTATCGCGGACAGGGTCCGCTCCCACAATTGAGGAGTGCTCTGATGCTGTAGGAGGGGACCTTGTCCCCGAAGTGCGGCGTTAGTAAGTATCGCGGACAGGGTCCGCTCCCACAATTGAGGAGTGCTCTGATATAAGTAAAAGCTATCATGGTTATTTTTATAATTAAGTATCGCTAATTATAATGACTGCTAGTATGAAATCTGACCCCGCACAGTAGTGCGTCAGCAACCCGGCGCCATAACAGGCGTTCAAGGAGATTTCTTATGTCAGACAGCAGCTCACAAGCCCCAAACGGTGGATGTCCGGTTATGCATGGCGGCAACACGTCCAGTGCCGATACCCCCACAGCCTGGTGGCCGAATGCCTTAAACCTCGACATCCTGCATCAGCACGATAGCAAGACCAATCCCCTCGGTGAGGACTTTAACTACGCCGAAGCCTTTAAAAAACTGGATCTGCAGGCGCTGAAAGACGATTTAAAAGCGCTGATGACCGACAGCCAGAGCTGGTGGCCAGCCGACTGGGGTCATTATGGTGGTTTGTTTATCCGCATGGCCTGGCATGCCGCCGGTTCCTACCGGGTGGCCGATGGTCGTGGTGGTGCCAATACCGGTAACCAGCGTTTTGCGCCACTTAACAGCTGGCCGGATAACGGCAACCTGGATAAAGCCCGGCGCTTATTGTGGCCGTTAAAAAAGAAATACGGCAACCGCATTTCCTGGGCCGACCTGATGATTCTCGCCGGTAATATGGCCTATGAATCGATGGGCTTTAAAACCTTTGGTTTTGCCGGCGGCCGGGAAGATATCTGGCACCCGGAAAAAGACACCTACTGGGGCTCAGAAAAAGAGTGGCTGCAGGAAAGTGGCGGTGAAGGCAGCCGTTATGCCGGTGAAGACCGCAGCGAAGACGGCCTGGAGAATCCGTTGGCGTCGGTGATGATGGGGCTGATTTACGTGAACCCGGAAGGGGTTGACGGTAATCCGGATCCGTTAAAAACCGCGCAGGATATGCGCACCACCTTTGCCCGTATGGCGATGAACGATGAAGAAACTGTGGCGTTAACCGCCGGTGGCCATACCGTGGGCAAAGCGCACGGTAATGGTGACGCCGCCAACCTGGGGCCTGAACCGGAAGCGGCAGATATCGAAGATCAGGGTTTTGGCTGGATGAATCACAAAGCCCGCGGCATCGGACGTGACACCGTCACCAGTGGTATTGAAGGCGCCTGGACCAGCAACCCGACTCAATGGGACAACGGCTATTTTGATCTGCTGTTTAAGTACGACTGGGAATTAACCAAAAGCCCGGCCGGTGCTCATCAATGGCAGCCGGTGAACATCGCCGAGGAAGACAAGCCGGTCGACGTGGAAGACGCCAGCATTCGCTGTATGCCGATGATGACAGATGCCGATATGGCGTTAAAAGTGGATCCGCAATACCGCAAAATCGCAGAACGTTTCCGTGACGATCAGGCCTACTTTGAGGATGTATTTGCCCGTGCCTGGTTTAAATTAACACACCGGGATATGGGCCCGGTGGCACGTTACTTAGGCGACGACGTACCAAGCGAAGAGTTGATCTGGCAGGACCCTGTACCCGCCGGTAATGCCGATTTGTCAGCAGAGGATATCGCAGCGCTGAAGCGCCAGATTCTGGATGCCGGACTGCCGGTATCAGAGCTGGTGGCGACCGCCTGGGACAGTGCCCGGACTTTCCGCGGTTCTGACTTCCGTGGTGGTGCCAATGGTGCGCGTATTCGCCTGGCGCCACAAAAAGACTGGGCGGGTAACGAACCGGAGCGTCTGCAGAAGGTACTGGCGGTGCTGGAAGGTATCCGCAGTGGCTTCGCAAAAGACGTCAGTCTGGCCGATCTGATTGTTCTGGCTGGCAGTGCTGCGATCGAAAAAGCCGCCGCCGATGCCGGTGTGTCGATTGAGGTGCCGTTTGCTCCGGGGCGTGGTGACGCCAGCGATGAGCAAACCGATGTTGAGTCGTTTGCGGTGCTGGAACCGTTGCACGATGGCTTCCGCAACTGGCAGAAAGAGCATTACGCTGTGATGCCGGAAGAGATGCTGCTCGACCGCGCTCAGCTGCTGGGTTTAACCGCGCCGGAAATGACGGTGTTAGTCGGTGGTATGCGGGTACTGGGTACTAATCACAGCAATAGCGTACACGGCGTGTTTACCGATCGGGTCGGGGTATTAAGCAACGACTTCTTCGTTAACCTAACCGATATGGCGAACTGCTGGGAGCCTACCGGGCGCAATTCGTACAACATCGTCGAGCGTGACAGCGGTACGGTGAAGTGGACCGCCACCCGGGTGGATCTGGTGTTTGGTTCCAACTCCATTCTGCGTGCTTACGCCGAAGTGTACGCTCAGGATGACAACAAAGAGAAATTCGTGCGCGACTTTGTTAAAGCCTGGGTCAAGGTGATGAACGCTGATCGGTTTGATTTAACCTCATAACCGCGTCTGCAAAGCCAATAAAACCACGCCTGCACTTCGCTGCAGGCGTGGTTTTTTTATTGCTCTGGGCAGTGGCAGTGGCAGTGGTAACCGCCTGGCAAGGGTTAGGTGGTGGTGTTGGTGGATTCAGCCGAGTTGAGTTCCAGTAGCGTCTGACCGGGTTGAATTAACTGCCGGTCGTGGGTGTTCGCAATCACCAGTTTGGCTTGCCAGTGTTCACTCAGACGCTGAAAGATCCGTTGTGCCAGAGCGCTGTCTAAGCCGGCAGCGGGTTCATCCAGCAACATCAGCGGCTGGTCCTGAAGAATTAAGCGTGCCAGTCCCAGACGTTTGATCTCACCGCCGGAGGCCTGCCATTCTCCGTCCCCGAGCCAGGTGTCCAGCCCCTGTGGCAGTTGTTCGGCCCAGTGTTTTAACTCGACTAACGCCAGCGCCTGCCAGAGCTGTTCATCCGTGTGACCATGATGCAGGTTCAGATTATCGCGCAGGCTGGCGCGCAGGATATCGATGCGTTGTGGCATCAGGCCAACCCCGGCGGGGATAGCGCCGGGGGGCTGAGCGGACAGGGGCAGTGTCAGCGATCCTTGTTGTGGCTGTAATTGTCCGGCTAATAACGCAATTAACGTACTTTTACCGCTGCCACTGGGGCCGCAGATCCAGTGCCAGCCGGGCCCGGTAAAGCAATGGCTGAAGCGGCAGAACAGCGCCGCCGGCTGATTCGGGTAATGGTAATCCAGCGAGCGGATGATCAGGTCGGTTTGTTGGTCATCAAACTGCAGTGCTGTCGCGGCAGTGGCCGTCGGCTGACTGTGCAGGCGCTGCAGCGCGCGTAAACCGAGACGCCAGGCAGCCAGTGTTGGGCTGGCATCGAGGAATACATCGACACTGCCGAGTGTCAGCAATAACACCATAAAAATCTGCGCGGCTTGTAACTGGCCAAGCTGCCAGCCGTTAAATGCCTGCCAGAAAATAATCAGAGTCAGGGTGATCAGGCTCAGTTGTGCCAGCAGCATAATGCTCTGCTGCTGGTTAACGCTGTGATTTTCCTGGCGGTCACCATCACTGGCCTGCTGAAACAGTTGCTCACTGCTGTGCGCTAACCGGCCATGCAGCGTCAGCGTGCGCATGTTGGTTAACAAAGCACTGGTGTTACGCCATTGCCCGGCGCGTTGCTGGTGCAGCTGATCCTGTGTCTCCAGTACCTGGCGGCTGTACAGCCAGGGCATCAGCAACACCGCCAGTGCAACCCAGGGCAATGCCCATAAAACCAGTGGCGGCCAGATCACCAACAATGCGGCGAGATACCCCAGGGTGACCGCCAGGGTGACGGTTGCAGGTAATACGGCCGACAGGTAGATCGCTTCAATATGTTGAATATCCTGTAATAATCGACTGCCCGACTGATGGCGGTCGAGCTGGGTTTCCTGCCAGGGCTGAGCGGACAGCTGACGGAATATTGCCGCCCGCAGGTGCGAAATAATCCGGAACGTGGCTTCGTGGCTGGCCAGCCGTTCGCCATAACGGCCTAATGTGCGGCCAATGGATAACCCCCGTACCATGGCGCCCGGGGTAAAAAAGTTAAACGCCATGGCGCTGGTCGCGGTTAATCCGGCCAGTGCCGCGGCACTGATAAACCAGCCGGAAACGGCCAGCAAAGCAATGCCGCAATAGGCGGTAAAAACAGCCAGCAGCAGACCCAGCAGCGCCATTTTTTTCTGCTGCCACAACAGGCGCCAATAATCCTGTGTCATGCGGCACCTTGCTGTTCAGTCGTAACACGCTGCAGTTGCAGGTGGTGGTTAAAAAAGTCGCGCTCGGCCGGACGGTGACTGGCCATAATGATGATGCCACCGGCATCACTGTAGTGACGTAACTGTTGCATAAACTCGCTGGCGGTTTGCTGATCGAGGTTGGCACTGGGTTCATCCAGCAGCAACAGCGCCGGGCGGTGCAAAAATACCCGTGCCAGGGCAATCCGCTGGGCCTGGCCACCGGATAAATAGCCGCCGCGATCACTGATGTGGTAATCCAGCTGGCCGGGCAGTTGCAGTACCAGCTGTTCGGCCCGGGCGCTGGCCAGCGCCTGATACAGCTGGTCGTCGCTGAAATTGCGGCCGAGGCATAAATTATCGCGGATGCTGGCAAACAATAATTCCGGTTGTTGCGACAGGTAACCCAGCTGTGCCAGCCAGTCCGGGTGTAATAACACCGAGCAGGGCTGTTGATTAATAAAAATACTGCCGGCCGTCGCCGGACGTAACCCGGCCAGGGTGTCTAATAAGGTGGTTTTTCCTGATCCGGATGGGCCGTCTAACAATAACCGGTCACCGGCCTGCAGACTGAAGCTGACCGGCTGGTGAACGCCGTGACCATCACCACTGACCAGTTGCCCGACGCTCAGCTGTTGCAACGCCGGAATTGACGAATGGCTGGCGGATTGTGTGAGCGGTTGTTGTGCCGCCAGTTGTTGCAGGCGAATGAGTTGTTCGGCCAGGCTGATGGCATCGGCACGTTCGTGGTACAGCGCTCCCATACGCCGCAACGGCAAATAAAATTCCGGCGCCAGCATCAGAATAAACACACCGGCAAATAAGCCATAACCGTCATAACTGCCGATATCGTACTTACCCAGGAAAAACAGCCCCAGATACACGGCAACAATGGCAACACTGATGGCACTGAAAAATTCCAGCACCGTACCGGATAAAAACGACAGCCGTAACACACTCATGGTGGAATGACGGTATTGTTCAGACTGGTTAAACAGTTGCCCGGCTTCGGCATCGCAGCGGCGTGCCAGTTGCAGCGCCGTTAAATTTTTCAGCCGGTCAGCCAATAAATCCCCCAGGCGGTTGAGCTGCTGCAGGTTGGCACGGCTGGCATCGGCGGCTTTAAAACCAACCAGCATCATAAAGACGGGAACCAGTGGTGCGGTCAACAAAAAAATCAGCGGCACCAGCCAGCTGACCTGAGCGGTGGCGATAATAATGGCCAGTGGCATAAACAAGGCGAGGTTTTTCTGACTGACAAAATCGGCAAAATAGCCGCGTTGTTTGTCAATTTCAGTGGCCAGTACATTGCTGATTTCGGCGACCCGAAAGTGAGGGAATAAGCGGATATTCAGCTCAAAACAGGCGTTTAACGCCAGCTGTCGTAAGCGCTGACGGATTTTGATACTGGCGCGATTGGCGATCCGCTTCTGACTATAACCACTCAGTACCCGGCCCACCATGATCGCTGCCAGGGTTAACCAGGCCTGGGCATCCGGTAACTGTGATGTACTCAGGCTGGCGGGATAAACAGCCTGCGCCAGCATGCTGGCAACCTGCCAGGCGAGGGCAATGGTTAATACGGCCTGAATCAGACCAAGCAGGGTTGCCAGGGCATTCTCTGTTCTTGCTGAACGACCGGCGTATTTCAGCAGGGCGCTGGCCTGTTCGAAGGGTGGAGCGGGGGAGGGTCGGGTCATGATGGCAGTGGCCTGTACTGATGGCACGATAAAACAACGGCGACGAGCTATATAAACCGCGGGCCATGTTATCAGGGCGTAGCACATAAGTCGCGTCCGCTGGCAGACAGGCTGACAATTCTCAACGATCGTGACGGCAGGAGAAGGCAGCTATTGCCGGTCTTTACGCCTGTCTGTCAGCGCTGGTGGCAGATTCTTGAGACGTTACAGCAACGTTATCCGCAGCAGCCGGTGGCTGTGCAGCTCGGACTGAGCGTCCAGGCTGCTCATCTCGGGGTGCTGGGATATCTGGTATTAGCCTGCGAAAATCAGGCGTTATCGATGCTGGCGGTATTGCCGCAGCAGGATGATCTGATAGAGCGTTTGCGTAAGGCTTTACTTAAGGCATTGCAAAGTGGCCAGGCGAACTCGGCTTTTGTCGCCCGGCAGCTGAATGTATCGGAGCGGACGTTATTCCGCCGGCTGCAGCAATACGGTTTTTCGTTTAAACAAATATTGATGCAAACCCGTACCGAACTGGCGAAAAAACATCTGCAGGCCGGGCAGTTAACGCTGGCTGAAATTGCCTTGTTATTAGGGTATTCAGAACAAAGTGCTTTTAACCGGGCATTTAAACGCGAAACCGGATTAACACCGCGGCAATTTCAGCGGCGTTAATCCGGTTGTGATGAGCGGGGCGGATTACAGATCTTTCAGTGCGGAAATTGTATCCTGCAGAACTTTTTTCGCATCCCCGGCGACCATCAGTGAGTTGTCGCGGATAAACAATTCATTCGGAATGCCGGCGAAGCCGGGCGACAAACCCCGTTTAACCACAACCACGGTTTTAGCGTTGTGAACGTCCAGAATCGGCATACCAAAAATCGGTGACGCCGGGTCCTGAGCCGCTGCCGGGTTCACCACATCGTTTGCCCCCAGAACAATAGCGACGTCGGTTTGCGAAAACTCCGGGTTAATGGCATCCATTTCCACCAGCTGGTCGTAAGGCACCTCGGCCTCGGCCAGTAATACGTTCATATGTCCCGGCATACGGCCGGCCACCGGGTGAATGGCGTATTTAACATTCGCACCCTGAGCTTCCAGCATGTTGGCCAGTTCACGGGTGGCGTGTTGAGCCTGAGCAACGGCCAGACCATAACCCGGTACAAATACAACGTTTTGTGCGCCGTCCAGCAGCATGGCCAGTTCATCGGCTGATGAAAACTTCACTTTACCTTCATAGAAGGCATCGTTTTCATCACGGCTGATACCGGCACTTTCGGCCATGGATCCGCCAAACAGAACGTTGGTCAGCGAGCGGTTCATGGCTTTACACATGATGCTGGTGAGAATAATACCGGAGGCACCCACCAACGAGCCGGTGATAATCAGGCCGTTGTTTTCCAGCACAAAGCCAGCGGCTGCGCCAGCCAGGCCGGAATAGGAGTTCAGCAGGGCAACCACAACCGGCATGTCTGCGCCACCGATTGGCATCACCAGACAAATACCCAGAATCAGGCAGAGTACGATCAGTCCGGCAATTAACAGATCGGAATTTAACGGATCAACCGCCGCAAAATACGCCGCCCCGGCCAACAGTGTCAGCAGGCATAATTTAACAATCCATTTAAATAACCGTACCTGGCTGGAGTCACCGATTTTGCCTTTTAATTTACCCACGGCAATAAAAGAACCGGTGAGCGTAACAGCGCCGATTAAAATGGAAAGAATGACCGCAATTGACCAGTCATAGCTGGCAGAAAACTGACCGAGTTCAGCCAGTTTCTGGCTTTCAAGGTAATTCGATGCGGCAACCAGCAGCGAGGCGCCACCACCAATACCGTTCAGTGCGGCAACCAGTTCCGGCATATCGGTCATGGCGGTTTTTTTCGCCAGAATGGCGCCGATGGTGCCACCAATTAATACACCAATAACGATGTATTCGTAGGTCACTACGTTGTTGTCCAGCAGGGCAACAATAATGGCAATCAGCATGCCGCTGGCCGACATCTGATTACCACGGACCGCAGTTTTTGGCGTGGTCATGCCTTTGATGCCGAGAATAAACAGGACGGCAGCGGCCAGATAACCTAAATTAATTAACGTATCCACTTAACAGCCCCTTACTTCTTTTTAAACATATTCAGCATGCGGTCGGTTACCATAAAACCGGCCACAATATTAATGGTTGCCAGCGCGATCGCCGCTACACCTAATACGGTCGACAGTACGGTGGTATGCTCGCTGCCGCCGGAGCTGATAATAGCGCCCACCACCACAATGCCTGAGATGGCATTGGTGCCGCTCATTAATGGCGTGTGTAAGGTCGGCGGTACTTTATTGATCACTTCAACACCAACGAATACCGCCAGTACAAAAATGGTCAGGCTCATGATGAACATTTCCATCGGGATTATTCCTTCTCTGCTGAATTATCGGCCTGGGCTTTTAACCCTTCGTGTTTGATTTCGCCGTTTTCCGTTACCAGAGTGGCGGCGACAATATCGTCTTCCAGTGTGATGTTCAGCTCGCCATCGGCGGCCATATTCAACAGGAAGGTTGAGATATTTTTAGTTAACAGCTGTGAGGCGTGCACGGGTACCCGGCCGGGGTGATCGGTGTAGCCAATCAGTGTGACGCCATCAAGGTAAACCTTTTCTCCGGCCACGGTGCCTTCAACATTGCCGCCACGCTCGGCGGCCAGATCAACAATGACTGAGCCTTTTTTCATATAGTGCAGCATGTCTTTGGTGATCAGTCGTGGGCTGGGTTTACCGGGAATCGCGGCTGTGGTGATAACCAGATCCGCCTGGGAAATTTTGGTTGTCATCTGTTCGCGTTGTTTGCGGTAAAACTCTTCGGATTTTTCACTGGCGTAACCTGAGGCGTTGCCACTTTCGGTTTCCAGATCGAATTCGACAAATTTAGCGCCCAGAGATTCGACCTGCTCGCGCACTTCCGCGCGGGTATCGTAGGCTTCGACGACGGCACCTAAGCGGCGGGCGGTGGAGATTGCCATCAGGCCGGCCACGCCAGCACCAATAATAAAGACTCTGGCCGGGTGAATGGTGCCGGCGGCGGTCATTAACATCGGAAAATATTGTGGTAAGGCCATGGCACCGGCCAGCACCGAACGATAACCACTGATGGCTCCCATGGAGCTTAATACGTCCATTGATTGTGCGCGGGTGGTGCGGGGAATAAATTCCAGCGCAAAGGAGCGTATTTTTTTATCCGCTAACTGGCCAATCAGGGGCAGGTTAAACCAGGCATCTAATAAGCAGATTAATGTGCTTTCTGGTTTCAGTAACGGTACTTCCTGATCCAGTGGCTGACGCACTTTCAGAATGATATCTGCCTGCTGATATAAGGACTCCGCAGATGGCGCGATACTGGCCCCACAGGCACGGTATTCTTCGTCGCCAAAGTGGGCGCCATCGCCGGCACCTTCCTGAACCACAACATCAAAACCGTTGTCCAGTAGCACCTGTATACCCGAAGGTATAATAGCCACCCGGGCTTCCCCAGGATAAATTTCCTTAGGTACACCAATTAACATAATAAACACTCCTGTTTTCGTGAGTTGTTAAACGCTGAATCGTTCCTGCTCAGGGATAAAAAACTGAGCCATTTAATCTCTTCTGTGTCGCTTTTTTTTAAACGACAGGCAAACAAAAGCCGCTTGCAGTCAGGGCAATGACTGCGTAAAGCGGCTGGTGTGAATAATATCGATTACATCATGTTGTGCTGATCAGCCGGTTGAACGGCGGTCACTGTTCGTCTCTGGCTGATGATTTAAATTAACCACCTCGGCGCGCGACTTTTTTTGTGCCGTCAGCCCGAGTGTGGTTAATGTGTGTTGCCGGATTTTTTGCAGTAACTGGCCATCGGCGATTAACGATTCACCATAGCTGGGCACCAGTTCTTTTAACGCCTGTTGCCAGCCACTGTTCATGCGCTCAGGGAAACAGCGTTCCAGTACTTCTATCATGGCTTTTGTTGCTACCGAGGCACCGGGAGAGGCACCCAATAATGCTGCCAGAGAACCGTCCTGGGCGGCGACCAGCTCGGTGCCAAATTCCAGCTTTCCGCGGCCACTGTCATCTTTCTTAATAATCTGCACCCGCTGTCCGGCCTGGGCTAATGTCCAGTCTTCGGCTCTGGCATCGGGCAGGTAGTGCTTCAGGGTGGCGATACGGTCGTTGTGGGATTGCATCACTTCACTGATTAAATAGCGGGTGAGATCCATGTTGTTGATGCCAACATCCAACATTGGCTTGAGGTTATTGGCGCGCACCGATCGGATCAGGTCGAGAGATGAACCTGCTTTCAGGAAGCGCGTGGTAAAGCCGGCGTACGGCCCGAATAATAATGCGGGTTTGCCGTTAATAATGCGTGTGTCCAGATGCGGTACAGACATTGGTGGCGCACCGATAGCCGCTTTGCCATATACCTTAGCGTGGTGTTTGCGGATCACGCTTTCGTCATGGCAAACCAGCCATTGACCTGATACCGGGAAGCCACCGTAGCCTTTACTTTCCGGAATATTGGATTTTTGCAGCAGCGGTAATGCACCACCGCCGGCGCCGAGAAATACGAATCCGGCCTGGATACTTTCGTGACGGCCAGTGCTGCGGTTTTTCAGACTGACATGCCAGTGATCGTTTTGCTTTTGCAGTGCATACACTTCATGGGCGGTTTTCAGTTCAAAGCCGCTTTGTTGTTGCAGGTTATCAACCAGCTGTCGGGTAAGTGAGCCAAAATCAACATCGGCGCCATAAGGCACCCGGGTTGCGGCCACGGCTTCGTTTTTATCCCGGCCAACCATCACCAGTGGCATCCATTCAGCTAATACCGCCGGGTCTTCACTGTATTCCATATCGGCAAATAAATGGTGAGCTGATAATTTCTGATGACGCTGGCGTAAAAAAGCAACGTTGTCTTCACCCCAGACAAAACTGATGTGTGGGGTCGGATGAATAAACTGCTGTGCCTGTGGTAATTCACCCAGGTCGATCAGGGATGACCATAATTGCAGAGACATTTCAAAATTGGCATTGATGGTCAGGGCGCGATCGATACTGACATCACCATTGGCATCCTGCGGGGTGTAGTTCAGTTCGCAGTAGCCCGCATGACCGGTACCGGCGTTATTCCAGCCGTCGCTGCTTTCTGCAGCCACCTGGTCGAGGCGTTCAACCATCAGGATGTTGATCGTCGGATCGAGCTTTTTCAGTAGGGTCGCCAGTGTGCTGCTCATTACGCCGCTACCAACCAGCAAGGCGTCAACCTTTGCTGTATTCGCTTGTGTGTTTGCCATTTTGATTTCTCCTGTAGGTAAAAATCATCTGCCTGGGGGCGCGGATCTGCGCCGCATATCATCTGAGCTTGTGGCTCGTTCCGGCCATTGATACTGAGGTTGGCCTGTTGGTGCGAGTTATACTGCGACCGTGACGGTGGCGGCAATACTTGATGCAGGTCATAACCCGCAGAGTTTTTTATGCTTTGTATAAGCTATTGCTTATGGAAAGGTATTTTTGTATTGAATTTATCTTATGTGTTGGCGCGTTATGACGGAAATTGACGGGGTAGTCGGGGTAGCCGGCGTAGAGGCAGGAGGGGCAGGAGGGGAGCTGGTTGGCAAGAACGAACAATAAAAAGCCCCCATGCCTCTGGACCTCAGGCATGGGGGCTGTTCGCTGTTGAGATGTCAGCCGTTGTGCTGTTACTGCGGTGCGTTAAACGTCAGGGTGAAGTTGACAGGCACGACTTCGGTGATGACTTTTAATTTGGCAATGTCCTGCAACATGCGGATGCCTTTGGTCAGGGCAAAATCATCGGCATGAATCAGTACCGGCTTCAGACTGCTGATGACCACTTCCCCCTGACGTCCCGGAACAACCAGCAGCTCCAGTTCAATCTGCTCATCTGAGCCATGCAGGTTCAGAGTGGCCTCCTGGGTAATGTGGCTGATTTTTCCATCTTTGACACTGCTGATAACGCTGGCGGGGATCTGAGCGCTGATGGTGGCGCTGGTAAACTGCTCCACCTCGAACAAATGTTTCTGCATACGTTCATCACGTACCGGGATGCGTGAGTCAATGCTGCTCAGGTCGATACTGATACGGGCTTCACCACTGTCAGACACAGTACCGCTGAGTGTGTTAAAGCGGTGAACTTCCAGCAGGTGGGTATTTTTGGCGGTAACAAAGGTTACCTCTGAAGGCTGGGCTAATTGCCAGTCGGCCTGAGCAACCGAGCTCAGCAACAGTCCGGCGGATAACAGCACAGACGTCAGGGTTTTACCTGGGCGAATCATAATTAATCTCCGTTATTGCAGTAAGGTGACCTGCGGGAAAGAATAACTTACCAGCCACGTCAGTTCTTTTTCAATCGCTTCCTGGTGCTGGTTTTCCAGCGCCCAGCGTTGCTGATCAATTTTAAACTGCTCTTTTTTCGATAACTTTTTATACGCATCCAGAATCGGCATGTGTCGGGTGGCGTCGTAGTGGGCACGTACATGATGCAGTTCCGATAGTTGCCAGGCGTCCGGGTCAAGGCCGTTCATCAGGTACTGGATACGTAATACGCCTTCGGTAATTTCACATTGTTGCGCCAAAACAGAGCGGGCAATAAAACGGATGTCGGTGACCAGCTCCAGTTGTTTCTGGCGCAGATTATGGGCTGCCTGAGCGGCTTCCTGTTGTTGTTGCTGTTCTGCTTGTTGCTGTGCGCGTTTAACCTGGCGGGTCAGGTGCCAGGCGTAACCAGCCAGGCTGGCAATTATTATTAAACCGATAATCAAAAAAAAGGGCGTCATGGGGCATCTGCTTACTGCGGGTTAAGCCGTTATTATGACGGCTTGGCCGCGGGCTGGCCAGTCATGACCCAGTGGAACAAAGGCGGCAGCCTGCGGTTGGTTGATTACCTTCCTGATAACGTACCCGAAAGCGATGTTTGCCGCGCTGCGGGATTACCCGGTAGTGACGCCCCTGACGTTGTAACGGCGCGTCTGAGGTGGTGTTGTCTGCATTTAGCGGCTGGTTTTGAGCGACTGCTGACGACATTATTTTCCTCCCAGCTGGCGCAGGGCATCGCTGGCGGTAAAAAACACCTGACCCGGGGCCAGTTTCGATAGCAGGTCGCTGGCCTGTAACTGATCCATGACCGGACCTTTAAATTCAGCCAGGTGTAATAAAATCTGTTTCTGGCGCAGCTGTGTCAGCATTCGCTGCAGCGTTTCATAGCCGTCAAAATCAATATGATTAATGGCACTGCCAATAAGAATGACATGGCGGACTTGCGGGCTTTGGCTGATACGCTGGTTAATATAATCCTGCAGAAACTGGCTGTTGGCAAAATACAGATTTTCGTCCACCCGAATCAGTAAAATCTCGGGGCTGGTGGTGACCTCATGGCGCTGAATATTGCGGAAGTGGTCCGAGTCCTGATACCGACCTACTTCAGCAATATGAGGCTCACTGGTGCGCTTCAGGTACAGCAGTAACGACAAACTGATGCCGATGAATATTCCGGTTTCTGCGTTGCTGATTAACACCGCACTGAAGGTGATCAGCCAGATCAGTCCGTCACTTTTCTGGTAACGCCAGGCATGCAGACCATCGCGCCATTTAATCAGTGGTAATACGGCGGCAATAATAATGGCGCCCAGCACGGTGTTCGGCAGCTGAGTAAACCAGTCAGAAAAAAATAAGCATACCAGCGCAACTACTACGGCGGTGACAACGGCGGCCAGCTGAGTGCGGGCACCGGCCGCCAGGTTGACCATGCTGCGGCCAAAACCACCGGCCACCGGATACGCCTGTGTCAGTGCTGCTGCAGCATTGGCAAGCCCCAGTGCTAACAGTTCGCGGTTGGGTTCAATCCGGCTGCGGGTTTGCAGTGCCATGGCGCTGGCTACGGATAAACTCTCCAGATAACCAATCAGGGCAATAATGGCTGCAGAGGGTAATAATTGCTGCCATTCAAGTTGTTGCCAGTGATGCAGTAATAATTGTGGCAACTGAAACTGAGGCAGGCCGGACGGAATATCACCGACGGTATCAATGTTGATCTGACCAACAGTCACCACCAGTATACCGCCTGCAACTGCAAATAACGGGCCGGTTTTTGCCAGAGAACCGCGCGTGATTCGTGGCCAGATTAATAAAAACAACAGAATAATCAGGCCGAGTATTAACGCCGGTAAGACGATCTGGTGCGACTGCTGAATCAGGCTCAGCAAGGGTTGGTAAAAGGGCCCGTCGCGGCCGATGGATAAACCTGACAAGTGTTTGATCTGGTTCAGCACAATGACGATCGCGGCGGCGCTGGTAAAGGCGGAAATCACACTGTGGCTGATAAATGTTGTCCAGCGCCCCAGGCCAATAACATAAAATAATAATAAAAATGCGGCGACCAATAACGCCAGAGTGGTGGCATAGGCGGCCAGCGTTAGCTGGTCGCTGGCCAGCGGCGCCAGGGCTTCCAGCGTCATCAAAGATACAATCGCCACCGGGCCGACAGCCAGAGTTGGGCTGGTGCCGATCAGGGCATAAAACAGCAGCGGCAGAATTGCGGCGTATAAACCGGTTTCGGCGGGCAGGCCGGCGAGAAAGGCGTAGGCGATGGCCTGCGGTACGATCAGAATGGCAACAATCAGGCCGGCGCCGAGGTCATCTTTCAGCCAGGAGCGGGAATAATTCTGCAGGGTTGGAAACAGGCGCACCGGACAGGCTCCTCAGTTGACGTCAGCTTGTTGTTCACAATACAGGTCGTTTAATACCTGAATAATCCGCTCAGCCTGATCGTTATTCAGGCGGTAATAAACCGTCTGGGCTTCCCGGCGAGGTGCAACCAGCTGTTCGCCACGCAACCAGGCAAGGTGCTGGGATAACGCAGACTGGCTTAACGGCAGTGATTTTACCAGTTCGCTGACCGAAACTTCGCCGCTGCGTAGTGTGCACAGAATGCTCAGGCGGTGCTCGTTAGCCAGTGCTTTGAGTAAACGCACCGCTTGTTTGCGGTGGTTGTCCAGAGCCTCATTTGTCATAAACGCTGACCCTTGTAACAGTAGGTGATGGTGTCATTATATATCAAGTATTGCTAAATAAGAATATTCTAATATTATTAGCGTTAAGTTATTTGATTTAAGCCAACCGGAGGCAGAATGAAGGCACAGGTAGAAAGTTTTTTTGATCAGGAGACATCAACTGCCACTCATCTGTTGTGGGATGAAGCCACTGGCCAGGCAGCCATTATTGACCCGGTACTGGGGTTTGATCAGAAGTCCGGCCGTACCAGCACCACTCAGATCGACAGTATTCTGAGTTATGTCAAACAGCAGCAGCTGACGCTGATGTATGTACTGGAAACCCACGCCCACGCTGATCACCTGACATCGGCGCACTACATTCGTGAACAAAGTGGTGCGGCCATTGTGATTGGTGCGCCGATTACCCGGGTACAGCAGACTTTTGGCGCTATTTTTAATGAAGACGACAGTTTTGCCCGTGACGGCCGTCAGTTTGATCGGCTGGTCAGTGACGGAGATACCTTGCTGCTTGGGGAGCTGACGCTGCAGGTAATGGCAACACCGGGGCACACACCCGCCTGTGTCAGTTATGTTGTTGACGGGCAGCTGGCGTTTGTTGGGGATACTCTCTTTATGCCGGATGTGGGGACCGCCCGTTGTGATTTCCCCGGGGGAGATGCCAGTACTCTGTATCAGTCGGTACAGCGTTTGTTGGCACTGGGCGATCAGGTGACGCTGTATCTGTGCCACGATTATCCGCCGCAGGATGAACAGGGGCAGTGTCGCGAGATACAGACCCGGGTGTCGGTGGCACAACAGCGCCAGCACAATATTCATGTCCGGGATGGTATTTCGCAAGATGACTTTGTTGCTATGCGCAGCCAGCGGGATGCCGGACTGGCGGTACCACGCCTGATTCTGCCGTCGTTGCAGGTGAACATTCGTGCAGGGGCGCTGCCACAGGCGGAAAGTAATGGTACGGCTTACCTGAAATTACCGCTGAATGTGCTGTAGATCGCTTGTTTCCGGGCTTTTTGGCATTTTTCAGAATATTCGTTAATCTGGACAATAAGAAAAACGAATAAGGAAGCGGCCATGCTGGTCAATAATCGTTGGATAAGGGCGTCGGGTGAATTAAACGACAAGCCAATCAGTATCCAGTACCGGGAAGACTGGCAGCAGGCTGCCGCCTATGATGCGCTGAATATTTGTGTTCAGATCGCCTGGCAGGCTGAGAGCCGGGATGAAAGTACCGGGTTTCCGTCTGACGCGGAACAATTACGTATTCTGGCGTTCAGTGAGCAGCTGCAACAGATGCTGGAGCCGGGTGAAAACGCCGTGGTTGCGATGGTGATTGCCCATGATGGCGTTAACCAGTGGATTATCTATTGCAAGGATCTGCAGCCGCTGAAGGACGGGCTGGATAAGATACCCGCCACCGATGCTGGTTATCCGATAGAAGTGGTGGCTGACGAAGATCCGCATTGGCAGATCTTTCAGCAGGTTTATGATGCCATCAGACAACAACACTGACGCTACTGTTACCTGCTTGGCACCAGAATGCCCCGCCTGACCCCTGTGATCACGGGTTGCGAGTAACGAGTTGTGTCGGGTACGGCGAAGGGCGCTCCGCGGAACTCGTTAAGGTTGCTGTTCGTCGGCCTCCAGCGCCGCCAGCCGGGCGGCTTCCAGCTCAGCCAGTTCACCCTCGACCATGGCCGGTGTTTCCAGCGAAATCAGTCCTATCTTCGCGCTGCGCAGTTCGTGTAACGCCAGCTCAGACGCCTTATGTAGATCAGCAATACCGCCCGGGCGTAAACAACCCCGTTTGGCCGCGATGGTATTCAGTGCCTGTTCGGCGGTGTCCGGCAAGGCTTTCATTTTAAAGCGGCTGACTAACGCCTGGCTGTAGTGCTGCAGCAGGTAATCCAGTGCAAACAGCGCCACGTCGGTGTATTCAATAGCGGTATCTTTTACCGCACCGCTGGCCGCCAGGCGATAGCCGCTGAGTTCATTTTCAAACTTAGGCCACAGGATTCCCGGGGTGTCTGACAGCACAATGCCGTTTTTCAGGTCAATCATCTGGTTGGCTTTGGTGACCGCCGGTTCGTTACCGGTGCGGGCGATCTGACGCCCGGCCAGGGCGTTGATCAGCGTGGATTTGCCGACGTTCGGAATGCCCATAATCATCACCCGGATGGCCAGCTTCTTATTGCTGCGGTGGCTGCCCAGTTTTTTACACAGCTGAATCACCTTTTTGACCTGTTTTTTGTCTTCTGCAACCAGTGGCATCGCCTGGGTGTTATGTTGCTGGCTGAAATATTTTACCCACTGGTCGGTCACGGCCGGGTCGGCCAGGTCGGCTTTGTTCAGTATCTTAATGCAGGGTTTATCGCTACGCAGCTCATCCACCATCGGGTTGGTGCTGGAAAACGGCAGGCGGGCATCCAGTACTTCAATCACCAGATCAATGTCCGGCATCGCTTCCGCAATTTTTTTGCGGGCTTTGTTCATGTGGCCAGGGAACCAGTGAATTGCCATAGTGACGTTTTTCCGTTGACGGTGGGTTAAAAGGGCGGCACATTGTAAAGCAAGGCCTGTGTAGAGCAACTGTTAACAGTCCCTCTGGGACACGGGATTGTCATATAGCCAGTGTAGTCTGGCTGACATCGATTAGGACGGGAGATCATTGCCTTGTCTTTTTCTGGTTTATTTCAGGAAGCCTTTGCGGGCCTCCGTTAATTACCAAGTTCCTTTTACAGTGCAAGCATTTCAGCTGTAAAACGGGCCTTACGTTCTTCGCGGGTAATCCGTTTATTTTCAGCGTCTCTGGCTTTCTCGTATTTGCTTTCCGCTTTTTCCAGCTCGTGTTTCTTACGTCGCCAGTCACTAAAAGATACCGAACCGTTGCGACCTTCCGTCCGTAACGTATCCTTCATCTTTTGCTCTTGTTCGCGTAAGCGTTGCGCTTCCCGTGCGAGTGCCATTACATTTGATTCAACCTCTGGGGCTGCTTGCTGTTCCTTTTCTGAGGTCTCGGCAGGGCGCTGCACCGGTTTGGAAATCCGTTTGAAGTACGCATCCTTGGCTTGCTTCAGGCGGTTTACTTCATCGTTGGTTTGACGCAGGAGTTGCTTTTGCTGCTTAAAGTCAGCTTTATAGTCGGTAAAGTCCGCAAACGCATCCGAGGAGTTGGTAGCCACTGCAATAGCACGCGCCAGCTCTTCCGGCCCGTCATTGGTCTCAGCGCCAAAAAACTCTTCGTGCTCGAAAGCAGACGCGATAATATCAACTATACCTTGCGTCATAGGTAAGGTCACTGTGTTCCCTTGGCCGTCAGACATCCCGTTTTGTGTGGAGATGAATAAGGCCGAAACCACATCCATCATACTCTCGGCCGGTACCTTATCTTCGTCGGAGCGGTTTTTATTCACTTTCTCCAGTAACGATGACACCGCAGCATCCGCAGATAGCGTCTCCCCCTCGCTGGCGACATACCACTGATTGTCTTTGATCGGGGTGCCGGTGCGGGTGCCTGGCGTCCGAAGGGCCAGATCCTGTGCGGCATTAATATCAGCACGTAGATCCGCCGAGTCCAGGTAGCCGGTATCATCGAACATCTCAAACTCTTCTTCAAAGTTGCTTTTGATTGTCGCGTACTGAGCCGGCGTAATAGCGTTGGATTGCAACTGCGCATTCAGATCATTCATCACCTGGCTTTTGTATTGCTCCAATGATGCGTTTTGCGTCATCTCGCGTACCAGATTGCCCAGGTTATCCTGCTCTTGTTTGCTAAGCGAACCGGCGGGCTTGTTGGATAACGTCTGGTACTGTTCCATCTTCTGCTTCGCGGTGAATCCCGTACCGTCCTTAATGGCTGCTTTAGGATCATCCCCGAACCGTGTTCCGTACCGGTGCTCGCGGATGCGGTCTTTTGAGAGAGCATGATTCTCCGTGGCAATAGCATTCAGCCCTTGTACCTGTGCTTGACGGTTGGCAATCTGCTCCCGGTAAAAGTCTTCCCCGAGGGTATCCCGATTGGTTTCCAGAAGATCCATCGCAGTACGGGGATCAGCCTCGGCAATTTGCTTACGTAAATCCCGGTTATCACGTTGCTGCGTCCAATCCTGGTAGTCAGCATCGGCCTGTACGCGCTCACGAGAGGTATTTAGCCCGTCCTGAGCCAGAGACATAAAATCGTCCCCGGCGTACCCACCGTAGCCGTTGATGCGTTCCTGGATGGCGCCTGACGCCAGGGCGGCCTGGTACTCTTCCGGAGAGCCGAACGAACCCAGGAACTGCTGAAGATCACGCCGATTGGCATCGACCTTGTTTTGTACCAGCGTATCGCCGACACCTTTTAAACCATCAAACATGGATTGGATATTACGCCCGCCCGCTTCAAACGCTGCCGTGGCGCCGCGAATATCGGGACTTATTTCGAGTGTGCGCCAAGTGATAGGTTCAGTCATTATTTAATTCCCCATTTCATTTGGTACTCCTCAGGGGAAAGGTCGCCGGCCATTTGCCCGCCCTGGGCTGCAATTTTACGACGTTGTTGTTCAAACAGCTCACGGTTGGTCAGTGCCTTTTGGGCCTCCCAGTTCATATTGAACTGCCGTTTGGACTCTTTTAAACCTTCGCGGGCAACCTTCGTCTGCTGCCAGCCGTTGTACCCGGACCATAATGCGCCCGCACCTTGAAGGGCAGGACCGCCCCAGGACTGAAACCAGTTAGAGTTCTGTCCCGAAGGTTGCTGCACAGGAAGTTGGTTAGTCGAATTAGGAAGTGTCATACCAGAATCAATTAGCGATTGATCCATGACATTAACGTTGAGCGGATTGCGTGAATCCATAATTGAGTAATTCATGGTAAGTACCTACTTTAGAGATAATTACCACGAATTATGGGACAGCGATACGACGAATTCCGATTTTAATTACACAGAGTCTGGGTACCTACCGTGGTGCACGAAGAAGGTCTTAACGTCCCCATGTACGCATTCCACGAGTCCTGATTTAATTTTTCTCTGTGTCTGCGTTCTTCTTGCTGCTGCCGGTAGATTTCGGTCTGGGTTTGGAGATAGGCTTCAACTTCCCGGACACGCTTATACCCGGTAAGTTTAACTTGCGTACAGTGACGCTCCGGTATGAAATCGTCATACATCTGCTTAACGTACACATTGAATCTATCTGCATCTATCCTACGCCAGGCTTGAATGGCCTGATCGTTTGCCCATAGGAAATCGGCAGCCTCTTTAGCGTCAATTACGCCTTCTGCGTAGCACCCAATAAATAATACGCGTTCGGCGGACAAACTACGGTAAGTCGCATCAGGAACATCCTCAGTTTGCGGGGCTGTAGCACACCCAACTAAACCAGTAAGCGCGAGGAACAGAGTTAGTTTTTTCAATTTAGTAACCGTTTTTCTTTCGTACATATTCATCAAGACGTTCTACGTTGATACCTGATGTTTTAGAGTTCCGACGCATCTCTTCGACTTCTTCGAACGTTGCAGGTAGGTCGTCACCCGTAGGTATAGTTTTATCTGCTCTTTTGTAACGTTCAAGCAAAGCGAGGGACATACGGACTTCTTCCGCTTTTTGTTTAAACTCTGCGGCTGTTCCATTTTCTATAGCGCCAGATGCTGAGAGAGGGGAAGATTTCCGTAAGCGTTCTGTCCGGCTTTTAGCTTCGAAACTTTTAGCTACGCCATTCAGGATAGCGGACAGGATAAACAAGCCGAATGAAGCTCCGATAGCTCCAGAGAACAGGCTTACAACTGCAGCGATAAAAGCTACACCGGTACCTATGAGAAATGCTAATGCAAAGAAGGGAGACATACGCCGTCCTTGTAGGTAAAGCCCGGCAGAATACCACCGGGCCTTTTTAGAGACAATTAAGTGAAGTTGTAGTCGATGCCTTCTAACGTACTAACGCCAGGTAACTTTAACGATTCATCAACGTATGAATGCAGGTAATCAAATGCCAAAGTCCCGATGTTGCCGGTATGTATGGTGCGCTGATAAAAAGACCCCGGTGATTCGTTCAGCATGATCATTGGCTGCAACCCTACAAAGTGTAAGGGGTCCAAGTCCAGTGGATCAGGCCATCTCGTTAGGTTTGTGTAAAGACAACCTCGCAGAGATGGCACTAGCCCCCGTTTACAAAGTACGACGGCAGCGTATGAACAAGGAGACGTTCCAGTGGTTACTGGAGAACTCCGACGCTTGGGTACGCTGTGCTCTTCTTTTGGTTGTAGTAACCCTGCAACGTTTAAGTGATTTAGTCAGTATTCGCAAGGACGATATACGGAATGGGCGCCTTTACGTTATCCAGAAGAAAACCAAGAAATATGATGCAGCGTACATCGCCATCGAGATCACACCAGGACTTCAGGAAGTGATTGATGCGTGCTTGGCTTTACCCTACCCAGGGTCGTATCTTCTCCGGAAGAAGCCTACCCCCTTGAATTGGCGAGGGCAGCGAGTACAGAATCGGACTGAACGTACCCAGGTGATCGGGAAAACGTTATCGACAAAGGTAACCCGGCTTATTAACCGCTGTCCGCATGTACAGTACTTGACACCGGCGGAGAGGCCATCTTTTCATGAGTTACGTGCTTATGGTATTAAATTGTACCAAGATCACAAACTCAACTCGCAGCCACTGGCAGGGCATAGTTCCGAGCGTCAACATAAGAACTATGACTCCAGGCATGAAGATATTAGATGGGTAGAGATTGATGCCAGCCTGCCGCTAGATGCGGTTGTTGGCAGTGAGACCTCTTCATAATAGGAGAGGTGCATTTTTTGCAAAAATGCGTTGTAAGTTATTGATTTATTTAGCCTGATTTTGCAGGTTTTGGATTGCTAGTTTTTAGCTTTTTATCTTTAAAAATCAATGGTTTAGGTGCGATTATGGACTTACTAACCGAAGATATCGCTGAACACGTCAAACATCAGGGGCGTCAGGCCTCTGCTACCGTATCCGGGCGACGACGCTCGGGTTTTCTTGTCGGCAATAAATTTGTCTTTTCTGATCAGGCAGAGCTGCTGTGGATGCAGGCGGGTCCGGGGGAGTTTCGCGAGTTGCGCATCTGGCGTAAATAGCCGGATGCGCAGCGAGGCGATGAGCAGTCGCTAGCTGGCGAACACAGAAGCCGGCTGGTTTTCGTCGTTGTCGGACGCAGCGCTCATATCTTCAGGGGTGATTGCCGCAGCTTCATCATCCGCCGCGCTGTCGGTGTTGTCGGTGTTGTCGGCGTGGTCGTTCGTATTGTCTGCCTCAAGCGGGCTGGCCGGTTCTGTGTTTTTTTCCGGCTGCTGTGATTGCAGCGCGGCGGCTACCCGTTTTTTGACTTCGGCTTCCAGAGCGGCCTCGGCTTCGTCATCCTGTTTGGCCTTTTTACGTTCCAGTTTGGTGATGGCCTTATCGTGGTTGCCCCAGGCGCCACCTTTGAATTCGATGCTGTGTACACCGTTTTCTTCTGCAATTTCGTTCGCCAGGGACTTAGCGCCTTCATCGGCGTCACGAGCCATCAGCTTTCGTTCTCCGGCTTCCACCCGGGCAAACAGGTCAACCAGGGCGCTGGATAACACTTCCTGGGCGACTTCTTCACGGGTTTTACGGAAACGTCGGGCGATCACGTTCAGCATCGCCAGATCACTGGCATCCAGCCGGGTGGTGACCGTCGCCAGGGTTTGTTCCAGCTCGCGCTGAGCTTTTTCTTCTTCGTAGTAGCGGTCGATCAGCGACTGAGTGCTGGTGGTGTCGATATCCTGCATAGAGACTTTTCCTGCCAAAGCATCGGGGGTTAATGGGTCGGTTATAATTGCTTTATACTGTATATGCTTACAGAGGTTTTGTGCAACCGCTATGGCTTGTTTTATAGTGTGCCACCTGACTTGCAGACCGACCCCGGAGATCACCGATGACAACCGCTACCGAACAACAGATTGAAGCTAAGCTGGCGCAGTTAAACCCTCAGTACCTGGAAATCGTTAATGAAAGCCAGATGCACTCAGGTCCGGCCAGTGATTCTCATTTTAAGCTGACGCTGGTCAGTGAGGTGTTTAGTGGTAAACGTGCTGTGGCTCGTCATCAACAGGTTTATGGCCTGCTGGCAGAGCAGCTGGCCGGGCCGGTGCACGCATTGGCACTGCACCTATTTACCCCACAAGAGTGGCAGCAACAGGGCCAGGTTCCGGCTTCGCCGGATTGCCGTGGCGGCAGTAACGCCGGTTAACCTTGGCCTCTGCGGCCAGTGTCGCGTTATAACCAGTCTGGCAGACTGCGGCTTTGTAGATGGCCAGAATGATCAGGCGGATATAAAAATGAAGTTGTTGCATACCCGGATATTATTCCTGTTACTGGCTGTGACGGCATCGCTGACGGTGCTGGCCGATGGCCGCTGGACGCTGGAAAAACAGGACGACGAGCTGGGTATTCAGGTGTTTACCCGGGAAGTGGATGGCTCCGACCTGAAGGCCTTTCGCGGCACTATGACGCTGAAGTCAACTTTAACCGCACCGGTGGCACTGATTGAAGATACCCGGCGGGCACCGGAGTGGATGTACAATTGTAAGGTGGTTGAGATCATTGAGTTTCTTAATCCGGGTGAGGCCTTATCCTATATGGTGACCGAGGCACCGTGGCCGGTATCGGATCGCGATACCATCGTCCACTCACTGGCGAGCCAGGATAAAAACAGTAAAGTGGTGCGCATAGATGTTCATGCACGCACGGATGTTTTTCCGGAAAATGATGAATATGTGCGCATTACTCAGATGCAGGGATTCTGGTCGTTTGCACCGGCGGCTCGGGCGGGCATGATTGATGTGATTTATGAGGTACATGCCGAACCTAATGGCGGTTTGCCATCGTGGCTGGCTAACAGTGTGGTGGTCGAAACCCCTTACCATACCCTGAAAAATATGCAGCGACTGCTGCAGGAATCACAGTATCAACAGGCCGAGCTGGCATTCATCGACAACGTCGACTGATTATTACCAGAGTGGCGGTTTTTATGTCATTGCATTGTCATAAATACGTCATATACTGCGCGAAAATTTCTACCGGTCATGTGTAAAACGATGAAATTCCTACGCGCATTTTATTTTATTTTATTTTCTGTCCAGGCCGTTTCCAGCCTGGCGCTTGAGTCTTTTTCTGATCTGCCGATTGACGGTGAGCTGACGTTATTCAGTATTCACGGCTCTAACACCGTTGGTGCCGCACTGGCTCCGAACCTGGTAAAAGAATATCTGAGTCAGAAAGGGGTGGAACAGATCGAACTGGTGAATACCGCGGTAGAAAACGAAACCGTGATTCGTGGTGTGGTACCGGCCACCCGTACCAGCCTGTCGGTGGTGATTGAAGCACACGGTTCGGGCACTGGTTTTAAAGGCTTAAGCAGCGGTAGCGCACAGATTGCAGCCGCTTCCCGCCCGATTAAAAATAAAGAAGTTCAGCTGTTAAAAGCAAAAGCCGATATGCGTGCCAGCGACAGTGAGCATATTGTTGGTATTGATGGTCTGGCCGTTATTATTAATCCACAAAATCCGGTGCAGGATCTGAGCGTTAACGAGATTGCAGAAATTTTTTCCGGTGGTTACCGCGACTGGTCAGAACTGGGTGGTAAGCCAGGTCCGATCCATGTTTATGCCCGTGACAATAATTCCGGTACCTGGGACTCCTTTAAAGGTATGGTGCTGGGTAAGCAGAAAAAGCTGATTGATAATGCTGAACGGTTTGAATCCAATGACGAGTTATCCGATCGGGTGGCGGCGGATACTGGCGGTATTGGTTTTGTCGGGCTGGCCTCGGTTCGTAACGCTAAACTGGTGGCGGTGTCTGATGGCAGTGCCAAAGCGCTGTTGCCAAATAAACTGACGGTGGCGACTGAAGATTATGCCCTGGCACGAAGACTGTTTATGTATACCGCCGGAGTGTCGGATAACCCTTATGTGAATGAGTTTCTGGAATTTTCACTGGCCAATAATGGTCAGAAAATTGTTGCCCAGACCGGCTTTATCTCGCAGGAATTACAGGCGGTTAAACCGGAGTTTTACGAAGAATTACCACAGGATTTCCGCAGCCTGACGGATAATGCCAAGCGACTGACGATTAATTTCCGCTTTAAGCAGGGCAGTGCCAAACTGGATAATAAAGCGCAAAAAGATATTGAGCGTCTGGTGGATTATCTGCAGGGAAGTCAGAACCCCGAGGTGCTGTTAATCGGTTTTGGCGACAAAAAACGCAGTGAAAAACGTGCCAAGCTGTTATCGAAATTACGGGCAATGGCGGTTCGGCGTGAGCTGGTGCGTAACGGTATTTATCCGAAAGAGTCGGTCGGCTTTGGTGAATATCTGCCGGTAGCGTCGACCAACCGTCTGGAAGGGCGGATGAAAAACCGCCGGGTGGAAGTGTGGTTGCGGGATAACGGCGCCATTGCTGCACTGGACTGAGTGGCCCTGGCGGCCATCAACTAAGCGATCCTAAAAAAGCCTGTCCGCCATTGATCATCAATGGCCGACAGGCTTTTTGTTATCGCGGCTTTGTTGTTATCACGACTGTGGTTATTGTGTGGTTACTGACTGTGCAGCTGCAGGTAGACCTGAATCACAGCAGCCGGGATGTTGCCACACATCTGATCGGACAATTCGATGTCTTCATCGATGTCGGCCATTTCCGGTTCGTCAGCAAACAGGCCGGAGGCATACATGATCGGGAACAAACCTTCGGCGACTTTATCCTCGTGTTCGGCGTACCAGTGTTCTTCCTGCAGCAGCACAGCGGTCATATAACCGATCGCCCAGCTTTCCAGTGGCGGTTCATCGTCTTCGTCATCTGCCAGGGTCAGATCGGCCGGAACCGGAAAGTCCTGACCGGAATCCAGCCAGGCCTGAATCTCTTTGCTGAGCTTCAGCATCAAATCGTTAACGCGGCTTTTTTCGTCGTTGCTGAAACCCAGCTGCTCATCAAAGGCACTGTCCCACACCTGGCGGATATCAAACTCAAGCGGCCCGGATAACAGGCCGGTGATCAGCCCGTGTACGGCAAAAAAATCAAAACTTTCCTGGCGTTCGGCTTCGGTTTCGAGCAAAACGCCCAGGGTTTCCAGCTCATCTTCACTGAGGGCTGGGATACTGTTGAGGTCAGACATACAATACTCCTGAATTTGCAGGCAATCCTATCAGGCTTATGGTCGCTCGAAAATCGTATCAACAACAAATGTCAGTGGATATTGCCGGTGAAGCGGTGGTTTTGCATATCCGCGCCATGCGGCGCAAGAGTTTGCGTCTGGGGGTTAACGAGCAGGGGGAGATTGACCTGCGTATTCCGCTGGGATGTGCCAAGGCGGAGGTGCTGGCTTTTGTTAATGCCAATGAAGGCTGGCTCAGGCAGCAGCGCCAGGCTCTGTTGCAGCGTCAGCAACAGCAGTTGCAGTGTTATACACTGCTGGGGAATGAGTTAGCGGTGCGGGTCAGCGCGCTGGATGAGTTTCTGGTTAGCGAACAGTGTATCTGGATTCCGGCTCACTGGGGGCACAGCGAGTTGCGCGAGCAGATGGACCGCTGGTTGCGGCCACAGGCGAGAAGCCAGTTTCAGCAGTTGATTGATTTGTGGTGGCCGTTGTTTCAGTCTTTTGCCACCCAGAAGCCAGTATTGCGGGTAAAAAAAATGCGCACTCGCTGGGGCAGTTTGTCCCAGCGGGGTTACATTAATCTGAATCTGGCACTGATGCAGCTGCCCCTTGAGTTGATTGAGCTGGTGGTGGTGCATGAATTATGTCATCTGCGACACTTTGATCATGGCCCGGGATTTAAGGCCTTGATGTCGGAGGTTTTACCCGACTGGCGGGCGCGTGAGCGGGAATTACAGGCCCGCTCTGCGCTGGTGTTGTGACGGCCTTCAGCGATTGCTGACGCTGGTGTTAATCCACACCTGGGAGTACCAGTAAAACCAGCCTTTGTGTTGTTTGCTTGGCGCGGTGCAGTTATAACGCCCGCGCCCGGCGGTGATGGCTTTGTTCGCCCGGGTGTTAATGGTTAATACCTGAATCTGCTGATCGTTACGACTGGCCACTACTTCGGTAGGAATTGCCCCTTCACCACTGGCGTAACACTGCACCTGCGAGCGATACAAATCATCAGAGGTTACCGTCAGAGTTAATGCTGGCGGATTGTTTTCGTTTAATAGCGGTTCCACTAACAGATCCTGCTGGTGGGGAAAGGCCAGGGTATTCAGTTTGGTTTTCAGGGTTTGCGGATTAGCGTATACGCCGGAGGCGGGAAATCGCGGCAGTGCCTGATGATTGGAATCTTTACCCACCGGACCAGACTGCTGGCCAAACGCAATAAAGCCCTGTTCCCTGACCCAGTCGGTGATGGCCAGATTAAATTCGCCGTAGGGATAAGCCAGCATTTTATGACTGACGCCCAGTTTATTTTCAATACGCTTTTCGGCTGTCAGAATTTCGCGTGTCAGCCATTCGTCCCAGCTTAACTCCGCGGGTTTTTCCAGCAGGTAAGGGTGACTGACACCATGATTAGCAATCAGGCCGCCGTGTTGTTGTAACTCGGCCAGTTGTTCCCAGCTCATGACTTTACTGTGTTGCTGATCAACCGCCTGGGTGTTAACAAACACGGTAAATGGCCAGGCGCGTTTTTTTAATGCCGGAAATGCGTTGTCGTAAATCGATAACCAGGCGTCATCAAAGGTGATCGCAACGGCGTTTAATGGCAGTTCGTCACCCTGGTCGAGTGTCTGGATGGCACTTTTCAGATCGATAATCTCTTTCCCTTGCTGCTCCAGCAACTGCATGTGTTGCTCAAACATGGCCGGGTCGATGCTGGTGACGGCCGGGGTTGTACTGTCGACGTGATGATACTGCAGAATCACCAGCGCCTGGGCCGGGACAGAAAAAAAGCCGGCCAGTGCCAGCGTTGTCAGAACGGTTTTTACGATTTTCATAGCCGCTTTCAGAATGAGTGAATGGTCAGGTATTGATATTAGCATCACTGATATAGGTTTGTGTGTTTTAAGCGCTGAAATGCCGCACTGATCTGGCGGAATTTAACGCTGTCGCCACCACGATCCGGGTGATGCTGCATGGCCAGACGGCGATATTGCTGACGGATTTGTTGCGCACTGACCGGTGGTTGCAGCTCAAGTGTGGCCAGGTCCTGATTCTGATGCATGGCATAATCCGGCCGGGTCATTTTTTTCCAGAACTGGTTCAGTAACTGTTCTACCTGTTCGCGGCTGGTTGCCAGGTTGTCCAGATCGAGATAATAGGCCTGCAGCGGATCAGCCGCGCACAGCTGGCCGTCTGGTTCACTGCCGGTGTTGCAGTGAGTTGTTGCTGAGAATGGCCGTCGCACGATGGCCAGGGCACTGATATCCAGCTCGCCGCTGCCATCGCTCAGCCATTGTATTTTCAGTCGGTAGAGGCAGTGCATCAGCAGAAAATTACAGCGGAATAACAGCAACGAATCCTGTAAGGCATCGGCATTAAAAATAGCCTGTTGCGGTTGTTGCAGCCATTTAATCAACTGATACAGGCTGGTGGGCTGATCCGTTTGCAGGTGGCTGGCCAGCAGTTCGCAGATAACGGCGATATCGTCTGTTGGAGGGTTGCTAGAGTGCATAACCGCACTCTAGCAGAGGCCATGTTAGCTGGGCAATCAGCTGTTATCTTCTTCTACCGCTTCATACAGGCGATCGAGAATATCCGGCATGGCCGAAATCACCCGGTTCCAGCTGGGAATAAAGGGGGTTTCCATCGGATTGGCGAGAAAATGTTCGCCGGCTTTCATAATGTTTTTAGCGAACAGCTCCACCGCTTTTTCTTCGGCGTGGCGATCCAGCTGCAGGCCGTTCATACGTGCATCGTTGTCGTAGGTTTCGATAAAATCCAGTGCGATACGGAAATAGGTGGCTTTTAACGAGCGGAAGGTTTCATTGCTGAAAACTTCGCCCTGGGTCGCCAGTTTACGGAAAATCGCTTTGCAGATATCAATGCTCATTTTCGATAAGCCGGCTGCGGCATCGTCGGCGGAAAGTGGCTGGTGTTTGTGGTCGTAGATGTCGGCGATGTCGACCTGGCAGATACGGTTGGTGGAATAATTGCGTTTCATTTCTGATAATACGCCGATTTCCAGTCCCCAGTCACTGGGGATACGGATATCGTTTAATACGTCGGCGCGCATGGAAAATTCGCCCGACAGCGGATAACGAAAGCTGTCGAGGTACTCGAGAAAATCGAGGGAGCCGTACACTTTTTTCAGTGCCCGTAATAACGGTGTGACTAACAACCGGCTGACCCGGCCATTCATTTTATGTTCGGCAATACGGGCGTAATAACCTTTGGCAAATTCATAATTAAACCCCGGGTTGGCGACCGGATAAATCAGCCGTGCCAGCATACTGCGATCATAAGTGACGATATCACAGTCGTGTAATGCGACCGATTCTGCGCGGCCGGAGGCCAGCACATAGCCATAGCAATACCAGACGTTGCGACCCTTACCCATTTCTTTAGGGGCCAGTCCTTCCTGTTGCAATAAGGCATCGATTTTTTTCAGCCTGGGGCCATCATTCCACAAAATACGGTGGTGTTGGGGCAGGCGGCCAAAGAATTCACGCGCATGCTGGTATTGTTGCTGGTCGGCACGATCCAGACCAATGACAATTTCATTCAGGTAAGGTACCTGAGTGATTTCTTCAATAATAGGATCCAGTGCCGGACCTTCTAATTCAGAATACAGCGACGGTAACACCAGCGACATTGGCCGGATACGGGAAAAACTTATCAGTTCTTTTTCCAGTTCTTCCAGCGGCCGGTCGGTCAGGTTGTGCAGGTTGGTAATAATACCGTTTTGATAAAAGTCAGCCACAGAACGCTCCTTAGTGCCGTGTTTAATAATGTTTTTCTAACCATGCCAGCAACGCCTGATTCCAGCCGGCGGGGCCGGGGGAGGTTGCTGTGATGGTCTGTGAATGGGTCAGTGTCAGCGGTTGTCCGCAGGCTGCGGGAATCACCACCGGCTGATCGCTCTGCTCTAACATATTGCGGTCATTTTCCCCGTCGCCCAGTGCGATCACACCAATCTGACTGGGCGCCAGCTGATACTGATGTGCGTAATAATTGCGGAAAAAGCCAATGGCGCTGGCTTTATCGGCATCCCCCATCAGGTGGTAAAAACGTCCGCCCTGAATCAGTTGCAGTTTATGTTGACGGATCAGCTGCCGGAATTGTTGCAGGCTGTGATCATCGCCCTGCCACAGCAGTGGTTCTGAGGCACAGCGCTGTTTTGCCAGCCACGCCTGTTGTTCATCGAGTCCGGTCATGGCGGCCACTTCACTGGCGGGCATGTCGTTAAAACTGCGGAAGCTGAAACCCTGCTGACGCGCCTGAAACAAGAACCGCAACAGGTCTGCGTAGGGCGTGGCAATAATTTCACTGTTGTAGTCCGCCTGATCCGTGCTGAAGCCGGCTGTTTCGGCATTATTTTTGGCGATAAACAGTGCACTGCCATTTTCACAAACAAAGGGTGATGAATTGCCCAGTTGCTGACGCAGCTGTACCACTTCAGCGAAGGTTTTGCTGGTGTTAAAAATACAGGGGATATTGTGTTGAGCCAGTAATGACAGGGATTCTTTGGCAGCCTCTGCCTGGTAATTATGATGATCGAGCAGAGTGCCATCGAGGTCGGTTAACACAATCCAGCGGCTGATCCGGGTAGGTGACATAAGTGGTGTCCTCATTCGTCAGCTGACGGTTTCAGTGTAGTGAATATCCGCTACCTGATGGTCTGAGTTCAGCTGTAATACCAGGTTTGCGTTATCCGGCATGGTTTGCAGGGCGTGTTCGGTCAGACGCTGATAGTGCTGAATAAAACGCTGCAGCTGTTGCTCATTGAGACCCGCGTCAGGCGTATGGCTGGCGCGCCGGTTATCCTGTTCCTGCTGGCTGCGCCACTGCTGCACGGCCTGCATGCCGGGCACCTGTAGCGTCAGCAGCCAGTTGATCTGGCTGAACCAGTTCTGGTAATCCCCTGCCAGCTGGCGGTTCACCCAGTGGCGCCAGCGGCCGTCGGGGTCCTCAGTGCGCTCCAGAGCGTTAATCGGGGTCAGCAGTTGCGACTGCGGTTGTGGGCGGCAACCCACGCACCAGCCCTCAAACAGAATCAGATCCAGCGGGCCGCGGACGCTGTGCCACTGTGCTGCCGGACAGCGGTCATCACGGATTTTGTCAAACGCCGGGTAGCTCAGTGGTTGGCCGGGCTGTAACTGACGTAGCTGTTCGAACAGGGTGATCCCGGCGTGGACGTCATGGGTGCCGGGAACGCCACGGGTAGCCAATAACGGGTGAATGTCTCTGGCGAGGCGCTGGCGTTCAGCTTTGCTGAGGTACAGGTCGTCGATGGAAATTACCGCAACCTGCCAGCCGAGTGCGGCCTGATATAACCTGGCCAGCGCGTTACTGAGTGTCGATTTCCCTGAGCCCTGGCCGCCATGAATACCAATAATGGCGGCCTGGTGATGGCTGTGGCGGTGGCTTTGGGCGCGCTGTGCAATCTCGCTGGCCAGGGGCAGCCAGATGTCGTTGGCCTGGGCACGCCAGGCGGCTGGCAACGACTGCCAGCAGGCACGACTGGCGGCCGTTAATCGTGGATCATTGTGTTGTAACCTTGCAGGCCAGAGTGCCATATAGTTTGATTCCTTCAGCGTTAACCAGAGCGGGACAGGGATTTCAGCTGTCCTTTGGCTAAAGCAGCGACTGTGCCAACTGCGTCCGGATAACGGATTACTGCGCAAAGGTGCAGGGCCGGGAATCGGTTTTCCTGGTGTAAATGCTTTAAACTGGTGCGCTCCCTGCTTGCTGTTGCTGACAGTGAGTCGTGATGACCCGTTATGGTGCGTACATTAAGGAAACGTTATGAGTCAGTCTGAACAACCCGCCGTCCCATCGCTACAACGTGTGGCTTATCAGGGCACGGCCGGGGCGTATTCCCATTTATCCTGCCGCAAAGTGTTTCCTGACTGGGAAGCGGTGGCCTGTGAAGACTTTCTTGCGGCACTGGATCTGGTGACCAATGGGTTTGCCGATCGTGCCATGATTCCGCTGGAAAACTCTACTGCCGGCCGGGTCGAAGAAATTTACCGCTTGATTCCGCGTACGCAGCTGCATGTGATTGGTGAGCATTTTGAGCCGGTTAATCATTGTTTATTGGCACTGCCCGGGGTGAAACTCACCGATATTGAAGAAGTGGCTTCCCACCCGCAGGCACTGGCGCAGTGTCATCAGCGGATTATTAATCTGGGGATGAAACCGGTGGCGATGCTGGATACCGCTATGGAAGCGGAAAAACTCAGCCACACCCGGGATCAGAAACGGGCAGCCATTGCTTCAGAGCTGGCAGCGGAACTGTATGGTCTGGAGATTCTGCACGATAATTTTCAGGATGTGATGGGCAATACCACACGTTTTCTGGTTTTCAGCCGTGAACCGCAGCATCAGCAATACCAGCCTGAGGTGAATTTCATCACCAGTATGTTGTTTGCCGTGCGTAATATTCCGGCGGCGTTGTATAAAGCGCTGGGCGGGTTTGCCACTAATGGCATTAACATGATTAAGCTGGAAAGTTATATGGACGGGGGCACGATGGAGGCCAGCCATTTTCATCTGGATGTATTGGCGCACCCGCAACAACCGGCGATGCTGCACGCGCTGGAGGAGCTGGAACATTTTTCCCGTGATTTGCGCATTCTGGGTACTTATCCGGCGCACGAATACCGCAACCGCAGCGCGTTTGTGTAACACCTGGCGGTGTTGGTTAACGCCGCCGGACAACAGCTACGCCTGTTGCTGTTGTCCGCCGGATGTGGCGAATTACATCGCCTGTCTGAATAATTCACATACCTGCTCAAAGCTCGGCTGAATCGGGTTAGTGAGACCACAGGCGTCTTTCATGGCGTTTTCTGCCAGTGTTGGAATGTCCTGTTCCTGCATCCCCAACTCTGCAACACCGGTAGGAATATTGACATCGGCGGCCAGCGCTTTAATCGCATCGATACATAATTGTGCCCCTTGTGCGGCGGTTTTTCCCTGGACCTCACAGCCCATGGCTGCGGCTACCTCAGTCAGCCGTTCACTGGCGACCTGGGCATTAAACTGCTGCACGTGAGGCAACAGAATGGCGTTGCAAACCCCGTGTGGTAAATCATAAAAGCCACCCAGCTGGTGGGCCATCGCATGGACGTATCCCAGCGAAGCGTTGTTAAACGCCATGCCGGCCATAAACTGGGCATAGGCCATTTTGTCGCGGGCTTCGGCGTTATTGCCGTCGCTGACGGCGGTGCGTAAATAACGGCTGATCAGGCTGATCGCGTGTAATGCATTGGCATCAGTAATGGGAGTGGCAGCGGTGGAGACATAAGCTTCGATGGCGTGGGTTAATGCATCCATACCGGTAGCCGCTGTCAGTGAGGCGGGCATACCCAGCATCAGATCCGGATCATTGACCGATAATACCGGTGTGGTGTGTTTATCCACGATGGCCATTTTCACATGGCGGCTGTCGTCGGTAATGATGCAGAAACGGGTCATTTCGCTGGCGGTACCGGCGGTGGTATTGATGGCAATCAGTGGCAACTGAGGTTTGGCCGACTGATCCACCCCCTCATAATCTTTAATGGAACCGCCGTTGGTCGCTACCAGAGCGATGCCTTTGGCGCAATCGTGTGGTGAGCCACCGCCGAGGGAAATCACACAATCACACTGGTTTTCCTGCAGAGCCGATAAGCCGTGCTCAACGTTGGTGGTGTTGGGGTTGGGTTTGACTTCGTCATAAACCACTGCAGCGACACCATGCTGCTGCAGTAAAGCGGTCACTTTTGCCACCACGCCCAGCTGCACCAGCGGCGCATCGGTAACGATCAGGGCTTTTTTAAAACCGTAAGACTGAACGGCTTTGGCAGCGTCCTGTAAACAGCCGCTGCCCATCAGGTTAACGGCCGGGATAAAAAAAGTGCTGACACTCATGGCGTATTTCTCGTATTGATTAAGTTGTGAATACGTTAGCCGCGAGTCCGCTGTCCTGCACTTGATGTATCGCAAGGTTTATAACGATAACGCCACCACTTACTTTTATTGACGTTTATTGCTGTGCCTGTTTCATCAATATTCCCTGATAAGGCTGTAATTGGTTTGGGATGTTCTGATGATGGGTGTTTTTTAGCGCCGTTGCTGTCTGACAGATGTTGGGCAGAGGTTGTGTGGTTGCAGAAAAATTCAGTACGATCAGCAATACGTCATGATTCAGCTGGCGTTGGTAAAGCAGGATATCCGGTTCACTGTCCAGCAACATTAAATCGCCACTGTGTAGCGCCGCGGTTTGTTTCCTTAACCAGATTAATTGCCGGTACCAGTTTAATAAACTGTCCGGCTCGGACTGTTGTTCGCTGACGCTGATACCGTTAACCGGCTGATGGGGTAACCAGTGGCTGGCGGTGCTGAATCCCGTGTGCTGCGGTTGCCAGAACATGGGTTTACGACAGCCATCGCGGCCATTGTGTAATGGCCAGTAACGTAAGCCAAGCGGATCCTGGATGTGTTTGCGCGCTACCGTTTGTTGCGGCATACCGAGTTCTTCGCCGTAATATAAGTAGGGCGTACCACGCAGGGTCAGCAGCAGTAACGCCAGTAATTTCAGTCTGGCCCGGGTTTGTTCGCCGCCGGCACCGTCTGCCTGATAGCGGCTGGCGTGGCGGACAAAGTCGTGATTGCTGAGGGTGTAGTTGGGCCAGTTCTGGTCGCCCAATAAATCCGACCATTTACGGATCACGTCAGCAAAGGCTTTTGCATTAAACGGACAACGTAAAAATTCAAAGTTAAATGCCTGGTGTAACTCGTCATTGTCGCCGTAATAACTGGCTGGCAGCTGGCTGTTAGCGTTATCTGCGAGCATAACTTCGCCAACCATCATGCGCTCCGGGTAAGCATCAAGCCACTGGCGCATGTCTTTTAATAATGCGTGCATTTCTGTCTGGTCGCGATCAAAAATATGCTGCTGGCGATCGTAGGGGCGGCCGATTTTAAACCATCGGGTCGGGTTATTACGCCAATGCTGATCTTTAAAATACAGGTTTACGACATCCAGCCGGAAACCGTCCACACCTTTATCCAGCCAGAACTCCATGACCTGTTTAATGGCTTTTTTAACTGCCGGATTACGCCAGTTTAAATCCGGCTGCTGGGGTAAAAATGAGTGGTAATACCAGGCTTGCCGGCCGTGGTGGTAACTCCAGCCTTTGCCACCAAAACAGCCCAGCCAGTTATTTGGGGCTTTATCGGCGGGGCCGGGGTGCCACAGATACCAGTCGGCTTTTTCTGAGTCGGGATTACAGCTTTCGATAAACCAGGGGTGTTGGTCGGAACTGTGATTAACCACTAAATCAATAATGATGCGGATATGACGCCGGTGGGCCTGGTGCAATAATTCATCAAAGTCGGCCATGCTGCCGAACAGCGGATCAATGGCGCAATAATCCTGAATGTCATAGCCGAAGTCAGCCATCGGTGACGGGTAAAAGGGGGATAGCCAGATGGCATCAATGCCGAGTGACTGCTCGCTGCCGTCGTTGAGGTAGTCGAGTCGCGAAATCAGCCCTGGCAGGTCGCCGATACCGTCGGGCTGGTGCGGGTTATCCTGAAAACTGCGTGGATAGATCTGATAAACAACGCCTTGTTTCCACCACGTCATGTTGTGCCACCCGCTGTTAAAAGCGCAGAGTTTAGCTGCGCGTTATTACAGCCGGGTGTCAGCGTTCCAGCTTTTGTGCCCGGTATTCACCCGGCGTCAGGCCCTGCCATTTTTTAAAGGCGCGGTGAAAGGTGCTGGCTTCAGTAAAGCCCAGGTGTTCGGCGATATCGCGAATATTGGCGTCCGGTTGGGTCAGCATCAGGCTGGCTTCTTCCATCCGGCATTCGTCTTTTAATTTCTGATAAGAGGTTTGTTCTTCGCTCAGCCGGCGGCGCAGGGTGGCGCCGGATACTTTCAGGTATTCGGAGGCTTCGTTCAGTGACGGTAAGGCATCCATCGGATATTGCCGGAATAACTGACGCAAACGGCCGGTCATGCTTTCGTGGGGATTCGGACGGGCGAGAAAATCCGCCGGTGAGGTCTCCAGAAAGGCCCGTAACGAGGCGGGTGTCTGACTGACCGGTAAAGACAACATCCGGGTAGGAATCAGCAGATACGTTTGTTGTTGTGAAAATTTAACCGGCGTGGCAAATAACACCTGATACAAGGCCGCATGGCGGGGTGGCGGATAGGCACAGCTGACTGACAACAGTGGAATGCCCTGGCCAACCAGCCAGCTGCTCAGGCGGTGCCAGATGGCTAATAACGACTCGCCAAGGAAAAAGTGCGGATCGTATTCCGGCCGGTGTTCGATGATGATTTTGCTCAGCCGTTTATCTTTTTCCAGCCGGATGTTTGGTGCGCCGTCGAATAAGGCATAAAAGTCCCGGGCGCGGTGCAGCGCGTGTTCCAGTGAGGAACAACTGATGATGGCTTTACACATCATACTGAAGGTGCCGAAGTGGGAGCGCACCGGCGCCAGTCCCATAAATTCATCATCGCAGGCGTGCCAGATGGTAAACAACAGGCGGGCGTAGTCGTCGTTGCTGATGTTCAGCTGGGGTTGTTGCAGGGCTTGCGGGTCAAGACCGGCACGGAGCCAGATATCGCGGCGGTTAAATCCCAGTGATTCGACGCCCCGTAACGGAGCATCGATAAATTCGTGCGGAATCATAGAACGACTGCTTGCCATGTTGACCTTTGAGCTGATTCAGAAGGCAGCAGTGTGAGCGAAAAGGTTATGCTGTTCAAGCCAGACTGATGTCTCAGGCTCAGAACTCTGACATTTTAGGGTGATACAGGGTGGTTTGATTGCCGCCTTGTTGTTTGGCATGTAACAGCGCTTTATTGGCAGCCAGCATCCATCTCAGATGGCTGTCAAAGCGATTGTTGATCTGAGCCAGGCCAATGCTGCTGGTTACCTGTACTGGCTGGTTGTTGGTGGCCACTTCGAGCTGGGCGATGTTATGACGCATGCGTTCGGCAAATTCGGTGGCACTGCTTTCATCACTGTCGATCAGTAATACCGCAAATAAATCCCCACCAAAACGACACAGGAAATCGGTCTGGCGGGTGGTCTGGCGTAATGATTCAGCCACCACTTTCAGAACCTGATCGCCGACATTATGGCCGAAACCGGCATTGATGTTACGCAGGTTATCGACGTCCAGAATGGCGATGGACGACGGCGTGCCGGAGCGGCGGCAGCGGGTGAACTCACGTTTCACGTCCTGTTCCCAGATCATCCGGTTATTCAGTTCGGTGAGGTGATCGGTCTGACTCAGTTCCGACAACGAACGCCCGGCATTTTCCGCGTCCTGGCGGTTCATCGCCACATCCGTAACGTCGTACACAATAATGCAGATATGGTCGACCTGTTTATCGACTGACTCCAGCGGAATAATGCTGGTGTTCTGATACATGTTGGCGGCGCGTCCGGTGATGGGGCGATAATTTTTAAATTTAAATAAATACGGTCGTTGTTCCCAGATGGTGAAGGTGCGGGTTTTCAGCTGAAATACCGCTTCGGATTTTTGTTTAAACCAGTCGCCGGGAATTTCCGGGCATAATTCAAATAAATTCTGGTCTTTGGCTTTTTGCGGGCTGATACCGCTGTGGCTCTCCATAAAACCGTTCCATAACTGGACATTGTAATTGTGGTCCAGCACGACCAGGCCAACGTCGATATTCTGCAGAATATCCATCAGCCAGTGAATGTCGCCCAGATCGATGTTGGCATTACTCATAGTGAATCCAGTGGTTGTCAGTCCAGCAAAAAGTCGATCACGGTGTTCAGTTTGGTTACCGAGTCTTCGGTAAATAACAACAATAAATCGCAGTCGATGTTGACGTGTTCCAGGGTGTAATGGATCTCGATGGCCAGGGTTTTACTCCATTGATGATTACCACTTTTTAAAATATCACTGACCTGGCAATGTTGCCCGAGTACCACCGGATGGCCCTGGTTAAAGTGAATTTCCAGTTGTTCGCCGATGCCGTGAATGCAGGCACCGATTAACAATGAGCTGACGTCCATCAGCAGCTCCAGCTCTCCCTGACGGTCGAGATCGCCCTGATAATTCATCAGGGTGGCGAGATCATGGAAGCTGGTGTCGTTAAACAGCAATAACGCTTCACCGGCAATGCCGGCGCCGATAAAGCCCTGGCATACGGCTGAGACCGCAGCGTCACTTTCGGCATCCTGGATGGCCATATGCAGCTCGCTGTTTTCGATCAGGTTGACTTTGGGCACCGGCAGGATGACGTAAGCGTCCAGCAGACGCGCCAGCCGGTCTGCTGCCTGACCCATAGCGACGTTGGTCAGTTCCTGATAGCAGTCGCGCTGGTCTTCGTTCAGGGAAACAGAAGTCATATCAGGCCTCGGTCAGAATGCCGTATTCAGTGAGGATGGTGCGGGCTTTGTCGGCATCAATGGGTTTTTTGATAAAGGCCATCGCCCCGAGTTTTTTAACCCGCTGCTGGGCGTCGGGCTGAATGTCGCCGGAAACGACCAGTACCATGGCTGGCAGATCTTCTTTACGAATGGTTTCCAGTACACCGTAACCGTCCAGATTCGGCATGGTCAGATCAAGAAACACCACCTCGCCGTTGCCATTGCGGATCTGTTCCAGGCCTTCGATACCATCGCCGGCAAAGCTGACTTCAACATCCCACTCCGGTGGCAATGCCCGCTTCATTTGTTTGCGTGCGAAGCTGGAATCATCGCAAATCAATACCTTGGTTGTCATAGTCGTTCAGAACACATTAAAGAATCTAATTAAGTTGTAGTTGCCGAACGACTAATGAGCAAATCCTCAGGGCGATAAAACCTCAGCGTTTATCGTAAACCGCGATCAGCTGACGGCTTAATGCCAGCAGGGTACCGTCCAGGGTGGCGATACGCGCTTCAGTATGGGCATAACCGTCGTGTGCCTGGCGGATTTCAGCTTCGTAATACAGGTATTCATCGCCGCCGATGGGACGCGCTAACTGAGCGATCGGATTCACCAGTTCAAGGCTCCAGGTCACGCTGGCACACGGGGCCGGTGCTTTCAGTTTTTGCAGCACCGTGGGGGGCCAGGCATCAATCAGTGCAACGAGATGTTCGTTACCCAGTTGTTGTGGGTGATCGGCAAAACGCATCAGGCCGCGAATGTGATTCAGTGGGCTGTTAGTGAACGGAAACTGCCCCTGATGATAAATAAAATCGATATGTTGCACGAACTCGGGTGTCAGTCCTGCAATATAAGGCAACTGTTTGCCGTCCTGTGGCTGTAATACCTCCATCGGCTCCGGGTTGACCCGGATGTCAGAATCCCGACCCTGACCAAAGCAGGCATTTACCAGTGTGGTAACCTTACTATCCTGTAACAGCTGGCCCTGCCAATGGCTGGTGGACTTGCCGGAGCGGATTTCCTGGCTGTGGATATGACAGTCCTGTTCAGTAAGCAGCGGGCCACAAAAAGCGATGTTCAGTGAGCGCAGCTGGCCAGCCTGAGGAGTTTGTTGTTGCAGGCGGGTCAGAATCAGCGCCGCCGACATGCCACCAAAAGTGGTCCGGCCCTGGCCCCAGCTGGCATCTAACCGAAACTGTGGTTGTTGCCTGACCTGCTGCAAATAAAAGTCCAGATTGTTCAGTTGTGCGCTCATCGGTGATCTCCCGGGTAACTAGGGATTGACGAAAATCATAAGTTTACGCTGTAAACACTGAATCATTCAATTGCGCCGCCGCTGGCTGCGGCTGGCTGACGAATAGGTCAGTCGAATGCGGCAAATTCATCATTGCGGATTCTGCTGAATCCGGTATAACCGCGCTCCTTGTTCAAGAGGTAAGCCTTATGACAACAGGATTAATTAAGACCCGGGCGGAACGTTTCCTGGCAACGCTGCGCCATTGCCAGGTGCTCGGGCTGGTCGTCGAAGACGCCAGCGAAGACAGTGTCACCATGCGTTTACCCTACAGCGCTCAGATTGTGGGCAACCCGATTCAGGGAACGGTACACGGTGGCAGCCTGACCACGTTAATGGATACCGCCTGTGGTACTGCGGTATTTTCAGTATTACCCGGTTTTGAGTTATGTCCGACGCTGGATTTGCGGATGGACTATATGAAAGCCGCAACATCCGGACTGGACCTGTTAGCGGTCGCGGAAGTCACCCGTATTGCGTCCAGCGTCGTTTTTACCGAATGCAGTGTGTATCAGGAACAGGATGGTCAGCCCGGCGATTTAATTGCTAAATGTGCCGCTACTTTTATGCGTATTGGTGCCAATATGACGCCGCCGGAATTCCGTGCCCGCATCGAACATGGGGATGAAGTATGAATAACGATTCGTCCGGGATTATGACCCCCGCTGACAGCCGCTTTGAAGATGTGTTGCGTGAGGCGCAGCAAAGCGGCGAGTTTCAGCCGCTGGTGGATCAGATCCCCTACGCCAATTTAATTGGCCTGAAATTTCAGCAGTTAGGCAAAGACGTGTTATTTCAGTTGCCCAAAAACGACGACAATATTGGTAATCCGATTTTGCCGGCCATTCACGGCGGTGTGATTGGCGGTTTTATGGAGTTGGCCGCGTCGTTGCATCTGATGATGAATATGGATTGTGGAACTCTGCCGAAAATGATCGACTTTTCACTCGATTATTTACGCGCCGGGCGCCATCAGGATACCTACGCTGAATGCCAGGTCTGGCGTCAGGGCAGCCGGGTGGCCAACGTGGCTATTAACGCCTGGCAAAATGAACGGGCCAGTCCGATTGCCACGGCCCGGGCACATTTTTTATTAACGAAATAACGCCCGCCGAATTGTTCGTTTGCCATTCTCCGTACCGCCCGGTACGGAGAGGGTGTTTATTGCTGTTGCTCTACTGATCGCCTTGTTAAAATCGTCGCTCCACGCTAAGGAGTGATGTCATGTTATACCGTAAATTAGGTCGTACCGGCCTGGAAGTCAGTCTGATTGGTTTAGGAACCATGACCTGGGGGAAACAAAATACCCAGGCCGAAGGTTTCGAGCAGATGGATTATGCGCTGGAGCGTGGCATTAACTTTTTCGACACCGCCGAGATGTACGCCATTCCGCCGTCCCCCGACACCTATGGCACCACAGAAACGATTATCGGTAACTGGTTTCAGCAGCGTGGTCAGCGCGATAAAGTAATCCTGGCCAGTAAAATCACCGGTCCTGGTCTGGCCTGGGTCCGGGGTGGCGATGTGATTAACCGCGACAATATTATCAAAGCGGTTGAAGGCAGCCTGACGCGGTTACAAACCGACTATATCGACCTGTATCAGATGCACTGGCCGAATCGTGGCTCGTATCATTTTGGCAAAACCTGGGGTTTTGCACCGGATTTTGATGCAGCCCGAGAGCAGGATGATTTTCTGCAGATCCTGCATACCTTTGATGACTTAATTCGGCAGGGCAAAATCCGCCATGTCGGATTGTCGAATGAAACGGCCTGGGGCACACAAAAATGGCTGCAGCTGGCAGAGCAGCATCAGCTGCCGCGGATGGCCAGTATTCAGAATGAATATTCGTTATTGTGTCGCCACTTTGAACCGGATCTGAGTGAAATATCGCTGGCCGAAGACTGTGGTTTATTGGCCTGGTCACCGCTGACCCGTGGCATCATCAGTGGCAAATATCTGCATGGTGCCCGCCCGGAAGGGGCACGTTTAACCATTGAAACCCGGGCCGAACATCGTGCCGGTGCGCAGCTGGATGCGGCAGTTGAACGTTATATCGAGCTGGCCAGACAGCACCAGCTGGATGTTTGTCAAATGGCGCTGGCATTCGTAAACAGCAAACCTTTTGTGGCGTCGAACCTGATTGGTGCCACCAATATGCAGCAGTTAAAAACTAATATCGATGCCATTGATGTTACTTTGTCAGATGAGGTGATGGCCGGTATTGAAGCCATCCGGCGTGATTATCCGGCGCCGTTTTAATACGGGTAACAAGGATCAGCTAATGGTAACGGAGTAAGTATGGCAACCATGAATTGGCAGCAGTTGTTATCGCCGCTGCGTTTTGGTGAGCCTCAGGGCAAACTGGCGCTTGATCTCGGCCGTTCGCCTTTCCATAAGGATTACGACCGGATTATTTTTTCTTCGGCATTTCGCCGTCTGGATCGTAAAACCCAGGTTCATCCGTTATCGGAAAATGATCATGTGCACAGCCGTTTAACGCACAGCCTGGAGGTTGGTTGCGTCGGACGTTCATTGGGCACCCGGGTTGGCGAAGCGCTGCAGTCGCAGCTGCCGGAGGATATCCGTGCTGCCGATGTCGGCGCGCTGGTACAGGCCGCGTGTCTGGCACACGATATCGGCAACCCGCCTTATGGTCATACCGGGGAAGATGCCATTCGCCACTGGTTTCAGGATCCGGAAAATGCCCATTTTCTATGCGGCCTGAATGAAGCCGAAAAAAACGATCTGCAAACTTTTGAGGGTAATGCTCAGGGCTTCCGGATTGTTACTCAGGTGGAATACCACCGCTTTCAGGGGGGGATGCGGCTGACCTATGGCACACTCGGAGCATTTCTGAAATATCCCTGGACGTCGGATTATGTCGCCCGGGGAACACGCAAGAAATTTGGTTGTTATCAGACCGAGTTGCCTATCCTGCGGGAAGTGGCTGACACACTGGGATTATTGCCAGACGGTGACAATGCCTGGTGTCGCCACCCGCTGGTGTATCTGCTGGAAGCTGCTGATGACATCTGTTACGGCCTGATCGATCTGGAAGACGGTATTGAAATGGGCTTATTGCGGTATCAGGAGGTCGAGGATTTATTACGGCCATTGCTGGCCGATGACTGGCAGCAGTCCTGCATCGATCTTGATCAGGCCGATAACGATCGCCGGCGTTTGCAGATGTTACGCGGCCAGGTGATGGAGGCGATGGTGACGGCCGTTAGTCAGGCCTTTGTGCAACAGCAAGCGGCGTTATTATCCGGCACATTAAACGGTGATCTGGTGGATTATTGCGATGGCCCGGTAGCGGCTGTGGTGAATGCGGCAAAAGAGCTGGCACGTAAACGTATTTTTAAAGATGTGCGCAAATTATCGGTGGAAATCGGTTCATATTCGACGCTGGGTATTTTGCTGGAGGCTTTTTTAACGGCGGTTCGGGAGCGGGTAGAAAAAGGTCAGGCGACCTTCCGTAATCAGCGGGTGCTGGAGTTAATGGGTAAGTCGGCGCCTCAGGCGGACTGGAGTTTGTATCAGGCGTATATGCGTGCCATCGATTATATCTCCGGTATGACGGATAACTACGCCGCTGATCTGGCGCGCCAGTTTTCCGGTTATCAGCCGCCTCAGCTGAGCTGATGGATATTCCCGGGTGCCAGCTTGTCGTTCGCCGCAGCATGTTGTTGCGGCTGTTCAGTCAGGCGCTTTTGTGTCCGTTTCTGCCACTTTTTCTCGGCTTTATTCAGGTGTTTTAACAGCAGTTTTCCCAGTTTGGGCACCAGTGCCGGTGGCAGATCATGGCCCATGCCGGGAATGATTTTTAATTTCGCTTTGCGGATCGAGCGGGCGGTATCCTGGCCCAGCCGCGCTGGAATCAGTGGATCATCAGAACCGTGGATCACCAGCGTCGGGGTTTTGATTTTTTTTAATAAGTGGCGGCGGTCACCGGCGGCGGTAATCGCCACCAGCTGGCGCTTGAAGCCACAGGGTGAACCGGCACGATCAAAACTGGTTTCAGCCAGCTGGCGCAGTTCCATCTCATCCATCGGGTAAGCCGGGGAGCCAATTAAGCGATTCATGCGCATGGTATAACGAATGGATGCTTCACGGTTGAACGGGGTGGGCCGTTTAGCCAGTTGCAGTAGGACTTTCAGTTTCGGGTCCGGCAGGCCGGGGGCCCGGCCTGCCGACATAATGGACGTCAGGCTGCGCACCCGTTTGCGTTTTTTCGCCGCCAGTATCTGGGCGATCATCCCACCCATCGACGCGCCCACCAGATGAGCGCTGTCTGTTTCCAGCGTATCCATCAGCGCCACTACGTCACGGCTCATATCTTTCAGGGTATAAGGAATCTGCGCTTTACGTTGCATCTTCTGCTGCACCCAGGCTTTCAGCAGGCTTGGGCTGCCATGCTGCTTCAGATGACTGGAGTGACCGACGTCGCGGTTGTCGAAGCGCACCACAAAATAGCCCTTGTTGCTCAGTAGCTGGCATAACGAATCGGGCCAGACCCGCATCTGGGCACCCAGTCCCATAATGAGGATGACACACGGGTGTTGTCGCTGGCCGAAGGTTTCATAGGCCAGCTCGATGCCATCGGAGGTAACAAAATGCTTCATGGTGGCGTTGCATATCCGCGATTGCTGAAAGGCATAGAGTAATAAAGAGTTTAGTCGCTCGCGTAAAGAAGATCAGGCGGTTAGAATGCGTTTTCTTATTGTTGCTTGTTATAAGACTGCTTATGGATATCGATTTTCCCCTGATTCTGATGGTGGCGACGGTTGCGACCGGCCTGATCGCGCTGGCCGATAAAGTCTGGTTTGCCCGCCAGCGGGCTGCCCGGGTGGCCGCCCTTGAGGAACGCCTGGCGCCGGTTGCTGAGCTGGCAGCGGCTGAAAAAGAGCCGTTTCTGATTGAGCAGGGCAAGTCTTTTTTCCCGGTACTGGCAATTGTCTTCGTGTTGCGTTCGTTTATTGCGGAGCCGTTTCAGATTCCATCCGGCTCGATGGAACCCGGACTGGTTAAAGGCGACTTTATCCTGGTCAGTAAATTTCATTATGGTTTACGTATGCCGGTGTTCGGCAATACGCTGGTGGCCATTGATGAACCCCGGCGTGGTGATGTGATGGTGTTTTTCCCACCCGATGACCCGCGTTACTTTATCAAGCGGGTGATTGGTTTACCGGGCGATGTGATTGAATACCGCAATAAACAGCTGACCATTAATGGTGAGCAGGTCAGCACTCAGGAGCTGGGAGGGGAGCCGCCATACAACCCACAAAAATACGTGGCTCAGGAGAAGCTGGATTCTGCCGATGCAACGGTACAGTGGGTGGTCGGTATCGATCGTCGTTCGAACCAGAAGGTGGTGTGGGCCGGACCTGAGGGGCGCTGGGAAGTGCCACAGGGCCACTACTTTATGATGGGCGATAATCGCGGTAACAGTCACGACAGCCGTGGCTGGGGGTTTGTACCGGAGAAAAATATTGTCGGCAAAGCCGTAGCGGTGTGGATGCACTGGGAAAGCTGGACCGATATTCCGTCCTTCGGCCGTAATAAATGGATTAACTGATCTATACTGAGCAGCAGTCATTGTTCGTTTTGGGGGCCTTATGTCTGCTGCTTCACGTTCGCCATCCGCGTTGAAAAAAAAGCCCTGCCGCTTCTGTCAACGCAGCCGCTGGCTGATGTCATTTACCCTGTTGGCCTGTATGGCGGCGGTGGTTTTTCTGAATACGCCACAGTGATGAATTTTTCTCATTGTTTTCCGGACATTGTTGATCAAATGGTACTGGATATTTGTAAATAAGTGCCTAAAATGCCGCCAACCGTTAAACGAGTGGTAGCTGATGAATTTAACCCGACAAGTGAAAGGCCTGGCCGCTGATGTTCTTGACCGGATGGTACCGGTAAAGCCGGTCAATCGTTCGCCGGAAGAGCTGAACCGCCTGGAGCGTGCGTCGCGTAAAATGCACCTGTACTTTTGCCGCAGTTGTTCATCGTCGATTGAAATCAAACGGTATTGTGAAAAACTCGGTTTGCGGGTGGTGGAAAAAGACGTTGATCGTGTTAACGCCTACCGTAATGAACTGGTTCATGGCGGTGGTGTGCCACGTGTTCCCTGTCTGCGGGTAGAAGACGGCGAGCAGGGGCGCTGGTTGTATTCCCGTGACACCATTCTCGCTTACCTCAAGCAGCGCTTCTGACGCTGGCATAAATCCCCTTATAATCCGGCCAATCGCCACCTCTATCGGAAGCTGTCTCGGGTACAATAGCCCGATCTTTCTGATGGTGATCTGTATGCCTCTGATTCAATCCGGCTATCGCCCGCCGAGGGGCTTTGCCAATGGTTATCTGCAAAGTATTTATCCGACGCTGTTTCGTAAGCTGGAGCCGCCGGCGCTGCGAGAAGAGCGACTGGAAACCGATGATGGTGATTTCCTCGATCTCGACTGGGCTGAAATTGAAGGTCAGCCACGACAGACGCTGGTCATTGTCTCGCATGGCCTGGAAGGCCATTCCCGCAGGCCTTATGTGTTAGGCACACTGCGTCAGGCCAACCGTCAGGGATACCACGCACTGGCCTGGAATTTCCGCAATTGCAGTCCCGAAGCAAACCGCTTACCGCGTATGTATCACAGTGGTGCGACGGAAGATTTACATCGCGTGGTCGAACACGCGCTGGCTTGTGGCTATCAGGAAATTCATCTGGTGGGGTATTCCATGGGCGGCAATCTGAGCCTGGTGTATGCCGGCCGCCAGCGACCGTTGCCGCCACAGCTGGCGTCGGTGACGGCGTTTTCTGTGCCCTGTGATTTACACGGCAGTGCCAGGCAGCTGGCAAAGCGGCGTAATCGTATTTTTATGTGGCGTTTTCTCAAAGATCTGCGGGTTAAAATTAACGAAAAAGCTCAGCGTTTCCCACACCTGGTGTCGGCAGAAGGGTATGACCAGATCCGGACTTTTCAGCAGTTTGATGATCGCTATACCGCACCGTTACACGGCTTCCGTGATGCGCTGGATTATTGGCAGCAGTCCAGTGCGTTACGTTACCTGCAGGATATCCGTATTCCGGCGTTACTGGTGAATGCCCGCAATGATCCGTTTTTATCAGCCGATTGTTTTCCTGAGCAGCTGGCGCAGCAGCATGAATATCTGCATCTGGAAATTCCCGCCAGTGGTGGGCATGTCGGTTTTATAGAGCGCAGCCGTGATCAGACCTACTGGATGGAAAAGCGGGCCATGCAGTTTATTCGTGAGGTACGCCGCGCAAGCAACCAACGACAGTGAGATACGCTCTGGTAGGCAGTCCTCTGGCGTGGTGAAGGGTGTATCGCGTCAGAAAACTGCCTTCGTGTAGGTCTTTGTTAATGCAGGCTCGCGCCGTGCTGAGCATTCGCTATTATTCAGATGATCCCCATCTGAATGGTCGTTATGTTAACTCTGCTGTTATCGATATTGCTGCTGTTGCCGGTCTGTGTTCAGGCCAGCCTGCCGCCGCCTGAGCAGAGGTTAACCATTACCCTGGCAGATGACCGTCAGTTAGTGGTAACTACCGGCGGTGATCGGGATAACCTCTGGGTTCGTACACTGGACGGCCGTTATCTGGTGCAACAACAGGGGTACTGGATGCTGGCCCGCAGGCAGGCCAGCGGCAGGGTCGAATCGACCGGCGTGCCTCTGGTGGAGGGAGTGCAATTACCTGCACCGACTTCTGCCGCTTCAGCGCTGGTTACATCACCAGCATCGCTGACCGCTAACAGCATCCCGGAGCCCGAGCGGCAGCCTTATCGTTTCACGGCCGGCCAGTACCAGCGCCAGCCGCTGCTGGTGGTCCGGGTTGCCTTTGCCAATCAGGGTTTTGTATACAGTGATGCGGAAGTCGCCCGGCGCTTTTTTGGCAGCGATAACAGTGTGAGCCACTTCTTTGCAGAAAACTCCTACCACAACTTTGACATTGTGCCGGTGAATGAATTCAGTGGCCGTGCTCATGATGGCGTGGTGTCAGTACGCCTCGATAGCAATCACCCGGATTTTGGCACCGGCTACGGGGTGCAAAGCCAGAATCTGGCCCGCGCCGCTTTGCAGCAATTGCCCGCCTCGCTGACGCTGGAAAATTACGATCGGAATCAGGATCGCTGGCTGGATCCGAATGAGCTGGCGATTGTGTTTCTGGTCGCCGGTTATGAGCAGGCCTATACCGGTGCAGGCACGCCGGTGCCGCGCTTATGGGCGCATAAATCGAGTTTGTACCAGGGCGTTGCGGGCAGTATGCGAATTGGCGAATATGCCATGTTTGGCGAACGTCATCAGGATCACCTGGCTACCATGGGCCTTATCTGCCATGAATTAGGCCATTTGTTGTTTGATCTTCCCGATCTGTACGACCGCTACGGTAAAAGTATGGGAGTAGGGCGCTGGGGATTAATGGGGCTGGGCGGCTGGAATGCAGCTGCTGGACCAGCCGGTAGTCGGCCGGCACATATGATGGGCTGGAGTAAGCAGGAGGTGGGTTTCCTGGCTCCGGGTCATGCCGGTGACGGGCAAACATCGGTGCACTTGCGGGCATTGTCGGATGGCGCGGATCTGCTGGAAATACCGCTGGATGGTTATCGTCATGGCGCCCGTTTGTTACTGGAGCATCGTCGTCTGAGTTCCTACGACGCCGGCCTGCCGGGAGCAGGAATTCTGCTGACCCGTATCAATGACCGGGTTGGGTACGGGCCTTTGGGAGGGCAGAATGACGACGTTACTAACCCGTTAGTGGATGTGGCAGAGGCGAACGGCAATAACGATCTGGATGTGAATCGTAACCGTGGCGATGCCGGCGATGTGTTCAGCCTGAGCCAGAATGCACTGCAGTTCTCTGAGATCACTCCCAGTCCGCTGGCGCAGACCAGTGCCGTCACCTTGTTGCAGCTGCAGGCCGGAGTGGTGGCTGATATCGACGTGCGTATCCGTAACCCGGTATATGGTGACAATATTGGCCTGGCCGAAGTCGGACCGAATGCAGTGCGCGGTAATCCTGGTGATTCCAGCAGCGTGCTGATACGGATGCCTTTGTATGACAAGGTGGTCTGGCTTGACGGTCTTGACTGGTTCTCTCCGGGTCAGGCACAGCTGTCACTGACTTTGTACAGCGATGACCCCCGGCGTGGCGGTCAGCCGTTGCAACCAGCCGGGCAGTTTTCGCTTCAGCCCGGCTGGAACCGCCTGATGTTGCCGCAGCGCCAGGCGGCGGAGCAACGTTCGTTTGTTTATCTGCAGCTGGATGTTCTGAGTCTTGATAGTCGTGGGCCGCTGGCTGTTGATTTGCAGGGGCAGGCCAGCGGCAATACCTGGTGGCGCCAGGATGCAACGGACTATCAGCCAGCAGCTTTTGATGTGGCTGCCCGGCTGCTGGTCATGAACCGCGATGTCGCCGCGGTGCCCGGGGTGGATGCGGCTCCGGCAGCGGATGTGGCACCGTCATCCTCCGGCGCCGGTGGACTGAGCTGGCTGTTATTGCCTTTGTTGTGGTTGGCTGTGCGCTATCGCTGGTTATAATAACCGCTTTCCGTTATTCCACTGGTGGCCTTTGTGTCTGTGTTATCCGTATTCTGGCGGCGTTACGCTTTGTATTGTGTTGTTATGGCACTGATGGCAGCGTTAGGGCTATTACAACCCTGGTCGTCAGACTGGCTGGCGTTTGACCGGGCACTGATCGGTAGTGGACATCAGTGGTGGCGATTGTTCAGCGCCAACTGGGTACATCTGTCGGATAATCACCTGCTGGGTAATTTGTTGGGTATGACGCTGTTTGCCTATGTTGCCGGGCGCGATCTGAATAATCGTCTGGGGGTCATGCTGCTGTTGTGGGGGATGTTGTGGGTGGGTTGCGGTTTGTACCTGTTCGCTGACCGGTTGCAGCATTACGTCGGAATGTCCGGCGCGTTGCACGGATTTCTGCTGGTTGCCCCGTTTGTATCACGCTATTACAGCCGACGCATGGCCTGGCTGTTTCTGCTGGTCATTTGTTGTAAAACGGCATGGGAGCAAACTGCCTGGTACGATGATATGGCGCTGGTCGGATACATTGGTGGCCGGGTGGCTACCCAGTCTCATCTGATGGGGACGTTATCGGGGATCAGCTTTCTGGCAATGCTGCGTTGGCTGGCACCGCACTATTTGCGCGCCGTTGCGCAGCACACACCGCGGTCAGAATCTTGACCGCTTCTTGCTGCTCAGTCGTTAGCTGCTTAATCAGCCGTTAGCGACGGCAACCAGTGGTGTGGTTTTCTGACTCTGACGGTATTGTGCCGGGCTCTGGTTGATTTCTTTGATAAAAATGCGGTCCAGTGTGCGGCGGCCGGATAAACCGATCTGCAGGGCTATTTGCTCAATGCTGTCATCGGTCGTTACCAGTAAGCGTTTGGAAATCTCAATGCGCACGTCAGTGACGATTTGCTTCAGGGAGGTATTTTCTTTATGCAGGTGGCGGTTCAGAGTGCGTGCGCTGATATGGAAATAATCTGCCACTTCCTGCTGATTAGCATTCAGGCGAACTTTATTCTGAGTCAGTGCTTTACGGATGCGTTCAGCCAGTGAGCCAGAGCGTGCCAGCTTACGGTATTGTTCTTCGACCTCACGTTTCATCATTTTCAGGATGTGAGGATTGGTGCTGTGCAGCCCTTCGTCTAGCCAGCGGCTGTGGAACTGGATACAACACTCTTCGCTGTTAAACTCAATATCCGTTTTCCAGGCGCGTTCATACTGATGGCTGTATTGGGTCGCCGGGAAGGGCAGGCTGATCTGGCTGATCTGCAGTTCACTGCCACACAGCTGGCGCAACCAGTTCAGCAGGGTGCTGATAATTACTTCATTACGGCGGCGTTCTGCAGCGACGATAAAGTTATCGGCCACCGGCAGTTTAACCTTGATGACATTATCACGTGTGCGGGTGACCTGAATTTCCAGCTGATCGCTGAGTAGCGGTGAAAACTTTTCCAGGTAATACAGCGCTTCACGCAAGGTGTTGCAGCACAAAAACAGGTGCTGTAACTGACAGCTGCTGTGAGCATTAAATTTGTGGGATGGCTGCACGCACAATGCTTCGTCATTGGTGGCGCGAATTAACTGGCTGATCAGCTGGTCAGCATCACCGCTGCTGACCCGGCTGTCGGGGTCTTTTAACTGTTTCAGGATGCGCTGGATGGCTTCATCCTGGTCGCCTAATTCGTTGAAAAAGGTTGATCCGGCTGCTTCCAGTAGTGGGCGAATTAACGCAGTTGATAGGTAACCTTGTTCCATTGTGTGTGCGCCTGCTCGATTCATTCTTATTTTTAGACTTTAAACTCCAGCAATCTGTATGCCAGTGATTAAAGAGTAAATATAACGGATTTAATCGTAACCCTATGTGACCATTTTTGTCGGTTGTTACGCTGTGTAACGTGTTGGTGCTACCCAAATGCCCCGGCATCAACCAGGCTGCGGCAGCCGCCATAAAACGTGGGTTCAGAATATCCTTTGTTTGCTTGTGGGTTGTCAAGTATCAGAGATAAACGGTCGTTTATTGAAGATGAGGGTTGATATTACTGCTCTTTTATTTTTGTCATTTGTGAGCATAAAAAGCAATTTTTGCTTTTTATGCTGGACTTTCACGACAGGAACCCAATGTTGTGGGTGACAATTTTTGTCTTAAAACTCGAGCTGTGCCCCCAGTGTCAGCAGCTGGAAACGCACCCGGCTGAAGTGCTGGCTATCCAGTGCGGTGGTTTCCAGTTCGGCTCTCAGGGCCAGATCCTGAAGCGGCTGCCAGAGGAATCCGCCACCAGAAATCTGGTCAACGGCGGAGGTTTTGCGACTGTTAACTTTACGTCTTGTTACCGTTTTATCGTCGTTGGCGATGATCTCAATGGTGTCGTATTCCGCTTCCCAGATATTGGCGCCGGTTTTGACGAAGAAATCCAGATCCTGAGTCAGCTCGAATTTATAGCGGAAGGTGATCAGAAAACCGCGCGGATGAGCCTCAGATATCCCGGTAAAGGTGGCTTTGGAACCGGAATTCTGTGTGGCATTCTGGCGCGCCACTGAGCCATGGTCAGCATTGCGGAACGACGGCGGGATGTCGTCACTGACATCGGTGAAGGTGGCAACCGGGTCTTCGTAACCCACACGGCCCATGTCCAGCAGGCCAAATTCCAGTGCAAACTGATCGAGAATATTCGGACCAAACTGAATTTTGTAGGCGGTATTGAAGTTATCCATGTCCTGGGAATCGGTGATGCCGCTTTGCAGGCTGACAAAACCGCCTTCGGCCAGAGCGGGTAGCGGGCAGAGTAACGCTGCTGACGGCAGCAGCAGAGCGGCACCTTTCAGCAGAGGAGAACGTGTAACAGTCATATCGGGTGAGTCCGTTTATTGTTGTTTTGATCAGGTGCTGAATATAACGATTTATGACACCAATAACATCCCGCAGCGGTTGCAAATTAACCGCAAAGCCCGGATTCCTGATTGCGGGTCATTTTTTGTGTGACGCAGCTCAAGCCATGAGGCGTTGAACGGCTGCTGAGCAGGCGACGGAATAATAACCCTTACAGGCGCTGGATTTCGCCTTTCATGTGCACTTTCTGGCCCTTGGTGTCGCGCAGATCAAAAGCCATGGTCTGCTCACCCCGGTTGTAGTTCAGTTCCACCGTCGTGGGTAAGAATACCGGTAGTTTGAATTCCGTGGTGATGCGGCAGGCATCGCTGCCCAGCTTTTTTTGTAACGCCGCGGCGGTGCGGGCTTTGCTCCACATGCCATGAGCAATATGGCTTTTAAAGCCGAACAGTTTAGCGGACGCGGCAAACAGGTGAATCGGGTTGGAATCACCAGACACCCGGGCATAACGCCGTCCGAGATTACTCGCCAATAACCAGCGTTCTGCCATTTCAAATTGTGGTAACGCCGGACGTAGCTGATTACTGGCCACCTTTTTAGCACCGCCGCCGATGCGTGCCAGGTTGGTGCTGACCGATTCCCACACCCGCTCGCCGGCAATGTCGATTTCCGTTTTGATATCAAATTCCAGACCTTTGTCAGTGCGCTCGCTGTTGCTGATAAAACAGCGGATATCCAGTTTTTCCTGACAATCAATCGCACGGTACTGGCTGATACTGTTGCGGATGTGCACCAGCCCCATCAGTGCCAGTGGAAAGGATTTATGTAACATCAGTTCCATGTGTAGCGGGAAGGCCAGGATGTGCGGGTAAGTCAGCGGCAGCTGAGCAGCGGCACTATCAAAACCACAGACATCGGCGTAAGCGATAACTTTATTGCGATCGGCGCGCACACCGGTTTGCATAGCTTCCAGTGACGGCAGTTGTGGTTCTTTCTGGCCCGAACCTTTGGCGAACAGAGCGCGGGCATACTGGCTCAGTGTGCCTGGTGTTTGGTTGAAATTTAGACGTGTCGCCTGAGTCATGTGTCTAACCCTTGAGCTGTGAGAATGAAGAAACAACCCGTAAGTTTAGGTTCGCCCCGGCACAGGCCCATTGGCATTGGCCGGTGGGATGACTGTCAGATTGGCCAATAAGGACTTGCAGCTGGCGCTTTATCTGGCAAAATCCACAAACACTCACGAGGAAATTCAAGCACTTATGTCCGGTGGAATGGCGGAACTTCGCGACTCAGGCATTATGATTCAGCTGGCTTATCAGGCAATGTTAAGCATGGAGCTGGACGTCGGCGAGGTGTGTCAGCGGTTGGGGATTACACCGCAGTTGCTGGAGGACCGGCATGTGCGTACCCCACATGATGCTCAGGTCATTTTCTGGAACGTGATGGAAGAGGTCAGTGGTGACTCTGATATCGGTCTGCACCTGGGCGAACATATGCCGGTATACAAGGGCCAGGTTTTACAATACCTGTTCCTGTCCAGCCCAACCTTCGGAGAAGGGCTTAAACGGGTGTTGAATTACCAGCGACTGCTGAGTGATGCATCTCAGGCGAGCATTGGTATTGAAGGAAATGAGGCTTATATTCTGGTCGACAGCGCCAGCGACAAGGTGGCTACGGTAAAACATCTGTCGGAGTGTATGTGCCTGGGGCTGATCCGTTTTTTCCAATATGTCACCGACGACGCTTTTAAGCCGTCCCGTATTCACTTTCCTCATGCGGCGCCGGCGGATGATGCTGAGCACCAGCGTATATATCAGTGCCCGGTAACTTTTGCTCAGACCGATGTGCGGATTTATTTTGATACCGCTTTACTCGCGCTGCCGTCTTCCCATGCGGAGCCAGAGTTGTTGCAGTTGCACGAAAAGCTGGCCAGTGAACATGTTGCCAAACTGGAACGGCAGGATGTGGTGTCCCGGGTTTACAAGGTATTTGGCGAGGTGCTGGAAACCGGGCAGGTGAATCTGGATGACGTTGCTGCCCGGCTGGATATTAAACCACGCACTTTACGCACCCGTCTGACCGAAGCCGGTACCAATTTTAATCAGCTGCTGGCTGACTATCGTTGCAACCTGGCGAAACGGCTGTTGTCGGGTACCGATGAAAGCATTGATGAAATTGTTTATCTGACCGGCTTTTCTGAACCAAGCACCTTTTACCGGGCCTTCAAGCGCTGGACTCAGCAGACGCCGGTTGAATATCGGAATCAACGGAAACAAACCACTTTCTGAGTGTTAAAGCGGTTGTTCGCCGGGAGAAGCAGCGATTCAGATGGTGTAACTGTTTCTTTTTACTCACAGAACTGTTTAATTTTTGATCTTTATTTTCACCGTGTGAAGCGGCATCTTGGTATCTCGTTCTGAGTACCGAGGTGTTTTATGTCTGCTGAAAAACTGTCCCTGATTCAACCACTGATTGACCACTTGCTGGCACGTGGTGATATCCATGAATGGCGTACATCGCTGGCAGATCACGGTGTGTTGTCGCTGGAAGAAACCATGGCGCTGGATGAGATGGCGTGTCGTGCGGCATTTAAAGTGATGAAAACCACCCAGCTGATGTATGCAACCACCCGCGAGTTGCTGGATGAGCTGGAGAAACAACATGTGACCTGGTCGGTGAATTTGCAGGATGATTTTCAGCAAGGCGCCATTTGTTACTGAAGCCGTGAGTTCCTGTTCTGAGCAGCCTCTGGACCTTTTCGGGTGCAGAGGCTTTTTTGTTGGCAAAAAGGGCGTTTTCGGGCTAAAGACGCAACATCGCTGGCCGATAACCTGATTCAGGCACTGACGATCGGAGGCGGTTATGGCTATTTCTCTCAATCCCCAGCAATTTGGTTTTCTGCAATCGCAGTCGGCGCAGCAGCCGAATCGTGCATCTGCGGCGGGTGTCAGCCAGCCATTAGCAAACGAACTGGTTAATGGCGAGCGTCAGTCCGCGCAACAAACTGCCAGCAACATGCTGGGCTTTATCGGTAATGATATTGAGCGCCTGCGCGCTTCCGGTGCCAGCAGTGAGCGGATTGCTGAGCGAATTGCTGCCGCCCGTGATGGCGTAGCGCGTGGTTATGCTGAGGCTGAATCGATTCTCGAAAGCCGCGGCTTGTTAACCGATGAACTGAAGGAAGAAATTGCCGCTGGCCGGGCTCAGATTGAAGACGGGATTAACCGTCTGGAGCAGGGCGAAAGTCTGCAACCTGAAGCCAGCCCGGCGTTGCTGGCCAGTGCTACGCAGTTGCAGGTTGCGAACTCCTTTTCGCTGCAGGTAATGACCCGGGATGGTGACAAAGTCAGTGTGTCATTTGCCCAGTCGGAAGCGCGCTCCGGGTATCAAGCTGGCGGAGAGCTGGGTTTCAGCAGTGTCAGTCAGTCTGGTTGGCAGATGTCGGTGGAGGGGGAGCTGGATGACGCCGAGCAGCAGGCACTGGCGGGATTATTCGAATCCGCTCAAGATCTGAGTGAGCGGTTTTTCGGTGGTGATCTGGGGGGCGCGTTGCAACAGGCAATGGACCTGGGGTTTGATGGTACGGAGCTGGCGTCGATGAGCCTTAACCTGACTCAGAAAACTGTGGTTGCCTCCACCCGGGCCTACTCGGACATTCAGCCACAGTTACCGACGGAACAACTGGAAGGCTTAAAATTCCCGCTGGCGTCTTATATCGACGCTTACCAGCATGCCATTGAACAGGCCTCGGCGTTGCAACAACCGGAAACCACACTGCAGGATCTGGTGAACAACCTGTTACCCCAGGAGGAGCGGATGCCCATCTGGGATCGTTTCCATGAAGGATTGGCACAGCTGAGTGGTCTGACGGCGGAATCCCCAACTCAGGTCTGATTTAGTTTCGCTGCTGAGGCGGACGTTGCCGCTATTCGTCGCTATAATAAAAGGCGTTTTAGCGGAGGAATAACATGGCCTACGTTTTGTATGGCACCAGTGCCTGTCATTTATGTGAGCTGGCCCAGCAGGTAATTGTTGAGGTAGCGACGAAAGTGTCCATGGACGTGTATCTGGAAGATATCAGTGAATCAGACACGCTGGTTGAACAATACGGTACCCGTATCCCCGTATTAAAAGAAGAACACAGTGGCCGGGAACTGAACTGGCCGTTTAATCATTCTGAATTGTTCGCCTGGCTTAATCTCAGGGACTCAACATCATAAGGGGAATTCCCATGCGTTCTGCATTGGCTGTATTGCTGACATGTATCGGCCTGGCTGGCTGCTCTTCCAATCCATTATCACCGACCGGAGAGGCAATTTATTACGCGCTGCAAACTGATACCAGTCTGCGCAGCTGGGTGGATGCCTGTACCGGTGTCAGCAGTGAAGCAAAGCAGCAGGCGCTGATGACTCAGAAAAACTGGTGGAAACGAAACGGTGCTTTTGTTGAGAGTGCTGATTTTGGCCTGGCGTATGACCTGGTGACAGTGACCGACGAGCGCGCTGAAACCGGCGCTCGCCTGGCCATGGCGCTGACCTGGCAGGTGGTGGAAACCGCTGAGCAGGAAGTGCAGGAACTGATGCAGAATACCAGCGATCGTGAGCAGTTATGCCGTGGCATTATGACGCAATACAGTGAGGGTGAACGCGACCTGCGTGGTAATGAGTCGCTGTACAATAACCTGGTGGCGCTGCAGCGTCGTTCTCAGAGTCAGGGGAAAGAACTGGCGCTGAAAAAGGCATCGGTCGAACAACGAACCGGACGGGTATACGGGCGTTCGTTTTATGTGGTGGAAAAAATGGCGCGTCGTCAGGGCTGTCCGGGGGCTGAGGTGCAACTGCTGAAAAATGCCTGGCCACATGAGGTATACGATGCCCGTTGTCCGGACGGCAGCTATCTGATTGCCCGTTGTGAGTGGGGTAACTGCCTGATTGCGGAATAATCTGCCAGTCTGGTCGTTATAAAAAAGGCCTCCGACCATTTGTGGTTGGAGGCCTTTTGTTATCTGTCGTGTTTGATTAAGGTTTGTCGTTTGCCTGGCTGACGCTGATGCGGTCACGGTTTTTTGCGACCAGTGCTTCACCAATGCCTTTAACCAGTACCAGTTCTTCCGCTGAGGTAAACGGGCCTTTTTGCTCGCGGTAAGCAACGATGGCATTGGCTTTGGTCTCTCCGATGCCATTCAGCATCGTCAGCTCTTCGGCGCTGGCGCTGTTAATATCAATCGGGGTTGCGGGTTGTTCGGCCAGGCTGTTGATTGATGCCAGTACAAACAACGCGGTGAGGGCTGATTTTACGATCCATTTCATTGTTGTTACTCCTTTTTTCCTGAAGGGAAGCCTCAACTTAACAGCTCGTCAGAAACGAAAAAATCCGGGAAAAGTATCATTTTAAACGATGCCTTTCTCGGATTTAGGTATGACAAATAACGCTGTTTTATAACAGAAAAATCAGCTCTTTTTCTTTTTCGCCGGTGCTTTTTTAGCGGCTTTTTTCTTTTCTGTTACGACCCAGGTATTGTCGACAAAATGAGCGGTCCAGCCAGTGGCTTTGCCGTTTTCATCCTCTGTCATCACATATTGCTCTTTGGTCTTACGGCTGTAGCGAATAACGCTGGGATTACCATCATTATCGGCCCGAGGAGCATCCAGCAGGTAGTGATATTTTTGTGGTAACTCAGCCTGGTGTGATAACAGCTCAGCCACTTGTGGAGCCCGGGTCTCACGGTTTTTAGGGAACTGGCTGGCGGCCAGGAATAAGCCGGCGGCGCCATCGCGCAACACATAAGTGTCGTCGACTTTCTGGCACTGAAGCTCCGGCATCGGAATCGGATCCATTTTAGGCGGTGCCGCTTCGCCGCTTTTCAGTAATTTCCGGGTGTTTTTACACTCGTCATTGGTACAGCCAAAATATTTGCCAAAACGACCGGATTTGAGCTGCATTTCACTGCCGCAGCGATCACATTCCAGTGTCGGACCATCGTAACCTTTAATTTTGAACTGACCTTGTTCGACTTCAAAACCGCTGCAGTCCGGGTTATTACCACAGATATGCAGTTTGCGGGTTTCGTCCAGCAGGTAGCTGTCCATCGCTGCGTCACAGATCTGGCAGCGACGTTTGTCCATCAGACGACGGCTTTCGGCTTCTTCATCCTCGTCGGCGGTGATGGCTTCATCGCCGGGGATCAGGTTCAGTGTTTGTGTGCAGCGTTCTTTGGGCGGCAGGCTATAGCCTGAACAACCGAGAAATACGCCGGTGGAGCCGGTACGGATCTGCATGTGTCGGCCACACTTCGGGCAGTCGATATCGGTGTCGACCGGTGAATTCGGGCGCATGCCCTGTTCACTTTCGGCGGTTTCGAGTTGTTGCTGGAAATCCTGGTAAAAGTTATCCAGTACTTCGGTCCAGTTGATGTCGCCATCGGCAATATCATCCAGCTTTTCTTCCATATTGGCGGTAAAGCTGAAATCCATCAGTTCGTCGAAGCTTTCGACCAGACGACTGGTAACGATATCGCCCATCTTTTCTGCGTAAAAACGCCGCCCTTTAAGGCTGACGTAACCACGTTCCTGGATGGTGGAGATGATCGATGCGTAGGTCGACGGTCGGCCAATGCCACGTTTTTCCAGCTCTTTAACCAGTGCCGCTTCTGAAAAGCGGGGGGCCGGTTTAGTGAAGTGTTGCTTTGGTTGCAGTTCCTGCAGGTCGAGTTTTTCGCCCTGAGCCACATCCGGCAATACCCGGTCGTCGTCACTTTTACTGACCGGAGGCAGCACTTTCAGGTGGCCATCAAAACGAATAACACGGCCGCGGGTTTTCAGGTCGTAGTCAGCCGCTGCCACTGTAATGGTGGTGCTGGTGAATTTGGCATCAGTGGTCTGACAGGCGACAAAACGGCGCCAGATCAGGTCGTATAAACGTTCGGCATCCGGTTCCATTTTGTTCAGGTCGCCCGGACGCAGTTTGACGTCCGATGGCCGGATCGCTTCGTGCGCTTCCTGTGCACCTTCTTTGCTGCTGTACAGACGCGGCTGCTCTGGCAGGTAATCGTCACCCAGCTTGTCAGCGATATAGCCACGCACACTGTCGATGGCATCCTGACTCAGGTTGGTTGAGTCGGTACGCATATACGTGATGTAACCGGCTTCGTACAGACGCTGGGCCAGTGTCATGGTTTTTTTAACGCTGAAACCCAGCCGGGTACTGGCGGCCTGCTGCAGTGTTGAGGTAATAAAAGGGGCGGCCGGTTTAGAGCTGGTCGGTTTGTCTTCGCGGCTTTTAACAATAAAGTCAGCGGCGCGCAGGGTGTCCAGTGCCGACAGGGTATCGGTTTCGTTGGTCGGACGGAACTCCGCCCCCTGGTATTTGACCACCTGAGTACGTAATTCAGTGCCGTCGGCGGTGGTCAGTTCGGCAAATGCTTCCCAATATTCTTCCGGGATAAAGGCACGGATCTCGCGCTCGCGCTCCACGATCAGGCGTACGGCAACGGATTGCACCCGGCCAGCAGACAGGCCCCGGGCCACTTTCGCCCACAGCAGTGGCGATACCATGAAGCCGACCACACGGTCGAGGAAGCGACGCGCCTGTTGGGCATTTACCCGGTTCATATTCAGCTCAGACGGCTGCTCGAAGGCACTCTGAATCGCTTTGCGGGTAATTTCGTTAAATACCACGCGCCGGTAATCTTTATCTTTTTCACCAATGATTTCCCGCAGGTGCCAGGCAATGGCTTCCCCTTCGCGGTCCAAATCCGTTGCGAGATAGATATGGTCGGCGTCTTTGGCCAGGCGTTTGAGCTCATCAACCACCTTTTCTTTGCCCGGTAACACCTGATAGTTGGCCTGCCAGCCGGACTCAGGATCAACCCCCATACGACCAATCAGCTGCTCTTTGGCTTTACGCTTTTTATGGGCGGCCTTTTCTTCAGGCGACATTTTACGCGTCAGCGCAGCTTGTCGGGCCCGTTCTTTGGGGTCGGTGGTTTTGCCTGAACCTGAGGTAGGCAGATCGCGCACATGACCGACACTGGACTTAACGATGTAGTCTTTGCCCAGATATTTATTAATGGTTTTGGCCTTAGCAGGCGATTCCACAATTACCAGCGATTTGCCCATTTCCTTTGAATTACCCTTGTTGTTGACACTGCCAGTCGCTAAGAGGCGACACTTTAATGGCAACCCCCGGGGGGTGGTCAAGCCTCTGTTCGATATTATTGTCGCTACGTCACAGCCAATCATTGCTAAACTGTTCACAGCGAAGGCTTAACAGGAATAGCACAGTTTTGGGGGGATTTGACAGTTTATGTCTGCAATTGGATTGGTGGTAGCGATTGCTTTACCGGTAATGCTGGTGCTTTTGGGACTGGTGGTCGCCGGGCGACGGCAGCAGGCACAGCATCAGAAACGGTCGCAGGCGCGGGCCATAAAAACCGCCGCGGACGACTTGCTGGAGGCGCTGGAATTTCTGATGCTGGTCGATGGCTTTAAGGAGTTGCAGCTGGTGGTACTCGACCGGGTGGCCTATTTTTATCAGCGTTATCAACAGGCGTTGCCGGAAAACGATACGCTGCAATCACGTGATGAACTGGATGTCGAACAATACCGCCAGAAAATAGAAGCCGCTGGCCGTGTGCGTAAAGTATTGAAAAGTGATCGCGAAATCCGTTATGCCAAACAGCAGTTTTCGCGCATTCTGAAAGCGCTGGGACCGATGGCCAGGCAAAAAATGATTTCCGAAACGGCGATGATGGAATACCGCCGTTATTTACGCATTACTTTGCTGGAGCGGGAGGTGGATACCTATACCGCCCAGGGGGAGGTCGCCGCTAAACGCGCCGATGTAGTCACGGCAACCAACTATTATAAAGCGGCTAAAAAACTGTTAATTGAATTCGATATTCAATACCCCGAGAAAAATGACCGCATCCGTGATCTGACCGCCCGGGCGGCAGCCTTGTATAACGGCGAGCCACATAAAGAAGATGCTCTCAGTCGGGCCTTATCGAAAGAAGAAGATGCCCATGGCAAGGATGAATTCGGTATTCCGCGCGACCCGGCTGCGGAGCAAAAACAAAAATTCTGATATGGCCTGATTCACACTGCCGCTGACTTTATGGTCTTCAGCTAAAAAACCCTTTTTATCATCATGCTTTTTTATTACTGTGCTGGGCAAAATAATAAATAGACCCCTCAGGAACGGTTATGAGTTTTCAGGAAGCTGTATTTATCCTGCATGAGCATGAGGTAGTGGCCGGTTATCGGCTGAAAGACTTTGAGCAGCAGGTGCGCCAGGGCGCATCACTGATCGGACCGTCCGGTGATTATCTGTGTGCCGCTTATGTACAGGTTGGCAATCACCAGTGTGCGGAAGCCATTGTGTTATTTCAGTTGCCGGTGCAGTGTTCAGGAGCGGATATTATTGCCCGCCCTGACTGGTATATGCCGCTGCAGCGATTGGCGGATAACGCCGGTCCCGGACCCAATATGGGGGCCGGACGAATACGCCTGGCCTGCCAGTCTCAGTGCTCGGTTTCCTGGCACAGGCAATCGTTATGGGAACCGGCGACATCCGATTTTATGGCGATCCGCAAAGCACTGCGTGACAGCAGCCTGGTGCAACAGCCGTTACCAGCCGCCGTGGCGCCCGTCTCCGCCGACAGTTCGCCGCTGTCGGCCGTGCAGCGGGTGAGTGGTGTCAGTCCCGGTTCGCTGTTGGCACAAAAGCACGACGCCCCTGAGGTGGAAGCACTGAAGCAGATGTTGCGCAACGAAGTGGATACTTACCGTAAGCAACTGCAGCAGTTGCAACAGGAGATCGAACGTCAGCGCAGCCTGAATGAGGCATTGCAGCGTCAAACGGAACAGGCGGAATCGGGTGCATTAACTGCCCGGCAGGCAGAGGAGCTGAAACAGCGACATGCGCACCAGCTGAGTGGATATCAGCAACAGATTGAGTTATTGCAGGCCGAACTGGAACTTGCCCGGCTGGATGCCGAAACCTCTTGACGCTGGACGAGTTGTTACAGGCTGAGATACCCCGTCAGCCTGTTGCCGACCTGGGGCATACCGATATTCTGCGGCTGGATCAGCTCCATCCTCTGATCAGTGGTAACAAGGCATTCAAACTGTCCGGCCATCTCGCAGCCGCTGAACACCAGCCGGAGCTGGCTTTATTAAGCTTTGGTGGCCCTTTTTCCAATCATTTACATGCCCTGGCGGCCGCTGGCAAGTTACTGAAACGGCGTACGATCGGTGTGGTACGCGGTTATGCCGAAGTAGCGCTGACTCCGACTCTGGCGGATTGCCGCGACTGGGGGATGGAGCTGGTGTTTGCTGACAAACAAAGCTACGCCAGACGTTATGAGCCGGATTATCAGCAACAGCTGGCGCGCCGTTACCAGGCACTTGTGATCCCGGAGGGCGGCGGCGGAGATGCGGGAGAGTTGGGCTGTGAACGGCTGGCACGCCATTGCCTGGGTTATCAGCAGGTGTGGCTGGCGGCTGGCAGTGGCACCACGGCTCAGGGGATGATCAAAGCCTTGCGTGGCAGCAATACCGAGGTGGTGGCGGTGAATGTGGTGGCCGATCAGGGCGAGTTACGGCGTCGCTGGCAACAGCAGCTGGCGGCTGATAACTGGCGTTTACTGGAAAATTATCACCTGGGCGGTTTTGCTAAATGCCCGGCAGAGCTGCGCCAGCTTATCCGGCATTATGATCAGCAGCAGTTACCGCTGGACCCGGTGTATACCGCGAAGCTGGTCTGGGCTTATCGTCAGCAGAGCCTGAACGATCCAGCACTGTCGCAGCAGCGGGTGTTGCTGATCCATTCCGGCGGTTTACAGGGACGCCGTGGCTATCAGCTGTAAGCCTCAGCCGGCAACCTGCGGCCAGTGATCTGGCATAATCAGCCAGCGTTGCTGCTCACACCAGTGTCCCGCCGGGTTCTGAGCCACTTCAACGGCACATAAGGCACCATTCAGGTGGCGGAAGTGTATGTCGATGTGTTGCAGTAACCGCGAACGGTCAACGCTGAACGGCACCCGGGCCGGGCTGAGCCATTGCGGTTTGGCTAATAAATACCAGCGGCTGTCGGGCAGCAGCTGCCGGGCATCGGCCTGGTGCAGCCAGAGGCCACGCCAGTGTTGCGGGTTAACCTCGGCGGGCAGTAATGCTTCAATTTCCGGATTCGCCGGATGAAACAGGCAACCGCGCATCAGTGCCTGAGGCTGTATCTGGTGCCAGCCGTATTGCGCTAACAGTCGCCGGGCGGCCGGATGTTGTGACAGCGGCAGTTGTTTATCCCGGGTGTGGCGGATTTTATCGGCCAGGTAATCACGCCGGTTCGGTCCGATCCAGTCATTACCAAACCCCAGGTAGAACTTCAGCGCCAGCTCCAGGTGCCAGGGTTGTTGGCCGTGTTGTATTAATAAATCCAGTTCACCGAGTGTGCGTTTGCCTTGCTGAACCTGCAGGTTGGCCTGCCAGTGGATTGCCTGCTGATCGAAATACTGGTGCCAGATCTGTTCGAACATCAGTCCCAGGCGGCTGCTGCGAAACGGAGCTGGTGGCGGAATATGATCGGCCCAGTCCGGCCAGTGGGATATCGGGCTTTGTTGTAACCAGGCGGGTTCGGCCGGGGACCATGGACAATCCAGCAGGGCCGGGCCAAACACGCTCCAGAGCAGATCGCGCTGGTAGTCATGCGCTAATAAAAAGTAGCGATGTTGTGGCGGTAACGGGGGAGAAAACAAAAACACCTCACTGAACCTGTGTCACTCCGGGCCCTGGTATTATTCAGAGGTGCCCATGCTGTGGTATAAAGCGCAGTTATACCTTATGAACCTGACCTAAGTCATATATCAGAGACGACGAGTTTTCAGCAGATGGAAGAGTTCCGCAATATCGGCATTATCGGCCGCCTGAACAGCAAAAAAGTGATTGAGACCATCAAGCGCCTCAAGCGCTATCTGATCGAAGAAGGGTATCACGTCATTCTCGAGGACCGCATTGCGGATGTGATGCCGGGTCATGGTATGCAAACCAGTAAGGTCAGCATTCTTGGTGAAATCTGTGATCTGGTCATTGTTGTTGGTGGTGATGGCAGCCTGCTGGGCGCCGCCCGTGCGCTGGCAAAATTTAATACGCCGGTGTTGGGGATTAACCGCGGCCGGTTAGGCTTTCTGACCGATATCAGCCCGGATGACGACATGTTACAGGCGGTTCAGGACGTGCTGGATGGTGAATACGTTGAAGAGCGGCGTTTCCTGCTGGATGCGGAGGTCAAACGGGACGGTAATCCGATCGGCTCGGCGGCGGCATTAAACGATGTTGTCCTGCATCCGGGGAAATCAGCGCGCATGATTGCGTTTGATCTGTATATCGAAGGCCAGTTTGTCTATAGCCTGCGTTCTGATGGCCTGATTGTGTCGACGCCAACCGGTTCTACCGCTTATTCATTATCCGGCGGCGGTCCGATCATGCATCCGCGGCTGGATGCGCTGGTGCTGGTGCCGATGTTTCCCCATACCTTATCGAGCCGGCCGATTGTGGTCGACGGTAAAAGCGAAATTAAAATTGTTGCCAGTGCTGACCAGGATATTTATCCGACCGTCAGTTGTGATGGCCAGAACCATATTCCCTGTGCACCGGGTGATGCTATTACGATTCGTAAAAAAGCGCACAAGCTGAAGCTGATCCACCCGAAAGGGCATAACTTCTATGAAATCTGCCGAACCAAACTGGGGTGGGCCAGCAATCTGGGAGAGTAGCCATGCACCAGGGTTACGATTTAATTGGTGATATCCACGGTTGTGGTCACACCCTGATTAAGTTGCTGGAACAGATGGGTTACAGCAAAAAAAACGGGGTTTACCAGCACCCGAAACGCAAAGTGGTGTTTTTAGGTGACATCGTTGATCGTGGGCCAAATATCCGCCTGGCCTGTCATGTGGTGCGTGATATGGTCGATAATGGCCATGCTGAAATTGTCATGGGTAACCACGAATACAATGTCGTGACCTATTGCACTGATGCGCCTGCGGGTATGCGCCAGCCTTTCTTACGGCCACATACCAAGCGTAATGACTTTATTGTTGAACAAACGATCGAGCAGTTCGCTAATTACCCGCACGAATTTAACGACTTCCTCGACTGGTTTGTCGGTTTGCCGCTGTTTCAGGAATTTGAACATTTTCGTGTGGTGCATGCCTGCTGGGATCAGGCCATGATTGATGAGTTTGTGGCACGTTATGGCGGTAATCAGATGCATCACAATATGCTGGCGGAATCGGTTGATACCAGCTCGTTTATTTATAAATTCCTCGACCGTACGTTACGCGGTACCTCACTGAAGTTGCCGGATGGCCGCTCAATGACTGCCCGTGACGGCATGGTGCGGCAGTTTTTCCGCGCCAAGTTCTGGGTCGAATCGCCGCAGAAATACAGCGATGTGTTATTCCAGCCGGACCCGTTGCCGGCAGATATAGAACACGCGCCGCTGAGTGCTGAAGAAAAACAGCGGCTGGTGTATTACGGCCCGGCGGAAAAACCCTTGTTTATCGGTCATTACTGGATGTGGGGGTTGCCGTCTCCGATTGTACCGAACATTGCCTGTCTGGATTACAGCGCAGTGAAATATGGCCGTTTAGTGGCGTACCGGATGGACACTGAGCGACATCTGCAACCGGGTAAATTTACCTGGGTGCGGGTAGAAAAAAGCGAGCGCTGACCGCATGTCTGATTCTTCTGAAACAAACACCGGCGAACCCGTCCTGGCGCTGGTTGCAGACGCACAGGTGGATTTATCGCCACTGACAAAACGTTTATGGGCGGAACATATCCCGCACAGGGTGTTCAGTGAGCAGCAACAACAATTGCTCTATCTGGCCGACGCCGGCGATTTGCCGCGGGTAAAAGGCTGGCTGGAGGACTGGCGGAACGATAGCCTGGATCCACATGACCTGGCTCCGGAAATAGCGCTCAGCCAGCAATGGTTGTCCCTGCTGCAGGCGCCGTTGACGTTAATCGTTGGTGTGCTCATTGTTGCCGCTTTTCTCTGGATGCAGACCAGCAACGACTGGCATCGCTGGTTGCTGGCCGGTGAAAGCCAGTGGCCACAAGGTCGTTGGCTGCTGCAGAGCTATCTGGAGATTGGCGGCTGGTCATTCTGGCGTCTGAGTTTGCTGCATTTTTCGTTTTTACATCTGCTGATGAACTTACTCTGGTGGTGGGTACTGGCGCGCCGGATCGAACAACTGGACGGCAAAGCCGCGCTGTTATTACTGTTGCTGATCGCTGGCGTGAGCGCCAGTGCCGCGCAGTGGTGGTATGCCGGTCCGGGTTTTGCCGGCATTGCCGGGATAAATATGGCCTTGCTGGCCTGGATAAGCTGGCGGCAGAAGCGCTTTAGCCTGAACTACCAGCTGCCAGGCGCTTTATTAACCGTGATGGTTGGCTGGCTGTTGCTGACGCTGCTGGGAGATACGCTGATCCCGGGGCTGAGTGGCAGTTTTCACGGACTGCATTTTGCCGGCCTGATAAGCGGCTTTTTATTGGCCTGGATCTGGCCTCGCGGGCCGGCGCAGCGCCGGGCAACCGAGATAACCGATGATGCAACCCTGTGATCCGCTTTCAGCGGGCACACAAATACGATGAGAGATACCATGACGTTAGAGCAACTGATTCAGTCGCTGACTCCGGAAGTGTACGAAAATCTTAAAAATGCCGTGGCGACCGGTCGCTGGCCAAACGGAATTGCGTTAAAAGAGGGGCAGCGTGAGCTGTGTATGCAGGCCATTCTGCATTACGAAAACAGTCACGATATTCCGGCAGAGCAACGGGTTGGTTACATTGCCGGTGGTTGTAAATCCGGCGATGACGACGATACCCAGACGCTGACGCTGCAATAAGGCTGTTTTATGAAGCAATACACCGGCCACCTGCAAAAAATGGCGGCCCGTGCCGTGCCGGGTTCTGGCTGTGCCGACCGGGTGGAGTACGATCTGTTGCTGGATCAGCAACGTATCCCGCTGAATGCATTATTAGGCAGCGTGCTGACGCTGGAGTATCAGGGTGACATTCATTGTTGTCATTGCGGCCGGCTGAGCAAAAAAAGTTTTTCGCAGGGATTTTGTTATCCCTGTTTTAAAAAACTGGCACAGTGCGACAGCTGTATGATGAGCCCGGAAAAATGCCATTTTGAGCAGGGCACCTGCCGTGAGCCGGAGTGGGCCAGAAATGTCTGTTTTAACGAACACATTGTATACCTGGCCAATTCGTCGGCGGTTAAAGTCGGCATTACCCGTGGCACCCAGGTGCCGGTGCGCTGGTTGGATCAGGGCGCGACTCAGGCGTTACCGATAGCGCGGGTCGCCACCCGCAAACAGTCCGGTCTGATTGAAGATTGCCTGCGCCAGGATATTGCAGATAAAACCAACTGGCGGGCGATGCTGAAAGGTAAAGCGGCCGAGGTGGATCTGGCGGCTGAGCGTGATCGTTTATTTGAGTTATTCAGTCCGCAACTGAATTCTATTATTGCCAGTCAGGCCGTGGGTGATATCGAGCTGTTATTTGACGCCGACAGCTATGCTTTTGACTATCCGGTGAGCCGTTACCCGGAAAAAATCAGCAGCTTTAACCTCGACAAAGAGCCGCTGGTCAATGGGCGGTTAATGGGAATTAAAGGCCAGTACTTAATTCTGGATAACGGCGTGATTAATATCCGCAAATTCACTTCGTATGCGGTAACCGTTAAAGTTGGCGAATAACTTACGTCTGCAGCTGTTTTAATGACAGTAACCGGTATCTGCAGGTCTGCCGGACAACACAATTTCTGAGGCTATTATGCGCGATGCACACCCGAATGCGATTTATCTGAAAGATTATCAGCAACCGGATTATTGGATTGAACACACCGAACTGACCTTTGAGCTGAGTGATGATCACACCCTGGTTACCGCCCGGCTGGATATTGTGCGTAATTCTCAACGCCCGGCCAGCGGCTGTTTAACGCTTCAGGGACAGGAACTGGAGTTGTTATCCGTTGCGCTTGACGGTAATGAACTGAGTGTCGGGGAATACCAGCAGGATGATGAATCACTGACGTTGCAGGGACTGGCAGAGCGGCATCAGCTGACCATCCGTAATCGCATTTACCCGCAGCACAACACGGCGCTGGAAGGTTTGTATCAGTCGGGCAATATGTATTGCACCCAGTGTGAAGCCGAAGGCTTTCGCCGCATTACCTATTACCTCGACCGGCCGGATGTGATGTCGGTGTTTACCACACATGTGATTGCCGATGGCGAACGTTATCCGGTGTTATTGTCGAATGGTAACCCTGTGGCCGAGCAACAATTGCCGGACGGGCGAAAAAAATCCAGCTGGCACGATCCACATAAAAAACCGGCTTATTTGTTCGCCCTGGTCGCTGGCGATTTACAGGTTAAACAGGACACCTTTACCACCATGAGTGGTCGCCAGGTGACGCTGAAAATTTTTGTTGAACCGCAGAATATCGATAAGACCGATTACGCGCTGGATGCCTTAAAGCGGTCAATGAAGTGGGATGAACAAAGCTACGGCCGGGAATACGATCTGGATATTTTTATGATCGTGGCGGTGGATGATTTCAATATGGGGGCAATGGAAAACAAAGGATTAAATATTTTTAATTCTTCCTGCGTGCTGGCGAATCCGGCCACTGCTACCGACGCTGCTTATCAGCGTATTGAAGCCATTGTAGCGCACGAATATTTCCATAACTGGTCGGGTAACCGGGTCACCTGTCGTGACTGGTTTCAGCTGAGTTTAAAAGAAGGTTTTACCGTTTTCCGGGATGCCAGTTTTTCTGCGGATATGAATTCGGCAACGGTAAAGCGTATTGAAGATGCCCGCCTGATGCGAACCGTACAGTTCGCTGAAGATGCCGGGCCGATGGCGCATCCGGTGCAGCCGGATTCGTTTATCGAAATCTCCAACTTTTATACCGTGACCATTTATGAGAAAGGCTCAGAAGTGGTGGGGATGCAGCGCAAAATTTTAGGCGCTGAAGGATTCCGCAACGGTGCAGACCTGTATTTTGATCGTCACGACGGTCAGGCGGTGACCATTTATGACTTTACCAAAGCCATGGAAGACGCCAATGGCGTTGATCTGACCTTGTTTAAACGCTGGTATAAACAGGCGGGTACACCACAAATACAGGTCAGCAGTGACTACGACCAGGCCCGTCAGCAATTGCAGCTGACGCTGACACAGCGTTGTCCGGATACCCCGGGACAAAGCGACAAACTGCCGATGTGGATTCCGGTGCAGCTGGGGCTGCTGGATTCTCAGGGGCAGGATATGGCGATTCAGGTTGAACCGGCATCGGCCTGGACTGCCGCCAGCCAGGTGTTACACCTGACTGAGGCTGAACAAACCTTTGTGTTCCACGGCGTTACCGAGCGCCCGGTGATCTCGTTTCTGCGCGACTTTTCTGCCCCGGTGAAGGTGGAATTTGAGCAAAGCCGGGACGAATTATTGTTCCTGCTGCAACACGACAGTGATGGTTTTAATCGCTGGGATGCCGGACAGCGGCTGATGTTGGGCTGGATTAATGATGCGATGGCAGGGCAGTTCGCTCTGGATGAGGCGGCGGTGTCGGTGTTCCGTGCTTTGTTACGCGATGCATCACTCGATCCGGCCATGGTGACTTACCTGTTGTCGTTGCCGTCTGAAGCCTATATTGCCGAATTCTCGGCAGACATTGATCCGCAGGCGATTCATCAGGCCCGTCAGCAGGTGCGGGAAGCTCTGGCTGCTGCGTTAACCAGTGAGATGGCGGCGACTTATCAGCGGCTGCAGAGTGATCAGCCGTACGCGCCACAACCGCAACAGATGTCGGCCCGGGCGCTGAAAAATCTGGCGCTGGGTTACTGGGCCAGCCAGAGTGCGGAAGGATTGCAGCAGGCGCAACAGCAGTTTGCCGCAGCCGATAATATGACCGACCAGATGGCGGCGCTGCAGGCGCTGATCCACTCCGGCGAACGGTCGTTGGCACAACACTATCTGGATCGTTTCTATCAGCAGTGGCATAACGATGTGCTGGTGGTTAACCAGTGGTTATCGGTTCAGGCGGGCTCCGCTGAGCTGGCGAGTGTTGAATTTGTCGAATCGTTATTACAGCACGAAGCATTTGACTGGCGTAACCCGAACAAAGTACGCGCGGTAATTGGTGCTTTTGCCGGTCAGGCGTTGTGTCATTTTCACGCAACCGATGGTCAGGGGTACCGCTTGCTGGCCGATGCGGTGATTCGTCTGAATGGCAGTAACCCGCAGATCGCTGCGCGGTTACTCGGACCACTAACGAAATGGAAACGTCTGGTGCCACAATATGGTGGGCTGATGAAAGCCGAGTTACAGCGCATTATGGCGCAGCCGGATTTATCCAAAGATGTTTATGAAGTTGTCAGTAAGAGTTTGGTTTGAGCCTAAAGTCATAATTCTTTATGCTTGGGCGAAAATAAGCCGCTTAAGCGGTGTGGTTGAGGTCGCAAAATGAAGAAAAATAACTGGATCGCGACAGGTGCGTTAGCACTGTCTCTGGCAGCGTCGTCCGCTATGGCTGCTGTTTCCGTTAAGCAGGCCGAGCGCCTGAAAGGTGAATTAACACCCCTGGGGGCTGAGCGGGCAGGTAACAAAGCCGGGGATATTCCACCCTGGCGCGGTGGTTTGTCGCTGCCGCCGGTGCAGTATTCTGAGGTCGGACAACATCACCCGGACCCGTACGAAAATGATCAGCCGCTGTTCACCATTACTACGGCCAATATGCAGAAGTACGCAGACTTTCTGACGGATGGTCAGAAGGCCATGTTTAAAACCTATCCGGACACCTTCCGGATGCCTGTTTATCCAACTCGCCGTACCGCCGCTGCGCCGGACTGGGTGTATGAAAACACCTATAAAAACGCGTTGCGGGCCGAACTGGCAGAAGGCGGAAACGGCTTATTATATGCGTATGGTGGTATTCCGTTCCCGATTGCTAACAACGGCCTGGAAGCCATCTGGAATCACATTACCCGCTGGCGCGGTGTTTATCTGACCCGCCGGGCATCGGAAATTGCGGTTCAGGTTAACGGTGATTTTTCCTTGGTGACGGTACAGCAGGAAGTCGAATTTAACTATTACCGCCAGGATCGCAGCGTCGACGATCTGGATAATATTCTGTTTTATTATCTGTCGTTTACCAAAGCACCGGCACGGCTGGCCGGTGGTGCGGTACTGGTACACGAAACCCTGAATCAGGTGGACGAGCCACGACAGGCGTGGGGTTATAACGCCGGTCAGCGCCGTGTGCGGCGTGCGCCTAACCTGGCTTACGATACTCCGATTGCCGCGGCCGACGGCCTGCGTTATGCCGATGATACCGATATGTTTAACGGTGCCCCCGACCGCTATAACTGGAAGCTGGTGGGTAAGGAAGAAGTCTATATTCCTTACAACAGTTACAAGCTGAGTTCGAATAAGTCGAGTTATAAAGACGTGATTAATCCCGGCCACCTGAACCCGGAGTACACCCGTTATGAAAAACACCGGGTCTGGGTGGTTGAAGCCACGCTGAAAGATGGCATGCGTCATGTGTATCACAAGCGTCGTTTCTATATCGATGAAGATACCTGGGGCATTGCGGTGGCAGACCTGTACGACTCCACCGGTGAGTTATGGCGGGTCAATATGGCCTATATTAAAACCTATTATGAGTTGCCGGTTACCTGGACCACGCTGGATGTGTTCCATGACCTGAAGGCCAAACGTTATCACGTACAGGGACTCGACAGCGAAGAACGCAAAACCATCGATTACAGCCAGGAACCTCCGGGTGAACGTTATTTCACCCCATCTGAGCTACGTCGACGCGGACGCCGTTAATCTGAGCGTCCCTGAACGGATGGGGTTTCCCATCCGTTTTTGTTTCTGATCTCAGTAGTTCTGCGGACTCAGATACTGGTAATTATGCTTAACATTTCGTAACAACTGGACGTTAGTCAATAATAAAACGGTCGGCTAGACTAGCCGGCTTCCGACATTAGTATAAAAACGGAGCCCCTTATGTTATTCAATTTGGTACGGCCTGGTGCCGGCACCGCTCTGGTGCGCACCGCAGGCTTTGGCCGAATGCTGGTCGTTCTGACCTTGCTGATTTCGCAGATGAGTCTTGCGGCCTGGAAAGACCCCCTCGACACCCCGTCTGCGTCGACTTCTATTGCCCATCAAACCCTGTTACTGGACGTTGTCCAGGCCGGGGAGCGCCTGGTTGCCGTTGGTTCCCACGGGCACATTATTTATTCCGATGACAACGGCAGCAGCTGGCAGCAGGGTAAAGTACCTGTCAGCATCACTCTGACGGCGGTGTATTTCTCCTCCCCCCAGCATGGCTGGGCGGTCGGTCATGACGGCGTGATTCTGGCGACCACCGATGGCGGTAGTAACTGGACGCGTCAGTTTGATGGTTACAGCGCTAACAAAGCGATTGTTGCCGCGGCAAAAAACAAGAAGCAGCGTGCAGAAAATGCGTTGTTATCCGCTGAAGAAGCCGGCAATGATGTCGCAGTTGAAGAAGCAGAAATGGCTCTGGAAAATGCCACTTACGCACTGGAAGATGCCGAATACGATGTCTCCACCGGTTCCACCAAACCTTTCCTGGATGTCTGGTTTTATGATGCCCGCCGCGGTTTTGCGTTAGGCGCTTATGGCATGTTTTTCGCCACTGAAGATGGCGGTGCCAGCTGGCAAGATGTGTCTGCGCGTTTGCCAAACCCGGAACGTCTGCACCTGAACTCAATTACGCTGGTCGATAACCGCTCACTGGTTGTGGTTGGTGAGATGGGCCTGATCATGCGCTCTGATGACCTCGGTGCCAGCTGGCGCAAAACACCTTCTCCGTATGAAGGCTCTTTATTTGGCCTGGTTAACGCCGGTGAACAGCAACTGTTGTTTGGTTTACGTGGTCATGTGTTCAGTTCGGTTGATGGTGGCATCAGCTGGACCGAAGCCAGCACCGGCAGTCAGCAGACGCTGTTGTCCGGTTATGTTGGTCGCAGCAATACCCTGTTGGTCGGTAACGCCGGGTCGGTGATTGTGTTTGATAAAGCACTGAAAAACAGCCGTACCCTGATTATTGAAGGTCGTAAAGCTTATGCCGCCGCCGTACAGGCACCGGATGGCACCTTCGTGATCGTGGGTGAGGTTGGCGTTCAGCGTCTGAACGCCAACGGTGAGTTACTGGATCAAAGCATTACCATGGCCGCAGGAGACTTCTGAAAATGGCTGAACAAAAGCACCATTATTCCTCGGAGCCGGAACATTACATCCTGTCTCCTGAAAGTGAACCGTTTCTGGAGCGTCTGTTTTTTAACAACCGTTTCCTGGTTCTGTTGATTCTGACCGCGCTGACCGCTGTGTTTGCATACGGTCTGACCAAAGTGAAGCTGGATTCCAGCATCGAAAAATACATCCCGCTGAACCATGAATACATTCAGAATTTTCTGGTTCATAAAGACTCCATGAAAAACGGGGTGGCCAATGTCAAAATTTCGGTGGAAGTGACCGATGGCGACATTTTCACCAAAGAATATATGGAGACGCTGAGCAAAATTAACGACGACGTGTTTTTTATTAACGGCGTTGACCGCTCAGGTATGCAATCATTATGGACACCCAACGTTCGCTGGACGGAAGTGACCGAAGAAGGTTTTCAGGGTGGCCCGGTTATTCCGAGTACCTATGATGGTTCGCCCGACAGCCTGGAAAAGGTCCGCCAGAACGTGCTGAAATCCGGCCAGGTCGGACGTCTGGTTGCCAATAACTTCCGTTCGTCGATTCTGGATGTGCCGCTGGTCGAACTGGACCCGGAGACTGGTAAAAAGCTCAACTATCAGGAATTTTCTCACGACCTGGAAGAAAAAATCCGCGCCAAATACGGTAGCGAACAATACCGTATTTACATTACCGGCACGCCGAAAAAACTGGGTGACCTGCTGGATGGTGCCATTAAAATCGGATTCTTCTTCCTGGCTGCAGCGATAGCCACCGCGGTACTGTTATACCTTTATTCCCGTTGCATCAAAGGTACGCTGATTCCGATTCTGGCATCGCTGATTGCTGTGGTCTGGCAGCTGGGTGCACTGGCGTTAATGGGTTACACCGTCGACTTATATTCAGTGCTGGTGCCGTTTCTGGTGTTTGCCATCGGTATCAGTCACGCGGTGCAGATTATTTCCGGCATCGCGATTGAAGCCGGTAAAGGTGAAAACAAACTGATGGCTGCACGCAAGGCGTTCCGCGGTTTGTATGTGCCTGGGATGCTGGCCTTGATGAGTGATGCGATGGGTTTCCTGACGCTGTTGTTTATTGATATCGGTGTGATCCAGGAGCTGGCGGTATCTGCGTCTGTGGGTGTGGCGATGATCATCATCACCAACCTGGTGTTGCTGCCGGTTATTATGTCTTACGTTGGTATTAGTGACAGCGGTATTCGCCACGCCGAAAAAACGGAAAAATCCGAACCTAAACTGTGGAAATTCCTGTCGCATTTTGCCACCCGTAAAGTGGCGCCGGTTCCGATCGTTATTGCCATTGCGATGGCTGTGGTGGGTTTCCAGGTCAGTCAGGATCTGAAGATTGGTGACCTCGATAAAGGGGCACCGGAATTACGTGCCGATTCCCGTTATAACCTCGACAACGACTTTATGGTCAGTAATTATTCCACCAGTTCCGATTTGTTAGTGGTGATGGTGGAAACGGCCAAAGAGCAGTGTAACTCTTATAAAGTGATGGATGCTGTTGACCGCTTTATGTGGCATATGGAAAACGTCCCGGGTGTGCAGTCAACGGCGTCGCTGGTGACGGTTTCCAAGCTGGTGACCAAAGCGATGAACGAAGGCAACCTGAACTGGTCGGCGTTATCGCGTAACCAGACCATTCTGAATACGTCGATTCAGCGTGCTCCCAGTGCGTTACTGAACCCAGACTGCTCAATGGCGCCGGTAATTGTGTATCTGAATGATCACAAAGCAGAAACGCTGGAAACGGCTGTAGCCGCTGTGGAAGCGTTTAAAATCGACTACGACGACAGCGTTGATGAAAAATATTTTGGCTACCGGATTCCGGAAATTGAGCAAGCCATCGAAAATGGCGAAATTGACTCGGTACCGGTGCGCTTCCAGCTGGCGTCCGGTAATGCCGGTATTGAAGCCGCCACCAACCAGGTGATTGCTGATGCTCAGAATACCATGCTGATTTTTGTCTATGTGGTGGTTTTCCTGTTGTGTTTCGCTACATTCCGCTCTTTCACCGCGGTGGCCTGTATTATTATTCCGCTGGCATTAACTTCGATACTGAGCCAGGCGCTGATGACCTATCTGGGAATTGGTGTCAAAGTAGCGACGCTGCCGGTGATTGCATTGGGTGTCGGTATTGGTGTCGACTACGGCATTTATATTTACAGCCGTCTGGAGGTGATGATCATCGCCGGTAAGTCGTTACAGGAAGCTTTCCTGGAAACCCTGAAGTCCACCGGTAAAGCGGTGAGTTTCACTGGTGTGACGCTGGCATTGGGTGTGGCTACCTGGATGCTGTCGCCGATTAAATTCCAGGCCGATATGGGCATTCTGCTGACCTTTATGTTCCTGTGGAATATGTTGGGTGCGCTGATTCTGCTGCCGGCACTGGCGCACTTCCTGTTAAGCCCGGAGCGTATTATTAAACGTCATAAACAACGCCACGGAGATATCGCACCAGCGGGCTGATGTTTATGAGATAATAACAGCGGTGTCAGCACAGCCAGTGGTTGTGCTGACACCGCTTTTTTTATGGAAAAAATTCGTCCGTATGGCTCAGAGGCAGACTGAACGGTTATGAAACTCGGTGATATTTCGGTAGGAATGGTGGAATTAATGGGGCGTGCAGTCAGTGCGCTGGGCCATGATCCGCAACCCTTGTTCGGACAATATCAGCTGGATGATTTAAAGTTGCGCTCTCCGGATGCGCGCATCAGCATTCCGCGTTTTATGCGTCTGGGACATGCCTGTATTGAACGTTTTGCCATTCCCTGGTTGGGGCTGGAGATGGGGCGCCAGAGTTCGCCGGGTATTCACGGGCTGGCGGGTCTGGTGGCACAAACCGCCCCGGATATCCGCAGCGCCTGCAAAGCGGTAACCGAGTTTGAGTTGTTATCCAGTTTTAATGCCCGTGGTCAGTCGCAGTTTGCCATTGAGCAGGGGGAAGGGGTGGCGCACTTCTACTCCATCAGTCCGTATAACGCTTATAACCTGTTCGTGGTCGACTCAGTACTGGGTGGCTGGGTGCAGATGTTGCGCTGGTTGTCGGGGCGTGACGACCTGGTGAAGCGTCTGGAGTTTGAGTTTAAAGCGCCTCACTACCTCGAACATTACGACCATTATTTTTCCTGCGAGCTTCGTTTTGCGGCCGAACGTAATGCCGTTGTGCTGCATGACTGGGCGCTCGACCTGCCATCGCGCCATCGTTGTGCATCCACCCATCAGGGTCTGAAGCAATTGGCGGAGCGCGAATTAGAGCGGGTACGGCTGGGGTTAAGTTTCCGCGAAGTGATTGAGCGCGCCATTGGCCCGCTGCTGAAAGGTCAGACACCAACCCTGGATATGATCGCTCATCGGTTGAATATGGCGCCCTGGACCGTCAGGCGGCGCCTGAACGCTGAAGGCATCAGCTTTCAGCAGGTTATGAACGATACCCGCCGCGACCTGGCGGTCAGTTACGTGCGTGATACGACACTGACGCTGGGAGAAATTGCTTATTTGCTGGGATTTGGCTCAACCGCTGCGTTTCAGCGTGCCTTTAAACGATGGACCGGGCAGGCGCCCGGTCGTTTCAGAGAAGAAGCCCGGCTGCCAAAGTAATGGTTGTTGCTGGCCGGGCTGTATTGCGCTGTTGCGCTGCAGTTACAGTTCTACTGCATCATCAATGTCGTCGTCGTAATCGTCATATGCGACGTCTAACAGATCTTCGATGTAATCAGACATAACGTCCTCCTGTATTTTTTAACACGACCCGTCTTCCTGTCGGGCTACCATAATCCGGCCGATGGCTGAATGAACACATCAGCTAATGCATTGGTCATGCCAGATTGCTGTATCTTTAAATAATCTGACTTCGTGGTCAAGAAATGACTGCGAAAAACAATGTAAAGCCGATAGCGCTAACATAGGGCGGTAATATGAACAGCAGATGACAAAAGACATCATTGAAAACGAACGGCGATAACTATCAGAAGCCAGGCGGATGGCAGAAGCCAAGCGGGTGACGATGGCCTGAAGAATCAGAGAAAAAGAAAATAAGAACTTGCTACAGCAGGAATAAAATAAGAAATGGTGGACTAGGCGGCATTCCGAGGACTCGCCGTGAGCCAATATTAATAATCAGAGGAAGTAAAATAAGAAATGGCGGACTGGACGGGACTCGAACCCGCGACCCCCGGCGTGACAGGCCGGTATTCTAACCAACTGAACTACCAGTCCGCATCGTGCTTTTGCAAGCAACAGTCACTGTTTAACCACTTTGAGGTAGTGGTGGGTGATGACGGGATCGAACCGCCGACCCTCTGCTTGTAAGGCAGATGCTCTCCCAGCTGAGCTAATCACCCATTTTGTCTCGCTATTTTTTGTATTGCTGCGTTGTTCCTCATTCGACCCTTCACCTACCAAGCGGTATGTCTCGGGTTCTCATTGCGGTACGCCTTGCACTACAAAAACTATCGAACCAAAAATTCTGTACAGTTTTACATCGGTATCAAGATGAGTAATTTTACTTCTTACAAGAAAATGGCGGACTGGACGGGACTCGAACCCGCGACCCCCGGCGTGACAGGCCGGTATTCTAACCAACTGAACTACCAGTCCGCAGCGTGCTTTTTCAAGCAACAGTCACATTGTTTAACCACTTTGGGATAGTGGTGGGTGATGACGGGATCGAACCGCCGACCCTCTGCTTGTAAGGCAGATGCTCTCCCAGCTGAGCTAATCACCCATTTAGTCTCGTTACTGCCTGTATTACAAACACTATCGAACTAACTAATGATTTAACGAAAGATGGCGGACTGGACGGGACTCGAACCCGCGACCCCCGGCGTGACAGGCCGGTATTCTAACCAACTGAACTACCAGTCCATCGTTTCGTAAATCGCTGCTTTTAGTTTGGTGGGTGATGACGGGATCGAACCGCCGACCCTCTGCTTGTAAGGCAGATGCTCTCCCAGCTGAGCTAATCACCCGAACCCCTAAAAGCGAGGTCGCATTCTACTGATATCCACCGGGCTGTCAAATACTTATTTGAGATTTTTTTAATTTTTTCAGTAACTTGCGCGAAAAAGGCGGATTTGCAGGTTTTTTAGACAAGCGCGGGGCAGAGATCGTGCAAATTCTGTACGTTTCGTCGTGCTGGCTAAAAAAAGACCTCCGGCCAAACGGCGGGAGGTCGTGTTACCGCAAACGCTGATTGCTACTCAGTGATCGCCTGTTGCGGTTTACGTTTTTGTCTGGCCTGTTTCAGTTCTTCCCCCAAAACCAGCATACACGGGGTCAGGATCAGTGTCAGAAGGGTGGCGAAGGTCAGGCCGCCGGCAATCGCCGTTGACAGCTGGGTCCACCACTGGGAAGACGGAGCGCCAACCGAAAATTCCCGGTTCATCAGATCGATGTTCCACTGCATCACCATTGGCATCAGTCCCAGCACGGTGGTAACTGCGGTTAACATCACCGGTCGTAAACGTTGTGCGCCGGTACGCAAAGCGGCATCAATGGGCGCGACGCCGTCCTGAATCAGGCGGTTATAGGTATCGATCAACACAATATTATTGTTCACCACGATCCCGGCCAGTGCGATAACTCCCAGGCCGCTCATCACGATGCCAAAGGGTTCTCCACGAATCAGCAGGCCAAATAATACTCCGACAATGGATAAGATGATGGCGCTCATAATCAGGGTGGCGTTATAGAAGCTGTTGAACTGGGTCACCAGAATGGTGGCCATCAGAAAAATGGCGATGCCAAACGCTTTGCCAAGGAAGGCGCCGGTTTCGGCCATTTTTTCAAAGTCACCGCGGAAACGGGGTTCCACTCCGGCGGCTCGCCAGTCGTATTGTTTCAGCGTTTCACTCAGCTGCATGATTTTGTCGTTCGGGTTAACACCATCCTCTACGTTGGCGGTTAAGCGATAACGCCGTTTGCCATCAATACGCACCACATCACCGGACTTAGGCACCGCCACGCGTTGCATAAAATTAGACACCGGGACCAGGCCATAGGCGGTTTGCACGTTAAACTGGGCAAACTGATCGATGTTGCGGGTTTCGGCCGGGTAACGCAGCAGAATTTCGACTTCATCGTCGCTGTAATCCGGCTGGAATTCGCCCACTTTCTGGCCACCGGTGATCATCCGGATCATTGAGCCGGTGCTGACGATATCCGTACCAAAGCGGGTGGCTTCTTCGCGGTTGATGTCCAGCTGCCATTCGATGCCTTCTAATGGCCGGTCGTCGCGCACGTCTTTCAGTTGCGGGTCAGCCTCAAATACGGCTTTGATGTTATCCAGCATAGGCTCAATGTCGGCGGCACTGGCAGCGGTAAACTGCAGCTGGATATCGGCACCGGATGCCGGACCGTTTTGTTTTTTCTGGGTTTCCACCACGATGCCGGCGATGTCGGCGGTACGATGTTCAATGTCTTTCAGCACCTGATCGGCACTGCGACGGTGTTTCCAGTTCACCAGCTCAATCTGAATGCGGCCAATTACGTCTGCTGCGGCTTCATTTGGGGCACGAACAAACGTAGCGGTGTAAATCGATTCGATTTCTGCCATGTCGAAAATCCGCGCTTCTACCTGTTGCACCAGTGCTTCGCTTTCTTCCATGGATAGATTGCCCCGGGCGCGGACATCCACCAGGCCGACATCAACGTCGACATCCGGGAAGAACTCCACCCCGTGACCGAGGTTGGCGTAAATTACAAACGACAGCAGCAGGGCGCTGATGGCGGCGGCAAGAATTTTAAACGGATGGTGGAGCGCGCTGTTTAACACGCGGATGTATTTACCGGTGAAACCGCTGAGCTCATCAAATCGCCCTTGTTCCGCCGCTTTCACCATATCCAGGGTCTTCATATGCTGAGTTGACGCTTTGCCTAATAACGAGCCGATGGTAGGCACCACAATTAAGGCCATGATCAGTGATGCCGACAGGGTAAATAACAGCGTCAGCGGCAGATATTTCATGAATTCGCCGGTCACGCCGGGCCAGAACAATAACGGCAGGAACACCGCTAAGGTGGTGGCGGTTGATGCAATGATTGGCCAGGCCATCCGTTTAGCGGCTTCGCCGTAGGCATGGCGGGCAGCGGCACCTTCGGCCAGGCGCCGGTCGGCGTATTCGGTGACCACGATGGCACCATCAACCAACATGCCGACCGACAGAATCAGCGAAAACAGCACCACCATATTGAGGGTATAACCCATCAGGCTGAGCACGATTAAAGCCATCAGGAAAGCGCCGGGAATGGCAATACCAACCATAAAGGAACTGCGGATGCCGAGACTGGCGAGAATCAGAATCATCACCAGCAACGTGGCGACCAGTACGTTATTAAACAGGTCGTTTAACATCTCTTTAATCTGATCGGATTCATCCTGGGATAACCCTACCTGAATGCCCTGGGGCCAATACGGCTGCACCTGTTTGATGATGGCTTTGACGTCGTCCAGTGTGTCGATGATATTGGAGCCGATGCGTTTTTTAATCTCCAGTGTCACCGCCTGTTTGCCATTTACCCGGGCACTGTTTTTACGGTCTTTATAAGCCAGCCGGCCAACCGCAATATCACGGAATAACACCACATTGTCGCCGTCGGCTTTGACCGGCAGATTAAGGATGTCGGGGATGCTTTCGACCAGTCCGGGCACCTTAACGCCAAACCGGCCGGCGCCGGTATCGAGATCTTCACTGGCCACCAGCTGGGCGTTATTGCTGACCAGCCGGCCCAGTTCGCTCAGGGTTAAGCCGTAGTTATCCATCCGTGCCGGATCGACGATGATTTCGGCTATTTCTTCACGCTTACCGCGCACGGTTGCCTCTAATACACCTGGCAGGGCTTCCAGCCGGTCCTGCAGATCATCGGCGACGGCGTACAGTTCGGTTTCGTTGACTTCACCGGATAAGGTCACCACCATCACCGGAAACAGAGCGACGTTAATTTCTTTAACTTTGGGTTCTTTTGAGTCGAGTGGCAGTTCACCTTTGGCGTCGTCGACCTTCTGCCGCACGTCCAACAAGGCCTGGTCGATATCGGTATCGGTGTAAAACTCCAGCTGAATGGATAAATGACCGGCGCTGGCGGTGGACACCATTTCTTTCAGGCCATCGAGCGAACGCAGCTCTTTTTCCAGCGGTTTGTAAATCAGGGTGTCGGCATCTTCCGGGGCAATACCATCGTGAGTCACCGAGACATACACCAGCGGTACGGTGATGTCCGGATTACTTTCTTTGGGAATGGTGACCAGCGTGGTGACACCCACCAGTGCCACCAGGCAAAACAGCATTAATACTGTACGCGACCGCTGTAAAGACGCATCAATCAGACTGTTCATCGGCTTATCCTGCGGTCAGAGCGGTGTTGTCATCAACCCGTGAATCGCCTGGCTCGGCCGTTTCCTGGCCGGATGGCAGCGAATAGACGGGTTCAACCTGCTCGCCGTAATCAACAAACCCCTGACCGACGGTGATGATCTGTGCTTCTTCACCCAGGCCATATACCCAGATGCCGTTGTTGTCGGCTTTCAGCAGGCTGATCGGACGAAAAACCACCTGATGCTCCTGGTTAATGCCTTTTAGACCCAGTCTGCCCTGATCATTAAGAATCAGCAGTGCCGGTGACACGTGATAGGCATGAGTTTGTGGCTGCGGGATATGAATTTTGGCGGTTAAGCCACTGGTCATGACACCGCTGGGGTTGTCGATTTCCAGTTCCACGGCAAAGGTACGGGTCTGGGCATCGGCTTCGGCGGCGACAAAGCGGATATGGCCTTCAACCCGGCTGCCGTCAACCAGGATGGCGTACGCCGGATCGCCGATATGGACGTTAGCGGCTTCCTGTTCCGGCAGATTGCCAACCACCAGATACGGCGAAAAATCCAGTACCTTAACCAGGCTCTGACCATCTTTAACAAAATCACCGATTTCGACCTGACGCTGGTCGACTATGCCATCAAACGGGGCACGGATTTTACTGGCATTCACCTGAATCTGCGCCTGAATCAGCTCCGCTTCGGCATTGGCCAGTGCTGTCTGTGTCTGCGCCAGCTGTGACGCATTGGCCAGACCACGGTCAGCCAGTTTACGGGCGCTGTCGGCTTCTATCTGACGTTGTTTCAGATTGGCTTTGGCTTGCTTCAGCCGGGCGGGCCAGTCACGCGGGTCGAGCTCGATGATCAGGTCACCCCGCTTAACTTTTTCGCCTTTGGCTTTATGGATTGCCAGCACTTTGGCGCGGATTTCCGAGCGTAATTCCACCCGGCGGACTGGAGCGGTATGACCCGACACCATGACTTCCCGTTGTGTCGGTTTGCCCTGCATACGTTCAACCTGCACACGTTTCAGGCCGTTGTCCATCACCAGAGGCCGGCTGTTGCTGAATTCCTGTTGTGGACCAAAACTTCCGCTGACGACCCATAGCACCATGGCTAAAAAGAGCACAACGGCGGCGATGTGCCCCTGATTAAGTTGTATTGTCATTATTGTAATTTCCGTGATGTATACGAGTTCGGTTGTGCCATTCAGCCAGGCGGTCTGGCGGCTCCGGACATCCCCGCCAGCAAAACACGACCAGCCCGGAGTTTTTCCGGCAGACCCGGTGTTGTACCGGACAAAACTGAATGTGCAAGTCCATAAACTGCAAAAGACTTTATAACATACTGTTGCAATTACAGAACAAAACAAAGTCGCCGCGGAATCCAGTATACTGCGCGCTTTGCCGCAGTTTTAAGGTGACATTTGTAATGATGTTGGTGCAGTTAAAGCAGGTCGAACTGGCGTTTGGCGATCATGTGTTGTTTGACAAAATTGATCTGGAAATTCATTCCGGCGAACGGGTCTGTATCGTTGGCCGTAATGGTGCCGGTAAGTCGACCTTGCTGAAGGTGCTCAGTGGTGCTGTGGTCCCGGATGATGGCACAGTGGTGAAGCGCGATATGTTGCGGGTGTCGGTACTGCAGCAGGAATTACCACAAACCACGGATACACCGGTATACGACGTAGTCGCCGAAGGGCTGGGGGATCTGGGCCATGTGATTGCCCAATATCATGATGAAACCGCCAAAGGTGAACACGCCGACCTGAAACGGCTGGAACAGCTGCAAAATAAAATTGAGGCAGCAGAAGGCTGGAGCTGGCAGCAGAAAGTGGATGCCATTATCCAGAAGCTGAAGTTACCCGGAGAAGCCAGCTTTTCGTCGTTATCCGGTGGCTGGCAGCGGCGAGTCATGTTGGCCCGGGCACTGGTGGTGGAGCCGGAGCTGCTGATCCTCGACGAACCCACCAACCATATGGATGTGCCGACCATCGAATGGCTGGAAGAGCAACTGAAACAATTTAACGGTTCGCTGGTGTTTATCAGTCACGACCGTGCTTTTGTGCAGAATCTTTCGACCCGTATCATCGATCTCGACCGCGGCTTTGTGCACGAATGGCGCGGTGATTACCACAGCTTTATCAGTCACCGGGAAAAACGTCTGGAAGATGAAGCCGCACAAAATGCCTTGTTTGATAAACGTCTGGCGGAAGAAGAAAAATGGATTCGCCAGGGTATTAAAGCCCGTCGTACCCGTAACGAAGGCCGTGTCGAACGACTGAAAGATATGCGCAAAGAGCGCAGCGCCCGGCGCGAACAAACCGGCACTGCCAATCTGAATCTCGGTCAGGCGGAAAACTCCGGCAAGATGGTATTTGAAATCGACAACCTCGGTTATGCCTGGCAGAAGGACAGCGGCGAATCGGTGCCGCAGGTGCAGGATTTCACCGCCAACGTGTTGCGCGGTGATCGCATTGGTCTGGTGGGTCCGAACGGGGTGGGTAAAAGTACCCTGCTGAAACTGTTGCTGGGTAAGCTGGAGCCACAGCAGGGCCGCATCAAGGTGGGGACCAAACTGGAAGTGGCCTATTTCGATCAGGCGCGCCATCAGCTGGACGAAGAAAAATCGATCGCTGATAACGTCGCCGACGGCAAAGACCATGTGATCGTGAACGGTAACTCACGCCATATCATCGGTTATCTGGGTGACTTTATGTTTTCCGGTGAGCGCGCCCGGACACCGGTAAAAGCGTTATCCGGTGGTGAGCGTAACCGGGTATTACTGGCTAAATTGTTCCTCAAACCCTGCAACCTTCTGGTGATGGATGAGCCGACCAACGACCTGGACGTTGAAACGCTGGAACTGCTGGAAGAGCGCTTGCTGGAATACAACGCCACGTTATTGCTGGTCAGTCACGACCGGGCGTTTATCGACAATGTGGTGACACAGCTGTGGGTATTCACTGACAACGGCCACATCGATGAACAGGTGGGTGGCTACACTGACTGGCAGCAACGTAAGGCGGCGCTGGCGAAGCAGGCCGCGGGTGTGAAAGCGGTGAAGCCGGGCGACAAAAAAAGCGATTCTCAAAAAGACGATCACAAAAAAGACAATGCAAGCGCGCCGCAGACGGCCGCGCCAGCAAAGAAAAAACTCAGCTATAAACTCCAGCGGGAGCTGGATATGTTGCCCGAGCAGATGGCACAGGCAGAAGCAAAGCGCGATGAGTTATTGGCGCAAAGCGGCGCGGCGGATTTTTATAGCGGTGATGCGGACACAGTGCAAACCGTACTGGCGCAGCTGGCAGAAGCCGAACAAACACTGGAGCAGCTGGAAGAACGCTGGCTGGAATTAGAGGAAATGAGCGAATGATCTGGTTGGTGATTGCCGCCGTAGTGATGGCGATTATGGGCTCGGTGTTCTGGTTAAAGCCCAGTGCCCGCGACACCCGTCTGGCAGAGCTGCGTTTTAACGCGATCCGTGCAGGTCTGCAGGTGCGCCAATATACTTTTAAACCGGACGCGGCAAAGACCGGCGTGCGGGATGATCTTACCGCCACCAGTTACACCTGGCTGCAGCAAAACCGCAGTCAGCATGAAGATGCCGCCGGTGGCGATTTAAAGTACCGGGTCGTCCGGCAGCCGGCCTGGGATCAGGAAGGGCTGGCAGACGGTTTAAGCTGGCACGACAAAGGCACCCAGGCGGATGCTGATAAACTGAATGCTTTGTTGCCGACATTGGGCGATGAGCTGTTGATGCTGGAGGTGTATCCGCGCCGGGTCTGTATGATGACCGCGGAAAAACAAGGCAGCAGCGCCGATAACTATCTGCGTTTTTTACAGGCATTACTAACGGACTAACGCCGCCATGAGTGATCTCAGTGTTGTGGTTGAACTGGCCATCAGTGGCGATGAGTTGTTGCGCTATTACAACGGCTCTGCCAGGTTAGTCAGTGCCATCGCCAGCGATGGCCGGCGGGTGCAGTTTCCCGCTAGTGTGTTGCAGAAGGTGGTCAGCCACGACGGCGTGTATGGCCGCTTCCGCATCGACTTCAGCCAGCAGGGAAAATTCCTCGGGATTACGCGCCTGGCTTAAGCATCACCATCAGTTGCCCGTGAGTTAAATCAAAGGTGGCCTGAGTCCAGGCTCTGACGCTGGCGTGATCACTGTTCAGCTGGGCGCAACGTGCCGGGTATTCTGCGGCCGCATAACGACCGTCTGTCGTTTGTGGCTGGCAATAGGCCTGAAGCCACAGCTGGTCGAGACGCTGGCGGGTTTTATCGATGAGCTCCTTACCCATACCCTGTTGCCAGGCCTGCTGATTGAAATATTGTGCTGCCTTAGGATAGATGCCTTCGCTTTTGAAGTAGGTGTCGTGGCGGTCAGTGACGTGTTGTGCGTGACTGATGATTTCTTTAGCGTCCAGGTTGTACTGGTTGATCCGGCCGCTTAACCGCAGCTGATGGCCACTGGTCTCAGTGATCTGTTCACCATAAAAGGTCACTGTTTTCGCGACCGGCTTTTTATGGATCAGGGTGCGGATGACCTTTTTCGGGTTTTTCGGGTCTTTGATCTGCTGCCAGGTTTCCTGCTTGGCTTTGTACACCCGGGTATAGCGTTTACGCTGGCTGCGTTTGGCATAATCGACCTTGCCCCGTAATGTCAGCGTCAGTGACCGGGTGCCGTGATCGCTGAACCACAAATGATCCTGCAGTTGCCGCTGAATCTTTTCGGCAACTGCGTCAGCGTTAATGTTGGCGCTCCGGGCGATGTCGACCTGCTTATTCTGCACCGCAAAACCGGCATAACGGCTCGGGTCCGGCGCCAGACGATAGTCAACGGCTAATGAAAAGACCGCGCAGTATGCCTGCCAGTACTGGTGCAGATAGTGGCTGAAGGGGGTCAGTGAACTTTCCAGCTGCTGGCACTGGCGTTGCCCGGATAAGGTCATGCTTTGCTGATACTGGCGCTTGGCTTCATCGGCCAGACCGGTTTGTTCGATTTCGTCGAATTGTGCCAGATAGTAGAAATAACGATTGTAGGCGCGGCTTTGGCCGAGTGTTTTCAGTTCGCGATTGAGCCATTTGCCAGCTTCCCATACCTCCTCTTCGATGGTGGCTTTAACGCCGCTGTCGGCAATAATCTTCCACTGTTTGATGTGTTTTAGCGTCTGATTCAGCAGCATCGCTGCGGCTTTGGGTTGTTCGCCCTGGCGTTGTAGACGCACTTTGATCAGATGGGCGGCCACCATACGGGTGCGTGCCTCATAGAGTTTCAGGGCGATATCGTCATCGCCGGGGTCTTCGGCCAGCGCCCGCTGGTAATACATCGCCGCCTGATCGTATTGTTCGGCCTCCATCATGTTGTCGCCCTTGCGTAAGTTAGACGAGCAGGCGGTTAACAACAGCAAAGAAATAACAATCAGTACACGCACAAAGAGGACCTTATCCGGTTGGGGGACGGCTGTTGGGGCCGCACAAGATGGCGGCAGAGTAGCGGAAATCCGCTCGCTGGCAAAGGCCGTAACTTTCTTGCGCCTGCGCATCTACATCCGTCGCCGGCTTGCGTATAATGCCGCGCAATTTAACGTCTGTGGCATAGGTGAGGTAAAAGATGGCTGATTGGTATGGTCTGACCCGGCAACTGTTTTTCCGTTTAAGTGGTGAAACATCCCATGAGCTGGGCCTGGATATGCTCGGCGCCGGTGAACGTCTGGGGTTATTACAGTATCTGGCGCCTCAGGTGGCTGGTCTGCCACGCACCGTTGCCGGCATTGAGTTTCCGAATCCGGTTGGTCTGGCTGCCGGACTGGATAAAAACGGCGACTATATCGATGCTTTTGCACGGTTAGGTTTTGGTTTTATCGAGATTGGTACCATCACGCCACGCCCCCAGCCGGGTAACCCGAAGCCACGCTTGTTCCGTATCCCTGAGCGACGCGCCATTATCAATCGTATGGGCTTTAACAACAAAGGGGTTGATCACCTGGTTGAACAGGTGAAAAAAGCGAAATACAACGGCGTGCTGGGAATCAATATTGGCAAAAACTTTGATACCCCGGTGGAAAATGCCACCGCCGATTACCTGATTTGTCTGGAAAAGGTGTATGAGCATGCGACCTACATCACGGTTAATATTTCTTCGCCGAACACACCGGGATTACGCACGCTGCAATACGGTGATGCGCTAAAAGAACTGCTGCAGCCGATTAAACAGCGTCAGCAGGAGCTGGCCGAAGAACACGGATATAAGCCGGTGTTTGTGAAAATTGCTCCGGATATGGACGAAGACGAAGTGGAGATGGTGGCCCAGACCCTGATCGACACGAACATTGACGGCGTGATTGCGACCAACACTACCTTGTCGCGGGACGGTGTTGAAGGGCTGAAACACGGTGATGAAGCCGGTGGTCTGAGTGGTGCTCCGGTTGAGGATCTGGCCACCGAAACGGTTGAGCGGCTGGTGAAAGCGCTGGACGGCAAGCTGCCGGTGATTGGTGTTGGCGGCATTCTGGATGGCAAAGGTGCCGTTGAAAAGATGGAAGCAGGCGCTGAGCTGGTACAGGTGTATTCCGGTTTTATCTACCGCGGCCCTGAGCTGGTGGGTGAATGTGTTGATGCCATCGCGGCGATGAACTGATAAAAAGCCCGGCGCAGTGGCCGGGCTTCACCTCCCGGGAGAGGAGGTATCGGTAAGCGGCGCTTAGCCGCAGGCTTTAGACAGCGATTTTATGAATCCCAGAAACGCCGGTGTATCCATCCCAGTGGTCAGCCCGGCCAGAACGCCAACCCGCCAGCCAGGCATCGCGTTGAGTTCCCATCGGGGCAAGATCTTTTGAACGGCGCTCGACACCTGCGCGGTAACCACGTGCAAAAGCTCTTTCTTGCATATCGCGTTTCTGTTTTTTCATACGTTGCGTCCTCGCATTGTTGGAAAAAAGCCCAGACAAATATGACTGGACGGTTACAGTTCTACCCTGTGTGAAGCAGGATGTTAATTAACGATTTTTTATAAGAGGCAGCAGGCTTGTTGCCAGAAACTATTTGACGAGGTGGGTGTTAACACCATGCAAAATGAGTCATCGGAACCTAAATTGCGCTGGTTAGCCGCGTGTCCCAAGGGGATTGAACCCCTGTTGGCGGCTGAAATCAGAGACTTAGGGGGGGAAGTTGAACGAGAAACCCACCTGGGGGTGTTATGGCAGGGCGACCTGCGCACCGCCTATCGTTTTTGTTTATGGACCCGGCTGGCCAGTCGGCTGTTGTTTCCTTTGCAGGAAAGTCAGGTAGACAATGTGGATCAGCTTTATCAGGTGGCGCGCGACGTAGACTGGCAAACCGTGTTCCCGGTGGGTGCGTCATTCCGCATCGACTTCCATGGCAAAACCGACTTTGTCCGTAACACCCAGTTTGGCGCTCAGAAGGTGAAAGATGGCATCGTCGATAACTTCCGCGAGGAGTTAGGTGCACGCCCGTCGGTGGCTAAAGATGGGGATGTGCGGATTGAAGCACAGCTGCGTAAAGGCAAGCTGGCGCTGTATTTCAACGTCAGTGGCGACAGCTTACACCGCCGTGGTTACCGTCTGCAGCCGGGCAAAGCGCCGTTAAAAGAAAATCTGGCGGCGGCGATTCTGATCCGTGCCGGCTGGCCGGAGATCCTTAAGCAGGGTGGCCACCTGGTTGATCCTATGTGTGGTTCCGGCACCTTATTGATTGAGGCCGGAATGATGGCGGCGGACATTGCTCCGGGACTGAACCGGCAACAATGGGGCTTTGAGCGCTGGCAACGGCATAACCGTAAACTCTGGCTGGAAGAGGTGGACAGTGCCCGTGAACGGCGCACGGCCGGGCTGGCAGCGATCAGCAACCGGCTGTACGGCTTTGATATTGATGCCGAACAGCTCAATGCCGCCAATAAAAACCTGGAACGCTCCGGATTAAAAAACTGCATTCATCTGGAACGCCGTGCGGTGGACAAGTTGCGCATCCAGAAAGAAACCGTCGAACAGGGCGGTCTGGTGGTGTGTAACCCGCCCTATGGCGAACGCCTGAGTGAGTTGCCGCAACTGGCGCCTTTATACCAGGACTTTAACGATGCCACCTTAAAGGTGGTGCCCAACTGGAAGCTGGCGGTGTTTACCGCCAATACCGATTTATCGAAAAGCATTCGCCGGCCGCTGGAAAAACAATACCGCTTTATGAACGGTAAAATTCAGACCCGGTTACTGGTGTTGGGTGAGGCGGATGAAAAATCGTCGGCACCCGCACCCAGCCGTATCCGTGGCCCGGTGGAAGCGTTTGCTAATCGCTTGAAGAAAAATTTAAAACCGCTGAATAAATGGGCGAAACGCGAGCAGATCAACGCCTATCGGCTGTACGATGCTGATATTCCGGAATACGCCGTGGCGGTGGATATCTATCACGATGCCAACACTGCGGCGCAGTGGCTGCATGTGCAGGAATATGTGCCACCCAAGTCCATCGATGAAGAAAAATCCGAACGGCGGCTGCTGGATGTCCTGGCGGCGTTACCGGAAGTCACCGGGGTGCCGGCGGAGCAGATTATTCTTAAGCGCCGTGAGCGCCAGAGCGGTAAGCGCCAGTACGAAAAACAGGACCGTGAAGCGAGCCGGTTTGAAGTGCTGGAAGGTCAGGCCAGGGTGCTGGTTAACCTGAAAGATTATCTCGATACCGGTTTGTTTCTCGACCACCGCCCAACCCGGCTGGATATTGCCAAACGCTGTGCGGCGCTGCCAAAAGGCGCACGTATGCTGAACCTGTTCTGTTATACCGCGGTGGGGTCACTGCATGCGGCGCTGGCCGGTGCCACAACCACCAGTGTGGACATGTCGCGCACCTATCTGAACTGGGGCAAAGACAATTTCAGAGCCAACAATCTGAACCTCAACGAGCATGAATTTATTCAGGCGGATTGTCTGCAATGGCTGAAAGAGGCGGCGCAGAGTGGTGCTCAGCAGTACGATCTGATCTTTATGGATCCGCCGACTTTCTCCAACTCCAAACGGATGGAAGGGGTGCTGGATGTACAGCGTGATCATGTGCAGCTGATTCGTGATGCGATGGCGTTATTAAATCCGGGTGGATTGTTAATTTTTTCCAACAACTACCGGAAGTTTGAGATCGATCAGGCGGCTCTAGCCGGGTTCGATATTGTTAATGTCAGCCATCAGTCGGTGCCGCAGGATTTTGCCCGCCGTAAAAACATTCATATGTGTTTTCATATCCGCGCGCAATAAGGGGTGTGTGCACCCGCCCGGTAAAGCGGAGCTGGTGCACAAATTTCTGATCCTGGCTTGGCGTCTGGCCATTGGCTTGTTATTTTTCTGTGCCTGTTAATGGTGAGGCTCGGCTGCGAGCCATGGCTGAAAAAACATGTCAGACCCGTCTTTGCAATCCATCCGCGATAAATTCGATACCGATAATGCCGAACATCTGGTGCTGATCGGGTATCCACTCAACGCCGGATTTTTGCAGGAACTGATTTTCTGGTCCTGTTTCCCCAACGACCCGGTATGCTGGATTACTTACCCTTATGTCAGCGTATTACGCGACGATATTCTGCTGCCTGAGTTGGTGGCGTTTGTGCAGTTTAATATCGAGCAACAGCAAGCGGATCTGGCGGATACCGCGCTGGCGATGTTTGCCGATGAGCGTGGCCAGTCATTCCGCCAGCAACTGTTGCAGGCATTACCACAAACGATCCGGCAGGCGTTGTCTGACAACGGAGAATAATCGATGAAATCTGTGTTATCGGCGTGTTGCACGCTGTTCAGTGCCGTCCTGCTGCTGGCGTTAACTGCCTGCAGCTCAGCGCCAACGGCGCCTGCGGCCAGTTATCGCGCACACTACAGCGAACCGGCCAAAGCAGTGCTCAGTGATAGCGCGGCGGCAAAACAACAATTATTTCTGCAGTATCAGCAATGGCAGGGGACTCCCCACCGTATGGGTGGCCTGACAGAGCAGGGGGTGGATTGCTCCGGTTTTGTTTACCGCACCTTTCAGGATCGCTTTGGTATCAGTCTGCCGCGCACCACCGCACGTCAGTCGCTGACCGGCGATGTCATAACGCGCGAGCAGTTACGCGCCGGCGATCTGGTGTTTTTTAAAACCGGCAGTAAATTACGCCACGTGGGTATTTATCTGGAAAACAGCCGCTTTATGCACGTCTCCAGTAAACGTGGTGTGATGATTTCCGGCCTCGACGATTATTACTGGAAAGACAAATTCTGGCACGCGCGGCGCATTGAAGCACGCTGAATCACGGAGTCGTTTTATGTCAACACTCAGGCTGGTGCCGCAACATAAAGGTGATGATGATGCCTGCGCTAATCTGCAGCAGGCTTCGGATGAGGACATTCAGCCACTGTTATGGCCGCTGCTGGAATGCCTGCAAGATATTAACTGGCCGATTGCTGCGCCGGTACTGGAGCGGCTGTTGCGCTATCGCGGTGATGACCTTGCCGAGCCGCTGTTCCAGATTCTGGGCGGCGATGATGAGGTGTGGAAATACTGGCTGCTGACCAATTTATTGCCGGATGTGCAGATCAGCGTCTGGCAAGCGCTGCGTTTTAAAATTCACGCCATGGTGCGCCAGCCAACCCCGGCTGAGTTGCAGGAAGAAGTTACTGAAGCCGCCGCCGAGTTGTTATCACACTGGAAAAATAAGTCATAATAGCGCTTCTGATGACAGTTTTAATGATAGTGTCCGGGAGACAATCATGGGATTTGTGGAAGGTTTACTGACCATTACGCTAGTGCATTTATTGGCAGCCGCCTCACCGGGACCGGATTTTGTGATGGTAACGCAACACAGCCACAGGCGGCAGAGGAAGCCAGGGTTTCCGGCACACGACTGATTTCCATGGGGTTTTTATGTTTGGTCATTGGGTAGACCGCCTGATGGGCGGCGTGATGCTGGTGTTTGGCATTAAATTGCTGGCTTCGCGGGTGCAGTAGTTTTTAAGGTGCAGTCGTTCTTTTCGGGGGCGCAATAGTCAGGTTCGCAGTGCGAATTCCCGGCGGTTGGCAATACGGATACGGCGATTCGGTCACATTCAGAACTTTTGATGAGTTACTCCGTTATTGAGAAGATGCATAATGTTTATCTTGTTAATAATAAAGAGTATCGGGTTTTATGGCTGAAGGGCGTCAGCAGGAACAGTTAAATGGATTAATGCGGGCGGCAACACCGCGCTGCTCGCGGCGGTTGCCGCGGATTCTGGTGATTATTGCATTATTGGCTGTGCTCAATATCGGCCTGGTGGGGCAACATTTTGTTGCCTGGGTGTCGTCGGCTTCCTTTGACCGCGATGAGTTTTATATGCCGGTTAAACTGGTGTGGGTGGCCGACCATGAAATGGGCTTTGCGACCTCAACCCGTGCAGGGCAGCGGACGTTAGCACCTGGACTGCATTTTTCTTATGAAGAAATTGTTGGTTTGTACGACGCCAGCGAAGGGCATGCCTCACTGGAACAACAGCCGGTCTGGGCACGGGATAAAGCGGGTCGGCGTTTTGCTTTACCACTGACGGCGAGTTACCGTCTGGCGCCGGAGCAGTTACCTCATGTGATGCCGTTTGCGGATATGGCGCGGGCGGTCAGGCTGGTGAGTGATATGGTACTGACGAAAACCCTGGCGCAGTATCAGCTGGATACGGATTTGCCACAGCAGCGTCAGGCTTTGTGTCAGCAGCTGAAACAACAGATGAGTGCGGCGTTATTGCGCAAAGGATATCAGCTGACGGAAGTGGTGTTTGGTCGCCTGCAGCCGCTGGATGCAGGGCAAGGGGCGGCGCTTGATGCCCCAGGCAGCTGCTGAACGCCATCATTCGTCATAGGTAGGGTGGGTAAGCGCAGCGCGACCCACCAACTGAAATAAATATCAAGCAGGAAAGTAACTGCTCACTCCTAGGTAATTTATTTGTTTGTCTTCCGCACAAATTGAATCGCCACCATCCACTGGTCCACCGGGTGGATGATGGCGCAGCAGGATCTATTGCTGCTGGGCGGCGGGTTTGTCGCCTGTAACCACGCTGACTGACGAAATCACAACGGCGTCCAGCGGCACATCGCGGGCGCCGGTTGCGGTGCTGGCGATGGTGTCAACAATCTCCATTCCTGACGTCACTTTACCGAACACGGCGTAACCAAAATCACGGAAACCGTGGTTCAGGAAGTCGTTATTTTTTACGTTGATAAAAAACTGGCTGGTCGCGCTGTCGACGGCCGAAGTACGTGCCATCGCGATGGTGCCGCGGTCATTTTTCAGGCCGTTATCCGCTTCGTTTTTAATCGCCGGTAACGTGGCTTTACGCACCATGTTTTCGTCAAAACCGCCACCCTGGATCATAAAGTTTTTAATCACACGGTGAAAAACCGTGCCGTTGTAATGGCCGGCTTCAACGTAGGCTAGGAAATTTTCAACACTGATTGGCGCTTTGCCACGATCCAGTTGCAGCTCGATATCACCACGGTTGGTTTTCATCAGCACAGTCACAACGGCTTCTGCGTTGCTGGCGGGGCTGGCTGCGGGTTGATCATCAGCCAGCAGAGGCTGACTGCTCAGGGCCAGCAGGGTGAACAGCAGGGTAGCCAGTGGTTGGGCGAACAAACGCATACATTTCTCCATCGGGAATTAACATCAGGCGCCAACGCTAATGTAACGCCAGCCATTTGTGAAGTTTTTCCGACCGCCTGTGTTGCTTTATGCCTGTGCCGTGTGGATTTGATATGATGGAGGCTGTGATTATCCGGGTTTCCGTTATGTTAAAGATTGGCAAGCTGACAGATTATGGTGTGGTGGTGCTCGACCAGCTTGCCCGTGCCGGGTCGGTGAAACAATCGGCGGACGAACTCAGTGACGCTACCGGTCTGCCGCTGGCCACAGTCCGTAAAGTGATGAAGGCGCTGGTGGACGCTGGTCTGGTGCTGGCACAGCGTGGTGCCCGTGGCGGTTACCGGCTGGCGCGGGCACCGGAACAGATCCGCGTACTGGATGTGGTGCAGGCGTTTGAAGGCCCGGTGGCGCTGACCGAATGCAGCGTCGATGATCATCAGTGTGATATCACCGCGCATTGTTCTCTCGCCAGCAACTGGGGCGGAATCAATCAGTTGCTGATGCAGGTGCTGGCGCGGGTGACGCTGGAGGATGTGCGTAACCCGGCGCTGCAGGACCGTTTGTATCGCGACCTGATCGATCAGTCCGCCCGTATTCAGCTGGTTAATCTCTGATACCCGCCTGTTATCCCGGTCGTGCGACGCCATGTCGCTGTCATCAGACTGGCATATTTGATCGTTAAGCTACCTGACCGGCTGTTCGCCGACTGTATTCTGACCAGGGACTGAGATCTTGTATGACCCGTTTTCACCATCTGTTAATCACTGTTTTATTCATTTTTCCCACCTTGTGCAGTGCTGCGGCGTTACCGCTGCAGGGTGCGGGTATTTATCAGCGCCTGCAAAATGACGTGTATCTGGCGCGGGTATATCACACCAGTGGGGAACCACAACACTGGTTGCAGGCGGCGCAACCGTTACGGCTGGAAATTCAGTTGCTGGCAGAAGATTGGTCGCAGCGGCGTTTTTACCGTCTCTGGAATGAGGGGCTGGCGATTAATCTGAGTGAGCAGCAGTTGCAGCAACACCTGACGGATATCAGTCGTTTCAGCCGTGCGCCGCGTGGGGAGCTGTTGCAGGGGGATGTGCTGGTGATCAGTAATGAAACGGGCAATACCCTTGTCAGCCTTAACCAGCAGCCGTTGCTGACGCTGGATAATCCGGATTTTGTGCGTTTGTTATTAGCCACCTGGATTGGCAAGTTCCCGCAGTCGCCGGGGCTGCGCAATGATTTATTGGCCGCCGACGTCAGCCAGCGGGAACAATTGTTAGCGCGTTACCCACAACCGATTGTTAATCCCGGGCGGCAGCAACAGATCCGTGACTGGTTTCAGCTGCCTGCTGAAGCGTCGTTGCCTGCTGTGGCACAAAGTACTGTTGCAGCCCCCGTTGTTGCCAGGTCCGTTGTTACAGAGCCAGAGCCTGCTGTTACCAAGCCTGTCGTTGCTGCACTGACCAGCAGCGTGAACAAAACACAACAGGCGCGCCAGGCTGACAAAATCCGTCAGCAGCAACAGCGCCAGGCCCGTTTGCAGGCAGAAGCCGAGCGGCTGCAGCAACAGCAAGCTGAGCAGGAAGCTCTGGAAGCACGACGCATTCAGGCGCAGGCGCGTTATTACCGCCAGTTGCTGCGCCAGGCGAACAGTCAGGTGCAATACCCGCAGCGCGCTATGCGTCGTCGTCAGCAGGGGACGGTGCGGGTCAGTCTGGCACTGACGCCGTCCGGCGAGCTGGTTTCCAGTGTGGTCAGCGAAAGCTCGGATATTCAGCTACTCGACCGTGCCGCTCTGGCGGCGGCTCAGCGTGCGCAACCGTACCCGGCACTGCCGGATATTCTGGCAGCGGATGGTCCGCTGGAGTTTGATATTCCGTTTAAATTTGTGCTGGTTAACTGAGCTGCCATAGCGGATGACAGACAAATGGCGTCAGCTTATGACCAAAAGTGGCGACTGAATCACAAATGTTCATTAAATAACTGATCGTTAACAGGGGTGGCGTATTTGGTCGTTGCTAACAGAATTCACAAAAACGCATGATTGTGTCATCGGTCGTAATGTTATAGAGGTGTTGATCATGACCGGATTAAAATCCTTGTTTGCTGCTGCCAGTCTGTTACTGGCAATGTCTGCCAACGCCGCCGACCTGAAAGGTATCGGCATGTTTGAGACGCTGGACAAACCCTGGTTTGCCACCGCGCTGTATGTGCAGGATAACTACGGCGAGCAACAAACAGAACAGGATGCCTCACAGGGAAGCGACAGTGCATCAGCCATTCCGGAGCGTCTGGAATTCAAGGTGGTGGAAGATAAAATCAGTCAGCGTCGTTTCCGCCAGTTGTGGCTCGATGTGCTGGCGGTGGTGCAGGATCAGCGACTGTTGCAGAGCGGTGATATGGATGAGTTTCTCGGAGCGGTTAAGGGTTCGCTGAAACAAAACGATCACCTGGTGCTGAAACAGGAAGACGATTATGTTTCCCTGACGATCAACTACCACGAACACGCCCGTTTATCGCGCGATTTTCTCGCTTCGCTGGTTGATGTGTTAATCGCACGTATTGCGCCGATCCCTGAACTGAAGCATGGCCTGATGGGTACCTTACCGCGGGATGAATTACGCGGCATTCAGCGGGCTTTCGATAAAGGTGAGCCGAGCCTGCACCGTATTTCGCAAACCAGCCGCTGGTTGCGTATCAAAGATGTTGAGGTGTCACAACGTCTGGCATCTTCTGAGCCGTCGGTATAAATCCGCGGCTCGCCTTCTGTTATACTGCGCCGTCTTTTAACCTGACGACCGCTGTAGCGCTGACATCAACCGCTGTAGCGCGCTATTGAGTGGCAGTGATGAGCGCAGATTCTCCTTCTTTTACTTCCGGTTACCTCGATCGCTTTGGCGGTATCGGCCGCTTGTATGGCCAGCAGGGGTTGCAACGATTATTACAGGCACACGTGTGTGTGGTGGGTATTGGTGGTGTCGGTTCCTGGGCCGCTGAAGCGCTGGCGCGTTCCGGTATCGGAGAGATCACGCTGATCGATATGGACGATATCTGTGTCACCAACAGCAATCGTCAGATTCATGCGTTGCAGAATACGGTGGGGCAACTGAAAACCGATGCCGTGGCCGAGCGTCTGAAGGCCATTAATCCCGACATTGTGGTACACAATAAAATGGCGTTTGTGACTGCCGCGAATCAGCATGAGCTGATCCATGAGCAGCTGGATTATGTGGTCGACTGCATCGACAGTGTGAAAAATAAAGCGGCGTTAATCGCGCATTGTAAGCGCCGTAAAATCCGTATTGTTACCACCGGCGCCGCCGGCGGACAAATGGACCCGAGTCAGATTCAGATCGGTGATCTGAATAAAACCTTCAATGATCCGCTGGCGCGTAAAGTGCGTTCATTATTGCGGCGGGAATATAATTTCTCGCGTAATCCCTCGCGTAATTATTCCGTTCCTTGTGTGTTTTCGACCGAGCAGTTGTCCTACCCGCAGGCGGATGGCAGTGTGTGTCAGACCAAGTCGTTTGCACAAGGCAGTACCCGGCTGGATTGTGCCTCTGGTTTTGGCGCGGCGACTATGGTCACCGGCACCTTTGGTTTTGTTGCGGCTGCCCGGGTGGTGGAACGCATCGCCCGGGATGCCGGCAAAAAGAGCTGAAGTTTATAAAGCGGCGACGTCGGCCGGTTAATTGTCGTGCTCGTTACGGGATTTCAGTTGTTTGATCAGGGATTCCGGCAAGGCATTAATCTGCAGGCGATTATTAACGCCATCAAAAATAATATCACCGTCCAGTAACGCGGCAGAAAAACTCAGGCTGATGTCTTTGTTTTTACCACTGAAGCGAATAAAACTTTTCAGTTTTTTGCGGTCAGGAATCAGTTCCGTTTTTATGGCTTCGGCCACCTGTTCGGTAGGGGCACCTTGTTCCGCCAGCTGCTCCGGTGTTAAGGCCGGTTTGTCCGCCTGACGTTGTTTTTTCTTTTCAATAATATAATGCGAAAAATCTTCGCCCCGGGGAGACTGAGGTTTGGATTCCATCTGGGATTCGACGTAATCGGCCAGGTCGGTAAAGTCCACCGGTTCGCCACGCTTATCCTGCTCAATGCAATAATCCACCACTCTGGCTTTATATTCATGGCTTTGTTCCGCCGGCAGGTTCTGGCTGAATTCATCGACAATCTGCAAAAATTCTTCGGTTTCTGCCGCTGTGTCCAGAGTGTCAGTAAAGCCGATAAATTCGGCAAACTGATTCTGTAACGGTTTATCCGCCCGGCCATAACTGAAGGTCAGGTATTTTGCTTCTTCCTGTACCAGCCAGTCGGTGAGGTTGAGCAGGGCACCAAAGCCGGTATTGGAGAAATCGATGTAATGGGTTTCCGTTAAGGTCATGTCGGCATTAATGGAAACGCTGGTTTTACGGCGCAGGTGATACATATACAGCCGGTCGCTGTCGGCCAGCTCTTCATAAAAAAAAGCCAGATAACCGTCGATGGCCAGCTCGCTGTTGTCCAGGCTGTTGGCAAAATACTGGCTGATGCGCCGCGTTAAGGACAAAAAGTTCTGGCGTTCACCTTTCCAGTCCTGAATCTGAGCGCGCACCAGAGTGACTTCCGGATGGAAAGCACCATAACGCTTGCCGCTGCGCTGGGTCAGAATGGCTTTTAACTGGCTGGCAGCCTGGGCATAGAAGCGCTCACTTTGTTCATCGCTGAGGTCCGCTTCCTGTTCACTGCATTGCAGTGTGGCAGCCGGTTCATTGCTTTCTTTATGGATGTGGTGGGTAACAAAGTGGCGAATGCTCATATCCGTTTTCCTGCGCTGGTGAAATAACGAGGGTGGTGACCCTCAGTGGCCGTCGAACTCACAGATGGCGTAGACATCGAAACCGGCCTGGCGCAGTTTATCACCCCCTTTCAGATCCGGCAGGTCTATAATGGCGGCGGTTTCCACCACTTCGGCGCCGAGTTTGCGCACCAGCTCACAGGCGGCCAGCATGGTGCCACCGGTGGCGATCAGATCATCCATCACCAGTACCCGGTCACCGGCCTTGAAAGCATCGGTGTGCAGTTCAATGGTGGCGCTGCCGTATTCCAGATCGTACTCCTGGGTGACGGTGGCAAACGGCAGTTTGCCTTTTTTACGCACCGGTACCAGGCTCAGCCCCAGTTCGTAAGCCAAAGGGGCGCCGAGAATAAAACCGCGGGCATCAATGGCGGCAATGGCATCCAGTTGCATGCCCTGATAACGATGAACAAAACTGTCGATCAGCTTACGGAATACCTGAGCATCCTGCAGCAGTGGCATGATGTCACGAAACATCACACCGGCTTCCGGCCAGTCCGGCACGGTACGAATAGCGTCTTTAATATCCTGGCTGTAACGGCTCATAAAGGCTCCGGGGGGCAGACAAAGCGGCGTATTCTAACTGACCATCTGCCTGTCGTCTGCCTGCAATTCTGTAACAAGTGCTGCCAAAGTGGTCAGGTTTTTAGTATCAGTACTTGGTCGCAGCCACGGCTTGCGTATAATCGGCGCCTTTCTAACGCCTTAAACGCCTCTAAAAGAGTACCCGAGATGCTTGAGAAACTGTTTCAGCTCAATCGCTTTGGCACCCGTGTCAAAACTGAAATCCTGGCCGGAGTGACAACTTACCTCACCATGGCTTACATCATATTTGTGAATCCGGCGATGCTGGCGGATGCCGGTATGGACCATGGTGCGGTGTTTGTCGCTACCTGTGTCGCCGCTGCGATTGGCTGTTTTATTATGGGGTTGTGGGCCAATTTGCCGGTGGCGCTGGCGCCGGGTATGGGGCTGAACGCCTTTTTTACCTATGGCGTGGTGCTGGGCATGGGTTACAGCTGGCAGACGGCGCTGGGTGCAGTGTTTTTTTCCGGCCTGATTTTTATTGCGCTGAGTTTGTTTCAGGTGCGGGAGTGGATTATTAATGCCATTCCGGTGACGCTGAAAAAAGCCATTGCTGCTGGTATTGGTGCCTTTCTGGCGTTAATTGCGCTGAAAAATGCCGGCATTGTTGTGGATCATCCGGCCACTCTGGTCAGCCTGGGGGATCTGGGTGAGTTTGGTCCGGGCATGGCGCTGGTGGGCTTTTTTCTGATCATTGCATTGGTGCAGCGTCAGGTTCCCGGTGCTGTAATGCTGTCGATTTTCAGCGTTACTGTGATTGGTTTGTTAGCGGGTCAGATCGATTACACCGGTGTGGTGTCGGCACCGCCGTCACTGGCACCCACGCTGATGCAGCTGGATATCGCCGCGGCCTTTGATGTCGCTATGCTGAGTGTGATTTTTGCGTTTCTGTTTGTCGATCTGTTTGATACTTCCGGTACGCTGATTGCGGTGACACAACGAGCCGGACTGGCGGAAAAAGATGGCAAGGTGCCGCGTCTGGGTCGTGCCTTACTGGCCGACAGCTCGGCGACGGTTGCCGGTGCCGCGTTGGGGACTTCCACCACCACCAGCTATATTGAGTCGGCCGCGGGTGTGGCAGCCGGTGGCCGCACCGGTTTAACCGCTGTGACGGTGGGGGTGTTGTTTTTATTGAGTATTTTCCTGGCACCGCTGGCGGGCATGATTCCGGACTACGCCACAGCCGGAGCGATTTTTTATGTCTCAGTGCTGATGATGTTCACTCTGAAAGAAGTCGAATGGGAAGACCTGACAGAAGCGGCTCCGGTTGCGGTGGTGCTGCTGATGACCCCACTGACGTTTTCTATCGCCCATGGTGTGACGCTGGGTTTTATCACCTATGCCGGTGCCAAGTTGCTGGGTGGCAAAGCTCATGAGCTGAACGCCAGTGTGCTGATTATTGCGGCACTGTTGCTGGCCAAACTGATATTTGTTGGCTGATCGTCGTTTTCTGAGGTCATCGCCGCTGATACCCCTGACGGGAATGCCCGTCAGAGGTTTTTTATGCTTGTTCACACGGTTTACGCGTAATACAGTGCGGGTATGAAATGGATAACTTTATTAATAGTCTTTAGTGTGATGGTGGCCTTTGGAGTCTGGTATGAAAACGATGACAGCGTTTCGATCAACGCCTATATCAACTGATGGCCGGGTATAAGATGGTTCGCCTGATGGCCTGGCTGGCGTTGTGGCTGCATTTGCTGGCGGTTGTGGTACTGGGCGCTCTGATTGCGATGAGCAGCGATGGTAATGCGGTGATGGGCTGGCTGTTATTTATCGGCGTTGATTTTCCGGTCAGCCTGGGTCTGGTCGGGCTGAGTTATCTGATTGATGGCACTGCCTGGCTCAGCCCGCTGGATGCCAGTGGCCAATATTCGATCTGGCGCGATATTAATAATTTCTGGTTGCCCGCCTTATACAACGGCCTGGTCGGCAGTGTCTGGTGGTATTGGCTGGTGCGGTTATCGGGAAATCTGTTGCTGCGTTGTCTGCACTATTGGAAAAATCGTCAATCCTGATCAGACCCGGGTGTTGTCTGCCACGGTTTATGACGTTTATAGCCCTGTCCTGTTAGTGCGGCGCAACATATAATCAGCCTTATCAATATTACTTCGAAAGGATTCGAACCTATGATGACTGCCAGCATGTTTGGCGAATTGCTGAATACCTTCTGGTGGATGTTTCCCGTTCCTTTGGTGATTACCATTATGACCACGCCCTGGTTCCGTGATGTCAGCCTGCGACTGCTGGCGAAACTCTCCGGGCAAACCCGGGACGTGGTTGCTGATAACAAACAAGAAAAAGGCGGCTGTTAGGCCGCTCAGACTGCTGACAAAGTCCAGCAGCCTCTTTCATTGCAGGTGAAATCCCCACTAGTAACTCAAAATAAGCAGAGTTTTACCTTGGTATCTCCACCCAAAGGGGTGGAGATGTAAGTTTAGGAACTATTTCCCCACCCTTCGGGTGGGGAAATTAGCAGGATTTAAATAATAGGGGTTTTTCATCAAGCTGGGCGGCTGTTAGGCCGCTGCTTCTGCTCAGACGTTAAACTTCTGTACGATGTCCTGTAATTCATTGCCCAGGGTTGCCAGCTCCTGACTGGCCAGTGCCGCCTGACCCGCCTGTTCACCACAAATGGTCGCCAGATCATTAATCCGGACAACATTGCGGTTAATTTCTTCCGATGCCAGACCCTGTTCCTTCGATGCCGTCGCGACCTGGACGTTCATGTCGTTAATGCTGGAGATATTGGCGTAAATGGAATCGAGGATTTCCGCCGATTCACTGACCCGTTCAATACCGGTTTGAGCACGCTCGCGCGAGCGGTTGACGGTTTCCACCACATCCTGAGTGCCACGCTGAAAACGTTCGATATTATCGCGGATGGATTCGGTTGATTCCTGTGTGCGGCTTGCCAGGGTGCGTACTTCGTCGGCGACCACGGCAAACCCGCGCCCCTGTTCTCCGGCGCGGGCGGCTTCAATGGCGGCGTTCAGTGCCAACAGGTTGGTCTGTTCGGCAATGGCACTAATGGTTGCCAGAATTTCGCCAATGCTTTCGCTGTTCTTCTGCAGTTCGCCGATGGCCTGTGTGGCACCGTGAATTTCTTCGTTAACCCGTTCTATTTCGTTGCGGGCGGTATCGGTTACGTCTTTGCCCTGGCCAATCTGTTGGCTGATTTCAGTCACCGCACTGGCGGCGTTGCCGGCGTTATCGGCAATGCTGCTGATGGTGCTGGTCATCTGGTTGATGGCCACCATGGCCTGTTCAATTTCCTGCTGTTGTTGCTGGCTGGCGTCACCGACCTCGCGGGTAATACTGGACATTTCTTCTGAGGCCTGGGCCACCTGAATTGAGCCGCCCTGGACCTGGTTTACGGTTGCACGCAGTGTGGCAATCAGTTTGTCGAACGACGCCGACAATACGCCGACTTCATCATGGGTGGTATGGCCGACCTGGCGGGTCAGGTCGAGGTCGTCAGCAATTCGGGCAATTTCGCCGGTAATGATTTCTACCGGGCGGTAAATTGCGCGTGACACAAACACCATCAGCAGCGAAATCACTGTAAAAATCACCACAATTAACGCAGTCAGGGTTGTGTATACCTGTTGCCGCAGAGCGTCGGTTTGTTGTTCCAGAGAATCCTTGAGGGCCAGCAGTTCTTCGTCGGTGGCATGAATGGCCTGGCGTAAGTCACCCGACAGCCCAGCAGTTTTTTCCAGACCAATGGTTTTTTCTTTATTAGTCAGTGCCAGAAAATCACGCTGGTACTGGCTCAGTTTCTGTAAAATCTGTGGCTCGTCCGACAGGTACAGGGTGGCGAGCGCGGTTTTAAAACGGTCGATATTGGCATTAAATTTATCGATGTATTTCGGATCACGGCGTAACATAAAATCTTTCTCGTTACGGCGTAACATCAACATGTGGTACAGCAGTTCATAGGCACCGACATCGTTGGCCAGTTGTTCAATGTCGTGCACTGAGCTGCGCAATGCGCCGTACAGGCCACTTTTCGGATCCAGTCCGATTTCCGTCTGAGTGGTGGCCAGTGTTAAGAAACTTGTCTGATAGGCGTTGACCAGCGATTTCAGTGACTTGATGTGGGAGTCGTCCAGCCCGGCGTTTTTCAGGTTGCTTGCCGTCGACTGTGCCAGCTGGTCGAACGTCGCTTTAGCGCTACTGAATTTTTCCAGATAACGAGGGTCTTTGCGGGACAGAAAGTCCTTTTCGTGTTTTCGCAGCTCAAGGATTTGGGTTTCGATGGTCGCTCGCTGCTGCTGTATCTGATTCAGATTATCGATATTGCCAAAGCCGCTGATACTGACCAGGGTGATCAGTAACAGGCCAATGATGACCAATAGCAGGATAATCAGGTGTTTGTATTTAATGCTGAGGTTCTGAAACCAGGCCATAGTGAGCTGCTCTTAAAGGTACGGTTGTCTTTAAGGCTAGTAAAAAAAACAGCGATTGCCCGGAATTGACCCGGAATCCGGGCTGGCGAAACGGATACGATCTGTATAATGTATGTATAACTAATTTACGAGCCGAGGGCACTGATGAAATCACTTAAACAACCGCTGGTTTTGTGGCTGCTGTTGCCATTGTTGCTGATAACGACAAGGCCGCTGCAGGCCGGGGAAGATTGTCCGGCGCTGTTCCGCCACACCATGAAACAGCTGCACAGCAGCCAGATGCTGAATTTGTGCGAGGTAACTGCTGGCCAGCCGGTGTTGTTGGTGAATACCGCCAGCCATTGTGGGTTTACTGACCAGTTTGCTGACCTGGAAGCCATTCATCAGAAATACAAAGACAGCGGCCTGGTGGTACTGGGCGTGTCGTCTGATTCGTTCGATCAGGAAGATGAAGACGAAGGCAAGGCGGCAGAAATCTGTTTTAAAAACTTTGGTGTGACCTTCACCATGTTGTCGACGGTGGCGGTCCGGGGTGAGGATGCTCATCCGCTGTTTCAGGAAATCGCCCGGCAAGACACCGCACCAAAATGGAATTTTTACAAATACCTGATTGATCCGGCGGGTAAGGTGGTGAGTTCGAATTCCAGTTTTACCTTGCCGGACGATGACGATATCGAAGCCTTACTGGCGACTGCCCGCTGATACCGGCGGCAGCTACTCCGTTGCCGGCAGTAATATCAGCTGTCGGCAGCAGCATCATCAGCAACAACAAAGGCCTCGGCAAATTCAACCGGCATACGCGCCGGCTTGCCGCGGCTGAGGCGAATGCACACCCATTGGGTCTGGCCGCGCACCAGAGTGACACCGTCGCTGGCTCGTTTCAGTTCGTAGGCCCGGGTCATGGTCAGCTTTTTATCGTTTTGTTCTATCCAGGTGGCGGCAATGATGTCGTCGCCTTTGAGTGCCGGTACCTGGTAATCAATTTCAGTACGGCGTGCCACCCAGGCGTAATCCAGCTGTTGCCAGCGACTGAACGGTAGTCCTGCTGCCTCGCAATGTGACCAGGCGACATTTTCCATCCATTTCGGGTATTCACAGTTATTGGCGTGGCCCAGGACATCGATGTGTTTGTCTTCCACGCTGAAACGAATGGTGTGGGCCGGGGTCTTGTGCCACTGATAGTGCATGATAACTCCTGAATACCGGGCGATAGTGCGCTCAGAGCATGGCTGGCTGGTCAGGTGAGTGCAAGCAAAACACTGTTAACGGAGAGCATATTAATAGCCAGGCACCCGGCAGCACTGCTTCGCTGGCGACCTTATGGTAGTCTGCGCCGCTGTATTATGCTTTCCGGGCTGGCTTATGACGTTTGAATTTTCGCAACTGGATTCCCGCCTGCAGCAGGCGTTAACCGGGCTGCAGCATCAACAACCAACGCCGATTCAACAGCAGGCGATTCCGGCGGTACTGAGTGGTGCCGATGTGATGGCCGGGGCACAAACCGGTACCGGTAAAACCGCGGCGTTTGCTTTGCCGCTGTTGCAGCGTTTGTTGTCGGCTGACGCGATACAGGCCGCTGCGCCATTATTGCGGGTGCTGATATTAACCCCCACCCGTGAGCTGGCCCAGCAGGTTTATAACAATGTGTGCCAATACGCGGCCTTTACCGATCTTCGTATTGAGCTGGCTTATGGTGGTGTCAGTCTTAATCCGCAGCTGCAGGCATTGCAGCAGGGCTGCGATATTCTGGTGGCGACCCCGGGCAGATTACTGGATCTGATGTTTAAGCGAGCAATTGATCCTTCGTCCCTGCAGGCGTTGGTACTGGATGAAGCCGACCGGATGCTGGATATGGGGTTCAGCGACGAGCTGAAAAAAATTCTGCAGCGCTTGCCGCAACAACGTCAGACGTTGTTGTTTTCGGCTACTTTTGGCAGCGATATTTTTGCCCTCAGCAAACGGTTATTAAACGAGCCTGTACTGGTGGAGGTTGATGCCCGTAACAGCGCAGCCAGCACGGTTGAGCAACATGTTTATGTGGTCGACAGCGAGCGTAAACGTGAGCTGGTGTCGTATTTGATCGGCAGTAAAAACTGGCATCAGGTGCTGGTGTTTGTCAAAACCAAACAGGGAGCCGACGCCCTGGCGGGTGAAATGTGCAAAGACGGCCTGGTAACCAAAGCCATTCATGGCGATAAATCTCAGGGCGCGCGGGAGCGGGTGTTAGAGGAGTTCCGCAACGGTGAAACCCGGGTCCTGGTGGCCACGGATGTGGCGGCGCGCGGTATTGATATTGCCAGTCTGAATACCGTGATTAACTACGATTTACCCTATATTGCCGAAGATTATATTCATCGCATCGGCAGAACCGGTCGTGCCGGTCAGCACGGCCAGGCGATCACACTGATGAGCCTGGGGGAAGAATATTTACTGGAAGAAATTGAAGCGATCCTCGACCAGCGCCTGCCGCAACAGTGGTTGCCCGGTTTTGAACCGGATCTGACCCGGGAAATTCCGCAGCAACGGAAAAACAGCCGCAGCGCACAGAAGCGCCGTGCCAAACAGCGGGCGCATGGCAAAACGGCAGGAAACCGGCGGCGCTGACAGGTTTTGTTGGCTGGCGCCCAAGCCGGTATACTCCCCGGCTTTTTGTCGTTTTCTGCGGAGTAATTATGTCCCTGGCTCGCCGTTTTCAGGCCGTGATCGATCAACTGGCCGGAGGCAATAAAAAACAATTCGCCGCCATGACCGGTAAATCCGCCTCTCATATTTATAAAATCTGTCGTGGCAGCAGCCGGCCGTCGATGGCGTATCTGCAAGCCTTGTTTGATGACTACCGGGTTGATCTGAGCTGGTTATTAACCGGAGAAAGTAACGACGGTGGCAATCCGGCAGGGCGGTTAAATCCGGCTGATCAGGTGCTGGCGCCGATGTTTGACGTGAAAGCCAGTGCCGGTGCCGGTGCGCTGAGCGACGCCGAAGCGATTGACGATTATTTCACCTTTAATAAATCCTTTTTGTCGCGCCAGCTGGGCGTCAGTGGTGAACAGCTGGTGTTTGTTACGGTGGATGGCGACAGTATGGAGCCGACCTTGCACCATGGTGATCAGGTGCTGGTGGATATGACGCAGCGCAGCGTGCGCAATAATGCTGTGTATCTGTTAAATACCGAGCACGGATTATTAACCAAAAGGCTGCAGCAACAGGCCGGCGTATTACAGATTCACAGTGATAATCCGCACTTCAGCAGCTGGCAGCTGGATCTCAGTGAGCAGCAGGAGAATCCGGTATTAGGACGGATTGTCTGGTCGGCACGCACCTTGTAGGACGACTGGCGATGCTGAAATATATCAACCATTATCCACCCCATTTAACCGACCCGGTGCGTCAGCTGCTTGAACGTGGTGAACTGGGGCGGGTGTTGCAGCAGCGTTATCCGCAGCGGCATTCGGTGCGCAGTAATAAAGCGTTATACGATTACACCATGGCGCTGAAAAACCGCTTTCTGCGCAAATCGGCCCCTCTGAATAAAGTGGAATTCAGCGATAAAGCACCGGCTTATAATGCGCTGGGACTGCATAAACGTATTTCCCGGGCCCATGGCGGGAAATTAGTGGCCAGAAAGGAAATTCATATCGACCAGCGTTTCCGCGATGTGCCGGAAGCCTTTTTGCGGATGATTGTGGTGCATGAGCTGGCGCACCTGAAAGAAATGCAACATAACAAAGCGTTTTATAATCTGTGTTGTCATATGGAGCCGGACTATCATCAGCTGGAATTTGATTTACGCGTCTGGCTGACCTGGCTTGATGCTTCAGCGTCAGAATAAAGTAACCAGCGCCAGAATAACCGGCGCGTTGCGGGTTTACGCCTGACCGCTGGTGCCCGGTCAGGCGTACTGACTCAGGGCAGCGCCAGCGCCTGGCGGATATTTTTCCAGGACACCAGTTTAAAATTCTGCTGCTCTGCCGGCATTAAATTACGACCGTCCTGTACCACCAATAACCCTTCGGGGTAGTGTTCATTCAGGCGGGCGGACGTGACTGCCAGGCCATCGGTTTCTGACGCGCCATCAATGACCGGGCTGACGGCGGTGTTCATGGCAACACGAAAGTGCCCGCGATAGGCGTGCGGCGGCTGGCTGTCGAATAATACGTAACTGTCATTGCCCTGACTGGAGACCACCAGGTAGCTGTGATCATCGTCCTGATAAATATCCATCCCTTCGATATCGGCGTGTAAATGATTGATGGCCTGATCGGTCAGTGACTGAATCCGTTGTAATTCTGAGTCCGGCCGACTCAGGTCCAGCGTCCAGATAGCCCGGTTTTCTTCACCCAGAAATAAACGCTGTTGGCGATCATCACTGACACATCCTTCCGGCTGGCTGGCAACTGAAAATTCACGCACTCGCTGGCCGCTCCAGCCGGTCTCGGAATCAATAATCTGATACTGCTCAAAACGTCCGTCTTCGTCGTTAATAAAAACAAACACTTCCTGATTGCGCCCGCGCCCCATACATAAACCATAAACCTCATCCAGCGTGGTGCTGATTTCTCCGGCAGCGGAAACGACACCGCTGGCCGGATCAATGTGGTACAGGGCAATGGTGTTATTGTCACGCTGACTGGCCGTGGCGATATCCGCCGGCGCCTGCTGGTAGCTAAAGCCCTGGCGTACATCGACATTATTCACCCGGCCCGAAACCAGGGTTTGTAATGTCTGGCCGGCCAGGTTGTAGACGTGTAAACCGTATTGTTTATTGGTGGCTAAAATGCGGCTTTTTTCCGCTTGCTGCGGATGTAACCAGATGGCCGGATCGTCTGCTGCATCGCCCGGGGTGGTGACCGGTTCGGTTTCGCCGCTGGCGGCAACGCTGATAATACGCGGGTCTGCCGCGGCATCGGCCTGTTGTTCGATACTGGCGGCTAACAATTCGCCATTCGCATCGTTTAACACCAATAAGCGGTTCTGATTTTGCTGTTGCGCTGACGATGGTTGCGCCGATACCGACAGGGTATCAATCTCCACTGCCTGGTCAGAGTCAGCTGAGAGTAACTGATAGCTGCGCAGTGGTTGCTGAATATCGGCTAATGGCACACTGTGTAACCGATTGGTGCCGGCTTCGGCCAGCCACAATAGGTTATTGCTGATCGCCAGCGGGCCGGAATTTTTCTGTAACCGTCCGTAGGGCGCCACCAGGGCAACCGGGCTGCGTACCACTTCACTTTCTGCCCGGGCGTTATAGGCCCAGACACCGATATTTTCTTCCGCCACGTAAAGCGTGTCACTCTGGTCATGGCTGACACAATATTTAGTATTCGGTGGTGCCGAAAACTGGCGGATGTTGGTCAGCTGCAGCTGATTGTTTTCCAGCCTGATTAATAGTTGATGTGCCTTGTGATCTTCATCAAAAATAAACGCTTGCAGATTACCTGGCTGATACAAACACAGGGTTTCTACCGCAAACGGTAATGGCGAAGAAAAATAGGATTGGCGGTTGCTATGATCGACGATAACTAAGCGGTTGTGCTCATCCAGGGTGGCGATCAGCTCGCCGCGCCGATCGATAAACTCGCTGTTAATCGCCAGTGGGGTATCGCCCAGTTGTAATTGCTCACCGACCAGAATCCGTTGCTGCTGCAGATACAATCCGCCGTTTGCCTGAGCGGAGACCCGGCGGGTGCTGACCGGAGTTATTACAGAGGTTTCAGTATGGGTTGCAACTGAGCGACTGTGCCCATGGCTGTCTGCCGGACTGGTCTGACAACCAGTTAATAACAGTGGCAGAGATAAACCGGCTGCCAGAGCCGCGTGTTTTAATATCATCATAAAAAATTTTACTGTCTGTATTCGGGGTTATGCACTCTCGACTCAGATCACGGCCCGGATCACGCTCGGATTTTCCGGATGTTGATCTGGGCTGGTTGTGATTTGAGTTCGTTGTGACTTGAGTTCGTTGTAACCGGGTTAAAAATTCGCTGTTTTCAGAAGCTGTTGTAACTGATACCTAAACGATAGGTCGGGCCATATTCTTCATATTGAGCGTTGTATTTTGTGTTGTTCTGGTAGGCGTAATACGGCTCATCGGTAATGTTCGTTATGGCAAAATTGACTTTCAGCTGTGCGCTAATATTGTAAGCCGCGCTGAAGTCCAGCTGAGTCTGGGCATCCTGATAAATGTCCCCGGACTTATCTCCGGCAGCGCTGACTTCCAGCAGATAATCCGATTTGTAGTTACTCGCCAGGCGTAACATCAGGCCGTGTTTTTCGTAACCCAGCACCAGGTTGGCGGTGGTGTCCGAATGATTGGGGAGCTGGATATTGCGCTGGCCGCCGGCGTAATTCAGTTGTGCTTGTGAATCGCTGAGGGTCAGGTTGGCTGAGACTAATAAACCATCAAACGGTGCTGCCAGCTGTGTCAGTTTTTGTGAGGCCGCCAGTTCGATACCCGTTAATGTGGCAGCGTTACCGTTATCGTAACTTTCGACTTCACTGTAGGTTTCAAAGCCCGGCTGGCCGGCAATATCGGCCTGATAAATAAAGTCCTGAATATCTTTATAAAATAATGCGGCTGAGATTGCGCCGGCGGTACCGGTGTAATGTTCGATGGAAAAATCCAGGTTGCTGGACGTCATAGCATCCAGTTGTGGATTGCCGGATTCCGCTTCATCTCCCTCTGAAGCCAGTGCCGGCGCCATCTGTTCGAAGGTTGGCCGGACCACAGAATTGCTCCAGGCTGCACGCAGCTGGGTGTCGTCGTTTAACCGGTAACGTGCCTGCAGGTTCGGTAGCACATGACTGTAGCGATTGTCGTCGCGGTAGGCGGTGAACACCTCGGCATCTTTATCAAACGCTGAGCCGTCAAAGTCGTGTTGCGTTGCTTCGTAACGTACCCCGGCCAGCAGCAATAAATCGTCCAGCTCCATATTGGCCATCAGGTAAGCGGCGTTAATGGATTCTTCGATACGATAGTCTTCGATGCCGGAATCTTCGGCGTTAATAAAGTCGGATTTATTCAGTGCATTGATAATATTGCGGACTTTGCTGGCAGAAATCTGTGGGCCAAAACGACCGAGGCCATAATCTGCCTCACCAGAGCTGAAGTTATTCAGTGTCAGTTGGCTGTCGCTGAAACCATGGTCGGTAAAGTCTTCAAATTCATACGCATCAATTTGTGACTCTTTTTCACGTTCACTCATCTTGGCGCCAAACTTCAGCTGAGACGGGTAATCGTTAATAAAGATATCGCGGGTCAGGTCGATGCGGAAACTGGTTTGCTGATCTTCGGTCAGCGCTTCTTCGTATTCGATTTTATCCAGCTGATATTGGTCGCCGTTGTAATAAGCAGCCGGGGCAATTAATCGCGGTTTCCGGCTGTTGCTGAAACCTATGCCATCGAGTTCGGCCTCGAATACCGCACCACCGATACCACCGGGCTCGTCTTCCTGAGCTTTGCTGTAACCTAATGCGTATTCCAGCGTCCAGTCATCGATAAAATGTTCGCCTCCCAGGGTGGTGGATAATATTTCCTGGGTTTCTTCGCGATCTTTTAATTCGCGGGCAACTTCAGCCAGGCCGGTGTCACCGGCAGCGCGGGGGCTGTCTTCGAACACATTTTCATTTTCATCGGCATCAAAAACTTCTTCGCCAAAGGTAACGACGTTGGCCAGACGTTGCTCGTCGTCTTTGTAGGAGCTGTACAGGTTACGCAGATAAAAACGATTGGCCGCGTCCCATTCCAGATCAAAGTTCAGTGCTGCACCAATACGTTCACGTTCGATGCGATAGTCACGTTGCTCCAGTTCTTCCAGCTGCCCGCCATCCCAGGCGCCACCGGTTTCAACGTTGTCGGAGCCAAATTTGCGCTGATCGTAACTGAAGGCGGCGGCAACACCTAAACGCTGGCCGCTGTTAAATTCAAAGGTATTACCGGCCGATGCACCGTAGGCCGGACTGGTCTGGTCGGTTAATTCATCGTATTTGGCTTCTGCCCGCAGGGAGTAAAAACCACCTTCACGGTTCAGCGCCGACAGGCTTTCGACTTCAATGGAGCCGCCGATGGCATTGGCATCCATATCCGGTGTCAGGGTTTTGGTGACCACCAGCGCGCTGATTAAATCGGCTGGCATGACATCCAGGGCGACGGCGCGACGGCCGCCTTCCGGAGCGGGTAACTGGGTGCCGTTAACGGTGACGGCATTGAGGTCGGGGCTGATGCCACGTACTCGTACAAACCGGCCTTCGCCCTGGTCTCGTTCGATGGATAATCCGGGCACCCGCTGTAACGCTTCGGCGGCATTGCTGTCGGGTAACTGACCAATGGCATCGGCATTAATCACACTGATGGTGTTGTCAGCAAAACGCTGGCGGTCAAGTGCTTTCTGAACCTGAGCAGCCTGACCAATAACCAGAATTTCTTCCAGTTCTGAGTCTGCTTCGTTAAGTAAAATAGTGGTTTGGGTGGTCTGATTGTCCGTCACACGGATGGTTTGTTGTTTTACCGCTTCACCACCCACAATCACACTCAGGGTGTAATTCCCGGCGGGTAATACCGGGATGCGGAAACGACCGCTGGCACCGGTTAAAACGTCACGCTTCAGTTCATCGACACGGATCAGGGCATCGGTGTAGGTGGTTTTTCCCTGCACATCCATTAACCGGCCTTCGATATTGCCATCGGCCTGGGCCAGGCTGGCACTGAATAAGGCAATGGTGGCTGCCAGGGGTTTGATCGGGAACGTCATAAATCCTCTCCATCCGTTGTTGTCGTGGCCGTTACCGGCTCTGAGATGGCGCAGACGGTAAAAATCCGCTGTTGCAGTTATGTGACAGTGGTGCAGCGCAAACCCCGTCCGGGCGGTTTTTGGCCGGCTAATGAGCTGATTTAACCCCATGGATTTTTAGTCCTGCTGCTCTGACACGTGTGGCCAGGCGGTATTTCCCCTCAGTATATAAATAGGGTGTATTGCTCATCGCACGTTGCGCAACAACCTTAAAAAAATCACGCCACGGGTATGAGCTGAAACGACCTGCCGGTTTTTGGCTGAATGTCACAGAGCTGTCACAGACAACTGGATAATCGCCGCTGTTTCTTATTGTTCACGGTAGATCGTTATGTGGCATCGCCTGGCTCTGCATCGTAATAAACTGATCCTGATCGCCGTGTTATGGCTATCGTCTTTAGTTGCGACGCTGTGGCTGGGAGAATTAAAAGCCATTGCGATGGTTGACTGGCTGGACGTGGTTGGCGAAGGGGGCAGTGCGTTGGCACTGGCGTTGTGGCTGGTGTTAATTCTGGCCAGTCGGCCAGCCGGGCGGGTAACGGATTGGTTAACCCTGGGGCTGGGTTTTATGTTCCTGGCGATGTGGCAGGACGCACTGGATGAATTTGTCCAGCTGGTCATTGTGCAATGGTGGGATCAGTGGCTGGAAAACTTTTCCATGCCGCTGGGCATTGGTCTGTTAACTTATGGTTTGTTTCACTGGCACAGTGAACAGCTGGCGATAAACGAGCAGCTGAAAAAACGTGAGCGGCTGTTCCGTGAGCACCGCATGTTAGACCGGCTGACTCAGATCGGAAAAATTGATTATCTGAAAAAGCAGCTGGAATCGCTTGTTAATCAGAGCCGTGAGCTGCCACTGGCGTTGCTGATGATTGATGTGGATGATTTTGCCTTAATTAATCGCCATTTTGGTCACCGCCAGGGTGACCGCTTATTGCATCAGCTCAGCGAATTATTATTGCTGAATTTACGCGATGGTGATCTGATCTGCCGTTATGGTGGTGATCGTTTTGCCGTGTTATTACCGCACACTGAAGAATCGCGGGCGCAGGAGATTGCTGCTGAGTTGCAGCAGGCGGTGCAATATTTTGCTTTTAAAATTCAGCCCACGGGTGAAAGCCGTTATCAGCGTATCAGTGTCGGGCTGGCCTGGACGCGCTCTGCCGACGAGCTGCAGCCGGCGGAATTTATTCACCGGGCTAATCAGCAACTGGCACGCTCCCGTCAATGGCAGGAACCGGACTGATGCCGCCGGCTCCGCAATGGTGTGATGGCGACGACGCCGCTATTGCAGCACACTGGTACCCGGCATTATTAATTGATTTGTTGGTGGCGCGCGGTATCAGCAGCCATAAAATTCTGCGCGCTACCGGAATATTTTACGAAGATCTGGTCGCGGGTGAGCAACAGTTGTCGGTGCGGCAATTATTACAGCTGATTAAAAATGCCCGTTCACTGGAGCCGGAGGCTGACCTGAGTTTTCGCTGGGGCAGTGGTGCTTTACCCGGACATTGTGGCGCTTTCAGCCAGCTGCTGGGCGGCTGTGCGAATATGGCGGAATTTCTCCAGCTGCTGGTACGTTACCGGCGCATTTTTTCGCCATTAATGGTGCCACGGCTGTTCAGTGACGAACGTTTTGTGTATCTGTACTGGGTCGCCGCCAGCGGGCTGGGGGAACAGCAACAATTTTTGCGTGAAGTTGCGATGAGTTCGGTGGTGTCGGCCAGCCGTTGGCTGCATGGCCGGCATTTGCCCTGGCGGTTTGTGTTTCAGGGCGCGGAGCCGGAACAGCGCGAGTTATATTCGCTGTATTTTTCCGATCAGTTGCAATTTGATGTTGGCATCGATCTGATGATGCTGGACAAACACTGGTTGCAGCAGCCTTTTCCCAGCACCGCAACGGCGCTGAGTCAGACCGCTCAGCGGGCGTTACAACATCAGTGTGATGCCTGCTGGCAGCCACCTCTGACCACGCCGTTATTTGTTGAGGCGGTGTATCAGTGGCTCAGTGAGCATATTCAGCAGGCGCCCGGACTGGAGTGTACCGCCCGGGCTTTTTGTATGAGCCCGGCAACCTTTAAGCGTAAGCTGAAAAAACATCAGTGTGGCTTCCAGGAAATACAGGATCAGGTGCGGTTACACACCAGCCTGTATCTGTTTCTGATTAATGACTGGAGTAACGAGCAGGTGGCGAATTATTTAAATTTTAACGACACCACCAACTTTCGCCGTGCATTTAAGCGCTGGAGTGGTACCACTCCCAGCACCAGTAAACAGTTATTTCAACTCAGTGTCTGTTGAGTCGTCAGAGAAAACACACGGCATCGCCGATGTCTGCGCGATCGGTACGGGTTTTATTGGCTGCGGCGTCTTCATCAGCGTAACCAAACGACATACCAAACAAAATGCCGCGCTCTTCCGGTAACTCAAGGAAGCTGCGCACGACGTCCGGGAATTGCCCCAGTGCGCCTTGCATACAACTGTCGATGCCTCGTTCTTTCAGTAACAGGGTTAAGGTCTGGGCGTAAATACCGACATCCACAGCGCCCATGATACCGAGGTATTTATCCATGGTGAAAAACGCCACGTGAGGGGCGTCGAAAAAGGCCCAGTTACGTAACATGGCCATGTTACGTTTCATCTTGTCATCGCGCTCAATGCCCATTGAACTGTATAACGCGTTGGCCGAGCCAAACTGGCGCTCGCGGTGAATGCCCTGATAGGCAATTTTCCAGTCGAAGTCCGGTGCCGGCGGCTGTTGCTTCATTACCTCAGCAATCAGACGGTTTTTTAATTCATCTTTTCTGGCGCCGGAAACCACATAGGTTTGCCAGGGTTGCACGTTGCAGTTCGACGGTGCCTGTTGCGCCAGGGAAAAAATTTCCTGCAACTGGGCCGGTTCGACGGCATCTTTTTTAAATGCACGAACGGAATAGCGTGAATTCAGAATGTCGCTGAGTGCCATAGTGTTTTCCTGTTTTATTGTTCGATTTGTCACAACGATGGGGTGATGGTACCAGCCGGGGCCAGCGAACAAAGTGTGCAGAAGTGACAGAAGGCGTGGGAAATGTGTTCAGCCCCGCCATGGGCAGGGCTGAAAGCGGAGACTTATTTGGCTAACAAATAGTTCACCAGCAGGGGAACCGGACGACCGCTGGCGCCTTTGCTTTTACCAGCGCCACCCCAGGCGGTACCGGCAATATCCAGATGAGCCCAGGGGGTGCCTTCGGTAAAGCGTGCCAGGAAACAGGCGGCGGTGGTTGCACCGGCCAGCGGCCCGCCGATATTAGCCATATCGGCAAAGTTGGTGTCCAGCAACTCCTGATAATCGTCTTCCAGCGGCAGGCGCCAGACCTTGTCGTTAGCGTAACGGGCCGCGTGCTGCAGTTCATCGGCCAGCTGTTCATCCTGGGTGAACAGACCGGAGTTCACGCCACCCAGGGCGGCCATACAGGCGCCGGTCAGGGTGGCAATATCGACCACTGATGCCGGTTTGAACTGGTCGATGCCATAAGTCAGGGCATCACACAACACCAGCCGGCCTTCGGCATCGGTGTTGAGGATTTCGATGGTTTTGCCCGATAAACTGGTAACCACATCACCGGGTTTTGAGGCGTGACCGGACGGCATATTTTCAGCACTGGTGATCATACCGATGATGTTGCGTTTCGGTTTCATGGCGATAATGGCCTGCATGGCACCCAGTACCGAAGCTGCACCACACATGTCGTATTTCATTTCGTCCATCTTGGCGCCCGGTTTCAGGCTGATGCCGCCGGTATCGAAAGTGATGCCTTTACCGAGAATAATATGAGGGGCCTCACTGGCATCCTCTGCGCCCTGATAACGGATGATAATCAGTTTGCCCGGCTCAACAGAGCCTTTCGCGACTGAGACAAACGCGCCGGCTCCCATGGCTTCGAGCTGGTCTTCATCAATAATGGTGGTTTCCACCGCCTGATCGGCGGCCAGCTTGATGGCTTCTTCAGCAAGGTAGGTAGGGGTGCAAATATTACCGGGCATATTACCCAGCTCACGAGCGTAATTGACCCCGGCGGCAATGGCGCCGCCTTTGGCCAGTTCGGCAGAGACATCATTCCCCAGCCAGATCAGGGTGTCGGTTTGTTGGCTGTCTTCTTCAGCGTTCGCCCGGGTCGCGCTGAAACGGTATTGTGCGCGGCCAAAGGCCATCACCGCCTGTTCTGCCCACCAGCCTTCACTCAGAGTGTCGTTGCTCAGCCCGGACAGCGCCAGCGCAACGCTGGTGTTGGTTTTGACGTTAGCGGCGATGGCGTCGAGAATTTTGCTGGCAGATGTGGCGTTTTGTGGCTTATCGCCCGTGCCAACCAGCAACACACGCTCGGCAGCAATACCGGCAACGCCAGGTAATAACAGGGTTTCTGCCAGTTTGCCCTTGATATCGCCGGCATCAATACGGGCCTGCAGGAAGCCATTCGCGGCATTATTTATTGCGCTCGCAGCCTCAGACAACTTGCCTGACTGGTCGAGAGTGACGACAATACAGCTCGCCTGAATATCGGCGGCCGGACTCTGGGAAACCTGATAGTGCATATGTGCTCCTGCAGTTGGGTGTGGTGATTACCACGATGATTCACTGAATAACAGTAGATGCTGCCGGTTTTTCAGATTACAAGGCCCCGGGCCTGTTAAACTGCCTGGCTGTAACGGCTGTCCGGCAACAATAAACAGCTGATAGTAGCAGCTGTCTGAGCGAAAGGTTGTATGGTTTGATTTTATTTCGATATCTGGCCCGGGAACTGGCCGGATCCATGGTGGCGGTGACCACTGTGTTGCTGATGATTTTAATGAGTGGTCGTCTGATTCGCCAGCTGGCATCGGCGGCGGCGGGTGAAGTATCACTGGAAATCGTGTTTTTTACCCTGATTCTGCGTCTGCCGTCATTTCTGGAAATGATTTTGCCGCTGGCGTTATTTATTTCCATTCTGCTGACCTATGGCCGGTTATACGCCGAGAGTGAAATGACGGTGTTAACCGCCACCGGTTTTTCCAATAAAAAACTGCTGGGCTACACCATGATACCGGCGCTGGTACTGACTACTATTGTGGCCAGCTTTACCCTGGTGCTGAGTCCCTGGGGGGCGCAGAAAATGGAAGAGTTGTATAAAAAACAATCTCAGCTGACGGAGTTTGAGTTGCTGGCGCCGGGGCGTTTTCAGAGTACTGAAAAAGGCAGCCGGGTAACCTATGCCGAAAGTCTGTCGTCGGATAAATCGGAAATGCGCCACGTGTTTATTGCCGATGGCGGTAGCTTGCTGGTGGCCAAGCGTGGCACGCAATACGTCAGTGACGAAACCGGTTCACGCTTTCTGGAATTACACGACGGCCGGCGTTACGACCTGGTGCCGGGGCAGCTGGATATGCAGTCCCTCGATTTTGATTTATACGGGGTGAAAATTGCCGATGAACCGGAAGAACGGCGTAAATTGCGTAAAGAAGCGGTACCGACGCTGCAACTGATTGGTTCCGATAACAGCAAACATCAGGGGCAGTTACGCTGGCGCTTGTCGTTGATTCTGATGGTACCGATCGTCACACTGATTGCTTTTCCGTTGTCGAAAGTGAACCCACGGCAGGGGAAATTCGCTAAGTTATTCCCGGCGGTGGTGCTGTTTATGGTGTATATCTCGCTGATTATTGGCCTGGTTGGCATGATCGAAAAAGGCAAAATTCATCCCGATGGCCCGATCTGGATATTACATGCGGTGTATCTGGCCATTGGTGTTGGCTTATTAACCATTCCTGAGTGGCTGCGCCGCCGTAAGGTGAAACAACTGTGAACCGGCTGGATAATTACGTTGCCCGCAATGTGTTGTTTGCCACCCTGATGGTGGTGGTGGTGATTGCCGGGCTGGATGCTATTTTTGCCCTGGTCGATGAGCTCGGCCGGCTGAAGGGTGAATATCAGTTTATTGAAGCGCTGCAGTTTATTTTTATGCGTTTGCCACGGCGCATTTATGAATATATGCCGATGGCTTGCCTGATTGGTTGCCTGGCCGGATTGGGCAGTATGGCCGCGAACAGCGAATTAACCGTGATGAGGGCGGCGGGTATTTCCGTCGGCCGTATTACGCTGGCGGTGATGAAGCCGGTGCTGGTGCTGATGGTGATCAGTATGTTGATTGCCGAATACGCTATTCCGCCGCTGGAGCGCATTGCTCAGTCACAACGGGCCGTGGCCCAGGGTAAGGATGAAACCTTATCCAATAAAGGCCGGGGCTACTGGCACCGTGAAGGCAATGAGTTTATGCGTTTCACTGCCATCGAACCCAACGGTGTATTACACGGCGTGACCCTGTATCGCTTTAATGAGGCGTCTGAATTACAGCGCATACGCACGGCGAAACGGGCTATTTATCAACGTGGCCAATGGCAGATGGAACAGGTTTCGGATGTGCTGATTTATTCCGATCACACCGAACGCCAGTCCCAACCCAGCCTGATGTGGGAAACCGGCCTGACCCCGGCCAGCCTGAATGTGGTGATGGTATTGCCGCGTGATATGTCGATTTCCGGGTTGTATCAATATACCCGCTATTTACAGCAGCAGGGGCTGAATGCAGACAATTATCTGTTGTCGTTCTGGCGTAAGGTAACTCAGCCGCTGGGCACCATTGCGCTGGTGATTTTGGGGATTTCGTTTATTTTCGGGCCGCTGCGGGCAGTGACTCCGGGACAACGGATTTTCTCCGGTATTCTGGTCGGGCTGGTGTATAAATACGCCGAAGAACTGCTGGCGCCGGCCAGTATCGTGTTCGGCTTTGAACCGGTATGGGCCAGTATTATTCCGATTGCCGGCTGTATGTTGGTGGGACTGCTGATGATGCGTAAAGCGGGTTAACGCGCTTTACGCATCTTGGGCTGCGGGTAAGTCAGGATTGGCGCGCGGCTTTCGGAATAAACACCACCCGGGTCAGGGATGCCATGTCGTGCCAGTTGCGTTGTTGTTTGTCGATTAACATCCAGAAAAAACCCAGGCCAAAAATCACGAATGAAAAAAAGCCGATGCCGACCCGCAACATACACTGGCTCAGTTGCAGCGGTCCGTCATTTTCGTTGACCAGTTTCAGTCCCCAGGCTTTCATGCCAATGGTCTGGCCGTTACGCCGGCGCCACGAATCGCTGTAATAAAAAAAGGCGATGATAAAAAATACGGAGAAATTGACCGCGGCTGGTAAAGTGCCCGGGAATTCTCCATTATTGAGCGCTTTAATAATGGCGACCAGAGCAAAGCCGGCCATAATGTACAGCGCGAGCAGGATCAGGCCGTCATACACCATTGCCGCCAGGCGGCGCGCTAACGACGCGGTTGGGTAATTTTTATCAGACATAGAGGTTCCGGAGTGCAACTTTTTCAACGCGGGCATCATAACAAAAGCCCGGCTCAACTTCAGGCGCTTTCCCTGTGACCCGCCTGCAGGCCTGGCTGCTGGCAGCGCGCCCGAAAACTTTACCGGCTGTGGTTGCTCCGGTACTGGCTGGCCAGTGGCTGGCCTGGAACGCAGCAACAGACAATTTTTCATTTTTACTGGCGGCAATGGTGTTGTTCTGTGCCCTGTTGTTGCAGGTGGCGGTGAATCTGGCCAATGATGTGTTCGATTTTCATCACGGTGTGGATCAGGCTGGCCGTTTGGGGCCTGCCCGGGCGGCACAGAGTGGCTGGTTAACGTCACAACAATTAATCGCCGGCCTGCGTTTCATATTGTTGCTGGCGGCCGTTTCCGGATTGTATCTTGTCTGGCAGGGAGGCTGGTGGTATCTGCTGCTGGGAGGGCTCAGTCTGCTGGCGGCGCTGGCCTACAGTGCCGGACCTTTTCCGCTGGCTTCCAACGCCCTGGGCGAAGTCACGGTGTTTTTGTTTTTTGGTTTACTGGCGGTGGCTGGCGGATACACGTTACATCAGCTGACGCCTGACTGGCAGGTGTGGCTCACTGCTGCCGCCTTTGGCTGCCTGACTGCGGCCATTATGCTGGTTAATAATATCCGCGACCGTCATTCCGATGCGCAAGCAGGCAAACATACCCTTGTGATTCTGTTAGGGGTGGGTGCCTCGCGGGTGTTATACGTGGTGCTGCTGGCTTTGCCGGGTATCTGGTTGTGTGATCAGAGCGGTTTTGGTGGTTTGGTGGTGTTGCTGGTGGCGTTATTACTGGCGCGTGGCATTTTTTATCGTGATGGTGCGGCACTGAATCGCCAGCTGGCACAAAGCGCGTTGTTTTGTTTGTTATACGCGGCGGTTTTTGTTGCAGGTCAATGGCACACACGCTGAAAACCGGACAATCGGATACAGAGATGAGCAGAGGAAACGTAATGGTCGATTTAGCAGATATCCGTAAGGAATACACTCAGGGACGGCTGGATGAAACCACCTGTGCCGACAACCCGGTGGTACAGTTCCATGCCTGGTTTGAACAATACCGCGACAGCAATCCGCCGGAGCCTACCATCATGACGGTAGCCAGTGTTGATGAGCAGGGTCAGCCATGGCAGCGGATTCTGTTGCTCAAGGGTTATGACGAGCACGGCTTTGTATTTTTTACCAATTTCAACAGCAATAAGGGCCAGCAGTTACAGGCCAATCATAAAGCCAGTCTGCATTTTTTCTGGATTGAGATGGAACGTCAGATTCAGATCCAGGGAGAGGTGGAAAAAATCTCCCGCCAGCAGGCGGAGCAATATTTTCACTCGCGTCCGCGCGAAAGTCAGTTAGGTGCCTGGGCATCGGCTCAGAGTCAGCCGCTGGACAATCGCCAGCAGCTGGAAGATCAGTTTGCGGATGTCAGCCGTCGCTACGAAGGCCAGCAGGTACCGTTGCCGGAGCACTGGGGTGGTTTCCGGCTGAAGCCACAGCGCATGGAATTCTGGCAGGGCGGTGCACACCGGCTACACGACCGGGTGGAATATCTGCGGCAAACAGAGGATGACTGGTGCAAACAGCGTCTGAACCCCTGAGCGGTCGCCGTCAGTCACGGCTCAGCGAAAAACTGATGTCGGTGACCAGGGTGTGGTCAGTTAAGGTACGCCGGAACTGACCCTGCATCTGGCTGGTGATGATAAATTCACACAGTTCCGCCTGGTGTGGCTGCTGCATCGCCTGAGGATCGGAGCAGTTCGCCAGGCTGAAATCATCCTGCAGGCTGAACGTCAGCGTCAGCTGTGCCTGGTCATCCTGCAGTGCCAGGCGTAATTCCAGTGCCTGAGTACAGTTCAGTGCCGGTTCTCTGGTAATCAGGCACTCGCAGATAAAGCGGATCAGCTGCCGGTTGTCATCCAGAATCAGCGACAACGGCAGGCGGAAGGTCAGTGGAATATCGGCCAGTGCCGTTTGCTGCTCACACCATTGTTGTAAACAATGACTCAGGTCGAGGGTTTCTGCCTCGCCGTTCAGGGCGATATCAAGGTAGTCACGGATCAGTTCCAGGTTGGCCTGATGGTTGTGCTGTAACTGCTTCAGAATCAGCTGGTTGAGTGTGTTGTTCAGACAATTGCTCTGCGCCTGTTGCAGCCGTTCCAACTGCTGGGTCAGCTTCTGGATATTGACCTTGGCGCGCTGTTGTTCTTCATACAATTCTTCGGTGCGTTTGGTGACCTTGTTTTCCAGCGAAATCGCCAGTTCCTGAGCCTGCAGGCTGGCGCTCAGTTCTTTGGTTTTATCCACCATGCAAATCAGGATTTCACCCGGCCGGTTTTCGGCGTAGCTGGCAATCTGGATGGTGACATCCAGCCATTTTTCTTCACCCGACAATACCTGCAGATGCAGGCAGGTCTGTAACCGGCCGATACGGCCAAACAACAGCTGGTTGAATTTTTCCCGTTGTTCGTTGCCGTGTTCACCAATGATCATATCGCGCAACCGCTCCATCGGATGGGGCATGGCTTCCAGCTCAGCCTGGGTCGCCCCCAGCAAGGCGGCAAAATGATAGTTGCACTGGATGCGGTCTTTGTCGCTCTGATACTGGCAGAAACCCAGTGCCGCGTTATCAATGGCCAGGGCCAGTCGTTCTTTGGTGTCTTCCAGCTGAACCTTGGCCTGCTCCTGTTCAATAACATCCTGCTTCAGGGTATGACGCATTTTATTAATGGCTTCGGCGACCAGGTCGAGTTCATCACGTTCGTTATGTTTGATTTTCAGGTCGAGCACCTGATCGAGATTGTCGAGGGAAAACTCATCAGCCCAGTGCGACATGATTTTCAGACGCCGGGTAATCAGCAGGCGAACGATAAATAACACAAAAACCGACACGGAAAACGTTTTCAGGAACTGGGTTAATAAAATCTCCAACGCCTTATCTGCCAGTTCCTGATACAGGCCAGCGTAATTGATGTCGATAAACAGGGTGCCCAGATTGTAGGATTTTCCGGCGCTGAGATAAGTCAGCGGGAACGAATGGCGCTGATCGTTGCGCGCCAGGACGTCACCGGCGCTGTGAATAAGATCGTTTTCGGTTTCGATATAGACGTAAACCACACCGGGAAAATTAAGAATGCCTTCCAGCTGAGTATCGATCTGGCGGGTGTCAAAGTTCCACAGGCTGTAACTGATACTTTGCTGATAACTGGTGCGGATCTGGCTGATGCTGTTGCTGTATTCATTAATACCACGATAGTAATCGCTCAGCAGGATCATGCTGAAAGTAACCAGAGTGACAACAAAACTGAAAGTCAGCAGGTAGGACAACAGCTTGACACCAACGCGGCGACGTTTCTCTTTGGTTTTGTTGAGCATAGGTTTAGCCAGTATCCGGACTCTCTGCGGGCGTTAGCCTAACTATAGCTGTGACTGCACCTGACAATCTAACCTTTCGGCCGTATTTTCTCAGGATTCGGTTAGTTTTTTTAAAAAATGTGCCAACAACAGTTGTTCAGTGTAAAACAAACGGCTTTTTTGATCTGACCCCGTATTCCGTTTGGTTACCGATGGAGCGCTTTTTATTTCTTGATTTGTATCAAAAAGGGGCAGGCGTAACGCTTTAATCTGAGCTCATCTTATGACGCACATGATTAAGGAGTGCTAAATGAAACTGTTAAAAACCCTGTTAGCGAGTGCGGTTGCAGTAGCAGCGATGCCAGCTCTGGCGTATGACGCAGGCGATATTATTGTTAAAGCGGGTGTGGTTAATGTAAATCCGAAAGAAGACAACATTGATGTGGGTGGCGCTTATGCCCAAATCGGTGATGACACTCAGCTGGGTGTTACCGCAACCTATATGGTGATGCCTCAGGTTGGTGTGGAAGTGCTGGCAGCAACTCCGTTCAGCCACGATGTGAAGCTGAACGGGAATAAAATTGCGGACACCAAACACCTGCCACCAACCGTGTCTGCTCAATATTACTTGCTCGATCCGGCATCTAAGCTGCAGCCATATGTTGGCTTAGGTGTGAATCATACGTTCTTCTTTGACGAATCGGATGATCTGAAGCTGAAAAAAAGCTGGGGTTTGTCGTACTCTGCCGGTCTGAACTACGATATCGATGATCAGTTTATGGCTAACGTGGCAGTATGGAAAATGGATATTGATTCAGAGCTGTCGAGTAACGGAAACAAGGTTGCTGATGTCGAAATCGACCCGCTGGTCTTTATGGTCGGCGCGGGTATGAAGTTCTGATAACCGCTCGCTGAATAAAATCCCTGTCGTATTACACGGCAGGGATTTTTTTGTGCTAACTGCCGGCGACGGCATCAGGCTGGTAATTCAGAATATCCTGTTTAAAACGGCGCGATACCGGATATTCACCAATCCAGATTTTCAGCAGGGCATCGTATAAATCTTTGCCTGGCAGAATGCCTTTTGTTTCTCCTTTGATCACCACCCGTGAGCCAACACCGGGCACATAATCGACGTAGCCCTGATCACCGCGTTCCATCTTACTGTCGAACATTTTTACCAGTTTGTTCAGGCGGTCTTCGAGTTGCAGCGCCTGTTCGCGGCTGACATTCAGCTGCAGTGCTTCGTACATGGCTTTGGCAATCCGGCGCCCGGAAACCCGATCGACCAGAATATGGTAAACGATGCGTTTATATCCCGGGTCGTCGATCAGCTGCTGGGCGTTACTGGCCGGATTTTCCATATACAGCAGGCCAACGTAGGTATCGATCAGATAATAATAACTGCGCACTGAGGCGCCATTCAGCAACAGGGCGGGTTGTTCCGGCTGTGGGCTGAGTTGTTCGGCAAAGTTGTAGTCAGCAATCTGGCGTGCCTGGCTGAGGCTGCTGCTGATTATCAGAAACAGTGTCAGGCTAAAGCGTAGAACGGTGGTCATCGTCGTCCCCTTTTTTATTGTTGTGTGCATCCTGCCTGCATCAATCTAGCCCGATGACGGGTTTCAGGCAATGGCTTTTTCGGCAGCGATTAACGGGGAATTACAGGAGTGGCGCGCTGAGGCGCAGCAGTTTATTCAGTAACCGTTTGGGCACGGATGTTTCCGGTTGCAGAGGCTTAGCATCGTTCAGATCCCGGCGTAACATGGTTTCGGTCTGGCCGGCAAAGTGGTTACCACGAATCAGGGCGTTGGCTTCAAAGTTAATCCGTAATGAACGGTTATCCATATTGGCGCTGCCAATGCAGCTCCAGTTGTTATCGATTAATAATACCTTCTGATGCATAAAGCCGGGCTGGTAGGCGTAAAAGCGAATGCCCATCTGAGTCAGATCTTCGACGTAACTCTGCATCGCATGCTGTACAAACCATTTGTCGGTTTGTTGCGGAATCAGCACCCGCACATCCAGGCCACGCAGGGCGGCCAGCTTCAGTGCCGCCAGGGTGGGGATGTCGGGAATAAAATACGGTGTGGCTATCCAGATACGGTGTTGTGCCTGGTTAATCAGGTGGCACAACGACAGGCTGGCACTCTCCTGGGTGTCGGCCGGACCGGTGTTAATACACATAACCGCATCATCATGGGTGTCGCTGAACGCATAAGGCTGCCATGGACAGTCGGGCATGGTCTGGGTGGCCCAGTACCAGTCTTCGCAAAACGACAGCTGAAACGGTAAGGATGCCGGACCTTCGATATCGACGTGGGTATCACGCCAGCGTCCTTCACTACCCCAGGCCAGGTATTCATCACCCAGATTAATACCACCCACAAAGCTGTGACGGCCATCGACCACCATCAGTTTGCGGTGATTGCGGAAGTTCAGTTGCATGCGGTGACGCAGTTTCCAGGAGTTAAACTGACTGACCTGTACGCCACCCTGTTGCAGCCGGCGTAAAAATGCCCGGCTCAGACCGTGGCTGCCGATTTCGTCATAAAGAAAGTAGACCCTGACTCCCTGTTGCGCTTTGTCGATCAGCCGCTGGCTCATTTGCCGGCCGGTGTCATCGTCACGGACGATATAAAACTGCATACAAATAGAGTGTTGAGCGCTGTCGATGGCTTGCTGCATCGCTGCAAAAGTGGCGTCGCCATCAATCAACAGACTGCAGCGGTTCGAGTGTGTCAGCGGCAGGCGGAAAAAATTATACAGCGGCTGGGTGACGGCTTCGGAGGGCAGCGCATAGGGCTGGAGCTGGTGGCGGATATTGTGCCCCAGTGCATTAAGGCGGGTATCGCCCTGGCGCCGGGCGAGGCGATAGCCGTGGAATTTACGGGTGCCGAATAACAGGTACAGCGGAATTCCGACGATCGGCAGCAACAGCAGAGCCAGACCCCAGGCGATGGTACCCTGGGCGGTACGGCCCTGCCAGATGGCATCGAGTGAAAAGACGATGCCCAGCAGGTACACCAGAAAGGTGATTGACCACCAGTCGAATAAATCCATTGCAGCCTCTTATCCAGTACGGCAATGAATTATGGGAGTAATGTTACATACCAATCAAGCGCATAAATTCATTACGTGTTGCCTGGTTTTCGCGGAATACTCCCTGCATTACCGAAGTGCGCATCATGGAGTTTTGCTTTTGTACACCACGCATCATCATGCACATATGCTGCGCTTCGACAATCACGCCAACACCACGACAACCGGTGACGTCGGTAACGGCATTCGCGATTTGTTTGGTCATGTTTTCCTGAATCTGAAAGCGGCGGGCGAATACATCGACGATGCGGGCAAACTTAGACAGCCCCAGTACTTTGCCATCGGGCAGGTAACCAATGTGGCATTTGCCAATAAACGGCAACATATGGTGCTCACACATGGAATAAAACTCGATGCCCTGGACCGCGACCATTTCATCGTTATCGCTGCTGAATACCGCGCCGTTGACCACTTCTTCCAGGCTGGTGGTGTAACCACTGGTCAGAAACTGCATCGCTTTGGCAGCCCGTTTCGGTGTGTCCAGCAGGCCTTCGCGGTTAACGTCTTCGCCCAGTTCGGCGAGCACCTGGTGATAAAGTTGGTCAAGATTCGACATGAGTTATCCGTTGTGTAAAAGGGCTAAAAAATAATGCCTGAGTAGTTTACTCAAATTTAACAAACCTATACAACATAAGTGTTATGTATAAGTTTTTGTGCGCGGGGATGGCTGCAAGCCGGCCGGAGGCACCAGTGGCCGGCTGTCACTCAGAGGCCCAAGGCGTTGCAGAAAACGGCTTGCTCCTGCCGGCGCCGGGCGATCTGAGGTCCAGTGTAATGCCAGTTGGCCGGTGCTGTCCGCTTGTGGCGTTAATAATGTCGCTACCCGGCGGGCAATGGCGGCACCGGAGTCAATCCAGTGTATCGCGGGCCACAGCTGCTGCATCAGCGGTTTCAGCAACGGGAAATGAGTACATCCCAATACCACATGAGACATCTGTGGGTGTTGCTGAAACCAGGGATTCAGATGGTCATACAGGTTGTCGGGGGCAACCCCTGTGTGCAGATAGTGTTCGGCCCAACACACCAGCTCAGCACTGCCAAAACGTTCAACCTTGCAGTGTTCGGCAAAATCCTGGATCAGGTCGCTGATGTACAGCCGGGTAACAGTTGCCGGAGTGGCCAGCAGTCCGATCTGGCCGTTGCCGGCCAGTTGTGCGGCGGGTTTGATCGCCGGCACCACACCCACTACCGGAATCGTCAGCTGCTGACGTAATAAGGGCAGTGCCAGGGTGCTGGCGGTATTGCAGGCAATTACCAACAGATCCGGCTGCAGCTGATTAACTGCGGCCAGACAAACCGTCAGAACCCGGTTGCTGAGCTCGTCATCGTGTTTGACGCCGTAAGGAAACGCCGCATCATCCATCAGGTAGTGCAGATTCAGCTGTGGTGACTGCAGGCGAACCTGCTCAAGTACGCTGAGCCCGCCGACACCGGAATCAAAAAATAATACGCTTTGCGTCATTGTCGCTACTGGATGAATGAAAGCGCGGATTCTAACAAAGATGCACCCATATTGCCGCTAATTTTGCCTGACCACGGGTGAAACCCGAACCAGCATCTATACTGTCGGCAATGTTGAATGGAGCTGTATCCGAGTGGAGCTGACGGAGCTACTGGAAAACGCCAGGCGGAATGAAGCCCTGCTGAAGCGTTTGCAGGCGTTTGAGCTGCAATTATTGTCCTGCCAGACCTGGCTGGATTTTCTGACCCTGTTACTCGAAGGGTTACCCGCCCAGTTCGATCTGGATGCGGCGACTCTTAAGGTATGCGATCCGGATGGGGAGCTGAAAGCCACCATGCTGCAGTCTCTGGATATCGAACAGGGCGTGTTACTGAATCAGCTTGAATTTCAGAGTCGGGTACCGGTCATTGAGGCGGGCTCGGTCACTCCGCCACCGCCCTGGAGAAGTGGTCTGGCGTTGCCGTTATTGCGCAACGACGTATACCTCGGTCAGTTGCGGCTGTATTCCGCCAGTGATGATCGCTTTCAGCCCGGTATGGCGACCGATTTTATGCAACACCTGGCGGCGGTTACGGCGGCCTGTCTGGTGATGGTAAAACAGTCGGAAGAGCAGGCCCGGCTGGCGTTGACGGATCCGCTCACCGGAGCCGAAAACCGGCGCGGATTTGAACGTGCTTATCAGCGCGAATGGTCGCGGGGCCAGCGCCAGTATCATGTGTTTGCGATGGTGCTGCTCGATATTGACCATTTTAAACAGGTAAATGATGTACACGGCCATGGCACCGGCGACCGGGTGCTGAAGCAATTGTGTAAAACGCTCAAGCGTGTGATGCGACCGACGGATCACCTCGGTCGTTTGGGCGGCGAAGAGTTTGCACTGATTTTGCCCGGCTGCCAGCCGGATCAGCTGGCGCGTGTTGTCGAGCGGGTGCAGCAGGCCATCCGGCAGCTGGATGTCATGAACGACCAGCGTCAGCGGGTACCGTTATCCGCCTCCGGCAGTTATATTTCTATCACCCCCAGGCCCCATCAGCAGTTGCAGCTGAGTGATGTGCTCGATTTTCTCGATCGTTATCTGTATCAGGCGAAAAAGCAGGGGCGTGATCGCTTTCTCAGTGTTGAACAGTGACCTGTATCAAGGGCGGAGCAGACGCCTGGTTTAGGGTAATGAATCTGTCTCAGTATTTTTTCATTGATTGCCTGCGGAGCCTGTATGACGCAAAAAGCCACGGCTGAAATAACCTTGCCTGCCCGGCAGCCAGAAGCGGTTGAAACATTGCATATGCCTTACGCCGAACCTTTATCAAGACAACAGTACGAGCAGCAAAAACAGCAATTGCAGATCGAACTGCTGAAAATGCAGAGCTGGGTAAAAGAAACCGGCCAGAAAGTGGTGATCGTGTTTGAAGGGCGTGATGCCGCCGGAAAAGGCGGAGCGATTAAACGTTTTATGGAGCACCTTAACCCACGTGGTGCGCGGGTGGTGGCACTGGAAAAGCCGAATGCCAGCGAAAGCAGCCAGTGGTATTTCCAGCGTTATATTCAGCATTTGCCGGCCGCCGGTGAAATCGTGCTGTTTGACCGTTCCTGGTACAACCGCGCCGGGGTCGAGCGGGTAATGGGGTTTTGTAATAACCACGATTATCTGGAATTTATGCGTGAAGTGCCGGAGCTGGAACGTATGTTTGTACGTTCCGGAATCCGCTTGTTCAAGTTCTGGTTTTCCGTCAGCCGTGAAGAGCAGCTACGGCGCTTTCAGAAGCGCCAGGTCGATCCGCTGAAACAATGGAAACTCAGTCCTATCGATCTGGCCTCACTGGATAAATGGGAAGCGTATACCGAAGCCAAAGAGGCGATGTTTTATTATTCCGATCACAGCGATGCCCCCTGGACGGTGGTGCGTTCTGACGATAAAAAACGTGCCCGGCTGAACACCATGAAAGTGGTACTGAATCAGCTGGATTACAGTAACAAAGACGGCGCTGTTGATCTGACTCCGGACCCGCTGATTATTCAGTCTGCGACCGATGCGCTGGACTGCTGACTGAGGTCGCGCCGCTGTGTCATGTAACTGTGTGGCCTGTAACTGTGTGGCTTGTGACGGTGGCGGGCGTTTAAACGTGTAAACCGATGTTACCGCCCGCGCAGCGATGGTAAACTGCCGCTTTTAAACGCTGGCCGGTTACAGGAAATATCAGTCAATTATGCGCTTGAAAGCGATCAAATTGTCGGGCTTTAAATCCTTTGTTGATCCGACGACGGTACCTTTTAATACCAACATGACGGGCATTGTTGGCCCTAATGGCTGCGGTAAATCGAATACCATCGACGCCGTGCGTTGGGTGATGGGTGAAAGCTCCGCCAAATACCTGCGTGGCGATGCCATGACTGACGTGATTTTTAACGGTTCAGCGGAGCGCAAGCCGGTCAGTAAAGCCAGTGTCGACCTGATTTTCGATAACTCTGATGGCACCCTGCGGGGTGAATACGCCAGTTATAACGAAATCAGCCTGCGTCGTCAGGTGACGCGTGATGGCCAGTCCAGTTATTACCTGAACGGCAGCAAATGCCGCAAAAAGGACATCACCGATATTTTCCTCGGCACTGGTCTGGGGCCCCGTTCATACGCCATTATCGAGCAAGGCATGATTTCCCGCCTGATCGAGGCCAAGCCGGAAGAATTGCGGGTCTATGTTGAGGAAGCGGCCGGCATTTCCAAATACAAAGAACGGCGCCGGGAAACGGAAAACCGTATGCGCCGCACCCAGGAAAATCTGGAGCGGTTACAGGATATCCGTGAAGAGCTGGAACGCCAGCTGGCCCACCTTAAACGCCAGGCCGATGCGGCGGAAAAATACAAAGAATACAAAGCCGAAGAACGGCAGAAGAAAGCCCAGTTGCAGGCGCTGAAATGGCAGATTCTGGACAATGACTACCGTCAGCGTGAGCAACAGATTAGCCAGCATGAAGTGCAGTTTGAAGCCCATATGGCCGAACAGCGCGGTGCCGATGCCGATATTGAAGTCTTGCGGCTGGAGCACAGCGACAAAACCGAGCAGTTTAACCGCGCTCAGGCCCGCTTTTATGAGGTGGGTTCGCAGATTGCCCGTCAGGAACAAAAGGTTGAGCACCAGGCGCAGATGGCACTGCAGCTCGATCAGGAAATGGCGGAGGTGGAAAAATCCATCCTCGATACTCAGAGAGCGCTGGAAGAAGACCAGATCCAGCTGGAAGCGATTGAAGAACAGCGTTTGCAGCTGGAGCCAGAGCTGGAGATGTTGCTGGCCGGAGAAGAGGAATCCGCACAATCGCTGGCGCTGGCAGAAGAGAATCAGCAGCAGTGGCAGGAACAGTGGGAGCAGTTTACTCAGCGTGCCAGTGAGCCGACCCGCCAGGCCGAAGTGGCGCAAACCCGGATGCAGAACATAGAGCAACAGCTGACGCGCTTACAACAGCAGGTCGAACGTCTGCAGGGAGAGCAGCGGGAGCTGGCTGAAAACCCGGAGCTGGAAGAAATTCAGCTGTTGCAGGAAGAGGTTTCCGAGCAGGAAATGGCGTCCGAAAGCCTGCAGGAAAAAGTCGACAGCCTGCAGCAGCAGGTCAATCAGTCGCGCGATGAACTGGAAGCCCGGCGGCGTCAGCTCGATGATGGTAAGCATCAGCTGCAACACTTTATCAATCGTAAAGCGACGCTGGATGCGCTGCAGAAAGCGGCGCTGGGTGAAGGTTCGGAAGCCGTCAGCCACTGGCTGGAAAGCCATCAGTTGGCCCGTAAGCCGCGACTGGCCGAGCAGTTGCAGGTTGACGAAGGCTGGGAAGTGGCGGTGGAAACCGTACTGGGGGATTATCTGCAGGCGGTGGTCATCGACGACCTTGACCCGGTGCAGCACTGGCTCGCAAACCTGAAAGAAGGTCAGTTGGTGTTATGGCAGCAGGCAGCCGTGGCGGCGGCAACGGTTGCACCGGTTGCCGGATCGCTGCTGCATAAAGTCCACAGCGGTCAGGACGTATCCGGCTTGCTGGCCCGGGTCAGAACGGCTGATGATCTGACTCAGGCACTGGCGCTGCGCAGCAGTCTGCAGGCTGATGAATCGGTGATTACCGCCGATGGTATCTGGCTGGGCCCCGGCTGGTTGCGGGTCGCCAAAAGTGCTGACGGTGAAGGCGGTGTGCTGGCGCGTCAGCAGGAGCTGGAAACGCTGGAGCAACAGATTGAAGAGCTGGACATTCAGGTTGATGAATGGGAAGTCGACCTGGAAGCCGACCAGCTGAAGCTGCGCAGTGCGGAACAGCAGCGGGAAGTGGCTCAGCGTGAGTTGCAACAGGCCAGCCAGCAGTTGATTCACCTTAAGTCTCAGCTGTCGGGCAAACAGGCCCGGGCCGAACAATTTGCCATTCGCAGCGATAAACTGGAACAGGATATCCGCGAAACCCGTGAGTTGCAGACGCTGGAGCGCGAAAGTCTGGAGGAAATCCGGCTGCAATGGCAGGAAGCTATGTCGGCGATTGACGAAGACAGCGGCGAACGTGAACGCCTGCTGCAACGCAAAACCGCAGTACAGCAGGCGCTGGATCAGGCGCGGATGGCGGCAGGGCAAAATAAAGACCGCAGTCATCAGTTGCAGTTACAGGTACAGGGCCTGACCACCCGGCAACAAAGTCTCAATCAGGCGGTAGCGCGCCTGGCCGAACAAATGCAGCGCCTGCGTGAACGCCGCGCTCAGATTGAAGCCAATCAGCAGCGTGATCACAGCAGTGATCTGGACGAGTTAAAAGCCCAGCTGGAAGAGTTGCTGGAGCATAAACTGGACGCTGAACAGCAGATGCAAACAGCACGGCATGCGCTGGAACAGGTTGATACGCAATTACGTCAGCTGGAGCAAAAGCGGGCGGATGCTGAGAAAAAAGCACTGGATGTGCGCAGTGAGCTGGAAAAAGTGCGGATGGAATGTCAGGCACTGGATATCCGCCGCCAGGCGCTGGTTGAGCAGTTACAGGAAGAAAAACTCAGCCTGGAGCAGGTACTGGAAACCATGCCGGCTGATGCCGATCCGGACATCTGGCAGCAGGAGTTACAGAAACTGGCGGAACGGATTCAGCGTTTAGGGGCGATTAACCTGGCGGCCATCGAAGAATACAAAACCCAGTCGGAGCGGCAGGTGTATCTGGATGCGCAACATGCAGATCTGGAGAAAGCGTTATCGACGCTGGAAGGTGCAATTCATAAAATCGACCGCGAAACCCGCACCCGTTTTAAAGAAACCTTCGACAAAATGAACGCCGGCCTGGCGGAATTATTTCCTAAGGTCTTTGGCGGTGGTCATGCGTCGCTGGAATTAACCGGTGATGATTTGTTGGATACCGGGGTCGCGATTATGGCGCGGCCGCCGGGCAAGAAAAACAGCACCATTCATCTGTTATCCGGTGGTGAAAAAGCGCTGACCGCGATCGCTCTGGTGTTTTCGATTTTCCAGCTGAACCCGGCACCATTCTGTATGCTGGACGAAGTGGATGCGCCACTGGATGATGCCAACGTTGGTCGCTACGCCCGGCTGGTGAAAGCTATGTCGGAGAAAGTTCAGTTTATTTATATAACGCACAATAAGATCGCGATGGAAAAAGCGTCGCAGCTGATGGGGGTGACCATGCACGAGCCCGGTGTATCACGCCTGGTGTCGGTGGATGTGGAAGAAGCGGCAGAAATGATTGACCAATAACCAATTGCGGCGGCAATTAGCAAAAAAGTGCAAAATCCGCTAACAAATCACAAGGAAAGGCCTGTTGAGCACTGTCATCAGGCGCAGGCTTATGACAAACTTGAGCGTCGATCAGTCCGGGTGTTTTACCGGTCTTTACCGGGCTGAGGTTTTATTGTGTCATGGGTTAACAGAGTAAGAGGCTGATATGGAATGGAGCTGGCGCACCGTCATGATCCTGTTGGGATTGCTGGCGATGGTTATGATTCTGGTGGATGGTTTTCGGCGCATGCGGCGCGCACGTGCTGAAGCTCTGCGGCTGGATGTTTCGGACGATTTTAAATTTCCGGAAGAGGGTTACAACCCTGAGCTGCCCGGTGAAGTCCGTGTTGTCAGCCAGTCTCCTGTGGCAGAAACGCAACAACCCGAGGCGGGTTTCATCGCCCCGGACAATCCCCCCGAAGCCGGTTTGGGCGGCGAAAATCCGGCGCAGGAATTAGGCAATCTGTCGGCCTCTGATAATGAAGCGGATAACGTCTCTGACGCTTTCCCCGGTTTTTCTGCGCTGGATGATGAACCCCTGGCAGAAGTTGAACAAACCTCAGAGGCATCACAAGCAAGCAGTGCTGCCGAAGCGGAACAGCCACGGCCCGATTCTCCCCTGATCCCGAAAGCGAAACCGGTTAACCTGGATGAGCAGGTGCCGGTGTTACTGGATGTTGAAGAACTGGGTGATGAAACCGAGGTTGTGGCGGAAACGGCTGCGGTTACGCTGGCTGAACAAGACACTCAGGCAGAAGTGGAAACGTGCGCCGATGATTCTGAGTGCAGCACCTCACAGCCTGACAGCAGCGATGAACAGCTGGTTACAACCGTTGCAGCCGGCGTTGACGTCGGTGTGGCCGAAAGTGTGGCCGAAGATCCCGGAGTCATGGCGCAGAGTATTGAAGCGGATACTGATGCCGAGGTCGCAGAGGTGGCCGCTGAGCAGAATCCTCCTGCCCGGGATGAGGACGCAACCCCCGCGGATATTAACAGCCGTGAAAATGCGCTGGAATACATTGCCGAGCTGGAAGACCCTCAACAGATTAACGATCCTCATCTGGAGCAGGAAGCAGAGCCGGAAGACGTCAGCCGGGCGCTGAACGATACCAGCCGGATTATCACCCAGCCAGTGAACTTTGCCGGGCCGGATGCCGAGGTGCTGGCCCATCGCCCGGATGCCGAAGTGGTACTGGTGATTCATACGATTCCCCGCACGGAACAGGGCTTTAAAGGCAGTGATCTGATTTATTTATTTAACTCCTGCGATTTGCGTTACGGTGAAAAGAATATTTTTCACCGTTTCGAAGAGGCCGATGGCGCGGGCTGTGTGCAGTTTTCAGTTTCGCAGTGCCACGAGCCCGGCACCTTTGAACCGGCACGAATGGCCGATCAGTATTGCCGTGGCCTGAGTTTCTTTATGAGTCTGCCGGGTGCCCGGCGACCGCTGGAAGCCTACGAAGCCATGTATGAAATGGCGATGGTGGTCAGCCGTAACCTGAAAGCCGATATGCTGGACGAAAGCCTGAGTGCACTGACGCCACAAACGGTGGAAGCGAACCGCCAGGAAATTATGGACTTTGAACGTTATCAGCACCTGCTGCTGAAAAAACAGGGAGCGCTGTAACCTCAGCGCCTGCTTTACCCCAACCGGAATGATGGCCAAACGCCACTATGACTGAAAAAAATTCTCTTAATACCGCCGCAGACTCTGCGGCGGTTGACGTTTCGGCGCGTGCCCAGCAGTTGCGCGACGCTCTGAATCTTTATAACCATCAATATTATGTGCTGGATAATCCAACCGTACCGGATGCCGAATACGATCGTTTGTTGCGTGAGCTACAGGATATCGAAGGTGCCCGGCCAGAGCTGAAAACGCCGGATTCGCCGACTCAGAAAGTCGGGGCCACGCCGTTGTCGGCTTTCGATAATGTGACGCATGAAATGCCGATGTTATCGCTGGATAACGCCATGAATGCCACCGAATTTGCCGATTTTTATGCCCGCCTGCAGAAACAGCTGAATGATACCGGTGATGTTGAGCTGGTGTGTGAGCCAAAACTCGACGGCGCGGCCGTCAGTTTATTGTATCAAGACGGCGTGCTGATCCGCGCGGCAACCCGGGGTGATGGTGAAACCGGAGAAAATATTACCGATAACGTGCGCACCATTAATAATGTGCCGTTACGACTGTCGGGTGACTACCCGCAGCGGGTGGAAATTCGTGGTGAAGTGTATATGCCACTGGCCGGATTTGAAGCGTATAACCAGAAAGCGCTGGCTGCCGGTGGCAAGGTATTTGCCAATCCGCGTAATGCTGCCGCGGGTTCATTACGCCAGCTGGACTCAAAAATTACCGCCAGGCGGCCGCTGGAATTCTGTTCTTATGGCCTGGGTGTGGTCAGTGATGATTTTGCGCTGCCAGCCACATTAAGTGACATATTTCAGCAGATTCACAGCTGGGGCATCAAAATTAATCCGGAGCTGACGGTGGCCGGCAGCCTGGCTGAGGCGCAAGCGTTTTACGCCGGTCTGGGTGACAAACGTCACTCTTTGCCGTACGAAATTGATGGTACCGTATTTAAGGTAAATAACCTGGCATTACAGCAACGTCTTGGCTTTGTTGCCCGGGCACCACGCTGGGCGATTGCGTATAAATTTCCTGCCGTTGAACAAATGACCGAGCTGGAACAGGTGGATTTCCAGGTTGGGCGTACCGGCGCAATTACGCCGGTAGCGCGGTTAAAACCGGTTAAAGTGGCAGGTGTGGTGGTCAGTAATGCGACGCTGCATAACGCCGATGAAATAGCCCGGCTGGGTGTGAAAATTGGCGATACCGTCGTGATTCGTCGCGCAGGAGACGTGATTCCGCAGCTGGTGTCCGTGGTGCTGGATCGTCGCCCGGATAACGCGACCGATATCGTCTTTCCATCCCGCTGCCCGGTGTGTGATTCTCACATTGAGCGGGTCGAGGGTGAAGCGGTGGCCCGCTGTACCGGTGGTTTAATCTGTTCGGCGCAGCGCAAAGAAGCGATCAAACATTTTGTTTCGCGCAAAGCGCTGGATGTCGAAGGGTTGGGCGATAAGCTGATCGATCAGCTGGTGGAGCAACAGCTGATCGATTCAGTGGACGATTTGTTTCACCTGACGCTGGAGCAGCTGGCCGGGTTGGAACGGATGGCGGAAAAATCGGCGCAGAACGTGCTGGACGCGTTACAGGCGTCGAAAAAAACCACACTGGCGCGGTTTTTATACGCGTTGGGTATTCGTGAGGTCGGCACGGTGACGGCCAATAACCTGGCTTCTCATTTTGGTTTTTTACAGCGCATTATGGCGGCTGAAAAAGACGCGTTATTAGCGGTCAGTGATGTGGGTGATATCGTCGCCAGTCATATCGTTAATTTCTTTGCTGAGCCTCATAACCGCGACATTATTGAGCAACTTCAGGATGCCGGTGTTGCATGGCCGGAAGCGGAACCGCAGGGTCAGGATGACGACGCCCCTCTGGCCGGAAAAACAGCGGTGATTACCGGTACGCTGGCCAGCATGAGTCGCGATCAGGCGAAAGATTATCTGCAGCAGCTGGGAGCTAAAGTGAGTGGCAGTGTGTCGAAAAAAACCGATTTTCTGGTGGCCGGAGAAAAGGCCGGCAGCAAGCTGACCAAGGCACAGCAGCTGGAGGTAGAAGTGCTCGATAACGACGCCTTTATGGCGCTGTTAGATCAACACGGTATACAACACGACTGACGCGAGGACGACAATGGGGCGTTATATTCTGCTGCTATTCAGCCTGCTGGGGTTATCTGCCTGTACCGCGCCTCAGCCAAAAAATATTGGTGATGTGTGCGATATATTTGATGAATATTACGACTGGTATAACGCCTCAAAAGCGGTACAGAAAAAATACGGCGTTCCGGTGTCGGTCAGCATGGCGTTTATTCATCAGGAATCGAAATTTATTGGTGATAACCGCCCGCCACGCGAGTGGTTTTTATGGATTATTCCCGGCCCGCGGCCATCATCGGCTTATGGCTATGCTCAGGCGCTGGATGGTACCTGGGATGAATATCGCCGCCTCAGTGGTAACTGGGGGGCCGACCGCGACGAGTTTGAAGATGCGGTGGATTTTATTGGCTGGTATAACGCCCGCACCATTAAACGCACCGGCATTCCATCGCACGATGCGTACCGTCTGTATCTGGCGTATCACGATGGCGCTGGCGGTTATCTGCGCGGCAGCTATAAAAACAAACCCTGGTTAATTAAGGTGGCGAAGAAAGTTGAGCGCCGCGCAAAGTTGTATCAGCGCCAGCTGGTGCAGTGCCGGGAAGATCTGGAAAGCGGCTGGTTCTGGCGCACCTTATTTGGCCAGGAAAACCGCTATCTGCAACCGCCGCTGGGCTGAAGCTATGAATATAATGGCGCCAGCCCCGGCATCTGGCGATTGTTGGCAGTCAGCCGGTTGAGGCATTTCAGTAGTGCGGCCAAATCCGGTGTGTCACCGCACTGAGCGGCATACAGGCTGTTATCCAGTTGCCGCAATCCTTGTGTTAGCTGTGGCTCATTACAGCTCTGGCTGATCTGCTCCAGAGTGATCAGCTGCGGTTGTTGTAAGTGCAGCTGTGCCCAATGAATTAGAGCATGGCGGAAGCGGCCGGCGTCGTTCTGACGTGCTGCCTGTTGCAGCGCTTTCCAGTAATATTTTTCGTCATGCTCGTCACGTGGTGTTTTGTCATGCTGACTGTCTGTTTGTTGCTTGCTGTTCCATAACAGAAAACCCAGCACAAAATTGCTTAACAACAGCAGTGCTGAAATCAGGACCCAGATTCCCTGGCCGCCGGCAGGCGCTGCCTCTGCGCTGGCTCTGGTATTGTTTGCTGTACCGGCGGGCATGGCCGCAGCCTGGCTGGCGCTGACATCGATGGTACGTGCTGGCAACACGGCGTATTCAACACTGCCGAGCCGGGTATTCCACCAGGGGATACGAATTTCCGGCAGAATCAGCCGCCCGTCGCTGGTCGGTACGATGGCCAGCGACTGTTCCAGTACACCGGTGATGCCGTTTTTATCGATCTGATCGCTGTGTTCTGAACGATCCGGGTAATAGCGCAGTTTATCCACCACCGGCAGTGCTACGGCCGGTATCTGACTGCCTGCCAGGCCTTCCGCTTCAATGCGTATGGTGCGGGTAACCGGTTCACCCTGAACCCAGGGCTGTTGGTTGTCACGGCTGAAGGTTTCGCTGATTTTCAGCCGGTTGGCCGGTAACCAGGGAGCCTGAGGGTAGTTGTCCGGAATGGCGTTGACCTCAAGCCGGATTGGTTTGCTGGTCAGGTTGATCTGGCGGCCGCTGCTCCAGCGATCGTAGGGGTTGGGAACCCGGGCGCTGAAACGCTGGCCGGGAATCACCAGCTCGCCACTTTGTTCCGGAAAAATCGCAAAGTTACGTTCGTACACACCAAGCCGTTCACCGTCGATATTGACCTGATAAGAACGAACATCGCCCAGTGGCTCTACCCGGGCATCGGTGACCCGGAAGTCCGACAGCGACGGATCTTCCGGCATTACCCGGTAAAACAGTTTTTCGTGGTACAGAATTTGTCCCTGGACATACGCCGGCCCCTGACTGACTTCGATTTTGAAGAAAAAATCTTCCGCCAGTTTTTGTTTGGCCGCGGCGGATAACGGCGCCACCTGAATATCAATGGGCTGAGTGCGACTGCCGGCAAAGCTGAATGCCGGAATTGTCAGTGTACCGGTGCGTTTCGGCGCCAGTCGCAGTTGCCATTCGGTATAAGCGCCGCGTAAGGTGATTTGTGAGGCGCTGCGATTCAGCAAAATGCGGAAGTCCTGCTGCAGGGCAGAAAAATCGGGCTTTTTCAGGCCGGCGCTGTCACTGTAACGCACCATCAGCGTTAAGGTGTCGTCTTCACTGATGGCTTTACGGTCGACGGCCGCTGACAGAGTTGCCGCCTGGGCGGGCAGCGCCGCCAGTAACAACCAGCACAGCCAGACGCAGGTTAACCGGCTTACCATAGAACATCCTCCTCGGTTTCTGCCTGTTCCCGGGCTTGTTGCCGATACTGATACAGGAACTTTTGTTGTAATAAATTACCCGGGTCGTCCGGAATTCGGTTCAGCCATTGTTCCATGGCCTGCTGTTGTTCGCGCTCCGCCTGGCTCAGTGAGTTCTGGTTTTGGGCGGGGGAGTCGTTATCGCTGTCGCTGGTATCGTCCTCGTCCGTATCGGGACTGGTTTGTGCTGCTGTAGCCGGCTGCTGCTCGTCGGTACCAGATTGGGTGTCCTGTTGTTGCTTGTTTTCGTCCGGTTCTGCGGATGACGAGGCGCTGTCCGCCGACTGTTGCTCATCGTCGTTGCGGCTGGTTTGTGAACTCTTGTCGTCGGTCGGTTGTTGTTGTTGTTGTTGTTGTTGTTGTTGTTGTTGTTGTTGCGCAGCAGATGGCTCATTTTGTGGCGTACCCTGCTGCGCTTGCCCGTCCTGCGGTTGTGACTGAGACTGCTGTTGCTGTTGCTGTTGCTGTTGCTGTTGCTTTAAAGCCTGCTCGGTAATGGCTTTGTTTTTTTGTGCAGCGGCAAAATCCGGTTGTTGTGCCAGAGCTTCTTCATAAGCTGCCAGCGCCTGTTCCAGTTGCCCGGCCTGGGCCAGCGCATTGCCATAGTTGTAGCGTCCGGCTGCGCTGTGGTTATTGGCAAACGCCTGCGCTGCCTGCTGATAATCCCCTGCCTGATAGGCGGCTACGCCGCGCCAGTCGTCGTTTTCGAAACGTTGTGCCGCAGCGGCCGGATCCTGTGCTAACAGACTGGCACCTTGCTGGTCGGGGGTTTGCCACAGGTTTTGCCAGACAGTTGCAGCGCTGGAGGAGGAATCGCTCTGAGCTGCCTGCAGCTCAGAGGGGCTGGTTATCAGTGTCATCCCCAGTGCCATCGGCAACACAAAAACCACTCCCCGGCGGAACGGAATCAGTGCCAGGGGTAATACCAGAAACAGCAGCCAGTAACCCTGATCCTGCCACTGGTCAAATTCGGTTTGGCCGGCGTGGTACTGGCCGGGGTCGTCTGTCACCCGATCACGCAGCAGGGTTTGCCAGTCAGCATCGTCGTAACGCAGTGGTTGCCAGTCGATGCTGAGTTCTGAAGCCAGCGCCTGAATCGGCGCCAGATCCAGTTGCGGCAGAACAATCGTGCCCTGGCCATCGCGCAGAAAACCACTGTTGGGCATGGCGATCGGGGCACCCTCGGCGGTGCCGACGGCAATAATGCTGAGATCAAAGCGCTGAGCATCGTACACCTTGCGGATGCGCTGAATGTCTTTGTTGATGATGCCATCGGTGATCAGCAATAACTGCGCGCGGTTAATACCACTGTCGCTGACCAGTTGCTGTGCCAGGGCAATGGCTTTATCCGGCCGGCTGCCGGGTTTCGGCATGATATACGGCGATAGCGATGGCAACAGGTTCTCGATGGTGTCGCGGTCATCGGTCAGCGGGGTGACGGTATGGGCGTCGCCGGAATAACTGACCAGGGCCGTCAGGCCATCCTGGCGCAAGCGCAGAATGTCGGTGACTTTCTGAATCGCACGGGTAGCACGGTCGGGTTTAACGTCCTGAGCACCCATGGATAACGACATATCCAGCAGAATGACCAGTGCATCCTGATTTTTACTGGCGGGTGCCGCTACCTTTTCCCAGCTGGGGCCGGCCAATGCCAGGCTGGCCAGTAGCCAGGCTGATAAAATCAGCCACAGTGAACGACCGTTGTGGCTCTGCAATGAACGATCCAGTACGTGTGGCAATAAATGCTCGTCGATAACCCCGGCCCAGTGGCCGGCATTCAGGCGGCGTTTCAGCAACAGGAAAAACAGCAACAGTGCCGGAAGTAACAACAGCAACCAGGCCGGACGTAAAAAATGAAACTGGCTGAGCAACTCCATGGTTATTGGCCCCCTTTACTGCCACGCCACCAGTGGCCGAGTGGTGGTTGTTGTAACGCCAGCAACAGGCTGGCAATAAACGCCAGCAGCAGTGGCCAGTGATACAGGTTTTGCTGCGGGCGGTATTTTTGTGGGTCCTGTTCGGTGGGTTCCAGCTCGTCGATCAGCTGGTAAATCTGTTGCAGTTCCTGACTGTTGCGGGCGCGGAAAAAGTGGCCGCCGGTACTGTCAGCGATCTGTTGCAGGCTTTGTTCATCGAGGTCGCGTGACGGGTTGACCCGCCGGGTACCAAAAAAGCTGGGGACTTCCATCACGTCGGCACCCAGGCCGACAGTGTAGATTTTTACCTGATAATGGGCAGCCAGTTCGGCGGCTTTTAAAGGTTCCACTTCGCCGGCGGTATTGGCGCCATCCGTTAACAATATCATTACCCGGCTGCTTTCCGGATTGGCTTTCAGGCGCTTAATGGTCAGGCCGATGGCGTCGCCGATGGCGGTTTCTTTACCGGCCAGGCCAATCTGAGCTTCGTTCAGGAATTGCTGCACGGTATGGCTGTCGAAGGTCAGCGGAGCCTGCAGATAGGCGCCGGAACCAAACAATACCAGCCCGAGGCGATCGCCCTGGCGCTGATCAATAAAGTCATTAACCACTTCTTTGACCAGCTGCAGACGATTAACCGGACGCTGCTGCCACTGCATATCTTCAATCTGCATGCTGCCGGAAATATCCACGGCCAGCATCAGGTCGCGGCCGCTGGCCGGTACCTGAACCACCTCGCCGCTGTGGTACGGGCGGGCCAGCGCTGTCAGCAGTGCTACCCAGGTCAGCAGTGGTAACAGCCAGTGCTGCCAGCCTGGCTGACGGTTATGGCTGGCAGCACCTGGTGTTTGCTGCCAGGGCAGCAGAGACGGTACTTTCAGCGCCGCCTGTTGCACCCGGGCCGGTGGCATAAATCCACGCACAATCCAGGGCAGGGGTAATAACAGAAATGCCCAGGGCCAGTGCCATTCCATCAGTTGGCCTCCGCTAGATGTTTGGCTGCGGCACGGCGCAACCAGCGCTGACAACTCTGATGCAGAGCGGTGCCGTCGAGATCGGGTAATTGTTGTGGCTGGCAATACAAACCGTGTGTCAGCGCATCTGCCAGCGGCTGCGTGAATACCGGCTGCCCGGTGCTTTGGTTCAGGAAGGTCAGCCACTGCTCGCCGTGCAGCGCTAACGCGGACGGAAAACGTTGCCGGCAATAACGTTTAAGAATCTGATTACACTGTTGCAACAGTTGCTGATCGTCGCGCTGCTTCTGCCAGCTGAGGTAGGCCTGACGCAACAGCTGTTGTGCCTGGCGCCGGTCGCGTTGCTGGTGGATATAACGCCAGCCAGCGTATATCAGGGCGGCCAGTAACAACAGGCAGAGTAACAATAATATCCACCAGCCGGGTGCCGGCGGCCACCAGCTGATTGCTGCCGGGTTGGATAACGCTTCCAGCGGTAACGGCGGGTTGCTTACGCCCGGCTGAGGGACTAGCGCTTGCTGGGGTTGCATCAGCGGCGTCCTCCGTTGAGACCCAGCCCTTGTCGTAAGGCGCTGAGTGGTTCATCACTGGTGGCAATTTCCAGTAATGGCACCTTTAACCGCAACATATAGTGTTGCAGTTGTTGCCGTTGTTGCTGATAAGCCTGTTGATGTGCTTCCCGACTGGTGTGGGAATAACTGTCGAGGATAATTTTTTGCCTGCCATCCGTCAGGTTGTACAGCCCCGGGGGTGGCAGTTGCGCTTCCATCGGATCGTATAGCCGAATGGCGCTGATGTCGCTGTGGCGACTGACGCTGAATAACTGGCGTTCACACTCATCATCAAAGCCGAGCCAGTCGCTGATAAAATATACCGCACTGCCGGGGCGCACAATGCGGCGCAGATGGCGACACATCTGCTGCATGCGCTGCTGGCCATCCGCCGGGGCAGATGCCGGCATATCGGCCAGCTGATGCAGCAGTTGTAATACCTGTTTGCGGCCGGTTTTCGGCCGCAGATCCTGTTCCTGCTGATCGTTAAAAATCAGCCCGCCGGTGCGATCGCCATTGGCCAGTGCTGCCCAGGCCAGCAGAGCGCTGATATCCGCTGCTAAGACATCTTTTAACGTCTGCCGGGTACCGAAGTGCATGTTGGCGCGCAGGTCACAGACGATCAGTACCGGCCGTTCCCGTTCTTCGCGAAACAGTTTGATATGCGGATCGCCGGTACGGGCGGTGACCCGCCAGTCCATCGCCCGGATATCATCACCGGGCTGGTAATTCCGCACTTCTGAAAAATCAATACCACGGCCACGAACCGCTGAAGTGTGGCTGCCGCTGAGATCATTCAGAATACGTTTCTGCTTCGCCAGTGGCAGTTGTCGCGCGAGCTCACGCAGTCCGACCAGGTTGGCTGGCAGAATATCGGCACCGTTGGAAAACCCTGTGTGCGTGTTCATCATCAGCCCACGGCAACGCGCTGAATCAGCTGATTGATCACTTTATTGGCGTTCATGCCGCTGGCTTCGGCTTCAAAGCTGAGCAGCAGGCGGTGACGCAACACGTCGTGTAATACGGCCTGGACGTCATCCGGGCTGACAAAATCCCGGCCATGTAACCAGGCGTGGGCGCGGGCGCAACGATCGAGGGCAATAGTGCCGCGTGGGCTGGCGCCGTATTCGATCCAGCTGGCCAGATCATCGCCATAAGCGGCGGGCTGGCGGGTGGCCATAATCAGCTGCACGATATATTGCTCAACCGGTTCGCTCATGTGTAACCGTAACGCTTGTTTGCGGGCACTGAAGATATCTTCGGCGGCCAGCTTGAGGATGTCGGCAGCTGGCTGCTGTAATGCTTCACCGCGCGCCAGACGTAAAATCTGCTGTTCGGCAGCCGCGTCGGGGTAATCAATGACGACGTGCATCAGGAAGCGGTCGAGCTGTGCTTCCGGCAGCGGGTAAGTACCTTCCTGTTCAATCGGGTTCTGGGTTGCCATCACCAGAAACAGTTCGGGTAATGCCCGGGTGACGCCGGCAACGGTTACCTGACGTTCTGCCATGGCTTCCAGCAGGGCACTCTGAACCTTGGCTGGTGCACGGTTAATTTCGTCGGCCAGAATCAGGTTGTGGAACACCGGGCCGGCCTGAAAGTCGAAAGTCTGTTGTTGCGGCCGGTAAATCTCAGTCCCTGTGATATCACCGGGTAACAGGTCGGGGGTGAACTGAATGCGTTTAAAATCCCCTTCGATGCGATCGGCCAGCGCATTGATCGCTTTGGTTTTTGCCAGCCCCGGGGCGCCTTCAACCAATAAATGACCGTCGGCTAATAAACTGATAATCAGACGTTCCACCAGATGGGGCTGGCCAATGATCTGCTGTTGCAGTGATTCCTTCAGTTGCGCGAATCCCTGTTGTAATGACATCGATCTCGCTTCCTAATACTTTGATTTAGCAATGATTTTATTGAATTAACCGCAACGGTCAACGCTATTGGCCCGGCTTGAGGTGAAAGATTCGTCGAACGCCGTAAAGGAGCGTAAAGAGCGCCGCGGGCACAGCATATTTGCGCACTGGTAACAGTCCGCACGGGTAACAAGCTGCTACGCTTAACAGGAACTCTGTAGCGCACAAGGAAACCGGCATGTTAACCGCCCTGCACCAATTGATCAGCGAACGAAACGAAGAACCCCAGGCTGAGCTGTTACGCGATTTTTCGACTTTATATTATTCAGCCGCGCCGATGGAGGAGTTGCTCGCCCGTTCGGTGGAAGATGTGTACGGTGCCACCTTGTCCTGCTGGCAACTGATTCAGAGCCGTAAACCCGGTGAAGCCAAAGTCCGGGTGCTGAATCCGGATTATGAAAACTACGGCTGGCAATGCCTGCATACCGTGATCGAAATTGTATGTGACGATATGCCGTTTCTGGTGGACTCGGTACGTATGGAACTGAATCGCCGCCAGATGTCACTGCACGCTATTCATTATTGTGTGCTGGAAGCGGAGCGTGATAAAAGCCATAAGCTGCTGGCCAGCAAAGACGAGCAGGGAGCACGCTGGATCAGCGCCAGCAAAAAAAGCCGTCCTGAAGCCATTATTTATATTGAAATTGATCATCACTCGGACACCCAGACACTGGAAGATCTGACCACCGAGTTATTGTCTGTATTGTCAGAAGTACAGCACTGTGTGGCTGATTATCCGGCCATTCTGGAAAAAACCGAGCAGGGGCTGGCACTGATTGATGGCAGCAACAGCTTCAGTGCGGCAGAGAAGAAACAGGCAAAAGCCTTTATTCAGTGGCTGAAAAGTGATCATTTTACCTTTCTTGCCTACGACGAGTTTGATATCCGGCGCGGTAAAAAAGGTCTGGAGGCATTTCGTCAGGATGATCAGGATCTGGGGGTGTTCCGGTTCCGTAATAACGATAAAACCCGGGTTGAGCTACAGGAGCTGGACCCGGATGTGCAGCACTTTATTGAACAGAAAAAACTGATCAGTTTTCTTAAGTCCGGTACCCGCAGCCGGGTTCATCGCCCGGCGTATCCAGATTATGTGGTGATTAAACAGTTTAACGATGACGGGGAGCTGACCGGCATCCTGCGTTTTGTCGGTTTGTACACGTCCATCGTTTATATTGAAACGCCGAATAATATTCCCATCATTCGTGAAAAGCTGAAAGAAGTACGGCGTCTGTCCGGCTTTGCCGGGCACAGTCACAGCGCCAAAGAACTGGACCGAATTCTGGAAGTTTACCCCCGCGATGAATTGTTACAGTCCAATGCGCGTGAGCTGGCTGATACGGCGGTAGCGATTCTCAATATTCAGGAACGGCGTCAGAGCCGGGTGTTTTTGCGCAAGGACCCATACAGTAAGTTTTTATCCTGCCTGACCTATATCCCACGCGATATTTACAACACTGAATTGCGGGAAAAAATGCAGCAGGTGCTGGAATCGGAGTTTGAACCGCTGGATGTGGAGTTTAATACTTATTTTTCTGAGTCGATTCTGGCCCGGACCCATTTTATGGTGCGTCTGAATCCGGAAAAATCGTCCGATTTTGATGCCACCCTGATTGCCAAAAAAATTACCCAGGTGGTGCGTTCCTGGCAGGACGACTTACACGCAGCGCTGATTGAACAGGTCGGCGAAGAAAAGGGCAATCATCAGTTCCATCGCTACCGCGAGGCGTTTCCGGCGGGTTATCGTGAGAATTTTACCGCCCGTACAGCGGTGACGGATATCCAGCATATGGAAAATCTGCAGACGCTGGACAGCGGCGAGCTGGCCATGAGTTTTTATCGTGAACTGGAAGAAGAATCCGGCCAGTTGCGTTTTAAACTGTTTAACCGCGATACCATTTTACCTTTGTCGGATGTGATTCCGGTGCTGGAGAATCTGGGGTTACGGGTGTTGGGTGAACACCCGTATGAAATTCACCTGGCGGACGGTGGAAAAATCTGGATTCATAATTTCCTGCTGAAATACGATCTGGCCGATGCCATTAATATCACCGACGTTAAAGGCCTGTTTCAGGATTCTTTTCGTGCTATCTGGCTGGGCAAAGCGGAAAACGACAGCTTTAACCGTTTGGTGCTGGGCGCTCAGCTGGGCTGGCGGGACATCGCCATCCTGCGCGGTTACGCCCGTTATATGAAGCAGATCCGGTTTGGTATCTCTGAGTCCTATATTGCCGAAACCCTGGGGCGTTATATTCCGATCAGTGCCGGGCTGGTGGATTTGTTTCATCAGCGTTTTGGTTTGTCGGACGTCAGTGCGGAGCAGCGTCAGCAACGACTGGAAGCTTGTGAACAAACCTTAATAGAAGCACTTGATAATGTTGATCAGCTGAATGAAGACCGCACCATCCGCCGTTACATCGAGCTGATCCACGCTACTTTACGGACGAACTTCTTCCAGCCCGATCAAAACGGCCAGGCGAAAGATTATATCGCCTTTAAAATGAATCCGGCCGACATCTCAGAAATGCCACTGCCACGGCCCATGTTTGAGATTTTTGTTTATTCTCCCCGGGTGGAAGGGGTGCATCTGCGTGGCGGTAAAGTCGCCCGGGGTGGTTTGCGCTGGTCGGACCGCAGTGAAGATTTCCGCACCGAGGTGCTGGGTCTGGTAAAAGCGCAGCAGGTAAAAAATGCGGTTATTGTACCTGTGGGGGCCAAGGGTGGCTTTGTTGCCAAACAGTTGCCGAAAGAGGGTGGTCGTGATGCCTTTATGGCCGAAGGCATTGGTTGTTATCAGACCTTTATCAGCGCGCTGCTGGATGTGACAGATAATCTGGTGGAAGGTCAGGTGGTGCCGCCGCAGTGTGTTGTTCGCCATGATGCCGATGACCCTTATCTGGTGGTTGCGGCTGACAAAGGTACGGCAACATTTTCCGATATTGCCAATGAAATTGCTGTCAGCCGGGGTTTCTGGATGGGCGATGGTTTTGCCTCCGGTGGTTCCATTGGTTACGACCATAAAAAAATGGGCATTACTGCCCGGGGCGCCTGGGTATCGGTACAGCGCCATTTCCGCGAGCAGGGGCATAACGTTCAGCAGCAGGATTTTTCGGTGGTGGGCATCGGCGATATGGCCGGTGATGTGTTTGGTAATGGTATGTTGTTGTCTGACCACATCTGCCTGGTTGCGGCCTTTAATCATATGCATATTTTTATCGATCCGACACCGGATGCCGCCAGCAGCTTTGCCGAGCGGAAGCGGTTGTTCGACTTGCCGCGATCAACCTGGGCTGATTACGAAAAAACACTGATCTCCAAAGGGGGCGGGGTTTTCTCCCGGGCGGCTAAAAGTATTCCGGTATCTGCGGAAATGAAACAGGTGTTTGGTATCAGTGCGGATCGTCTGCCGCCGAATGAACTGATCAGTGCGTTGTTAAAAGCACCGGTCGATCTGATCTGGAACGGCGGCATCGGTACCTATATTAAAGCCAGCAGTGAAACTCACGCCGATGTGGGTGACAAAGCCAACGATGCGTTGCGCATTGATGCCCGCGATGTACGTGCCAAAGTGATTGGTGAGGGCGGGAATCTTGGGGTGACCCAGCTGGCCCGGATTGAATATGGTTTACAGGGCGGTGCCTCCTATACCGACTTTATTGATAATGCTGCCGGGGTTGACTGTTCCGACCACGAAGTGAACATCAAAATCATGCTCAACGAAATTCTTGATGCCGGTGATCTGACCCGCAAGCAGCGCAATCAGATTTTTATGTCGATGACCGATCAGGTCGCTGAGCTGGTGTTGCAGAATAACTATCGCCAGACCCAGGCGATTGCCTTAGCACACCGGGATTGTCAGCAACGGCTGGACGAATATGTTCGCCTGATGCGGGATTATGAACAAAGCGGCAAGCTGAACCGGGCGCTGGAGTTTTTGCCGGATGAAGAAACGCTGACGGAGCGCCGGGCGGCGTCTCAGGGATTAACCCGGCCCGAGTTGTCAGTGCTGATTTCCTATACTAAGGCCGATTTAAAAGAGCGGCTGAATCATCCCGATATCTGCCGCGACGGTTATATCTCCGGTATTTTAACCACGGCATTTCCTCAAACCCTGGCGCAACAGTTTGCCGAACCTATGTACAAGCATCGCTTGCGCAGTGAGATCATAGCCACTCAGCTGGCTAATGATATGGTGAATTATATGGGCATTACGTTTGTTAATCGCCTCAGTGATTCCACCGGTGCCAGTGTCAGTGATATTGCCCGGGCGTACCTGACAGCACGTGATATTTTCTCTCTGCCGGAATGCTGGCAGCAGATCGCTGAGCTGGATTACCAGATAGACGCGACCCTGCAGGAAGATATGATGGCGGATCTGATGCGTCTGGTAAGGCGTGGCAGTCGCTGGTTCCTGCGTAATCGTCGCGCCAGTGTTGATATCGCAGCGGAAGTTGATAAGTTCCGTGAGGCGGTGAAAAACATTATGACGTCGCTGGGCGATATTCTGAAAGGCGATGAGCTGGAAAGCTGGCAGCGCCTTTATGAACAACGGGTGGCGGCGGGTGTGCCGCAGGATCTGGCATCGATTACTGCTGGCGCAGCAAATCTGTATTCGGCATTAGGGATTATTGAGGTTGCTGAACAGAGTTGCACCGACGTCAACCTGGTGGCGGAAACCTATTTTGAAATGGGAGATCAGCTGTCGCTCAGCTGGTTTATGCAGCAGATTAATGCTTTGCCGTCGCCCAGCCACTGGGAAGGGCTGGCGCGTGAGACCCTGCGTGATGACCTCGACTGGCAGCAGCGGGCTCTGGCCGAAGGCGTGTTAGGGCTGTTGCAGCAGGAAGGTGACCTGGCGGCGGCGATTGGAGCCTGGGAACAGGAGCAGGCAGCACTGCTGGGGCGCTGGAATCGTATGTTAACCGAGCTTAAAAATGTCGACAGCGTGGAATTTCCCATGGTGTCAGTGGCATTACGGGAGCTGCTCGATCTGGCGCAGGCCAGTCGTCATCATAAGGTATGTGACGAACTATAACCTGGCATAACAAAGCCCGTTGGCGTTATCAACGCACAACGGGCTTTGCATTATTTAAGGCGGGTTACTGAAAGCGTTGTTCGATTTCTTTCAGGTGCATCAGGATGCGGTCGTTATAACTGACCACCAGAAACGGTACGGTGTTTTTGTTGTAGTTCTTCACTGATTCGGCCATAAACTTCCATTTGCTGTCGATGCTTTTCAGAATGTTGTCGACTTTTTTACCACGTAACATGCCACGCAGCTCGCCCAGGCCTGCCTGAAATTCATCAGCCATCTGTTCCAGCGAGCGTTCTGAATTACCCATAAATACCTGGCCCAGGTTGGTGGTGCCACGAGCGGCGTACTGTGAGGTAATTTCTTCCATGATCAATGACAGACGGCGGGCCTGTTGCACAATAGGAGAAGGCTGAATACCACTGCTTTGCTGCAGTTGATCGTAGGTTTCGGTTACTTTTTTGACGATGTCGATATTGGCGCGGTCCATTTCATCAACCAGCCGGACATTGGGAAAGCCCCGGGTCAGCATGTCGTTGCGGTTGTCTGATAATAACCTGGTAAATCCGCTCCAGTCTGAGGTGATAGCCGCCAGCTCATCGCTGACGCCATTGGCAATGGCCAGTTCGGTGGCATTGGCCAGCGCGGTTTCAAAGGTTTCCCGTGCCTGCTGCATGCGGCGATCGTATTTTGCATCGGCATCGAGGCCGGTAAACATATAAAAATTGGTCACCACTTCGGTAGAGGAAAGCCGCATCTGCTGCAATTCAGACATCAGTTGTTGCGGAGTGGCATGGGTCAATTGCGCCAGCAGGCTGAGCGCCAGCATCAGGGTTGCTCGGAACATAGTGCTTATCACCACCGTCTTTTTTTTGTTTTTGGAATGACTGTATTGCCGCTGAGTTTATGGGATATGACCCGGAATGCCCTAGAGGGTGTTACAAATGATTACAAAATTGCCTGGCGGATTTATCCCGGCTGAACGTCTGGCCGGCTTTGGCTAAGGCTCAGGAAGGAGCTTTTGCGGTCAATCTATTGACTTTCCCCCGTCTTTGAACGAAGGTGTGCACCACGGATTCAAACGCTCGTATGAATCGACCGTTTAACAGCAGTGACGGTCAGGGCGTTGGTTCAATCACAAGCAAAATGCTGGTTCCGTTTCAGACGGATCAGCTCAAGCTAACCCAAGTGGAGATCAGTTGATGATTTACGAAGGTAAAGCCATCACGGTAAATATGATCGAAGGCGGTATCGCCGAATTAAAATTCGATCTGCAAGGCGACTCAGTTAACAAGTTTAACCGTGTTACTTTGGAAGACCTGAAGGCTGCAGTTGAAGCGATTCAAGGTAACAGCGACGTTAAAGGTGTACTGGTAACTTCCGGTAAAGATTGCTTTATCGTTGGTGCAGACATCACCGAATTCGGCGATGCGTTCAAAAACAGCGAAGAAGAAATCGCAGCATGGGTAGCGGAAGCAAACGTTATTTTTAACGCTTTCGAAGACCTGAACGTTCCGACTCTGACTGCTATCAACGGCATCGCCCTGGGTGGCGGTTTCGAAATGTGTCTGGCGTCTGACCTGCGTGTTATGTCTGAAGCAGCCAAAGTCGGTCTGCCGGAAGTGAAACTGGGTCTGATGCCTGGTTTTGGCGGTACTGTTCGTCTGCCACGTGTGGTTGGTGCTGATAATGCGATCGAATGGATCTGCATGGGCGCTGAAAACAAGCCAGCTAAAGCGCTGAAAGACGGTGCGGTTGATGCCGTGGTTGCTGCAGACAAACTGCGTGATCAGTCTATCGCTATGCTGCAATCTGCCATTGCTGGTGAAATCAACTGGCAGGCTCGCCGCGAAGAGAAAACCTCTAAGTTGCAGCTGAACAGCATGGAACAAATGATGGTTTTCGAAACCGCCAAAGGTTTCGTTGCCGGTCAGACCAAGGGTCAATACCCTGCGCCAATCCTGGCGATCAAAACCATGCAGAAAGCAGCCAATGCCGGTCGTGATAAGGCACTGGAAGCAGAAGCAAAAGGTTTTGCAAAACTGGCTAAAACTACTGAGTCCGAAGCTCTGATTGGTCTGTTCCTGAACGACCAGCTGCTGAAGAAAAAAGCCAAAGATTATGACAAAGCCGCTAAGCCAACCAACAAGGCTGCTGTTTTGGGTGCAGGCATCATGGGCGGTGGTATTGCATACCAGTCTGCTCTGAAAGGCACACCAATCATGATGAAAGATATCGCTGAAGCCGGTATCGAGCTGGGCCTGAACGAAGCTAACAAGCTGCTGGCCAAGCGTGTTGAGAAGAAGAAGATGAAGCCGCTGGCAATGGGTGAAACCCTGAACCGCATTCGTCCGACTCTGTCTTATGCAGAATTTGGTGATGTTGACACTGTGGTAGAAGCAGTTGTTGAGAATCCAAAAGTTAAGAAAATGGTTCTGGCTGAGCTGGAAGACAAGGTGTCTGAAGACACCATCGTGACGTCTAACACCTCGACCATTTCTATCGACCTGCTGGCTGAAGATCTGAAGCGTCCGGAAAACTTCCTGGGTATGCACTTCTTCAACCCGGTTCATATGATGCCTCTGGTGGAAGTAATCCGTGGTAAGAAAACGTCTGAAGAAGCCGTTGCTACCGTTGTTGCTTACGCTAAGAAAATGGGTAAAACCCCAATCGTTGTAAACGATTGCCCGGGCTTCCTGGTTAACCGTGTTCTGTTCCCTTACTTTGCTGGTTTTGCTGGTCTGGTGCGTGATGGCGCTGACTTCCAGGCTGTAGACAAAGTGATGGAGAAGTTCGGCTTCCCAATGGGTCCTGCCTACCTGCTGGACGTTGTGGGTATCGACACCGGTGTTCACGCTAACGAAGTGATGGCTGAAGGTTTCCCTGACCGTATGAAGGCTGACTTCAAAACGGCAATGGAAGTGATGTTCGAAAACGAGCGTTACGGCCAGAAGAACAACATCGGTTTCTACAAGTACGAAACTGATCGTAAAGGCAAGCCGAAGAAAGTGGTTGATGAGCAGACTTACGAGCTGATCAAACCGGTTGTTGCCGACAGCAAAGAATTTGACGCTGAAGAAATCATCGCTCGCTGCATGATTCCAATGTGTATCGAAGTAGCCCGCTGCATCGAAGAAGGCATCGTTGAGACGCCAAACGAAGCCGATATGGGTCTGATCTTCGGTATTGGTTTCCCTCCATTCCGTGGTGGTGCATGTCGTTACATGGACACTGTGGGTATGGCCGAATTTGTTGCTCTGTGCGACAAGTACGCTGACCTGGGCAACCTGTACAAACCAACCGATCGCATGCGTGAAATGGCTGCGAACGGCGAAAGCTACTTCGGTTAATTAGCGCATTAGGAGAATTTAACTATGTCTTACAATCCAAGAGACGTTGTTGTTGTTGACGCAGTGCGCTCACCAATGGGTCGTTCCAAAGGTGGTGTATTCCGCAACGTACGTGCAGAGACTATTTCTGCAAACCTGATCAATGCCATGTTCGAGCGCACCGGTGTTAACCCGGCGCTGGTTGAAGATGTGATCTGGGGTTGTGTAAACCAGACTCTGGAACAGGGTTTCAACGTTGCTCGTCAGATCTCTCTGACCACCGTTGTACCAAAAGAAGCGGGTGCACAAACCGTTAACCGTCTGTGTGGTTCAGCGATGTCTGCTATTCACACTGCGGCTCAGGCAATTCAGACCGGTAACGGTGATGTATTTGTGGTTGGTGGTGTTGAGCACATGGGTCATGTGAACATGCAACACGGCTTCGATCACAACCCGGAGTCTTCTAAGTACTTCGCTAAAGCATCCAACATGATGGGTCTGACGGCGGAAATGCTGGGCAAAATGCACGGTATTTCACGTCAGCAACAGGATGAGTTCGCCGCGCGTTCTCACCGTCGTGCTCACGCAGCAACCCTGAACGGCGACTTCAAAAACGAAATCGTACCTATGTACGGTCACGATGCTGATGGCAAAGAAATCCTGGTAACCGAAGATGAAACCATTCGTCCGGAAACCACAGCAGAAAGCCTGGGTAACCTGCGTCCGGCATTCGATCCTAAGAGCGGTACCGTAACAGCTGGTACTTCTTCTCAGATCACCGACGGTGCGTCTGCCATGCTGCTGATGAGCTACGAAAAAGCTCAGGAACTGGGTCTGAAGCCACGTGCCCGTATTCTGGGTATGGCGGTTGCCGGTGTTGATGCTGCGATCATGGGTTACGGTCCGGTTCCTGCGACCAAAAAAGCACTGAAACGTGCTGGCCTGGACGTAACTGACATCGATTACTGGGAACTGAACGAAGCGTTTGCTGCTCAGTCTCTGCCATGTGTTAAAGATCTGAAGCTGACGGACATCGCTGAAGACCGTATTAACATCCACGGCGGTGCTATCGCTCTGGGTCACCCGCTGGGTTGTTCCGGTGCGCGTATCTCTACTACTCTGATCAACGTATTAGAGCAGAAAGATGCGAAATACGGCGTATCGACCATGTGTATTGGTTTAGGCCAGGGTATCGCGACCGTTTGGGAAAGAATGTAACGAACTACTGCGCTCAGCTGGCCTTTGTTAAAGACCATCTCGCAATGTGACCGCCAGGGATGGTGGAAATGCAGATTTTGCAGGAGCAAAAATCAGCCTCATGTAGAACTTCTACACTCCGCTTGCTCAATGGCCTTGGCCTCGGTCAGCTGTCGCTCGTTACGTTCGTATCCGCGAAGTGATACAGATAAAAAAACCGGCTTAATTGCCGGTTTTTTTATGTCCTTCATCCCGTCTGAAACGCACAGCGGTTGAGTCACTGAGTGGTTTGTGCTGACATGGCCGCATGACCATTCTGATCGCCTTATCATCCGCTGTGTGCTGGTCGGTATTTGACCTCAAACGTAAACAGCTGGTTGAACATATCCCCTCGTTGCAGTTGAGCTGGTTCCTGGCGCTGGCGGTACTGCCACTGTATCTGCTGTTAAACGCTCTGAGCTGGCCGGCCTGGCCACAATCATCCTACTGGTACCCGGCACTGGGCAGTTTGTTGGTGTCGACGCTGGCGGCGGTGTGTTTTATTGAAGCATTACGTGTCGGGCAGATTGCCAGGCTGGTGCCGTTGCTGGCGTTAACACCAGTGATTGCGGCTCTGTTTGGCTTTTTCTGGTTACAGCAGTCGCTGGCGCCGCGTGAATGGTTAGCAGGAGCGGCGGTGGTCGTACTGTTGTTTCTGCTGAATGGTGGTGGGCAGGACTTTCAGCCCGGCCCGGGCGCCACACTGATGTTGCTGGTGGCGCTGGGATGGGGCAGTGGCACGGTGTTCGATAAGCTGGCGCTGCAATCGGCATCGCCGTTATTACACGCGTTATTACAAACCAGTGGCATGGTGTTGCTGCTGGGTGTGCTGATTGTTCTGCGACGTCTGCCATTGGCACTCAAAGCGCTGCGCCAGCAGCGTGCTGCTCTGTTGCTGGCGGCGTTATTTTTCTGTGCGGCGGTGTCTCTGCAACTGCTGGCATTACGTGAACTGCACCCCGGGATCATCGAAGCGCTGAAGCGCGGTCTGGGAATTGTGGGTGCCTTGTTATGGGGGTGGCTGTTTTTTGCTGAACGAATCGGTCGTCAGCAAATGGTTCTGGCCGCTCTCCTGGTTGTCGCCATTGTGGTACTGGTTTGGCCTTAGGATTGGTTAAACGGCATGTACCGGCAGGTAAATGGCTAAAGCGCAAAAGCCGACCAATAACAGACCAGCCAGGCCACTGATGTAATGTTCCGTTGTCATAGTGAGTCTCCTTTGTGAAGTCAGCGCAGATGACTGTATGACATATCCAAATCATTGTAAATGATAATTGATCTCATATGTGAAATTAATGCTTCTGTCGTTCCGGATCGGTTTCTTCGATCAGCTGGCGTAAAAAAGCAGGCAGGTGCGGGCTGAGCTGATTTAACCGTGTGGACGTGTGCTTAAAGCGTCGGCGTAACACAATCAGCCAGCGCCGGACGGCGGGGACTACACTGACCAGAATCGACAGCCCAATCAGAATGCTCAGCAGGCCAAATGGGATAGGCAATGGTGTGATCAGAATGCCGAGCAGCAACAGCAGTATACCCACAGTCAGTTTTGCACTACGCTTGATCATTCTTTGAAATTCACCGGCAAAATGCAGCATCCTGGCACGCCGTTATTGCGATTAAGTGACGCTGCCGGCCTGTTATTATTATCAGAAGACACATGACTGACCCTGTTAAAAAACCATTGCCTAAGCGTAGCCTGCTGATCACCCCGGAAGGGGAGCAACAGCTGCAACAGGAACATGACTATTTATGGCGTGAAGAACGTCCGCGTGTAACACAGCAGGTTTCTGATGCAGCCAAGCTGGGTGACCGCTCGGAAAATGCCGAATACATTTACGGTAAAAAGCGATTACGCCAGATTGATAGCCGGTTGCGCTTTTTGCGTAAACGGCTGGAAGCTCTGACCGTGATTGACCGTAAGCCTGCCAATCTGGAAAAGGTGTATTTTGGCGCCTGGATTGAACTGGAAGACGATGATGAACAGTTATACCGTTATCGTATCGTCGGTGAGGATGAAATTGACCTGAAGCGTGGCTATATCAGCGTGGATGCTCCGCTGGCACGTGGCCTGATGGGTAAAACACTGGACGAAGAGGTTGAGGTACGCCTGCCAAAAGGGCTTGAAAGTTATTACATCGTTGCCGTTCATTATGATAAGCCTGACTGGGACAGCGGTCAGCCGGCAGGGCATCGTTGGGCAGATAATCACTGAGCGGCTTTAATGCTAACCAACCGTACGAAATATTAATCAGCTGCTAGTCTTACCTTCAGGAGGACGGTATGACAAAACAGCCGATGGTTTTTCTTTCGTGGTTACGGGCACTGCTGCTGTGCAGTACTGGCCTGGCTGGCTGGCCGCTTATGGCGGCTGAACAGCCAGCGGTCAGTCATGAAGCGTTGCTGGAACAGGTGTATAAAATGCCCGCCTGGGTCGACCAGGTGACCCGTGTATGTCCCTGGCAGTCGAATGAGGGACAGGGCTATGTACGGGTCGTGCGGACGGAACAGGGTGGCCGTCACCAGCTGTTTTTTCAGTGGATTCGTAAAGGCATGGCGGGCACACCAACGCAGGCGATTTCTACCGTGCAGGTTGAGGAACTGGCAGGTGAACTGGCCGTAAAAGTCGAATTGCCCAGAGCACAGTTACACGAGCAACATTGCCAGTTAAAAGCCCGGGCAGAAAACCTCACCAGTGAACGACGCTACATGTTGACCTTTTATTTAATCCGGCCAGGAGAATATAAGTTATCACTGGCCGGGTTATACAGTGTTGGCCCGGAATAATGCGTCGTTAGTCGACGTGTACCACATCCAGCAGGGTCTGGCGTATGCCCAGATGACTGCCTTGTTGTTTTTGCTCCAGATTGACAAAATCAAACAACGCTCCGTCGGCCAGTTGTGACGGTGCAACATTGCTGATCGCGGCAAAAATGTTTTCGCTGCGGCCAGGTTGTTCTTTATCCCAGGCGGCCAGCATCTGTTTAATGTTCTGGCGCTGCAGATTTTCCTGTGAACCACATAAATTACACGGAATAATCGGAAATTCTTTGGCTGTGGCAAAGGCTTCGATGTCTTTTTCTTTGCAATACGCCAGTGGCCGGATTAATACGTGTTTCTGGTCATCGCTCAGCAGCTTAGGCGGCATCGCTTTTAATTTACCGCCATGAAACATATTGAGGAACAGGGTTTCGATGATGTCGTCGCGGTGGTGGCCGAGGGCAATTTTGTTGGCACCAATTTTTTCGGCAAACCCATACAGGGTGCCACGCCGCAGGCGGGAGCATAAACCACAGGTGGTTTTACCTTCCGGGATGACCTCTTTTACCACGCTGTAGGTGTCTTTTTCGACGATGTGATACGGCACTCCCAGCTGTTCCAGATAGGCAGGCAGGATATGTTCAGGGAAACCGGGCTGTTTCTGGTCCATATTCACGGCGACCAGCTCAAACTTAACCGGAGCGCTTTTTTGCAGACTCATCAGGATGTCGAGCATGGTATAGGAGTCTTTACCACCCGACAGGCAGACCATGATTTTATCGCCATCCTGAATCATGTTGTAATCTTCGATGGCTTTGCCGACGTTACGGCGCAGGCGTTTCTGTAACTTATTAAAGTTGGTTTTCTGCTTGCGTTCCTGATCGCTGACAACCGGGCTGGCCGGTTCGTTGGCTTGGCGTGGGTCAAAAGTGGCAACGTCTTGCATGGCCGGAAACTGCTCCTGAAGGAAATGCGGGCCCGCAGGCCGGAGTTAAGCAGGGCTTTATAACAAAAAGCCAGGGTTCAGGGAACCTTCGCAAGCCGCCGGATTACATCTGGCGGGCATTGTCAGGCGACCCGGTTAACGCCTTCCACCAACAGCTGGTAGTTATTAATAAAGTGTTCGCAGCTGGCGCCCCTGCGCGGGTGATAAAAACGCTTCCATAACCGCGCCAGCAGTTCCCGGGTGCAGATTCCCATAGCGTTATACCTCGTAACGGTACCGAATGCCGTTCATCAGCCGGCTGAGTTCAGTCCCTGTATTGTTACCTTAGAATAGCCTGATTGGACTTGCGTAGTTTTTATTCAAAAAACAGCGCCAGAAAAACCAGTCGTCAAAAATATAACGCAGGTGCTGTGCCAGATAATGGAGAAAGAGGGGAAGAATGCCTTGATTAAACTGACATTTCCCTGAACAGGGAAATGTCAGTGGTACAGCTGTGGTTATTTGCTGTCGCTGTGACCACAGTCGTCGTCAGAAACCAGCCCGGCCAGCTGATTGAGGGTATCGATATCCTGCAGAATAATTTCTTTGCCCTGGGTTTCGATCAGGCCGTTTTTCTGGAAGCGGGTAAACACCCTGCTGATGGTTTCGACCGCCAGACCAAGATGATTACTGATATCGACCCGTGACATTGGCAGACGGAAGTGGGTCGCTGAAAAGCCACGGCGGGCATAACGGGTGGAAATATCCATCAGGAACGACGCCACCCGTTCTTCGGCATTCTTTTTACTCAGCAGCAACATCATGTTCTGGTCATGACGGATTTCTGTCCCCATAGTGCGCATCAGCTGTTTACGCAGGTCGGGCAGCTCATCGGCCAGTTCATCCAGCTGGGTCAGCGGAATTTCACACACGGTCGTGGTTTCCAGTGCTTTCGCTGACAGCGGATAAAAGTCATTGTTGTAACCCGCCAGGCCGACCAGTTCACTGGCCAGGTGGAATCCGGTGATCTGTTCTTCGCCGTTTGATGCCAGGGTGTAGGTTTTTAACGCACCGGTACGCACCGCAAATACTGACTGAAAGGGTTCGCCCTGCTGAAATAATAACTGACCTTTCTGGATCGGCCGGCCACGACGAATAATGTCGTCCAGGCGTTCCATGTCGTTATCGTTCAGCGACAGAGGCAAACACAGTGCATTCAGGGAGCAGGTCTGACAATGCGGCTGAGTGCCACGCAGTGGCGAAGGAGCGGTAGATGATTTCATACTAATATCCGGTGTGAGTACCCGGTGCGTTAACGCCAGGTCATTCGAAAACTGGCTCTATACTCCTAGTGACTGATGGATCTGTCAAGGACTGGTAACCACACCGAAGTAACTGTCCATAAGCCGTAGCCAATCAACAGCAGACCGGCCAGTTGCCGGGTGAGCTGATGGTTGAGCCAACGGCTCAGGGTGGCGGCGGCCAAACCTCCGGCCAGTAACGCGGGCAGAGTGCCGAGGCCAAAGGTCGCCATGGTTAAGGCGCCCAATAACGGGTCACCATTAGCGGCAACCCAGCTCAGGGTGCTGTAAATCAGACCACAGGGTAACCATCCCCATAACATACCGAGTCCAAAGCGTGCCGTCAGAGACGACTGCTGCAACAAACGTCCGGTCTGCGGTTGTAAAAAACGCCACAGATATTGCCCCAGCCGTTCGATACGGGTCAGCCAGCTGGCCCAGCGGGCGACGTAAAGTCCCATCAGTATCAGCATCACCCCCGCCAGTGAGCGTAATAGCAGCATCAGGCTGTCATGCAGTTGTTGCAGCCATAAGCCGGCAGCACCGACCAGTAAACCGGCAACGGCATAGGAGCTGATACGGCCACCATTAAACGCCAGCAGTGATGCCAGGCGGCGCTCTGGTAAGCTGCTGTTGCCGGTAGCGGCGGCGATGCCACCGCACATCACCAGGCAATGGCTGGCACCAAACAGACCAATCAGCAGGGCGGTCAGCAGTGATAACGGTTCATTCATAGTCGCAGGGGCGCTTAACAGCGTGGTTGTGTGTCATCGGTCGCCTGATCCGGCGCTTGTGGTTTTTCCGGTTCGTCATCGTCAAACAGGATCTTATGGGCCGGGGATTCCATATCATCGAACTGGCCACTGCGGACCGCCCAGAAAAAAATACCGATGGCGATGGCCAGTAACAGCAACGACAACGGAACCAGAACGTAAATAATATCCATGGATCAGGTCTCTTTAGCCAGGCGTCCGATACGGTTCAGGCGCAGGGCGTTAGTAACGACAATCAGCGAGCTGAGCGACATACCAATGGCGGCGGCCCAGGGAGGAACCAGACCGGCAGCTGCGATGGGCAAAGCGACCAGATTATACAGTAATGCCCAACCGATGTTCTGACGAATAATGCGACGCGTTGCCGCAGCACCGTCGATGGCGGCCAGCAGCACTTCCAGCCGGCCATTGGTGAGGACGGTATCGGCATTGGTTTTGGCCAGATCGGTGGCTTCATTCACCGCCAGGGAGACATCCGCTCCGGCCAGCACCGGCACATCGTTAATGCCGTCACCGGCCATCAGAATCCTTTCGCCTTGTTGTTGCCAGCTGACCACCTGTTGTAACTTCTGCTCCGGGCTGACCCCACAGGACAGTTCATCAATGCCCAGCTGTTGCGCAATACGTTGCCCGGAATGGCTTGGATCACCGGTCAGCAGTGCGGTTTTAATGCCGCGTTGCTGCAGTCCGGATACCAGCTTGGTGGCGGCTTTGCGTAATGAGTCATTCACCTGAATCCAGCCCAGCGGAGCGTGTTCGCTGGCCAGTAACAGCCACTGGCCACCATCGTCGCCGGGCGGTTGCAGGGGGGCTGGCCAGGCAAAGCCAGGATGACCGAGCTTCAGTAACTGACCGTCAATCCGGCCCTGAATGCCCTGGGCCGGAATTTGTTCAATATCGCTGGCGGCTTTTGCGCTAATGTGCTGAAACGCCTTGGCAATCGGATGACTGGCGTGTTGCTCCAGTCCGGCGGCCAGTTGCAGCAGGTGACTTTCGTCGTCACCCTGCAGCGGAATCACCTGTGACAGCGTCAGCCGGCCGAGCGTCAGGGTACCGGTTTTATCAAATACCACGCGGTCGATCTGTGGCAGGGTTTCCAGTACGTGACCTTTACTGATCAATAACCCGGCTTCACGCAACGAGGCGGTGGCGGCGGTCAGAGCGGTTGGCGTTGCCAGTGATAAGGCGCAGGGGCAGGTGACCACCAGGACGGACAAGGCAATAAAGAAGGCGTGCTCATCACCCTGCCAGGCCCAGAATGAAAATACGCTGGCGGAAATGATCAGCACAGCGGCAACGAAGTGGCTGGCGATTTTATCGGCCAGCAGCGCGGCTTTCGGTTTTTCCTGCTGCGCCCGGTCCATTAGTCTCATAATGGTCGAAAGTTGCGCTTCGGCACCGGTGGCGGTAACCCGCATCAGCATCGGGCTCTCAACATTAAAGGTACCGCCAATCAGGGTGTCGCCGGTTTGTTTGTCGACCGGCATATATTCGCCGGTGAGGGCGGCTTCATCGACCGAACTTTTGCCTGCGGTGACAATGCCGTCGGCGGGTATGGCGTGACCCGGGCGCAACCGCAGAATATCGCCGACGCAGATTTCTTCACTGCTGATGACCTGATCGTCGCCACCGTCGATAACCTTTACGGCCACATTCGGCAGCAGTGTCAGCAGATTATTACCGGCTTTACCCATGCGGTGGCGGGCGCGCATCTCCAGATAACGACCCAGCAACAGGAAGAAGGTAAACATACAGACGGAGTCGAAATACACTTCCGGGCCGCGGTTAAAGGTACTCCAGATGCTGGCGCCAAAGGCCAGCCAGATGGCCAGCGATACCGGCACATCCATCGTCAGATGGCGGGTTTTCAGATCACGGACAGCGGCGATAAAAAAGGGCCTGGCACTGAACAGCACCACTGGCAGAGTCAGAATCAGGGCGGCAAAGCGCATAAACACTTCGTACTGGGCGGCCATGCCAACGTACAACGGCACGGACAACATCATCACCTGCATCATACCGATGCCGGCAACGGCCAGGCGGCGAATGGCCTGTTTGCTTTCGCGGCTGCGCTGGGCTTCCTGTTCGGTGGCGGAGAAGGGGCTGGCGCGGTAGCCGAGACGGTAAATGGCTTCAATCAGGCTGGATACCGCGATATCGGCGTAATGCCAGCGCACCACCAGGCGGTGGTTGGACATATTTAATACGGCATTGTCGACCCCGGGCAGCTGATTGATTCTGTGCTCGATCAGCCAGGCACAGGCGGCACAGCTGATGCCGTCGATGATCAGGGTGGCTTCGGCCAGTTCGCCATCGCGGGCAACAAAGCTGCGTTGCAGGGCGTCGGAGTCGTATAACTTCAGGGTGTCGCGGGCGGTCAGGTCCTGGTCGTCACCGTCGGCCGGACTCAGTTCCGGCAGTTGAGTACGGTGTTTGTAATAATCCTTTAAACCGCTGGCGACGATGGTTTCGGCCACGGCTTTGCAGCCCGGACAACACATGGGACGAACCTGACCGTCGATTTCGGTGGCCCAGCGTTCGCCCTCACGGGTGGTTTCACCGCAGTGAAAACAGGATTGTTGTGTGCTCATTTGGCGTTCAGTGTTATCTCTCGGCCGGCTTCAATCAGCGGATAGGCGCGAATTCGCCAGCCTTGCTCCGGGCTGTCGAGCCAGATACGGCGGCGGCTGGGTAATTCGATGTCGTTGACGCCAGCGTAGCTGCCATCGAGCATACGCTGTAACAGTAAGGTAGCGTCCTGATCTTCCAGAGTTGGGTGAATCAGCTGCATGGTTAACGTGTTGGGGTATTCGTCGAGGTAGCCATCCAGCTCCAGGCGTACTTCGTCGGCGGTAAATATTGCGCTGGCGTTGATTTGTAAGCGCGCGGCTTTTTCATCGTGGGCTTTGTTTTCGGTAAAACTGACGCCGTCTTTATAATAACTGTCGCTGACCAGAGAATCCTTGGTTTGCAGCGCGGTATATAACATCACGCCGCCCCAGATCACAGCCAGCAGTGGAATACCGGCAATAATCAGCATCAGAGGCTCCTGATACCAGCGGGTCAGTGGTTCTTGATTCTCAGGTTTCATAATTTACTCAGTATTCGGATGGTCAGCGCCAGGCGCCGTTTGCGAGCTGTAAAAAAACCGCCCAAGTTTAACCACTCAGGCGGTTTGTCACTAGCGCTCTTGCGTTTTTTTACTGACGCGGAGCAATAAAGGTACTTTCTTTGCGGGCAAATTCCTCACCGCTGGCCTTGTGGGTAATAACAAAGGTGATGGCGGTTTTACTGCTACGCAACGGGGTTGTGGCCGGATCAACTTCGAGTGTCAGGGTCACCTCCTCGATATCGTTAACATCCAGTGTGTACTCAGTGGCTGCGTTCAGCTGTGCGCCGTCCAGCCCCTCGACACTGAGCAGGTACGTCTCAGGCGATTGAGACATATTCATCAGCTTCAGCATGTAGGCATTTTTGACGGTGTCATTGGCTGTTTCTGTGTACAGCGTATTGCGTGGGCGCTCAACATCCAGCTCGAACGGTGTGCGGGTGATCATGGTGTAGGCCAGGCCACCAATCATGGCAAGTAGCATTGCCGCATAACCAATCAGCCGTGGACGGAAGAAATGTGTCTTTTGGCCTTCCAGTTCATTTTCTGTGGTGTAGCGGATCAGGCCTTTAGGTTTGTCCAGTTTTTCCATGATGGAATCACAGGCGTCGATGCACAACGCGCAGCCAATACACTGATATTGCAGACCATCACGGATATCGATACCGGTCGGACACACCTGCACACATAACGAACAGTCGACACAGTCCCCCAGTTGCTTCTGCGCTTCGGCATCTTTTTCTTTTTTCGAGCGTTTGCCGCGTGGTTCGCCGCGGTTAAAGTCGTAAGACACCGCCAGAGTGTCGGCATCGTACATGACGGACTGGAAACGGGCGTAGGGGCACATATAAATACACACCTGTTCGCGCATCCAGCCGGCGTTGATGTAAGTGGCGGCGGTAAAAAAGGCAATCCAGAATACCCCCCAGCCGTTGACGTCAAACGCCAGCATGTCCGGGATCAGCTCGCGGATCGGGGTGAAGTAGCCAACAAAGGTCACACCGGTCCAGAGCGCAACCACCAGCCAGGCGATGTGTTTAATGGCTTTTTTCCGTACCTTAGTGGCCGACATCGGCTCTTTATCGAGTTTAATACGCTGATTACGTGTACCTTCGGCCCGCTCCTCGATCCACATAAAAATAAATGACCAGGCCGATTGCGGGCAGGTATAACCACACCAGATACGACCGGCCAGATTAGTGATGGTAAACAGGCCGTAGGCACAGATAATCAGCAACGCGGCCAGCAGCGGGAAATCCTGTGGCCAGAAGGTCATACTAAAAATATGGAACTGACGGGCGGGCAGATCAAAATACACCGCCTGACGACCGTCCCAGGTTAACCAGGCGGTACCAAAGTAGCCCAGCATTAGGGCCCACAAAGAATAAGAACGGATTTTCTGAAACAGCCCTTCGATTTCACGAACGTAAATCTTCTGGCGTTTTTCATACATGCTTTGCGATTGTTTGGCGGATGGGGGCGTAACGTCCTTAACCGGAATATTACTCATAACAGCAAATCACCTTATTGGCTCGTTGGCGTTTAACACCGGTCGGTCAGGTCGGAAACCCGGCCAGGCAGGTGGCAATCTTATGGCAGCGGTCAGTGCTGCCGCCGGAACGCCGTCTCTCATTCAGCGTTCTCTTATATAACGCACAAATTATATAGGCCATGGACAGGGCCGATAATGAAAAAAGCGGCTTTAAGCCGCTTTTTTCTGGTTTTATTGTCTTAGCTCAACCTTCGCCAGCAGGGGTATTCCGGTTGAGCCGGACAGGCCTTTTTATTTCTGAGACAGAGAATAAATATAGGCCGCTACCACGTGGATCTTCTGATCCGTGTTGGTATCCCAGATTTCACCAAAGGCTGGCATCTTACCGTTACGACCATTCTTCAGAGTGAAGGTGATGTCTTTGGTAGAGCCGCCGTACAGCCATACGTCGTCAGTCAGGTTCGGTGCGCCAACTAGTTGGTTACCGGTACCATCCGCCGCGTGACAGACCTTGCACAGCTGCTGATATTTCGGCGCTGCGCGCTCGGCCGCTGTAGCATCGTGCTTCAGGCCAGACAGAGAACGAACGTATTCGGTCATGTCGGCAACGCCGTCTTCACCCAACACACCACCCCAGGGCGGCATGGCACCCTGACGACCGTGCTTGATGGTCTGAATGATGTTTTCCGGTTTGCCGCCGTACAACCAGTCGTGGTCGGTCAGGTTCGGGAAACCTTTGGTGCCGGTTGCATCCGTCTGGTGACAGATGGTGCAGTTGCTCATAAACAGGCGCTTACCGGTTTCCATGGCTTCTTTGTCTTTAGCCAGTTCAGCTACCGGGACAGCCGCGTATTTATTGAACAGCGGCGCGACGTCTTTTTCGAACGCCTGAACTTCCGCTTTCCACTGGTTTTCGGAAGACCAGGTCACTTGTTCGCCGTCAACTTCAACCGTCAGCAGGCCGTTCCAGTTGCCCAGGCCATAGACACCCAGATAACCAAAACCAAACACGATGGTTGCCCAGAACATAAATACCCACCAGCGTGGCAGCGGGTTATCCAGTTCCTGAATACCGTCGTACTCATGACCAGTGGTCTGGTCGGTTTCGTCTTTACGCTGGCCTTTACTGGTGTATTGAATCAGTACGCCGCAACCAATAATGGATCCCAGTACGATGACGGCGACCCACCAATGCCAAAATGTTTCTAACATAGTTATTTACTCCGATCTTTATCGTCGTGCAGCGGCATTCCATCATCATTGTTCTGGAATGGAATGTGAGCATCGTCTTCAAATCGTTTTTTGCGGCTGGAACCATAGGCCCACCACAGGATTCCGCTGAAAGCTATCAGGGCGAATACGGAGCCCAGTCCGCGCACGTCGTTAATATCCATGGGATTACCGTTTAGTGACTACTGTGCCCAGTTGCTGCAGGTAAGCAACCAGTGCTTCGATTTCAGTGGTACCGTCAACTGCGTCTTTAGCACCTTCGATGTCTTCATCTGTGTACGGTACACCGACCATACGCAGAGCTTTCATCTTGTTTGGTGTGTCACGGCCATCGACTTTGTTTTCGAATAACCATGGGTAAGACGGCATGATGGACTCAGGTACAACATCACGTGGGTTGTACATGTGAGCACGGTGCCATTCGTCGGAGTAACGACCACCTACACGCGCCAGATCCGGACCGGTACGCTTGGAACCCCACAGGAACGGGTGCTCGTAAACGTGTTCGCCGGAAACGGTGTAAGGACCGTAACGTTCGGTTTCTGCACGGAACGGACGAACCATCTGGGTGTGACATACGTGACAACCTTCACGGATGTAGATATCACGACCTTCCAGTTCAACAGCGCTCAGTGGCTCCAGACCTTCAACCGGTGTGGTTGTGTCGTCGTGCCAGAACAGTGGAACAATTTCCGCCATGCCACCCCAGCTGAGTGCGATAACAATCATTATCACCATCAGGGGTAAGCTGCGTTCGATATCATCATGCTTAATCATAGTTCTCTTACTCCTTAAGCCTGAGCAGGTGCCGCAGCGATTGCTTGTTTTTTGGCGTCACGAATCGTCATATAGACGTTGTAAGCCATCACGAACATACCCAGCAGGAACAGACCGCCACCGATAACACGAACCACATAACCTGCGTGTGATGCTTCAACCGATTCAACGAAGCTGTAGGTCAGGGTGCCGTCGGAGTTAACTGCACGCCACATCAGGCCCTGCATAATACCGTTCACCCACAGAGCTGCGATGTACAGTACGGTGCCGATAGTCGACAGCCAGAAGTGTGTGTTGATCAGTTTGAGGGAATACATGTCACCGGCTTTACGGCCAAACATGATAGGAATCAGGTGATACAGCGCACCGATAGAAACCATAGCAACCCAGCCCAGAGCACCGGAGTGTACGTGACCAATGGTCCAGTCGGTGTTGTGAGACAGTGCGTTAACCGTTTTGATTGACATCATCGGACCTTCGAAGGTCGACATGCCGTAGAACGACAGAGACACAACCAGGAACCGCAGGATAGGGTCGTTACGCAGTTTGTGCCATGCACCAGACAGCGTCATCATACCGTTGATCATACCGCCCCAGCTTGGTGCCAGCAGGATCAGAGACATCACCATACCGGCAGTTTGTGCCCAGTCTGGCAGTGCGGAGTAGTGCAGGTGGTGACCACCGGCCCAGACGTAGATGGAAATCAGTGCCCAGAAGTGAACGATCGACAGACGGTAAGAATATACCGGACGACCCGCTTGTTTCGGCACGAAGTAGTACATAATGCCCAGGAAGCCCGCGGTCAGGAAGAAACCAACGGCGTTGTGACCCCACCACCACTGAATCATGGCGTCGATGGTGCCTGCCCAGACAGAATAAGATTTGGTCAGAGAAACCGGTACTGACAGGTTGTTACCCACGTACAGGATAGCGATCATGATCATAAAGGCGGCGAAGAACCAGTTGGCAACATAGATGTGGCTTTCTTTACGGATAGCCACCGTGCCAAGGAAGTTCACCACATAAGCAACCCAGACCAGAGTGACCAGAATATCGATTGGCCATTCCAGCTCAGCGTATTCTTTGGTAGAGGTCATACCCAGAGGCAGTGTGATGGCCGCCGCCACAATCACGGCATTCCAGCCCCAGAAAGTGAAAGATGCCAGCGTGTCTGAGAACAGACGGGTGCGACAGGTACGTTGCACAATGTAGTAGGAGGTTGCAAATAAAGCAGAGCCACCAAAGGCGAAAATAACCGCATTGGTATGTAACGGACGCAAACGGCCGAACGATAACCAAGGGGTATCAAAGTTTAAAGCAGGCCATGCCAGCTGAGCAGCGATTAATACACCAACTGCCATGCCAACAATGCCCCAGACTACAGTCATGATGGCAAACTGTCTTACCACCTTGTAGTTGTACTCGGGATGGTCAAATGCTGTGCTCATGATCAGATTCCATTTAACAGCGAGGGTTGAGGGTTAAAAAATCGGTGCGACATTATCCGCCCTGAAATTACTATTTGCAATCAAAGGCAGAAAAAACGCCTGATTTTCAGCAGCTTAAGCCACTTTTTTCTGGACCAGAAATCATGCTGTTGAGAATGCTTATCAGCTACTGTTTCAACATCCCGTGTTCTGATCCGCCGTTTGCGCAGTTACATTAACCATTCGCTTTAACGACACCCTGCATATTAAATTGGTGCTCTGTCAAAATATTGATATAACGCAAGAGTCTTCCGGAAGTTCCCCAAGAAATTCCCTTATAAATTCAATGGTTAAGACCCAGGCAGGAAATAGTGATGTTGGTTTTGCAGGATGGCCCGGCCGCTGGCCCGTTAATTATTCTGGCGCACGGTGCCGGCGCCGGTGCCGACAGTGATTTTATGCAACAGCTGGCCGCAGGCCTGGCGACACATGGCTGTTCGGTGTTGCGCTTCGAGTTTCCTTATATGACGAAGCGCCGTGAAGACGGCAAAAAACGACCACCGGACCGGGCGCCGATACTGCTACAGGCCTTTGCTGAGGTGGTGGCACAACAACAGCGCCCGTGTGTGATTGCCGGCAAATCCATGGGTGGACGTATGGCGACCTTGCTGGCCTGTGACGACCAGCTTACGGCGGGTATCCGGCAGCAGATTAAAGGCGTTGCTGCGCTGGGTTATCCGTTTCATCCGCCGGGCAAACCGGAGTTGTTGCGGACGGCCCATCTGCAGGACTTTGGCGACCCGTTATTTATCGCCCAGGGCACGCGTGATGCGATGGGCAGTCGCGAGGAGGTTGCTGGTTACCCGCTGGGTGCGGCGATTCAGTGGTTGTGGCTGGAGGATGGCAATCACGATCTGAAGCCGCGTAAGGCCAGTGGTTACTGCCATCAGGATCATATAAACGCCGCCATTAAAGGGTTGGCGGATTTTGCTTTTCAGTGTCTTGCCTGAGGTTCGTGTGGCGATAAAAACACCCGCTGTCCTGCCGGGATGCGGGCGTTTTTGTTATGCGGCGGTCATTCAGGCCGTCAGTATGGTGATTTTTTCCTGCTGTTGCAGAATCGGCTGAATCGCCCCAATCACTTCACGGCGGGTATCGGAGTGGGACCACTGACTCCAGGCTTCCAGACTTTGCCAGTTAGTAATGATCACACGGTGATTGGCGTTCTGAGCATCTTTGTAGGTCGCTCCCGACACATAACCTTCTGCTTCCAGCATGGTGCGCAGCGTATTTTTGATCGCAGCTTCATAGGTGCTTTCCATGCCATCGGCAATCACGCGCTCAATAATAACCTTAATCATCAGTTGATTTTCCTTTCTTGCGGCTTGGTGTGTTGGTTACCTATAAGCATAACCAAAGGTGTCCCGGCTTTGTATGTTTGCGTCAAAAATCCTGAATATTTGCCGGGAGCTGCATCTTGTTGATACGCACTTGCTATTGATAATTGACAAAACATTACAATAAATATTAATGATAAGGATTCTCATTGATATTTATTGGCGTAGTATCCGCCGCGGATCATCGACCGGCTGTGGCCGGGTTTATTATCGCAAACAACCGTTTTGGCGGTTGCTTTACAGGATATTGTCATGAACACACGTGTGCGTTTTTCCCGCAATCTGATTTCTCTGGTGGTCGCTTCGGCCGGTCTGTCACTGGCGACTGCTCAGGCGCAGGCAACGGAAGAAAATGGGGTTAATTTGTCCGATATGGTGGTGTCGGCTTCCGGCTTTGAACAGAAACTGGTGGAGGCGCCGGCCAGTATTTCTGTGATATCGCAACAGGAATTGCGTTCTCGTCCGTATATGACACTGCTGGATATTGTGCGTGAACTGGAAGGTGTGGATGTGGGTGAAACCCGCGATAAAACCGGCCAGGGCAGTGTTTCCATCCGTGGTATGGGTGGCGATTATACGCTGCTGTTAATTGACGGCCGTCGCCAGAACAATCACGGCGATATTTATCCGAATAACTTTGGTGGTAACCAGTTTAACTATGTGCCACCGCTGGACGCCATCGAACGGGTGGAAGTGATCCGTGGCCCGGCATCCACCTTATATGGCGCTGATGCGATTGGTGGTGTGATCAATATCATCACAAAAAAAATGACCGACGAGTGGAGCGGTTCGGCGACCATCAGCCGTACCTTCCAGGAAGTGGACGAATACGGCGATGACACCACTGCTGATTTCACTGTGTCCGGTCCGTTAATCGATAACACCCTGGCGATGGAAGTGCGCGGTAGCTTTTATCAGCGCGATGCCAACGAGCCGGAATACGATTCCGTCACCAATCCGGCAGGCCAGCAACAAACCCGTGAGCTGGGTTTTGGCAGTGGCGGTAAAACCGTCGACAGCGAAAACCAAAGCGTCGGTGGTGGTATCAACTGGCAAATTGATAACCGTCAGCTGCTGACCCTGGACGTTGATTTCTGGAAGCAGCAGTACGACAACAAACCACTGCCGGATGGTTCTTTCCCGTTGGGCACCGTTGATAGCATCGACACGCTGTGGAGTAGTCGTGGCCCACGCGTCGGTTATGCCAAAGACCAGGAATTCACCCGCCAGCAAATCGCCATCGCTCATGAAGGTGAATGGTCGTTTGGTAACAGCTGGATCTCTTTGCAGCACATTAATAGCGCCAATGAAGGCCGGACGCTGCCGTTATCGGTAGCCGAGCGTCAGGAATTTAAAACCATTTACGATGGCACCGGAGCCTATGCCGGAATGAGCGAGCAGGAACGCCGTGATATTGCGGCACAAAAATTCCTGCCGCGTCCTGAGCGCACCATGGAAAGCCGCCAGTATACCCTGGATGCCAAGCTGGAAATTCCGGTAGACGATTTTTACGGCCGTCATAACGTCATTGTTGGCGGTCAGCTGATTCAGGGTGAGTTGGAAGACAGTGTGTTTGGTATGGAAGACGGCAATGTGGGTGAGTTATCCGATTTCACCATGTTTTCGTTATTTGCCGAGGATAACTGGAACCTGATACCGGATGTGACGTTAACCGCCGGTTTGCGCTACGACGACCACGACCAGTTTGGCTCAAATGTCAGCCCGCGGTTGTACGCCGTGTACCTGCTGGACGACAACTGGACCGTTAAAGGGGGTGTGGCAACGGGCTATAAAACGCCGAAAACCACCGATTTGTACAACGGTGTAACTGGTTTTGGTGGCCAGGGCACCCGACCCTTTGCCGGTAACCCGGACCTGGAACCAGAGAAAAGTGTTAACAGTGAACTGGCGGTGTACTGGCAGAGCCTGAACGGCGATCACGATTTTAATATCACCCTGTTTAAAAACGATTTTAAAGACAAAATCGTTAGCGGCGATGAAGTACCTTCCTGTGAAACCAGCGGTGGTGTTAAGCCGTGCGTAAATATTGGGGGCTACGAAGATCTGAATGCCGGTATTTTCAGCCAGAAAGTGAACATCGATGAAGCGGAAATTCAGGGTGTCGAACTGGCCGGTAGCACGGCGCTGGGGTATGGCCTGACGCTGCGTGGTAATTACACCTACACCGATTCTGAACAGAAAAGCGGGACACAAAAAGGTTATCCGTTAAACGGAACGGCGAAAAACATGGCCAATGCCACCCTCGACTGGCAGGCCAATGATGCCGTCAGCCTGTACCTGACGATGGAGCATCGCAGTGACCGCTTCCGTGGCTTTGGACGCAGAGGCCTGAATGAAGGTAAAAACGGCGCCAAATATTTTGATGAGTATCAGGTATTTCACCTTGGTATGAACTACACGGTGTCTGACAATCTGAGCTTCAGCGGTCGTATTAATAACCTGCTGGATCAGGATTTCACCAGCTACGAAGTGGAATTTGAAGACGACGGCAACGGCGGTTACGACCTGAAGGCCTACGACGATTACAACAACAAAGACAAACGTCGCAACCTGTGGCTCAGCATGAACGTTAAGTTCTGATTATTGTTCCGTTGTAATCCGGGTAACACGCGCAGAGCTGCTCTGCGCGTGTTTTGTTGTTTTTATCGGTGGTCGTTGTCGACAAGCCAGCGACCGCTGAAACGCTGAAAAATAAAGGCAAAACGTGGCAGTTAAATTTCCGGCTTTTTTGGGCACTGTACGCCAGTGGCACTGGATCAGCTCAGCCGTTTGTCTGGTGGGCATGCTGTTATTTGCGGTTACCGGCATTACTTTAAATCACGCTGGCGATATCGAAGCCAGCCCGGTGGTTACCACCCAGGAACTGACCCTGACGCCCGGTTTAACCGCACTGCTGGCCCGGCGTGATCACGGCGCGTTACCCGGCGCCTTACGCCAGTGGTTATTGCAGCATGATATCCGTGTGCCTGAGCGCGCAGCGGAATGGGACGACGACGAAATTTATCTGGCGTTACCTCAGCCTGGTGGTGATGCCTGGCTCAGCATTGAGCGCGACAGTGGTGAATTAATTTACGAACACACCAGCCGTGGTGTGATTTCGTATTTAAATGACCTGCATAAAGGCCGCAATACCAGTGTTGCCTGGAGCTGGTTTATCGATATTTTTTCGCTGTTGTGTGTGATTTTTTCGTTATCGGGATTGTGGCTGTTAGCCCGCTACGCCCAGCAGCGCCCGGGCAGCTGGCCGCTGGTGGTGCTGGGAGCGTTAATCCCGCTGTTAATTATTATTCTGACCTTTCATTAAGGAGTGTGTATGACGAACGTGTTAAAACGGATTGGAGGCCTGACGCTGGCCGCCGGTATCAGTGTGGGCAGTCAGGCGCAGGAGCTGACGGTAACACTGGAAATCCCCGCCATGAGCGTTGCTGAATACCACAAGCCTTACGTTGCTGTTTGGCTGGAGCACAAACAAAGCAAGCAGGTACACAACATGGCGGTGTGGTACGACACCGATATGAAAAATGCCGAAGGTGAAAAATGGCTTAAAGACATGCGCCAGTGGTGGCGACGCAGCGGTCGCAGCCTGGCCATGCCGGTCGATGGCGTTAGCGGTGCGACCCAGGGCCCGGGGCAATACGACCTGAGCTGGTCGGCCGGAGACTCCCGGTTAGAGCAACTGGTGGCCGGTGACTATCGCTTACGGGTCGAGGCGGCACGGGAAGTCGGCGGGCGGGAATTGGTCAATATTCCGTTCAGCTGGCCACCGGCCAAACGCCAGACGCTGAAGGCCAGCGGTGAATCGGAACTGGCTGATATCAGCCTGACTCTGGTGCCCTGATAGCGCATCAATCGACGGCTAACCCCGTGCTTCAACTATTTATTCAATAAAAGGAAGACATAATGGCTTTTTCATTCAAACCCCTGTTACTCAGCACTCTGGTACTGGCCAGCGCCAGCACCCAGGCCCACCGGTTATGGATTTTACCGGACGTCACTGTGTTATCCGGTGACAATCCGGCGGTCACCTTTGATGCCGCGGTATCCAACAGCATCTTTAATTTTGATCACGTCGCGCTGCGCACCGATGGTATTCGTATCAGCGCTCCGGATGGCAGTGCGGTCGAGCCGGAAAACGTGGCCAAAGGTAAGTTCCGCAGTGTGTTCGACTTGAGCCTGGATCAACCGGGCAGCTATCGCGTGTTTATGACCATGCAAGGCATGAACGCGTTCTGGAAAGACGCCAATGGCAAGCGTCATATGTTCCCCGGTCGGGGTAAAACTGCCAGTGCCGAGGAGATTTTAAACGCCATTCCGAAAGACCAGGAAGTGCGCATTGTTGAGAGCTACCGTCGTGCAGAAACCTTCGTCACCGCCGGGGCGCCAAGCGACAACGTACAACGCATCCGTGGTGAAGGGGTGGAATTAAAAGCCAGCACCCACCCGAACGATCTGTACGCTGGTGAAAGCGCACAGTTTGCTCTGATGTTAAACGGTGAGCCGCTGAAAGGGGCTGACATTACCCTGATTAAAGAAGGTACCCGCTACCGCGACAGCCAGAACGAAATTCAGCTGACCAGTGATAAAAACGGTGCCTTCAGCATTAACTGGCAGGGTGCCGGGCGCTACTTTATGGAAGCGGAATATAAAGACGCAAACGCCACTAAACCGGCCACTGAGCGCAGTGTCAGTTACACCGCGGTGTTTGAGGTGTTACCCGACTGATGCTGGCGCTGCAACCGTACCTGTCAGCCGGCCTGTTAGTGCTGGGCTATCTGCTGTTTTGCCTCTGGTGTTATCGCCGTGTGTTATCGCAGACGCGGTTATTTAAACCGGCGGCAGACGATAACCCGGTGATACTGGTGGCGTATGCCAGTGAAGGTGGCCGGGCGCAGCAGTTGGCGCAACACACCGCCCGTCGCCTGAGCGGTCCGGCACAGGGCCAGGTTGAATGCCTGGCGCTGAATCAGCTCAGTCTCGGCCGGTTGCAGCAATTACAGCAGCTTATTGTGGTGGCCAGCACCTATGGTGACGGTGAAGCGCCGGATAACGGCCGCTTGTTTTTACCACGGTTAGCCGCCGCGACATTGCCCGGGCTGAAGTTTGCCGTATTAGCGCTGGGTGATTCTGACTATCCGCAGTTTTGTGCCTTTGGCAAACAATTGCAGCAGCAGCTGATGCGCTGCGGCGCGCAGCCGCTGTTTGATCTGGTGTGTCTCGACCAGCAACAACCAGAGCAGCAGCCACTTCAACACTGGTGGCAAGGACTAGCGCAGGCCGGGTTGTACGCTGATACGTCAGATGAGGTTGCGGCAACGTTATCAGATGCCGCCCGGCCCCAGCTTCATGCCCGGCTCAGCCAGCGGCGGTTGCTTAATCCCGATACCGATGCGGATGGCCTGTACGAGCTGCAATTCCAGCCGGAAGATAAGCAGCCAGGTGCCTGGCCACTGTGGCAAGCTGGTGATATTGCCGAACTGACGTTGCCGGCCCGCCCGGGGCAGCCAGCACAAACACGGCAATACACCATCGCCTCGGTGCCGGAAGAGGGCGTGTTGCGGTTATTGGTGCGCCTGCAACATCAGACCGATGGCACCCCCGGGCTGGGCTCAGGCTGGTTGTGTCAGCAGCTGAATATCGGTGAACAGGCCGTCTTTACCCGGCTTGATAACCCCGGCTTTCATGCCCCAGACGACAACACACCGTTAATTTTAATCGGCAACGGCTCCGGTCTGGCCGGTTTACGCGCGCATCTGGCGCAACGGCCGGCCAGCAGCCAGAACTGGTTGTTATTTGGCGAACGTTCGCCCTACCAAGACGCCATCTGGCAAGACACTCTGAAAGACTGGCTTAACGACGGCCGCTTACAACACCTTGATCTGGCGTTTTCGCGCTGGCACGGCGAGGATGGCGAAGCACTCAGCACACAACTGAGCGGCCAGTTACACAGTGGTTATGTGCAGCAGGCCCTGCAGGCTCAGCAGGCACGGCTGCAACACTGGCTGCAGCAAGGCGCCTGTATCTATGTCTGTGGCAGCCGCGTTGGAATGGCCCAGGACCTGGACGAGATGTTAACCACCCTGCTGGGCGAGCCGATGGTCGAGCAGCTGATACAAACACAGCGTTATCGCCGCGACGTCTATTAAGCCACTGCTGAAAACCCACCGCGAATAACCCGCCCCGAATACCCCATTACGGTAGGGTGGGTAAGCGCAGCGCTACCCACCAATAACGGCTTTCAAAGCTGTGTCGTAGCGCTGCATCCCGGATACGGAGTTATCGCAGCCGTTCCAAGGCACTATCGCCGCTGGCAAACTGTATCGCAGCGACGTCATTACCCTGGTAGTGGGTTTGCTGGGGAGGGGGCTGAGGTTGCTGAGAGTGGGGTGGTTAATGTCTCCTCAATCATATACCAATGATAAATAACTGCTTATGATCTGTTCCGGTTACGCAACATGGACACACCAGGAACACATCATGACGGATCAGCAGCCTGCCTTATCATCTTCACCGCTGGATAAACGCCCTCAGGCGTGGCGCTTACTGGAGCTGGTGGCGCAATGGACCGGCCAGGTAAATACCAGCAATTTATGTTCGGCGTTTGGCATCAGCCGTCAGTCAGCCAGTGCATTACTCAACGAATATCAGCAACAACATCCGGACAATCTCGATTATTGCCCCCGCGTCCGTGGTTATCAGCCCAGCGACGGCTTTCGTGTGTTTTACAGCCTGGGCAGCCTGGATGAATACAGCCGCCTGCCCGGTGTTAGCCAGATAACCGACGTGAGTGTGTCGCAAAATTCGACAAGTGCGCTGTATCACCTCAGCAGCGTCCATCATCAACCACAACCACACAGTGTTCGGGCGATACTGCAGGCGATTAAAGGCCAGCAACGGCTGGATATTCATTACGCCAGTATCACCAGCCCGGAATTTGAAGAGCGTATTATCTCGCCCCACAGCCTGGTGCACGATGGCCAGCGCTGGCATGCCCGTGCCTGGTGTGAAAAAAACCAACAATTTCGCGACTTTGTATTGTCCCGGGTGCGCAATATTTTTGGTGTAGAAGGGGCGGCGCAGCAGAGCCAGAAGGAGGATGAGTTATGGCATCGTCAGGTCTCCTTTGCCATTCAGCCTGATAGCCGCTTAAGCAGTGCGCAACAGGCCATTGTGGCGATGGACTACGATATGCAGCCACACAGCGCTGTCGACGGCCACGCCACATCAGGCTGGCAGCGTGTGTATCAGGTGCGTGCCGCTTTGTTAATGTACCTGCTGGCGCAGCTGCGCCTCGACCGCTATCGCGAAAACCCACAAGCGCAACAAATTGTACTCACCCCAGACAGCCATCAATCACTGACGGAGCAGGGGCTGTTATTACGCTAACAGGGGAGCAAAAGCAGATCGGTACACAAGGCACTGACACACCCCGGAGCTGAAATACTCTCGGGAGTGTCCAAAAATCTGACCTGTAAAAATCCCCAGCTATTGTCGTCATTATAAGGTTTTGGCTCAATAGCTCAGGCAGGACGCAGACAGGAAGTCAGTGCCAGGGTGCTGCTGATACCGCCCTATGTCGATGGTTGGCAAAAAAGGTAACAGCAAAAAAGGCACGACAGGGAAGTACAGGGAAGACACGCTGCCAGGGATGGCAATTATATAATTAAGGTTTGGTGGTCTGGGCTATGGAGCAACTTACGGATTTAAAGGCGATATTGCATTCGAAGCGCGCCAATATTTATTACCTGGAAAAATGCCGGGTGATGCAAAAAGATGGGCGAGTGCTGTATTTGACAGAAGCTCAGAACGAGAATCAATACTGGAATATACCGATCGCTAATACCACTTGTCTCCTCCTGGGCACAGGTACTTCCATTACCCAGGCGGCAATGAGGATGTTGGCACAGGCTGGGGTGTTGGTCGGTTTTTGTGGTGGCGGTGGAACACCGTTACTGATGGCCACAGAAATTGAATGGCTGACACCACAAAGTGAATACCGTCCGACCGAATATCTTCAGGGTTGGATGAGTTTTTGGTTTGATGATGAAAAACGTCTGTCCGCCGCAAAGCAGTTTCAGCAGGCGCGTATCCGTTTTATGCATAGGGTCTGGCATAAAGACCGGGACTTGCAGCAAGCAGGCTTTCGCATTGATGATGTTGATATCGACTCCTTGCTAAAGCACTTTTCTGCACAAATTGAAAGCGCAGAGAGCGTCACCGAATTGCTGCAGTGTGAAGCCCGGACCACCAAGCAGTTATATAAGATTGCCGTTAACCGCATCGGCTATGGCGATTTTACTCGTGAGCGTGATGCAGAAGACCTCGCGAACGCGTTTCTCAATCACGGCAATTATCTCGCTTACGGTTTGGCGGCGACTACCTTGTGGGTGCTGGGTATTCCCCATGGCTTTGCTGTGATGCATGGCAAAACCCGCCGTGGTGCATTGGTGTTTGATGTCGCAGATCTGATTAAAGACACTCTGATTCTTCCCTGGGCGTTTATCTGCGCTAAAGAGAATGCAACGGAACAGGAATTCCGCCAGCAGTGCCTGCAAGCGTTCACAGACCACAAGGCGTTAGAGTTCTTGTTTGACGAAGTAAAAAATACCGCTCTGACTGGCAGCTTTGAATCATGATTGTCACATTTATCTCTCAATGCGAAAAAAACGCCCTCAAGAAAACACGACGGGTACTGGATGCGTTTGCTAATCGAATCGGCGACAACGCCTGGCAGACGGTAATTACGGCTGAAGGATTGCAGGCGGTGCGGAAATTACTGCGGAAAACCGCCAGTAAAAGTACCGCAGTCAGTTGTCACCAAATAAAAACCCGTAATCGCACTGAATTGATCTGGGTGGTCGGTAAAAAATCGGCGTTTGATCTGGATGGAAGAGTGCCAGTGAATTCTACCCAGGTGAATCGAACCTTGCGGGATGATGCCGCCGACTGGTTGTATTTACCGCTGATCCAGGCCTTGTCTGCACTGGCAGCGTTACTGCATGACTGGGGTAAGGCCAATAAGCAGTTTCAACAAAAACTGTTGGATACTTCAGGTAAGCCCGCCGGAGACGCGCTGAGGCATGAGTATTTATCCTGTCTTTTATTGCGAAAACTGTTATCAGAAAATGAATCTGGCACCGACCTAAAGTGGTTAGAACAATTGGCCAGTGGTCAGCTTCCCAACGTGAAGGCGTTAAGTAATCAAGATGAGAAACCGCTGAGCAAGTTACCGATTACCGCCCAGTTAATCAGCTGGCTGATTCTTTCTCATCATCGACTTCCATATCTGAAGGAATTTTCCGGATCTTCCGCTTCTGCTCTGTCCGATGTACTGGACTGCATTGATCAGGAGTGGGGATACGCGAACCCACAGGCACACGCGACGCTTAATGATTGCCTGACGTTTGAGCATGGCGCACTTTCGGGATCAACAAAATGGTTGAAAGAGGTGAAACGCTGGGCCAGGAAGCTGATTGAATTACAGCCTCTGGTTGAGCAGGCAGAAAAAGACGGCGTTATACGCTTGTTGCTACACCATTGCCGTTTAAGCCTGATGTTGGCTGATCATTGCTATTCATCAAAACAAGTAAATGGCCCATGGGCTGGGCAGAAACAGCTGATAGCCAATACACAAAGTAAGAAGAAGCCAGACGGTAAGGGGTTTTGCAAAAGCAATATCCCGAATCAATACCTTGACCAGCATTTACTGGGGGTTTGCGCACAGGCTAAAAAGAATACGCGGCTTTTTCCCGTTATTGAAAAGCATGGTTTAACAAGCCATGACACCGCAGCTCTTAAAAAGCGCAGCTCAGGAGCTTTCGGCTGGCAAGACAAAGCGGTTGAACGTATAAAAGTCTGGCAAAAGAGCGAAGCGGATGCTCATCAACAAGGGTTCTTTGCCGTTAATATGGCCGGCACTGGCTGCGGAAAAACCTTTGCCAATGCTAAAGTGATGCGGTGCTTGTCGAGCGATGGCGACAGTCTGCGCTTTATTCTCGCGCTGGGATTAAGAACACTGACATTACAGACCGGAGACGAATACCGGGAGAAAATATTCAGCAATGATAGTGATGGCAGTGATCTTGCCGTTTTAATTGGCTCTAAAGCCGTGAAAGAGCTGCATGAACAGAAAAACTCAGCCGGTGAATCGGAAAGGCGACCCGAAGATGACAGTCTTGAGGAAGAAAATGGCTCCGAATCGGCGCAGACACTGCTCGATACTTCGGATCAGGTTGTCTATGACGGAGAGATCCCCGAAGAAGGCCTGACGACTCTATTGTCGACGCCTAAGGATCTCGCTTTTTTTCACGCTCCGGTGCTTGCGTGTACCATCGACCATCTGATGGCTGCGGTGACGACCAAACGAGGCGGGCGCTATATCTTGCCGAGCTTACGCCTGATGTCGTCTGATCTGGTGATCGATGAAATTGATGACTTCACCGGAAACGATTCGATTGCCATTGGTCGGCTGATTCATCTGGCTGGGATGCTTGGCAGAAAAGTCATGATTTCCTCTGCGACTATTCCCCCTGCAATGGCCGAAGGTTACTTCAAAACCTATCAGCTGGGTTGGCAGCAATACGCTCGCATGCGTAACAAAAGTACCAAAGTTGGCTGTGCCTGGATTGATGAATTTAAAACCCAGGTCGCCAGTCACTACGCAACTGACCAGCAATTACTACTGGAATATTATCGTGCCAGTCATCAGAAATTTGTCGACACTCGCGTAAAAAACCTGGCCAAAGAACCAGCGAAGCGGCGTTTGGAAATAATCCCCTGCAAGTCACTGTTAAATGAGGATGAAATACGTAAAACTCAGGGTTATCAGCAAACAATCATCGATACCGCGATGGTATTGCACCAACGCCATGGCTGGAGCTGCAGCGTAAGCGGATTGACGATCTCGTTTGGCGTAGTGCGTATGGCGAATATTAATCCGGCGCTGTCGTTGACGCGATATTTGCTTGATTGTCGGGTTGCTTCTGATTACGCGATTCGCGTGATGCCATATCACAGCCAACAAGTCTTGTTGTTACGTAACGCCCAAGAGTCTCACCTTGATCAGGTGCTGAAGCGCAAAGAAAGCCCCGGAGAGCCACCTCAGGCGTTAACCAATCGAACGATTCAACGACATATCGCTGATGCAGAGAAACAAGGTTGTCATCACTTGATGTTTATTCTGGTCGCGACTCCGGTTGAAGAAGTGGGGCGGGATCATGATTTCGACTGGGCGATTATTGAGCCTTCCTCCTATCGGTCATTGGTACAAATGGCCGGACGGGTTCGGCGACATCGTACGAGTGCGGTTGAACAACCGAATATTGCGGTTTTGCAGTACAACTGGAAGGCGTTGAAAGATGACGATAAAAAAGGTCAGTGTTATTTTTTACGGCCTGGATATGAAACGGGGCAGTCAGCGGAGATCGCTGGAAAGAAACGACTATTGAAGCTAGCTGAGCATGATGTGAGCAACCTGATCGATGTTCCGAATGCGGCAAAGCAATTCAATGCAGCGGTCCGGATTAATGCGAGTGACTCAGGCAGTCGGCTGGCTATGCTTGAGCATGCCGCGATTGCTGCTGATTTATGCAGCACTGATTCAGGAAGACCCGATACCTTGCATGGTTTCCTTTCTCATCACTGGTATTTAACCAGTCTTTGTCAATACCGTGTGCCGTTTCGCCTGAGTGAGCCTGGCATCGCCTTGTATTTAGTACAGCAAGAGTCCGACGCGCCATTTTTTATCGAAAAAGATGTGACAGGAAAACCCCTGCGTTTGGAAAATGGCGAATTAAGTGACCGGGAAAGGGCACACAAGATAGAGCGCGTCGTTTTAACGCTGCAGCAAAGCAGCCGTCTTTGGTTACAACGCAGTTATGACGACCTGATCACACAACAGGCTGAATTAAGGAATATCAGCCTTTTATGGGCCAGTCTGCGTTATGGCGAAATATTACCCAGGGAAAGTGAAAACACCTGGCTCTATAACGATCAGCTTGGGCTGTTTAAAGAAATTTAATGGGAATAAAGGGAGGACTTATGCCAGATCCGGTAATACACGCCTTTTTCGAAGAACGAAAGAAGGCTTGGCTTTCCAAAGAGCTTAAATCGTCAAAGGATGAGCAAAAAATACGTCAGAAGAAGTTGGAGTGCGAAGAGCTGTATTCACGAGAGAATTGGCTGAGATTTGCATTTGAGAATAGCTATAAAAGGTCTTTAGTCAGTCATGTTTCAAAAATGACTCACCCAGATACAGGAAGTAGCAAGACTAGTCGGTCTAAGAAAACCTTTGTAACTCCAATAATATTTGAAGGTAAGTGTGAAAATGATGGGCTGTTAAGAACTGGGAATGTAAAAGGGATAGATCTTGACTCGACTGGAAATGGCACTGAGGTAAATACTATCGGAGAAGTTGGAGCGCTGCTGTCATTAGTTTTGTCAGATGGTCGTCGTTTTTATGATCATTTAATAAACGATTCCTCTTATCTTGATGATTTTTTGAAGGTGGATAACCTTGATTTGCAAAAATCTAAAGAGTCTCTAAAAGCTATGTTCAAGGAAGAGAATCAAGAAACAAACTCTCGTATCAAGCAGGTGTATTTCCCTCTCAATAATAGCGGTGATTATCACCAGCTTTCACTATTAACCAACTCAGGTATCGTCTTCGAATGTCGTAAACGACTGGATGCTATTCGGTTTGGTATCGACGAAGAAGAGGTGGGTAAGAATACGTATGAAGCAGACGTATTAACCAAAGATGAACTGAAACAGGCGCGAGATAAACGCCGAAAGAATGAATACTTCGATCAGCCATTTGACGAAATTTATGGCCTGACCACCATTGGTTATGGCGGCACCAAACCGCAAAATATCAGTGTGCTGAATAACCAGAATGGCGGTAAAGCGCATTTGCTGTTGTCGGTTCCGCCAGCTCTTGAACAGCGTGATGTGCAATTTCCGAAGAAAGACTTTTTTCAAAGTAATATTCGTTATAGTCACGGGAGAGAAGCTTTCAGGGCCCTGAATCAGATTTTCCTGGCCCCGAAAAGCGATGGCAAAATCCCATTAAAAAACCTGCGCTCTGGTCGTGATAACCGTCTGCAGCAACTGACCGATTTAGTTATTGACAGTATGTGGCAGGTTCGTCGTATCGCGAAAACACAATATCGCGAAGACACATCATTGCTACCGCGATACCAGAAGATCTGGTTACTTGATGAGTTCTCAGAGCTGCGCCAGCAGCAGGATGATTGGCTCGCTGAACTCACAACCAAAATTCGCGACTGGATCATCACAGGCCATCAGCGCACGAACAAAGAGGCTGCGGTATTGGGAGACGCTGAAATTCAATTTATTCAGAGCTTTGTTGAACAATATCAGGAGGCATTCCGATGAGTCGCGATCTGTTGGTGATACCGCATATTAAAATTCAAAACGCCAATGCCCTGTCCAGCCCATTTACCATCGGCTTTCCTGCCATGACGGCCTGGCTAGGTGCTGTTCACGCATTACAACGGAAGGTTAATCAAAGTGGGCTGGACGTCTGTTTTGAGAAAACAGGCGTGGTCTGTCATGAGTTCGATTTACAGACCTATCAGGGGCCAGGTGATTTTGTACATTCTATTGGCGGCACGGCTAATCCACTGGATAAAACAGGTTCCCGGCCAGCTTTTATTGAAGAAGCCCGCTGCCACTTAGGCGTTAGCCTGGTGATTTCAATTCCTGAGCTCAGCGGGTCCGAACAAGAGCAACTCAAAGAAATTGTTGAACGGAGTCTGGGCGGCAGAATGAAAATGGCCGCAGGGGATATTTTGAGTTTTTCACCGGTTCGGATTACTGATGATTTCAGCACGCTGAAAAATCGGCTGATGCCGGGTTATGCCATTGTCGAGCGCCGCGATTTGATGGAAGAGGCGATGACGACCATGCCGGATGCGCTGGATGCATTACTGAGTTATTTAACGGTGCGCAATCACTGTCATCAGACTGATAATGGCCAGGTAAGCTGGCAGCGACAGCGCAAACACGGTGGCTGGTTGGTTCCGGTGGCAACCGGATTTCACGGAATCAGCGACATCGGCTCGGCTAAAAACAGTCGTGATTCTGATACCCCGCATCGGTTTGCCGAAAGCCTGGTGACGCTGGGCGAATTTAAAATGCCTTATCAATTGGAAGCCGTAGAAGAATTGCTTTGGCAATATCAGGCGGACCTGGAAAACAACCTTTATCTGTGCGAACAGACACAGACTGAACAGTACTTTTAATCAAGGAGAAAGATCATGGCAAAGAAAGAGAACATTGCATCCGTACTGGCATTTGAGAAAAAACTGGTGCCTTCAGATGGTTATATGTATGGAACCGTTTGGGAGCAGCGTAACGATCAAAGTAGCGCACTGGCACTGCAAGAAAAATCAGTGCGTGGCACCATTTCAAATCGTCTGAAACCAGCGATTCAAAAAGATCCGGCAAAGCTCAATAGCGAGGTTGAAAAAGCGAACTTACAGACAGTTGATGCTTGCTCGTTAGCCCCGGAGCAAGACACACTCAAATTACATTTTACTTTAAAAATACTGGGTGGCATTGCTGAGCCGTCAGCCTGCAATAACGCAGCGTTTAAACAGAGCTATCAGAAGGCGGCGAAGCAATATGTCGAAAATGAAGGCTTTAAAGAACTGGCGCGTCGTTACGCACTGAATATTGCCAATGCACGTTTCCTGTGGCGTAACCGCGTGGGGGCAGAAAACATTGAAGTGAATGTGAAAGCGCTGAATAACAACCAGCAGCAGGAGTGGACATTTGACGCGACTCAGTTTAGCACCCGGAACTTTGATGCCGACGACCAGCAAGTCAATGCACTGGCAGCGCGTATCGCGACGGCATTAGCCAGTGACGATGATTTTCTGATGCTGGATATCTGCTGCTATGTACAGGTTGGAAAAGCGCAGGAAGTATACCCGAGTGAAGAATTAGTTCTGGATAAAGGCAAGGGCAACAAAAGCAAAATACTGTATGCCGTTGACGGCATTGCTGCCATGCATTCGCAGAAACTCGGTAATGCACTACGCACCATTGATACCTGGTATCCCGCTTTTGATGATGTTGAGCAAAGTGCAGGCCCGATCGCCATTGAGCCTTACGGTGCTGTCACTAACCTGGGCAAAGCGTTCCGTACACCGAAGGATAAGCAAGACTTTTACACCTTCTTTGATGGCTGGGCCCGTGGTGAAAAATTGAACCGAGTAGAAGACGAACACTATGTGATGGCGGTATTAGTGCGTGGTGGTGTGTTTGGCGAAAGTGATAAATAGGAACGCCTATGAAAGTCTACCAAGAACTGACATTGCTGCCTGGTGATGACATTGGCCATTATTTCCTCTGGAGTAAGGTCTACACCCAGTTGCACCTGGCGCTGGTGGAAACACAGAAAGGCAATAATCTGACCGATATAGGCATCAGTTTTCCCCAATATGACCTTAATAAAGGCCTGGGAAGAAAGCTGAGAGTCTTTGCTCCAAGCTCAGAACGCCTGCAGGCGTTAGATCTGCCGGGCAAGCTTTCACGATTGCTGGATTATGTTCACATCACCTCCATTCGTGATGTCCCTGAATCGGTAGAAGGCTATATGCGCGTGAGTCGTTGGCGCGAAAAAACCGGCATTGAGCGCCGTGCCCGCCGCTCTGCAATTAAAAAAGGAATCAGTTATGAGGCCGCACTGGCCCAGTGGCAGGAAAGAGGCTCTACCGACTTTATTCCCAAAAGCCCTTATGTTCAGTTGCAAAGCCTGAGTAATAGCAATCGCTTCCGTATCAATATCAGAGTGGAAGAGGTCGAAAGCGGTGATGGTGGCTTCAGTGTATATGGTCTGAGCAAAGGGGGGAGGGTCCCAAAATTTTGAGGGTGTTTACCCTTTTAAAAGTGCTCTTTAAAAATATGAGTAAAATCAAATGGTTGCATCAGAGGCTAAAACTTTCCTATTTCAAGAAAAAAGAAGTTAAGCACTTGATGCAACTGTTTTTTTGTAATACAAACTCTAGTTAGCCGCCGCACACGCGGCTTAGAAAAGCGACTCCTGCAGATCCAGCGCCTGTAATTTGTTAGCCGCCGCACACGCGGCTTAGAAACAGCAGATCCATATTGCGGATTGATAATTCAGGTTAGCCGCCGCACACGCGGCTTAGAAATTTCGGTTTTACGTTCCCCTGTGTTTTCCGGTGTTAGCCGCCGCACACGCGGCTTAGAAATTCATGGTAATTACGGGCTTCGTCAATCAAGTGTTAGCCGCCGCACACGCGGCTTAGAAAAGGGCAGAGGAGTGGCACAGCGATAACCCGCTGTTAGCCGCCGCACACGCGGCTTAGAAATGGACATCGAGCGTACCGATGGAAAGGATGCCGTTAGCCGCCGCACACGCGGCTTAGAAATGCATAATTAATAACCTGCGCCCGCGATGACCGTTAGCCGCCGCACACGCGGCTTAGAAAATTGAGGGTCGGCCGCGCTGAATGCACGGCGTGTTAGCCGCCGCACACGCGGCTTAGAAAAACCATCGCGCCGCCGTCGGGCTCACTCAGGAGTTAGCCGCCGCACACGCGGCTTAGAAATGTACACCTGAAGAAACACGGCTGGCACAAAAGTTAGCCGCCGCACACGCGGCTTAGAAAACCAACAGCGCGCTGAAAACCCTGCTGGCGGAGTTAGCCGCCGCACACGCGGCTTAGAAATTAATTCAAGGATTGGCTGAGGTGGCTGGAAAGTTAGCCGCCGCACACGCGGCTTAGAAAACCACAACACGAAAGCCATTATCGAGCATAAGGTTAGCCGCCGCACACGCGGCTTAGAAAGTACTCCTCCAACGTCATGTACGGGCGGGTAAGTTAGCCGCCGCACACGCGGCTTAGAAAATCAGGACGTGTAGAGTGACACCGCCGCAGATGTTAGCCGCCGCACACGCGGCTTAGAAAGGGAACGTCTGAAAGCCGGTTACTTCGTTTGTGTTAGCCGCCGCACACGCGGCTTAGAAAATTACTCGGGGGGTTGCGGAATGCGGGATAGGGTTAGCCGCCGCACACGCGGCTTAGAAAGGTGGTGGCTCAGCCGTTGTGCGCCAAACCGTGTTAGCCGCCGCACACGCGGCTTAGAAATGTGATCGTGATCTGACGGTGCGCTGTGAGGTGTTAGCCGCCGCACACGCGGCTTAGAAAGCCTGCTGCGCCGCACTCAGCGCCTCATCCATGTTAGCCGCCGCACACGCGGCTTAGAAAACGTACCAACATTGACAACGATTGGACCAGCCGTTAGCCGCCGCACACGCGGCTTAGAAAAGGTTCTGATTTTCGATCCGTAACGTTTTGGTGTTAGCCGCCGCACACGCGGCTTAGAAAAGCAGACGAGCGCTCCTGATGCTGCTGCAGCAGTTAGCCGCCGCACACGCGGCTTAGAAAAGCGACGAATACGCCACCTCAATCCGTGCGCCGTTAGCCGCCGCACACGCGGCTTAGAAACTCACCGTGGCGGTGATGACCTCATCCACCGCGTTAGCCGCCGCACACGCGGCTTAGAAAACTCAAAGCTGACGCAGCCATCATTGCCCAATGTTAGCCGCCGCACACGCGGCTTAGAAAAGAAACTGCAACCCAGATGGGCGCAGTGGACTGTTAGCCGCCGCACACGCGGCTTAGAAAGTCAGGTCAGGTTGATTGCGTCACTGTTTCACGTTAGCCGCCGCACACGCGGCTTAGAAATCGATTATGAGCAGGATCTGACCGCCCGGACGGTTAGCCGCCGCACACGCGGCTTAGAAAAGCATCTCAGAGGGCCGGGCCGCCGTCGCCAAGTTAGCCGCCGCACACGCGGCTTAGAAAGCTGCCTCTTTATCCAGTACGCGGCGCATCCAGTTAGCCGCCGCACACGCGGCTTAGAAAGCAATAACCGTGCGTTGTGCGTTGCTGGCGTAGTTAGCCGCCGCACACGCGGCTTAGAAATTGAGGAATCTCAGTCGCTCCAGTGCCTGTAGGTTAGCCGCCGCACACGCGGCTTAGAAAAAACGGTTAGACATGCCAGACAGGTCTGTAATGTTAGCCGCCGCACACGCGGCTTAGAAATGTAATGGCTGGACGAAAAAAAAGCACCGTGAAGTTAGCCGCCGCACACGCGGCTTAGAAAACAAGACAAAGCGGCCCGCGCCTGGGCACGTAGTTAGCCGCCGCACACGCGGCTTAGAAATATGCGTAACATCACACCGGCCCAGGTAACACGTTAGCCGCCGCAGATCGGCACGATGGCCAACGGCTGGGCGAGCATTCGGTGCTGGCGGGGTATTTTGGTTAATTTGTTGGCCGCAAGCGCTGACTATGGCTATCGCGGACAGGGTCCGCTCCCACGCAACTCCAGTGGTGGGTGGCTGCAAGCGCTGAATGTTGCTGTAACGGTGGGTTGCGCTGCGCTTACCCACCCTACATAAACCTATAAATGAATGTGTGAAGAAGATAGGCGCAAGGAGACGCTTTATTGAAAAAAGAAAACAGCAATCTCCATATAAAGCCAAAAGCAGATCAACATCGTTCCTGGCAGGGAGCACTGTTTTTGCTGGCAATGATCATAGGCTTTCCATCGCTGATGATTTACCTGGAGTTTCACGGCCATGATGTCGGTGAGGTGTTCGCCTTGGTGGTGGGCTTTATCATGCTCGGCATGTTTGTGTTTGTTTTCCTCGGTCTGTTATTCGCTTTGTTGCCTGGGTTGATGTATCCGTTGGTGCTGTTGGCGTATCCATTGATTGTTCTGTGGCAGGGGCTGGCCAGGTTCTTTGGCCGCAGGCGCTGAGCGTTACTTTCCCCGAAGTGTAGCTACAACAAGTATCGCGGACAGGGTCCGCTCCCACAGTTGAAAAGTGCTCCCACAATTGAGAAGTGCTCCAGAATTGAGAAGTGTTTTGATGATGTGGGAGGGGACCTTGTCCCCGAAAAGACTAAAACCTACGGTAATACCGACTCCGCGTCGGCATTCTCCAGACTAAACACCAGCTCAACATCAAAGCCGTTATTCCCCTGTTTACTGCCACACTGGCGGTTATCACACTCATCGTGCTGGCAGTGTGTTGCCTGAGTGTTGGTATTACTGTTGTTATGAGTGTTTCTATGAATGCCGGTCTGGCCGTTATTGGCACTGCCAGGCCATTCAATCCGGCCGCCCATCAGTTCGGTCACCAGGTTGTAAGTCTGGTACAGGCCGAGGCCTTTATGTGAGGCCTGTTGCCGCTGGGTGGTGTAAAACGGCAAAAAGATCTGTTGCTGTTGTTGCGGGTCGATGCCTTTGCCGTTGTCGCTGTAACGCAGACGCAGGTGATCACGATCGTCGCGGATGCAAATACGGGCCTGCAGCTGTTGCGTCGCCGCCAGGCCGGGGTTGTGTTTCAGTGAGTTGCGTACCAGCTGGTTGAGAATTTTCTCCAGTGCTTCGGGGTAGCTGTACCATTCTGCGGCAAAGCTGTGCACTTCCACCAGCAGCTGGATGTCGCGGAACTCCTGCTGCTGTCGTTGTTGCCAGTCCTGCAGCCAGCTGCGCAGGGCAATGCTTAATCGCTGGTAATCTTTGGTGACTACCACCGCATCCTGCATCAGCTGGTTCAGTTCAATCAGGCGTTGTAATGACGCATCGATGTGCTCCAGTCCCTGCTGGCATAGCTGCTGATGGTCGCCGGGCAGTTCCTGCAGCTGATCTTCGATAAAACTTTTGCTCATGCGCATATTGCCCAGCGGGGTGTTCATTTCGTGGGACACCCCCATCACCAGTTGCCGCAGCGACTGGGTTTTTTCCTCTTGTAGTTGTTTCAGTTGCGCTTCCTGCAGATAGGCTTCGGTAATGTCCTGGGCGGAACCGACCCAGCTGGCACTTTCGCTTTCCAGTGCACGGCGCAACGACAACCGGGCAATGACGGTACGGTCGCTGTGATACGCCCTGATGGGGGTAATAAACCCCTGTACCCCGGCCTGGCTTTGTAAGGTTTGCATCAGTTGCTGGTAGTCGCTGTCGCGGACAAATAAATCCTGAAAGTCACCGTCCAGCTGGCCCGGGTTATTCACCCCCACCAACCGGCACCAGGCGGGGTTGGCTTTGATGATGTTTTGTCGTTCATCGAGCTGGAACTGGCCGGTGTAGGAGTTCTGGTACAGGTCTTCGTAATTGCGCAGATGGCGGATGGCTTCTTCCTGGCTGGCGAGCAGGGCTTTGCGGCTTTCCAGTTGTTCGTTCTGTAGCTGGGTAATGCGTTCGCCCAGTGCCAGCGATAACAATACCATTTCGATAAATGAACCGATCTGGTAGCCATACAGAGTAAACATATTGGTGGGGATCAGACCCATGCCTGCGGCGTTACCCATAATAAACCCGGCGATAAACACCGCCCAGGCAATGGTGAAAAACCGCGCAGAGGTGAGTCCGCGACGCCAGAAACGAATACCAATCACCAGGCAGCTGAAGGCGATCAGCATACCCAGCACGTTTTGCCAGGCCACCAGGGTGCCGTAGGGCAGCAAGGGGTTGAGTAGCAGGATCAGGATCGCCAGCAGACGGTAGCCGCGGAATAACTGCCAGGCGGTGGGGCTGTGTTGCCGGAGGTTAAGAAAGTCGGCCGGGAAAATGGTCATCGCAATCAGGCTGAGAGAAAACGCTGCCGGCAGCACAAAACGATTGATATCCGGGTTGTCCGGCCATAACCACTGGAACGCCAGCCCGGTGTAACTCATATGGAACATCAGAAAGGTGAAGACAAAGGCGCTGTAGGATAAATAACTGCGTTCGCGGGTGGAGAAAAACAAAAACAGGTTATACAGCCCCATAATCAGCAGGGCGCTGAGATAACCGCCACGGGTCAGGCTGTCGCGTAATAAATCACGCTCAAGGCTGGTGGCGTCGCTGATATCAATCGGCAGATGGAAGGTGCCGCTGGTCTGGACCCGCAGCAATAACCAATATTCCTGCCCGGCCGCGATATCAAGCGGCAGGGTGATGTCGGGGTGAGGGTAAGCCCGCTGATCAAAGGTTGATAAATCGCCGCCCTGCTGATGCTGGCAGACACCGGCCGACAGCGGCAGATCCACCGGGCAGAGGTAGGCGTCGACGTAATCCAGTGACGGGTAATGAATATGCAGCAGCCAGTCGGTGTTGGGCAGCTGATTGGTGATCCGGCTGCGTAACCAGTAAGCCGAGTTGCTGAAGCCAAAATTCAGGTAATCGTGTTGCGGTTGTTGCCAGTCGGGTTCAGCAAAGGCCTGCTCTGCGGTCAGCCGGGCGTCCGGGTCTTCGAGGTAGCGGGCATAGGGCGCGAGGGCGTTGGCGCCGGCCTGTTGCAGTGTCAGAACGGGCGCAGCGGCAGAATCTTCGGCGGCGAACGGTGCCGGATTGGCGGCGGCAACAGCACAACACAACAGCGCGCCGAGCAGAAACAGGATTTGTGATAACCGGGAACTCGTGACAACCACACCACACCTTCCGTTATTCGTTATTTTTGTTGTTATTGATGTTTTATACGCATTGTGACTGAGGTTTTCCAGCCTTCAGCTGATCGCGCGAATCATCACTGTCAGCCAGATTACCAGGCCAATAATAAGCGTGGCCCACTCCGGGCCGGTCAGTTCGGTGTTCTGAGCATAAAAGTGCATGCGTTTGTCGTGGATCAGGTTAATCGCCTGGTTCACCAGCAGGTTAGGGAGCAAGGTCAGCATAAACACCAGGGCTCCCCAGGGGTGACCGGTGGCCAGCAGCCAGATCGGCATCAGGGTAAAAATCAGATACAGGGCAAACACCCGGTACGGGTGCCAGCGCGGGGTTTCGTTATCGTCGCGGCATTGCTGGTGGACGCGGCGATACAGGTCGAGCTGAAACACCACACTCAGCAGGGTGCGCAATGGCGGGTTCAGGCCGGGGTCGCGCCGTTGCAGTTGTTGCCAGTTGTAATAACTCCACAACAAGCCGTATAAGCCAAACGTCGCCAGCGACAGCTCAATCAGTTTTTCCGTACCAATCTGGTAAAAAAGCGCCTTTTCCCGGGTTTCTGTGTGCTCTTGCATACTGATGCTGGCCATTGCTGTGGTGGTTGATTATGGCCTCAGTATACCCGGTTTAGTGCGCCGGGGAACGGCGGAGGCGGTAACGGCTTTTTATCCGCTGGCAGAACTGGTTTTCGCGCCGCGCTTTCAGTAATCTAGGCCGGTTTAGTCAGCGCCATTATTGAGAGTGTATGTTTTTCGAACAGGAACGGGTTCAGTTTTTCCGCCCGCTTACCGGTAAATACCGGGCTCAGGTGAGGGAATGTCTGCGCGAGTTGTACCAGCGGCTGTACAGCTCCAGCAGTGCCGATTACGGCCAGGCACTGGCACGCGACACCATGGTTGAAATTTTTCAGGAAGCGCTGATACGGGCGCCGCAGCTGGCCGATGGCGACGACGCTGGCGACAGTGACGCGGATGCTGGCCATGAAGGCCGCTTTAAAAACAGCCGCGAACACGCCGTCTGGGTACTGAACCAGTTACAGGAACATGGCTGGGTGGAAAAACAGGTGGATGAAGCCACCTTACAAAGCACGTTTGCCTTCAGTCGTTACGGCCGTATCTTCACCGAACCTTTTGTGGCTGAAAGCCGTACCAGTGCCCGTACCCGGCACCGTAACACCCGTAATACCCGTAACTCGCTGGAATCTTTTCTGGAGCGGGGTGATGTATACGACCTGCTCGACGCCTACGAATATTCCGAACGTATTATCAGCGATTTCACCGATGTGATTGCTGAGCTGGAAGAACGTAAACGCGATCTGGTACGGGAAATGGAAGATCAGTTATTGGTACAACGTGCCAGTGAAGCGTTTTTCGATTTTATGGAAAACCGCTTTCAGCCGGATCTGTCGGTGCGTTTGTCGGCCGATAATGTCGAAAAACACCGCGATCAGATCAGCGGCTTAATTGCCGGCATCCGTAAAAAAGACAAAGTGTTTAAAGCCGCGGCAGAAAAACGCCTGCGTGAGCTGCTGCCGGAACTGGCCCGTCAGGGGCAGTCGGTATTATGGAACATCCTCGATGGCATTGAATTGCGGTTGCGTAACGCCAGCGATGTGATGTTGCCGGCCCTGCGCCGGGCGCTGCAGAGCTTCACCAAACGCGCCGATATTATTATCCGTCAGATGAGTTATCTGGCATCGCAGCAGCACAATGATGTGTTGTCGGTGTGTAAACACCTGACGTCGCTACCGGCAACGCAGCAGGATGCGTTATTGGCCCGGGCCGGGGAAATGATGGCGGTGCCGGAAGTGGCCTTTGTTGATCCGGCCTCGGTGAAACTGCACGCCAGCCGCAACCGCCGTATTGTTGATGCCGGGCTGGATGATGGCAGTGGTGACTTTGATCTGGATGCGCGGAAAGACATTTATATCCAGCAAGTACTCGACCAGGCGTTTCTGGTTAACCAGCAGGCGTTGCGTTCTTATATGCGCCGCCATCTGACCGCCGGCGCTAAAATTTCCACCCGTGATCTGCCGATCGAAAGCGCGCAGGACTTCCTGGCGGTGTCGCATGCCATTGGCCTGGGCGCGTCCGACGGATTGTCCAGCGAGTTTGAATTCCGCATTGACTATGCCGACGGCTGTGGCCCGGAATTACCCAATACCACCCACCAGAGTGATGGTGCGGCGGCTGAATTTTTTCAACGTAAAGACCACTTCAGTTTTGAACTGGTACTGAAAGACACTCCGCAAACGCCAGCGGCGGAATAACGGAGAACGGACCGATATGTTACAAGCAATCGATAAAGAATTAGAAAAGCAGGGCCTGAACCAGCGTGAATTTTCTGAGCTGGTGGTGCGGCTGCTCGACTACGGCGTGATCTGCCGGGACGAAAGTCAGATCGAACAACAATTGTACGACCGTTATTTACGCCTGGAAGAACTGGTGGCGGATTATTTAACCGTGCTGGGGGTGCGCATCCAGCATGATCCGCGCTTCCAGTTTGTGCGCTTGTTTCCGCCGGGTGCTCAGGTGCCGGGTATGGATGAAGATCAGCAGCAGTCTGGTAATCAGGCATTCCGCAGCCGTTTAAGTCAGAGTGAAGTGGCGCTCACCATCGTATTACGGGCGCAATACGATAAGGCCCTGCGCGAAGGTTTAGTCGACGAGCAGGGCTGTGTCATGGTGTCGCTGGAAAGCCTGGCGATTGCGATGAAAAACCTGCTGAAGCGCACACTGCCGGATAATTTAACCGAACGTAAACAGCTGTTTCGCCGGCTGAAACAATTACGTCTGGTGCAGATCAGTAACGAAGACCAGCTTACCGACGGCGATCTGTGGTTGCGGGTGCGGCCGATGATTATGAGTTACGTCAGCGATCAGGTGTTGTCGGAACTGATGGCCGGTGACGACGATGGCGCTGAGGTTGTTGCCGCGGAGGACACCGCAGCAGCCGGAAACGCAGACGCGGCAGAAGAAGCAGAAGAAGCAGAAGAAGCAGAGGATGCAGAGGATGCAGAGGATGCAGAGGATGCAGAAGCTGAAACCGCAGAAGACGCTCAAGCTGAAACCGCAGAAGATGCTCAAGCTGAAACCGCAGAAGAGGCTCAAGCTGAAGCAGCAGAAGACGCGCAATCGGATAACGACGAAACGCCAGCCAGTTTATTCGGGGAATAACAGACACCATGTTTTTAAAGAAATTTGTTTACGTAAACTGGGGCAATATTCCGGCAACCGAATTTGAATTTGGTCCGATCAATTTATTGTCGGGTGGTAATGGCTCGGGTAAAACCACCGCCGCCGATGCGGTGCAAACCATTATGACGGCGGCGCACGACACCCTGTTTCACTATAACCCGGGTCAGGACGAAGCCACCCAGCGTGGTCGTGGCAAAAATGTCCGTACTCTGGCGTCTTATGTATTGGGGTGTGATGACGGTTCTTACGCCCGGCCTAACGGTGCAGTGGGTTACCTGGCGGCGGTGTTTCATCCGACCCAGGGTGAAAGTGGCGAACCCTTTACCGCAGTTATTGGTGTCAGCGCCAGTATTGATCGTGCCGGCAGTCAGGCGGTAGCGCGCCAGAACGATTTGCAGTTTTTTATTGTCGCCGGTGAACAGCTGACGTTATCGGATTTTCTTAACGAACAGCTGATTGACGGTCAGAGCGAAAGTCAGAAAAGTGTGATCCCGCTGAATAAACTGGCGGCCAACTTAAAGCGCCGCATCAGTGGCGACCATATCGAAAAATACGATACCAAAAAACAATATCTGCGGCGTTTATACGGCGCCTTGCGCGGCCGTCATGATGCCGTCAGCGAGCGCGAAGCGATGAATGCGGCGCGCACCTTCTCGCGCTTTATGGCGTATAAGCCGGTGAAAAGCATCAATGGTTTTGTGCAGAACGAAATTCTCGAAGCCAAGGATCTGGGAGATGCCATCCGCAGCGTATCGGATTTAATGAAAACCATTTATGCGATGGAATCCGATGCCAACACGCTGGCGGAAACGATTCAGATTTTAACCAATACCAAAGGCGCATCTGACCGTTATATCGATCAGTGGATCGATTACAACGTGCTGGAATACACCGCCGCTAAAAGCCGTTATTTAAACGATCAGCGGGCCTATTTAACCGCCAAAGAAGCACAGCAGGCGCTGCGTGAACGGCTGACCAACAGCGAAAAAGAACGCGACGTTTCTCAGGAGCGGCGTAAACAATTACGCGAACAGCTGATCTCGATGGAAGCCCAGCGCCGCGGCATCGATGCGTTGCAGGATAAAGATGCGGCCGAGCAGGCGATCGAAGACGGTAAGCGCCGTCTGCAGCAACAGGCGGTGCCGTTGCTGGAACAGGAGCAGATGTTACAGGCCAGTTTGCGCGCCACTGAGCTGGTCTACGGTGCGCTGCAGAAAACCTCCATCGGGCTGGAAATTCCAACCCTGGGATCGAAAAAAATCGCGGAACAGGCGAAGCAGGTGCTGGCGATTAAAGATCAGGGCGCGGTCGATTTCCGCAAACTGATGGGCAAAGACTGGATCGATTTGTCGCCGCTGGAAGCCCACCTCGACGATGCCCGGGCACAACAAAGCCTGATGAACCAATGGCGCGACCGGTTCCACGATACCGAACTGGAAAGTTCCGGTATTTCGCTGCGAGATCAGATTGCCAAGCAGGTGGATAAACGCGAACAGAAGCTGCAACAGGTTCAGGGACGTATGGCGCAGAAACAGGCGGATATCGATAGCCTGGAAGCGCGTCAGTTAAATTATCCGGGCTTTGTGCGTCAGGCGCTGGAAGTGATCCGGCGCGAATGTCCGCAGGCGGATCCACGTGTGCTGGCCGACTACGTCGAAATTACCGACCCGGCCTGGCAGAGTGCCATTGAAGGTTATATCGGTGGTGCGCGTTTCAGTATCCTGGTGGAGCCGGCGTTTGAAGCGGAAGCCGCAGCTATTTTACGTTCGATTCCCGGCGGTAGCCGGGCGCGGGTGATTCAGGGCGAAAAAGCGAAAAAAGATTGTGACCGTATCCGTGTGCCGGCCAACTCCATTATTCATTTAATGGAATTTGAGCACGCCACCGCCCGTTATTATCTGGAAGCCAGTTACGGCACGGTAGAGCAGGTTGAGGATATTCACGCGTTACGTATGACCCGGCGCGGGGTTACCCGCGAAGGACTGGGTTCCGGTTCTTATTCGATTTACCGTTGTGACCTCGACGATACCGAACTGGTGTTTGGTCTGGGCGCACGTGAGCGGGCACTGGCAGCGAAAAAATCCGAACTCGACAGTCTGGCGGAACAGGCGAATGAAGCCCAATTCCAGCTGCGCCAGGTTGAGCAGTTCCAGGATGCGGTGAATTTATTACGCCACGTCAGCTTTGCCGATCAGATGCAGTCGATGCTGGATATTCATTATCAGATGCAACAGGCGGAAAATGCCTTAACGCATGTCGATGTCTCTGATTTTGCCCATATCGAAGGGGAATTCAGCGCGTTAAAAGAAAAAGCCGATGATCTGGATGCCCAGATCAAAGATCTGGACGGTGAGCTTGGGCGTTTGCAGCAACAGCTGAACGACAGCGAACGCTTATGTAAAAAATTATCCGACGAGCAGGAACGTACCGCCGGGATTGCCGACGGCAAGGAAGAAAATTTACGTCATATCGTATCCGTGTGGCCGGAGTTCGATACCGAGGCGCGGTTAAAAGCGGCCGATGATCAAGCCGCCGACAGCCCGGTGGATGCGATTGAAAATCAGCGTAAAACCATCCATCAGGAACTGAACAGCACGGCTTACGAGATCGAACGTAATATCAACGAACATAACCTGCGCTGTCAGACGGTGGATGCCATTGTGTATACCCCGGATTACCGCGATGAACACGGCGTCGGTTTCTTTAAATCCGTGTGTGGTTTAGAGCGCGAAGTGGAGCGGGTTCATAACCGCCTGAAGAATAATATTCTGGTGGAGAAGCAGGAACAGCTGGTGCAGCTGCGCGAAAGTTTTAACAACGCCTTTGTCACCAATTTATGCCATTCGATTTATCAGGCGATTAATGATGGCAAACGTATCCTGGAAGATCTGAACAAAGAGCTGGCCCACCACCAGTTTGGTGCCGACCGCGAAACCTACTGGTTCGACTGGCAGTGGGTGCCGGAATATAAAGAATACTGGCAGTTCTTCGAAGAGATTATCAAGAACCCGTCGCTGGGAGATGGTGCGACGTTATTTGACGCCGATTTACCCAAAGCGGCACAGCGGGTGCGTGATCAGCTGATGAATATGCTGCTCGATGACGATGAACAAAAAGCCATGCGTGAGCTGGAGCGGATTTCCGATTACCGCAATTACCGCGCCTACGAAATTTATAAGCAACCGGCCAATAAAGAGCCGATTGCCCTGAGCCAATATGGCACCGGCTCCGGTGGGCAGTTGGAAACACCGGCGTATATTATCCGCTCAGCCGCGATTACCTCGGCGTTCCGTTTTAACGAAGGGGATACTCACCTGCGGGTGGTGCTGGTGGATGAGGCGTTCTCTAAAATGGACGAAACCCGTTCCAAAGAGGTGATTAATTACCTCACCGAAAGCCTCGGCTTACAGCTGTTGTTTATTATGCCAACCAGTAAATCCGGGCCTTTTATGGACCTGATTTCCAACCAGTTTGTGTTCTCCAAAGTGCCGTTAGTGGGTGGCCAGAGCAAAGGCGAGCTGCAAACCAAGGTACTGGTCGACCGGCAGCAGTGTAACCAGGAAAAAGTCAAAGAGTTGTGGGCCAATCACCGGCGCACTATTCGTCATCAGGCCGGGCTGGATTTTATGGAGGAATTCGCTTAAAAAACTACCTGCGTAGCCTGAACTGCGTTAAAAATCAGCTTAAAATGCTCATTTATCACTTATAAACTGCGCTTTTTCGCTGATTTTATGCCTTGTTCTGACTGCCTCGGAAACGTTTTTTAGTAGTGAACCCAGGAGTGCTGTATGAATGAAGCTATTTATGAAACCGGCCTGACTTATGGCGAAGGTGATGGCTCGTTCCGCACCGCCGGCGGGGTGGCCGGGGTGCGTAAACTGGTGGATGCCTTTTACGATGCGATGTGTGAGTTGCCGGAGGCGAAGAAAATTCGTGATATGCACCCACAGGATCTGGATGAGTCGCGCGATAAGCTGGCGTGCTTTTTATCCGGCTGGTTGGGTGGGCCGAAATTATTCAGCGAAAAATACGGTGCCATTCGTATTCCGGTAGCGCACCGCCATCTGCAGATTGGCCCGGCCGAACGGGATGCCTGGTTGTTGTGTATGAAAGTCGCGGCCGATCAGCAACCCTATGCCGATGATTTTAAGCAATACCTGCTGCAGCAGTTATTTGTTCCCGCCGAACGTTCACGTAACTGCGACTGATGTTCCGTTTCCGGCCGTTACTTTTATCGTTTTGGTCTGGCTGCGCGTTAACGCTGTTGTTGATGCTGAGCCCGCCCACCGCGGCGCAGATTTATAAGTGGGTGGACGAGAACGGCAAAGTGCACTTTGGGGATAAGCCGCGCCAGCAGAATGCCCGTAACGCGGAAAAAATCACACTGAAAACCACACCCTCCGGCTGGCAACCTTTGATGATAAAGGTGTTGTATCAGGGCAGCCTGGCGCAACAGCCGCAACATCACCTCGACCAGCCGCGTATTCAGCGAGATGTGAACCGGGTGTATCGCTTTTATGATCAGGTGTTGTATTTCGACTTTTATAAAAAGCTGCCGGTAAAAATACATGTGCTCAGTAATGAGGCTGAATATCATCAGTATGTGCAGCAGATCTCCGGCGAGCGGCCGCTGAATTCCCTGGGGGTGTATCTGCCGGCCAGTCATGAAATTGCGGTTTTTATTCATCCCGAGTCCCACGGTGGTGTCAGCAGCACCTACCGCACTATCAAACACGAAGCCAGTCACGCCATCCTGCACTCGCTGGCCGAACGTATGCCGAACTGGTTAAACGAGGGGATGGCGGAGCAGATGGAAACACTGGAACAGCAGCAGGGCCAGTTTGTTATCGCCCGCCATAATGCCAACCGGCGGCAGGTGTTACGTCGTCGTGAGCAGCTGCTGGCAGCGGATACCTTTATTGAAATAGACAGCCGCAGCTGGCGCCATGGCTTAAATAACGGCCGCCCGAATCAGGCTATGGCCGGTCAGCTGGTGTATCTGGCGCTGAGTAAATCCTACGGCCGCAGCTTTATAACCCGGTTATTGCAGGACTATAAACGCGGCGTCAATCTGCGGTCGTTTTACCTGCTGAATCAACATTATATTGGTGGCGTCAGTGCTTTTAAGCTGCACTGGCAGCAGTGGCTGAGTGAAGATATGGCCCGGCCGGTACAAATTATCCTGCCCTGACGGCGCCGCCAACGCCGATCCTGACTGGCTGTTCGGGTCGCTTTGGGCGATCTGCAATCGAACAGCTTATAACGCTGTGTTCCTAACGCCGGGTAATACCTTTATCCAACGCGTAACGAATCAAACCGGCTGAGGTGGATATGCCCAGCTTCTGTTTGATTTTCAGCCGGTGGGCTTCCACCGTACGTACCGAAATATCCAGCTCGCGGGCGATTTCTTTATTGCCCATGCCTTCGGCCAGTAATACCAGCACGTCTTCTTCGCGCGGGCTCAATACGTCGTCGCTCTGGCTGGTGCGGATATCGTTGAAGTCGGTAAACAGGGTTTTGGCGACGCTGGAGCTGAAATACGTGCCTCCCTGATGGACGGTTTGTACCGCCAGGATCAGTTCTTCTGCCGCCACGTCTTTTAAGACATAACCCGCGGCGCCGGATTGCACAACTTTAAGGATATATTCGCGGTCATCGTGCATGGTGATAATCAGAATACGGATGTCCGGAAAACGTTTTTTAAATTCGACACAGGCTTCCATACCATTCATCACCGGCATGGAAATATCCAGCATAACAACGTCCGGGTTCAGTTCCGCGGCGGCGTCCAGTGCTTCCTGACCGTTGTTGACGTCGGCGACCACCGACAGGCCTTCTTCGCTTTCCAGGCTGACCTTCAGGCCTTCACGGACCATCGGGTGATCATCGGCGATGATGATACGAATAGACTTGGACATTATTTTTCTCCGGCGTTGATTCCTGCTTCAGGCTGCAGCGGTAAAGGCGGCAATAATTCTGAATCGGCTGCTGTCTGTAATTCGGTTTGCGGGGCTGGGTTCAGCGCCAGCTCGGCACGGATGCTGGTGCCTTGTTTCGGATGACTGCGTACACTGAACCGGCCACCTAATAATTCTACCCGTTCGCGCATGTTCATCATACCAATGCCTGAGGATTTTTCGCTGTCTGAAAACCCCATGCCGTTATCTTCGATAATTACAGTTATGTATTTATCTGTAGAGTTAATTATCAGCTTTATCCGGCTGGCATCGGCATGTTTCTGAATGTTGGTGATGGCTTCCTGCACCAAACGGTACACGGTCATTTCGATGGCATCCGGCAAACGTTCCTCCGGTAAGCGGATTTTGCGGATCACATCGTGATTTCCCTGTTCTTCCAGTGTATCCAGCAAACCGTGCAGTGCCGATTTCAGTCCCAGATCATCCAGCAGAATAGGGCGCAGGTTGTGGGAGATTCGGCGTACTTCCTGAATGGTCAGATTGAGCAACTCTTCAGTTTTTTCCAGGTTTTCCTGAGGGATATCGGCCGGCAGTTTTTTCTTGAATAATCCCAGCCGTAATTTGGCGGAAACCAGTAGCTGGTTAATACCGTCGTGTAATTCCCGGGCAAAGGTGCGGCGCTGAATAATCTGAAACGCCACCGAACGGTGTGCCAGCTCTTTTAAGCGCTCGTCGGCCAGCTGGGTGGCGTGCATATTGATGATGATGACAATAATAACCACCAGGGCGAGAGTAACGGCCAATAACAATGAGGCCGCAACAAAGGTGCGCCGCACATTGGCATCGACTTTATCTTCCAGGTCGCGGGTTTCCGCTTCGATGTCATCCAGATACAGGCCGGTGCCCATCATCCAGCCGAGCTTCGGGATACGGACCACGTAACTCATTTTTTCGGTTTTTTTATTGATCGACGGCTGGTGCCAGATGTAGTGATAAAAACCGCCACCATTGTTGGCGATACGGATCAGGTCGCGGATAACGTATTTGCCATTGGTATCCTGAACATCGATCAGGTCATTGCCTTCCAGCTCCGGCTGAACCGGTAGCAGGATGTTGACGCCGTCGTCGCCATAGGCAAAAAAATAGCCGTCCGGGCCATAGGTCAGGCTGGATAAAATACGTTTGACTTCGTACTCTGCCCGGGTGCGGGACATACTGACACCTTCGTCGAGCTCTTCCAGAATGGGTGTGATGGAGGTCATCGCCAGGCTGACGTAATCACGCAGCGCGCGGCGTTTATCTTCCATCATCGAACCTTTGACGATGTCGAGTTGTTGCTCCGACAGGTTCTTTGCCTGGCGCTGGGTAATCCAGGTGATGGTCAGCGTCAGTGCTACCAGAGGCAACACGGTCAGTAACAGAATTTTGGCTCTGAGTGTGATGTTCATAAAACACACCCGCTTATTATTATCATGCAGTCACAGTTATAAAAAGGGCGGCCGAAGCCGCCAAAGGTCGCTGTTAATAATCGGTTAAACCGTAAAATTCAGGGAATAACAGGATGGAGGCAACCACGCCAACCTGCATCAGAATAAAGGGCATGACCCCCCGGTAAATATCCGTCGTTTTAATGCCGGCCGGCGCTACTCCTTTCAGGTAGAACAAACTGAACCCAAAGGGAGGTGTCAGGAAAGACGTTTGCAGGTTCATAGCGATCAGAATTGCAAACCAGACCGGCGCAATATCGAGTGCCATCGCTGCCGGAGCGAGAATCGGTACAATGATAAAGCTGATTTCAACAAAATCGATAAAGAAGCCGAGTACCAGAATCGCGACCATGGATAAAATCAGGAAACCCATCTGGCCACCGGGTAAACCGGATAATACTTCCTCAACGATGTAATCGCCACCGGTGTAGCTGAACGCCATGGAAAATGCCGTCGCCCCCAGCAGAATTGCAAACACCATGGAGGAGATTTTAACCGTCTCCTGTGCCGACTCATACAACATCTTCCAGCTGAACTGACCATAAACAGCGGCCAGAATAATCGCACCAATGCCACCCAGTGCAGAGGATTCGGTGGGCGTGGCGATGCCGGCAAAGATGGAACCCAGGACCACCAGAATCAGTGCCAGCGGCGGAATAATCGCTTTAAAAGCTTTGACGTATTCTTCGCGTTTACTATCAGCATTCTCATCCGCCGGAATGGCGGGGGCTACCTCAGGTTTCAGCCAGGAGTACACCAGAATATAGAGAATATAAATACCGACCAGAATCAGGCCCGGGCCAACGGCGGCCTGAAACAGATCCCCCACCGGGATGCCTAATACGTCGCCGAGAATAATCAATACAATCGATGGCGGAATAATCTGCCCCAGCGTACCTGAGGCGCAAATTGTGCCGCAGGCGAGGGATTTATCGTAGTTGTATTTCATCATCACCGGCAGTGAGATCAGCCCCATAGCGACAACGGAAGCACCGACCACACCGGTAGACGCAGCCAGCAAGGCACCGACCAGAACGGTGGAAATGGCCAGGCCACCACGTACACCACCGAACAGTTTGCCCATGGATTCCAGCAGTTGTTCTGCCAGCTTGGTTTTCTGTAACACGATGCCCATAAAAATAAACAGCGGCACAGCCATCAGAACCACATTTTCCATAATGCTCTGAATGCGGAATGGCATAAAGGCAAACATCTCCGGGCCTTCTGCTAGGACGCCGAACACCAGCGCGACGCCACCAAAAGTAAATGCCACCGGGAAGCCGAATAACAGCATCAGCAGGGCAACAAAAAACATGACAATACCGATCATAATTCTGGCTCGTGGTTGTTGATGTGTTTCGCTTGTTCCGGGTGCAGGGCAATACGCAGGCTGGTTAAAATTAAACCGACACCGGAAACAGCAGTGGCAAAAAAGGCAAACGGAATAACGGCTTTAATAACCCAGCGATAGGGCAAGCCACCCGGGTCGCCTGAGGTTTCACCCAGTTGGTATGCTTCTTTGGCGAAATCGATACCGTAATAGGCCACCAGTAAGCAGAAGGGCAGTAATAAAACAAAACCCCCCATAATATCGATCATGGCTTTGGTACGTTCACTGCGACCTTCGTAAATTAAGTCGACCCGTACATGGCCGCCGGTTTTCAGGGTGTAGGGCACGCCTAACATAAACATTGCGGCAAACAGGTGCCATTCCATTTCCTGCATGCCGATGGAGACATCGTTGAAGGCGTAACGCATAACGACGTCGATAAACACGTTCAGCAACATCAGAATAAATAAGATGGCTGATACGGTTCCGAGAAATTCAGAGAAGCGATTAATGAGTCGCTCTGCCTGATAAAGCATGGGGTTTCTCCGGTGTTACCTGTTCCGTCCGGTGCTTCGCAGCAGGGGACGGAACCTGGAGTGATTGTTAATTATTGAGCAATACTGTTGAGGTACGCTTTGTCAGAAATTTCGGTCCAGCGACGCACTTTTTTCATGTAGCTGGCCTGGGATTCGAGAATTTCTTTGGCCAGCGGATCTTCTGCGGCTTTTTCGGCCAGCAGTTCATCGTTGGCTTTACGCATGGCGCTCATCACACTTTCCGGGAAGGTTTTGATTTGTACATCGGGGAAATCGTTTTCGATCTTTTCCAGATTAACGCCCGATTCATGATACGACTGGATGTACATATCGTAAGCGGCCGTGCGCATGGCAACGCGCAGGATTTCCTGCAGGTCAGCGGGCAGACGGTCCCAGCTGCGTTTGTTGATCATAAATTGCAGCTCCGTTGCCGGTTCATGCCAGCCGGTGTAATAAAACGGGGCGATTTTGTGGAAACCCATCCGCAGGTCGAGTGATGGACCCACCCATTCCAGTGCATCGATGGTGCGGCGTTCCAACGCGGTGTACAGCTCGCCGGCCGGGATATTGGTCGGCTTGGCACCCAGCTTCGCCAGGACTTCACCGGCAAACCCCGGGATGCGCATTTTCAGGCCTTTTAAATCGTCCAGCGATTTAATTTCTTTCTGGAACCAGCCACCCATCTGGTTGCCGGTGTTACCACCCGGGAAACTTAACACGTTGTATTTGCCGTAGACCTTTTCCATCAGCTCCATACCACCACCGTGGTAGAACCAGGAATATTGTTCCGGTGCGGTCATGCCAAACGGCATGGTGGTGAAATACAGCGTCGCCGGCACTTTGCCTTTCCAGTAATAAGACGCTGAGTGGCCCATGTCGTACTGACCTGCACGAACCATATCAAACACCCCCAGTGGGGCTTTGTGTTTGTTTTTTGAATCGATGGTGATTTTTAACCGGCCTTTCGACATTTTCTCTGCCATCGCCGCCATATTGCGTGGCGAGTCACCAAATACCGGGAAGTTGGTTGGCCAGCTTTCGGCCAGCTTCAGACGGTATACTTTTTCGGCGGCCTGGGCCGGTGCCGTAACGGCCAGGGCGCAGATGCCGGCAGCCAGCCAGCGTTTCATTCGGTTCATGCTGATCATTTTGTTGTTATCCTTTGCTGTTATTGGGTAACGGGCAGAGCGCGGCTCTGCTGTTTTCCGATAGTGCAGTTCGCCTCTGGCTGAGCCTATTCGCACGAACGCGGCCTGACTCCGCTGTTGTACGGGTTTTGTCCTAGGTACTACTTATATTAAGTGCGTATTAATACGTAGTGGTCTGGTCGGGTGTTTGCGTCCAGGCCAGTGGTAATGGGTACTTTCATGGTATGACCAATTAGCCAGTTGTGCTGTTCAGACTTTGGTAGGAAATCCCCGGTTTTTTGGGTTAAGTGATTGCCATGCCTGTCTTTTTTTCTGATTTGCTGAACTTCAGGCACTGCGGCGTGTCTGTTTTCGGGTGTATAAATTAACTGATAAAAAAATCAATTGATGAGCAAGCTATATGTCCGGTGGCAAACAATTATTGGCTGTTGGAGTGGCTGAGTATATGCCCGGTGGTGTACGCCATTCCTTGCAGAAAACGACTCCGTAGCTGTAATTCAGAGCGGATAGATGTACCGAGTTGATGTGCTGAGTCATAGATAATAGCGATATTTCATCTAGGCTTATTGTGGACGTTTAAGCCGGGATGAATTGTGACAAGTCTGACGCTGAAAAAAATCGGTTATTTGCTGAGCGCTGTGCAGGCGGAAACACCGGCTCAGCGTATTGTGGAGATATTATCTGAACCGGTTGATATTGATGGTCATCTTATTCAGATTGGCGCCAGTATTGGTATCAGCTGTTACCCTGAACACACAGATAATCTGGCGTTGCTGCAACAATATGCCGATCAGGCGTTGTATCAGGCGAAATATGCGGGCCGTATACCGTTAATTGCTACCGGCCCGCCAGGATCAATCAGGCTGACTGAGGTTCGGCCTGTTTCGCCATTACCGGGCGGGCGTAATCCAGCGCCGGGTCGTCCATGCTGGCCATTTTCAGCAGCGACATATCGAGGAAATAGTTCTGATACAACTTCCACGGCCGCTGATCGCCCTGTTGCGGAATTTCATTTTTCACCCGCGCGATATAACCCGATTGCATGTCGATAAACGGAATGCGGTTAATGCTGTTGTCATGACAGCGCGGGGTCACCTGGGTGACACCTTTAGCGTCCATATGATTCAGCAGGCGGCAAACGTAGTTAGAAATAAGATCCGCCTTTAACGTCCAGGAGGCGTTGGTATAACCAAATACCATGGCAAAGTTCGGCAGGTTTTCCAGCATCACGCCGCGGTAGCTCATGCTCTGATTAGGGATAAACGGCTGGCCATCGATGCTGACTTCAACGTTGCCCAGCATCTGTACCTTTAAGCCGGTAGCGGTGATGATGGTGTCGGCTTCCAGCACTTTGCCGGATTTCAGCAAAATACCTTTGTCGATAAAGCGGTCGATATGGTCGGTCACAACCGATGCTTTACCGGCCGAAATGGCCTTAAACATATCGCCTTCCGGTACGGCACACAGGCGCTCGTCCCAGGGGTTGTATTTCGGCGTAAAGTGGCTCATATCAAAATCAGCCGGCAATTGTTTTTTCACCGTCCACTGCAGGAATTTGCGCGCCGCGTTCGGGAAACGCTGGCAGAAACGATAAATCGCCAGGGTAATGGAAACGTTGCGGCCTCGAATCAGACGGTAGGCCCATTTTTCCGGTAACAGTTTGCGTAACGCCGCAACCATAGTGTCCTGTTGTGGCACGGTAATCACGTAACTGGGCGAACGCTGCAGCATGGTGACGTGTCTGGCTTTATCGGTCATCGACGGGATCAGTGTCACGGCGGTGGCGCCACTGCCGATCACAACCACGTTTTCATCGCTGTAGTCGTAGTCTTCCGGCCAGAACTGCGGATGAATGACTTTACCGTTAAAGTCTTCGCGGCCGGCAAACTCCGGGGTAAAGGCTTCGTCGTAGCTGTAATAGCCGGTACAGCCCATCAGGAAATTACACTGGATGGTTTTTATGGTGCCGTCTTTTTGTTCTACGTCTAAAGTCCAGCGTGCCTGCTGGCTGTCGAAGCGGGCATTTTTTACCTTCTGGCCAAACTGAATATGGTTGTCGAGCTGGTGTTCGTTGGCGGCTTCACGAATGTAGTGACGGATATCCTCACCGTCAGCGATGCCTTTTTTGTTGGTCCAGGGTTTGAATTCATAACCCAGGGTGAACATATCGGAATCGGAACGGATGCCCGGGTAGCGGAATAAGTCCCAGGTGCCACCAATGGCGTCACGGCCTTCAAGGATGGCGAAGGATTTGTTCGGGCATTCTTTTTTAAGGTGACAGGCGGCGCCAATGCCGGATAAACCAGCGCCAATGATAATAACGTCGAAATATTCTGAAGCGGACATAAGGTGCACCAGGTCTGTTGTACTTATTGTTGGTTGTTCGCGTATAGCGTTGTCAGGGGGTTACTGTGCGCCAACGGGCGAGCGCTGAACAGGTGAATCACGGTCAGCTTAGTGGTGCATTGGCTGCAGCTTTGGCGACCTCGGGCCCGGATATACAAAACGGGCCAGCTTAAACCGCTGATTCAACAAAACTTGATAATTTATGCGCTGTCGCATTGTATTAAAGGCCTGTAGTAAAGGCCGATAGGCGTGTCGTTGATTTTATTAATTTTTGAAAAGTCAGCGAGAAACAGGCTTTTTGCGCCAGTGGGAGGAAATTTGTTATTCTCCTTGGGAACACACCTTCAGGCCGCAGTGCCTGATGGCAAGGGTTCCTTTCTTCGGCAGCTGTTGCCCGGGCTTATCGGGTCTGGCCAGCTGTCTCATTAAGCGTTGCGGAGGTTCAATGAGTCGCGCAGATGATAAATACAGTATTGATAATACTGACTACACAATCGGCCAGGATAATGTGCAGAAATGGGGGTTTGATGTTCATAACCCGGTATTTGGTACCAGTGCTGCTTTAATCCTGGCTTTCTTACTGGCTATTCTGATCGTTGAACCGGCAACGGCAAAAGCCACTCTGGATGGCATCAAATGGGACATTATTGGTGCATTTGATGCAATGTTTATCTGGGCGGGCAATATTTTTGTACTGTTTTGCCTGGCATTGCTGGTGTCGCCGTACGGCAAAATTCGTATCGGCGGTGATAACGCCGAAGCCGATCATTCAATCATTACCTGGCTGGCGATGTTGTTTGCTGCCGGCATGGGGATTGGTCTGATGTTCTGGGCGGTTGCCGAACCGGTGGCGTATTTCACCGGCTGGTATGAAACGCCGCTGGGTGTCGAAGCCAAAACACCGGAAGCCGCCCGTCTGGCAATGGGTGCCACTATGTACCACTGGGGTTTACACCCGTGGGCGATTTACAGTGTGGTGGCATTATCGCTGGCCTTTTTTGCTTATAACAAAGGCTTGCCGTTATCCATTCGTTCTATTTTTTATCCGATCCTGGGTGACCGTGCCTGGGGCTGGGCCGGACACATCATTGATATTCTGGCGGTGCTGGCCACGCTGTTTGGTCTGGCGACCTCGCTGGGGTTAGGGGCGCAGCAGGCAGCCAGTGGTATTGAGCATGTGTTTGGTATCGAAAGTACCGTCGGTATGCAAATTCTGGTGATTGTTGGGGTAACCGCGCTGGCGATTATTTCCGTGGTGCGTGGCCTGGAAGGCGGCGTAAAAGTGCTGAGTAATATCAATATGCTGGTGGCCCTGGCACTGCTGCTGTTTGTACTGGTGGTGGGCTTTGGTCCGGCGCTGGCGAATATTCCGGTGACGCTGGGCGCGTATCTGGAAAATATTATTCCGCTGAGTAACCCGCATGGCCGTGAAGACGAAGCCTGGTTCCAGGGCTGGACCGTGTTTTATTGGGCCTGGTGGATTTCCTGGTCACCGTTTGTTGGTATGTTTATCGCCCGGGTTTCCAAAGGCCGTACCATTCGTGAATTTATTGCCGGTGTGTTACTGGTGCCCACTTCGGTCACTGTGATCTGGATGTCGGTGTTTGGCGGTATCGCTATTGAACAGGTGGCCGAGCAGGTTGGTGTACTGGGCAGCGACGGTCTGGGTGATGTATCGCTGGCGATGTTCCAGATGTTTGATCAGCTGCCGCTGGGCGATATCTTGTCCATGATCGCCATTGTGTTGGTGATGGTGTTTTTTATTACCTCCTCAGATTCCGGTTCGCTGGTGATCGACAGCATTACTGCTGGTGGCAAAATTGATGCACCAGTGCCGCAGCGGGTGTTCTGGGCCACCATCGAAGGTGCCATCGCGGCCGCCCTGTTATGGATTGGGGGGACTGAGGCGATTCAGGCGTTGCAGGCCGGGGCGATTTCCACCGCCTTGCCATTTACTGTGGTGTTACTGCTGATGTGTGTCAGCCTGGTGATGGGGCTGCGTACCGAACGACGTTAACCGCGTCCGGGATCGCAGAAAAACCTCCGTCCGGTTCGCCGTACGGAGGTTTTTTTATGGCGTTTTAGCGCTGCCGATGCGCCACATAGTTTTACAGCCACACGTCGCCAATGCGGGTGTCGTTGCGATAATGATAACTGACCTGTGCCTGAAACAATTCGGCCGTGGCAATGGCATCGGTTAATGCGTGATGGGCTTTGTAATAGGGCAAAGAATAACGCCGCCGGCAGTCTGCCAGACGTACCGATTCCCGTGGCCGGCGCAATAACCGCCCGATCAATCCCTGACGGCGTAACAACGCCTGGTGTTCGATTTCCAGTGTGTCCACTACCGGAAACTGCAGTGTTTCGGAAATTCTTTGCATCAGTGCCTCATGCATAAACTGACGTTCGATAGCGCGATGATGAACCACCACCACACAACCGGCCAGTGCCTGTAATAACGGTTCCAGAATGATGTCAAAATCCGGAGCGCTGCGCAGCTGAGTGTGGGTGATGCCATGAATCACGATGGATTCTTCTTCCAGCGGCTGGTTGGGTTTGACCAGCCATTCGCGTGCCTCACGGATAAGAATACGTTGCAGCGTAAACGGCACCAGGCCAACGCTGACGATATCGTCTTCTTCCGGATTCAGGCCGGTGGTTTCAAAGTCCAGTGCGACAAACGGAGTCTGGCTTAATAGTGCGTCCGGACCCACCATGCCTTCGGCATAATACTGGCGCAGGCGTGGATCATGGGCGCTGGCATGGGCCTGGACAAACCGTTCAGGCCAGTTGATGTTGGCGCGTTTCATTTATTTCACATCCACCGGGCGGCCGGATTGATAACGGAATTTAAGAAAGGCCTGGGCTTTATCCAGTACCTGAAAGGCTTCTTTCAGATTGCGCCGTTCAAAGGTAGACAGGTTTTCCGGCTCGATGTTGTTATCCGGTTCCTCGCCGTTTTCAATATCGTAGGCCTGATGGCGAATACGTACCATGGCGATGTATTCCAGTGCATCACTGATATCACGGCCTTTACCCGGCGGTAATAAATCGGCGCGGATAATATCGTCCAGTCGTTCAAATGAATTCTGCGCCCGTGAGCCAACGGCCAGCGCGTGTACCCGGATAACATCCGACAGTGGGGCGGTACCGCGGCGTTTTAAGTTGATGGAATTATTGTGGCGACCGTCCTGCTCCATCACAAAGCCTTTAAAAAATCCCAGTGGTGGTGTGCGGTTCAGTGCGTTGCGGGCTAAATAAGCCAGAAACTTGGGTGACTGTTTGGCTTTACGGGCGATAAAACTGCTCAGCTGGTCGGCCCATTTTTCTTTACCATAGACACCGTCGAGATCAAAAAAGATCGACGAGTGTAATAACGCTTTGGGTGATGGGTTTTCGATCCAGTCGGCAAACTGATGTTGCCATTGTTTCAGGGTTAACCGCCACTCCGGATTTTTAGCCATGATGCCGCCGTCACAATAGCTGTAGCCACAGGCTGCCAGGCCGTCACAAACAAACTCGGACAGCTGACGGAAATAGTCATCGTGTTGTTCCGGGTCAAAGCCGTTGTCGAGAATAATGGCGTTATCCTGATCGGTGACAATCAGTTGTTCGTCGCGGGCCATGGAACCCAGGGCCAGGAAGCAATAAGGAATTGGTGGTGGGCCAAGCTGTTCCTCGGCCAGCTCCAGCAGGCGCTGTTTAAAGGTTCGGCCAATGACCGCCATGGCGGAACCGATCATGTGTGAGTTGGCGTCTTCATTCACCATGCGGACAAAAATCCCCGGCAGCTGTTTCGCCAGTTCAGCCAGATCGTCAACGTGGGTCTGCGACAGAATACTGCGCACAAATAACAGGCTGCTTTGCGATTCGTGTTGCACAATATCCGACAGCGACAGCACGCCGATGGGCTTAAAGCGGTGTACTACCGGCAAATGGTGGACGTTCTGGCGCAGCATCGTGAGCATGGCTTCAAAGACATAGGCGTTATCGTCGATCATCACCATATCCGGCGACATGATTTCCCCGGCGGGGGTCGATAATGGCAGGCCGGTGGCCAGTACCCGGCTGCGTAAATCGCGGTCGGTAATAATGCCAACCACCTGGCCGTCATCGTCATCCGGGTCGGTGGCGATGGGTTTATCCGGATCGGTGACCAGGATCGACGAAACCCGTTCTTCCGTCATAAGCTGAGCGATGGTGGGCACGTCGGTGTGCACCGGCACAGTGACCGCTTCGCGGCTGAGTAATGCTTTTACTTTGACGGTGGTCAGGTCGTTATCATCGGCCTGGCGCGAGATGGTGCGGCGTAATAAATCTCCACCTTCGGCTTCGAAATAGTCGGAAAAAAACTGGTGTTCGTCACAATACTGATCGAACACATCCGCCGGAATACAATATAGCAACGTATCTTCCAGAGCGCGGGCCGGGAAACGTACCCGGCGATTCATCAGCAGGCCCATCTGACCGAAGGCATCGCCGCGTTCCAGGCGGTTATATAACTCACCGTTACGACGATAGGTTTCCACCGCACCGCTGCGTAAAACGTACAGATCCTGAATGGCGTCGCCATAGGCGACGATATCCTGACCGGCGCGCACATAACTGATTTCAGTTTGTTGCGCCAGGTGGTGTAACGCTTCTTCCGGTAGTTCATCGAACGGGGGGTGATCCTGAAGGAAGCGGGCGATTTCCTGGAGTTCAGCTTGCATGGTCGAATCCGTCTGCGAAACGCCGGTTGTTATTAAAACAACTGACGCGGAAAGTGTGTTTGCTATAGATTACACTTAAGTAAAACATCGCGGTATTCAAACAGGAGAACAGCGTGTCGTCACCCTCTAATCAATATCGTTGTTGGCTGCAGGGCCCGGCGGGGCAGCAATACCAGGCCGATCGTTCGCTGCTGGATCAGTGGCAGCCGGACGGCGATGAATTTTTATGGCTCGACTGTAACTTGCAGGATGAGGCGGAATTTACCCGTCTGTTACAGCGGTTTGCGGTGCATGAGCTGGCCGTCAGTGCGTTATTACGTGAGCGCCATCCTCCTAAATACGAACATTTCGGCCAGCAGCTGCTGATTATTTATCGTGGCCTGCAGCAGCTGCCGCAGGATTTTTCCTTTTTGTATCAGGAAATTGGTTTTCTGGTCGGTAAAAATTTCCTCATCAGCTGCCATCGTAATACCTCTTACGGTGTTGATTATTATATGGCGGATCTGCCATCGCAGCGGCAAACGCCACTGACGCTGGCACTGCAGATTATGCGCAGGTCAGCCAGCGTGTATCTGGATGCACTGATGACCTTTGACGAAACCTTATCGCAGCTGGAAGACGACTTTATGCAGGCCTCGACACCGCAGCAGGTGTTACAGCTGTCGGCGTCACGGTCAGTGTTGTTACGGCTGAAGCGGGTATTCAGTTATCACCAGCGGCTGACCGAAGCTCTGCTGGAGGATTATGACGATGACGAATTAACCCGGTTTCCCTGTGATCGCCATTTAATGCATGCGCTTAATGAGCGTTTTACCCGTATTTACAGCCTGGTGGTGATGCATTATGAAATTTGTGGCGACTTACTGGAATCGCATATGTCGCTGTCGTCTTATCATATGAATAATAAAATGAACGTGCTGACCATGATTACCGCGGTGTTTGTGCCGCTGGGTTTTCTGGCCGGAATTTACGGTATGAACTTTGAGTATATTCCTGAGCTGAAACACCCGTATGGCTATTTTATTCTGGTCGCGGTGATGGCCGCCATCGCCGGCGGCATGCTGGGCTTTTTTAAAATTAAAAAGTGGTTCTGAGGCATCAGTGCCCGCTCAGAAACTGCTGAGTCTGGGTATTATTACAGTGCTCTGCCACCCACTGGGGTGAATGCCCCAGGGCGGTTTTCCGGCTCAGGCTGTGGCCGTTTTGCTGCAATATTTCCAGGTTGTTGCGGTTGCCAAAACAGGCAGCAAAATGAACCGCGTACAGCCGATCATCAAATTTGTCGCGGTTGCGGCTGTGTGCTGCACTGGACGCAAATTCAGACTTCTGACGTTCGCTCAGTTGTTGCCATTGTTTTTTCTGCTGGTTGTTCAGGATTTCGAGCTGCTGGTCAAACTGATTGCGGCTGATGGTGTCGTTGTGCAGTTGCTGGCGCAGCTGATCAACCTGTTGCTGGTGGCGCTGGCCAATTTTATCGCCTTCAGCGCTGAAATACGCCAGTTGTTTATTAATCCAGCCCTGATACGAGATCGGGTCCATGACCTGGCTGCTGGTTTCAGCGATTTGCCGTTGCCGGGCGTAATGTGCCAGTCGTTGTAAAGCGTTGCTGTCCAGTGGCAGGGAGGCCAGTGCGTGCAGCAGGCTGGTGACGGATTTAGGTTGATATTTACCCTGCATCATTAAGCCGGTGTTGGCGCTGGCATAAGGCTCTGAAGTCCATATGCCGAGCTTCATCGCACTGCTGTTGGGGTCGTTACCGTAACTGCGATAAATATCCAGAATGGCGAATAACTCATCCTCCGGGATGTCCAGCGTCAGAGCGCGCAGATATTGATCAGCGTCGATCGTCAGGCCATATTCGCGTAAAAAAACGTTCGGGTCCTGTTCGATCAGGTGTCTGATATCCGCAACGTCGCGCGACAAACTTTCCAGCTTTTGCAGTGTGGCGGTTTTGATCTGTGCGCGCGAATGTTTCACGCTCTGTTCGTCCAGCCGTACCCGGGTCCAGAGTTGGCAGGTATTGTGGTTAAACCAGGTGTCAGCCACTTCGATTCCCGACACCAATAAATCACTGTGGGCATGAACAATCTGGCGGATGGTGGTTTTTTGCTGCTCGCCCTGTTGGCTGGCACTGACCTCGGTGTCTTGTGTCAGGCTGGTGGTGATGCGGGTTTCCAGCAGCGCCGCTAATTCGGCCTGGGCCTGAGCGCGGGATTGTTCCTGCAGTTGCGAAAACGACACGCCAATACCACTGGCGACTCCGGCACCATAATAATAACCCGGCTGCCTGGCCTGCGGATTGCCGATCCAGTCGGGAGGTGATGACGGAGGCAGAGTCTGACAACTGAGGTTGTTGTCGATTTGTTGTTTCAGATTGCCCTGGCTGCTGCAGCCGGATAATAAAACAAGGGGCAAAAGAACAAGAACAGCAATGGCTTTCATGGCGGACGGCTATCTGGCTTGAATAGGCGGGTTATCTTGTCATTTTGTTATGAAATTTCCAGTCACATTTTGCGACAGCCTGGCCATAAGCTAACGCAAAGCCTGGGTATTGGGAATGGTGGATGTCCGGCGATGCTTTTACCGGTATACCGTTCCATAAGACGGTGTGGCGTAAGGTCTCCAAGATGGAGATTGTTAACGAGCCTGGCGCTGTTTGTTAAGAGCATTTGCCAGGCACAGGCTATGCGCATAGAATGTGCGCATGACCCGTGTAAGGACTATGACTATGACGTCAATTTATGACCATTCAGCGGCCAAGAAACCTACAAACCTTAGCGTAAACAAAGACTTACTCATTAAGGCGAAGCAGCTAAATATCAATCTTTCCGCGACGCTTGAGAAGGCTTTGGCTGCAGAAGTCAGTAAACGACAGGCTGAAGAATGGTTAAAAGCCAATCAAGAAGGCCTTGAAGCCTGCAATGAGTTCGTGGAAAAGAACGGCCTTTTCTCTGATGCATTCAGGGATTTCTAGTGAGCCAGTTTACCCTCTACGAAAACACAGATAAAACCACCAGAAAGGCCTATCCATATTTTTTGGATGTGCAAACTGGCCTAATCTCTGTACTGAACTCCAGAGTCGTGATTCCGGTCATTCCCGCTCAGAATCTTAAAAGAGAAGCGCCAGAACGGTTATGCCCAATTTTTCAGATTGATAGCAACGAGTACGCACTACTTACCCATCAGCTAACCAGTGTTCCGACATCGATTCTGAAGAGCCCCGTCGAAAACCTTGAAACGTTTCGCGATGAAATTATAAACGCTATAGATTTTCTGATTACTGGTATTTAATGCCGAATTTCGGCTAGTTTAGAGTTGGGGAAGATCACATCACCCTTTTATTGTGTTTATTCAGATTCATTGACATATTGTGAATACAACAAATCCGCAAAGTCCTTTTCATCAATATCCTGAATGACTAAATCTCTCATTGCATCGGCAAAAAGTTCGTTATCACAGGTCAGCTCGTAATCATTCAGAGACAGATACTCAAGCGCCACTGCCAAACCTGTTCTTTTATTTGCATCTGGTAGGGCATGAGACACTGCAATTGAATTTGCATACTTTGCGGCAATTTCGAAAATATCATCCAACTCTTCGTAAACAATTGCATTGTCTATTCTGCCAAGAGCACCTTGTAATTTAGCGATATCTGCTGTGCCCTTCATTCCTGGCTCATGCTTCAATATGAACATGTTGATTTCAATCACCCTCTCGAATGGGAAACTGATAATATCCATTACATATCAGCCAAGCGACGAAATGTCTTAGAATGTGTTCTCAACACCAATTTTGTTTCGGACTTCACAATCTGTTGCCCAGACGGGCCAGATAAATCGAGACGCTTATTAGCCTTAACTTTCGGCCTTTCAACAGCCTTTACGCCGTATTTTTCGATCTTAGTGTTCATAAGCAATTAATTGATACTCTGAATTAACGCGAAGTATAGACTTTTGAGCACAAATTGAACATAACATTTTAGTTATCGGCATGCGCGTTTTCACAGTTGGCGCAAGCGCACTTCTCTGCGGTAACTCTTTGATTCCGAATGGGAAAAATCTGACATCCGTTTCCATGCTCCAGACTCTTACCTTACAAACCCGCATGCGCGTTTGCAGAAATCACAGGCGCCTGTGATTTCTGCTGATACTTTTATTAGACCATTGATTTTGCGCCAAATTCCCGAAGGCTTCCAGTGCAAATGAGCATTTCAGGCGCGTGCGAGTGCACAAACAGGCAAGAATGCCGGAGGTTCTGGCAGGTTTGATAACCTGGTATGGCTAGCCAGGCCTCCGGCGGTCAATCATCAAGCCGTTTTGGCTTGCAACGCGTTATCGGTGATTACCGATTCTTCAAAGGCTTTAATACCGCTGTTAGCGTTCGCTTCACGTATCAGTTCGAGTTCTTCATCGGAGGCGTATTTCGCATCCCACTCCAGTACTTTCGGAATCATCAGCTTGTGCCACAGTGGTGGGATCATGGCGATAACGATGGTGGTTAAATAGCCGCTGATCATCATAGGCGCTTCCGGATAGGGCTTCAGGTCCTGGTAGGGCACTTCACCTTGTGCATGATGGTGCGAGTGACGGGTCAGGTTGAACATCGCCCAGGAGCTGATGCGTTTGTTGGTATTCCAGGAATGACGTGGTTGTACCGGTGTTTCCGGATTACGGACCATGCCGTAGTGTTCCATATAGTTAACGATCTCCAGTAACGCTTTGCCCCATAACATACAGGCGAGGAAATACCCGGCAGCGACCAGGCCCCCCATGGCGTAGGCAATGGCGACCAGTAGTACACTCATCAGGTGACCGCGGATAACGGCGTTACGCGGGCCAAATACAGCGTAGCCTTTGCGTTGCAGGCGTTTTTTCTCAATCTTCCAGGCGCTGATATTGCCTTTGACGGTAGAAGCCAATATGTGGAAATAAACGTTGCGGCCACGTGGCGCAGTGGCCGGGTCGTCTTTGCTGGAGACGTAACGGTGGTGACCATAGACGTGTTCGATGGAAAAAATGGTGTCGAAGCTAAAAGCTAATAACCAGCGACCAATTAACATGGAAATCGGGTCCCAGGTGCGGTGGGTCAGTTCATGGGCGGTAATGGTGCCAATTAAACCAATCATCAGACCACTGCCGATAAACGCTGAAAAATGATGCCAGATGGCTGTATTTTCCCGTGCGGTTAATACATCTATGCCGGTCAGTTGCTGCACCAGAGCACCGTAACCCAATACATCGCTGTCGCACACACTCCATACCGAAGCAAACATAATGGCGGATAACAGCGGCAGTGCCAGCCATAACTGGAAGGTCAGAATCTGAGGGTGATTAAACTCCGGCGTGCTGGTGTCATCGCCGGCCAGTGCATCACCGAGTATGTATATCACCAGCACGGCTAACACCATATAACTGACCGCCGGGCCGCCGATGGTAATGCCAGCCAGTGCGGCGAGGCCGATAAAATGGAATAAAAAATATTTCAGGTAATGGAATATTTTCATCGTTATTTCCTTCTGATTTTAGTTATTTTTAATGTGAATGATGGCGTTATAAATTACGCCGGAGTGGCGTGACTCTGCGTTTGTTGCGGGCTCTGGTCAGCCTGCGTTGCAAACCGGTCTGCATAAATATGTGTTGCGTTAATACCGAGGCTGAGCAGCGTATTCTGGGCTGCATCTATCATGGCCGGAGGGCCACATAAATAAGCATGGCTGTGGCTCAGTTCTGTGTGGTCAGCAAATAAGCGGGGCAGTGGGTCGGTGACCAGGCCACGTTCACCCGGCCAGTCACTGGTCTCCGCTTCTTCCGATAACACCGGGATAAAATAAAACGGTGCCTGCCACTGTTGCTGAATGTTTGCCAGCGTCTGTTCGGCGTATAAGTCCCGTTGCTGGCGCGCGCCAAACAACAGCCATAGCGGTCGCTGACGGGATTCCGCCAGCTGTGCCTGTAACATGGCAATAATGGGTGCCAGACCACTGCCACCGGCCAGCATAATGATGGGGTTAGCGGCGGGGCGCAGCCAGAAATCCCCTAACGGTCCATGGATGCCGATGGTTTCACCACCCAGGTCCTGCTGATTAATCCGCCCGGAAAACTGCCCACCCGGCACTTCGCGGACAAAAAATTCCAGTACGCCGGGCTCCTGGCTGGCGCTGGCAAACGAGTAGCTGCGGCTGATACCGGGCAGGCTGGCCAGGGTTAAATCGGCAAACTGTCCGGGGCGGAATGGCAGTGTTGTGTCGCAGCGGATGGTCAGCCGGGTAATGTCGTGGGTCAGTTTTTGCTGGCCGATAATTGTTCCATCGAGCTGTTGCAGTGCAGTCGTTGGGTTATCCAGCCGAATGCGGATATCGGTTTTGGGCACGCTCTGGCAGGCGAGGATATAACCCTGATCAAGATCGTCATCCGACAGGATATAACCAGCGTCGGTCAGCTCCCGTACCTGGCCGTCGGTCAGCTGGCATTTACACGCAGCACAACCACCCACCCGGCAGCTGTGCGGGAATTCGATATTGTTGCGCAAGGCGGCATTTAACAGCGTTTCTTTCGGTAAAACGTCAATGGCCCGATCGTTTATAACGGCGGTTAACGGCTTTTTATTTTTATTAAAAAATGAAAACATAGATAGGCTCCACTGCATTTGTGCTGATTATCTTAGGCTTGTAAAACACAAACGCTGAGGGCATTGTTTGACATGCAGGGGTCATTAGTTGACAAATTAACCCGGCGCCGCCGGCCATTCAATACGAGGACAAACATGAGTCAGCAGGTTGTATTACCCGGATTTTATCTGCACCAGCTGGCGGAGGTGGTCGCCGGCTATGGGGTGAATACAGCAGAATGGCTCGAATCGTTACAGGTGCCACAACCGCAGGCCGACAACAACGCCATGTCCCTGAGCTGGGAGCAATTCAGGCAGATGGTGCTGCAGGCCTGTGAGCTGACCGGCGAGCCATCGTTTGGTTTACTGGTTGGCCAACGTTTGCTGGTAAACACTCATGGTATTCTCGGTTATGCGGCGATGAATGCCGGCTCGGTGCGCCAGGGAGCCGAGCTGGTGGAAAAATTTCTGTCGTTACGCACAGATCTGGTCCGGGTCGAAGTTGAAGAACGTGATGACGATTACCGGCTGCATTTTATTGAGCGCTTTGATCTGGGCGATATTCGCCAGCCGGTACTGGAGGCGATTATTCTGGCAATTAAAAATGTGCTGGATTTTATTGCCATGGCCGATGCCAACGCCTGTACCGTGTGTTTCCCGTTTGCACCCGATGCTGATTCCGGTTTTTTGCAGTCGTTATTCCGCTGCCGGGTGCAATATCAGCAGGACTGGGCAGGTATTCATTTACCGAAAGAACTGGCCGATAAACCATTATTGATGGCCAACAGTGGCAGTTACCGCGATGCGCTGGAGATCTGTCAGAAAGAGCTGGAAAAAATACAACAAAACAGCAGCCTGACCGATCGTATCTATCGCCTGATGCTCAGCAATAATAATAGTTTTCCATCACTGGAATTAACCGCGCGTTATTTCCATATGACACCGAGAACCCTGCACCGCCGGCTGCAGCAGGAAGATACCTCTTATAAGGACATTCTTGATCAGGTGCGGCAGCGGCTGGCGATTCAGTATCTCGACAGCGGCAAAATGACCGTGCAGGAGGTGGCTTATTCTCTGGGTTATTCTGAGGTGGCGAATTTTCGCCGGGCGTTTAAACGCTGGCACGGAATTCCGCCGTCGGATTATCTGAAACAGCAGTAATCGCAGACGTTACAGCTGTCGTAACATAACCGCCAGCAGGCCCGGGCGGTTCAGTTCGCTGTAGAGTGCCGACAGTTTTTCCAGAGGATACTGGAAATCACTTTCAACCCAGCGTTTTAACACCATCCAGGATGCGCCCGCCAGGTAATCCACGACGTAGGCCAGTTCTTCCGGGTCTTTGGCCTGCTGCAGATGGCAGCGGATATATAACCCCATCACCCGGCTGATGTAATTCTGGAAACGGCGAATCACCAGGTGCTGAATATCGGCCGCCAGTGCCAGCCGGGCAAAACGGGCATGGTTTTGCCACTGTAAAAACAAACAGCGTGAAATCACCGGGTCCGGGTCTGGTGAGGCACTGATGGGTCCTTCAATTTCCTGGTAAAAATCGTCAAATACACCGTCGATATAATCCATTAATACATCGTCTTTACGCTTAAAATGCAGATAAAACGTTTGCCGGGCAATATCTGCCTGAGCGGTAATATCGGCAATTTTAATTTTGCCGTAAGGGCTGTTTTCCATGCAGTGTAATAACGCATTGATAATTTGCTGACGGGTTCGTTCAGCACGGGGATCGCTGGAGTTTGACGACATATACGGACTTCTGTCAATTACTGGACATATAAGAAAACTGTCCATTGAGGCTAAGGTGCCCAGCGTCTTAAATCAAGCCTGTTCTCATAACAGGAAAAACACTCTGATGGGTTTAATTCGCCGTAAAAATACACTGCAGTCATTGCAGCAACAAGCCGTCAGCGACAATTATCAGCAGCGGGTGAAACATCTGGCCAATATTGATATGCCACTGGATTTTTTATTGGCCGGGGAGCTGGCTCAGATTCAGACCTTTGGCATTCCGTCCATCAGCCGCTTGTTGCATCGCACCCAGCAATATGAACAGGCCGGCACTAAACGGCTGGATGATACCCGGGCGATTCTGACGGAATGTATCGGTGATGGCGTCAGCAGCGAACGTGGCCGTTTTATGGTTGAGCGGCTGAATTTTATTCATGGTCATTATTGCATCAGCAACGACGATTATTTATACACCCTGGCCTTATTTATGGTTGAGCCGGTGCGCTGGTGTCAGACCTTTGGTTATCGCCAGCTGGATGAAACTGAACGTCAGGCGTTATATCTGCAGTTCCGGGAGTTAGGTGAGGCGATGAATATCCGCAATATTCCGGCGGATTATAACGCGATGGAAGCCTGGTATCTGGATTATCGCCGCCGCCACCTGGCTTATGATGCGGCCAACCGGGCGGTGACCGAGGGGCTGATTCGGGGGATGCAGGGGATGCTTCCGAAACGACTGCAACCGCTGACCCGCGGGGCAATCCGGGCTTTGATACTCACCCTGATTAATGATGACGAGTTGCTTGCCGCGCTGGGAATAAAACCGGTGGCTGCACCGCTGCGCTGGAGCATTGTTGCGCTGATGAAAACCCGCTCGTGGTTGTTTAAATGGCTGAATCCGTGGCAGCTACGGCCGTTTGAAGGCAGTCTGATTCAACGTTATTACGCCAGTTACCCGCGCGGCTTTACGCCTCAGTGTCTGGGGCCGGAAAAGATTATGCGCCGTGCCACGCCAGACGGTTGCCCGCACGCCGCAGCTCAGGCGGGGGCCGCGCCTGAGCTGGAGTCGGCATCAAAGGCGTAACGCTGCAAATTGATGCGGTATTGCTGCGACACCTCGATGCCTTCGGCCCGCAGTTTTTCCGCCTGACGATTGGCTGCTTCGGAGCCGGGCGGAAAGCTGATGCGCCCCTGAGCGTTAATCACTTTATACCAGGGCAGGCGGCTGTCGGCGGGTAATTGCTTCAGGGTTTGCCCGACCCATCTGGCACGGCGCGGCATGCCGGCTAAGCGGGCCAGCTGGCCGTAGGTCACCACTTTGCCGGGTGGAATGGCTGCCAGCACTGTGTACAAACGTTGCTGCGGGCTGGGTTGCTGGTCGTCTGGTTGTTGCTTGTCCGGTTGTCTTATCTGGGGCATTTGCCTGGGCCGTGTTGGTCGGATATTTCTGTTTGATGTGGTTGAGCTTGTCGTTGAGCCTGTTGTTGCAGTCGACGTTGAAGCTGTTGTCAGCTTACAAAAAAAAGCCCGGGGAGTCCCGGGCTGAATCTGTGCCAAATGGCGCAGGGTAAAATCGGCAGAGATCAGATGCGTAAACCGCCGTCCACTTCCACCACACGACCCGACATATAGTCATTTTCCAGCAGGAAAGCGATGGCCTGAGCGATTTCCTGAGGTTCTCCCATACGTTTAGCCGGGATACCGGCCGTCATTTTCGCCAGTGCTTCCGGCTTCATACCGGCGGTCATTTCGGTGGCGATAAAGCCCGGAGCGACCGCGTTGGCACGGATATCATAACGCGCCAGTTCTTTGGCCCAGGTCACTGCCATGGCAGCAACAGCGGCTTTGGCTGCGGAGTAGTTGCTCTGACCCATATTGCCGGCACGTGAGATGCTGGAAATATTAATGATGCAACCACCTTCGCCGGATTCAATCATACGTACCGCCGCTTCACGGCCACACAGGAACACACCGGTCAGGTTGACATCAATCACCGCCTGCCAGTTCTGCAGGCTCATTTTGCTGATCTCACCGTCTTTGGCTTTGACCATCAGGCCGTCGCGCAGAATGCCGGCGTTATTGACCAGACCATGCAGGCCACCCAACTCGCTGACGATATTGCTGAAGGTGGTTTCCACCTGTTGTTCATCGGCGACATTACACAGGAAGGTGGCAGCGGCTGAACCGGCAGCTTCCACCTGGGCTTTGGTTTCGTCCATGTGTTCCTGGTTCAGGTCGATAACCGCAATGCGGGCGCCTTTTTGTGCCAGGTAAACCGCCATAGCACGGCCCAGACCCTGGCCAGCGCCGGTAATAGCAACGACTTTATTCTGTAAATCCATAGCAAACTCCGGTTGTTGAAATTGGAAGGGATAAACCGGCTTCTGACTGCAAACATCTCCGAGAACCGGTGCTGGCGCGAATTGTTACACCACCGCGCGAGGCGACAGAAGTATAGTCAAAACTTGCCAGTATTTGTGCTCTTGACTTTGCGGATACTACGGATTTTGAGGGTTTGTCAGGAAAAGGTCTGATTCCGGGTGGGAATGTGACAGTGGGGTGACAAAGTGTGGCGAAGTTTATGACATTTTTGTGTTTTTGCTAAATAAATTCTTGAGCTGATTTGTTATTTGGGGGTGGGGGTAATAACTAATCTTAATATGGGGGATTAGTCTTTTTCTGGTTAGCGGTGGTGTGTAGTTTTTGCTCATCCCATTGTTAGAGTATTAACTTCTCGTACTCAGTGGTGGGCGTACATTATGGATTGTTCTCACCTAGGTACTTTTCACTATAGGGAGTGTTTTAATTAGTCATTTGTCATTAGTGCGAGTTGGACGAATTTTACGAGAAGTTCTTATTTGTCGACAGGCTTAGGGAATAAATCAGGCCGAGAATAAAATCTCTCAAATATTGGTTTAGTTTGTTGGCAGTTTTTTATAAATTTGGTGCCCCCAATTCTGGGAAAAAAAGGATTTGTGATTTATGAGAAAAAGTATTTTATCGGCCTCGACAGTATTGTCGTTGGCTTTATCTTCTTCAGTATATTCAATGACCAATACTCCGGTCGATGTTGATGTTATTTATTCAAACTTATCGACCTTGGGAGCATCATATGATGATGTTAAAAATATTCCCTTAGGGCAGCGGTGCATTGCTAAATCCGCATCGGATCTTCTGCTTGAGAATAAACCTGTTGCTTACACGGATTGGTCATTAGAGGTATTTTCAAGCACGAAAGAGATGCATAAGTATCTTACCAGTACTCGCGGAGGTAATGCTAGCGGAACTTATTATAATATATCCGGTGATGGTGGTTACTCAAGTCGGATTTCTAAGGAAACGCATTTAAATACAGACGAGTATGCAATAGCTGGGTTCTTTGTGAGTACTACATCTCATTTGAGTTCTAAGTCTACCGGAAGAATGCAGGATTTAACATCTGAGGCTCAAGCGGCATATAGTGATAATCTCACAAAATTCAGAGATCTTTGTGGGGATGGGTATGTGTCGGGTGTTACTAAAGGGGTTGTTGCTCAGTTTTCAATTAAGATTGAAAGTGCAAATGGCTCTACTAAAGTATCACGAGAAAAGTCAGCTGATTTACAGACTAAAGTACTTGGTTTTGTAGGGGGAGGAATCAGCGGATCCGAAAGAACAGAACTGGAACGGCGGTTTAGTACCTACAGAATGTCTGTTAATACCGCTACTCTAGGGTATAAATCTGGTGGTTTTAAAACTCAGGTTATGGGGATTGGAGGTTTAATAGATTTTATTAACACTCTTAATGATAAAACTCTGTATCAGCCTGTGGCAATTCAGGTTGATTTTAATAAATATCAATTTTCCACGCTTAGATACGCGGATAAAAAATTGAACTACTCAAAGTGGATCTTAGTGGATATAGATCAAAATAACCGCTGTGCTAGATTTTATAATGGAAATGGTTTTCCTAATTGGGCCGAAAACAGAGAGATGGCAAATTCTCTTTTAAATAACGGTAAAAATATATCACTGTCGTGCTCTCAGGCTGGGGATATGATTCGAAAGAAATCACAGGAATGCTCAATTTCTGGAAAATTTCCGCTATGTGTTTCACCTATGAGTTATATGTGCAGTGATGGTGGCGTTTCATGTTCTGATGTTATTAATGGGGATTTGGTTCCTGCCTGGGGTACGTCTTTTAGCAGTCATTTTAGATATGCGCAAAAGTTCAAATCAGGTAGAACGCATGTTAGAGAAGTAACATATTGCCTGCCTCAAGGGACAATGTTTGATTTGACTCGTGGAGACAAAGGGTACTACAGAACCTCGAATAATCGGAACAGTATTCATACTCATAAAAAACTGAACTATCGCTGTGACAAGACGACGTTCTCAGTTAAAAGTAAAGGTGGTATTAACTTTAGCTCAGATATTTACCTCTATGGTATAAAAGCATATAAAACACCGTTACTAAATGTTTACCAGTAGGTGTTAATACTAGGGTGTTTATTTTATGAACTTGCCCGGCTCGAGAGTTTTTGAGCCGGGTATTTTGACTATTTGTATAAGGTTCAACGCTTAATATAATTCCTTCGAATTATTATTTTCTCTTCTTCCGTAATAAAAATATTGTCTGGCCAGCGCCGGTAATAGCAACGACTTTATTCTGTAAATCCATAGCAAACTCCGGTTGTTGAAATTGAAAGGGATAAACCGGCTTCTGACTGCAAACATCTCCGAGAACCGGTGCTGGCGCGAATTGTTACATCACCGCGCGAGGCGACAAAAGTATAGTCAAAACTTGCCAGTATTTGTGCTCTTGACTTTGCGGATACTACGGATTTTAAGGGTTTGTCAGGAAAAGGTCTGATTCCGGGTGGGAATGTGACAGTGGGGTGACAAAGTGTGGCGAAGTTTATGACATTTTTGTGTTTTTGCTAAATAAATCCTTGAGCTGATTTGTTATAAAAACTGCGCATATCGTCTCTTGTTGCGCTTAAAGCGACTGGTTATCGTGATTGCCACTGACAATCACAACGATAAAAACAACATCAGAACAAACACAGGGGGTGTTATGGCTTTGCCACTCGAAGGCATGCTGGTGCTGGACCTGTCGCGTTTATTACCCGGACCTATGTGTTCATTACATTTGCGCGAAATGGGCGCCCGGGTGATCAAGATAGAAGATACCGGCGCCGGCGATTACGTCCGTACCCTAGGCATGCCGGCGGGAATGGTCAGCCCGGCATTCGATATTTTAAACCGTGGTAAAGAATCGCTTGCCGTCGATATTCGCAGCGCTGCTGGCCGCGAGTTGTTGCTGCGGCTGGTAAAGCAGGCCGACGTGTTGATCGAAAGTTTTCGCCCGGGTGTGATGCAGCGCCTGCAGCTGGATTACGAGCAGTTAAAAACCGTGAATCCACAACTGGTGATGTGTGCCATCTCAGGTTACGGCCAGACCGGCCCGTGGGCAGAAAAAGCCGGCCACGATATGAACTACACCGCCACCGCCGGCATTCTTGACCAGTGTGGTGAAGCCGGTGGTGCACCGGCGCTGGGTAATTTTCAGATTGCCGATTTGGCCGGCGGTGCATTAAGTGCGGCTATGGCCATTTTAGCGGCGCTGGTCGGACGCCTGAATGCGCAGTGCCGGGGTGAAACGGCGCACGGCTGTTATCTCGATATTTCCATGACCGACTGTGCCTTTGCCAATAATGTGATCCCGCTGACCGGTATGAATCTGCTGGGTAAAACCGCTCCCCGGGGACGCGATATGTTAACCGGTGCGCGGCCCTGTTATGCCTTGTATGAGACGGCCGATGGTGAATATATGGCAGTGGGTGCACTGGAACAGAAGTTCTGGCATCAGCTCTGTGAAGTGTTAGGTCAGCCTCAGTGGCAGGCGCGTTATCACGACAGTGGTGAACAGGCCGAGCAGTTGCGCCAGCAGGTAGCGGCGTTGTTTGCCAGCCAGCCGCAGGCGCATTGGCGTGCGCTGTTTGCGGATCAGGATTGTTGCGTAACGCCGGTGTTAAAAGCAGAGCAGGCGTTTGAACACCCACAATTATTAGCGCGCGAAATGGTGCAGGTATTAACCAATCAGGCCGGCCAGAAATTACGCTGTGCGGCGCCGGCGATTAATTATCTGGGCACGGGTGAAAAACGTCTGCTTGATCAGCCCGGGCCAGCTCAGGGACAACACAGCCACAGCGTTATGCAGCAGCTCGGTTACTCACCCGCCGAGATCGAACAATTCATTCAACAGCAGGTGGTGCTTAGTGCCTAAGCCACCGTTTTTATCCTAAGCGTAATAACTATAACATCAGGAGCTTTTTTATGATTCCACGCAGTGTGTTTACCGAAGAGCACGATATGTTCCGCGATGCGGTGCGTAAATTTATGCAGCGCGAAATTCAGCCTCATCATGAACAATGGGAAAAGGATGGTCAGATTTCCCGTGAGGCGTGGAAAAAGGCCGGTGATGCCGGCATTTTATGCACCCATTTACCGGAACAATACGGTGGTTCGGGTGTTGATTTCCGCTATTCCGCTATCGCGATCGAAGAACAGGGATATATTTTTGCATCCGGCCCGGGATTTTCTTTGCATTCCGATATTGTTGCCCCTTATATCCTGCATTACGGCAATGAGCAGCAAAAACAAACCTGGTTACCACAAATGGCCTCCGGTGAGGTCATCAGCGCCATCGCCATGACCGAACCCGGCGCCGGTTCTGATTTAGCCGGGGTGCGCACCACGGCTGTGGTTGAGGGTGACCATTATGTGCTGAATGGTTCAAAAACCTTTATTACCAATGGTCAGTTAGCTGACCTGTACATCGTTGTGGCAAAAACGGATACCTCTGCCGGGGCCAAAGGCGTCAGCTTATTTTTGGTGGAAGCCGACCGGGCCGGTTTCCAGAAAGGTCAGAATCTGAATAAAGTGGGCATGAAAGCACAGGATACCTCGGAATTATTTTTCGATAACGTGCGTGTACCAAAAGACAATCTGCTCGGCCAGGAAAACAAAGGCTTTATTTACCTGATGCAGGAGTTGCCCCAGGAGCGTCTGAGTGTGGCGTTAATTGCTGCCGCATCCGCTCAGGCCTGTTTTGATGCCACGGTTGATTATGTCAAAGAGCGCAAAGCCTTTGGTAAGCCCGTGGCTGCATTACAGAATACCCGCTTTAAACTGGCGGAAATTCAGACCGAACTGCAGGTGACACAAACCTATGTTGATCGTTGTCTGGAATTACACTGTCAGGGCAAGCTGAGTGTTGAAGATGCGGCGGCCTGTAAATTATGGGCGACTGAAGCCCAGTGCCGCATTATTGATGAATGTGTTCAGCTGCACGGCGGTTACGGCTATATGTGGGAATACCCGGTGGCCCGTGCTTATGCCGATGCCCGTGTACAGCGTATTTACGCCGGTACTTCCGAGATCATGAAAGAAATTATTTCTCGTACTATTTAATTTAAGTCGTTGTTAATTCATTAAATAAATAAAAATTGAGTTCACTGCGTCAGCGAGGAAATCAGGAGTAGGCAAAAACAGCGAGAAACGCGGAGTTTAGATTCCCTAAATGAGCACTTTCGAGCTGTTTTAACACCGTCCTGATGACGCAGGTAGCAGTGAAACAATTTTCAAAGGAACAGAAGATGACTGAAGCCTATATCTACGACGCGGTACGCACTCCCCGCGGCCGCGGCAAAGCGGATGGCAGTTTGCATCCGGTAACCCCGATTAAATTAATTTCCGGATTATTAAAAGGCCTGCAACAGCGCCATAACCTCGATACCTCATTGATTGATGATGTGGTGCTTGGCTGTGTGGAACCTGTGATGGAACAGGGCGCTGATATTGCCCGTACCGCGGTGTTGATGGCTGATTACAGCCAGCAGACTGCCGGCACCGTGGTCAGTCGTTTTTGTGCCTCCGGCCTGGAGGCGGTGAACATGGCGTCAGCTAAAGTCAAAGCCGGAGAAGCGCAGCTGGCCATTGGTGGTGGCGTTGAATGTATGTCGCGGGTGCCGATGGGGGCCGCGGGTGGTGCCTATTACACCGACCCGACGGTAACCAATAAATTATCATTTACGCCTCAGGGGGTTTCGGCCGATTTAATTGCCACGCTGGAAGGCTTTTCCCGGGAGGATGTCGACACTTACGCGGCCGAATCCCAGGCCCGTGCTGCCCACGCCTGGGAAAACGGTTATTTCGATCACTCTGTGCTCCCGGTTAAAGATGAGCTGGGTCAGGTCATTCTGGCGAAAGACGAACATATGCGTCCGGGGGTAACGGCAGATGATTTATCCGCCTTGCGTCCCTCGTTTGAAGGCCCGGGTAAGCTGGGATTTGATGCCATTGCCCAGCAGGTCTATCCGCAGGTGGAAAACATCAATCACGTGCACCATGCCGGTAACTCTTCTGGCATCGTTGATGGTGCGGCGGCGGTTTTAATTGGTAATAAAGAAGTGGGTGAAAAACTGGGCCTGAAACCTCGTGCCCGTATCGTTGCTCAGGCATCGGTAGGTTCAGAGCCGACCATTATGCTGACAGGCCCGACCCCCAGTGCGTTAAAAGTGCTGAAGCAAGCGGGCATGACTGCAGAAGATATTGACCTGTGGGAACTAAACGAAGCGTTTGCCGCGGTGGTACTGAAAATGATGAAAGACCTGAATATTCCGCGCGAAAAAATTAACGTCAATGGCGGAGCCATTGCCATGGGACATCCGCTGGGAGCCACCGGTGCCATGATTTTGGGTACGGTGCTGGATGAGTTGGAGCGCAGCGGTAAAAAGACCGCATTAATTAATTTGTGTGTTGGTGGTGGTATGGGTACCGCAACCATCATCGAACGAGTGTAGGAATAACTATCTGCGTTGCCATTGCTGCGTTAAAAATTTTTTAAGAATGCTCATTTATACCGACATAAACTGCGCGTCTTCAAAAATTTTTGTCTTGCACTGACTGCCTCGATCAACGTTCTTCCGGCGGCAGAGAAGCAGTGGTAACCCTAGGAGAAAAGCTATGAAGAATATTTTTAGTTACGAAATAGATGCTGATGGGTTAGCGGTCCTCACCTGGGACGATCAGAACGGTCCGGTTAATTCATTATCTCAGGCGGCGATGCAGGCGTTGTCCGTTCAGGTGGATGAACTGGTGGCGAATGCCGACGTTAACGGTGTGGTGCTGACCTCCGGCAAAACCGATTTTGTTGTGGGTGCCAACCTGAAAGAAATTTTAACCATGCAAACCGGTGACTACGATAAAGACGTTGCCAATACCATGGGCTTTATCCGCGCGATTCACGCCACCATGCGTAAGATGGAAACGGCGGGTAAACCGTTTGTTGCGGCGTTAAACGGTACGGCACTGGGCGGTGGTCTGGAAATCGCACTGGCCTGTCATCAGCGGATTGCTGCGGCTAATGGCAAAGCCCGGTTCGGTTTTCCGGAAGTGAATCTGGGCCTGCTGCCGGGCGGTGGTGGTACGCAGCGTCTGGCCCGTATGGTTGGGGTGGAAAAAGCGTTGCCCTGGTTAACTCAGGCCACCCAGGTTGCACCTGACGCCGCCCTGAATGCTGGTCTGGTTGATCAGGTCGTGGCGCCGGAGGAGCTGATTGCGACGGCGAAACAATGGCTGAAAGACAATCCCCAGGCGATCCAGCCATGGGATATCAGCCTGACTGACCGCAAGAAAAAATTCCGCCTGCCGGGGGGCGAAGTCCAGACTCCAAAAGTGTCTCAGGTTTTTATGGGCGCAGAGGCGATGTTGCGTAAGAAAACCCAAGGCAACTATCTGGCACCGCAGAAAATTCTGGAGGTGTTGTTTGAAGGTTGTCAGGTGCCGATGGATGCGGCACTGGAAATTGAAGGTCGTGGATTTACCCAGCTGCTGTTATCCAGCCAGGCAAAAGCCATGGTACGTACCTTTTTTACCGCACTGCAGGACGCCAATAAGTTAAAAAACCGGCCGCAGGGCGTCGATAAAGCCCGGTTCGCCAAAGTGGGCATTCTTGGTGCCGGTATGATGGGCGCCGGTATTGCTTATTCGTCGGCGATGTCGGGTATTCAGGTGGTGTTACTGGACAGCACGCAGGAATCCGCTGATAAAGGTAAAGCCTACTCCGAAGGGCTGCTGAACAAACGGGTATCCCGCGGGCGGATGACGGAAGAAAAAGCGCAGGGCGTTTTAAACCTGATTAAACCCACCACCGATTACACTGACCTCGAAGGTTGTGAGCTGGTGATCGAAGCGGTATTTGAAGATCGGGCGATTAAAGCCGACGTCACCGCAAAAGCGGAAGCGGTGATTGCTGAGAATGCCATTTTCGCTTCGAACACCTCGACACTGCCGATTACCGGTCTGGCCCAGGCCAGCAAACGCCCGGATCAGTTTATTGGTCTGCACTTCTTTTCGCCGGTCGACAAAATGCAACTGGTGGAAGTAATTCTGGGTGAACAAACCTCAGATGAAACCCTGGCTAAATCACTGGATTATATTCAGCAGATCCGCAAGACACCGATTACCGTTAACGACAGTCGTGGCTTTTATACCTCCCGGGTATTTAAAACCTACGTGCTGGAAGGCATGGCGCTGTTAAAAGAAGGCGTGGCGCCGGCACTGATCGAAAATGCCGGGCGTATGGCGGGGATGCCGGTGGGGCCGCTGGTGTTATCCGATGAAGTGACACTGGAATTAATGGACCGTATTGCCACGCAGACCCGTAAAGACCTGGGCGATGCTTATGTCGAGCACCCGGCTGATGAGGTGGTGAACTTTATGGTGAATGAGGTTAACCGCATTGGTAAAAAAGCCGGCCAGGGCTTCTACGATTACTCCGACGACCGTCGTGACAAAAAGTTGTGGTCCGGTTTAGCCGAGCGCTTTCCGGTTGCAGCAGAACAGCCGGAGGTGGAGTATGTGAAGCAACGCTTACTGGCGGTTCAGGCGGTCGAAACGCTGCACTGTGTTAACGAAAACGTTATCACCAACGCCATGGAAGCCGATATCGGTTCTATTTTTGGCTGGGGTTTTGCGCCACATACCGGTGGTGTCATTTCCTATGTCGAAACCATTCTGGGTCTGGACAACTTTATCAGGCTTGCCGATGAACTGGCTGAAAACGTCGGTCAGCGTTATGCCTTACCGGCGCTGGTGCGTGATAAAGCCGCGCAGGGAGAATCGTTTTACGGTTAATTAATCCGTCGCGCTGAGTGCGTTAATAAACCGGATCTGCAGCGTCAGGTCCGGTTTTTTTGTGATTAAGTTATGATAATGTGGTGCCATTCTCAGGCTCAGGGCAGAGGCAACACCATGGAATACCTCCGGATTATCCTGTCGGTCACATTGTTTGTTTGCGGTTGTTATTTCAGCTACGACCTGTTCAGTCATGGTTTTCACTGGCTGTTATTGTTACTGGTGCCGTTGTGTTTCTACGCCGCTTACCGCATCTGGCCCGATAAAGTTGACGACTCTCCCTGGCTGGAGGTGGTGGGCGACATCATCGAGTGGCCAATCAGAGCGATGATTGCTATGGCACGTATGTTAGTGGGGGTAATCCGATTGATTGGCGATTAATGATGGCTTTTCAGAAGTGCTAACAGCGCCAGAACCGGCAGATTTTTAGTCACCGGCCCAAATGGATGTAGCCAGAACTCCGGTGCGATCAGAGTGAGCAGCACACTGTAGAGCACAATGGTTGCCATCTGTATGGTGATGCACAGCTGCGGCCGCAGCCCACTGAGAATCCAGAACCCTAAGATCATATCCAGCAGGCCGCCACCCCAGACACACAGCTCAGCCAGTACGCCATGGATTCCCGCTTGCGCCAATATCCGGTAGCCGATTTCCGGGGCGCCAAATAATGACGTCAATGCGGTGCTGAGCCATAAAAAAGCGAGGCTGTAACGGGCGAAGGTTTGCGCTGGTAACGACATAATCGGTTAGCTCACTGGCAGGGGTTTATACACCATCAGGTAAAGCAGCATAACAATACTGATAAAGGCCGGAATGCCCAGGCTTACCCAGATCCGCATCCAGAAGCTGAACTGCCGCTCATCGAGCGGCAATGTTGCTGCAATCGAGCGCAGTTTATATTGAATGACTACCACCGGAAGCCAGCAGCAACCGATCAGGATAAATAAACTGATGACCCGGATAAACCACTGGGAATCAAAGGCATAACCCAGCCCCTGCATCAGCAACAGGCCGCTGAACAACTGCACCACAACCGCCGGGGCGGTAAAAATCCAGTCTGCCAGAACGACGTGACGGGTGGTGACCCGTATCGCCGCTGGGTCTTTGCTGAGCCAGGCCATCAGCATAAAAAAGGCAATCCCGGCTCCGCTTCCGATTAATACGGTTGCGGATAATATATGCAGGGTTTTCAGCAGAAAATAATGTTCCATAGCTGCGGTGCTTATGACGGTGTATTGGATTGGACGTGGTAATAAATTCCCAAACGATCGAAATGTGGCTGCAGTTCGTCAAGGCTGAACAGCTTCAGGCAGGGCATTGCACCGCTCGGCAGAGGCTCATCGTTAATCAGTTTTCTTGCCAGAATAATGGCTGACAAGGTCGGAATATAGGGGCCAACACCGTTTTCTGCATACAAAGTCCAGCTGAGCTGATGTGGTTGCCCGGTGGAATTTTTACCGGTAATGGCAATACGCATCGCCCCCCGGTCGCTGCCCAGCTGTCTGAGGCGCTCACTGAGGCGGAAAATAGCCGGTGTCAGGGGGGCCCAGTTTTTTACCAGTTTCAGCCGCGCAAGCCATGCCATGGCAACCATTGTGTAGTGCAGCCAGGGAAGTTCCAGGCCCGCCTGAAAGGTAACGGAGCGCTGAACCTGATAGCAGCCGGGAAATAATTCCAGATCGGGCACATCAACATTGGCCAGGTGGCGCTGGCCGATACGACCACCAAAATTCAGTTTTCTTGGCGACATCCAGCCGTAACGAACGGTTTCCCGGCCACCACTGAATACCCGGATCGGATGGCCGGTATAAGACAAAATTCCCCGTAACGTGGCTTCACCACGCTCGGCGCGATTACCCGGCGCAATGGCAATATCGATATCCTCAATACAGGCAAACTGTTTGTGGTAATGACTGATCACCGCTGAAGATAATCCGGGTACCGAACTGGCACCGCTGACGATCAGGCAATGTTGCTCAGCAGCCTGACGGTTCAGCCGGCTGATATCACACACAAAGCGGCGGTCATCGGCCAGATCGATATAGTGGCTGCCATACCGGGCACACAGTTGCGGCACCTGATGAGGCTGCGCCTGGAATGGCCCGGCGGTGTGAATTACCAGAAAAGGACGTTGCTGTTGTACAAAATGAACCAAAGCATCTGAGTGAATGTCGAGGGCCAGCGCGGTGAGTTTGGCATTGGCCTGAGGCAGGGTTTTGATCAGTTCCTGTGCCCGTTGTTCTGAACGGCCACAGATAAACAACTCGGTATTGTGAATATCGGCGAGCTGCTCGACAACGCGTTTGCCGAAATTACCATAACCACCAAGGATCAGAATTTTTTTCATCATTATTCCGTTATTGGGCTGTTATCCGGGAAAATTTCCGCGATCCGCTTCAGTACCTTGATGATTTGCCCGTTGCTGATCATCAGCGCATGAAAGCCATCACAGAACCGTTCGCCACGCAGGTAGCCACTCAATATTAAGCGAATATCATCCTGACTGGCGCTGGCAATACGCTGATCGTCCTGCAGCAGGGTTAATGCTTTATCCGAATCGAATGGTGTGGTCAGCCAGCAGGGTTGCATCACAGTGGCCAGAAACTGATCCAGCTGAGGATGGTTGACAGGGTACAGCGCCGCTTCAGCAGGCAAACCCCGTGCGGCCTTTTCTGCGCGGCTCAGCAGTGGGTCAAAACCCGGAGCGGAAAAAATATCAATAAACCTCAGTATGGCATTGATAGCGTCGCTGTCTGGCTGAGCGCCGAGCTGACTGACCATTAAACTCCCCTGTTTTAAATCCGGCTGAATTGCGCGACATTAGTATCACTGGCCAGGGTGTCAGGCAAGCTTAATTCCGGCGTGGCAACGAATGGTGACTGCTGACGTTAAATTGCGCAGCCGTTGCAGGTAGCCCTTGAATTCCCGCAAACCAGAGCCATATACCAGTCATAGTCAGAAATTTTCGGAGTGCCGTGTGCCGCTGTTATTGATCTTTATTATCGTTCCTATGATTGAGCTGGCCGTGTTGATTCAGGTGGGCTCTTATATCGGTGTTCTCTGGACCCTGGCGCTGATTTTTATTACCGCCATTATTGGTGTGCGGTTATTGAAATTGCAGGGCGTGTCGACTCTGCTGCGGGCGCAGCAACGGCTGGCGGAAGGTAGCCTGCCGGCGAAAGAGCTGGCCGAAGGCTTTTTACTGGCACTGGCCGGGGCATTACTACTGACGCCGGGATTTTTAACCGATGGTTTTGGTTTTGCGTTACTGATGCCGGGTGTGCGTGGCCACTTAGCCGGTTCGGTGATGAAAATGATGACGCTGAAATCGGCAACCATGGCCGGAGGGTTCAGCCAGAGCGGGCCACAGACACAACGCCCGGATGATGTACGTCAGCCACATGAGATTCACCCCAATCCGGGCCCGAAAAACGTCATTGATGGCGAGTTCCGTCGTGAAGACTGATGGCGGGTTGTGGGCAGACTGAAAAAAAATCAAAAAAAATGACATCGGGGTGTTGAAATCAGTTTTGCCATCCCTATTAACCTAACTGAACTTAAGATTTGCGGGTAAGACAGGGGTCTTACTTGCTTGTACTGGAAAACTTGGAGAAAGCTTCAAATGAAAATCCGTCCTTTACACGATCGCGTCGTTGTTCGTCGCAAGGAAGAAGAGCAAGCAACTGCAGGTGGCATCATCCTGCCAGGCGCTGCCGCTGAAAAGCCAAATCAAGGCGAAGTAGTTGCCGTTGGCAATGGTCGAGTTCTGGATAACGGCGAAACCCGTCCTTTAGCCGTGAAAGAAGGCGACGTTGTGGTATTTGGTAAGTACTCGGGTTCCAACACCATCGAAGTCGATGGCGAAGAGCTGCTGATCCTGAACGAAAGCGAAATTTATGGTGTGCTGGAAGCATAACGCTTCCCGCGAAACATCGATTAATCACACCATTAATAGCAACGTAATTACAACCAGTTAAAGGAAAGTCTGATGGCTGCTAAAGAAGTTAAATTTGGAAACGAAGGCCGTATTGCCATGCTGAACGGCGTTAACGTTCTGGCGGATGCGGTAAAAGTAACACTGGGTCCTAAAGGCCGTAACGTGGTACTGGAGAAATCTTTCGGCGCGCCAACCATCACCAAAGACGGTGTATCGGTTGCACGTGAAATCGAACTGGAAGACAAGTTCGAAAACATGGGCGCACAAATGGTAAAAGAAGTTGCGTCCCAGGCTAACGACCAGGCGGGCGACGGTACCACCACGGCCACCGTACTGGCACAAGCCATTGTTAACGAAGGCCTGAAATCGGTTGCCGCTGGCATGAACCCGATGGACCTGAAACGCGGTATCGATAAAGCCACCGCCGCCGTGGTTGAATCCCTGAAGCAACAGGCACAGCCATGTGCAGACAGCAAAGCCATTGCGCAGGTTGGTACTATTTCTGCAAACTCTGATGAAACCGTTGGCCGCATCATCGCTGAAGCGATGGAAAAAGTGGGCAAAGAAGGTGTGATCACCGTTGAAGAAGGCAAAGGCCTGGAAGACGAGCTGGACGTGGTTGAAGGTATGCAGTTCGACCGTGGTTACCTGTCACCGTACTTCGTAAACAACCAGGAAAAAATGACCACAGAGCTGGAAAACCCGCTGCTGTTACTGGTTGACAAAAAAGTAGACAACCTGCAGGAACTGATTCCGGTACTGGAAAACGTTGCTAAATCCGGCCGTCCACTGCTGATCGTGGCAGAAGACGTTGAAGGTCAGGCACTGGCTACTCTGGTTGTAAACAACCTGCGTGGTACCTTCAAAGTGGCTGCGGTTAAAGCACCTGGTTTCGGCGATCGTCGTAAAGCCATGCTGCAGGACATCGCTATCCTGACCGGCGCTCAGGTGATTTCTGAAGAAGTGGGTATGTCGCTGGAAACCACCACTCTGGAAATGCTGGGTACCGCTAAGAAAGTGGTTATCAGCAAAGAAAACACCGTGATCGTTGATGGTGCTGGTTCTGAAGCTGACGTAGCGGCGCGTGTTGAACAAATCCGTGCAGAGATGGCAGCGTCCACCTCAGACTACGACAAAGAAAAACTGCAGGAACGTGTTGCTAAACTGGCCGGCGGTGTTGCCGTGATCAAGGTTGGCGCTGGTTCTGAAGTTGAAATGAAAGAGAAAAAAGACCGCGTTGACGACGCACTGCACGCTACCCGCGCAGCAGTAGAAGAAGGCGTTGTTGCCGGTGGTGGTGTTGCTCTGGTTCGTGCCCTGGCTTCCGTACAGGTTGAAGGTGACAACGAAGATCAGAACGTGGGTATTGCTCTGGCACTGCGTGCGATGGAATCTCCGATCCGTCAGATCGCTGAAAACGCCGGTGCAGAAGGTTCCGTTGTGGTAGACAAAGTAAAAGCGGGTGAAGGCTCGTTTGGCTACAACGCCGGTACCGGTGAATACGGCGATATGATCGAAATGGGTATTCTGGACCCGGCTAAAGTGACCCGTTCTTCTCTGCAAGCAGCGGCTTCTATCGCAGGTCTGATGATCACCACTGAAGCGATGGTTGCTGAACTGCCAGCGAAAGACGCTCCGGCAATGCCTGATATGGGCGGCATGGGCGGTATGGGTGGCATGGGCGGCATGATGTGATCAGCCCCCATGTGACTCTGCTGGTTCGCTAGCATATAAAAACCCGGCCTTGGTGCCGGGTTTTTTGTGTCTGGTTTTTAGTATGCCCCAAAGGGCTTGATAGTAATATGGAAATCAATAGAATCAGGGGGAGTTGTTGCGTTTATCCTTGGGTTTTATGGCTGAACGTGTGTTAGTAAGTGGAAGCCGCCGCATTGGCTTCTGAGAGGGACAGTCTGGCCAGGAAGGTATCATTCAGGTTTTACTTCCTTTCGGTTATTTGAGTTTGTAGTACCGGACTAAGAGGATGTTGTATTTATTGGAGGATTTTTTAAAACTACACAAGTTACCTGTTGTCCAAACGGGTAAAAAATATAAAACTGTAGGAATGCTAAAGCTATAAGGGAATTGAATATGCAATTTGATTTATTATCGCACGAAGAACATGTGCTTAACTTTTATGAAGAACAGATAAAAGAAACAACAGAGCTTGAATTGAAAAAACAGCTTTTACAGCACTATTATGATTATCTTTCTAGTCTCCACACTATGGAGAAAGAATACAGAAATACTATGGCAAAACATGAGCAAGAAATGAAAGGTAAGGACATCGACTTGGAAACAATTAGACGAGAACCCCATAGAGATAGGCGTTCTCGTAGGCAATCAAAGGAGAAAGGAGTCGTGATAGCGCCTTAATATGACACGTGTTTCAACACGGAATTACAAAGTCTGACATTTACAGTTCTCATTAGATTTGCTGATGAAGATGGTGTTCTGAGGCATCGCATTGCTCAGTACTTGTGCGGGGTAGAGGTATGAAGGAAGTCTTTAATGAAATTTATGCTAACGAAAGATCAGTTTAAATGAAAGTAATCTTGGTCGCAGGTAACGGACTCTCACTCTCGATGCTTTCTGATTGCTCTGAGAGTGGGATTGACCTCTTAAACCTTTTCAAGTGTGGAGCAGATGTTCCATGGCCGGCCGACGGGACCCCAGGGTTCCTCAGTTATGAACATTGTCCCAATTTATGGGCGCTTGGAGCTAGGCCAAACTGTACAAAAGAAGAGGCTTATCAGGTAATAGAGAAGATAATAACTGCGGTTAACGCATGCTGCATGGCTGACCCCGCGACTTTGGATGATGGGATTTATATAAGGGCCTATAAGGAACTTGTGTCATATCTTAGATACTTGTTCGTCTATTATGACGATATTTTGTTGAGCGACGATTTTTTTAAGAAGGCGCTTGGTTCATCTGTTATAAATTTAATTAAGGATATCGAAAAAAGTCCCAAAGTTGATTCCTTAGATATTGTTACGTTTAATTATGATGCAATGTTGGAAAGATGCTTGCATGAAGCAGAAATTAGGTTTTCGATACCTAGGCTAGGTGAAGATAAGGCAGCAAAACTGGCATTGCATAAACCTCACGGATCTATTACTTTTTGTGGCCATACTTCGGTTGATAGTTCCGCCTTTGAGATTAATTACTCCGCTCAGTTTACAGAAGGCGGCCTAGATGATATCTGTATAAGATATGACTTTCTATCAGAGAATTATCCTATGGTAGGGATGTTACCGCCAGCGGGTGAATCGGAAAGATATAAGCACCGATGGATCAGAGAGGTTTGGGATAGCGCAATCGAAGCGACATCCAGCCTTGACGATCACGACTTAGTCATATTGTATGGTTTGAGTTACTGGCATGTAGACAGAAAGGAAATCGATTATCTTCTCGCAAATATTTCTAGACAAGCTAAGGTGATATCAGTGAATCCCCATCCAAATGAGCAATTTGATGCTGTATGCTGCAGTCTTTTCCGCTCTTATCATTCATACTCTCACCCAGAATCTCTTCGTAAGGTGTTCAAATGACAAATAGAATGCTTGATCGCCGTACCGCAACATTGTCCATTGCTGGTTTCCACGAACAGAACCAATTGTCGAAGTTTAATTACGATCCGCCGTACCAAAGGCGATCAGTTTGGAGTGATGAAAAACAAAGCTATTTCATCGATAGTCTTTTGAGAAACTTCCCTATTCCACCAATTTTTTTACATCGAAAGATTGATGAAGATACCGGTAAAATATCTTTTGATGTGATTGATGGCAAGCAGAGATTGACGGCAATTAGTCGATTCATTGCTGGAGATATTTCTTCTTCAAACGAATATGGGAGCGAAGATGAGAATGATATATTGAGTGGTGTGAACTTTTCAGACCTTGGAAAACGAGAGGATTTGAGAGGCCATAAAACTTCGTTTTGGAAATATGATTTGCCTATTGAGTATATAGACCCTTCTGATGAGGGATTGATTGAGATGGTTTTTGACCGGCTCAATAGAAACGGTGAGCCTTTAAAAGGGCAGGAACTCCGGAATGCACAATATCATAGAAGTAAAATAACGGCTGCTGTTGATGCACTTGCGGAACACGCGTTCTGGGCGTCGAGGCTGGAAGTTACAGACAGAAATCGTATGGAAGATAAAGAGTTCTGCGCTGAGTGTTTGCTATCCATTTATATGAATGATGTGATTGGATCCAGCCAGAGAATTCTAGATGATCTTTACGAACGTCACAGCAACTCAGAATTTAGTGATTCTTTAAGCAGGGCACTAAGTTTAACCTCAGAGATAGCTGATATTAGCATTGATTATGCCCAATATAAGATTACAGGCGTATCACATCTTTATGGGATTTGGGGGGTAGCACTTACACTCGCTAAACATAAGGATTCTATCTCGAACTATTCTAAAGAGCTGGTTGATTTCTTTTCAGAATTGAGAGACAGATCCGTCGAGGATGACGAAGTAGCTGCAGAGTATCGAAAGAGTATGAATTCTCGTACTAAAGAACGATTTATGAGGGTGAAACGTGTCAATTCGCTTCTCCAAGCTTGTGGCAGAGACGACTTGATTATGAGATAGATACTATCTTCTCCCGCTTTAACAGACACCTCCGCCACCATAGCGGGGTGTCCAGCTCTTAAAACAACCACACCCTAAAAATCATACCGCAGCTTAACAAACACCTCATAACTCAGTCCTGAATGCTCCAGCCGGTCAACCGTCTCATCCACTTCCGTCTTGATGCGCGCCTGAGAAACATCCAATACGCTGCCTTGCAGCGTCAGCATGCCACTAAAAGGCACGGCCTGAGCCTTATAACCAACGGCTGAAAAATACCCGCCTTTAAGGCCGGATATTTCCCCCAGTGTCACTGATATATCCGGCCCAACCGTGGCAAACCAGTTCGATTGGCCCAGTGCGGAATAATAATGAAAGTTAAAATCGAGGCCTAAGGCGGCAAAGGTATCGTTTTTAATTGTGCCTTGTTTGTCGAAGCCGCTGACAATCTCTGGCTCGGAGAACAGCACATAGTCCAGCTCAGTTTCAATATAAGACAATGTCAGCATCCAGTCTTTATCCGGGTGCATCAGGTTCAGTCGCTGATCCTGTCCCCAGGTCAGGCCAATTTTTTTGCTGGAACGATTGAGGGTGAAATAGTCGTTGCGTTGCAGAACCTCCCCCTGGGCGTTGGTGATCCGGTCTGACTGATTAACACGGTATAGCGCGGTAAAATCTTCAGAGGCCAGAGTTATCCTCGGCCGCTGATGTTCGCCACTGCCGAGGTACAGCAACAGAGCTGAAAAGTCATCCACTGAATCGATGTTGGCGTCGCCATGGCCGGACAGGCTGGTATCGCTGTAGCTATCAGACTGTTGGTAAGAGAACTCCAGTGCCGGAACCGGCAGCGCGCCAAAATCATAACGCCCATCAATGCTCTGATAACGGGCGTTGGAGATCTCTTCCAGTTCGCTGTAACGAACCGCTGAATCCAGTGCCGGGGTGTAGCTGCCGTAGTTCAGGCTGAGGTAACCACTGGCGAGTGAACCGGCACTGTACGATGCCAGCAGTATCGGAATAAGGCGCTTTTGCATAATGATGTGCAACTGAAATCCCTGACTTTTGAGCGCCGATTTTAGCTGATAAATGAATCAAATATAACGGACAGGGGAATGATACCTGGCTGCCGCTTATGAAGGGGTGCGCTGGCTATCTGGCATTTTCCGGCAGAAGGCAGATACTGAAATCAGTAACGCAACAGGGGATGGCCAATGTTTATCAGCACACTCGATCTGTTTAAACCCGGTATTGGCCCGTCCAGCTCTCACACCGTTGGCCCGATGCTGGCGGCCTGCCGCTTCCGTGACGAGGTGTTGCGGCCGTTCACCAGTGCCGACAACCTGAGGCTGCGCTGTGTGCTCACCGGCTCGCTGGCACTGACCGGTCAGGGCCACGCCACCGATACCGCGGTATTACTCGGCCTGCATGGCCATCGTCCGCATCAGGTCGCACACATTGATGTCGAAGCCGAAGTGGCACGCCTGAAGGGCGTTACCGAACTCGACTTCAGTGATGGGCCAGGCCCGAATCACGTTCGTTTTTGTTTGGCTGACGATCTGATTTTTGCCCGGGATACCCGTTTGCCTGAACACCCTAATGCCCTGATATTTGAAATCATCGACCCTTCCGGCACCCGGCAACATCAGGAAATTTATTATTCCATTGGTGGTGGCTTCGTGCATAACCAACAGGAATTACAGGGGCTGGTGGCACCACTGACCATGTTGCCCGCCAGTCAGTATCCGTTTCCGTTTGATAGTGCCAGCTCGATGCTGCAGATGGCCCGCGACAGCGGCCTCAGTATTGCCGCGATGAAACGCCAGAACGAACATTTTCATCGCAGCGATGATGAGCTGAACCAGGGGCTGGATGCCATCTGGCATGCGATGCGGGTGTGTGTGGAAAATGGCCTGGCGGCGAGCGGTGAATTACCCGGTGGGTTAAAGGTTCAGCGCCGGGCGGCAAAGCTGCATCAGCAATTATGCGATCAGCCTGAAAGCGCTCAGTTACACGAATGGTTATGCGCCTACGCCATGGCGGTGAACGAAGAAAACGCCGCCGGTCATGCGGTGGTAACCGCACCGACTAACGGTGCAGCGGGGGTGATTCCGGCGCTGTTGTATTACGGCTGGCAGCACCAGCAGTTCAACCTCCACCAGATTCAGGAATTTCTGTTAACCGCCGCGGCCATTGGCGGTTTGATCAAACATAAAAGTTCGATTTCCGGTGCTGAGGTGGGCTGTCAGGGAGAAGTGGGGTCGGCCAGTGCCATGGCAGCGGCCGGGTTGTGTGCGGTATTGGGGGGCGGTGCGCAACACATTGAACATGCGGCAGAAATCGCGCTGGAACATCATCTGGGGATGACCTGTGATCCGGTTAAAGGGCTGGTGCAGGTACCCTGTATTGAACGTAATGGTTTTGGTGCGTTAAAAGCCTATACCGCCGCCTCGCTGGCGCTGCGCGACAGCGGCCAGCATATTATGTCGCTCGATAACTGCATCGCGGCGATGAAACAAACCGGCCTGGAAATGTCGGATAAATACAAAGAAACCTCGCTGGGTGGCCTGGCGGTCAGTTATACCGAGTGTTAATGGCGGCGCTTTATCGTTCCAGGCGATAACTGCGATGGCAGGCGTTACACTGATTCAGCAGCAGATGTAACTGCTGCTGAATTTTTTTGTCATCCTGGCTGGGTTGTAATAAGACCTGCCAGTGTTGATTCATCGCCTTACTCATCGAGCGGAATCCGGCGGGCAGGGCGCGGCCCAGTCGCTGTGGTTTTGTGTCACTTTCGTGTTGTTTTAACTGCTGTACCCGTTGCGCCACCTGCTGCGGTTTGCCTTGTGCTAAATCGGCCTGGATGGCGCCAATGGTTTCCAGCATGGATTTCATATGATCGAGCACAAAGGCCTGTTGCCGGGCTTCCAGTGACACCGGCTGGCGTGTATCGGCCTGTGCCAGTGGCGCCAGTAGCAATGTGCTGATCATCAGTGCGGTCAGTCGGTTCATAGCAGGGTTACACCTATCAAATAACTGTATGGTTATGCTATTTGATCGGCGCCGCGCTGACCAGCGAAACCGCGCCGGCAGCTTGCGGCAGAATGTCACGCTTTACGGGCGCAGACGATGAATCACCAGCGTATACAGGCCTTCGTTGCTGGCCGGATCTTCGCCTTCGGTTTTGCCCGCCTGAACCTGATATTGACCCGGCTCCAGTGACCTGATGATGCGTGCGTTGTAACCGTCACCGCTGTCGTCGTCTTCATAATGGAAACCATCCGGGCCGTCGATGCGCAGCAGCGGGTCGATGGCGATGGATTTCATATCCAGCAGATAGCTGCCTGCTTCTTTGATTTCCAGAGAATAGCTGTCAGCCGGCGTGGTGCGACTGATCCAGCTGGTAATTTCGGAGCCGGGGGTGAGGATCCTGCTGCCCGGGGTTGTCAGTTCCAGCGGTGAAATGGTGACGTGATACATACCGGAAGCGCCCTGATGGGCGCTGACCATCAGGTCGTATTCACCACGGCTGAATAAGTTGCTGATACTGGCGCTGACGTCCTGTTCACCCACATCGTCATTTTCGGAATAATAGCCCTGTGAATCACTGATGGTCAGAACCGGGTCGAAATCCTCAGAGGTGACATCGATTTTATAAGCGCTGTCGCGATCCAGCATCAGAATATAAGAACGCGCCACACCCGGCTGCAGCCAGCCTGCGGTGGTGCCGGGAATCTGCAGGCCAACTTCGGCTAACGCCGTTGTGCTGGACGACAGGGTATAAGGGCCGTAGCTGTCGGCGCTGGCGCCACTGACAACAACGGCATACTGGCCGCTGTTATCGATCCGGAAACGTAACGGAGAATCACTGGCTAATAAGGTGTTCTGGTCGTTGTACAGGGATAACTGTGCGGTAAAACTGCCTTCTGCTGCCAGAGAAATAATATGGCCGGATTCCAGTTCGATACGGTGTGACTGGTAATGGCTGCCATCTTTGGCATTCAGCGGACTTTGTGTCGTCAGCTCACCATGAATGGATTCGCCGGCGGTCAGTTCGCTGTTGCTCTGTTCAACCAGCGAGCGGCGTTGGGTTGTATCGGCTGTGTTGTCAAACTGGCAGGCGGATAAACACAAGATGGTGCTGAGCAGCAGTCCTCTGGCCGGATCGAACGTGAATCTTGCCATACATAATCCCTCGGCGCTGATGCCCTGAGTCAATACTAACCGGGCTGTCAATTAATGGTGAGGCTGCGGATTATAAGTCGCAGCCTTGGCTTTTCCAGTCGCTCGCCGGCGTGCTGTGAATCGGTCGCCATTTTAACCGCCGCCCGTATGGCTTTTTCAGCGTTGCAGGCGTTGTTTGGCCATAATCAGGGCGCTGATTGCAAACAGCGTCAGCAGCAATAACACACTGTTCAGCAGTATGTCCCACAGCGGTCGCTGACGTAAAACACTCAGGTCCCACTGGTGTAACGCATGGAACAGCCAGCGATAACTGCGGCCGTTGTGGTCGAGGTATAACTGTTGCTCGGCGGTGGTGGCGGAAAAATAAAAGCGCGATTGTGATTCGTCATTCAGGATCAGGCGCCATACCGGAAACGGGCGCGTGGTTTTATGGCCATAATAATAGTCATCGGCGTCGTGCAGTAATGACAGTTGGTAGCCGGCGTCGCCAGCCAGTGTTTGTGCCAGCCGCCTGAGGTGCCGGCGATCACCGGGAATCGGCCGGCCGTTGCTGTCCAAACGTTGTTGCTGACCGTCAGCGCTGGTGATAATCCAGTTAACCTCACCGAATCTGGGCGCCAGCCGGAGCTGTTTAAAAGCCGGCAGTGGTTGTGCGGCTAATGCCTGCAGGCTGTTGTTAATGGCGTTTCTATCGGCGTATGGCTGAAGTTTTTCGACCAACGGTGAGGGGGACGTTTCCAGCAGCCCCCAGGGATTCATGGATAATAAACCGCTCAGCAAAAAGTTGAATAACAATAACGATAACCCCACGCCACCCCAGTGGTGCAACCAGCGCAGGCCGCGATACGGCGACAGTGGTTTTCCCGGACGGCGGCGCAGCTGACGAATGCCGAGCCAGAGACCGCTGACGACAGACAGCAGAGCGATCAGCGTCAGAGCAATGACCAGCCAGTACCAGAGTTTGCCATGCTGACGTAACACCGTCGGATATAACCAGTGGCTAACGGCGCCGGGCCAGCTCCAGCCCCGTTGCCAGCGGGTGGAGTATTGCACCACCTGGCCGGTTGTTGACGAGATGTGAATTTCGCTGTGTTGTGGGTCGCTGAAGCGCACTTTATATAACGGTCGGTGGCGATGAAAGCGCGAATAGACGGTCCACTGATCACGCTCAATTAAGTCGATTGAACGGATGGCAGCGGTGGAAAAACTGCGCGCAATCGCGCGCGCCTGGTGGTCGCTGATGGCTTTCAGTGGCAGGCCTGTGTGGGCATCACCGGGTGTTCCGGTCCCGCTCTGGAACACCAGTTGCTGGTCGATGTATTCCAGCGTTAACGCACGCACCACGGAAGGTGATTCTTCCGGCAAGGATAATGATGGCGGTAATTGCCGGATGGCGGGTAATTTTTCCAGCCGTTGTGTTTCCGTCAGTTTCGGAAAGGCGACATACATCATAATGATGCCGGACAGGCACCATAAAAAAATAAAGAATGAGGTGATTATTCCGCTGTATCTGTGGCTCAGATACAGGTACTTCTTCCAACGGATGTGGCTCATGCGCGTAGCAACCTGATAACAACAATACCTGATAACAACAATACCGGATAACGGCAATAGTGAGTTGATGCTTATGGTGTTATTTGACCTCAACGGATCAACACATTAGTCTTGCGGCGCTTTTGTAGGAAGAAGCAAAAAAAGTATTTCAGGTTTTCTGTTTTATTGCAAAACAGAAATTAAAAGGGAATAAGGTGGCGCTGATATTCAGCCATTCCTTAACTGCCCCCGCAACGGTAATTAAAGTAGAACATTCAAACAGCCACTGAGCCATTTTTTCGGCATGGGAAGGCGAATGTTCATACCTCCTTTATAAGTCCGGAGACCTGCCTGTGATCAAACCAATCTGTGTTGCGGCGGGCGTCACTGGTGGGTCATGGCCGTCTTTTCCTGTCATTTTCCCTGCCTGCCTGTTCGCAAAAAAAACTAAGCCCCGACACCCTTGTATGGCGGTGATGGGCGGAACAGGATCAGTGTATGCGTCAGTTGTTATTTTATCTTTGTCTGTTGTGTGTTGCCGTCAGCCATGGCGAACCTGCGACGCTGGACAATGTTGTGGTCGCCGCCGGCAGTCTGGAACACAGCCTGCCGGAGAAAATTGCTGCCAGCGGTTCTGAACTGGTCATCATCGACTCCGATGCCATTCGTCTCAGTGGTGCTCAGGATGCGGCAAAAGCGTTACAGATGCTGGCGCCGGGTTTATATGCTGCACCCAAAAACGGTGCCTTTGATTATGTCAGTGTGTCACTGCAGGGTTCACGCTCAGGCGATATTCTCTGGCTGGTAGATGGCGTCCGTATTAATAACCGCCTGTACGCCGGCACTTCGCCGCTGGATACCATTCCGGCCGCTGCCATCGAACGTATCGAAATACTCAAAGGTGGCCAGAGTTTGTTTTATGGTACCCAGGCGATTGCCGGTGCGGTCAATATTGTGACTCATAGCGTGCAGCCGGGAGCGGTCAGTGAAGTTCAGCTGGGGCTGCATTCAGACGCAGGTCGTTCACACAGCGGACGGCTGGTGGGTGGCAATGAGCAAACACGTTATCTGTTATTTGCCAGTAACGATCAGACAGAAGGCTTCCGCGCATTTAAACGGCAGCATCAGGAGCCATCCGCCAGCGATACTAAGCGCGGTTATGATGTGTCGGTGATGGGTGGCAAACTGGTACATCAGTTATCTCAACACTGGCGGCTGTCAGCCTTATATCAGCAGCATAATGCGGAGCTGGATTACCTGCGGCCAACGGATAACTTTCTGACTCAGAATCAGCGCACCGAGGATATGGCGTATATTAAGCTGGACGGCCGTATCCGCGACAATATCAGTTTGTACGTCAAAGGTTATTTTCATCAGTGGGATACCCGTTACCTGAGAATTTATAACGATGGGGCGGGGCTGGCATTAAAAAGTAATTACGACTATTGGGGCTACACCGACCGCGGTATTAATCTGATGGCCGAGGTGGCGGATGTCGCTGGCCTGGATGTTCGTCTGGGCTACGATATGCAGAATTTTTCCGGCAGTGATGATGTGCTGAAAATCGCGTCACAACAAGAGCAGGTACAAGCGGTTTTTTTGCAGTTAGCCAGCCGTGAGTCATTATGGTCAGACGCGCAGTTTTCACTCGGGGGACGTTACAATAAACCCGCCGGTGAAGGTGATAGCTGGGTTGGTCATGCCAGCGGAACGCTGAATCTGGCCAGCCATGTTCAGCTGTTTGCTGCGCTGGGCAGCAGTTTCCGTTTGCCGAGTGCTTATGAGTTATACGCCAGTGATGATTGTTGTACTCAGGGAAATCCGGATCTGGCGCCGGAGGAGGGGAAAAATCTGAACGTCGGCGTGCGTTACCAGGATGCTTACCGGCAGATTGGCCTGACGCTGTTTACCCGCCAGGTTAACCGGTTAATTGGTTCAGCGAGCGATGATAATGGCGTAAAACATTTTGTGAACAGTGGCAGCAGCGTGTTGTTCAGAGGTGTGGAACTGGATATCGCCGTGGATCTGACGCGCCATGTGTCATTCACACTGAATCATGTGTATTCGCGCGCGGTGGCCAAAGGTGAGACGCAACAAATCAATAATATTCCGTTAAATAACAGTAAGGCGGGGCTGGCCTGGAAGCCGCAGCAGGGGCTACAGCTGATGCTGAACGTTAATCGTGTGGGCAGTGTGTCGGATGAGGAAAATAATCGCCGGATTAATTATGGCAATTATACTCTGGTGGATCTGAGTGTACGCCACTTTCTGGATGTGCAGCAGCGCCAGGATATTACCCTGAGCCTGGAAAATCTGACCGATCAGCAATACGCCACATCGGTTGCAACCGCCCGTCGTGATGCCGATAACAGCGCGTATGTGTATGAAAATCTGGGCACGCCATGGCTGGCCAAACTCAGTTACCGCATGAGGTTCTGAGTACGGCGTCGCCCGGTCGTGGCTCAGGCTTCGATACTGATATCCCTGACCGGGCGGCGTACCAGCAACAGCGCACAGCCAATACCCGTTAAAAAGCCGAATAAATTACTTTCCCAGGAAATGTAGGAATTCAGTGGTAATACACCAAACACCATGCCGCCATAAAACACACCAACGGCAACTGATAACAACACTAACCGGGTTTCTTTACTGACAAAGCCGGCCAGTAAAATAAAGCCGAGATAACAATACAACACGCCGTTAATGCCCATGTGGGGTACCGGGCGGGCAAAAAACCAGACGCAGATTCCGGTGATCAGGACGCCGGCCAGACTGACGCTGATAAAGCGTTGTTTACCGTATTGCAGTGACAAAAACGCCAGTACACAAAACGGCACCAGATTGGAAAGGAAGTGCCACAGGTTGCCGTGCACCAGCGGCGCACTCAGCAGCATCGGCAGAGAGGACAGTTGACGCGGCACGATGCTTAAAACCGTCAGGCTGCGCATTGTCAGCAGGTTAATGAGTTCCAGTACGGTCAGTATCAGGGCCAGTAACGCGACGACACGCAGCTGATGTTTAAACGGTTGCAGCCAGCGGCGGAAACGAGCAGATATAGCCATCAGTCGGCTTTGTGTTCCCGGGCTAAATAATCGTGCGACTGCATTTCCAGCATCCGGGACGTGGTGCGCTGGAATTCAAACTCCAGTTTACCTTTGCCATAAATTTCATGAATCGGGGCGTCGGCCGACATAATGACCTTAACACCACGATCGTAAAACTCGTCGATCAGGTTGATATAGCGGCGAGCCAGGTCGTCGTTTTTTAACCCCATGACCGGCACGTTGGAAATCAGAATGGCGTGGAATAATTTACCCAGCTCAATATAGTCGTTTTGCGAACGCGGGCCGTCACATAAGGCTTCGAATTCAAACCAGGCGATATCATCGCAGATAGCTTTGGCCGGGATGTTGCGGCCCAGCACTTCAACGTTAACATTTTGTTCGGTGTGGCAGGCGTCGGGCACTAGGTTATCAAAACTGGTTTGCAGGCTGGCTTCGGCACTGTTATCCAGCGGGTAGTGATACAGTTCGGCCTGTTCCAGGGTACGCAGACGGTAATCGACTCCGCTGTCGACATTCACCACTTCGGTGTATTTATTCAGCAATTTAATCGCCGGGATAAAACGATCCCGTTGCAGACCGTCTTTGTATAAACCATCGGGAATGATGTTGGAAGTGGATACCAGGGTAACGCCGCGGGCAAATAACTCCTGCATCAGGCCACCGAGAATCATGGCATCACCGATATCGGAGACAAAAAATTCGTCGAAACAAATCACCACGGCTTCGGCAGCAATCTGATCGGCAACGGTTTCCAGCGGGTTTTTGGCACCGCTCAGTTGGGTCAGATCATTGTGCACCCGTTGCATAAACCGGTGGAAGTGGGTGCGCATTTTTCGCTCGAAGGGCAAAGCATCATAAAAGGTATCGACCAGATAGGTTTTGCCGCGGCCAACACCGCCCCAGAAATATAATCCTTTAATCGGTTCTTTTTGTTTTTTACTGAATAACTTCGAAATCAGGCCTTTGTTTTTACTGGTCTGGTAGTCAGCCACCAGATCATCGTACAGACGTTGCAGGTGTTTTACGGCCATTTCCTGGGCGGCGTCGTAAGAGAAGTCGTCGCGTTTTAAGTCTTCCTGGTAGAGTTCCCATGGAGTAGAAACAGCAGATGTCGACACGGTGTATTCCTCGTAAAGCCGGCGGAGAAGGCCTTGGGCCAAAATTCAGGGGGCGCAATTTACCTTAAATCACGCCATTTTTGTAGGGGCAGGGTAATCGGCAGTACGTTATGACGTGCCTGTCAGCAGCGTTTGCAGGTCCTGTTGCAGGGATTGTTTAAGGTCCGTCAGCCGGCCGTGAAAGAAATGTCCGCCGTCACTGAATACGTGCCAGTGGGGTTGCGGTACCAGCCGGGCGACCCAGTCGTCAACTTCATCAAATGGCACCACTTCATCGGCATCGCCCATATAGACATGGCTATCGAACTCAAATGGCAGCTGGTTGGGGGCGTCAAAGTGATGCACCGCCGGTGCGACCAGAAATAACCCCTGAACCCAGTCGGGTTGTTGGCAGGCAGCTAAACAGGCCATACCGGCGCCAAATGAAAAGCCACCCAGGTAGAGTGTCTGCCAGCCCAGTGTCTGGCGGGCGTAACGGATGGCTGCCAGCACATCGTCTGTTTCACCCCGGCCCTGGTCGTGCTGGCCGCTGCTGTCGCCCACTCCGCGAAAGTTAAAGCGCAGGGTGGATAACCCCAGTCCGGCGGCGGTGCGGGTGGCGGTGGTGACCACCTTGTTGTGCATGGTGCCATCAAACAGCGGGTGCGGGTGGCACATCAGGAAGCCGCTGTTGTTCGTTGTGCTCTGGTGCAGGCTGGCCTGCAGAGTGCCGGCCGGTGCGGGAATGTTGATTGCTGTTTCGGCCATCAATAGGGCTCCCATTATGGTGCTGAGTGAAGGGTGCTTGGTGGTACTGAAAAGCGCGGCATTATACGCTTTTTGCCCGGCAGGCGGCAGTTATCCGTTGGGTGCAAAAGTCTGCGCAGAAAGTGCCATATTCATATAGCCAAATGTTATTAATTCCACCTTCTTATATATCACGGCTCTTGATATAGTCCTGCCCATCTAATTTAGGCTAACAGTAAATCCGTACGCCGCTGAGGCGTTTGCGGAAGCAGAAGAGCAACCATGACTGATTACAACCTGACGCACTTAAAACAGCTGGAAGCGGAAAGTATGCATATCATCCGCGAAGTTGCGGCTGAATTTGATAACCCGGTAATGCTGTATTCCGTGGGTAAAGATTCCGCTGTGATGTTACATCTGGCGCGTAAAGCCTTTTATCCGGGTAAGCCCCCGTTTCCGCTGATGCATGTCGACACCAAGTGGAAATTCCGCGAGATGATTGAATTCCGCGACAAAATGGCCGAAACCGTCGGTATGGAGCTGCTGGTTCATACCAACCCTGAAGGTCTGGAGCAGGGGGTGGGGCCGTTCACCCATGGTTCGTCAAAACACACCGACATCATGAAAACCCAGGCGCTGAAACAGGCGTTAGACAAGTGGGGCTTTGATGCTGCGTTTGGTGGTGCTCGCCGGGATGAAGAAAAATCCCGTGCCAAAGAGCGGGTGTATTCCTTCCGTGACGAAAATCACCGCTGGGATCCGAAAAATCAGCGCCCTGAATTATGGAATATTTATAACGGCAAGGTGAATAAAGGCGAATCCATTCGTGTATTCCCGCTGTCGAACTGGACCGAGCTGGATATCTGGCAATACATCTACCTGGAAAACATTGATATTCCGGGTCTGTATCTGGCGGCAGAACGTCCGGTGGTTGAGCGTGACGGTATGTTGATCATGGTCGACGACGAGCGTATGCCGCTGCAGGAAGGTGAAACGCCGGAAATGAAAATGGTGCGTTTCCGTACGCTGGGCTGTTACCCGCTGACCGGTGCGGTGGAATCGTCTGCGGATACTTTGCCGGATATTATTCAGGAAATGTTGCTGACTACCACATCCGAACGTCAGGGTCGTGCCATTGATCACGACTCATCAGCATCGATGGAGAAGAAAAAACAAGAGGGGTACTTCTGATGTCACACCAGTCGAATCTGATCGCAGAAGATATCCTGGCGTATCTGAAGCAACACGAAAACAAAGAACTGTTGCGCTTTTTAACCTGTGGCAACGTTGATGACGGTAAATCGACCCTGATTGGTCGTTTATTGTTCGATTCCAAAATGATCTATGAAGATCAGCTGGCCTCGGTAGAAAACGATTCCGCTAAATCCGGTACCCAGGGTGAAAAAATCGATCTGGCACTGCTGGTGGATGGTCTGGCGGCGGAGCGTGAGCAGGGCATTACCATTGATGTGGCGTATCGTTATTTCTCCACGGAAAAGCGTAAGTTCATCATTGCCGATACCCCCGGACACGAACAATACACCCGCAATATGGCGACCGGTGCTTCCACCTGTGACCTGGCCATCATTCTGATCGATGCCCGTTATGGCGTGCAGACACAGACCAAACGCCACTCTTATATCGCCTCACTGCTGGGTATTAAACACGTGGTGGTCGCGGTGAATAAAATGGACCTGCTGGATTTCAGCCAGGAGCGTTTTGAGGAAATTAAAGCCGATTATCTGAAGTTCGCTGATAACCTGAATCTGAGCGACATTCAGTGTGTGCCGATTTCGGCACTGGATGGCGATAACATCGTTAACCGCAGTGAACGTTCCGGCTGGTATCAGGATAAAACCCTGATGGAAATTCTGGAAACCGCTGAAATTTCGGCGGATAAAAATCTGCAGAATTTCCGTTTCCCGGTGCAATACGTCAACCGCCCGAACCTGGATTTCCGGGGTTTTTGTGGCACTGTGGCGTCCGGTTCAGTACGTCCGGGCGACAGCGTGATGGCGCTGCCGTCGCGTAAAACCAGCACGGTCGATAAAATTGTCACCTTCGAGGGTGAGCTGGACGAAGCTTTTATCGATCAGGCGGTGACCATTACCTTAAACGACGAAATTGATGTGTCACGCGGCGATATGCTGGTTCACATTGATGATGTGCCGGTGGTGTCCAGTAAGGTCAATGCCGATATCGTCTGGATGGCGGAAAGCCCGCTGTTACCGGGTAAGGCGTATGATATTAAGTTCGCTTCACAAATGTCGCAGGGCGCCATTTCCAAGGTGCATCACCGGGTGGATGTGAACACCATGGAGCAGCATGATGCCGATCAGATTCAGCTGAATGAAATTGGCTTATGTGAAGTTTCTCTGACCCGTCCGGTGGCTTTTGATCCGTACCAGAAAAACCGTGCAACCGGTGCCTTTATCATCATCGACCGCCTCACAAACGTTACCGTGGGTGCCGGTATGATTGTTGGTGAAGCGCAGGACAGCGACGGTGATTCCAGTCCGGTATCTGCTGAAGAAAAAGCAGCCCGTTTTGGTCAGAAGCCTGCCGTGGTGGCCATTAATGCGGTGAACGCCGCTGAGGTTGCGCTGCAGCTTGACCGTCGTCTGTTTGAGATGGGTCGGGTATCCGGTATTGCCACGGCTGAAAATGCCGAACTGCTGAAAGCGGCAGGTCTGGTGGCTCTGGTCGCTGGTGGTGCTGACGGTGCTGACATCAGTCTGGCAGCGGATCAGGAGTCGCTGGATAGTCTGGTGGCAGACCTGCAGGAAAAAGGCATTATTTAAATGCCGTCTCGTTCCCCGGCCGCTGGTCGGGGAGCAATGTGTTCGTCTGCGGCTTGTTAATCTACAAGCGTCGCCTTTGTTTACCCTGAGTGTTAAAGCGGATGGCTAAAGCTGTCGTTCTTTATCCTGGTACATACGCTCATCGGCCAGTTTGATCCAGCTTTCCACCTGACCTTCCGGCGCTTCGTTGATGCTGGCACAACCCAGGCTGAAATCAACCTTGATGGTTTGGTTATCGTAATCAAAGCAGATGTTCAGCTGGCGTAACTTGTCGGCGGTTGACGCGGCTTCCTGCTGATCGGTCTCGGGTAATAAAATAATAAATTCGTCACCGGCGTAGCGGGCAATAAAATCGCTGTCACGCAGGTTATCCGACATCATGCTGGCAAATTCCACCAGTGCCCGGTCACCACAGGCGTGACTGAAGGTATCATTGATGTATTTAAAATTATCCAGGTCGATAAACAGAATCGAGGCGGGCCGCTGATAGCGCAGAAAAATTGAGCGCTGGCGCTCCATTTCGTCGAGCAGTGCCTGGCGATTATTAACCTGAGTCAGGTGGTCGGTGCGCACCATTTCCTGCAGTTTTTCATTAAAGTCACGCAGTTGCCGCGCTGCAGCTTTTTTGGTGCTGATATCCTGAATAACGGAAATAAAATAGTCCGGGAAGCCCATCTCATCACGAATCAGCGACACCGTCAGGTTGCACCACAGCTCACGGCTGTCGGCACAGATATAACGTTTTTCCATCTGATAACTGCGCCGCTGGTCATCCAGTACTTCGTGCAGCAATTCCAGATCGCGTTCCAGGTCGTCGGCGTGGGTAATATCCTGAAAGGTCATGTCGAGCAGGCTGTCGCGTTTGTAACCAAACAGGGTGCAGAGCCGGTCGTTCACCTTCATAAAGCGGCCGCCCAGCGAGACTTTACACATAGGTACGGACGATACTTCAAAAATATGGTGGTAATCGAGTTCGGCTTTTAACAGGCGTTTTTCGGTTTCAGCCAGCAGGCTGGTATCACGAATGGAAACAATGGCCTGATCTTCGCCGCCGCTGGTGACGATGGCGAGCTGGATTTCGGCATCAATCATCTCACCCTGATTCGCCACCACGCGAATGCGGTTGCGCATGCGATGGCGTCCCTGGGACTGGAAGAACAGGTTCACCAGTGAGCCGTGATGTGCCCGTACTTCTTCCGGTACCAGTTTGTCGATCGGCTGCCCGAGCAGCACTTTGGGCGGGTAATGCAGCATTTCACTGGCTGCCCGGTTGGCGTACTGAATCAGGCCGCTGCGGTTAACCACCAGAGTTGCATCCGGGCTGTTTTCCAGCCATTGCCGGTGTGATCCATCGTCGCTCATCCTTGTTCCCGCCGTTAATTCAGTGGTTTACGAACCAGTATTTTTCCCAGAATAACATAACTTTTTCCGGGTACTTGGTGCGCCCCAGGCTGCCGTTATAACGTGCCAGCGCTCTGATCCAGTCGCCGCGTTCACGTTTCAGATAATGCTTAAGGATAGTACAGCCATAGCGCAGATTGGTACGTGGATGCATCAGATTGTCATCCTGGCGTCCGATTTCTTTCTTCCAGAACGGCATGACCTGCATATAACCACGGGCCCCCACGTATGAAATGGCAAACCGCTGGAAGGCGCTTTCGACATGGATTACGGCCATCACCAGCTCCGGCGACAGCTCAGCACGGGTAGCTTCCTGATGCACCAGACGCAGGAATTCCAGCCGTTTTTTATCGTCTTTCATATACCGTTTCAGGCGCGCAGACATATCGACCAGCCACACCTGGGCGGCAAACTTGTCTTCAAACGAACTGGCGTCGTTTACCGCCTGCAGCAGGGCGCTGCGTAACCCGTCGTCGATCTGAACCGGGCGGCTGTCCTGGGCCAGGCTGGTGGCCGGCTGCAGAAGTAATGCAAAAAAAAGCGCCGTTAACACGCTTTGCCCAAAGTGTTTCACCGGCGCTCCCTGATCGTTGTTATTGCTGTTGCTACTGTTGCCGTTACTGCTGCTGTTGATGTTGTGTTGCCACCGGTAATGGAGCCGGGCCAGCAACAGACCCGGCGGCCGGCTTAGCGCTGGATCGTATCCTTCAGGAACTGCACCACAGAATCGGCAGCCATGTCCTGTTTGTCTGCTGCGCGACGGGCTTTGTATTCCACTGTGCCCGCTTCCAGACCACGATCGGAAATCACCACCCGGTGGGGAATGCCCATCAGTTCCATATCGGCGAACTTAACGCCCGGGCTGGTCTTTTTATCACGGTCGTCGAGGTAGACCTCAAAACCGGCCTCGGTCAGCTCCTGGTAGAGTTTTTCCGTTGCCTGCTGTACCGCTTCGGAGCGATGCAGGTTCATTGGCACAATGCCGATATGGAAGGGTGCAATCGCATCAGGCCAGATGATGCCGTTGTCATCGTGGTTTTGCTCAATGGCGGCGGCGACAACCCGGGTGACACCAATGCCGTAACAGCCCATCACCAGATTCTGATCTTTGCCGTTTTCGTTCAGTACCGTCGCTTTCATGGCTTCGGAGTATTTGGTGCCCAGCTGGAAAATATGGCCCACTTCGATGCCGCGTTTGATTTCCAGAGTGCCCTGGCCACACGGGCTTGGATCACCCGCCACCACGTTACGCAGGTCGGCGATTTCCGGCAGTGGCAAATCACGCTCCCAGTTGATACCAAACAGGTGTTTTCCATCGCTGTTGGCACCGGCGCTGAAGTCGGCACAATGGGCTGCACTGCGGTCGGCGATGATGCGGATGTTCATGCCCACCGGACCCAGAGAACCCGGTCCGGCGCCAATTGCGGCGCGGATATCGTCTTCGCTGGCAAATTGCAGCGGATTGGCGATGCCGTCGATTTTTTCCGCCTTGATTTCGTTCAGCTCGTGGTCACCCCGTAACAACAGGGCGATTAACGCCTGGTTGCCGTCGTCGTCGGCTTCGCCACGCACAATCAGAGTTTTAACGGTGTTTTCAATCTTCAGGTCAAACTGTTCTACCAGCTCGTTGATGGTTTTGGCGTCCGGCGTGTCGACTTCACGCATTGCTTCACTGGCGGCGGGCCGTTCACCGGCGGGCGCTAAGGCTTCGGCCAGTTCAACGTTAGCGGCATAATCGCTGGCGTTGGAGAAGGCGATGTCGTCTTCACCGGATTCAGCCAGCACATGAAACTCGTGTGATTTAGCGCCACCGATGGAACCGGTATCGGCCCACACCGGACGGAAATCCAGCCCCAGGCGGGTGAAAATACGGGAATAGGCCTGGTGCATCACCTGGTAGGTTTTATCCAGACAGGCTGCGTCCGCGTGGAACGAGTAGGCGTCTTTCATGATAAATTCACGCGAACGCATCACGCCAAAGCGTGGCCGGGTTTCATCACGGAATTTGGTCTGGATCTGGAATATGTTCAGCGGCAGCTGTTTGTAGCTGCTGATGTTGTTGCGGGCCAGGTCGGTAATCACTTCTTCGTGGGTCGGGCCAACGCAGAAATCGCGGTTATGACGGTCTTTCAGACGCAGCAGCTCACCACCGTATTGTTGCCAGCGGCCACTTTCCTGCCACAGCTCGGCCGGTTGAACGGCGGGCATCAGAACTTCCATGGCGCCGGCGCGGTTCATTTCCTCGCGTACGATAGTTTCGACTTTGCGCAATGTGCGCAGACCCAGTGGCATCCAGTTGTACAGGCCGGCGGCCAGTTTGCGGATCATGCCAGCACGCAGCATCAGTTTGTGACTGATGACCACGGCATCAGCCGGTGTTTCTTTTTCGGTTGCGATCAGAAATTGAGTAGCGCGCATGCGTCTAAGTTGCCCATAGTCAGTTCAAATGACGGATGATTTTAATGCTTAAGGCCACAGGCGGCAACGCACACTGGCCTGGCGGGAAATTATTAACCGAGGGTTGTACTGTCATATTGCTGTGCGATACTCGCGCAAGCATACCCATTTTTTCCCCGAGTGAGATAACAAACTATGGTTGAAACACGTGATCAGGATCTGTTGCTGGCTGAGCTGCTGGAAGCTGACCTGCCGATTGCTGAATCGTGTTTGCGCAATCAGAAGCCGATCGCTGATGTATTACAGAGCGAGTTACCGCAACATGCCGTGGTGCTGGAAATTGGCAGTGGCACCGGCCAGCATGCGGCTTATATGACCCGCCAGCTCCCCACGGTAAAGTGGCAGGCGTCGGACCTGAGTGGCGCCCTGGCCGGCATTAATGCCTGGCGCTTACGGCATAAACGGGAAAATTTTCTGCCGCCACTGGTGCTTGATGTGGCGCAGGAGCTGTGGCCGGTCAAACAGGTGGATGCGGTCTTCAGTGCCAACGTGGTGCACTTTATCAGCTGGCCCCACGTGCGGGCGATGATGGCCGGTATCGGCCGGGTACTGAAACACACCGGGCTGGCTTTTTTTTATGGCCCGTATAATTACGAAGGGCAATACACCAGCGAAGGCAACCGCCAGCTGGATGACTGGTTACGTCAGCGTAACCCGGAAGCCGGCATCAAAGACTTTGAACAGCTGATCCTCACCGCCCGCAAAGAAAAGTTACGCCTGATTCGTGATATCGCCATGCCGGCCAATAACCGCATGCTGATACTGCAGAAATACGCCGACGCCTGAGCACGCTTCAGGCAACGGCATGGTGTGCTTCTGCGGGCTGAGTGTCGCGCGCCAGTGCCGCCACTTCGCCAACAACAATCAGCGCCGGGCCGTCGTCCTGCTGGCAGCGCGCGGCAAGAAACGGTAAATCCATCAATACCCCTTTGATCACCTGTTGCTGCGCCCGGGTACCGTTCAGAATCAGAGCAATCGGAGTCGCTTCATGTAAACCCTGCTGCAGCAAACCGGCGGTAATACTGCCAGCCTGTTTTTTGCCCATATAAAACACCCGGGTGGGGTTGTCGCTGGCCTGATAATCGCCAAACTGACTGTGGCCGCTCTGCAGCAGCAGGGCATTGCCATACTGGCGGTGGGTCAGTGGAATCTGAGCCGCCGCTGCACACCCGCCCGCAGCGGTGATACCCGGTACAATCGTGGTGCTGATGCCATAACGACGCAGGTATTCGAGCTCTTCGCCACCGCGGCCAAAAATAAACGGATCGCCACCTTTAAGGCGCACAATCTGACGGTATTTGCGCGCACAACTGACCAGCAGGCTCTGGATGTCAGCCTGTTTCATACTGTGCTGGCCACAACGTTTACCCACGTGAATCCGCACACACTGGCGGGGTAATAACGCCAGGATGTCGTCGGATATCAGGCTGTCGTATAACACGCAATCGGCCTGGTTAAGCAGTCGCATGGCCTTCAGGGTTAATAATTCCGGGTCGCCGGGGCCGGCACCCACCAGCGCCACCTGTCCGAATGAATGGCTGTTTGAGGCTGTCATTATGCTATCTCCGTCGGGGCTGTGGCGTCACACAGGTGTTGTAATTCCGGCAGGCAGGAGCCGCAATTGGTGCCACAGCGTAATTGTTGTCCAAGGGCTTCGGGGTTGTTGTGGCCGGCATTGATGGCCGCCTGAATGGCTTTATCGCCGACCTGAAAGCAGGAGCAGATAATGGCTCCCTGGTCCTGTTGCGGACCCGGAGGGTGACCGTTCAGCAACGCCATACGCAGCTGGCTGTCGGGTTGTCCGGTGGCCAGTTGCTGGCTCAGCCAGGCACGGTTCAGCAGACTGCTGTTTTGTCCGCCACTGCGACAATACACCAGGCAGACCAGCCCGGATGCATCATAGGCAGCACGCCGGTAGTGGCGCCGTTTGGGATCATCGAAGCTGACCCAGTGCAGTGGCTGAGAGGATTGCTGAGCCATTTGCTGACGCAATGCCTGTAACCAGTCGCGACTATCACCGCGGCTGGCCAGTTCACAGAAAAAGCCCTGTTCGTTGCGACCACTGGCCCAATAATCCAGCGACTGCAGCAGTGGGCGTTGCCCCGGGCGGCTGATGTCGTCACGGCTGAACACAGTGGCCTGCCAGTCCGGGTGATAGGCCCGGGCCTGTACCAGGCTGATTTTTAATTGTGGCTGGCCGGAGAGCGGATCATGGGTGTTGTCTATCAGACTACTGACCCGTGCCCGGGCGCTGTAGCGGTCGCTCCAGTGCATCGGTACAAACACTTCGCCATGGCGTTGTTCATCGCTGACCCGGGCGCGAAGCAATAAACGGCCACGCTGATTAGACACCTCGACCAGTTGGCCGTCGCTGAGCTGGCGTTGTTTGGCGTCCTGCGGATGCAGCAGGGCAAAGGGTTCACTGATGTGCTGATTCAGCCGGGCCGCCTGGCCGGTGCGGGTCATGGTGTGCCAGTGATCGCGGATGCGGCCGCTGTTCATGATCAGCCGCCCCGGCGGCTGGCTGACTGACAGTGCGGCAGTGGCCTGCAGCGGGACAAACTGTGCTTTGCCAGTGGCGGTATAAAAATGACCGTCGTCGAACAATCGCTGACGACCGTTGGGATAGCGCTCGTTAACGGGCCACTGTAACGGCGTTAAGGCATCGTATTGAGCCTGGTTCAGCTCCGTCAGTGCCGACAGGTCAAAATCGCGCTGGCCGTTGTTTTCAAACGCGGATAAACGCGCGTGTTCGCGGAAAATATCGGCCGGGTGATGGTAATCAAACTGTTGCCGGTAGCCCAGGCGCTGGCCGACCTGGGAGATTATCCACCAGTCAGGCCGGGCCTCGCCGGGAGGCGGTAAAAAGCCGCGCTGGCGCGAAATACGCCGTTCTGAGTTGCTGACCGTGCCGTTTTTTTCCCCCCAGCTGGCTGCCGGTAAACCGATATCGGCATATTGCATGGTATCGGTGTCGGCCATGCAGTCGGATACCACCACGGTATCGACGTTGGCCAGCGCCCGCTTGATCCGGTCAGCATCCGGCATGGAAACCACCGGGTTGGTGGACATGATCCAGAGGAATTTAATGTCGCCGCGTTCGGCGGCGGCAAACAGGTCGATGGCTTTCAGACCCGGGCTGCGGGCGATGCCGGGCGACTGCCAGAAGCGTTGTACCCGGTCGCAGTCGTCGGCGTTAAAATCCATATGTGCAGCCAGCTGATTGGCCAGGCCGCCGACCTCACGACCGCCCATGGCATTAGGCTGACCGGTAATGGAAAACGGACAACTGCCGGGTTTGCCAATTTTACCGCTGGCCAGATGGACGTTGATAATGGCATTGGCTTTATCACTGCCGCAGCGGCTCTGGTTGACGCCCATGGAATACAGGCTGACACAGCGGCGGCTGTCGCGGAACCACTGGTAACAGGTACGCAACTGCGCAACGTCCAGATCACATTGTTGGGCGACCTGCTCCGGGTTGGCGGCTTGTGCCAGCGCCTGTTGCAGGGTGGTTTCAAACTGCTGGCAATGTTGTTCAATAAAATCCTGATCCAGCCCATCATGCTGACTGAGATAGGCGAGCAGCCCCTGAAACAGCCAGACATCGCTCCCCGGGCGTAACGCCAGGTGCAGGTCGGCAATATCACAGCTGGCGGTGCGGCGCGGATCAATCACCACCACTTTCATGGCCGGGTTTTGTGCTTTGGCACGGCGGATGCGCTGAAATAACACCGGGTGCGCCCAGGCGGCGTTGCTGCCGACCAGCAGCAGCAGATCGGTTTGTTCCAGATCCTGATAACAGCCGGGCACGGTGTCGCTGCCAAATGCGCGTTTATAACCCACCACTGCAGATGCCATACACAGGCGGGAATTGGTATCCATATTGGCGCTGCCGATAAAGCCTTTCATCAGCTTATTGGCGACGTAATAATCTTCCGTCAGCAGCTGGCCGGAACCATAAAAGGCCACGGCTTGCGGACCGTGTTGTTGTATGACCTGTTGTATCCGGCGGCTGACGGTATCCAGTGCGTGATCCCAGCTGACCGGCTGAGCGTCGATAAACGGCTGTAATAAACGTCCGTCATGGCCCAGTGTTTCGTGTAACGCTGAGCCTTTAACACACAGGCGGCCCAGATTCGCCGGATGCTGCTCCAGGCCGGACACGGGTTGTGGCTGGCCATTCACGACTTTGGCGCTGACGCCGCAGCCGACGCCGCAATAAGGGCAGGTGGTATCAGTTTGAGTCATAACGGGTTTCCAAAAAAAAGCGCCCACAGGCCAGGCCTGTGAGCGCCAATGCTCAGTTCCGAAGAACTTTTTTACACAACACGAATTCGACATCGACATTGATGCCGCCGTCATCAACCCCCGAGGATGACAGCCAGCGCGTTCACGCTGTTCACAGACGGTTATTCAATAATGATGCCATTCTCTGAAAAGTGGATGATTGGCGCGGTTCTGCGGTTCTGAATGGCGGGCACTACTGGTTTTTGCAGCTGGGTTTTGCGGCGAAATGCCTCGTTCTGGTGCGGACTGTGGTGACTGGCTGGCACTTGTGGTGCAGCTTGTGGTCAGCAGAGGAGCAGGCGGTTAATTAATCGCAGTGACATCATTTTGCTGAGCAGCTGCTAAACTTTTCGGCATTGTTCCTGACAGAGTGTTCCGATGGTTGATTCAACTGCATCCACTCCAGTTTCGCTGGATGCTTCCGATGGTGTCTCGCTGCTGCACCGGCGTATCCACGAATACGTTGCGGGTGAGCCATTACACGTCTTGCTGCTGGGGCGGAATGAGACCACCGAGCAGCTGGCTGCCGCTGTGGAAAGAGCCGGTTACCGGGCTAAAATTGTCGATTCCATTTCACATCTGCTGGCGCGCGAAGAACCGAATACCTTTGCCGTGGTGATTAATCTGGATGTGATTTCTGAGCGCCAGCACCAGTGGCTGATCGATCTGGCGGAAAGTAATAAACAATGGCCGGTGATTGCTCTCAGTCAGGTGGACACCCTCAGTATCCGGGCCACGGCGGTGCGTATGGGGGGCCAGGCGTTTTTTACCACTCCCTACGAGCCGTTGCGTATCGTCAGTGAGCTGGATGCTTTAAGTGAACGCTTTGAGCGTGATCCGTATCAGGTGCTGGTAATCGATGACCAGCAATCGGTGGCTGATTATTACGCCTCTGTGCTGCAGCAGGCCGGCTTTATTACCCAAACGGTCGTCACACCACTGACCGAACTGATGCCCTACCTGCAGAACCATATTCCCGATCTGATTCTGCTTGACCTCTATATGCCGGATATTAATGGCCAGGAGATCGCCGGTATTATCCGTCAGATGGATAATCTTATTTCGGTACCGATTGTGTTTTTATCCTGTGAAATGAGTCCGCGGCATCAGCTGCGGGCGTTATGCACCGGCGCCGATACCTTTCTCACTAAGCCGGTGCGGCCAGCGGATTTATTATCGGCAGTGGAATCGCGTATCCGTCGCGGCCGTTCGGTACGTAATCTGGTGACCCGGGACTCATTGACCTCGCTGTTAAACCGGCGCGAAACCCTGCGCCGGTTGCAGGAAGAGGTGGCACGCAATCATCGTTATGGTCACCCGTTCTGCCTGGTGATGGTGGATCTGGATAACTTTAAATTTATTAATGACACCTATGGCCATGCCATGGGGGATCGGGTGATTGTGCACTTTTCCAAAGCACTGGTGTCGTCTTTACGGGAAAACGATATCGTCGGCCGCTGGGGTGGTGAGGAGTTTGTATTAGGCTTGTGTGATACCGGCCCGGAAGGCGCGCAGCAGATATTGGCGCGGCTGGCGAAACACCTGGAAAACAGCAGTCCGGGGGATAATTTTCATTATACGTTTTCCGGTGGGCTGATCAGTTGCAGTGTCGAACACAACGTAGACAGCATGCTGGAAATTGCCGACCGCTGTTTGTATCAGGCAAAAAAAGAAGGACGCAATAAATTTGTCGTTCACCGGGCTGCTGACCACTGACAGCCATTTCTGGTTATCCCACCTTGGTTTATCCCACTCTGCTGGCCGTGTTTTGGTGCGCGGCCGCTGCTCAGGCACCAAATCCGTTCACTTTTTTACCAATTTATCCGCAACCGCCCGGTTTTTCGCGGCTTTTATGGCTGGCATTTAAATTGCTGAATAACCGCAATGATTTGTTCGGCCACAACGGCGTGGTTTAACAATAAGGCAACGAAGCACCACAGGAGACTGATGACCATGAGCCGATAGAGAGAATCATTATGAGCACACACATCGATACGGATAATTCGTCCGCAGAACGCATTATTGTTGTAGGCAATGGCATGGTTGGCCATCATTTTTTGTCTGCAATGGCCAGTGGCGAATACGCCGACCATTATAATCTGACCACCTTTTCTGAAGAACCCCGGCTGGCCTATGACCGGGTGCAGCTGAGCCGCTACTTTTCCGGTGCCAGCGCCGAAGATTTGTCCCTGACGGATGAACAGACTTACCAGCAACACAATATTCGTTACCTGCTGAACGATCAGGTGATTGCTATTAATCGCCAGCAAAAAACCATAACCACCGCCAGTGGCCGTTGCGAAGCTTACGATAAGCTGGTGCTGGCTACCGGGTCTTATCCGTTTGTGCCACCGGTTGCCGGCCATGATCAGCCTCACTGTCTGGTGTACCGCACCATTGAAGATCTGGAAGCCATTTCCGCCTCGGCACAACAAAGCCGTGTGGGGGTGGTTGTGGGGGGTGGTTTATTAGGACTGGAAGCCGCTAACGCACTGAAGCAAGCGGGCTTAACCACCCATGTGGTGGAATTTGCCCCCCGTCTGATGGCGGTTCAGCTGGATGAACAGGGTGGTCGGCTATTACGTCAGGAAATTGAAGCCCTGGGCGTTAGTGTTCATACCGATAAAAACACACTGGAAATTGTGGCCGGGGAACAGTGCCGTTATCGCATGAATTTTGCCGACGGCAGTTTTCTCGAAACCGATATGATTTTATTTTCAGCCGGTATCCGGCCTCAGGATACGCTGGCGAAGCAGGCCGGGCTGGCGCTAGGGGAACGCGGTGGCATTGTGATTAATCAGTACTGCCAGACATCCGATGCCGATATTTATGCCATCGGTGAGTGCGCCTTATGGAATAACCGGATATTCGGTCTGGTGGCACCGGGTTATCAGATGGCGAAAGTTGCGCTGGCACATATTCAGCAGAGCCACACGGGAGTGGCCGAGGTCCCTCAGTTTCAGGGGGCGGATATGTCGACCAAGCTGAAACTGTTAGGTGTGGATGTGGCCTCCATTGGTGATGCCCAGGGACAAACCGAGGGCGCCCGTTCTTTTGTATTTCAGGATGATATTAATAAGGTCTATAAACGGCTGGTGATTTCTGCCGATGGCAAAAAACTGCTCGGTGCGGTACTGGTCGGCGATGTGGATGCTTATGGCACCTTATTACAACTGAAACTGAACGATATGACCTTGCCTGCCGACCCGGCGGGTTTGATATTACCCGCTGCTGATAACGACACGGCCAGTGCCGGACTGGGGGTGAATGCGTTACCCGACAGTGCTCAGATTTGTTCCTGCTTTGATGTGACTAAAGCGGATATCGCCAGCGCGGTTAACGACGGTTGTTGCACCATGGCGGAGATTAAACAGCAGACTCAGGCGTCATCCGGATGTGGTGGCTGCAGCGCGTTAACCAAGCAGGTGATGGATAATGAGCTGGCGGCGCTTGGCGTCGAGGTGAATAACCACCTGTGTGAACACTTTGCCTACAGCCGGCAGCAGCTGGCGGATATTATCCGCAGCAAACACTATCGCACCTTTGCCGAATTATTGGCCGACTACGGCCAGGGTCATGGCTGTGAAATCTGTAAACCGGCGGTTGGCTCGGTGCTGGCGTCGTTTGATAACGATTATGTGCTGGCTGACGATCATATCGGGTTACAGGATACCAACGATATTTTCCTCGGCAATATGCAAAAAGACGGCAGTTATTCTGTGGTACCGCGGGTGGCCGGCGGTGAAATCACACCGGAAAAACTGATTGTGTTGGGGCAGATTGCCCAGCAATACGACTTGTACACCAAAATTACCGGTGGCCAGCGCATTGATTTATTTGGCGCGCAGTTACATCAGTTACCCGACATCTGGCAGCAGCTGGTGGACGCCGGTTTTGAAACCGGACACGCCTACGGTAAATCGTTACGCACGGTGAAATCCTGCGTTGGCAGTACCTGGTGTCGTTATGGTGTGCTGGATTCGGTGTCGATGGCGATTGCCCTGGAAAATCGTTACAAAGGGCTGCGCGCGCCGCATAAAATTAAATTTGCCGTGTCGGGCTGTACCCGCGAATGTGCCGAAGCCCAGAGCAAGGATATTGGTGTGATTGCGACGGAAAAAGGCTGGAATTTATTTGTCTGCGGCAATGGCGGAATGCGCCCGCGACATGCGGATTTATTCGCTACGGAACTGGATGACGAAACCCTGATTCGCTATATCGACCGTATTCTGATGTTTTATGTCCGCACGGCTGATCGTCTGCAACGCACCTCGGTGTGGATGGAAAATATGGAAGGTGGGCTGGAATATCTGCGTCAGGTAATTATCGATGACAGTCTGGAGCTGGCTGGGGAACTGGAAAATGCCATGACGCGGGTGATCAGCAGTTATCAGTGTGAGTGGAAAACCACTCTGGAAACACCACAAAAACTGAAACGTTTCCGTCACTTTATTAATTCACCAGAAACGGATGACGCATTGCTGTATGTACGGGAGCGGGGTCAGCGCCGTCCGGCAACCGACAGCGAAAAACAACAACGCATTGAACTGACACCGGTGCAATAAACCGATCTGAGCGGTGGCTGGTGATACAACCAGCCCAACCATTAATTGTGGAGAACTGTATGAGTGACTGGATTTCTGTTTGTCAGCTGGATGATATCGCCCCGGATACCGGTGTTTGTGCCCAGCTGAATAATGAACAGGTTGCGCTGTTCCGTTATGGCCGGGAACAACGGGTCTATGCGGTGGCTAATTATGATCCGTTTGGTAAGGCCAATGTGTTATCGCGTGGCATTATCGGTTCTGTGGGGGAACAGCGGGTGGTGGCTTCACCTTTGTATAAACAACATTTTGATCTGCAGACCGGTATCTGTCTGGAAGACGATGCGGTGCAGATCGCCACCTTTAACAGCCGCGTGGTCGATAACCAGGTGCAGCTGTCAGTTCGCCGCTGATACCTTGTCCGGTGGTTGAGGATGCAGACCAGCGCTGGCAACAGCGCTGGTTTTTTCATGGCGGTTTTGCAGCTGGTTATTTACTTTAGTGATACGTTTATTTTTAATGGCTGGATTATTTAAATGATCGGCATGGCAGGGGACAGAATGGCATTCTCAGCAACAGAAAAAGCGCAACTGCTGGCACTTAAAGGCGTGGGCCCGACGGTGATACAGCGCTTTGAAGAAATTGGGATTGATTCGCTGGCGCAGCTGGCGGGTTATAACGCCGATGATATTGCCGGGCGGGTGGCGGAGGTATTGCGCAGCAGTTGCTGGAAAAACAGCCCGCAGGCCCGGGCGGCGATCAACGCCGCCATTCAGCTGGCGCAACAGTCACAGGTTTAAAACAGGAGCGACATAAAACCGGGCAGCCCGGAGTGGCGCTCAGGCGACACAGGCGGCGCGGCCGAACAACAGCCTATCACGCAGCTGTGTGACACACTCCTGATTGCGCATCAGCTCGAAGTACCATTGGCTGTCGCGTACATCGCCCAGGCATAACGCGCCGCTGATGCGGTTATTACGCAGAATAATTTTTTTGTACAACATGGCCTGCTCATCCAGATAGCTCAGCGTTTCTTCGTCAGCGCCGGCTTCCACCTGTCCGAGGCTGTGGACATCCAGGCCGGATACTTTGAGTTTGGTGAGGTGGCTCTGCTCGCGGTAAACCTGCTGGTCATGTTGGCGTGCCGGCTGCGTTAATTGTTGCGCCAGCACGCTGGCCTGATCCCAGATCGGGGCGACCAGACCATAAGTGTGTTGCTCAAACTGGCAACATTCTCCCAGCGCGTAGATACCATTGACGCTGGTGCGCATGTATTGGTCCACCAGGATGCCCCGGTCACAGGCCAGTTGTTGCCCGGCCAGCCGGATCAGTGGGCTGACCCCGGTGGTAAAGATGACCAGTTCGGTTGGCTGTTGCTGTGGCTGCGCCGAGCCGGCCGTATTCCAGCTGACAGCACTGACACGCTGGCCCCTGGCCTGTAATTCGATCTGAGAAATACCGCTGTGGACCGCGATACCGCGTTGTTGCAATGACTGTTGCAGCAACCCGGCGGCACTGGCGTCCAGCTGGCGGTTCATTAATACCGGGTTGCGATGCAGCAGGCTGACGTCGACACCCTGGCTGCGCAGACCCACGGCCGCTTCCACGCCGAGCAGACCGGCACCAATCACACACACGTGTGACAACTGCGGCAGCTGCTCCAGCATCCGCTCAACATCGCGGATATCCCGGAATCCGGAAACGTTGTGTGCATCGGCATGGGGCAAATGCGGAATACTGGGTTGTGATCCGGTGGCAATCACCAGCTGACTGAAGCCGATCCGGCGCTGGCCACATTCTAATTGCCGTTGTGCCACATCCAGCCGGGTAACGGTATGGTTCAGTAAAATACGAATACGACGTTGCTGATACCAGTGTTCATCGTGCGGGGTAATCTGTGACAGTTGGGTATCACCGGCCAGCAGCGGCGATAACATAATGCGGTTGTAATGCGGCACCGCCTCATTACTGAGTACCAGTATCTGCTCAAACGGGTGATGTTCACCCAGCTGTTCCAATAACCGGTTGCTGGCCATACCGTTGCCGATGATAACCAGGGTATTGTGGGGAGATTCTGTAGGGGCAGACATTGTTCAGCTCCGGAAAAAAGCCGGGGCTGAGCCCGGCAACGGAAGGAAAACCATCGTTATCAAAAGTTCAGGCCGGCAAAATACGCTTCAGCCGACATAGCCATCAGAATTTTGCCTGGCCCCAGAGCCACAGCTTCTGGCTGTCGTTGCCGGTATCACCGGCCTGATAGTCGGCGAATTTAACCCCCAGACTGAACTGCTTGCTGAACTGACGGGACAGCAGCAGATTCACTTCATGGCCACGGTCTTCATTGCCTTCATCGGCCTGGTAGTCGTGGTAATGGGCCAGCAGTTTATTCCCGGCAAACCGGCCGCTGAGTTTCAGGTAACGGTCAGACAAGCCCTGACTGCCGCTGGCCAGGAATTGATCGGCCCAGCCATTAAACGCGTGTTTGGTCGCCAGTGGTGTACTGAAGCCGTATTGTCCGTCGTCACTGCCGAGTATTTCGTTACCCAGCAACAGCTGCACGGCGGAGAGCTGAACACCGGCCTCTAGCAGCGCGTAACCGGCGCTGAAGTCGTTATTACCGGCCTCTGCGTTCTGGCTGGCCAGTTCGGCGTTGTACAACAGCTTCAGCTGGCCGGCTGTTTGCTGGCCGCTGAAACGGCCACCAAAGGTATCCAGCCGGTTGTGGCTGTCGTCGTCTTCCAGCAGATAACCATACAGGCTGAGTTTGCCGATGGCGGTCTGATAACCCAGATGAATAATATGGCTGGAAACATCACTGGCGTTAAACAGAATGTCGTTTACCTGATCGATAAAGGCATAACTCAGATCCAGCTGATCTTTTTTATAATTCAGCCGCAGGGCATCAAAGGTTTGTTCGTTCTGACGCCAGCCGACGTTTCCGACAAAACGGGCATTATCGAAAATCAGCCGCTGGCGGCCGATGGTGGCGCTGACAGCCTGATAACGGTAATGCAGCTGCAGGCGGTTAATTTCGCTGTTAACCGGGTCGGCGACCACATCATAGCCCGGCTTTTGCGGCCGGTAATCATCGATCAGTGCGCGTACATCTTCGACTTCAGCCAGTAATGTCAGGCCATGATAGTCGGCGGTCTGGTAGCCCAGTCGTGACGCCAGGGTGAGGGCGCTGGCGGTTTTATTATTGGTGTTGCTGTCGTTATTTTCATAGCGCAGCCGCAGCTGAGCGCTGGGTTTACCCTGTAGCAGACTGTCGCTCAGTGTACCGGCCTGGCTGGCGGCGGGCAGGGCGCTGGCCAATAACAGCGCCGGTACCAGTACGGCGGCGGCATTAACAGGCAATACAGCGGCGAATGTGTGGATCGCTTGTTTCATAATATCTCCTGAATTTGATCGTCCTGCATGGTTCTCGGAATACTTCTCTGCCGGGCGTTATGCCACTTTGTGTTGCGCGTTGCTGTTGCTGTCAGATTTAGCCGTCTGAATATTTTCAACCTTCTTCTGTTTTTCGTAGAGGAAACTCAGCACCTGCTGGCGGTAATGGTTGTACTGTGGATCGTCGGCCAGCTGAATCCGGTTGCGCGGTCTGGGCAGTTCAATATCCAGAATTTCGCCGATGGTGGCGGCCGGACCGTTGGTCATCATGACGATGCGGTCGGATAATAAAACCGCTTCATCTACGTCGTGGGTAATCATAATCACGGTGTTATTCAGGGCTTTCTGAATTTCCATTAAAGAGTCCTGTAAGTGGGCCCGGGTCAGGGCATCTAACGCACCAAAAGGCTCATCCATTAATAACACCTGGGGCTCCATTGCCAGTGCCCGGGCAATGCCGACCCGCTGTTTCATGCCGCCGGATATTTCGTCCGGACGTTTGTGCATGGCATGAGTCATATGCACCAGCTCGAGGTTGTGTTCAATCCAGCTTTTCATTTCCGTTTTGGATTTTTTACCGCTAAAGACCTGTTTAACCGCCAGCTCGACATTTTCATAAGCCGTCAGCCAGGGTAATAACGAATGGTTCTGAAACACCACCGCACGTTCCGGCCCCGGTTCTCTGACTTCTTTGCCGTTTAATACAGCGCCCCCTTCGGTGGCCTGCAGCAGGCCGGCAACAATATTTAATACGGTGGATTTACCACAACCGGAGTGACCGATCAGGGAAATGTATTCACCCTGTTGTATTTTCAGATCGACATTCTGTAACGCCCGGAACGGGCCGTTCGGGGTTGGGAATTCGATGCCGACCTGAGTTAATTCGAGTAATGTTTTCATCCTGTTTTCTCCAGTGCGGTGTTCAGCGTAAGGTGACCGATTTGTCCCAGGACACGGCTTTTTGCAGCGCCAGCATCAGGCGGTCTAATAAAAATCCGATCAGGCCAATGGTGATCACGGCAACCATAATCCGTCCTAATGAGTCGGAGCTGCCATTCTGAAATTCATCCCAGACAAATTTTCCTAATCCCGGGTTCTGGGCCAGCATCTCTGCCGCGATTAATACCATCCAGGCGATACCCAGAGATAACCGCAGGCCGGTGAATACCATAGGAATGGAAGAGGGCAGGACAATTTTCCGTACGTGGGTCAGCCAGCTGAGGCGTAATACCTGACTGACGTTTAATAAATCCCGTGATACTGAAGCCACACCCACCGCGGTGTTAATAATGGTTGGCCACAGGCAGCACAGCATCACAGTAATCATCGAGGTGACAAACGATTTGGGCACACTCGGATCGTCTCTGACATACAACGCGCTGACCAGCATAGTGACCAGTGGCAGCCAGGCCAGCGGTGATACCGGTTTGAATAACTGGATAACCGGATTAAAGGCCGCGTATAAACTGTTGCTCAGGCCAATTACGATCCCCACCGGAATAGCGATGACAGAGGCCAGAATAAAACCGGTTAATACCGTGACCAGGCTGGTACCAATCTGATCGATGTAGGTGGGTTTGCCGGTGTAAGCACGAATCCGTGGTTGATAATCCGGGTCCTGAGCCACCCGGGCGGCATTACGTGCCTGTTGACGCTGGTAAAACGCATCGGCTTTTATCCGCTCGTCTTTATGCTCCTGGTACAGCACCTGGGCTTGTTGTAACGCTTGTTTGGGGCCGGGAAACTGTCCCAGTGAGGTATTGATATTGCTGGCGGCGCCATGCCACAGCAATAAAAAAACAGCCAGGCCTGCCAGTGGCACGCCCAGATTTCGGGCCAGGCCGGTGAACAGATGACGAGCGGGATTGTCACCCTTGCTCAGGCGCTTCAGTGGCTGTAGCCAGCGACTGTGCGCGAGTGATGGGAAAGTCAGCGATTTATTCATGATGTGATCCTGAATGATGGTGGTCGGCGTTGGCGTAACAACGGCCGCAGGGAGTGACACCTGCGGCTGATTGTCAGATGGCATCGTCGCCTTTTAAGCCAATGGCAAACTGTTTCAGGTAGGCGTTTGGCTGCTTACCGTCATAAATAATGTTGTCGATAAAATGTTGTTGTGGCGCGCGGAAACCGCTTTCACTGGCAAAGTCCGGGAAGTCGTCAGCGGTTAATTTGCCTTCTTTAATCAGATCCCGGGCAGCGGCGGCATAAATGTCGGGACGATAGACCTGGCTGGCAATATCCATATACCAGCTGTCCGGTTTTTGTTCGCTGATCTGCCCCCAGCGGCGCATCTGAGTCAGGTACCAGATGGCGTCGGAATAATATGGGTAGGTGGCGTGGTAGCGGAAAAACACATTAAAATCGGGCACCGATCGTTTGTCGCCTTTTTCATATTCGAAGGTGCCGGTCATGGAGTTGGCAATCACCTCATAATCGGCTCCGACGTATTGGCTTTTAGCGAGAATTTTCACCGCTTCCGGACGATTGGCGTTATTATTTTCGTCCAGCCAGGCCGCGGCGCGAATCATGGCTTTAATAACCCGTTTGTGGGTGTTGGGGTATTTTTCGGCCCAGCTTTTATTCACGCCGAATACTTTTTCCGGATTGTTTTTCCAGATTTCGTAATCGGTTACCACGGGTACCCCGATACCTTTAAATACGGCTTGTTGATTCCACGGTTCACCAACGCAATAACCGGAAATAGTGCCGGCTTCCATAGTGGCCGGCATTTGTGGCGGTGGGGTAACGGATAACAATGCGTCGGCTTTCAGCTGCCCTGAATTGTCACCTTTATGCGGGGCGTAATAACCGGGGTGAATGCCACCGGCGGCCAGCCAGTAACGCAGTTCGTAATTATGCGTAGAGACCGGAAACACCATGCCGAGATTAAAGGGTTTGCCCGCCGTTTTATATTGTTCGATCACCGGTTTTAAGGCGTCGGCTTTAATCGGGTGTTGCGGTTTGCCAGCAGCGTCCCGGGCAATGTGTTTTTCCATCTGTTGCCAGACATCGTTGGACACGGTAATGGCATTGCCATTTAAATCCATACTGAAAGCGGTGATGATCTGCGCCTGTGTACCATAACCAATGGTGGCGCCCAGCGGCTGACCAGCTAACATATGAGCGCCGTCGAGCTGACCATCAATCACCCGGTCGAGTAATACTTTCCAGTTCGCCTGGGCTTCTAAGGTGACGTATAAACCTTCGTCTTCAAAAAAGCCTTTTTCATAGGCGATGGCCAGCGGCGCCATATCCGTGAGTTTGATAAAACCGAAGGTCAGTTCTTCTTTTTCCGGCCAGTCGGCGGCAAAAACCGGCGCGCTTACGCCCGTCGCCAATCCGGCTGACAATAGCAGGGCGGTTTTCAGAAATGTTCGTCGCAGTGTGGTCAGTGCTCGCATTGTGCTTCCTCTCTCAGGCCAAAAAAAAGGCGCCACGACCGGTGGGTCGTGAGCGCCTTTGCAATGATCAGAATGTCGGCTGATCAGCCGTCTGATAAATTCGTTTTCGGTTAACCCGCCTTTGGGTTTTTCTGGGTGATGCAGCTGGGTTGTTGCGAGGACTGTGCCAAGTTCTGTAACCCGCTGTTTTACGCTGTCCGGGGTAGTTAACGAGCCGTTTTGGCCCGTTTTGAGCACCAAATCAGGATAAATCCCCGCTGTTATGAACCGCTTTGGTGCGTGTTATAGGTGTCACGGAAGCGGTCGCCGGCAAAACATTCACGCGCCACCGCCGGGATGTTGGTGTCCGGGTCAATCCAGCCCCAGCGTAACATCTGGTTTAAAAACCACTCGGCGTGGGCATGCTCTGCTGCGGCAGCGACTTCGGGCTGTAACACCAGCATGTCTTTGATCGCTACGGCGGCATCGCCTTGTTTATAGATAAACTCGCCGCTCAGTGCGGGCAGAATCGCCTGTAACGGTTGTTCCAGTACTTCAGCCAGCAGGCTGGCGGCCTGCTGCGGATGTTCGTGACACCAGCGGCCGCCCTGTTGTATCGCCCGGGTCAGGGCGGTCAGTGTATTGGGGTGGGTGTTGGCCCAGTCGCGCCTGACCCCCAGAACTTTATCGGGTGCTTTGTCCCATAGCCGGGTGGCGGGCAGCAGGCACTGGCCAACGCCCTGCTGGATGGCGACGCTGTTCCACGGAGCGCCGGCAAAAAAACCGTCGATGTGTTGCAGGCGCAGGTGGTCGACCATTTGTGACGGTGGCAGTACCACCAGTTCGATATCGTTATCCGGGTGAATATCGGCACCTGCCAGCCAGTCACGCAACAGCAGGTTATGCACCGAAAACGGAAACACCACGGCAAACACCAGTCGTGCGTTTTGTTGCCGGCGGCGCTGCTGAATGACGGTTAATAACTGCCGGGCGATCTGACTGGCATCGCGGCTGGCTATATCTGTAAGCTGCAGTTCCTCTGCCAGGGCATTGGAGATGGTCAGTGCATTGCCATTACGCGCCAGCGCGATGGGCGCATACATTGGCTTCTTCAGACTACCGATCCCCAGGTGGGTGGTGAGTAACATCGGCGCTAACATCTGTGCCGCATCAACATGACCAACGATCAGTTTGTCGCGGATATTGGCCCAGGATACTTCCTGCTGCAGGGTGACGTTGAGCCCGGCCTGCTGAAAACAGCCCTGATGCTGTGCCGCCAGCAGGGGTAATGCATCAGTAAGGGGCATATAACCCAGCGTCAGGTTGCTTTTTTCCAGCGCTGAGGCGGATGTTTGTGGTGTATTCATAACGGGTGCTCAGTCGTTTAACAGGTTCATCACAGAAATAATATTGCGCGCCACATCGACCATTCGCTGGCTGCGGTCCATCGCCAGTTTGCGAATGGCGTGGTAGGCCTCTTCTTCCGTGAGGTATTTCTGCTTCATTAACAGCGCTTTGGCTTCATCAAGGATACGGCGGTCAGCCAGCTGATTACGGGTTTTTTCCAGCTCGCTGCGCAATGCCTGAAACTCGCGGAAGCGGGCGACTGCGACATCCATGATGGATTTAATGCGGCTGGCCTGCAGACCATCCACCACATAAGCGCTGACACCGGCGCGCATGGCTTTTTCTATAGTGAGGGTATCGTCTTCATCACTGAACATGATCACGGGTTTGGGATTGTGCTGATTAAGGACCGTCATATGTTCCAGCATGTCGCGGTCGGGGCTGTCGATATCGATAAAAATCACGTCGGGCTGATGTTCTTCCACCCGTTTCATCAGCCCCTGAGCGGTTTCCAGGCAGGCGACCACGGTACAACCGATATCGCTGAGGGCTTGTTCCAGCAGGGCGGCCCGGGCGGGCTGGTCGTCGACCAGCATAATCCGGGTTGTTTGCTGAGAAAGAGGTTTACCGGCGTCGGGAGATAAATTATTGCTGCTCATAATTCCTGACTGCAGAAGTCTGTGGCGCCGCGTTGGCGGCTGTTCTGTATCAGGGTTCAGCAAAAACCAGGCCGCCGCCCGGGCAAATTGACCGGTTTGTCCGCCATAGGTGGGCGACGGCAGAGGCTTCAGTTTATCGCTGCGCAATCCTGCGCCGGCAGGCTATCGATCCATTGGCGAATCAGAACAATCGCTGAATCGTCGCTGACACTGCGGCCCAGCGGGGGCATGCGGTCTTTGGCTTCCGACAGCTCCATTCTCAGTGGCAGGCTGGAAATATCGCCGCGGCCAGGCCAGATATCAAAACCGCCGCCACGCCAGCCATGGGCAGAATTACACACCCCGTGGGCATAACCAACGTCACGCCAGTACTCCAGTCGCAGGCCGGATAAGGCTGCGGCACCGCTGTCGCTGTGGCAATGGCCACAGTTAATATCAAGATAGGCTTTGGCGCGCTGTTGCAGTGCTTGCGACGCATCACGCCAGTCGGGGGCGACCGCCAGCTGGTGCGGCGGGGCGGGTAATTTGATCAGACCGAGATGTTGCCAGTGTTGTAACTGGTTAATGCGCTGGCCGTCGACGCTGATATCACGATTCAGGTGCCGGACTTTCGGACCGATGGGCGTGAAGCTCAGCCGGCCGTTGTCATTGTGCTGGTGGCAGGTTTGGCAGCGCAGCTGAGACGGCGCCTGATAGTCAAATTCCAGCCTGGCTGTGTTGTGCATAAACGAAACGCTCTGGCGGTGGCCGGCGGTGGACAGTACGCCATCCTGTAACTCGTTATGCCAACGGTAGGGAATAAAGATCCAGCCACTGTCGCGGCGGATTAACAGGCGGATTTCAATGATGGTTTGGGCTGCCTCAGTGGTGCTGATATCCGGCAGCGAAAATACCTTGACCAGGGTTGTGCCTGGCGGGAAGTCGAGCACCTCTCTGGCCTGATAACCGATGCGCTGTTCGGGGGGCAGAAATATATAACGGTGTTTTCTGGCATGGTCGGTAAACAGCTGGCTGCTGAGCTGGTAATACAGCCCGCCATTGGTGCTCGCGGGTTGATCCGGCTGGCCGTTAAATAAGCGATAATCCGATAAACGCTGGCAACGACTGTGTTGCAACGCCTGCCAGTTAACCGCGCTACCAGGGCTGTTGCACGGCGAGTTGTCGGCTGCAATCGCGCCGGATGGTGACGGCTTGTCTGCACCACAGCCAGCCAGAATCAGAAGGAAAAAAAAGGCGCCGCAGCGCCATAAAGGGGAACTCAGTCGCATAAACCCGGGTCCATGCTGTCGATCCAGGCTTTGATTAATGCGGTGCCTTCCTGGTGGATGACCGCCCGCCCTAACGGCGGCATAGAGCGGCCAGGCTCTGCCGTGTTCAGGCGGTTGTACACCAGCGATACTGAGGAATCGCCCGGAACAATAACCTTTGTGGAACCTTCCATTGAGCCGGATACCGGTTCGGCACAGGCGCCATGATACCGTTCGTGACCCAGCCAGGAGGTATTGTAATCGGCACGGAAGGCGGTGTTACTGGCCTGGCCTTCGGTACGGTGACAATGGCCACAGTTGATATCGATCCAGGCTTTGGCGGTGGCGGTTAATTGCTCGGGTGTGCCACTGTATTCCGACAGCGATTTTTCATCTGAAAACGAAGCGGCTTTCGGTACGCTTGTCAGGTCGGCCGGCAGGCCGGTTAACATATTTTCGCTGACCCATTTGTTAAGCTGGTTTTCCGGTCCCATGCCGTAGTCGTAATCACTGTTCAGATAGCGGGCTTTAGGACCAATCGGGCTGAAGTAGGCCGGGGTAGGGTCGACGTTGTTCTCTACATCGTTGTCACCGTTAGGATTAAACTGGTGGCAGGTGGTGCAGGAATTCTGATTGGGAACGCCGTAGGTAAACGACAAACTGTGTTCGCCATGTTGCAGATTATTAATGGCGACGGCTTCACCATTTTTATCCCAATAGGCTTCGGTTTCGGCTTCGTTCCAGACATAAGGGCGGGCAACCCAGCCGGCTTCTTTTTTGATTAACAGCCGGGTTTCGATGATTTTTTCTTTTTCCACCCCCCGCTCACTGGTATCTGATGGCATGGTGAAGGTTTTACTGATCACGGTGCCAGTGGGGAATTCAAACGACTCTGTGGCGTTATAACTGGCTGTTTTTCCTGCCGGAATAAACACAAAGCGGTATTTGGAGGCGTAATCGGTAAATAACGGTGCCGCTAAGGTGTACGCCAGACCACGTTCACTGGCATTTTGGGTTGGGTCGCAGGGGTTGGCGAACAGCCGGTAATCAGACAATTTATCGGCGTTAGCCTGTAATACTTTTTCCCAGTCAACCTGTTTGGCTGAGGCGTTGCACACCGAGGTTGTATTCGAGTTGTCGTCCGAGCCGCAGGCGGTTAATAACAACGCAGACGATAATACGGCCAGGAATTTATTATTTTTCATAAAACAGTTCCGTAACAGAAACAGGGCATAAAACAGGGGCGGTGCCCCTTCTGAACAGGGTGGGGGCCGAAGCCACCCACCATTATGGTTTTTAAAACGAGCTTAACGTGCGCAGGACGCGTTCGCACTGTCGTCGCTGGTACAACCAAATTGTTGTTCACCGACGGTGACCGTGACCGGATTGCCCTGGAAGCCGTTGCCGGCACAGTTCATGACACCGTTCGGGTCATTGACGATGGCCCCGGCGACCGCCATATTGCCGGCGCCCAGCTGTTCCAGTTTGGACTGTGGCTGACCGTCAGCGAAGGTATTGGCGGTTGCACTGGTTTCATAGACGGACCCAGCGAACAGATTCTGATCATCAATGCCATTGTTGCTCTGGCATAAGCCTGCGTCGGTGGCATACGGTGCAAAGGTTGCCAGGTTGATGGGGGTGTAATCGCCCGCTCCCGGAATATTGGCTTTTACCGCCGCCGCTACCTGATTAATACCGCCGGCAATGGCCTGCATAATACTCTCACCATCGCCACCCGGGTTGGGGGTGTTGGCTAATAATTCACCGACGCCGTCATACAGGATGTGAGGCACGGTGGTTTTGCCGTTGGCCACGTCCGGCAGTTGCTGGTGGAAGCCCTGGTAGCCGGTGATCAGATCTTCAATTAATGACCCTTGCGGATTATTTTTTGCCGGATCCAGGCTGATGGTGTTGTTATGAATGTTGATGTTGCGGATAAATGGCGACCAGCCATCCAGGTACATTTCGGCGTACGGGTGAATATCGCCGTAAGACATGACTGCCGGTGTGCTGTCATCGTTATCGGCGCCACCCACGTCCTGTTTCGGAGTGGCGGCCACTTTATCGTCCGGTAACATGTAGGAGGTGATGGCAATGGAGGTGGTCTGATGATCAGTGATGGTGTTGTTGTAAATCTCAACGTCCGACGTCGACAGTACAATCACCCCGGTGCCTGGCGGTACGATATGAACGCCGCCGGCAAACTCGCCGACCTTGGCGAAGTTCGGCGCGTTGTTGGCCGTGACCTGGTTATCAAATACCCGTACGCCGGAACCGTATTTGCCATTACCGATCGGCAAATCAAAAATCAGAATGCCACCTGTGTTACCGGTTGCGGTATTACCATAAACATCGGCGTTGGTGCTGTTTTCGATTTCGATACCAGCGACGTTTTTAACGGCGGTATTATTACGCACAACAATATTGTCAGATTGGCCGACATACACACCGGCGTCGGCTGAACCTTTGACAAAACAGTCTTCAATCAGAACGTTAGTGGTCTCAACCGGGTACAGACCATAAGCACCGTTGGTGGACTGATAATCGGTTTCCCACACCGTTGCCATGCGACGCATGATGATGCCGTTGGATTTGGTTACTTTCAGGGCATTGTTATTGGACTCATAAATACCAAAATCTTCAAAGGTCAGGTTATTGGTATTGTTGAACAGAAAACCGTCGGCGGAAGCGCCGCTGACATCAATAATGGTTTTTTCCATCCCGGCGCCACGGAAGGTCAGATTGGATACAGCGATGTTGTCGACCAGGCCATTAAATTCGATGGTGCTGGTAAACTGGTAACGACCTTCCGGAAAAATAAAGGTATCACCATTTTCGGCTTCTGCCAGTGCATCAAGCAGTTCGTCCTGCACGGTTTTATCGCGCAGGTCTGTGGCACTCCCGAGGCAGATTACCCGGGCGCCACTGGTGGTGACATCGGTACAGTTAAAGGCTTTGCCCGGATCGATAAAGCTGGTTGGACTATCGTTGTCGTCATCACTGCCACAGCCGGTCAGCGCCAGAGCGGACATCCCCATCATGGCCGCAAGCGCCAGAGGCTTGAGGCGGTTTGCTGTTTTTATTGTTTCCATCATTTCAGGTCCTGAGTATTTGCTTGATTTCACACTCCGTGAATTGTTATGTCGTCCTCCCTGATGGTTTGATAGAAAAACAGCGTTGACCTGGCAGGTAAAAACAAATCGATAATTAAACTCTGACAATCGCATTGCAAAAGTTACGATGCCAGCTGTAATGAGGCCTGGAGCGCGCTCTAAACGAATTGCAAAGTCGCTGTGCAATTCTTTATAACAATAATTGCACAGCCAGGATGTTGCATTTTCGGTCAGGCGGAGGGAGAGGAGCCCGTTGCTGCCGGCTTGCCACTCTGATCACGGTACAGTGACGGGGTGGTGTTGTGGATTTTCCGGAACGCGCGATTAAATGAGCTCATGGTACGGTAACCAACGTCCAGTGCGATGTTGGTGATTGGGGTGTCGGGTTCGCTTAATAACCGATCGGCTGCTTCGCCAATACGCAGCTGGTTGATGTATTCGTTAAAGTTGTTGTATCCCAGCGACTTATTAATGGTTGCGCGTAATTTATACTCCGGCATTTCCAGCGCCTCTGCCAGTGTTGCCAGCGTCAGGTTTTCTTCACGGTAAAAGCCGTTGGCCATCAGCTGGTGCAGTTGGCTGAGGTGAGGGTTGTCCTCTTCGTCCTGCTGGTTGGCCGGTTGTGTCTGAGCGTTGTCATCGTCCGGCGTTTCCTGAGTGGCGGGTACAGGTTGCGGGCGCAAACTCCATAGCTCGGGTCGTCCCTGCAGCAGAAACCACACCATGATCAGCAGACTGGTGTCGATGCCGATATAACGCGTGGCGTCGTCACCAATATTCTGGGTATACGACACAATCGACCAGCCGGTAGCCAGTCCCATCGACAATAACAAGCCGCCGCGTAACCGTCGCCGGGCTTCCACCAGGTCGTTACTCCAGTTGCTGATGATTTCGTAAAAGCCCATGGCAATCACCAGATATTCAAGGATTTGCGGGAAATCGACCAGTAACGGGCGCAGTGCTGGCGGTTCGCCGGAAATCACCCAGCTGAACGGCAATAAGAAACTGCCCAGTGCCAGTGCCCAGCTCAGGTGGCGGGGCTCCCCCGGGTCAACAAAGGTATAACGGCTGGCGATCCAGAACATGGCCGGGGCCATGCTCTGTACGTTCCAGGACAGGCTGTGCCAGGCCGGAGGAAAAAAATCGTGGTACATGTGGGTATTGGCACATACCAGTAACAGAATAAAGGCTTTTGCAGCACGGGTTTCCAGAAAGTCACGGCCGATCAGCAGCGCCAGAGATAATGACAATCCGGTTCCCATTGCAGCCAGAAACAGCTCTGCTTGGCTTTGCATGGTTATCAGCTCAGGTGTTGTTATTGTTATGTTCAGATCGTTGATCATGATGCTGCCAGTCGTTGCAAAAACTCAAGGTTAAAGTGTGGCAGACTGTAAATTTTTTTTGCTCACGGGCTGTGCGTTTTCTGAAATTGCACAGTAATAGCACTTGATTTACGGCTTTTGGTTGTGATTAACCTTTTTAATGAAAGGGTTATTGCCGGGATTTGCGGACTTTCCTGAATTTTGCTTTTGCCCGTCGGGTAATTTTGGGACAATGCAGAGAATTCAACTCCGTTATTAGTTTTATTCATGACACAGCCTCAGAAGCACCTGTTTTCTAATTATCCGTATTGGGCCGAATGTTTTGGTACGGCGCCGTTTTTACCCATGTCCCGGGAGGAGATGGATCAGCTCGGCTGGGACAGTTGCGACATTATTCTGGTAACCGGAGATGCTTACGTCGATCATCCCAGCTTTGGTATGGCGGTGATGGGGCGGATGCTGGAGTCCCAGGGCTTTCGGGTGGGTATTATCGCTCAGCCTGACTGGAATGATCCTCAGGCATTTACCCGGCTGGGAAAACCGAATTTTTATTTTGGTGTCACCGCCGGCAATATGGATTCGCTGATCAACCGTTATACCGCCGATCTGAAGGTGCGTTCCGACGATGCTTACACGCCTCACGGTGAACCGGGCAAACGTCCGGATCGGGCGGTGATTGTGTATTCGCAGAAATGCCGCGAAGTCTATAAAGATGTACCGATTGTGATTGGTGGTATTGAAGCCAGCTTACGCCGGATTGCGCAGTATGATTACTGGTCGGATCAGGTGCGGCGTTCAGTACTGATTGATTCCGGTGCGGACATCCTGCTGTACGGCAATGCCGAGCGGGCGATTGTGGATCTGACCCACCGGCTGGCGGCGGGTGAAGCGATTGACACCATTACCGACCTGCGCGGCACCACCATTGTGCGCGATGCCACGCCGGCGGGCTGGACGGAAATTGACTCGACCCGCATTGACTGGCCGGGGCATATCGATCAGCTGCCGAATCCGTACGATATGAAAGAACCGAACAGCGACAGTTGTGCTTCTTCGCAGCAGGACGAAAATGCCGCTGACGACGTGATGCCGGTGAAAATTATTCCACTGCCGTTGCAGCGTAAGGTGGAGCACGATAGCGACACCACGGCGATTCGTTTGCCATCGTTTGAAAAAGTAAAAAATGACAGCGCTTTGTATGCTCACGCTTCCCGGGTGTTGCATCAGGAGTCCAACCCCTATAACGCCCGGCCACTGATTCAGAAACATGGCACACAGGAAATCTGGGTAAACCCGCCGCCGATTCCACTGGAAACCGACGAAATGGATTCGGTATTTGGTTTTGCCTATCAGCGTGTGCCACATCCGAGCTATGGCGATGCCCGGATTCCGGCGTATGAAATGATCCGCTTTTCAGTGAATATTATGCGCGGTTGTTTTGGTGGTTGTACTTTCTGTTCTATTACTGAACATGAAGGTCGTATTATTCAGAACCGTTCGCAGGAATCCATTATTCACGAGCTGGAAGAAATCCGCGATAAAGTACCGGGCTTCACCGGCAGTATTTCTGACCTGGGCGGGCCAACCGCCAATATGTATATGCTGAAATGCAAAAGTCAGGAAATTCTGAAAAACTGCCGGCGTTTATCCTGTGTTTATCCGGGTATCTGTAAAAATCTGGAAACCAGTCATAAACACACTACTGAATTGTATCGCGCGGCACGCGCTTTGCCGGGAATCAAACGTATCGCCATTGCCTCGGGCCTGCGTTACGACCTGGCGGTGGAGGATCCGGAATACGTACGTGAACTGGTGACTCACCATGTGGGTGGTTATTTAAAAATTGCGCCGGAACACACGGAAGAAAATGTATTAAGCAAAATGATGAAGCCGGGCATGGGCACCTATGACCGCTTTAAGCGTATGTTTGATAAGTTCTCTAAAGAAGCCGGTAAAGAGCAATATTTAATTCCTTATTTTATTGCCGCTCATCCGGGTACCGAAAATAAAGATATGATGAACCTGGCGCTGTGGCTGAAACGCAATAAATTCCGGGTTGACCAGGTACAGACCTTTTACCCGTCGCCGATGGCACTGGCCACTGCGATGTATCATTCCCAGCGTAACCCGCTGAAGCGGATGAGTTATAAAACGCCCAAAATAAATATTCCGCGCGATATTAAACAACGTCGTCTGCATAAGGCCTTCCTGCGTTATCACGATGCCAAAAACTGGCCGATGTTGCGTGAGGAATTAAAGGCGATGGGACGCCATGATCTGATTGGTTCCGGCCCGAACGCGCTGATCCCGGCCGAGGATGCCGTCTCTTCCAGTAAGCGCGGCCAGCGACCGGGCTTTAAAAAGCCGTTAAAAGGCAAGGCTGCAACGCCGGCAAAAAACGCAGATAAAGCGGCGAAGGGGAAAGGTAAAAAGCCACAGCAGAAATCAGTTGCAGCCAAAGCTGCAACCTCAGGTAACCTGGCTGGCGGAAAAAGCAAGCGGGTACGTAAACTGAAATAATGTGAACAGACCTCAATGCCAGCCTTATCGGCTGGCATTGAGGTGAGCTTTAGTCGCTTTTTTTATCGCTCATCTGGGCGATTTCTTCCAGCCGTTTGATGATGTCGCCATTGACGCTGTCTGGTGGGAAGTCGCCATTATCATCAGCCTGGCCGGCTTCACGGTGCAATAATAATTCCATCGCCTGGTCGACGTGAGCAACCGCATGAATGGCAAACTGACCGTCGTTAACGGCGTCGATGACTTGCTGTTTTAACAGCAGATTATTGGCATTGGAGGCGGGGATGATAACGCCTTGCTGGCCGGTCAGGCCACGCGCCTGACACAGGCGGAAAAATCCTTCGATTTTTTCGTTAACCCCGCCAATAGCCTGCACTTCACCATATTGGTTAACGGAGCCGGTAATGGCGAAGCTCTGGTCGATGGGGGCGTGGATCAGTGCTGAGATCAGACACACCAGTTCCCCCAGTGAAGCGCTGTCGCCATCGATATAGCCATACGACTGTTCCATCGCGATATGGGCCGAGATCGCCAGCGGGAATTTTTGTGCATAACGATTGCCCAGGAAGCCACTCAGAATCATCACCCCTTTGGAGTGAATGGCCTGGCCCAGGGAGACTTCGCGTTCGATATCAACCACGCCTTTTGACCCCGGGTGGACCGTGGTGGTAATACGTGCCGGCGAGCCAAAGCTGGTATCACCGAGTGCCATGACGGTGAGGCCGTTAATTTTACCGATGGCTTCGCCGCTGGTTTCCAGTAAGACGGTGCCGTCCATCATTTGCTCAAACAGTTTGTCATATACCCGTCCGGTGCGTTCCTGCTTGGCACTGATGGCACGGTTGATATGAACGCAGTCGATGGCCGGGTCGCCGGCCATCTGACGCAGAAAGTCGGCTTCCGCCAGCAGGTCAAACTGATCGCCGATGCGGGCACTGAGCACGTCCTGTTGTTCCGCCAGCCGGGCGCTGAATTGCACCATACGCACCACTGCGTCGCGGGTCAGGTCGGCATAGCCCTGCTCATCGATACGGCTTTTCAGCAGCCGGGCATAGCCACTGAGGTTATCAGCCGTGAGCGGCAGGTCGGAGTCGAAGTCCACCACGGTACGGAACAGGCGTTTAAAGTCTTCATCATATTCCTGCAGCAGGTAATAGATCTGGCGAGAACCAATTAACACCACTTTGACGCTCAGCGGGACCAGTTCCGGCAGCAGGCTGGTGGTATTGATCAGGCCCATTTCGGAGTAGGGCGAGTCGAGTTTCAGATGGCCTGACTGAGTCGAGCGTTTCAGTGCGTCCCATACCCAGGGCTCCGATAACACCTTTTCGGCATCCAGAATCAGATAACCACCATTGGCTTTATGCAGAGCGCCGGGACAGATGCGCTGGAAGTTGGTCACCAGGGCGCCCTGATCGGAGGCGTATTCGATACGGCCGAACAGGTTGGCATAACTGGGGTGAGGTTCATACACCACCGGCGCGCCACTGTCGGCAGCATGGCGGGTGGCAAAGTTGGGCATCAGCGACTCTTCCATGCTGGAGCGCTTAACGTATTCTTCGCGCAGTTCCAGCAGTTTGTCATCGACCAGTTCTTCCAGTACCAGGCGTGGCAGGTGCTCTTCCATTTCGCTGAGGTAATCCAGCAGCGGCTGCTGTTCGGAGAAGCTGGCCCGGACCGGTGCTAACAGCGGAGCGATAGCCTCTTTAATCGTTTCCTGATTCAGCTGACGCAGCGCGTCACTGCTTTCGCGCTTCCATTGAGGCAGCTCCGACAAATGTTCTCCCAGCATTTGTTCCAGTGCGCCGATGTCGTCGTGAAAGGTATCGCGTTCTTCTTCGGTCAGCTGGGCAAATTCGGTTTCGTCCAGCGCTTTACCGTCCCGCATGGGAGTGAAGCTGATGGTGGACGAATCGCGATACAAAGCCACGCCACGTTTATGGGCTTCCCGCTCAACGGTTTCGATGGCTTTGTCGTATTTGCGGTTAAACACATAATCGATGGCCGATTTTTTCTGCTGGTACGCCGGGTGTTCAAGCGCGGCCGGGAAGGTTGCCAGCAGCTGGTCGATTAATGTGGAGATATGTTGTTTGAACTCGGATGCCTGTTGCGGTTCCAGTTCCAGCGCTTTCGGCTCACGCGGGTTTTTAAAATTATTAACATAACACCAGACGTTGGGCGTGGCCTGACGTTTGGCTTCACTTTTCAGGTAGTCTTTGACGTAAGAGGAGCGGCCGGTACCGGAATCGCCCATTACAAAAATATTGTAGCCCGGGCGTTGCATGGCAACGCCAAACTGTATGGCGTTAACGGCCCGGTCCTGGCCTAATACCCCCTGAAACGGTTCGAGCTCGGAGGTGTCGCTGAAGTTCAGTTGGCTATCACTGATATGGCAGGATAAAGAGTTGGCCTTAAGCCGGGTGTTTGAACTCATAAATGTCTGATTCACGTCTTTTAACGGTATTCACTGTCGGTTGTCAGCGCCTACAGTAGGGAGAAGTCGCGGAACACGCAAGCTTATTGATTTTGCAGCGTCCAGCTGGATAATTGCGGCTCGTTTTGCAGAGGTCAGTATGTCGGTACAACCAGAAGATCGCACCACCATAGATATGTTTGCCCGCCGCGGTCGTGGCCGGCCGCGCAGTAATCCCTATGATCGTGCTTTGCAGTGCCGGCAGAATAAACGCACCCAGCGGATGCGTGATAAGGCAAATGATATGCGCCGCCTGGAGGTGCGCATCGAAGGCCGGGTGGTGGATGGTCTGGATGATGCCTGTGAGCTGCTGAATATGTCGCGGGCTGAAATCATGGAGCTGGCGCTGAAACAATGGCTGCATATCTGACATTTGCTTGAAATGGCCTGTCTGCGCCTCTAATATCAGAAAAATAGCGACAAAGTTATCAAAACACACCAGGGATTTGTGGTGCAGCGACATAAGGAAGCGTATATGCAAGGGACCTCTCTGTGGTTTTCCGGCCGGATTCTGTGGCTGGCTCTCTTTATTATCTCGGCGGCTGGCTGCTCGGCCGCCCCTGTTTCTGAACAAGGCCAGCCGGCCGAAGGTGAGGTGTCACTGACCGAGTCTGGTCTGACGCTGCAGCCGGTGTCGTTATACGGCGATCCGGATATGGCGCTGGGGGCGGTGTGGCAGGCACAGGATACGGCCTTGCTGGTGTGTGATCAGCAGGTGCGGCGACCGCAGTCGCAAAAGCCGCTGGTGTTATATCTTGATGGTGAGCTGGAGTACCTCAGTTACGCTGGTGAGGCGGGCGGCGGATGTTTTCATTATCGGGCCGATAGTGCGCAGTTGCGGCGTATCGCCGTCAGTAAAACGGCCATTCTGCGATTATTTTTTGAGCGCGAAGTATACGAACATCGCATCTCAGGTACCGTCTCTGATTATTTCTCCCGACCACGGTTTTATGGGCCGCAGTCACGCATCCTTGAGTTTGTTGAGCGCTTGCCGCTTGATGGGCAGTTGTTGAAAACCTCGGCAAATCAATTTGTGGAAGGATAACTGCTTGATTTAAAAATAAGTTTTGGTAAAGTACGCGCCACCTGAAGTTCTTCAGGTCGTTATGGTGGCCTCTGCTGGTCCCCTCGCAATGATAGGCTGCGAACCCCGCCAGGCCCGGAAGGGAGCAACGGTAGTAGCTGACTCGTGTGCCGGGGTGTGGCTGGTGGAGGTCATCTCCAGTTCTGCTTAATCTTTTCTTTTGTTATCCGCTTCACCGACTGATGCCTGACTTTCGTGGTCCGACAAGGTATTATGCGCACCAATGTGTCACCTTCCTGAATGGAAAATTCATGAGTTATCAAGTACTTGCCCGTAAATGGAGACCCCGTTTCTTTGATGAAATGGTCGGGCAGGAACACGTCCTGAAAGCCCTGATCAATGCCCTCAACGATGAGCGGCTGCATCATGCGTATCTGTTTACCGGCACCCGGGGGGTGGGGAAAACCACCATTGCCCGTATTCTGGCCAAATGCCTGAATTGTGAGCAGGGCGTCAGTGCCCGGCCGTGTGGCAGCTGCAGTGCCTGTCAGGAAATTGCCGACGGCCGTTTTGTCGATCTGATCGAGGTCGATGCGGCGTCGCGGACCAAGGTCGAGGATACCCGCGAATTACTTGATAACGTTCAGTACGCACCTACCCGGGGTCGTTTTAAGGTTTACCTGATTGACGAAGTGCATATGTTATCGACGCATTCCTTTAATGCGTTGCTGAAAACCCTGGAAGAACCACCGGCTCACGTTAAATTTTTGCTTGCGACTACCGATCCGCAAAAGCTGCCGGTCACTATTTTGTCACGTTGTTTGCAGTTCAGTCTGAAAAACATGACGCCGGAGAAAATTGTCGGTTACCTGGCTCAGGTGCTCGATGCCGAACAGCTGCGTTATGAAGAGCCGGCGTTGTGGCAGTTGGGGCGCGCCGCCCAGGGCAGTATGCGGGATGCCTTGTCACTGACCGATCAGGCTATTGCTTATGGTGAAGGGCAGGTTGGTGAGGCTCAGGTGAACGCCATGCTGGGCACTATGGACCGTGGCCGGCTGTTTAAGCTGGCAGAAGTGATGGCGCGGGCCAATGCCAGCGAAGTGCTGACGGAAGTGGCGGCCATGGCCGAACACGGCCCGGATTACGATGAAGTACTGCAGGGGTTATTAACCATCTGGCACCGGGCATCATTGGCTCAGGTGGTGCCGGATGCGATTGATAACACCCAGGGTGATCGTGACGCCATTATGCAGTTGTCGCTGAATATGCAGCCGGAAGATCTGCAGTTGTATTACCAGATTGCCTTGTCTGGCCGCGCTGATCTGAATCTGGCGCCGGACCCGCGTCAGGGCTTTGAGATGGTGCTGCTGCGTATGCTGGCATTCCGCCCGGCGCCTCAGGCACCGCTGGAGATGAATCTGGAGACGGCGTTGCAAGCGTCTTCGGACGGTGAAAAAAAAAAGTCGCTGACGACTGAGTCGTTATCCGGCTCGTCGACATTGCCACAACCGCTGAGCGACTCTGCAGCGGCGGTTGATGCCGGAACGAACGATTCGGGTGTTGACGTCCCGGTTATTGATGACTCGGGTATTGATGATCTGAGTCACACAGATACTGAGGCCGTTGCTGAGCCTCAGGAAGTTGCACTTAGTCCGTCATCCGATGCTGGCGTTGCCCCTGTCGCTGAGACACAGCGTGCTGCGACCTTGCTGAATAATACGGTATCGCCGCCGCCCGCCGAGGCTGCGGTTGTACCCGATGTGGCGTCGCAACCTGAGTCAGAGGTTCAGGCTGAGGCAGCGGCTATCGCTGAACCGGGCCCGCTGGTCCCTCATAACTGGTGGCAGTGGGTCGATCGTTTGCCATTGGCGGGCTTGCCGATGGCGATTGCGCGCAACAGTGCGCTGGTGAGCACAGAAGGAAATGTGTTCGTTTTCGATGTGGATCCGGCGCAGGGTGCGTTGTTTAACGATAGTCAGCAGGTGCGTATTCAGGATGCATTGCGGCAGCTGATTCCGGGTGCCAGTATCGAGATGAATCTTCAGCCTCCGCGGGGGGAAACACCCGATCAGAGGCGTCAGCGGCTGGAAGCGGAAGCTTTCTATGCGGCGAAACAGTCCATCGAATCGGATCCGGTGGTTAATCATATTCTTAACGAACTGGGTGGTTATGTGGTGGAAGACACCATCCGCCCACTGAGCTGAAACAGCCGAGGTAACTTTTATGATGAAAGGTGGAATGGGCAACCTGATGAAGCAGGCCCAGAAGATGCAGGAACAGTTGCAACAGGCCCAGGAAAAGCTGGCCGATGCTGAGGTGACGGGTGAGTCCGGCGCTGGTCTGGTGAAAGTCACCATGAACGGTCGCCATGATGTTAAGCGGGTTGAGCTGGATGACTCGCTGATGGAAGAAGACAAAGAAATGCTGGAAGACCTGTTGGCCGCGGCGGTGAATGATGCGGTGCGCAAGATCGAAAGCAATAACCAGGAACAGATGTCAAAAATGACTTCGGGTATGGGTCTGCCACCGGGTATGAAATTGCCGTTCTGATACGGAGCCGGCATGAGTGCTAATACCGGGTTTGACGCTTTTTTTCCTCGTCTGGTGGCAGCGCTGGATCGTTTACCGGGGGTAGGCGAACAGGCCGCCAGGCGCCTGGCGCGCCATCTGATGGCGGATGATCAGGGGGCTGAACTGGCGCGCCTGATTGCTGCCGCTCAGAACGACTTCCGGTTATGCCGTTGTTGTCGCATGTACAGCACGGAGGAACTTTGTCCGTCGTGTTGTCAGTTGTCAGCCGATGGGCGTTTGCTGGTGGTTGAGCAGGCGGATGAATTATTGCACTGGCGTAACGCCGGTTATGCCGGAGCGGCGTTTGTATTACACGGGCTGTTGTCGCCAATGACGGGGCGCGGGCCGTCACAGCTGGGCCTGGCGTTGTTAAAGCAGCGGGTGGCTGAGGAAGGCATTGAACGTTTGTTGTTATCGCTCGACGACAGTGTTGAAGCCCGGGCAACCGTGACCTTTATTGCTCAGATGGTGCCTCAGGCGGAGGTGCAGCGTCTGAGTGTGGAGCAAATTAAACAGCAGTTGCTGATCGAAAAGGAGCCCGGTTGATGGCATCCCTGGCATTTGAGCCACATTGGATAAATACCAACCAGTTATTGGCTGAGGTGTGTCAGTCCTGGTTGCAGGAGGCGTATCTGGCGGTGGACACCGAGTTTGTGCGTACCACCACCTTTTACCCCAAAGCCGGATTAATTCAGGTGACCAGCAGTGTGGCAGATTACCTGATTGACCCGCTGGAGATCAGTGACTGGCAGCCGTTGCGCCAGGTATTCGAGCACCCGCTGGTGGTTAAGGTGTTTCACGCCTGCGCAGAAGATCTTGAGGTGTGTCGTCAGTTGATTGGTTGTGTGCCGTCGCCACTGGCTGATTCGCAACATGCCGCCGCATTATGTGGTCTGGGTGGTTCGATGGGGTTTCAGCGTTTAGTGGCCGAGGTATTAAACGTCGATCTGGCGAAAGGCGAAACCCGTTCTAACTGGTTAGAGCGGCCGTTGCGTGACGAACAGATCCAGTACGCTGTTGCGGATGTGTATTATCTGTATCGGCTCTACCCTAAGTTGGTGGCTCAGCTGAAGCAGCTGGGGCGTGAGTCCTGGCTGGCAGAAGACTGTCAGCGGCTGGTGCAGCAGGCCATGGCGCCTGATGATCTGGCGGGTCAGTATCGCCGGGTGAAGCTGGCCTGGAAGTTACGGGCTCAGGAGCAGTTTGTACTGCAGCAACTGGTGGTGTGGCGTGAGCAGCGTGCCCGTGAACGGGACGTACCGCGCAGCAAAGTGATTGATGATGGCACTCTGTGGAATATCGCCCGCTATAAGGCCAAAAACCGTGACCAGCTGGCCCGCTCGGGAATGAAACCGGGGGCGCTGAAGCAGGATGGTAAGGCCATTCTTCAGATCGTAACTCAGGCGCTGGCGATGGATAGTGACCATTGGCCCAGGCAGTTGGATAAGCCGTTGTCGCCGGATGCCGGTCAATGGCTGAAAGAGCTGAAGAAGATTATTAATCAGCGAGCCGAGACGTTGCAGATTCCTGCCGATTTGTTAGTCCGTAAAAAAACACTGGAAGCGTTGTTGCGCTCGGCATACCCCTCTGGTCAGGGGAGGTTGCCTGAATCTTTGCAGGGATGGCGTAAAACAGAAATAGGTGAGGCTTTGCTGGTAAAGCTGGCCGAGCTGAATAATGCCGCCTGACGGGCGGGCAATGAGAGTTAAGATGAAAAAGCTGTTGTGTGACGTTTATCGTTCGCTGAAAAAAGATGAAGCCTATTTGTACGTCGAACAGAAAACCGGGCTGAAGGACTTGCCGGAGGCGTTGCTTGAGGTGTTTGGCCCGGCGGAAAAAACACTGACGTTGATTCTGACAGAGGACAAAAAGCTGGCGCGGGCAGAGGCTGCCAAGGTGATGGCTGATATTGAAGAGCAGGGATTCTATCTGCAGATGCCGCCGGCGCGTGAAACTTATATGCTGGATCTGTTCTGCAAAAAAGACAAAAGTGACCATGAGTGCTGAACCGTTCTGGCGGCGTAAAACGCTGGCGCAAATGAGTAAGGCGGAATGGGAATCTTTGTGTGATGGCTGCGCTTTGTGCTGCCTGCACAAACTGGAAGACGAAGATACCGGTGAGGTGTATTACACCGATGTTCACTGTCGTTATATGGATACCGGTAATTGTCAGTGCACTGTCTATCTGCAGCGCAATAAAAAAGTACCCAGCTGCGTCTGGCTGACGCCGGAGCAGGCGGAAAGTTTTTTCTGGTTGCCGCAGAGTTGTGCTTATCGCCTGCTGGCTGAAGGCAAAGATCTGCCCGCATGGCATCCGTTACAAACGGGGGATCCAGAGTCGGTGCATCGCGCTGGTATTTCAATTAAAAACAAAGGCATAGCCGATGATCAGATTGCCGAGGAAGACTGGCAGGAACGAATCATCTGGAAGGCCTGACAAGGTGTAGGAATGGAAGGTATTTCTCAGTACGCCATATTCTGGCTGATGTATCTGGTGTGTGCTGCAGTGGGGTATTGGTGTTGGCAACGGTTATTTTTCTGGATGAAGCCAGGTAGCGATGTCCGTCGGTTTTTTTACATGCTGGGGGCGGTGTTGTTATTCACGCCGGCTCCGATTGAACCCGACTCCATGTATTTCGCACCGGCGATGATCGTGTATCCGTTTACCCTGTTGACCACTACCGCCGAAGCGGCTATGTACGCGGCAAACTGGTTTTTAGCCGGACTTGTGGTCGGGGCAATAGTGCTGGCGCTGATACAGATGACCCGTTTCGTTCAGAATCGCCTGCAGCCTGCCAGCGACGAATAAACCCTTGCTGTTATGACAACAAGCTGCCTCTCTGTCCGGGAGGTGGCTTTTTTTGTTTTAGGGCTGTTTTTTAGGCTTGATCAATTAATCACTGCTCAAACACTTTTTTATTACTTTTCTGGCTAACCCCGGATTCTTTGCTAGCTTTAATGCAGGAACGTTCTGCTGTTATCGGCTCTGGCGCTGTTGCGGAATGACAATATTAACTGGGGGTTCTTCCATCAACGGAGTAATCGGATTTGGAAATCAGATGTTCTGGTTTCTGATGGATGAGGGTTGGAAATATGGCAAATCATATCTTTATTCTGGCTACGGTCATGCTGCTGGCTGGTATTTTTGGGGGGTTGGTGAATTATTACCTGTACGGTGATAAAGATCCGGACGCCGCCAGCTTACCGCGTTTTCTGGTGGTCGGGGTTGGTGCTTCATTTCTGGTGCCGGTTGTGCTGGACATGGTGAACAGCGAGCTGGTTCTGGAGAGTCAGGGGGACCCGTCGAGATTATTAATTTTTACCGGTTTTTGTTTGATTTCGGCGTTACTGAGTCGCTTCTTTATCGACAATCTGTCCGATCGTATTCTGAATGAAGCGCATGTGGCGAAATCGCGTTCAGAAGAAGTGCAGCAAAATCTGCGCACTATTCAGAATGAATTGTTACCACTGATTGATACTGAAACTGAGCAGGACGCCGCGAGTGAAGATAATCAGGTGCATGCCATGGTGGATGAGCTGGACGTTACCTCAACTCAGGTGCTGAAAATTTTGTCCAGCGGGCGGTTTATTTTCCGTTCATTGGCCGGCGTTTGCCGTGAAGCAAATGAAGAAGAGTCCACGATTCTGAAAACTCTGCATGTACTGACTATCCGCAGCCTGGCGGGTAAAGTCAGCGGTAAAAATGGTGTCCGCTGGCACATCACCGAAAAAGGACGTCGGGTGCTGGAAAGCAACCTGTAAACGGATACCCCCGGGAGCTGCTATGATCAGACGCTGTTCGCTGTCGGGGGTGATGTTGTTATCACTCCTGCTGTTTTTATCCTCACTATTTCCCTTTTCTGTTTACGCAGAAGATGCTGTCGTCAAGCCTGCTGATGTTCGTGTCATTATTGATATTTCCGGCAGTATGAAGCAATCCGATCCGGATAACCTGCGTATCCCTGCACTGAATCTGTTGGTTGAACTGTTGCCGGATGGTTCGCAGGCAGGTGTCTGGACGTTTGGTCGTTATGTCAATATGTTGGTGCCGCTGGCGACGGTTAACCCGGCTTGGCGTCAGCAGGCAAAACAAGCTGCGACTGAAATCAATTCCGTCGGCTTGCAGACTAACCTGACAGAGGCGATGGAAAAGGCAAGCTGGAAGATCAAGCCTGACAGTGGCTTTGATCAAAGCGTCATTCTGCTGACGGATGGCAAGATTGATATGCGCCGTGCCGGCGTGGCGGCGGATATTAATGACCAGCAGCGGCAGCGTCTGTTGACCGAGGTATTGCCTTCTTATATCGAGGCCGGAGCGCGGGTTCATACCGTAGCCTTGTCAGATGCAGCTGATGAAAAAATGCTGCAACAAATTGCTCTGGAAACCGGTGGTTTATTTATTAAGGCGGATAACGCCGACGATTTATTAAAAGCCTTTCTTAAAGCATTTGATCGTGCCGTACCGGCTGAGCAGGTGCCAATGGACGGTAACCGGTTTGATATTGATGACAGTGTGCGTGAATTTACCGCACTGATTTTTCGTAAAGCCGGTGCCGGGGAAACCCGGCTGCAGACGCCGGGCGGGGATGTGATTACTGAAACCGCCAGCCGGCAGCTCGATAATGTTCGCTGGCACCGTGATTTAAATTTTGATCTGATCACGGTGCGTCAGCCTCAGTCAGGTAGTTGGTCGGTTAAGGCGGATATCGATCCGGATAACCGGGTGCAGATTCTCACCGATATGAAGCTGCGGGTGACCGGTCTGCCGGAAACCATTTTTGTGGGTTATCCGATCGATTTAACCATGGCATTAACCGAAAAAGGTGAGGTGATCGCTGCGGCAGAAATTCTCAGCCTGACCGATGTGTCGCTGAAAGTCACAGCGCCCGATGGCCGCACCGGCAGTAAATTATTATCCGACCCGGAGGTGTTGCCAGAGGATGGTGTGTTCCGGGAATCCCTGACCCGGTTATCGCAACAGGGTGAATATCAGATCGAGGTACTGGCTCAGGGGCGTACTTTTAAGCGTAAGCAGGTGTTAACGACCCGTTTAATGGAGCCTATGGCGGTTGCGGTGACACCGGATGTGGCGCAGCAACAACTGGCGGTTCGGGTCAGTCCTCAGGTGGAGCATATTGATACTGCTTTATCCCGCGTGATTGCGCGGATAACCAGTCCCGACGGCAGTTCGGTTATCCAGTCGATGGAATTTGACGCCCGGCAGAACAGCTGGCTGTTGCTGTTGGACGGTGAGAAAGGGCCGGGTCAATATGACATTTTACTGAATATTCGTGGTGTTACTGCCAATGGCAGTACCTTTAAAACCAAGCCGGAAAACATTGTGGCGGAATTTCCGCTGACGTTGCCGGGGGAAGCGCAGCCGCAGGTCCGTGAAGCTGCGCCGTTATTGGCGGACGAGGTTGCAGAACCGGCTGCGGATAACGTCGCGACTGATGCTGCGGTTGAAGAAAATATCGCCGCCGAGCCAGAAAATGAGGCGCGGTCAGAGCCTGAGGTTGAAGCGTCGGCAGATACAGAAAAAGCCGGCGAAGAGGAATCGATTACGCCGGATCTGGCGGAAAAATATCAGCAGCAGGAAGCCGGGCAGCAGAGCGAAGAAAATGATGAAGATGTCTCAGGGGAGCCTGCAACGGAGGGCGTTGCCTGGTGGATTTATCTGCTGCTGGCGGTTGGTAATCTGGCGGTATTTGGCGGCGTTGGTTATTGGTGGTTTGCCAGACGCAAAGCGCTGCCGGGCCAGGCCGCAGCCGGTCAGTCGGAACACCGTTTACCACCGGACCTGGAGGTGAATGATCTGGATGAAGAGGACTTTTCTGGTGATTTTGATGCCTTTGATGATGACTCAGAAGAAGAAATTCCGGCTAAGCCGGGTCCTGCTCCGGCTATGGGTGGCGGGGCCGATGATGGTCTGAGCCTGGATGATGATTTTGCTATCGACCCGGATGACGGTGATGCCGACATGCGCGAAGACTGGGGTGAGTTTGATGATCCGGAGGAGGGCGATAAAAACACCTGAGCCATGCCAATGCGCCGCTTCCGCGGCGCGAATACCTTGCTGATCGGCAAGGGCCTCCTTATACTTCCGGCCTGTTTTATCAAGTGACGACCCGTTAATTACAGAGCCAGAGGTTGATATGAAGTTTCAGGGGACTGAAGAATACGTTGCAACGCCCGAATTGCGGATGGCCGTAAATGCTGCCATTACGCTGCAGCGCCCGCTGTTGCTGAAAGGCGAGCCGGGTACCGGGAAAACGATGCTGGCGGAGCAGCTGGCGAAATCTCTGGATACCGAACTGATTCAGTGGCACATCAAAAGTACCACCAAAGCCCATCAGGGGTTATACGAATACGATGCCGTGTCCCGTCTGCGCGATTCGCAGCTGGGTGTCGATAAAGTTCACGACATTAAAAACTATATTGTTAAAGGCAAATTGTGGGAAGCGTTCACCGCGGATAAGCCGGTGGTGTTGCTGATTGATGAAATCGATAAGGCCGATATCGAATTTCCCAATGATTTGCTGCTGGAACTCGATAAAATGGAGTTCTACTGCTACGAAACACAAGAGCGGATTGTTGCGAAACACCGCCCGATTATCCTGATTACCAGTAACAACGAAAAAGAATTACCCGATGCATTCCTGCGTCGTTGTTTCTTCCATTACATCGACTTCCCGGATGCCGAAACGATGAAAGACATCGTTGAAGTGCATTATCCGGGCATCCGTAATGAGCTGGTTGCGGAAGCCATGGACGTCTTTTTTGATGTGCGTAAAGTACCAGGACTGAAGAAGAAGCCATCCACGTCGGAGCTGATCGACTGGCTGAAACTGCTGATGGCCGATGACATCGGCGTTGAAATGTTGCGCAATAAAGACAGCAGTAAAGCTATTCCACCGATGTACGGAGCGCTGGTGAAAAACGAGCAGGATGTCCAGTTGCTGGAAAAACTCGCATTTATGAGCCGTCGCAAAGGCTGAGTGAGCCAACCTTATGCTGATTGATTTTTTTCAGACCGTTCGTCGCGCTAAAGTGCCGTGCTCAATCCGGGAATATCTGGATCTTGTGGCGGCGGTACAGGCGCATGTCGCTTTTGCCGATCTCGATGAGTTCTATGCACTGGCCAAGCTGGTGCTGGTGAAAGACGAAAAGCATTACGATAAATTCGATAAAGCGTTCGGGCATTATTTTGAAGGTCTGGATGCGGTTGAATTGCTCAGTGAAGAAGCGAATATCCCGCAGGACTGGATGCGCAAAGAGTTCGAACGCATGCTGACTGAAGAACAGATGGCACAGATCGAAGCGCTGGGCGGCCTTGATAAGTTGATGGAAGAATTCCAGAAACGGCTGGAGGAGCAGGAGAAGCGCCATCAGGGTGGCAATAAAATGATTGGCACCGGTGGCACATCACCTTTCGGTGCGAATGGCTATAACCCTGAGGGTATCCGGATTGAGCAGGGCCGTTCCCGTCATAAAAAAGCGGCTAAGGTCTGGGAGCAGCGCAACTACCGTGATCTGGATGACAGTATCGATCTGGGTATCCGTAACGTTAAAGTGGCGTTGCGGCGGTTGCGTAAGTTTGCTCGTCAGGGCGCGGCAGAAGAGCTTGATCTGGGTGATACCATCGCTTCAACCGCCCGGAATGCCGGCTTCCTGGATATTAAAATGGTGCCTGAGCGCCATAACGCCGTTAAGGTGCTGCTGTTTTTTGATATTGGCGGCACCATGGACCCGTTTGTGCGGGTGTGTGAGGAACTGTTTTCGGCAGCGCGTACCGAGTTCAAGCATATGGAAACCTTTTATTTCCATAATTGCCTGTATGAGTCGGTCTGGAAGAATAACATTCGGCGTATTAACGAGCGTACGGAAACCTGGGATATTCTGCGTAAATACGGTCCGGAATATAAAGTTATTTTTGTCGGTGATGCCATGATGGCACCTTATGAGGTGACACACGTCGGTGGCAGTGTTGAGCACTGGAACGAAGAGCCCGGCGCTGTCTGGCTGCAGCGTATGGCCGATCAGTACGATAAGCTGGTGTGGCTGAATCCGGCGCCGGAAGGGCATTGGGGTCAGGGAGGCTCGTTAGGTGCAATCCGGCAAATCGTCAATGATAAGATGTACCCGCTGACCATTTCCGGACTGGAAGATGCGATGCGTTATCTGAGCAAATAACCGCCCGGATAGCTGACAGGTACGATGGTGCCAATTGAGCTTTGTCGCACTTTGTTGCACAATGCGCTTTCAGGCAAGGATGCCCGGATAACTACAAAAAAGAAAAGGGCGAAAGACCTATGTTGGTCCTGGGGGATATGCGGAAGTACCGATCGCTGATGCGGCTGTGGCTTTCCTTCATTTTATTGGTCTGCTGGTACTCACCACTGGCGGCTGAAAGTCTGATACTGCTGCGCAAAGGGCCTGGCAGTGCATTTCCTGTGGTATTTGAAATACCGGCAGATCACCGCTTGACGCCGGTTCGTATTCAGGGTGACTGGGTCCTGCTGTCTGATGAATTACGTCAGGGCTGGGCACATCAGGATTCTCTCGCAATCACTCAGCAACTCACGCCTGCCCGTCTGTGGTTAATCCGTGAATCCCGGCAATTATCCGATTGGCAACTGCAGCTTGGACTGGATTCACAGCAGGCATTGTTAACCGGCATTCGTTTTCCCTGGCAACAACATTCTCTGGCACTGCGCTTCAGTCATAGTGCTGCTGAGTCGTCCTGGCAATCACTCGAACTGGCTGGCGAAACCGATCTTGGACGCTCCGATTGGCGTGCCGGTATAGCACTTGGGCTGGGCCATAACGACCGTGGTCACGATCGCTGGCATAACGATGCCAGGGAGCAGACAACCGCGTTGATCAGCGCCAACCTCGACTGGCAGCGCCAGATTAATAAACAACTGGCTGTTCTGGTACGGCTGAAAAGCGAACAGGCGGTGTCCGGCAACTCGGCCAATCACAACAGCCTGGCTCTGGTGTGGAATCTGAAGTTATGAAGTGGTTTACAGCATTCTGGTTGTCTTTGCTGGCGGTGTCTGTCAGTGCTGAAACAACCGACATTTATCAACCTGACAGTCTGGTGGCCGGTGTCACTGAACAGCAGGATATCAGTCGGCGGCTGGGGAGCTGGGGCGTGGGCGTGGGCCAGGTGGCCCGTGAACGGTTACCGGCGATGAACCAGTTCAATGTGTCGGGGCGTTATTTTGCCGGGGAGCGCTGGTATGTACTGGCTGGCCTGCAATTGTCGGAATTCAGTGATGAGCTGATCACGGCTGACAATGGCGAGGTGTTGGTGAAAAAAGATGTTACCGCTGTCACTGCGACCACCGGGCTGGGGTACCAGTTGATGCAGGGCAGTGCCAGCTTCAGTGGCAATAGCACCTACCCCTGGCAGCTGGGAACCGAGGCCTATGTTGGTGAGCAGTATACCGGGGACAGCAGTGGCCGTTATCTGGGAATTGGCATCAGCTGGCAGCTGCTGGTGGATGATTATTGGCTGGCGCTGGAATGGAAGTCGTTCCAGGTTGACGACAAGGCATTACAACAGGCCGATATCGATAAGGGGATGCAATGGGGCATATCGTTCGGTTCGTTTTACTGATCGCCCTGGCGCTGCCATTGCAGGCGCAGCCAACGATCTCACCGGGGCAGTTATTGCCGGACTTTTCCCTGCCCGCAGTGAATGGTTTTGGTCAGCGACTGGCGGAACAGCGCGGACAGGCTGTGATGCTGATCTGGCTGGGAGACTGTGACGCCTGTCATGAACAGCTGGCGGCGTATCAGTTGCTGGCCGAAGGACGTATTAACGAGGGCCTGGTCAGCTGGTTTGTGTGGACTCCGGCGGCGGGTCAACAGCCGCCAAACATGCGGTTGCCGGTGTTAATTTCACAGCCGCGCTGGCGCACTGGCTGGGCGTTTGAGCCGCGTCCGGCGGTGATGCTGATTAATGCCGACGGTGTACTCGACCATTTAATCCTGGGAGATCTTGATGACAATTACTCCCGGGTTGAGCAACGTCTCAGCCGCTGGCTGACGAAAAATAACCAATGACAACTGAATACTCTGGCGCAGCGTTAGCTGGCCATTTTCAGCGCCGGGCGATGACGGCGCAGTGGAGAAAAAAATGACAACCCTGATACGCTGTTTTGTTGCCATCTTGTTGCTGGGTTCTGTTTATACAACGGCTGAAGAAGCACGGCTGGGGCAGGATATTGAAGCGGTGAAACGTTCGGTGCTGGAACTGAATCAGCAGTTGTACGCACTGGAAGAAGACTTATTAAGCCCGGCGACCACCCGTGCGGCATTTTATTTTTCGCTGTCTCATGGTGAGTTTTTTGAACCGTTATCGATTGAAATTAAAGCCAGCGGTATGCAGCCGGTTCAGCATATCTATACCGAACGCCAGGTAACCGCGCTGCGTATGGGCGCGGTGCAGCCGCTGGCGCAGCTGAATATGGGGCCGGGAAAACACGATTTACACGTATTGGTTCGTGGCGTTGATCAGCTTGGGCAGCAACGGCAGCTGGTGATTCGTGAGCAGGTTGAAAAAACCGAACAGCCATTGATGCTGGAGGTGGTGGTATCGGACCAGCCTGAGCTCAGCAGCGCCAAAGCACAGTTGCAGCGCTGGTAACTGGCTGTGGCAAAGCGAATGTTGCTCTTTTTTAAGCGCTGCTTTAGCAGCCCTCTGTGGCTGGCTGAACGTCTGCCTGTGGTGTCGGTGGTGTCGGTGGTGTCGGTGGTGTCGGTGTTGTCGGTGTTGTCGGTGTTGTTGCTGTGCCTGGCCTCGTTGCCGGCTACCGCTCAGTCAGCGCAGGCCGACGCGGCTCAACCTGCGATCAGTAGTGCACAGCCCCGTTTGTTGCGTGGCGCCTTTTATTTTTATTACCTCGATAATAACTACCACCAGGCGTTGCAGGCATTACATCGCTGGCGGACTGCGGTGCCCGCTACCGCCGCTGAAACCCGCATTATGGAAGCGGCGATTTACCTGGCGTTAGGACTCGACTCCCGGGCTCTGGAGTTGTACCAGCAGGTGGAGCAGCAGGGTGATCCTGCCAGTGGTGATGCCTGGTTTCATCTGGCGCGGCGCTGGCAGGAAAATGCCAACTGGCCACAGGCATTGGCCAGTATTCAGCGCGCTTTGTCCCATGATGACAGTCTGTCAGCCGTTAACCGTCAGCAGGCATTGTTCATTTTCAGTACCAGCTACGCCAAGCTGGACAAGCTGGCCGAAGCCCAGCAGGTGCTGGAGATGATGGTTGATGATGATATCTGGACCGGCCTGGCGCGTTATAACTGGATGATCGCTGCTATGCGCCTTAATGCCCGCAGTCGCGATCTGGAAAAACTGGTTGAGGCGGCGGTGTTCTATCTGTCGGAAGAGGATTACGAAAGCAAAGCGTTACGTGACCGGATTCTGTTAGTGGCTGGTATCTATGCCTTGGAAACCGGTAAACATCGTCGCGCTGAGGCCTATTTCAAGGAGATCAGTCAGGACAGCGTGTTTACGGCACCGGCCTTGCTGCATTACGGCTGGGCGCTGGTCGAGCAATGGAAATACCAGCAGGCGATGCAGCCGTGGCGGATATTGCAGCAAAAATACAATGATTTTCATCCGGCGGTGATTGAATCGTTATTGGGTGTGCCGCATGCGCTGGAATTATTAAATGCCACAACCCAGTCGCTGAAAACCTACGAGATGGTTGAGCAAAGGTTGATGAACATGCGCCAGCAGATCGCCACGCTGAATGATGATGAACATACCGCTGCCTGGCTGGACCGCTGGTTAGAGCAACAACAGGGGCAGCCCTGGGGCTGGATGACGGCAACGCTGACGGATATGCCGGATTCAACGCTCAGTCGTATGATGCAATCCATGCTGGATGACGGTGCATTTAATCAGCAACTGGCTCAGCTGAGCGATCTGAATCGGCTGAAGCAGCAACTGCAACAGCAACAGCAGGACCTGCAGCTGTGGCAGCAGGTGATTCACCAGCGTCAGCAACATCTGCAGCAATTATCCGGTGATCAGCGTTTGCAGCAACTGGAGCAACGTTATCAGTCACTGCTCCGGCAGGTGCAGGGCATGCAGCAATTACTGCATCAAGAAGATCAGAAGGTGTTTGCTTTCGCCTCCGATCATGACCAGCGTAATGTCGAACGATTGTCGGCGGTGGTACCATTGGTAACATCGCTGCAGCAGGTTGCTGATCCAACACGAGAACTGAGCCGTTACAAAGAGCGCTGGCGCCGGGTGCGTGGCCTGCAATTATGGCAGGTGTATGAAACAAAACCTCAGCGGCGCTGGCATATCCGCCAGGGGTATCAGCAGTTGCGGATCAGTGGTCAGCAGTTGCAGCAACAGCTGAACAACAGTCGGCTGGCATTGCAGTGGGCCGACAGCAGTTGGCATGGTTTCCCTCAGCGTATCCGTCAGGCAGATGCGCGGCTGGCTGTTGTGCTGGAACAGGTCGATGGTTTGTATCACCAGCAACGGCAGAATTTACGTCATGACGTTGATAACTACCTGCAGGCACTGGACCAGCGGCTGACTGATTATCTGGCGCAGACACGTTTGTCGATTGCGCGCTTATACGATGACGCGCTGCAACAGCATGTCACCGCTGGAGGTGAACATGAATAAACTGATCCGGCTGACGGCCTCGCTGGTATTGCTGTTGTTATCCGGTTGTGCCTTGTTTCAGGAACCGGCAGAGCAACAGCTCAGGTTGGAAAACATCCAGGAAATGAAAATCAGGCTGATGACCAACGATACGCTGGAGGTTAGCCATGACGAGGTGATTGAGCGTTATCAGGGTTATCTGGCGGTGTCGGCAGAGGCGGAAATGCGCATTCGTGTTGCTCACCGGATTGCCAGCCTGAAGTTGCAATCTGAAGAGGTTGCCCAGGAGAGACTCGAGGCCGCGCGTGATGCATTGGATAATTCCGGGGGACAAACGGATGAACAACAGCGCCACAACCTGGCAGAACTGCAGGCTGCGGAACTGGCTCTGGAGCAACAGACCAGCAGCGAAGAACGCAGCATGGCGCGGGCGTCGATTAACGATTATGAAGCTCTGCTGAAACAATACCCGGATCGTCTCGATAACGATGCGGTGTTATATCAGCTGGCAAAGGCCTATACCATTACGGCTCAGCCTTATCAGGCGATTGCCGTGCTGGAAGAGCTGACCCGACGTTTTCCGCGTTCGGTCTATTACCTCGAAGCGGAATTTCGTTCCGGCCAGATGCTGTACGCCGCCGGAGATTATCAAGCCGCAGCCGATGCCTATCAGCGCCTGATAGAACGCGGCCGTGATGATAATCCCTATTACGTCAGTGCCGGTTATTTAAAAGGCTGGTCCCTGTTTAAACTGGAGCAGAATGAAGCGGCGTTGTTGGCTTTTACCCGGGTGATGGACGAAGAGTATCCGGACGTTGCTACACTGGAATCCGCCAAAGGTGGTGAACAGGAAATGTTGCAGGATATTTTACGGGTGATGGCACTGATTTTTGATTATCAGGGCGACTGGCAACAAATCGCTGTGTTTTTTGATCAGTACGGTAAACGGCATTATGAATACCTGATTTACGATCAGCTGGCGAGTCAGTATTACGACAAAAAATATTATAAGTCCGGCGCCTCTGCTTTGCGCGCCTTTGTGCTGCGATACCCACAGGATCATCGTGCGCCAGCGTATTATCAGCGCTTGGTTGAAGGGTATAAAACCGCCCGTTATCCCACCTTATTGCGTAAACATAAAACCATTTATATTCAGCGTTTTGGCGTTGGCAGTGATTACTGGAACAGCCACGGCGAGCATGTGAGGGAAACTATCCGCCGACCGCTGGCCGGTTACATTTGGGATCTGGCCAGTTTTCATCATGCCTGGGGGCAGCGATCGAAAAAACGCAGTGACAAACTCGAACGCCTTGGTATCGCTGCGCGCTGGTATCAGGAATATGTGCGTAGCTTCCCGCTGGCAGATGATACGGTTAAAGCCCACTTTCTGCTGGCCGAAGTCGCCGCCGAATTACGAGATTATGAGCTGGCTAAAAATAACTACGAAATTGTCGCTTACCAGTATCCGGATTATGAGCAGGCAGCCGAAGCCGGCTACGCGGCAATTCTGGCGTACAACCGGTTTAAACCCGGTGTGGCAGAAGCTCCGGTCTGGCGTCAGCTGACGGTTGCCAGTGCGATGCGCTTTGTGCAGGAATTTCCTCAGGATTCGCGCCGCGGCACTGTGCTGGTGAATACCGCAGAAATGTTACTGAAGGATAAATATTACCCGCAGGCATTATCGACCTCACGGCTGGCCTGGCAGGCGAAAGGTGAGCTGCCACAACGTTATAAATACGGCGCGGCTCTGGTGCGTGGTCATGCCAGTTTTGAGCTGCAACAGTACGCTGAATCTGAAATGGCCTTGCTGGAAGCCAGTCGCTATCAGAAGCTGAGCGCCAAAAAACGCCGTGAGCTGCGCGAAAAAGTAGCCGCTGCAATTTATAAGCAAGGTGAGGTGGCGAAACAAGCCGGTGATGCCACTACCGCGGTCATACACTGGCGGCGTTTAGCAGAGGTGATACCGGAAAGTAATACCCGGATTAACGCCGAATACGATGCCGCTACGATTCTGATGGAAACCGGGGATTACGATCAGGCGATCGAAGTATTATTACAGTTCCGCCAGGATTATCCGGCACATAAACTGGTTGCCGATATCCCCAGTAAGCTGATTATTGCTTACGAAGAAAAAGGTGACTGGCGCAACGCTGCGTTTGAACTGCAAACCATCTGGAAAATCAGTAAAAAAGCCGATGAACAACGCATCGCCTGTTTCCAATCTGCCGAATATTTCGAAAAGGCCGGTGATCAGGATAATGCCATCGTGATGTATAAGCGATATGCGCATTCTTACAAACGGCCGTTTGATGCTGCGGTTGAAGCGCATTTTAAACTCGACCAGATTTACGCCAGCCGTGGCGATGAAGAAAAGCGCCGTTTCTGGCTGGCTAAAATCATTGCGCTCAATGCCAAAGCGAATGATCAGCAAACAGACCGTTCTAAATACCTGGCGGCCAAAGCCGCTTATGAACTGGGTGAGTTTGAACGACTGGCGTTCGAAAAAGTAAACTTAACATTGCCGCTGGATCGCAGTGTGACGCGCAAAAATACGTTTATGCAGGCGGCGTTAAAGCGTTATACCCAAGCGGTGCAACTGGGCGTACTGGAGTACACCACGTCATCAACTTTCCGCATCGGTGAGTTGTATAAACAGCTGGCGCAGGGGTTGATGAATTCAGAACGGCCCGCCGGTATGGATGAACTGGAACTGGAAGAATATCAGTTTCTGTTGGAAGATCAGGCCTTTCCGCTGGAAGAAGCGGCGATTAATGTTCACCAGACCAATATCGGTCGTACTTACGACGGCTTATACGACAGCTGGGTTAAACGCAGCTTCTCAGCAATGGCTGAATTAATGCCCGGGCAATATAACAAACAGGAGAGGGCGGTGAGTTATGTCGAACAAATTCGCTGATAACCAACGGTGTTTTTCTCTGACCGCCCGGCTGAAACCCTGGTTTAGCGGGTTGCTGATACTGTTTTTAACGGGGTGTTCATTATTTCAGCCGAAACCGGAAATTATCGATCAGGGGCCGGCGGAAAAGACGCTGCCGGAGCCGTTGGTGGAGCGCTACAATGAGGGACTCGAACTGTTACAGCAGGCCGCTGCTGAAGAAGACTCCGGCGAACAGCAGCACCAGCACCAGGCGGCAGCCGATTTCTGGCAGGCACTGAGCCAGCAATATCCGCAATACCCTGGTGTCTGGAGCAACCTGGCATTGAGTCACTATCGGCTTGGAAACTATGATGCCAGCCTGGAAAATCTGGTCCGTGCTCATGACATCGATGCGGAATTTTGTCCGGCGTTTAAATTAAAAGCGCTGGTTCAGCGTCAGCTGGGAAAGTTCAGCGATGCGGAAAACAGCTATCTGGCGGCGGCAGAGTGTGCGCCGGAGGATGCTGATATTCCTTATAATCTTGGCATCCTGTACGACCTCTACCTGAACGATCTGGAAAAAGCCCTGGTGCAATATCGTAAAGCACAAAGCCTCATCAGCGGGGAAGATGCGATGTTGGCGATCTGGATTCCGGATCTTGAACGGCGCAGTGGTGTAGCGGCTGATAATCAGCAGGTGGCAGGTGAATAATATGATCTGGCGATTGTTACTCTTGATATTATTTTCGCTGCCAGCGGGTGCGGCAGAAGATAACGTTGTGCGCTTGGAAGGCATTGCCATTCAGGGTAACAGCGAGGAGCCTCATGTTGTGTATATTACTCCCTGGCGGCCACCACCTGGGACCGGACGCTTATATCAGCCGATTTACAGTTATCGCGAACACTGGATGAAAACCATTGATCGCAATAGTCTGGGCAGGGAGTTACGATACGGCGAACGCTATTTGCCTAAGCAGGTTAATAGCGATCGATTACAACAATTAACCGGCCAGGCCGGAAAATAATAAAAACGGTTAAATCTTGTTCAATGGCCTGAGGCTTATGGCTAATACGTTGGACAAGTGTTTTTTCATCACGAAAATAGTGGTTAAATCATCCCGCTCAGGGCTGTATTTAGCCCGGATTGACTCTGACAATGAAAAAAGCGATTAAAAGCGCTAGGGGGAAGTATTAATGGAAACTGTTGTACGTTTTTTCCAGGAAGGGGGTACTTTTATGTACCCGATTGCAATCATTATGGCGATTGGCCTGGCGATTGCCTTTGAACGTCTGTTCTTTTTAATGAATCAGAAGTCCAGTAACCGTCAGGCGTTCGACGATATGCTGCCGATGTTGCAAAAGCGTGATTTACGGGCAGCGTTAAACTACGCCAATTCCTCTGATACTAAGATCGGTAATATTTTTTCTGCGGCTATCGCCCGTATTCCTAACAGCCAGCGACGTGAAGAAATTGAATACGCGCTGGAAGAAGGCCTGATGGAAGCCATTCCGCAGCTGGAAAAACGCACACAGTACGTATCCACACTGGCTAATATCGCCACTCTGATGGGGCTGCTGGGCACCATTATGGGCCTGATTGCGGCATTTACTGCCGTGGCAAATGCGGCTCCGGCCGAAAAGGCAACATTATTATCTCAGTCTATTTCGGTGGCGATGAACACCACGGCATTTGGTTTGATGGCGGCTATTCCGCTGTTGCTGTTGCACAGCTTTCTGCAAACCAAAACCAACGAAATTGTTGATAGCATTGAGATGGCCGGGGTGAAATTCCTCAATATCATCACAGAACGCAAGCCGGGTCAGAACGACAAAAATAACGCAGCCTGATAGTTGAGCAGTTACATGAGACGCCATAAACGACCACAAGAAGAGGCGGAGCTCAACGTAACATCCTTTATGAATTTGATGATTGTACTGGTACCTGTGTTGTTGATGAACATGGTGTTCTCGCAGGTGGCGGTGCTGGATCTTAAATTGCCGAAAGGGGACCAGCCTGGTCTGGTAAACCCTGAGGATGTGACGCTTGATGTGACCATTCGGGCTGATGGGTTTGTTGTATCACGAACGTATCAGGAGCAGACCGAAGCACTGGCCACTCTGCCGAAAAAAGCCAATAACTATGACTACGAGGGGCTGTCGCGCACCTTGCAGGACATAAAAAAGAATCCGGTTTTTAAAGAGAAAACCGATATCAGTTTATTGTCAGAAGCGAATGTTGATTATCAGACGCTGGTGACTGTTATGGACACCGTGCGCCGTTATCCGGCCGTTGTTGCGGCATCCCTGGTCGATGCCACCCTGTTTCCGGATATTTCGCTCGGTGATGCGGCCGAACTGAACGCTCAGGCCAGTGCGGAGGTGACACCATGAAGATGTCTCGCCGTGCAAAGCGTATGCAGCGTAATCATAAGCGCAATAAAAATGGCGGTACCCTGAACCTGACGGCCTTGATGGATATTTTCACCATTCTGGTGTTTTTCCTGATGGTGAATCAGTCAGAAGTTGAGGTGCAGAACAGCGATGATATTAAGTTACCTGTTTCGGTTTCGGAAAATAAACCCGAAGAGCAGGTGACCATTATGGTCAGTGATCAGCAGATTCTGGTGCAGGGCCGGATGGTTGTATCAACCGAGGTTGCACGTCAGCAAACGGGAGAACAGCTGCCGTTACTGAAAAAAGAACTGGATTATCTGGCAAGTCGTTCACCATTAACCCCGGAACAACAGCAGGACGGACGGCCGATCACCATTATGGGGGATAAAAACATCCCTTATACCTTGCTGAAAAAGGTGATGAATACCAGTGCCAAAGCCGGGTTTAATAATATTTCCCTGGCGGTGGAGCAGAAGCAACCACAGCAACAACCAGCACTACAAGGAGGCGCCTGATATGACGGTTTATTATCGTGCGCCGGAGTTACCCTGGAACGATGGTGGCCAGCAGAACCGCTTTTTCGCCATTCTCCTTGGACTGCTATTGTTTGTGGTCCTGGTGGGCGTGGCTGTTCCTCTGATTGAGCTACCAGCAAAAGATCGTAAAGAGCTGGAACAATTACCGCCACAACTGGCACGGGTGATTGAGCGCAAGAAAAAAGAGCAGCCGAAACCAAAACCTGTGGTGGAGAAGCCGAAGCCAAAACCTGAGCCCAAGCCTGAGCCTAAACCGGAACCTAAACCTGAGCCCAAAAAGGAAGCGCCGAAACCCAAGCCGAAACCGAAACCCAAGCCGGAAAAAAAGCCGAAGATAGAGGCGCCTAAGGAAAAACGTGACGCGGCCAAACAAAAGGCACGCGAGGCGGTAGGCGAAAAAACCCTGTCTACGCTGAGCAACATTACCAGTCAGGTACCGATTGCTGCGTTAAATACCAGCAGTCAGGGTCTGAATAACGCCGGAGCACAAGCTGTGGCGGTGGGAAGTGTGGTTGACCGGGATGCTGCAAGTCGTGGTTCCGGTGGTGTAGATGTGGCCGCTCTGACCCGTGAAACGGCCGGAGAGAAACTGGGTGATCGTCAGGTGACTGCGGTTGAGCTGAGTGAAGAGCAAGTGGCTGAAACCCAGCAGAGTTCAACCCGGAGTGCGGAGGAACTGCGGCTGGTGCTTGAAAGTAACAAGGTTAAATATGACCGTATTTTCAAGTCGGCATTACGCAAGAATCCAAACCTGAAAGGGTCGGTGACCTTGCGGCTTGAAATTGAGCCAAACGGCAGCGTTTCCAGCTGTAAGGTGGTTAAGAGTGAGCTGAACGACAACAAAGTACACCGCCGTATGGAATCCGCTTGTCGTCGTATGCAGTACAGTAACAATCCTAAGCTGGACAAAACAGTGGCTGAATATCCGGTGGTGTTTAACTAACACAATGCATCGTTTTTAATTGTCTGTTGAAAGGCCTGTACTCATAAAGAGACAGGCTTTTTCTATTTTTAGAGGGAAACGCTGATGGTAACCGATGAGTACCTTGCCAGTTGTGAATTGATAGACTGGAAAACGCCGGCGGTGTTGCACCAGGCCAACCTGCTGGCAGCTGACCTGGTTGATCCAGTCGATATTGCACGGCAGTGTTTTTTGTTTGTGCGAGACCAGATTCAGCACAGTTGGGACGCTCGTCTGGAGCCGGTAACCTGTAGCGCATCTGAAGTGCTGCAACAGGGGCATGGTTTTTGTTATGCCAAAAGCCACTTGTTAGCGGCGTTATTAAGGGCGAACGCTATTCCGGCCGCTTTGTGTTATCAGCGCCTTACCATAACGGACCAGCCGCCTTTTTGTTTGCATGGCTTAAATGCTGCGTATTTTGATTCAACAGGGTGGTACCGGATGGATGCGCGCGGAAATAAGCCCGGCGTGAATGCTCAGTTTTCACCGCCACAGGAGCAGCTGGCATTTGCGATTATTCATCCGCAGGAAGCGGATCTGGTGAGAAATTGGTCTGAACCAATGCCGGAAGTGATTGCGGCAATGCGTGCTGCCGGAAATTCACAACAGCTGGCAGAAAATTTACCGGATGTAGAGGTGTTGCCTTTTTAGTGTCAGCTGAACAACGACACCGCTCGCTCAGGTGTCGTTGTTGCTGAGCGCTGTTATAACCAGCTAATCGCGGATGATATTGGTCGTGCAATTTCTTCGTGGTAGCGGCCTTCCAGCAAATGGCGACGGATTTTCAGTGTCGGAGTTAGTAGGCCGTTATCCGGTGTCCAGGCTTCCTGGACGATTAATAATCCGTCCAATACGGCATGGCTTTCCAGTGAGCGGTTGGTTTTTTCCAGTGTTCGCTCCAGACTGCTGTTGATATGCTCGTGATCATGCTGCTTGGCATCTTCTGCCAGCACCACGAGTGCGATGGGCTGCTTCAGGTTGGTACCGGTGACACACACTTGTTCGATCAGTGGGTTTTCCATCAATTTGGCTTCGATGGGGACCGGAGCAACGTATTTCCCTTTGGCGGTTTTAAATATTTCTTTTAACCGGCCGGTAATTTTTACGTAACCCTCGTTGTCTATTTCACCTTTGTCACCGGTTTTCAGAAAACCATCGTCAGTGAATACCTCTGCGGTTTTATCCGGTTCCAGGTAATATTCCTTCATCAGAAACTCACCGCGTACCTGGATTTCGCCGTCGCTGGCAATGCGCAGCTCCACTCCCGGGTAGGCTTTACCAATGCTGCCGATTTTATCGGCCCGGAACGGGTGGCAATTGGTTCCCAGTGCATTGGTCTCCGACATTCCCCAGGCTTCGGTAATATTGACACCAATACGCTGATACCAGCGAATGGTTGCCGGTGACAGCGGAGCTGAACCGCTGCCAAATACCCGGGCACTGTCGAGTCCGAGTTGCTGGCGGATTTTTTTAGCAACGATTTTATTAATCAGCGGAATACTCAGCAGCGTATTCAGTTTTTTGGGTGGCATTTTAGCCAATACTCCCATCTGGAAGCGGGTCCAGAGGCGCGGTACGGATAAAAACAGCGTCGGCGAAACGGCCTTCAGGTTGTCGACAAAGGTGTCGAGGTTTTCGACAAAAGCTATTTCACAGCCACAATAAAAACTTGAACCTTCAACAACCGTCCGTTCGGTAATGTGTGCCAGGGGCAGGTAACTGAGTGCCCGATCCTGTGTCGTAAAGCCCATGGTGTCGACGAATTGTTGACTGGCAAAGGCATAAGAACCAAAAGTGTTCACCACGCCTTTCGGATTACCAGTACTGCCGGAGGTGTAAATAATGGTCATGGTATCGGTTAAGGCCGGTACCGGGTTACCCGGATGAGGAGGCTGAGCCTGTAATTCAGCCCAGTGATAGTCGAGTTTCAGGTTGTTTTTTTCGATATTCGGGTAGGGGAAACCCAGGCGCTTTACGTGCTCAGGAATTGCATCACACTGGTTGATGGTGTCATCCAGTTTGCCGATAAAAATAGCCTGGCAATTACTGTGGTTTAACACATATTGAATGGTTTCCTGACCAGCCGTGGCATAAATCGGAACGGAAATATGACCTGCCATCATAATAGCCAGATCGGCAATAAACCACTCGGCACAATTCTTCGATAAAATTGCAATATGACTGCCGGGGTCAAAATTCTGCGCGATCAGTGCGCTGGCGAGGCGCCGTACTTGTTGTCCTGTTTCGTACCAGCTGTAGTCATGGAATACACCATCCACCGGTTGCCGCAGGTAAATTGCATCGGGTTGAGTCGTTTCCCAGTGGTATAACATTTCCAGTGGGGTCTTGAGGTGCTGAGTCGTCATAGGATGGCTCCTTGTTATTGTTATGCCGGTTACATTAATGACACTTTTCCTGTCCGTCTGTTAAAAAACGTAATCAGTCATTAACAGCCCGGGTGTTGGCAGTATCGACCCGGCTGCGTGGTGTCTGCGGTCAATGCAGCCTGGCGCAACAGGTCGTTTAATAGCCACAGAATTATAAAAAAAGGATACTCCGCGATGGAAACAGTCACTCGGGTATTACTGGCCGGACTGCTGCTGGTGTACTTTACCACTCAGGCTGGCGAGGTCAGTCCGGAACAAGCGGCCAAATTGCAGGCGCGCATCATGAATGCCAACTTACCGTTACAAAATCGGGTGAGGGCATTAAAAAAGTTACATGCAGATCAGATTGTTAACGGCAAAATTAATCGCAGTTTTTGTGTCTGGGACCCTTTGGGACGCAACGGACCAATTTATGCGACCGTTAATGATCAGAAGCTACGCTCGCTGCATTATGGTCTGGCGTTGGATATCCGCGCTTATCCTGACGAAGAACAGCTGATCACTGATCTCAAGTCGGGGGTGTGCGACGCGGCACTGATTCGTGGCAACCGGACCTACGAATTCAACCGCTACGTCGCCACGCTTGAAGCACCGGGTGCGGTACCGGATGTGCAACATTTCCGCATTCTCAGTCAGGTGATTGCCAGCCCGAAAATGGCCGGGAAAATGGAGCAGGGCGACTATGTTGTGGCCGGAGTGGCATATCTGGGGGACAGCTATTTTGTTCGTCATCCCAAGCCGCTGCAAAGTCTTGCGGCGCTGGGACAACAAAAGTTAGGTGTGATCCGCGATGAACGATCGCTGGTAGAGGTTGCCAACCGCTTGTCAGCTAACGCCGTTAAGCTGGGTGCTGTAGCGGCGGCAGGTGAGTTTGTAGCGGGCGGGCTGGATGTGATTCTGGCACCTGCGGTCATTTATCAGGCGTTGATTGCCGGCCAGCTGAATGGCCCGGTGCGTATTCTGGATATGCCTCAGTCGTTATCGACCATCCAGTTGATTGGCCGTCAGGAGAAATTTCCGACCGGCCTGGCCCAAATTCTGCGCGAAGATTTTCTGTTTAAATTCGATACTTACGTCGGCCGGGTTAAAGCGGAAATGAACACTGTGCCAGCAGACTATTGGCAGCCGGTACCGGAAAGTGAGCAACAGCGGCATCGCTCGCAGTTGCAGTCCTTACGACTGAGTCTGCGTAAACAAGGGCTCTACGACGGCGATATGCTGACATTGATGCGCAAAGTGCGGTGTAAACTGGCGCCCCAGGCTGCTGAATGCACGGCAGTGGTGGAATAGCGTTATTCGTAAAGAAGTATCAACCCCCGGGCTTAGTAGTATTCCTGACGTGCATGCTCAGCTACAATCGCGGGAGCGAAATTATCCTAACAGGAGCAGGAAATGAGCAATCGCCCGGATTATCTTAATATGAACCACAGCTCAGCCCAGGACGCCGCGGCTGAGCCAATGACGGCACAATCGTCAAACGATCAGATCATCAGTCATGATGGTCGTAAAGTACTGCGCAACACCTATGCGCTGTTGTCTATGACGCTGATTTTCAGCGGTATTATGGCAGCGGTATCAATGGCCTTTAACGTGCCACATTTTGGTTTGCTGACGCTGGTCGGCTATTTTGCTCTGTTATTCCTGGTCGAAAAAACCAAAAACAGCGCTATGGGTCTGGTCTCTGTATTCGCTTTGACTGGCTTTATGGGAATGACTCTGGGTCCGATTCTGTCTCTGTATGCCAAGCTGCCGGGTGGTACCGAAATGATCGCCATGGCGATGGGCACAACCGGCCTGATCTTTATGGGAATGTCTGGTTGGGTATTGAGCACAGGTAAAGATCTGAGTGGCTGGGGTAAAACTCTGATGGTTGGTATCCTAGTGGCTTTTGTGTGTTCTCTGGGAGCCTACTTCTTCAACATGCCAGCGTTATCACTGGCGGTTTCTGCCATGTTCATCATGCTGATGTCAGGCCTGATCGCTTATGAAACCAGTGCGATCCTGCATGGTGGTGAGACCAACTACATTTCTGCAACCGTCACTCTGTATGTGGCTATCTACAACCTGTTTCTGTCTCTGTTGCAGATTTTTGGTGTGATGGGCGGCGACGACTGATTGCTGGTTGGCAGTATCAAACCCGGTGTACTCTGCGGTATACCGGGTTTTTTTGTCTTTGCTGTTCAAGAACGATGCCTTACGGCCGACAACTCAGTTATGAAAATGCTGCTAATACTTCTATGTACGGGAATATCGATGCCGCTGCTCGCTGAATGTCGCGACCGGGATGCCTGGGATGCCAGCGATGAGCTGGCGCTGAAGTTTTTCCACGAAGCGGAAGTATTTCGCCGGGCGCGGGTGCTGAAGGTTCATCATCCTGGCGGGCGAAAGGAGGTCGCGAGTTATATCCGCAACGGTAACAAGCGTTACACTATGTTTTCACTGGTCGACTCAAACTGTGTTGCGGTGTTTCGCAAGCGCACCCGTCAGGGCGACTGACGGCGCTTGCTCTGTGGTTATTGCCGGGCTAACAGCTGTTGCAGATCCCGTTCGACATCAGCAAGGCGGATTTTCTCTTTTTCGATCGTTGCTGCAGGTGCTTTACAAACGAAACCATCATTATTCAGTTTATTGCTGATGCGCTGAATCTCATCTTCCAGCTGGGCAATTTTAAGTTCCCGATCCGGCGTCTGTGCGGTGTCAGTCATTGACTGTGTCCTCCATGGTTATGTCAGATATGCTGATAAGCATAGACCATATCTGACAAACGTGAGGCTTCAGTCAGATTGCATTGCCTGTCAGGTCAGGGTCTTTTTGTCTTTCTGCAACTTAGTTTCTGCTTTGCCCATTTAGTGTATCCCTCGCTGACGGATCACCGTATGCTGGAAGCAGGATGGTTACTTAAAGCCTACGGGATGTAACCGTGGACTACGCAAACGGCCTTCGCTAACCGGTAGGAGGTATTTATAGTGGCAACAATGAATCGTTTTATAAGGAATCTCCGCTTGTTGCATATCGGCTTCTTGGCTTTGGTTGTTGTGTTGCTTACTGGCTGTAATCAACATGACTACAATATGCAGGCTAACGTCGACACGCTGGGGGATGCTATGTCTCACTGCCGGGGTTATACCCGGTTTATGCTGCCGGACGAAGCCCGCATGTCGCTGGATGAGTTATCAAGCCGTGAAACGCCGGAATATTACGATATCTTCTTTGATGTCTCGGATGCCAGTGAATCGGGTCACGCCAAATGCCGGGTGGATAAAACCGGCCTGATTATTTTTTATCAAACCTATGGCTACCGTCAGCGTTCACGCTCATTTGCCGATTTCTGAGGTCTCCACGAGCGGTTACAGCTTTGCATGAGCCTGGCACTAAGATCATTTCGGTCTTAACGCCCTGTTCGATACCTCTTATTCCTATAACCGTTCTGGTTTAATCCGCCTTGTTACTTCTGTTTTATCTAATTGATTTTTATAGCTATTTTTCTTCCGGAACGAGACATCATGACAATCGTTTCATTATAAGAGATAAGCATCTCTCCAGTTTTTAGATCTATATCACCGGACTGGCTCAAACAGCCCAGTTGAGTGCCGGAACATCCGGGCCTTTACTGAAACAAGTGAAAGGTTTGGCATTTCAGTCACTTATTGCTGAAGGAGTCCGCATGGCACAGCAGCAATGGAATCTGCCTCTGGGCGTCACCGAAATCAGCCGGGAAGTGTTTTCCCTGCATATGGTTATCTTCTGGATTTGCCTGGCGATCGCCATCGTGGTTTTTGGCGTAATGTTCTGGTCGCTGATCCGTTACCGTAAGTCAAAAGGCGCCAGAGCGGCGAATTTCCACGAAAGTACCCTGGTCGAAATCCTCTGGACCGCGATTCCTGTCGTTATTCTGATTGTTATGGCCATCCCGGCCACGGCCACGCTGAAGAAAATCTACGATCCCAGTGCGGCTGACCTGGATATTCTGATTACCGGTTACCAGTGGCGCTGGCGTTACGAATACATGGACAGCGGCGTCAGTTATTTTTCAAACCTCGCCACTCCGGAAACGGAAATCCGTAATCAGGATGATAAAAACCCACACTATCTGCTGCAGGTGGATGAACCTCTGGTTGTCCCTGTTGGTAAAAAAATCCGCTTTTTACTGACCTCTGCGGACGTCATCCATGCCTGGTGGGTGCCTGAACTGGCGGTTAAAAAGGATGCCGTGCCGGGGTTTATTAATGAGTCCTGGGCGAGAATTGATGAACCGGGTATTTATCGCGGTCAGTGTGCTGAATTATGCGGTAAAAACCACGGCTTTATGCCGATTGAAGTACGGGCAGTACCGCAAGAGGCTTATCAACGCTGGCTGCAGGGTAAGCAGCAGCAACAACAGCAGGAACTGGCCAGCAGTAACAAGGCCTGGACGGCTGAACAGCTGATGGAGCGTGGCGCCAGTGTTTACACTACCTATTGTGTTGCATGTCATCAGGCGGGTGGTGGTGGTATTCCTCCTGCGTTTCCGGCACTGGCTGGCAGTCCGGTAGCAACCCTGGCAGAGCAGCTGGATAACCATATCGATACTGTATTGTACGGCAAAGCCGGTACGGCTATGTCGGCGTTTGGTGATGTTCTTTCGGCCGCCGATCTGGCTGCGGTGATCACCTATGAACGTAATGCCTGGGGGAATGATACCGGTGATTTGATTCAGCCCGCAGATATTCGTCAGCGGCTCGAAGGTGAGGGCGTCAGCACCGGCCAGCAGGCCGGCAATCAATCGGAGGAGACACGTCATGACGGCTAGCACAACGACAGCTCAAGCGGCGCCATCCTCTCACTGGAGTCGCTGGCTGGTTACCACCAATCACAAAGAGATCGGCAGTCTCTATCTGATTTTCTCCTGCGCCATGTTATTTGTTGGTGGATTTATGGCGCTGGTTATCCGGACTGAGTTATTTCAGCCCGGGTTGCAATTTGTCGAGCCTGAGTTTTTTAATCAGATGACCACCATGCATGGACTGATCATGGTCTTCGGCGCAGTGATGCCGGCGTTTGTCGGCTTGGCTAACTGGATGATTCCGCTGCAGATCGGCGCACCGGATATGGCATTGCCACGCCTTAATAATTTCAGTTTCTGGTTGTTGCCGGTTGCATTTACTATGTTGCTGTCGACCTTGTTGATGGAAGGGGGCGGGCCGAATTTCGGCTGGACTTTTTATGCACCGTTGTCCACCACCTACGCGCCACCATCAACGAATTTCTTTATCCTGTCGATTCATATCGCCGGTATCAGTTCAATTTTAGGTGCAATTAATATCATCGCGACCATTCTCAATATGCGTACCCCGGGTATGCGCCTGATGGATATGTCACTGTTTGTCTGGACCTGGCTGATTACCGCATTTTTGCTGATAGCCGTGATGCCGGTATTGGCCGGTGTGGTGACTATGATGTTGCTGGATATTAATTTTGGCACCAGCTTTTTTAACGCCGCTGGTGGTGGTGACCCGGTATTGTTTCAGCACCTGTTCTGGTTTTTCGGGCACCCGGAAGTGTACATCATGATTTTACCGGCGTTTGGTATTGTTTCTCTGATTGTTCCAACGTTTGCCCGTAAACGTCTGTTTGGTTATCGCTCCATGGTGTATGCCACCGCATCCATTGCGATTATGTCGTTTATGGTTTGGGCCCATCATATGTTTACGGTTGGGTTGCCGTTACCGGCTCAATTGTTCTTTATGTACGCCACTATGCTGATTGCGGTACCAACCGGGGTGAAAGTGTTTAACTGGGTTGCAACTCTGTTTCGTGGCTCGGTGTCGTTTGAATTACCCATGTTATTTGCTCTGGCTTTTATTGTGCAATTTACCATTGGTGGCTTGTCAGGGGTGATGCTGGCGATTGTGCCTGCGGATTTTCAGTACCATGATACCTATTTTGTGGTGGCTCATTTTCATTATGTGCTGGTGCCAGGTGCTGTGTTTGCCATTATTGCAGCCATCTATTACTGGTTACCGAAATGGACCGGTTTTTATCCTAATGAAACGCTGGGGAAATGGCATTTCTGGTTGTCGGTTGTTGGTGTGAATCTGACCTTTTTCCCGATGCATTTTTCCGGCCTGGCAGGCATGCCCAGACGTATTCCTGATTACGCTCTGCAGTTCGCCGATTTTAATGTGGTGTCTTCACTGGGCGGCTTTTTGTTCGGTATTTCCCAATTGTTATTACTGCTGGTGGTGATCGTGTGTATTCGTGGTGGCAAACCTGCCGGGGCTAAACCCTGGGAGGGAGCCGAAGGTCTGGAGTGGACGGTACCCAGTCCGGCGCCGCTGCACACTTTTTCTGAACCGCCTGAGTTTATCCCTGAGCGCGACTCACCGTCACGGGAGTAATGTGATGCCTACTCACAGCCAACAGCTCAATGTCCGTAAAACCGTTGTGCGCTTAGTCTGGGTATTGCTGGGGATGGTGTTGTTTACGGTGTCCCTAGTGCCTTTGTATCAGGTTTTTTGCGATATCACCGGTCTTAATGGCCGTAACTCCGCTCTCACCCGCGCCAGTGAAATACCCGTGCTGATGCATGGCCAGGGTGAAACGAAACAGGTGTCCTTCGTGACCCATGCCGGTAACGGTCTGGCTGTCAGTTTCAGCTCATTGCAGCCGCAGCAGCAGGCGGCGCCGGGCGGTAAATACCAGGTGATGTTTCGCTTCCGTAATCTCAGTAATAAACCGCAGCGGGTACGGGCGGTACCGAGCGTCAGCCCTGCACAGGCGAGCCAGCATTTATTAAAAATAGAATGTTTCTGTTTTCAGGAAATGATGCTGGCGGCGGGAGAGGTGAAGGATGTACCACTGGTGTATTTTTTGTCAGCAGCGTTTCCGGCTGATATTGCATCGCTGACGCTGGCTTATACTTTATTTCCGGTCAGCCCGGAAGCCGATATGGCAGTAGGAGGATGATATGAGTGGTCATTATTACGTGCCTGAATCCAGCCGCTGGCCGGTATTTGCTGTGCTGGTGATTGCTTTGTTTGCTGTAGGAGCGGCTGCATCTTTGTCATTTGGCAGCGGCGCACCTCTGATGTTCGCAGGCCTGGCCGGCATTCTGCTGGTGATGTTTTTCTGGTTCCGGGATGTTGCCCGGGAGTCTATGGCAGGGCTGTACGATCAGCAGATGGATCGTTCATTCCGACAGGGGATGGCGTGGTTTATTTTTTCAGAAATTATGTTTTTTTCGGCATTTTTCGGAGCACTGTTTTACATCAGAATGTTTGCGCTCCCCTGGCTTGATGGCGAGGGAGCAAAAGGTATCAGTGCGTTATTATGGCCGGAATTTGTTGCCTCCTGGCCGTTGCTGAATCCACCGGGAGATAATATTAACGGCCCGGTTGCCGTGATAGACCCCTGGCACTTGCCATTGATTAATACCCTGTTGCTGGTCAGCTCCAGCGTCACGCTGACGTTATCTCATCATGCGCTGAAAAAGAATAAACTGTCTGCTTCACAGGGCTGGCTGGCGGTCACGTTATTACTGGGATTTTCCTTTCTGGTGATTCAGGGCGTTGAGTACGTTGAAGCGTATCAGAAGCTGGGCCTGACCTTACAGGCTGGTGTATATGGCGGTACGTTTTTTTTACTGACGGGCTTCCATGGTTTGCATGTCACGATTGGTGCGCTGACACTGCTGGTGATTTTTATTCGATTATTACGCCGTCATTTCTCAGCAGCACAACACTTTGGTTTTGAGGCCGCAGCCTGGTACTGGCATTTTGTTGATGTGGTTTGGCTTGGCCTGTTTATTTTTGTTTATGTTGTCTGAAACCAGAAAAACCAGATGATCAGTTCACTGATCAACACAATGGCGAGGCTGACCCGTAAGGTCAGGGAGCGTAATAAACGTACTGACGTAGAGTCATCCTTCAGCAGAAATCCCGCTCCGGCCATTAAGCTCAGTGCCATCAGGGTAAAAGTCAGAATAATCAGAATTTTCATCGGGGCGTCATTCCATGGCAACCAGTGTGTTCAGAACTAAAGCAGCTCAGCGGCAAATTTTCCAGCGTTATCGCGCTGGTGTCAGCTGGCGGGTGATTGTCTGGTGGGGATTCTGGCTGGCACTGTTCGCCATAGGCCTGTTGTTAAGCCAGTGGCAATGGCAACGGGCACAGGAAAAAAAGGCGATTCAGCAGGCTGAACAGCGGGCCGTGTCTTTGTTTAATCCGGTCACGCAACCGCCGGCGTTAGCGCAAGTTACCATCAGTGGTGTGTTTGAGGAACAGCACAGCTTATGGCTCGATAACCGTATTCTGGCAGGTCAGGTGGGTGTTGCATTATTAACCCCGCTGATCGATGTCAACGGCCGCTGGTGGCTGGTTGATCGTGGTTTTGTTGCCACCGCCGGCAGCCGGAAAAATCCACCGTTTCCGGCACCGGGAGACATCGACTTACAGGTGGTAACCGCAGTCTGGCAACCACTGGAAAATGAGGATGTAGCATTCGTATTAGACGATGCGTTACATAATCAGCGGATTCAGACGCTGGACCTGAAATTCTGGCCGCGGGCCAGTGAGGGATTTGCCGGGGTGTTGCATTTACAGGTCGACAGTCAGGGCTTGGGGGCAAGGCAGGTCTGGTGGCAACCCATGCAGATCAGTGTTGAACGTCATCTGGGTTACAGCCTGCAATGGATGTTGCTGGCGTTTCTGGCACTGGGCTTCGCTGTTGCCGGACGTAAAGCAATGACGACGGCGGCCAGGGAATAACGCTTACGGGGGTCTTAATGCAAATATTAGCGCGCGATAAAATTAAGCTTGTGTTGTTACTGACTGTACTGTTTTTGCCTGTACCGCTGGCCTGGTCAATGTGGGTATGGAAGGTGGGCCTGCCGGAAGACAACGTTGCTCATGGTGATGTCCTGCCGCTGATCAGTAATATCCGTGACTGGCCACTGTTAACGCCGATATACACCCATCCCGCCGGCCACTGGTATCTGATTTTCCGCTGCCAGCCGGACGTTCCTGATTGTCAGTTGCGTGATGAAATGTGGCGTTTGCATCGTGCCCTGGGGCGCGATGCGGGGCGGGTTCAGCGCTGGTTTTTGTTGGCTGAAAACCGTGAGGATCCGGTAGCCGGTCAGTTTCGCGGCGAGCAGGTGGCATTGTTGCCGGCTTCCGTGAATGGCAGTCAGCTCGGCGATTACATGATCTGGCTGGCTGATCCGCAAGGGCAGGTGGTCGTCAGTTATGGTGGTCAGGTCGATATTAGTGATGTTTTTGACGATCTGCGTCACTTGTTAAAACGCAATCCGGCCCTGCCACAGTGGCAGGCACAAATAACCAGCCGCGCGGAGGATTCTCATGACTGATTATTGCTACCGCCGCGAGCCATCGGATTATTTAATCCGGTTTTCGGGGCTGGCAGTGTTATTAACCTTATGTGTACTGCTGCTGGGGGTTGCCACCCGCTTATTAGATGCCGGACTGGGGTGCCCTGACTGGCCGGGGTGTTACGGCCGGCTGGCGGTGCCGTCTGCGGAACAGGCGGCACTGGTGTCCTCGCAACCGCTGGAACCCATCAAAGCCTGGATGGAGATGATTCATCGTTATGCCGCTGGCCTGTTAGGGGTTTTAGCGCTGGTGTGTGCCGCTTTGTGTTTGCGTCAGAGCCATCGTCGCTTACGCCTGATCGGCATTGCCTTGCCGCTCTTGATCGGTTTGCAGGGTGCCTTTGGTATGTGGACAGTCACCCTGCGTTTATGGCCGGTCGTGGTGACTGCTCATTTACTGGGAGGCTTAAGCTGTCTGGTGTTATTTTTCTGGTTACGGCTGTCGCTCCGCTCTGTGGCAGATCAACCTCCTGCCAGGCAGTCTGGATCGGCGGTGAATCCGTTGTACTGGCTGGCGTTACTGGTGTTGTTATTACAAATCAGTCTGGGAGGCTGGACGTCGAGTAATTATGCCGGTGTGGGTTGTATTGGTTTGCCACAATGTAACGGCGAGTGGTGGCCACAAGCCGATTTTGCTCAGGGGTTTCACCTCAGTCCGGAAATTGGTCATGACTATTTACATGGCCAGCTGGATGCTGTGGCCCGTACCGCCATTCATTTAAGTCATCGCCTGGGTGCCGTGTTGCTGGGGATTGTCCTGCTGGCCCTGGCTTACCAGCAGCGCTCAGCGGAGCGCCGGCTACGCAAGAGCAGTCGGATTTTGCTGCTCTTATATGGCTGCCAGCTGCTGGTGGCAGCGGTGATGATCGCCTGGTCTTTGCCTGTGTCGCTGGCGTTATTACACACTCTGATTGCGGCGTTATTGTTACTGACGCTGGTGTATGCGGGGTTTTACGGGATGGCTCGGCAACGGGCGCGCCAGCTGACGACGGAAATTCAGCCGGCGGAACACAGGAGGGAAGGTTATGGCCATTAATCAGACGCTGAATTTCAGCCCCGGGGTTGCTGACTACTGGCAGCTGGGCAAGCCCAGAGTCGTGCTGGTCATGCTGGTGTGTGCGCTGGTCGGCATGTTACTGGCTGAACCACAATTACCGGACCCCGGCCGTATGATCATCGCGCTGTTGGGTATTGGCCTGGTGTCGATGGGGGCTGCGGCCTTTAATCATCTGCTTGATCAGCGCTTTGACCGGTTAATGGCCCGTACCCGCAAACGGCCACTGGTACAAAGCCGCATCAGTCCGTGGCAGGCTGCGCTGTATGCTGCGTTATTATCGGTAACCGGTTTATGGCTACTGGCTGAGTGGATTAACGAACTGACGGCCTGGCTCACCGCAGCAGCGCTGTTGGGGTATGCGCTGGTGTATACCGCCTTTCTGAAACACGCCACGCCGCAGAATATCACCATCGGGGGTCTGGCTGGTGCGGCGCCACCTTTGTTGGGCTGGACCGCAATTTCCGGCAGCGTTGATGGTAATGCGTTGTTACTGGTGATGATTATTTTTGCCTGGACGCCATCTCATTTCTGGGCGCTGGCGATTTATCGCTGTGAAGAATACCGTCAGGCGGGGGTCCCCATGTTGCCGGTGACCCACGGACTGGCTTTTACCCGTTTACAGGTGTGGCTCTATGCCTGGGTAACACTGGCCACCAGCTTATTGCCCTACGTGTTTGGTTTATCCGGACTGGTGTATCTGCTGCTGATCAGTGTACTGAATCTGCGCTGGTTATGGCTGAACTATGCGGTATATCAGCATCAGGGGAAAAAACTGATGCGTGCTTCTCAGCGGGCGTTCTGGTTCTCCATTCGTTATATTCTGTATTGTTTCCTGTTTTTGTTGATTGATCATTTTATCGCCTTGTAACCCACCTCAGATAATAATCTGCTGTGGCAGATTGGTACTGAGATAATCCAGTAAACGTGCGGTTTTTGGTGAGCTCCAGCGGCTCGCCGGATAGACCGCCCAGATTCCTTCTGCTGCCGGACGAAAAGCCTCCAGTACGGGCTGTAACTGGCCCTGGCGAATCGGATTGAGTAAATATTCTTCCGGCAGCTGCACAATTCCCATGTCTTGTAACGCCGCATCGCGTAATGAAATACCACTGTTGCAACGTAATCGGCCGCTGACACGAACCGTGCGTGGCTGTTGATTTTCGACAAACCGCCAGTGATCCAGAGTGCCTAATAAACAGTTGTGCTGGCTGAGTTCCGACAAGCTGTAAGGCTGGCCATAACGACGGATATAGGCCGGGCTGGCACAGGTATACACCTGACGGCTGGCCAGTTTACGGGCGCGCAGCCGATTATCCTCCAGTTTGCCTAAACGAATGGCGAGGTCGAAGCCATTATCAATCAGATCCATCCGGGCGTTACTGAGTTCTACTTCAAAGCGCATTTGTGGGAACTGCTGCAGAAAACGGTTCAGCAAGGGCATCAGAATGCGCTCGCCATAGGTGATTGGCGCGGTCAGGCGCAGGGTACCTCGTGGCTGGGTTTGCTGGTCGAGCAGTTCATTTTCGGCGTTTTCGAAACCATCCAGCAGCTGGCGGCATTGCTGGTAATAGCGCTTTCCCTGATCCGATACGGAGACTTTACGGGTGGTGCGATGTAACAAGGGTAAGCCCAGCCGTTGCTCCAGGGCACTGACCTGGCGGCTGATCTGAGCGGTGGATAGCTGCAGGCGCTGAGCAGCGGCAGTAAAGCTGCCGGTTTCAACCACGGCAACAAATTCAGCAATACCCTGCCAGGTGGGGATAACGGACATTATTACTCTCTCGTAATAGTGATTTTATATTTCGCTTATTATCACACACGGAAGGGCAATATAGGATGGCAAATGAAACCGATGAATTAACTGAGGATAAACCGATGACTGCTGAAGCGATTACCTGTCGTGCTGCCGTAGCCTGGGCTGCGGGCGAACCGTTAAAAATTGAACAGGTGCTGGTTGCACCGCCCAAAGCGGGTGAGGTGCGGGTCAAAATTATTGCCAGTGGCGTGTGCCATACCGATGCTTTCACCTTATCGGGCGATGATCCGGAAGGCATTTTCCCGGCGATCCTGGGTCACGAAGGTGGCGGTATTGTCGAAGCCGTGGGTGAAGGGGTCACCAGTGTGGCGGTGGGGGATCATGTCATTCCGCTGTATACCCCGGAATGTGGTGAATGCAAATTCTGCCTGTCGGGTAAAACCAACCTGTGTCAGAAAATCCGTGAAACTCAGGGTAAAGGCCTGATGCCGGACGGCACCAGCCGCTTCTCCATTAATGGTGAGCCGATTTATCACTATATGGGTTGTTCAACCTTTTCCGAATACACGGTATTACCGGAAATTGCACTGGCAAAAGTAAATAAAACAGCGCCACTGGAAGAGGTGTGTTTGTTAGGTTGTGGCGTCACTACCGGAATGGGTGCGGTGATGAATACCGCCAAAGTACAACCAGGAGACAGCGTCGCCATCTTTGGTCTGGGTGGCATCGGTTTGAGTGCGGTGATTGGTGCCGCTATGGCTAAAGCCGGGCGTATTATCGCCATCGATATTAATGACAGTAAGTTTGAGCTGGCAAAACAGCTGGGAGCCACCGATTGCATTAATCCCAAAGACTATGACAAGCCGATTCAGGAAGTGATTGTTGAGCTGACCGATGGTGGTGTGGATTATTCGTTTGAATGTATTGGTAATGTCGATGTGATGCGCAGTGCGCTGGAATGTTGCCATAAAGGTTGGGGCGAATCGGTGATTATTGGTGTTGCTGGTGCCGGCCAGGAAATTTCCACCCGGCCATTCCAGCTGGTGACCGGGCGGGTATGGCGTGGTACCGCATTTGGTGGCGTTAAAGGCCGCAGTGAATTACCGGATTACGTTGAGCGTTACCTGGCCGGTGAATTTAAACTGAGCGATTTTATTACTCATACCATGGAACTTGATGCCATCAACGAGGCATTCGATCTGATGCATGAAGGCAAAAGCATCCGCAGCGTGATTCATTTCTGAGCCACGTGTGCCCGGGTAATCCCGGGCACACCTTGTCAACTTCTGGATCCTTGGATAAACACAGGAGGCCTTATGAGCCTGGAATTAATTGCCCAGAATAAAAGTTTTGCTGGCTGGCATAAACAATACCGTCATGTTTCCCGGACGCTGGGCTGTGATATGCGTTTTGCGATTTTCCTGCCGCCGCAAGCAAACGATGGTCCGGTGCCGGTGGTGTATTGGTTGTCGGGATTAACCTGCAGCGACGAAAACTTTATGCAAAAAGCCGGGGCACATCAGCTGGCGGCTGAGCTGGGACTGGCGATTGTTGCGCCGGACACCAGTCCACGTGGAAGTGATGGTTTGGACAACGCTGGTAATCCGATAGCCGATGACGACAGCTACGATCTGGGGCAGGGGGCTGGCTTTTATGTCGATGCCACACAGCCACCGTGGAATGATCACTACCATATGTACAGTTATGTGGTATCGGAATTACCACAGCTGATCGCCAGCCATTTTCCGGTCAGCGATAAAAAAGCGCTTATGGGGCATTCGATGGGTGGCCATGGTGCGATAACCATCGGCTTAAAAAATGCGCAACACTATACCTCGGTATCCGCGTTCAGCCCGATCAGTAATCCGATGAATTGTCCCTGGGGTGAAAAAGCCTTCAGTCATTATCTCGGCAATAACCGCGATGACTGGAAAGCGTATGACAGCTGTGAACTGATGTCAGCCATTGAGGATGCCAGTGGTTACCCGCCATTGTGGGTCGATCAGGGGCTGGCGGATAACTTTTTAACCGAACAGCTGAAGCCGGAAGCGCTGCAGCGTGCTGCCGAAAAAGTGAACTATCCGCTGACTTTGCAGCAACACGACGGTTACGATCACAGTTATTATTTTATCGCATCGTTTATCGCCCAGCAGTTGCGCTTCCATGCGCAGTATCTGCGATAACCTGAAGCTAACCGGTAACGTCGACGGCGTTACCGCTGGTCTGGTGATTGTTCGCCAGCAGCTGTTCGATCAGCTGATCTTTTTCCTGCCAGATATCACTGGTCCAGCGTTGCATTGCAGCGCGGATCTGGCGGTCGTTCTGGTAATCTCCGCGGCTGAATGCTTCCGGAATTTCACGCTCTTCCACCCGGACCACCACTCGTTGTAAACGGCCACACAACATATCCCAGAAGGTTGGAATGCCATCCGGGTAGACGATGGTGACATTGGTTAAGGCGCTGAAACGTTCTCCCAATGCCTGAATGGCAAATGCCAGGCCACCGGTTTTGGGTTTTAACAAATGGCGGAACGGCGAATTCTGGGCCTGTTGTTTCTCACGGGTAAAGCGGGTGCCTTCAAGAAAGTTCATCACGCTGCTGGGCTGGTACGAAAATTTACGGCAAGCCTGCTGGGTTTCTTTTAAATCATCGCCGGCTTTTTCCGGGTGTTTGCGTAAAAATGTTTTCGAATAACGGCGCATAAACGGGAAGTCGAGCGCCCACCAGGCCTGGCCGACAATCGGGATATAGCCCAGCTCTTTTTTAATAAAAAACTTCAGTAACGGTGCTTTATTCAGATACAGCTGGTACAACACAAAAATATCCACCCAGCTCTGATGATTGGCAGTAATCAGAAACCATTCGTGTGGATTGGCACGTTGCAGCCCCTGAATATCCCAGTCGACGCGGAACACCCGGTTGGTCCAGAATAAAATACCGGCGATCCACAGCGTTGCGATCCCTTCAATGGGTGGGTCGATCAGGCGTCGCACCAGGGCTTCGGGCAACAGGATTTTCAGTATCACAAACAGGTACAAAAACACCCCGAGAAACAGGGTGTAAAGCAGCAGCATCAGGGCGCTGATAATTCCGAATACCATAGTTCAACACTCGGCTATAAGACTTTTGAATAATAATCTGATTGATCAGTCGTTATCAATTGGGATTAGCTATCAAAAACACAGCTATTCTGTATCAGCAACAATTTATACCGTTATCTTATTGCTTTCTAGTGATAAAGTACTGATTAATTTTGAGTGGCTAGTAAATGACGGGCGCAGCGGCACCGGATTGGCCGATCACTGTTGGCCGATCACTGTTGGCTGATGATTGTTGGCTGATGATTGTTGGCGCGGATCGAAAATAAATGTCAGCTGGCCGTACAGAAACCCCATTATGTGATGCCCGGCGTATTCCCCGGCTCGACCTGTGTGGTGTGTTTGGTGACAATAACGACAACTGATTCAGGGTAATAACATGGATAAAGAAGCGTATCTGGCGGAAGTGGAACGCCGTCTGCGGACTTTGTTCCGCGCCAGCAAGGAAGGCATGGCCGTTGCCGATGTTGAGCGCCATCGTACCGAAGGCTTTATGCAGGGCGCGGTATTTATGGGGTTTGTCACGCCGCGGGAAATGGACCAGCTGATGGAGCAGGTGCATCTGGCCGTGTTTGGCAAAAAAATCTCCGAGCGCCGCCGTCAGCGGGCGACGGGCTGGAACAGCTGTGCGGTTGATTACAGCCAGTATGACCGGCCAACGTTTCGTCGCTGAAACGGCAGCCGGGCTGAGCAATTTTGTTCAAGCCGGTCGTTTGTGGCTGGTGTAATGTCGGGCTTCAGAAGGAGCCACGCCGATGACTGACAGCAATCAAGTCCGTTATTTGCACAGCGATTATCTGCAACAGGTCACAAGGCGCGCAAACAGTTGCGTAAAAGCTACAAAAAACCGACCTGATTCAGATCGGAACATTGCTGCATTATTTTCACTAAAAGGGGCGTTTGCCCCTTTTTATCGGCTTTTCTGCCATTTTTTCACAAGCCTTGTGATGGCAGAAAATAACCGGCCGATGCAGATCAAGTTATGGTGCAATTGTCCGATAACCTCTTGGTAAAGTGGCGCATCTGGACTAAAAATATATTGGTGGCCGGATAACCTTTTATGAGTAAAAAGGTATCGGAGCTGCTGCTGATTCCATAACAGTGAGGTTTGCATGACCAGATTTCTGGGTTCGTTGTCGGTTCGTCAAAAATTAATGTTCAGCTTTGGCCTGCTGGCCGTTCTGATGCTGGTGGTGGCGCTGACCATCTCTGTGTCATTACGCAACATGGCTATGGCAGAAAGTAAGGCACGGGAAGAAATGGCGGTGACGCTGCTGCAGTTTGACCGGGAAATCGGTCATCTGGTGTGGGCCAATAATCTGGCCAACAGCATCATGTTCAGCCGGCCGTTTGCCGGCAAACTGGATCCGACCCAATGTGAGTTTGGTACCTGGTATGACCAGTTCCGTACCAGTGATGCCTACCACCAGGCCATGCCGGCACTGAAGCGGGCGCTGGACAGCCTGGATCAGCCCCACAAAGACCTGCACGCCAGTGCGCGAGAAGTATTGGCCAATCCGCAAAGCGCGCTGTCGGTATACGACAATAAAACCATGCGTCACTTAAGCGATATGCGCGCCGCGTTTAATACCGTGCGCACCTTATTGCAGGAACAGCAGGTGATTTATATTGCCGAGTCTGAGGCGGCTTCAGAGCGTGCCAGTGTGGTGGTGTGGGTTGCGACCGGCATTACTGCGGTGCTGGCACTGGGTCTGGCGATCCTGCTCAGTATGCTGATTTCCCGTCCTCTGTATGCGCTGAAGAAAAAAGCCGAGCAGATCGCCAGTGGTGACCTGACCATGGCGCCGATGCGAATTGAATCCCGTGATGAAGTCGGACAAGCCAGCGAAGCCTGTAACCAGATGCAGATTCAGCTCAGTGAACTGATTCGTGGGTTGGTAGATTCCGCCCAGACACTGGCCCATGAAGCCGATGTGGTGGCGGAAACCACGGCTCAGACCAATATGGATCTTCAGACGCAGGCTATGGAAATTGACCAGCTGGCGACCGCCATGAACGAAATGACTGCCACCATTACCGAAGTGGCCCAGCATGCGCAGAACACCTCGGAAGCCACCGGCGAGTCGCAACGCTTTGCTGAAACCGGCCAGAGCACGGTGCGCACGGTGATTGACTCCATTCGCAAACTCGCCACCGGTGTTGATGAGGCATCCGGCGTGATCGCCAACGTGCGTCAGGAAAGTGTGAACATTGGTACCATTCTCGACACCATTCAGGCCATTGCCGAACAAACCAACCTGCTGGCCCTGAACGCTGCCATTGAGGCCGCCCGTGCCGGTGAACAAGGTCGGGGTTTCGCCGTGGTGGCCGATGAAGTACGGACTTTGGCGGCGCGTACGCAGCAATCGACCTCGGAAATCAAAAACCTGATCGACCGCTTGCAGCAGAGCTCGTCCAGTGCGGTAACCAGCATGGAAAGTGGCGTGAAACAGGCTAACTACAGCGTGCAGGAAGCGGATAAAGCCGGTGAGGCACTGCAGCAGATTACCGGTTCGGTGACCACCATTACCGATATGACCCATCAGATTGCCAGCGCCACCGAAGAGCAGAGCCTGGTGGTGAAAGAGATGGACCGTAACCTGATTCAGGTAAACCATCTAACCGAACAAACCAAAGAGCGTTCACGCTCGGCGGATGAAGCGGCGGAAAAACTGGGCAAAACCGCCAAGGTGCTGCTGGGGTATACCCAACGGTTCAAATTCTGAGCATATCTGATCGTCACGCGCAGAAAATTTCGCTGTGGACCGCAAGGCCGCTCATTAATATGAGCGGTCTTTTTCCACCAGAATTTTTAGCGCAATTTGTTTATCGCTGCGACTGCTGATCCAGTGGTCGCGGGCGTTGTTCTGTTTCGCCAGCCGGATGATGCTGTCTTCATGGGTGGCGGGGGCAATCACTTCAATAATAATCATAAAATATAATCAGCCAGTCGCTGGCTCTTGGTTAGACTCGTGCCGCAATGCAGCGTCCGATGGCTTCCATTACGGCGCGCAATTGTGCAGTATCCGGACGCTATCAAACAGGGTCAACCCGGATGCGGATATGGAACTTGACGGACAACACATTTTATCGCCACAGCAGGCCGAGCAGCTTTGTTGCCCGGCGTGCAGTAAAGCAATGAATCGCTCGTTTTGTGCCTGCCCGCAATGTCAGCGTCGCTGGGACCCCGGTGATGCGGCCAGTGTCAGATATTATTGCAATACGGCCTGGCACATGTGTCAGTCCTGCAGCGAAGCACAGCAGCGCTGTATTATGTGCGGAAATAAACGCTGAATTTAACAAGAGACATCCATGAACGCGATTGAAATGGGTTTGAAATGTGCAGTTGAGGACGAGCAACGCCTTGTCGATAACATCAATGCTTTTCTGGCAACGAAACAGTATCGGAAACTGTACAAATGGCCGGATAAGGGCGGAATTCGTAATATCGACGACCCGGATAATGATCCGGAAATCGAATATACCTACGGCCAGTTCATCAAGCAGGCGCCACGCTGGTATTTTGATATGACGCCAAACGTTGATTTGTCCGGTAAACACCGCTTTCCGGACTTTCCTGAATGTGGCTGGACGTTATATTTTTCGCGCCCGGGAGACGAGCATAACAGCGAAGCAGATCGACAGATGCTGGAAGATTTTCTGCAACAATTAATTCAGGGTAGCGGCTTTGACGGCGTGATCTTGCATCGTTATCACGAAGGTGATTACCGCCGCTAGCGTTGTCCGCGCTAAGCCGCACCCTGAAGCGCTATTATCAGACGTCAGCTGGCGCTAAAAAGTTCTGCTCGCAGTAGCCATCCACATCATGAATATGAATAACCTGATGTAAATTGTCTGCTGTGGGCATTTTATCACCCAGCAGTTCGGCCAGTTTATTGATCACGCTATCGCGTTTGAAGGCCAGTGCCAGGGCGCTGTGTGTCAGCCTGATGTCCGGCATGATGTCATCATCGTCGTTGTCTTCCGCTGCTTCGTTGATGGCTTCAAGCGCCTCCAGTAACGGTGCGACACCCGGCACGCGTTCATAATCCAGCAGCAGAATAAATTCCTCCGGGCTGAAATAATCTTTGTCGTAGCCGCTGGCATCAAATTCCTGGCCGTCTTTTGCCGCCAGATTCCAGTAAACATCCGGATGCCAGTGAGCGACCGATAGTTTCATATAATCAAAAGCGTCCTGACTGGCAAAATAACGGATGGCTTCACCACGCCGCTCCAACATGCCTAATAAGGCGTTTTCAAAAAGGTTGGCCAGTGTTTGTGTGTCGTTCATTGAGTAAACGGTCCTGCAGTGAATGGGGTTACATGATAAAACCGGGTAATGATAGCTGTATTATTTATGCTTGTCCCGACGCACTGCCGTTTTGTGTCTTTCGGCGACGCATAAGGTTAAACTGACAGCCGATCGTTAGTTTCAGGCCAGCCTTTTATGTCGTCATGCTCCCCATCGTCAGAAGAACAACGGATTACGCAGTTCAGCGAGTTCAGCGCCCGGGCGGATTATTCGTTGCTGCAAAGTCTGAATATAGATCCGGATGCCCGCGCCGATGGCCAGGAGCAACAACCACGGCAGGTGTTCAGCGGCCATTATGTGCCCGTTATTCCCACACCGATCGCCAACCCGCAATACATTGCTCACAGCAGCGGCTTATTTGCTGAGTTGGGACTGGATTATGCGCTGGCAGGCGATGGCGATTTTGCCCGGCTATTCAGTGGTGATATGACGGCGGTACGGCAAAACGACGCCTGTAATATGCGCCCGTATGGCTGGGCAACGGGTTATGCGCTGTCGATTTATGGCCGCGAATACACTCAGCAATGCCCATTCCGTACCGGCAATGGGTATGGCGATGGCCGCGCGATGTCGATTTTTGAAGGGGTGTTCCGCGGCAAACGCTGGGAGATGCAATTAAAAGGTGGCGGTCGTACGCCGTATTGTCGTGGTGCCGATGGCCGTGCGGTATTACGCTCCAGTGTGCGCGAGTTTTTAGCACAGGAGCATATGCATGCGCTGGGTATTCCGACCTCACGGTCGCTGACATTATTTACCTCAACCACGGAAACCGTTACCCGGCCGTGGTATTCCGAACAGTCGCAAAGCTATGAGCCGGATATTCTGGTGGATAATCCGGTAGCGATTTCCACCCGTGTGGCACCGTCGTTTATCCGTGTTGGCCAGCTGGAATTATTTGCCCGGCGAACGCGCAATAAAGAATACGATCACGCACCGCAAGAGCTGACGTTAATGGTTCAGCATCTGATCGAGCGCGAATATAAAGACGACATTGATACGACGTTACCCTTTGCGGAGCAGGTGATAAAATTGGCGGAATGTTTCCGCGGCCGATTAACGGCATTGGTGGCGAACTGGATTCGGGTGGGGTTTTGCCAGGGCAATTTTAACAGTGATAACTGCCACGCGGGCGGTTACACCCTGGATTACGGCCCGTTTGGTTTTTGTGAGGTGTTTGATCCAGAGTTCCAGCCCTGGACCGGCGGCGGTGAGCATTTTTCTTTCTTTAATCAACCGGCCGCGGCGGAAGCCAACTTCCATATGTTCTGGAAAGCGTTGCGAACCTTACTGGAACAGGATGGCGATAACACCAGTCTGCAGCAACTGGACGACATTCGTCAGGGGTTTGAAGTAGCCCAGCGTCAGGCAATTCAGACGATGTGGGCGGCTAAACTGGGCCTGGCAAGTTACGACCAGGCGTTAACCACGCAACTGCTGTCGTTAATGCATCAATCTCAGGCGGGCTACACCCGCTTTTTCCGGGCGTTATCGTCGTTGCCAACCACTATTGAGCCGCTACAGGCGACCTTTTACCGCGCTTCGCTGGGGGAGGCATTGCTGGTCCAATGGCAGCAGTGGCTGGCGCAATGGCGTACACAGGTGCTGGAAGGTCAGAGTGAAAGCGCTGTGTCTGCTCGTATGAAACAAACCAACCCGAAATACACCTGGCGTGAGTGGTTAGTGGTGCCGGCTTATGAACAGGCGATGCAGAGTTGTGCGGATGGCAGCGGTAATTACGGCCTGGTGAAAGAACTGCAACAGGTGCTGACCCATCCCTACGATGAGCAAACACCGGAAGTGGCAGCCCGCTTCGACCGCCAGAAACCGGCGGAATATCTTCATGCCGGTGGGGTGTCGCACTACAGTTGTTCGTCCTGAGCGGGGATTACCCCCCAAGACAGCCCTCAAGTCGCACCCCAAGTCGAATTGCTTATGTTGGAGGCTGCCTGAGCTCCGCAACTTTGTTCTATTTTTCTCAACCTGGCTTTCCTATCATTTTGTTTTGCTAAGTTGCAGGGTTATTTGAGTCGTCATCCTTATGCTGGAAATCATTTTGTATGCCGTTGGTGTGATGTACACGCCCGGTCCCGTTAATTTTATTGGTCTTAACAGCGGTATTCAGAAGCAGAGCGGCATGCTTAGCTTCTTTGTGGGTGTGTCGACCGGCATGACCATTTTGTTCCTTACGGCTTCTTTTGTTAGCGCGCAGCTGATCAGCGATACCTTGCTGCAGTGCACAGCTGCACTGGGCACGGCGTATATCGTTTGGCTCAGTTATAAGATCTTTCGTTCGGATGTGTCGGGGCAGGGGGATGAGAAGGTACGCCCGCTGGCATTTGCCGATGGTGTGCTGATGCAGATTCTCAATCCGAAAGGGTTATCGGTCGCTTTACCGCTGGCCACGGTGCAGTTTCCGGCGGCAGGTATCACGGGTGGATCTCTGGTTGCCTGGAGCGTTGGTTTGGCGTTTCTTGGCCTGGGAGCACCATCTTTATATTATGGATTTGGGCGTTTGCTCGGGCGCAGGATTTATCAGACCAGCTACCTAAAGTGGATTAATCGGCTGATGGCGGTGTTTTTGTTGGTTGTGGCGGTCAATATGGGGATGGTGGCTTTCAGTTAGCCTGAAAGCCCTTAGTATTTAAAAAATATCGCAGCCCCCGGCCCAAACCTTGAGAGCGTAAGCAGCCTTTAGCGAGTAAATCGCTTAAATCACGGGTCGCGGTTGCCTTGGAACATTTCCCCAGCGCGGCATACTTTTGTGCACTGACGCCGTTAGGGAAGCCATCTTTCCCGGCTTTGAATATCTTGTTTAAAACCGTTTCCTGGCGTTCTGACAGCTCGGTATTTTTGTGTCGCTGCCAGAATTCAGTTTTCTCAAATATTGTCGCTATTTTTTCGGCTGCTTCGTGTTGAGCCGCGATCAGAGTTTCGATAAACCAGCTGAGCCAGGCAGTGATATCCAGCACCGCAGGGTCATCCAGCTCCGATGCGTCACAGCAACTCGCAACGTTCAGCTGGCGGTAATATTCCTTTTTATTTCTTTCGATATGGGTCGACATGCTGAGCACGACGGGCATCCCCATATCCTGCGCCAGCGCATATTCAATGATGGCACGGCCGATACGGCCATTACCGTCATCAAATGGGTGAATAACCTCAAACCACAGGTGAGCGATACCAGCGCGGATCACCCCTGGTATTTGCTGGTTATCTTGTAGGAGACCTTGCTGATTAAACCAGTTCAGGAACTCAGCCATTAAAGTATCGAGATCCTGTGCGGCAGGTGCTTCGTAATGCACGCGCTCATAACCAACCGGCCCGGAAACAATCTGCATCGGTTCCGGGCTGTCTCGCCATTGCCCGACGGTCAGGTCGCTGTGCAGGATATTGTCTTCAAATCCGGCAAGCACCATGCGATGCCAGTTGAACAGCATCTCTTTGCTGAGTGGCTGACTGAAGTGCTTGCGTACGTCTACAATCAGCGCCGCCATTCCTTCTGCTTTAACGTCAGCGACGTTGATGGGAGTAGGGGTCAGGTTCAGGTAATTCTGTAACGATGATCGCACACTGGCTGGATTCAGGTTCTCACCTTCGATCAGGCTGGTATTGATCGCCTCATCCACCATCAGATCCAGCTGAGCGGCTAAGGAATCATCCTGATCGGTTTGCGACAGGCTGCCAGTCAGCTTAGCGGCTTGCTTGGCATACTGGTAGGCCAGAGACGACAGCTTGCCGCTGTCGTAGCTGAAGTTGGGCCAGTGTTTGTGTTGCCAGATGTAGTTCATGGGCTGTCCGGGTGGCTGTGTTGTGCCTTGTTTATAGTGCTGTGAGCCGCAAATATCAAATTTGCGGCTCGTTATTGTTGTTTATATGAGCCGTAAGGGTAACTTTTGCGGCTCATGAAAGGTTGTTGGATGAGCCGAGAATGCGGGGGCCTTGGGACGAGTGCTAGTTAGAGAGCGTGTTGGCGTAAGTGTCTATGTGATGCTGCTAATGTGGGTGTCCTGATAGTGCTCTATTCGATGTGATAATGGTCCTGAGTACATCAGCAACAAGCTTGCTGTGTGGGCAGAGAATCAAGGCATTAAGCTGGTATTTATTCAGCCTGGCAATCCGCAACAGAATGCCTACGTTGAGCGTTACAACCGCACGGTGCGTTACGACTGGCTGGCTCAGTACTTGTTCGACACATTGGAGGATGTTCAGAATTACGCCACTCGCTGGCTTTGGCATTACAATAACGAACGACCGAACATGGGTCTTGGGGGAATCACTCCTCAACAGAAATTGGCCATGGCGGCCTAATCTCTACTTTTGATCACCGTTGTTTTCTGGGGGGATTACCGTTTGGCAGCGGTGCTGGATAAGCTTGAGGGGTAAGCTGGCAGAATAAATACGCGTCGGACATCCGACGCGTAAGGCTGGTGAAATTAAGATTCCACTACTGCAGACTTATGCAGAAAGCAGCTTTATCAGAGTTACCAGCTCCTCGACCGGCACCATAACCCCGTTAATGTACACCCGACCTTCCACTTTTACCGGCTCTTCCCAGAATGGAATATATTTAGCCGTATTAATGGTAATACGCAGGTTATCGAACTCAAGCATAGTGCCCTGCAGCGCACCGCCCGAATAAATAACCGGCTGATCATCCACCGAATCCAGATTCAGCGAAATCTTCTGCGTCAGTGTACGGTAGGCGAATGAGCCAGATACTGGCCCGCTGACATTAATGGCTTCCGTGTTATCACTGGCCGGAATCAGCGGATAATCGTCGAAATAGAAATTCACCGAAGCACCGATTGGTGCCAGCGTTATATTGCTCAGGCTGACGTCCAGGCCGTCCGCCAGCGTCATGCGATAAACCTCACCCGACGACAGACCGCTTAAATTACCCAGACTGGAGTTAAAGCCCTGACCCAAGGCAACACCGGACAGCTGCGGCACTGCTTGCAGTAATTGCGCAACCAGTTGCAGAGCTTCCTGATCGACCTCATTAGCATCAGGACTCTGAGAGCTGAACGTCGAACTGAATAAATCTGTGCCGGACAAACTGAAGGCAGCACTGGCTGGCGCAGCATTGAATACCAGAGCACTACTGAGAGCAATACAACTCATTAACTTCTTCATCGATATATTCCTTTATTATTGTTTTTCTCATTTTCAGATAAGGGTTCTACCCCGTTTTCATGGACGGTTTAATGAAGCACTAAATCTTGTAGTGGTCAAGTAATTTTGGCCACAGTTTAGTAGGAATACCAATACAGTTTCTCTGCTGCATTTGGACTTTTCCCACCGTTATTCATGTGCGGTCGAATCTGACTGTGTTCTGGTTGAATAACCCGGGCACCTCAAGAAGAGATAAACTCTTCACCAACAGAGGTGCCAGTTATGAGTCAGAAACGCAGTTACAAGCAATACCCGCCAGAATTTAAAGAAGAAGCCGTTGCTCTCGTAACTGAGCAAGGGTACGCGGTTCCAGAAGCCGCTAAGTCCTTGAGGATTGCCACCAACTTGCTCTATCGGTGGAAAGCCCGTCCAGCCAAGGTGATCACTGCGGAAGAGCTGCACTTCTACCGACGTGCCAAAGCCCTGTTCAAAGCCTCCAGAAACAGCCTTGGAAGCCGTGAATTAGTCAAAAAACTGAACGAGGAAGACGTCCGGGTGACTCGTCATCGAGTACGAATGGTTATGCAGCAGCTGGGGCTGAAAGTCACGCAGCGCATGGCTTATAGAGTCACGACCAAGCGTAAACACAGCGACCGGGTAGCGGATAACCTGCTAAATCAGCAGTTCAACCCGGTGGGCATGAACCAGGTTTGGGTAGGAGACGTCACCTACCTGAAAACAGGCGAAGGCTGGATGTACTACCTGGCCATCGTCATGGATTTGTACTCGCGCAGAATCGTTGGCTGGGCCATCGACAAACGCATGACAACGAGCTTGATCAGCCGGGCCATGATCAAGGCTTACAACCTCCGCCAACCGCCGATAGGCCTGGTATTCCACAGCTATAGAGGGTCTCAGTTCACCAGTAAAGCCTTCGCAACACTGCTGAAGGGTTATGACATACGAGCCTCAATGGGGGACGTTGGCGCATGCTGGGATAATGCCGTTGTTGAACGCTTCTTTGGCAGTCTGAAACACGATTGGTTGTTCAAAGTGCATCAACCAACACGTACTCATATAAAGGAGGACGTAGCGGCTTACATGAAGTATTACAACCTGGATCGCTTGCACTCTACGAACGGTGATTTATCGCCTGTGGAGTACGAGAAATTAGCAAATTAATGTGTCCTGTTTTGTTGACCAGAACACATTTCGAACACGGATTGTATACGGACAATAGGAAGTAGGTTTAAGTGCCTTATAACAAGCGTTTACAAGGTGGCGCAGAAGTGCGCACTTGAAGCGAGAGTTACATCAAATAGGATCACTCATTATTAGAGTATTTTCAGTGAAGTTGCTGGCTGGAATCCTATTGCCGCTATGGGTGATTATGCCCATACAATAAAAAAACCGGCTCCTCTTTCGAGTGCCGGTTTTTTATTCGATCAGGTTTTTTTCAGTAGAAGCCGATCAGTTCAGTGAGCTGCACAGGCTGATTCCTGAATCCGCTCTGTCGTCATTGATCTTTTGTGCTTGCCCCACATGGATGTGGGAAATGCCGGAACTGCATGGAGCAAGTTTCGGCCCTGAAATATCAAAACCCAACCGTTCATTTCTAGCTTAGCGCATTGGCTGAGCTTAGCCCACTTTCTGCGCGTTTGTAGTAAACAGCAGGGCAGTGGGCTAATAACCTCTAAAGCTTGGCCGCTCGCGGACATCCATGTCCTACGCGGCATTAGTACTTCCTGTACGTCAAACCGCTTTCAGAGGAATCGCTGGACGAGCCAGGTCTTCAGACGGCGGAGCGAAAGACGTCAGGTTGATGCCTTCAACCGCTGCTTTGTACTCTTCCAGAGTCGGGAAACGACCCAGGATAGTAGACAGAACAACCATTGGGGTAGAACCCAGCAGAGACTCACCTTTCTTCTCAGCGCTGTCTTCTACAACACGGCCCTGGAACAGACGGGTAGAGGTGGCCAGTACGGTGTCACCGGCTTCCGCTTTTTCCTGGTTACCCATACACAGGTTACATCCAGGACGCTCCAGGTACAGCTGGTTTTCGTACTTGGTACGAGCCGCTTCTTTTGGATGCTCATCATCGAAGATGAAGCCAGCGTATTTCGCCAGGATGTCCCAGTCGCCTTCGGCTTTCAGTTCGTCAACGATGTTGTACGTTGGTGGCGCAACAACCAGTGGCGCGTTGAAGGTGATAGGACCGTTCTTCTCCAGGTTACGCAGCATGGCAGCGATGATCTGCATGTCACCTTTGTGAACCATACAAGAACCAACGAAGCCCAGGTCAACTTTACGACCATCGTAGTAAGAAGTCGGACGAATCACGTCGTGGGTGTAACGCTTGGATACGTCTTCGTTGTTTACGTCTGGGTCAGCAATCATTGGTTCGTCGATTGCGTCCAGGTCTACAACCACTTCAGCGTAGTATTTAGCGTTGTCATCCGGAGCCAGAGCAGGTGCTTCGCCAGACTTAACTTCAGCAATACGCTTGTCAGCCAGGCCGATCAGCTTCTGCAGCATGCCAGCTTCGTTGTCCATGCCTTTGTTGATCATGATCTGGATACGGGACTTAGCCAGTTCCAGAGACTTGATCAGGGTTTCATCGGTAGAGATACAGATAGAAGCTTTCGCTTTCATTTCTGCAGTCCAGTCGGTGAAGGTGAAGGCCTGGTCAGCCAGCAGAGTACCGATTTGTACTTCGATTACACGACCCTGGAACACGTTTTCGCCGTTGAACTGCTTCAGCATCTGCGCCTGGGTAGCGTGTACGATGTCACGGAAGTCCATGTGTGGCTTCATGTGGCCTTTGAAGGTTACCTTCACAGACTCTGGGATTGGCATTGCTGCTTCACCAGTAGCCAGTGCGATAGCAACCGTACCGGAGTCCGCACCGAACGCGACACCTTTAGACATACGGGTGTGAGAGTCACCACCGATGATGATCGCGCGATCGTCCACAGTAATGTCGTTCAGTACTTTGTGGATTACGTCGGTCATGGAGTGGTAAACACCCTTAGGATCGCGCGCAGTAATCACACCAAATGCGTTCATGAACGCCATCAGCTTAGGCGTGTTGGCCTTCGCTTTGTTGTCCCATACAGACGCTGTGTGACAGCCAGACTGGAACGCACCATCAACGTCAGGAGAGATGGTAGAAGCCGCCATGGACTCCAGTTCCTGACAGGTCATAGGACCAGTAGTGTCCTGAGAACCAACGATGTTCACTTTAACGCGCACGTCAGAACCGGTGTGCAGAGGCGTCTTAGAGGTAACACCAACCGCGTTACGGTTGAAGATCTTCTCAACCGCGGTCAGGCCCTGGCCTTCGATAGAGATTTCTTTCGACGCAGCGTAAACAACCGGTGCTTCAATACCCAGAGTTTCAGCAGCGAAAGTCTGGATCTTCTTACCGAAAGTTACCGCGTAAGAACCGCCAGCTTTCATGAATTCCACTTTTTGTGGCGTGAAAGCAGAGGCTACATCAACCAGTACATTGCCTTCGCTGTCCAGCAGCTTCTTGGCTTTGGTGTCGATGGTCAGAACGGTACCGGTCTTAACAGAGTATGCTTCTTCCAGTACCGGATCGCCGTTTTCGTCACGTACGATGTCGCCGTTTTCGTCTTTTTTCTGTACCCAGTTTTTCAGGTCCAGACCGATACCACCGGTTACGCCGACAGTCGTCAGGAAGATAGGTGCGATACCGTTAGTACCGGCAACAACCGGACGGTTGTTAACGAACGGGATGTATGGAGAGGTTTTTTCACCGGCCCACAGTGCCACGTTGTTAACACCAGACATACGGGAAGAACCTACGCCCATGGTGCCTTTCTCTGCGATCAGCATCACTTTAGCGTCTGGGTTGTCTTCACCCATTTTTTTGATTTCTTGCTGAGCTTCAGGAGAAATCATGCACAGGCCGTGCAGTTCACGGTCAGCACGGGAGTGAGACTGGTTGCCCGGAGACAGCAGGTCGGTAGAGATGTCACCTTCAGCAGCGATGTAGGTGATGACCTTAATTTTCTCTGGGATGTCGTCCAGCTTGGTGAAGAATTCTGCTTTTGCGTAGCTTTCCAGAATGTCTTTGGCAATGGCGTTGCCAGCTTTGAAAGCTTCAGCCAGGCGAGTGGTGTCTGCGTCGTACAGGAATACCTGAGACTTCAGAACTTCACCGGCAGCAGCGTTGTTGGCATCGTCAGACAGAGCGATGTCCAGCAGCGCTTCAACAGATGGGCCGCCTTTCATGTGAGACAGTTGCTCTAAAGCGAATTCCGGAGAGATTTCAGCAACCGTTTCTGCACCAGTAACGATGTCTTTCAGGAACTTAGCTTTAACACCAGCCGCCGGAGTCGTACCTGGCAGGGTGTTGTAGATGAAGAAGTTCAGCGAGTCTTCGCGGTGTTCATTGCCGCTGTCTTTGATCTGGGCAATGATTTCAGACAGCAGTTCAGCACTGTCGATAGGTTTTGGGTGCAGACCCAGTTCGTTTTTACGAACTTCGATCTCTTGTAGGTATTCAGAATACAAGCTCATACGAATCTCTCATTCTTCATCTTATTGAACCCATCAGGGTTACAGCTAAGCGCTCTGCAGCCCTGATGGACGTTAACATTCACACGGAATTTCAGCCGGCAATTATAGGCCATCCGGGACTTTGGGTTAAAGAAGGCGAAGGTCGAATAGTTTATAAATTGCTCTTATTCGGCTTATGTTCGTTATAAATCCTGTGAATGCCGACTCTGGTCGGATAGCGTCGTCAGCGGTGGTCGGCGCTACCGCCGATTTGGCACAATTGCCCGCTATCTTGCCTCCGGTGACTCATTTATAGTGGCTGAATAACGATAAAAATGCCCTGTACAAGGACTCCCGCGATGACTGATGCCGAGCAGAAAAGCCGTATTCATAAACGTACCTGTTGCTTGTGTGAAGCCACTTGTGGTCTGGAGATTACCCTTCAGGGGGAAGCGCCGGACGAGCAGATTATTGCCATCAAAGGTGACAAAGATGACCCGTTCAGTCGTGGTTATATCTGCCCCAAAGCCACCGCATTGCAGGATCTGCACAAGGATCCGGATCGCCTGACCCGGCCGGTAAAAAAACAGCCCGATGGCAGCTGGCAGGAAATCAGCTGGCCGCAGGCCATCTCTGAGGCGGTAGCCGGATTACAGCGGGTGCAGCAACAATACGGCCGCGATGCGGTGGGCAGTTATCTCGGTAATCCCAACGTGCATAATTACGGCAATTTATTGGTTGGCCCGATGTTGTTGCGCGCCATTGGTTCCCGCAATAAATTTTCGGCGACCTCGGTCGACCAGTTGCCGCACCATATGGCCAGTTATTTTATGCTTGGCCACCAGTTACTGATGCCGGTTCCGGATATTGATCGCACCGATTTTATGCTGATCATCGGCGGCAATCCGGTAGCGTCCAACGGTTCTATCATGACGGTGCCGGATATCAAAAACCGCTTAAAAGCCATCACTGAGCGCGGCGGCAAGGTGATTCTGGTGGATCCGCGCCGCAGCGAAACCGCCAAATTCAGCAGTGAGCATCTGTTTATCCGCCCGGGTCAGGATGTGTTGATGTTGTTATCGCTGTTGTATGTGTTCAGCCACGAAAGCGAGCTGCCAGCACTGCCGGATTACGTCGACAGCCGCGATCTGAAAGCCTTGTCAGCGGAATTCTCGCCGGAAGTCACCGCGACCCGAACCGGTATTGCCGCCGCTCAGCTGCGTGATCTCGCGCGTCAATGGCTGGCGGCAGACTCGGCGGTGTGTTACGGCCGTATGGGGGTGTCGGTGCAGCAGTATGGCGGTTTGTGTCAGTGGCTGATCAATGTGCTGAATATTATCAGCGGTAATTTTGATCGCCCGGGTGGGGCGATGTTTACCTCGCCTGCGGTGGATTTGCCGGCGATTCTGGCAGCACGCGGCAGTCGCGGCCATTACGATAAATACCGCTCGCGGGTGCGCGGCCTGCCGGAGTTTGGTGGTGAATTTCCGGTCGCGGCACTGGCCGAAGAAATTCTGACGGAAGCGGATAACAAGAAAGGTGAGACTCAGATTAAAGCCATGGTGACGGTCGCCGGTAATCCGATTGTTGCTACACCGAACAGCAAGCAGCTGGAAAAAGCCTTTGAATCGCTGGAATTTATGGTGTCGGTGGATGGTTATATCAACGCCACCACCCGCCATGCTGATATTATTCTGCCGCCGGTCAGCCAGTTGCAGCGCGATCATTATGATCTGATTTTTAATAATTTTGCCGTGCGTAATGTGGCGAAATATTCGCAACCCTTGTTTGCGCCGGGTGCCGGAGAAAAAGAAGACTGGCAGATTCTGCTGGCGCTGGCCAAAGGTTTTAATAATTCCGGCAGCGCGAAAAAGCGCTTCAGTAACTGGCTGACCTATCAGACCATCGGCTGGCTGAAGCCGAAAGGCCTGCTGAATAAAATGCTGGCAGCGGGTAAGTCGGGCCTCGATCTGAAACGCCTGCAACAACAGCCCGAAGGCGTCGATTTGGGGGCTTTACAGCCGGTGATGCCACAGCGTTTATTTCATAAAGACAAACGCCTGCAACTGACGCCAGAGTTGTACTGCAATGAGCTTGAGAGGGTGAAACAACAACTGCTGCAACCACTAGCCGCTGACGGACTGTTGCTGATTGGTCGTCGTCATATTCGCTCCAATAATTCCTGGATGCACAACAGCCAACGGCTGATTAAAGGCGCTGACCGTTGCACCTTGTTGCTTCATCCGGATGATGCGGCGGTGCTGGAGGTGGCCGACGGCGATAGCCTGAAGGTTATCTCCCGCACCGCTGAGGTTCTGGCGCCGGTGGAAATCAGCGATGAGATTATGCCTGGGGTGGTCAGTCTGCCTCATGGCTATGGTCATAACCTGCCGGGCGTGAAATTGCAGACCGCGCTGCAGCAGCCTGGTGTGAATGCCAATGAGTTAACCGATGATTTGCTGGTTGATGAGTTAACCGGTAATGCGGCATTAAATGCGGTGCCGGTGACGCTGGCACGGGCTTCCTGATCTGGCGGTTACGTGTCGCGGACAGGGTCCGCTCCCACGACACAGTCATTGTGTGGGAGAGGACCTTGTCCCCGATACAGTGCCGATGTAACGCCTGCTACGACGTTGTGATTGTGTGGGAGGGGACCTTGTCCCCGATACAGTGTCGATGTAACGGCTGCTACGACGTTGTGATTGTGTGGGAGGGGACCTTGTCCCCGATATAGTGTCGATATAACGGCTGCTGCGACGTTGTGGTTGTGTGGGAGGGGACCTTGTCCCCGATTTAACTGATCTTGCCTGTTACCCGCACCCGTTTACTGCCCACTTCAATTGGCTCTTTTCTGGCATCTGCAGCCTGTTTAATCTGATCGTCGATGATGTTTTTCAGCGCAATCAATAAGCCCATCGCAACAAATGCCCCGGGTGGCAGAATGGCAAACAGGAAGTCCGGGTAATCTTTAACCAGTTCAATTTTCCAGCTGGCGGCGGCGGGGCCAAACAGCAGATGCATATCGGAAAAAATCACCCCCTGGCCCAATATTTCACGCATGGCACCGAGCACCACCAGTACCAGGGTAAAGCCCAGCGCCATCATAAAGCCGTCGACCACCGACGGCAGGATCGGGTTTTTACAGGCAAAGGCATCCGCACGTCCGAGGATTGCGCAGTTGGTGACGATCAGCGGGATAAAAATCCCCAGTACCTGATACAGCTCGTAGGTAAAGGCCTGCATCACCAGCTCCGCCACGGTGACGAACGAGGCAATGATCATCACAAAAGCGGGCAGGCGCACTGCTTCGGATACATGGTTGCGGATCAGTGATACCGACAGGTTGGAGCCAATTAACACCATCATGGTCGCGAGCCCCAAGCCCAGTGCGTTCACCACCGAGCCGGTGACCGCCAGCAGCGGGCATAAGCCCAATAACTGCACCAGAGCCGGGTTGTTATGCCATAAGCCGTCAAGGCTGATGTCACGTAATGATTTGCTCGCCATTATTGCGCCTCCGTGATGGCCGGTTCGGCCAGTCGCTGCCGGATAATCTGCTGTTTGTGCTGCTGGAAAAAGGTCAGGGCGTTTTTCACCGCCCGCACCACGGCCCGGGGGGTGATGGTGGCGCCGGTAAACTGGTCAAACTCACCGCCGTCTTTTTTCACATTCCAGCCGTCTGACTGTGGGTTTAACAGGGATTTACCGTTAAAGCCGAGAATCCAGTTGGATTTTTTCAGGTCGACTTTGTCACCCAGTCCGGGGGTTTCTTTATGTTCGATCACCCGCACACCGGCCAGGCTGCCATTGGCTCGGACACCAACAATCAGGCTGATCTGGGTGGTGTAACCATCCGGAGCTACCGCCGGGATGATTGCGGTATGGACCTTGCCCTCGCGCCGGGCCAGATGGATTACGGCATCGTCGCTGATGGGGCCAAGCAACTGGCGGTTAAACTGGTCGTCCAGTGCCAGGGTGTCGCTTAACAGGTCGTTGTCGTACTGGTCGCGCGGCACGATGTCGTTTAACGCTTTGGCTTCGGCCTGGCGGATATTCTGTTCAATACGTTGTTGTGTACCAACCTGAGCCACAGCGATAGCACCGGCGGTGACCATGGCAAACAGCGCCAGGCCAACGGCATTATTACGAATGGAAAGCAGAAGTTCGTTCATAGGTGCTGTCCTTAATTCTTTTTCGCCGCCAGACCACGTCTGGCTTTTTTATGACCATAGGTGCGGGGCTGGGTGTAGGCATCAATAAAGGGGGCGGCAAAGTTCATCAGGATCACGGCAAACGCCACGGCATCCGGATACGCACCCCAGGTACGAATGATGTACAGCAATACGCCAATACCAGCGCCATAGATCAGCTTGCCACGCACGGTAGTGGCGGCTGACACCGGGTCGGTGGCGATAAAAAACGCTCCTAACATGGTGGCACCACTGAGCAGGTGCAACGACAGCGGTGTATACATGTCTTCATCCCAGCCGAACAATAGCGAGCACAGCGCCAGGCCGGCGAGCATCGCCAATGGGATATGCCAGCTGATAATACGGCGCCAGATCAGTACCACGCCACCGAGCAGATAGGCCAGGTTGACCCACTCCCAGCCGCCGTTCAGCCAGCCATTAAAGGTTGCCTGTTGCAGCACGACGTCGGAGGTCTGTTTATCAATCAGGTGTTTGTAGGCATCCAGTGGTGTGGCACCGCTGTAGCCATCCACCGGACTGGCGGCAAAAATAGCGGCCAGGGTATCGCCCAGAGGCGCGAAGCTGCTGCCGGTCATCTGGCTTGATAGCGCCCAGTTGGTGGTCATTTGTACCGGAAACGATACCAGCACCAGTGCGTAACCCACCATCGCCGGGTTAAAGGGGTTGTTGCCGAGGCCGCCATACAGCTGTTTGGCAAACACCACCGCAAAGCTGCTGGCGATCACCGTGATCCACCAGGGCGCAAATGGCGGCAGGGCCAGGCCCAGTAACACACCGGTCAGCAGGGCGCTGTTATCGCGCAGGAAAAATCCGACCGGCCGTTTGCGCAGGCTCAGGATAATGGCTTCGCTGGCAAGCGCCACCACGGAAGCCAGTATCACGTTGATCAGAGTACCAAAACCGAACAGGCCGGTAGTGACTGCCAGACCCGGTAAAGTCGCCAGCATCACCGTCAGCATCACCTTCTGGGTGCTGTTGGGGCCATGGGTGTGGGGCGATGATAAGGTGAGCAAAGCCATCAGGCATCTCCCTCCGTAGCGCTGAGCTGGTTCAGGTCGGCTTCCAGCTGGGTCAGTTTATCGGCTTGTTTATCGACCGCTTTCTGCAGTGCGGTAACAGTGTCCAGGCCCTGTTGTTGTGCCATGTTGAGGCGCTCCTGCGCTTTTTCCAGTCGGTCTGACTGAGCCAGAATTTTTTTCTTTAAGGTTGCGCGCGGGTCGGCATCCGGGCTGGCGGCTGGCTGGGCCGTAGTGGCCGCTTTTTGCGCCTTCTTTTCGGCCGCAATCTGTTTGGCCAGGTCTTTGATTTTGTCCTGGGTCTTGGCCAGCGCGGCTTCAAACGACGCGACTTTGTTCGCCTGTTGCGGATCTTCTCTGGCGGCGGTCAGTTTTTCTTCGGTTTTGCTTTTTGCGGTTTGTGCCGCGGCTAACTGCTTCTGCAGTTTTTCCAGCGTCGCCGCATCAAAGGTAGTCGCGCCGCTGGTTGTTTCAGTACTGGCGGTAGTGCCACCAGCCAAGCTGGCGTCGTAAGCGGCTTTGGCGTCATCGACACGCAGCTGTTGTTTGGCGATGCCTTCTTGCAGTGCAGCAACGGTATCCAGCCCTTGCTCTTGCGCCTGAGCCAGTCGCTTCTGTGCAGTTTCCAGGCGTGCCTGAGCGGTTTGCCACTTTTTCTGCAGGCGCTCGGGTGAATTCGGGTCGCCTTTATCGGTGTCAGTTGCTGGTGGCGTTGCCTTGGCGGCTTTTTTGGCGCTCGCGATTTGCAGCGCCAGGTCTTTGATCTTGCTCTGGGTTTTCTCCAGTGCGGCTTCAAACGCCGGAATTTTTTCCGCCTGGGCCGCATCTTCGCGGGTGTTATCAAGCTTTTCCTGGGTTTTCTTCAGTGCTGCCTGAGCACCGTCGAGCTGTTTCTGCAGTTTTTCCAGTTCGGCACTGTTCTCGCTGGCTGCTGCCGGAGCGGCTTTTTTAGCACTCTGAGCCTGGGTGGCGGCTTCGGCCCGGGCTTTTCGTTTGGCTTCTTTTTCCGCTTTTTCGCGTTCCTGGCGGGCCAGGCGGTTTTCAAACCGTTCTTTGGCTTTTTCAGCCTTGGCCTGGGCTGCCCGTTCTTCACGCACCGCACCTTTGGCGTAGCGGTAATATTGCACCAGCGGGATATGGCTGGGACACACGTAAGAGCAGGCGCCACATTCGATACAGTCGAACAGGTTGTGTTGCTCGGCCTTGTCGAATTCCTGCGCTTTGCTGAACCAGTACAGCTGTTGTGGTAACAGTTCTGCCGGACAGGCGTCGGCACACATACCACAACGGATACAGGCCATGGCGATGTCGTTGGGCGGCAGTTCCTGGTCGGTTGGCGCCAGCAGGCAGTTGGTGGTTTTAACCACCGGCAGCTCAAGCTGTGGCAGGGCAAAACCCATCATCGGGCCACCCATAATCACCCGTGGCCGGGGCTGTGGCTGGTAACCGCCTTGTTGTAATAAAAAAGACACCGGTGTGCCAAGCAGGACTTCCCAGTTGCCGGGCTGCTGGTTGGCGTCGCCGGTGACGGTGGTAATACGGCTGATCAGCGGTTTACCCTGATACACCGCCTGGCTGATGGCCGCGGCGGTACCGACGTTCTGACAAACAATGCCGAGATTGGCGGGAATACCACCGGCGGGAACTTCCTGGCCGGTGAGGATCTGAATCAGTTGTTTTTCGCCGCCGGACGGGTATTTGGTTGGAATCGCCACCACCTGAATGTGGTGTTGTTCGTGCAGTTCCACCAGCGCCGCATTCAGTGCGCTGATGGCTTCCGGCTTGTTGTCCTCGACGCCAATCATGCAACGACTGGCACCGAGGATATGCAGTAACACCTGGGCACCGCTGACCACATCCCGGGCGCGTTCGCGCATCAGCATATCGTCGGCGGTGATATAAGGCTCACATTCGGCGCCGTTAATAATCAGGGTGTCGATTTTCTGCTGGCTGTGCAGTTTCACGGCGGTCGGAAAACCAGCGCCGCCCATGCCGGCAATGCCACAGCGGCTGATGTGCTGAATCAGGTCGCTGGCGCTGAGGTCGGATAAATCATCGGCTCCCAGCTGGCTCAGCAGGTCGGGGTGCTCGCACCACTGATCCTGGCCGTCGCTGTCGAGCACAATACACAAGGCTTCCAGTCCGGAGGCGTGTGGCACCTGGCGATGTTCAATGGCGCTGATCACCCCCGAGGTCGGGGCGTGCAGCGGTACACTGACAAAACCATCGGCTTCGGCCAGCAACTGGCCCTTCAGCACCCGTTCTCCCACTTCTACCACCGGCACCGCTTCGGCGCCAATATGCTGATGCAATGGCAGCGTCAGTTGTGGTGCGATGGGTGCCGTCTGAATGGGCTGTTGGGTCGACTGCTGTTTGTTCTCACGCGGATGAATGCCGCCATCAAAATCGTACAGGCGAATCAGCTTGCTCATGCCGCACCCCGCTGATCGTCGCTGGGGTCATTCTGCGGCTGGCCGGTGGCCGGGTGTTTGTCGGTAGCGATCAGTTCTACTCCGCTGGTCGGGGCCTGCCAGTACCAGCTGCCGGTGTCCCGGGCAACCGGCACCATGTCGATACAATCGACCGGGCAGGGTTCTACGCATAAATCACAGCCAGTGCACTCGTCAGCGATGACGGTGTGCATCTGTTTGGCGGCTCCCAGAATGGCGTCTACCGGGCAGGCCTGAATACATTTGGTACAGCCGATGCACTCATCTTCACGAATGACTGCCACGGTTGGCACGTCTTTTTCGGCTCCGTGTTCGGCATCGAGTGGTTCAGGGTCAACGCCTAATAAATCGGCCAGTGCCTGAATCGTACCTTCACCACCGGGTGGGCACTTGTTGATTTTTTCGCCATTGGCAATGGCTTCGGCGTACGGTTTGCAACCCGGGTAGGAACACTGGCCACACTGGGTCTGGGGCAACAGGTTGTTGATCTGATCGACAATCGGATTGCCTTCCACCTTAAAACGTACGGCAGCAAAACCCAGCACGCCGCCAAAAAAGGCGGCCAGTACAACCAGCACCACAACGGCAACAATAATAGCGATAACAGCAGTCGACATAATAATCCGTGCTCCTTCAGATACTGACCAGGCCGGTGAAGCCCATAAAGGCCAGTGACATCAGGCCGGCGGTAATCATGGCGATGGCGGAACCCTGAAACGGCTTAGGCACATCGGCAACGGCAATGCGTTCACGCATGGCAGCAAACAGCACCATCACCAGCGAAAAGCCGACGGCAGCGCCAAAACCATACAGAATGGATTCAACAAAGCCGTTGTCACGTTTGATGTTCAGCAGAGCCACCCCCAGCACCGCACAGTTGGTGGTGATGAGTGGCAGGAAAATACCCAATACCCGGTATAACAACGGGCTGGTTTTGCGGATTGCCATTTCGGTAAATCCCACCACCACAGCGATGACCATGATAAAACTGATGGTCTTCAGGTAGGCCAGGTCGAATGGCAGCAGAATATAGTTGTACACCAGATAACTGCAGACCGATGCCAGGGTCAGCACAAAGGTGGTCGCGGCGCCCATGCCAATGGCCGTTTCCAGCTTATTGGAAACCCCCATAAAAGGGCACAGTCCCAGGAACTGTACCAGCACAAAGTTGTTCACCAGGATGGTGCTTACCAGAATCAGTAAATAGTCAGTCATGGATTCACTCGTGTTTATCCTGCGTTTCAGCCGCTAACACCACAAACATCAGAACGATACCGTGCCGCTGAGATAAAAATAGGGCGCGCATTATCCCAAATTTGCGATATTTCGTACAACAAGGTTCTTGGTGGTTTTAATCACTAATTGGAATAAGCTTAGGATTAGTCATAGCTAATACTCAGGGCTTTGCTGGCCAACCTCAGGATAAGGAGTGTAAGCCGGGTTGCTCTGGCCTGATATGACACGCATCAAAAGAAACGGGCGGCCAGCTGAGGTGAATGAACAGTTGCAGGCCTGCACGGGCATTGGTAATTGGCGCGCCAGGCCGTACAATCCGGCGCTGTTATTGTGGTGATGAGCTGGAACCAAATTGTGACTGAAATTAGCCGAAACCAGATTGAAGACGCACTGAAATCTTATACCGACCCGTATCTGGATCAGGACCTGGTCAGTGCCGGAGCGGTGCGCGATATCCGTATTCAGGGCACCGACGTGGCGGTGGATATTCACCTGGATTACCCGTCCGAATACCTTAAAGGTGGCATTGCCCAGATGTTAACCGTCGCGCTGGAAAACCTCGATGAGGTGGACAGTGCTTGTGTGAATGTCAGCTGGCAGGTAAGTGGCAATGAAAATACCGCCAATATCGAAGCCATTGCTCAGGTAAAACACATCGTGGCGGTGGCCTCCGGTAAAGGTGGGGTGGGTAAATCGACCACGTCCGTAAACCTGGCGCTGGCACTGGCCAAAGACGGTGCCCGGGTGGGGCTGCTGGACGCCGATATTTATGGCCCGAGTCAGGGCATTATGCTGGGTGTCGCTGATGGTACCCGGCCGGAAACCATCGACAATAAGTGGTTTGTACCGGTTGAAGCACACGGCATTAAAACCATGTCGATGGCTTATCTGGTGACGGAAGACACACCAATGGTCTGGCGTGGCCCTATGGTCGCGGGGGCGCTACAACAGATTATGACCCAGACCCAATGGGGCGAGCTGGATTATCTGATTATCGATATGCCGCCGGGCACCGGTGATATCCAGCTGACGCTGAGCCAGAAATTCCCGGTTTCCGGTGCCGTGATTGTTACCACGCCGCAGGATATTGCGCTGGCGGACGCCAAAAAAGGTGTGGAGATGTTCCGCAAGGTGAATATTCCGGTGCTGGGTATGATCGAAAACATGAGCATGCATATTTGTTCCCAGTGTGGTCATGCAGAACATATTTTTGGTGAAGAAGGCGCCGAACGACTGGCGCAAACCTACCAGACTGAGGTGTTGGGGTCGTTGCCGCTGTCGAAATACATCCGCGAGCAAAGCGATGCCGGCACGCCGGTGGTGGCAGCCGACGATTGTTCTGAGGTCAGTATGATGTATCGTCATGCGGCGCGCCGTATGGCCGTGGGATTAGCCCGGCGTCCGGCGGCGGCAGGTGTGATACCGGATATTCAGGTGTCTGACGACTGAATCCACACCCCGGCCCGGGTGTTCTGCCCGGGCTTGTTATAAATAATCACTGATCTGCCAGCTAAGATCATTTACCCCATGATATTTCCGGTTACACTGGCCGCATAACCAATAACGAAGAATTTTGAGCCTGTGCTCTTTGGAGACTGTTTAGCGATGAGTCAATATCCGCATATTTTTGAACCTCTGGATCTGGGTTTCACCAAGCTGAAAAACCGCGTGATGATGGGGTCGATGCACGTGGGTCTGGAAGACCGCCCATGGCACTTTGATGAAATGGCGGAATATTTCGCAGAGCGTGCCCGGGGTGGTACCGGCCTGATGGTAACCGGTGGTTTCTCGCCCAACCGTCGTGGTGACTTATTGCCGTTTGGCTCTAAGTTGATTTCCGGCTGGCAGGTGCCGTTCCATAAAAAAGTGACCTCTGCGGTTCATGAAGCGGCAGCTGACAGTAAAATCCTGTTGCAGATTCTGCACGCCGGCCGTTACGGCTATACGCCGTTTAACGTTGCGCCAACGGCGATTAAGTCGCCGATCACGCCGTTCAAGCCAAAAGAGCTGAGCGCCAAGCAGATCGAAAAAACCATCGATGATTATGTGCGCTGTGCAAAACTGGCGAAAAAAGCCGACTATGACGGCGTCGAAATCATGGGCTCTGAGGGCTATTTCATCTGTCAGATGCTGAATAAGCGCGTTAATAAGCGGACTGACGAATGGGGTGGTTCTTATGAGAACCGCATGCGTTTCCCACTGGAAGTGGTGCGCCGTATTCGTGAAGCAGTGGGCGAAAAGTTCATCCTGATGTTCCGTTTGTCGATGCTGGATCTGGTGGAAGACGGTTCAGAGATGAACGAAGTGTTGCAGCTGGCCCAGGAACTGGAAAAAGCCGGTGTGACGATTATTAACACAGGTATCGGCTGGCACGAAGCCCGGGTTCCTACCATTGTGACCTCGGTGCCACGTGCGGCCTTTGTTGATGTCACTGCCAAAGTGAAAGCGGCGGTGAACGTGCCGGTTGTGGCATCTAACCGGATTAATATGCCGGACACCGCGGAAGACATTATTGCCAGTGGCAAGGCCGATATGATCTCGATGGCGCGTCCGTTGTTGGCGGACCCCGATTGGGCCAATAAAGCCGAAGCCGGTAAAGCAGACGAAATCAATACCTGTATCGCCTGTAACCAGGCATGTCTGGATCACACCTTCGAAAACAAACGCGCCAGCTGTCTGGTAAACCCACGTGCCGGCCATGAAACCAAGCTGCTGTACACCCCGGTGTCGCAGGCGAAAAAAGTGGCGGTTGTGGGTGCGGGTCCGGCGGGGCTGGCGTGTGCCAACGTGGCGGCACAGCGTGGCCACAAGGTGACGTTGTTCGAAGCCCGCGATCAGATTGGTGGACAGTTCAACTACGCGGCCCGTATTCCGGGCAAAGAAGAGTTCCACGAAACCATTCGTTATTTCCACAAAATGATCGAAGTTCATAACATCGATCTGCGCCTGAATACCTGGGTGGATGCCGAGCAACTGAAAGCCGAAGGCTTTGATGAGGTTGTGATTGCCTCGGGTGTTGAGCCACGGGTGCCAAACATGCCGGGAGTTGATCATCCTAAGGTGGTGACGTATCAGCAGGTGCTGGATCAGAATCTGCAGTTGGGCAATAAAGTGGCGGTGATGGGTGCCGGTGGTATTGGCTACGATATGTGTGAATACCTGACCCATGAGGGTCCGTCACTGACGCTGGATAAAGACGCCTGGATGAAAGAGTGGGGCGTCGATGGTCAGAACGAAGTGCGTGGCGGTCTGGTTGATGCACAGGTAGAGGCGTCGCCACGTAAGGTGTATATGCTGCAACGTAAAACCTCACGTTTTGGTAAAGGCCTGAACAAAACTTCCGGCTGGGTTCACCGTGCCGTGGTTGCCATGAAAGGTGTGGAAACCATTGGTGGTGTCAGCTATGACAAAGTTGATGATGACGGTTTGCACGTTACCATCACCAGTGGCAAAGAAGGCCAGCAATCGACAGAAAGCCGTGTACTGGACGTTGATCACGTAGTGTTGTGTGCCGGTCAGGTTTCGGTTAATAAACTGCATCAGCAGCTGGAACAGGACGACAGCAAAGGCTTTAACCTGCACCTGGTGGGGGGCGCTGAATTCGCTGGTGAACTGGACGCTAAGCGGGCCATTAAGCTGGCCAGCGAACTGGCCGCCAGCCTGTAACGGCACCGTGTTGCTGTTCTGTTCCTGCCGTCAGGTGCGGAATGTAACACGGAATTAAAAAGGCCGGCAGCGAAGGCTGCCGGCCTTTTTTATGTCTCTTATTTATTGTTCCAGCTTTTTCGGAATATGAATCCGGAAGGCAGTGCCGGGTTGCTGGTCGTTGTCCAGGTTGATTTCTCCGCCCAGCCGCTGATGAACAATGTTGTACACCAGGTGCATTCCCAGACCTGTGCCGCCCTGACCGCGTTTAGTGGTGTAAAAGGGTTCAAAAATCCGGTGTTTGGCTTCGTCGGATAAACCACAGCCATCATCAGAATACTGAATCACGGCATGGCCTTTTTCTTCCGCCACAATAATGCGAATCGTGCCTTCGTCTTTGTTCTCGAAACCGTGTAATAACGAGTTCATGATCAGGTTGGTAACAATCTGGGAAATGGCACCCGGGTAGGTGCTCATGCGTAATTGCGCAGAGCAGTCGATTTCTACTTTATGGCGGGTCTTTTTGAATTTCGGTGACAAGGTTTCGAGAATTTCCTCAAGGTACTCTTTCAGCGAAAAATCACGGATATGTTCCCCGGTCTGGTCCTCGGAAACCTGTTTAAAACTTTTAATCAGGTGGGCGGCCCGCTGCAGGTTTTTATCCAGGATGCCCAGGCTTTCATCCATCAGGCTGATAAAGTCATCGAAATCCTGTTTTTTCATCCGGCCTTCATTAAATGCCGTTTTTAATTGCTGGTAATGGTCCTCGATATAGGAATGGATGGTGATGCATAATCCCAGCGGGGTATTAATTTCATGGGAAATACCTGCCACCATGCCACCCAGTGACGACAGTTTTTCAGCTTCAATCAGTTTGCCCTGAGTGGCGTGTAATTCCTGCAGCGTCTGGTTCAGTTCATCAACCGTGTCCTGCAGATTCTGAGTGCGTTCCTGAACCCGGTCTTCGAGTTCGGTATTGATGGTTTTTAATTGTTGTTGCGCCAGGGTTTTTTGTTTCAGCTCTTCGTTCATTTTTTCGCTGAGTGAATTAAAGGCGTGCAGCAAAATATCAATTTCGTCGTGGGCACTGGTCTCCCGGATTGACAGCGGTTCATAGCTGTCGTTTTTGATGCGGTAGTTAACTTCCAGCGCCATATGGCGGATGCGTGAATTAATCAGCCGGTGCACCACCAGTGTCAGTAACGACGCCAATAACAACATGCTGACCAGCTGAGCAATCATGCTGGAAATAGCGGCGCGCGAGGCCTGGGCAAATAACGCATCGCGATCAAAAGCGACTTCGAGTTTTCCCAGCGGTTTATTATTAAAACCGATGTTGATGACTTCGATGTCGTTATGGTGCGGGCGACTGCCATCTTCGATATTGAGATTAAGATTGTCCGTCACCCGCACATAACTGATGGCTTCCAGATTCATAATGCCTTTGACCTGAGTACGAATCTGAACTTCGTCGTAAAACCATAAACTGGAACCGAGAGATTCGGTATAGCCGGCGCGGATGGACTCAATACGTTTACGAACGGCGTCGGTTTGTTGCTGGTAATTCCAGACCACCAGCAAGCTACTGATCAGTAACGACAGGGCGATGGAGGCGATGGCAAAATACAGAATGATACGCCACACCAGCGACTGTTGTTTGCCTTGTCGCAGGTCGTCGGCGAGAACGGCGGAAGGTGGCAGCGGTAGCTCTGGCATTGAGTGCCTCGGATGGCGGATGATAACAAGCTGAAAGTTTAGCTGAATTTTGTGCCCTGCGGCGAGGGTTGGCCTTATTGCAGGGCCGGGGAATGGTTCCGACGCAGAACCACCGGGCGTCTGGTGGTTCTGCGTCGATTGTTAATTAAGACGGTTGTTGCCCCAGTTTATGGCGCATCGCAGCAAAATACAGCAACGGAATCACCACCAATGTCAGCAGGGTGGAGATCAGAATGCCGAAGATCAGCGAAATCGCCAGGCCATTAAAGATCGGGTCATCAATAATAAAGAAGGCACCAATCATGGCGGCAACGGCCGTCAGGATAATCGGCCGGGCCCGCACGGCTGCGGCTGTTACCACGGCGTCCTCAAAGCGTATGCCTTCGTCCAGTTGCTGATTGATAAAGTCCACCAGCAGGATGGAGTTGCGGACGATAATGCCGGCCAGCGCGATCATGCCAATCATGGAGGTGGCGGTGAACTGGGCACCGAACAACGCGTGCCCCGGCATCACGCCAATCACTGTGAGCGGAATCGGTGCCATGATAATCAGCGGTACCAGGTAAGAGCGGAACTGGCCGACCACCAGCAGATAAATCAGGATCATACCGACGCCGTAAGCGATCCCCATATCGCGGAAGGTCTCGTAAGTGATCTGCCATTCACCGTCCCATTTCATTTCCACCTGATCCGGCAGTGCCGGGGCTTCGATGTAATGCTGGTTCCAACTCATGCCCGCGTCTTCCATGGCGAAGGCGATGGCAAACAGGCCGTACAGCGGGCTGTCTAGTTCACCGGCCATATCGGCGGTCACAAACACCACTGGTTGCAGGTTTTTGCGGTAAATATTTTTATCGCTGACGGTTTTCCGCAGCCGGACAAGATCGGCAATTGCCACTAACTGACCGTTGGCGGAACGCACTTTCATGGTCAGTAACTGGTTCAGGTCTACCTTGTTGCCTTCACTGAGTTCAAGCCGTATTGGTAGTGGATACTTGGTGTGTTCGCTGTGCAGGTAGCTAACGTCTTCACCCCCTAAAGCGGTGTTGATGGCCTGGACGATGGTCGCCTGAGCAATGCCCAGATGGGCGGCGCGCTGACGATCGATATCCACCAGCCATTTTTCCTGTGCGTCCTCGACCCAGTCGTCAACGTCGACAATGTCGGCGGTGTTTTCAAACAGCTCACGCAGTTGTTTGGCGGCGTCGATCTGTTGCTGATAATTAACGCCATACACTTCGGCGACGATCGGTGCCATGACCGGTGGCCCTGGCGGTACTTCAATCACTTTGACGTTGGCATTAAAGCGCTGACCAATCTGTTGCAAAGGCTGGCGTACCGACAACGCAATGTCGTGGCTCTGGCGTTCGCGCAGATGTTTGTCCACCAGGTTGACCTGAATGTCGCCCTGATGCGGCAGGCGGCGCAGATAATACTGGCGCACCAAACCGTTGAAGTTTATCGGTGCGGCGGTGCCGGCGTACAGTTGCAGATCCTTGATCTCCGGAATGTGTGTCAGTTCCTGTGCCAGCTCTTCCAGTACCCGCAGCGTTTGTTCGACCGTGGTGCCTTCCGGCATGTCGACCACAATCTGGAATTCTGATTTGTTATCGAACGGCAACATTTTCATCACTACCGCCTGAAATACCGGCAGTGACACTGCCAGGGCAATCAGCAACAGGACTCCGGCAAATAACATCAGCCGTTTTTTGCCGGCCTGAGCGCCCTCGATAAATGGCCGCATCAGGCGATTAAAAAAGTGGTACAACTTGTCGTGTTGCGGGTCTTCTTCATCGTGGGCCTGGCTGGCATCCGGGAGGTGGTTTTTTAACAGCTTGTACGACAGCCAAGGGGTCACCACAAAGGCGACAATCAGAGAAATTAACATCCCGGTGGAGGCGTTGATCGGGATCGGACTCATATACGGTCCCATCAGGCCGGAGACAAACGCCATCGGCATCAGCGCAGCAATCACGGTAAAGGTTGCCAGAATGGTGGGACCACCGACTTCATCGACGGCTTCGGGAATAACCTGCAGCAGCTTTTTGCCACCCATGTGCAGGTGGCGGTGAATGTTCTCGACCACCACAATGGCGTCATCGACCAGGATGCCGATGGAAAAAATCAGCGCAAATAATGACACCCGGTTGAGGGTAAAACCCCAGACCCAGGAGGCAAACAGGGTAATCGCCAGGGTGATAAAAATTGCACCACCAACAATTACAGCTTCGCGCCAGCTCATGGTGGCGAGTACCAGAATCACGACGGCGGCGGTGGCAAACAACAGCTTGGAGATCAGTTTGTCGGATTTGGCTTTGGCGGTGGTGCCGTAATCGCGGGTGATATCGGCCTGAATATTGTCCGGAATCAGCTGGTTTTTCAGCGCCAGTAACCGCCGTTCTACTTCCTGGGTGATGTCGATGGCATTCATGCCGGGCTGTTTGGCAATCGCCAGAGTGACGGCGCTGCGACTGCTACCATCGCTCTTCAGGGCCAGATGTTTGACCTGATGTTCGGCAATATCGGCCTGTAACCGGATGTCGGCAATATCGCCGAGATACACCAGTCCTCCCTGATGTTTGCCGACGATCAGGCGGCTGACATCCTGCACATTGCTTAAGAAGCTGCCCGCCTGAATCTGAATAACCTGGTTGTCCTGAACCAGAGGTTGCTGATAGCCACCGGCATTGGCGCTCAGCAGTGCATTGCGTACCGCATCGAAGGCCAGACCGTGGCCATTCATACGTACCGGATCAAGTTCGATTTTGATGACGGAGGACTGTTCTCCAATGGTGTAGATATCGCGGGTGCCGGGTACCCGTTTTAATTCGCTTTCCAGCGCATGAGCGACCTGTGTCAGCTGTTCACCACTGACGGTCGGGTCGGAGGACGACAGAGTGATACTCATGATAGGTACATCATCAATGCCCATCGGTTTAATAATCGGTTGCATCACGCCGAGATTGGCCGGGAACCAGTCGTTATGGCTGTATACCTGATTGTAGAGGTTAACAATGGCCTGCTCGCGTGGAATGCCGACCTCAAAAGCAATGGTTAACACCGCCTGGCCAGGCTGCGAAATAGAAAAAATATCGTCTACGCCTTTGATTTCCGACAACACCTGTTCGGCCGGAATCGCGACCAGTTGTTCCACTTCTTTCGGGCTGGCGCCGGGGAAGCCTATAAAGACGTTCGCAAAGGTCACATCAATTTGTGGTTCTTCTTCTTTGGGGGTGATCATGATGGCAAAAAAGCCCAGCAGCAGGCCCACCAGCGCCAGTAACGGGGTGATTGCTGAATTCTGAAAAGCCCGGGCAGTGCGGCCGGAGATGCCCAGCTTGGCGTTTGTAGTCATTACCTTGCTCCTTATTCTGCCGTTGCCGGCCGGGCCATCTGGGCGTAACCGTCGAGATAGATCACATCACCGGCGCTGAGGCCGGATAACACTTCCGTTTTGTCCTGGTAGCGCTTGCCGGTACGGATCTGGCGTAACACCGGGTTGCCATTGCGCTGGGTGTAGACGGCGGTCATTTCAGAGCGTTGCACCACGGCACTGTCCGGTACCAGCAGGGCTTGTCGTTCGCCGCTGGTAAACAGCACCTTGGCCCACATGCCGGGCATAACGCCGGCCTGATTATCCGGCAGGCGGGCACGCAGGCGGACACTGTGATGGGCTGGGTCGGCGTAGGGAAACAGGGTGACGTTGCCGGCCTCCAGGGTTTCACCATTTACCCGGATCTGAATTTGCCCGGGCTGCTGATACTGGCTGGCGAGGCGCTGTGGCACGTCGCTGACGGCCCGCAGCCGGGTCAGAGATAAGCCTGTCATTAACGGCGTTCCCGGAGCTACCGATTCGCCCAGTTCGATATGACGGGCCTTAACGATACCTGAGTAGGGCGCCCGAATGCGGGTGTAGGCCAGTTGCTCACGTGCCTGCTTAACCGCAGCCCGGGCGGCGGTGACGGCGGCAGCGGCACTTTTTGCCCGTGCCCGGGTGCTGTCCAGCTCACCTTGCGACAAAGTGCCCTGTTTAAACAGCCGCTGATTACGTTTCAGTACCACCTGGGCGTCCTCATTCTGGGCGACAGCCTGCGCCAGGCTGGCCTGGGCCTGAGTCAGGCCGGCGGTTTGTTGTGTGTTGTCGATTTCGATTAATAACGCGCCTTTTTCGACCACATCATTAACATCAAAATGCAGTGCGGTGACGGCGCCGTGGGTCTGGGCCGAAATCGTACTCTGATTCACGGCTTCCAGCGTGGCGTCCAGTTCAAACTGCACGGCTATTTGAGTCGGTTGCACGGTTTGTGTAAGAGGGGTTGCCAGCGCCGGAAAGGCTGCAAAAGCAACGAGGGAAAACCCGGTTAAGTGGCGAATGGAACGCTGGGTGCTCATCGTCAAATTCCTTGCAGGTAGCCTGAATAGGGGTGAAACCAATATTACTAAATTAGAATATACTAATAAATTGAAATCAACCACTCCGGAGAAAATTATTTCACCGAGCGGTTCGTCACCGGGATGACGTCAGTTTATTGGGATGGTATCAGTTTAGACGCTCAGTGGCCGTGTAACTCGTCGAATAGCTGTTCCAGACGGGCTTGTTCCAGGGTGCCCCAGGTTCCGCTGGTTGGAGCCTGCCAGAGAGTCAGGCGCTGTTGTTGCGGGCAGTTGAATTGCAGCGCGCAGGCATGCAGGTAAGTACGTTCGGCGGCGACACCACCATAACGCTGGTCGCCGTCGATAGGGGTGGCCAGACTTTTCAGTGCCACCCGCAGCTGGTGGGTTTTTCCGGTATAGGGGGCGAGAAAAAACAGTCGCCACTGATGTTGTTCGTCATACTGGCTGCTGAAGCGGGTAATGGCCGGGTTATTGTGGCTGCGCAAGAGTTTCCAGCTGCCATTGCGGCTTTTGCTCATATCGCCTTTGACCCAGCCCTGTTTCTTTTTGGGTTTGCCATGGCTGCGGGCCAGATACAGTTTTTTTACCTGTTTCTCGGCAAACTGCTGTGACAGAAACGCAGCCGTTTCAGCATTTTTGGCCAGCAGCAGAATGCCGGAGGTCACTTTGTCGAGCCGGTGTACCGGCCACAGCGGACAATCCAGTTGCTCACTCAGCTGAGCAACCACGCCGGGTTCGCCATCCTGACAGTGAATATTAATCCCCGGGGCTTTGTTGATGGCCAGCCAGTTGTCGGTTTGGCGAATGATGGGGGAGTGCTGGCTGGCTGATGTTGTCATGCTCAGTTTTGTTGTTCCATGATTTCCAGCAGGCGGCGCACCAGGGCTTCAAACAGTTGCGCCTGGTCGTTATCCTGATCAGCGCTCAGGCTGTACATCAGGCGTTCGATTTCGGCGCGGGACATATAACGGACGGCTACAGGGGTGGTCATAATTACTTCTTAAGTTGTCAGAAACGATAGCTGATCAGCAGATTGCTGATATAGGTGTCCGGGCGCGAGTCGTCGAGTCCGGCGCGTTTATTTTCGTGATGATAATCCTGATTGTCACGCACGGTAGCGGCCAGATCCAGCGTAATTGCCTGGTATTGTACGCCAATCCCCAACTGCCAGCCCCAGCCGTTAAACACCTGGTGATTGGCCCCGGGACGTTGCAGTTTCAGTTTTTCGTAATGCCAGGCCGGACCGGTATACAGCCGCAACCCCGGGCCAGCTAACCCCCAGCCCCACATCAGCTGGGTTTCGTAACCACTGAGTTGTTTGCCGTTATCGTCCAGCCGATAGATCAGAAAGCGGCTGGCAGTGTGCTCGGATTGGGGCATTTCAGCGAACAGGGTGTAGCCCTGATCATGATTGTCCGGGAAGTAGCCCGCTGCCGGGCTGGTGTCAGTTTGTAATAAACCAACGCCAACGCGGAAATTGGTCGGTTCGGCGTGAGCGCAGGCGCTGCTGATTAATAATCCGGTCAGCCAGAGGCGAAGGCCTGACATGGGGGAATTCCTTGGGTGTATTTTCTGCCGCAAGGCTATCTCAGCTGGGCGGTGGTTACAACTGCGCCGCCGGGTTATTCTTAGGGCCTGTTAGCCCGGTTTAGATTGCAGAATCGTGTTAACAGACCCCTTCAGCTGGCGCCATACGCCACAATTTCAGGAGTAGTTCTGTGCAGGCAATTCAACGTTTTTTGATTGCAACAATGCTGATGCTGGGCGCTTATGCGCAGGCGGCGCCGGCGTATCAGGGAGCTCCGGCGGATGATGCCCGTTTGCACTATCAGCAGGGGCAGATCGCTTTTGTCGGTATTCAGCTGGCTGAGGAGCTGGAAATTCCCGGTCTGAAGCCTGCGCAGCAGGATGTTGTACGGCAACAATATGAGATCCGGCCGCTGAACCGGCGCTGGAAAACCTTTGCCAATATTGAACAGCAGGCGGATGAGCTGGGCCGGCTGCGCAGCTATGCCGTACGTTATAATCTGATGATGTGGAAGCTGGACCGCAGTCCGAAAAGCGACCGTTTTAAATACCGCTATTAACCCCGGGAGTTGTTGTGCAGTGTCGTTTAGGTTGTGGTGCCTGTTGTATTGCACCATCTATTTCCAGCCCGATCCCCGGCATGCCGGATGGCAAACCTGCGGGTGTCCGTTGTGTTCAGCTGGATGACGAAAACCTGTGCCGGCTGTTTGGCCAGTCATCACGGCCTGCGGTATGCAGTGGCTTCAAGGCTGAGGCCACGATTTGTGGTGAAACTGATCAGCAGGCAATGGCCACGCTGATCGAGCTGGAAAACCTGACTGTCTGATGTTTACAGCTTGAACTGCTTCACCAGTGTGCCGAGGTGATTGGCCAGTGACACCAGATTACCTGCTACCCGGGTGGTCTCATCGGCGCTTTCTACGGTGTTGTTGGAATGTTGCCCAATGCTGTCGATGCCGCGGGTTACGTTATCACCGATGCGCATCTGTTCCTGCATGCGTTGCAGGGTTTCACTGTTCAGTTCGGTCATACGTTCTACGTGTGCTGTCATGCGGTGCAGTGCCTGGGCAGCTTGTTTGACCCGCTCGACTCCTTCATCGGCGGTGGACTGCGCCTGATCCATTGAACTGACTGCTTTTTTGGCTTCCTGTTGCAGTTGCTCGATCATGCTTTCAATTTCCTGGGCGGAGTCGTGGGTACGCTGTGACAGTGTACGTACTTCGTCGGCAACCACGGCAAAGCCGCGACCACTTTCACCGGCGCGGGCGGCTTCAATGGCGGCGTTCAGAGCCAGCAGATTGGTTTGTTCGGCGATGCCCTTGATCACTTCCAGAACACCACCGACATTGGCGGTGCGCTCATCCAGAGAGGTAATCACTTCAGCGGTGGATTGCATGGCCCGGTTCATCTGTTCGATGGTCACTGACGCCTGATCCGTTTTTTCAACGCCATCGCGGGCCACAGCTTTGGCTTCTTCCGAGGCATCACTGCTGAGTTCGGCGTTATTCATCACTTGCCGGATGCTGTCGTGCAGGGTGGTGATGGAGGATTGTATCTGGCTGGTTTCCTGATTCTGCTGGTCAGCAGCGTCTTTGGAACGCCGTGAACTGGCATCGATGTGCTGGGCTGCGGCTTCCAGTTTTTCGGCCGACTGGACAACCTGTAACAGCGAGTCGGAGAAACGTTGAGTCATGGCGTTCAGGGCTGTGGCGGCCTGGCCGATTTCATCCCGGCTGTGCACGGACACCCGATGGCTGAGGTCGGAGTGTTGTTCCATGACGGTCAGGGTTTTGTGCATGCCGCGGATCGGTTTGAGGACAAATTTGCGCAACAGGAAAGACAATAAGAACAACGCGGCGATAAACATGGCGACCTGGGCGGCGCCCATCTTCAGCATATTGGTCTGGATGTCGGCGTCGAGCTGGTCGAGGTTGTAGGTAATACGGATGGCGCCAAGAATGTCGCCCTGTTGCGCCTGGTGACAGGCCAGGCAGTTGGTGCCGCGGTAGTTTTCTTCGGCAATCACCGGGCGGACATAAGTGACGGTATGACCGTTGGCATCGTTACGTTCAAAAAATGCCTGCTCGCCGTTCAGAGCGCGACGGTCCAGTTCGTCTTTCGGGTATTCGTGGGCCAGTCCTTTGCCGTACAGAGCGTCGATTTTCGGGCTGCGTAACATACGGGCTTCGGTGATGCTGGCATCTGACATGATTTTTTCGCGTAATAACTCGCGGTTGGCCGTGGCACCGGAAATCATCAGCATATTCATCATATCCAGATAACCCGCCGCCTTATCCTGCAGTTGGGCATGAACCATGTTTTTACCAAGGGTGCGTTCCGACGAGACGGCAATGCTGATTACCACAACCATCACCAGCAGGAAGATACTTCCCAGTGCGAAGTACACTTTTTTCTGAATTGACAAGCTGTTGTCGGTCATGAATTGCCCTTAAACTACAAAAATGCAGGTTTTTAAAAGACTAGTAGATCGCTGACATAATGCGAATCGGTTTCAAAGCCAGCTGTTATAACTATTAATGACGGCCGGTTAGCGGAGGACTTGATGTATAAACTGATTTTTTTTGTTCCTCAGGATCATGCGGAGCCGGTAAAACAGGCGGTGTTTGCCACTGGCGCCGGGCAAATCGGGGATTACGCTGAATGTTGCTGGCAAACTCCGGGTAGCGGCCAGTTTCGTCCGCTGGCCGGGGCACAGCCGTATCTTGGCCGTCACGGCCAGCTGGAAACGGTGCCTGAGTTGCGGGTTGAGCTGGTGTGTCGTGATGAGCTGATTGTTGAGGCGGTGGCCGCGCTGAAGCAGGCCCACCCTTATGAAGAACCGGCTTACGATGTCTGGCGACTGGCCGATTTCTGATGTTGTTTAATGTTTTCCTGTTGTTCGAGTCGCTTCAGGCTGTCAGTTAACTCAATGGTGTCTGTCAGGCAGGGCAGCTGGGGGGTTGTGTGCTGATGGCGGAAATAGTGTTTTAACGTCCGGCTGACGGTCGGGAAAGCGATCTCCTGCCAGGGAATGTCAGCCTCACTGAACAACGCAACCTCGAGACTTTCCTCGCCGGATGAAAACTGCGGTTGCTCCAGTCGGGCCAGGTAAAACAGGTGAACCTGATCGATGTGGGGGACGCTGATCAGGCTGAGTAACTGTTGCACCGTGACCTCGGCATTGGCTTCTTCACGTGTTTCGCGGCAGGCCGCAGCGCTGGTGCTTTCACCATTTTCCATAAAACCGGCAGGCAGGGTCCAGTAGCCGAGCCGGGGTTCGATTGCCCGGCGGCATAATAAAATCTGCTGCTGATAAACCGCCAGCGTGCCGGCGACCAGATTCGGGTTCTGATAAAAAATGGTGTCGCAACGATCGCAGACAAACCGCTCGCGGTTGTCGCCTGGCGGAATCCGGTGGCTGACTTCAGCGCCACAGTGACTGCAATATTTCATCGGTGGTGGCCGTAGATGTTATCTCTGTTGTGATGAGTATACGGCGCTGGCTGGCTGGAGGCGATAGCTGCAGCGGCGCAACTGGCTCTGGCTCCGTCACCGAGTTCGTCATAAAATGCCTGCATGAACAGCTCCGAGTTATATTCCAGACTGCAGCAACGCAGCAGCCGTCATCAGCCACGTATTATCCGTCAGCCCGACCTGGCAGAAGCCGGGGTTCTGGTGGCAATTACTGATGAAATCAATCCCCATCTGATTCTTACCCGGCGGGCGGCCCATTTGTCGACTCATCAGGGCGAGGTAGCATTTCCGGGCGGTAAACGTGATCCGGAAGACGATAGCATTGTTATTACGGCGTTGCGTGAGGCTGAAGAAGAGGTCGCCCTGCCGCGCCAGCAGGTACGGGTGATCGATACGCTGGATCAGGTAGTGTCGCGCTTTGGTTATCTGGTGACCCCGGTGCTTGCGATGGTGCCGCCAGAGGTCGAGCTTAATGCCAATCCGGATGAACTGGATGCGGTATTCCGTGTTCCTCTGAGTGTGTTTCAGCAACCGCCGAGCCGCTATTTTGAGCGTGGGCAGGTGCGGATTCCCAGTTTTGATTATGGTGAATTTCATATCTGGGGACTGACGGCGATGATGATCACCGAACTGATGAATAATTTCTGGGATACCGATATCCCGTTTAAGGTTTAGGACAAGGTATGTTTTTTCAGCTGGGCGATAAAACGCCGGTCAGAGGGGAGCAGGTCTTTGTGGCTGCCAATGCCACGGTTATTGGCAATGTCGAGCTGCAGCAACAGGCCAGCGTCTGGTTTAATGCCGTGCTGCGTGGCGATAACGAACGTATCTGTATTGGCCGGCAAAGCAATGTACAGGATGGTTCGGTGTTACACACCGATGCGGGTTACCCACTGACGTTGGGAACCGGTGTTACGGTTGGCCATAAGGCCATGTTACATGGCTGCCAGGTGGGTGATTATTCCCTGATCGGTATCAATGCCGTGGTGCTCAACGGCGCACGCATTGGCAAACATTGCATCATTGGCGCTAATGCCCTGGTGCCCGAAGGCATGGAGATTCCGGATGGCTCGCTGGTGGTGGGTTCGCCGGCGACCATCAAACGCCAGCTGAACGAGCAGCAGAAGCAAATGCTGCAGGCCAGTGCGGCTCATTATGTGCACAATGCCCGCCGCTTTGCGGAAACATTAACCCCGGTTGAGTTGTAGTTATGCCTGACAAGTCCGACAACCAAAGCGCGGCTCCGGTCAGCAGCCCCTGTGTCTACATCTGCGCGCTGGATGATAACGATATTTGTATGGGTTGTTACCGCAGTGCCGAAGAAATCACGCAATGGAGCCGTTACAGTGACGCAGAAAAACGCGCGGTATTGCAGGTGGTGGGAGAGCGGGAACGGGCTTCTCTGAACTTTATTCCTGCCAAAAACTGATCTTCGTGGCCGCATGGCCATCCCTTTTTAACTGATTACGAGTGTTTACCATGACAACAATTGGGACTCCTTTTTCTGCCAGCGCCACCCGGGTGTTATTGTGCGGTTCCGGCGAGCTGGGCAAAGAGGTGGTGATTGAACTGCAGCGCCTGGGATGTGAAGTGATTGCCGTAGACCGGTATGCCAATGCCCCGGCTATGCAGGTCGCGGATCGCAGTCATGTGATTAATATGCTGGATGGCGAGGCGTTGCGTCAGGTGATTGAACAGGAACAACCTATGCTGGTGGTGCCTGAAATCGAAGCGATTGCCACCGACACTCTGGCTGAGCTGGAACAGCAGGGGGTTAATATCGTACCCACCGCCCGGGCAACTCAGTTAACCATGAACCGTGAGGGCATTCGCCGTCTGGCTGCTGAGCAACTGCAGGTGCCGACCTCCAGTTACGAGTTTGCCGAAGACGAAAGCGGTTTTTTTGCCGCAGTGGAACGTATCGGTTTGCCGTGTCTGGTAAAGCCGATTATGAGTTCCTCCGGAAAAGGTCAGAGCTTTGTGCGTCACGCCGATGAACTGCAGGCTGCCTGGGACTATGCCCAGGAAGGTGGCCGTGCCGGTAAAGGCAAGGTGATCGTTGAAGGGTTTGTTGATTTTGATTTTGAAATCACCTTGCTGACCATTCGCCATAAAGACGCTGATGGGGCAACGCAGACCAGCTTCTGTCAGCCGATTGGTCATCGCCAGGAAAACGGTGATTATCAGGAATCCTGGCAGCCCCAGGCGATGACTCCGGCGGCGCTGGAGAAAGCCCAGCAGATTGCTGCGACCGTGACCGCTGAACTGGGAGGTTTGGGGTTATTTGGTGTTGAACTGTTTGTGAAGGGGGAAGACGTCATCTTTTCGGAAGTCTCGCCACGGCCTCATGACACCGGACTGGTGACTCTGATTTCTCAGGATTTGTCGGAATTTGCCTTGCATGCCCGGGCGATTCTGGGATTGCCGATTCCGAATATTCAGCAACACGGGCCGTCGGCCTCTGCGGTACTGCTGGTGGCCGGAGAATCCGCCAATATGCAGTTCTCTGGCCTGGATCGGGCACTGGCGGCGGTAGATACTCAGTTACGCTTATTCGGTAAGCCACAAGTCAGTGGCCAGCGTCGCCTGGGGGTGGCACTGGCGCGTGCGGATGATGTTGAGCAGGCTAAAGCTAAGGCTCTGGCTGTGATTTCTCCAATACGGGTGTCCCTGTAAAGCTCACGTCTTCACTGACGATCTGTAACATGCCGGTGTTACGTCCGGAGGCTTTGGCCTCATACAGGGCGGCATCGGCGACCTTAATCCAGTGTTCCTGGGATAACGATTGTTGCCAGTTACCGGTATTCAGTAACCAGGCGATGCCATAACTGACGGTCAGGTGACTGGCAACACTGGATTTCTGGTGCGGGATTTTCAGATTGCTGATGCTTCGCTGAATCCGCTCGCGCAGATTTTCCAGCTCAACCGCGTCCTGAACGTAACAAATCATAATAAATTCTTCGCCGCCGTAGCGGAAGGTGTCTTCATCCTGACGCTGGACACACTCAGCCAGCGCCTTGGCGACCTGTTGCAGTGCCAGGTCACCGGCCTGATGGCCATAACAGTCGTTAAAGCGTTTAAAATAATCGATATCAATCAGAATCAGCGCCACGTTGTCCTGATGACGCATTGAGCGCCGCCAGGTTTGTTGCAGCTTTTCTTCAAATGCGCGGCGGTTACCAATGCCGGTCAGTTTGTCAGTCATGGACAGCTTGGTCAGCTCGAATTGCTGAGTGCGCACCCGTTCGATCAGACGATTAAAGTTTTGCCGCAGTTCATGCAGTTCCTTAATCCGCACTCCCATAGTGTTGAGTTCCGGCAGCGGTGAAATGATGACGGAATTGCGCATATGGCGGGTGGCCTGCATCAGTGGTTCGGTCACCAGTTTTAAAAATACCAGATACAACAGCGCCGGAATGACCGCGACCACCAGATAAGTCAGATAGATCTCAGATGGCATCAGGGTCGGGATACGTTCTGCGGGCAGGCTGGTCGATACGGCCAGCACCGGGTTGCCGAACAGGTCATACAGGCAGCGGGTGATGGTGGGCTGGTGCTCCCTGACGGAAGTGGTGATATCAGCACAACCCGGGGTAATAAAACGTGAAATGGCGAAATCAACGCGGATAATGTCGCGAATGTTCTGCCAGAAAAAGTCGGTGAGTTGATGGGCAAAGAAAAAATAGCCATTGCTGGCTTTGGTGCCATCGGAATTGGTGATATCGGCTATTGATATGATGTACAGCTCGCCCTCCAGTTCGTACAACCCGGCGGTACCACTGATCTGCTTCAGTTTGCCTTGTTGATAGAGCTGCAGTGCCCATTCTGACAGTGGCGTGCGGCCGTTATCCAGGGTTTCACCATCACTGCGCAGGCGCTGAGAGGCGAGCACGGCTCCGGCGCGATTGAGGATCAGACCATCGGTCAGGCCCAGATTGGCGTATGTTTCAGCAATCAGGTTCGTGCTGTGGTAATAACCGGACGGTTGCTGAACATACGCATAGGTGTCATCCCATTCGGCGTAATCGATGGTGATCCCCAGCTGCTGATTCAGCTCCTGAGTTAACAATCCGGCGATACTGGCAATCTCCTGTTGTTGCAGGTGACTGATGTTGTCCAGCTCCTTGGGGTAAAACCAGAAATAACGGGTAGCAACAATACCTATAAACAGCAGCAAATATAACCCCGAAAGCAACAGTGCTATTTTGCGGATTGTGAGCATACGGAAACCTGAATAAAGCCTGTAACCGCAGTATAGGTGCTTCTCAGGGAACAGCCTGTTTTTGTCATCCGGTTATTGACCTGTGACTTGCTCACAGGTTTATAGTTTTGCATCTCGGGTAAGCAGGATAATGCGATGAAGGTTCAGCAGCTGGCAAAGCAGCAGGGGATAAAAGCCGACACCGTGCGTCATTATGTGCGCATAGGATTGCTGACCCCGGCCAAAGCGGAGAATGGCTACCATGTTTTCTCTGGTGAAGATCAGAAGCGCCTGCGATTTATCCGCAGCGCCCGTGACCTGGGCTTCACGCTGGATGATATTCGCCAGATACTGGTGCAATCAGGGCAGGGACAGATACCGTGTCCGACGGTGCGGCAGTTAATTGAGCCACGACTGGCGGATGCCCGCCAGCGCTTACAGGCGATGCAGCAACTGGTTACCCGGATGGAAGATGCGGTACAAAGCTGGCAGGCATTACCGGATTGTCAGCCCTGTGGTGATCATATTTGTCACCTGATTGAAGGGCATCACGAAGAATAAGGCAGAGTTATGAGTTGTTGTAATCATGAAACCAACCATCCACCTACGGATGCCATTACGCCATCAGCAAATGGCAGTTGTTGTGGCCCGGCAGCGGATAGTCCGGCGGATGACTGCTGTGGTGGCGATAACAAGCAGCAGACCGACTGGATCTTGTGGTTGTGCACTCCGGCCGTGATTGCCGGTTACGTGTTGTATCTGATCAGTGCCGGCGCTCATGATCATTCAGCCGGCGCCGCCCTGAGCTGGTGGCAGGTTATGTCGCATACGGCTTTTGAAATGGTGAATGCGATGTGGTGGGGAATCTTATCCGCGGCATTCTTTGTCGGGCTGCTGGGGCGTATTCCGCGTGAGTTGATAATGTCGGTGCTCGGACGCGGAGGTTCGAAGCGTGGTCTGTTTCGTGCGACGCTCGCCGGTCTGATGCTGGATCTGTGTAACCATGGCATTCTGATGGTGGCGATGAAACTGTACGAGCGTGGCGCCAGTATTGGCCAGGTCATGGCATTTCTGATTGCCAGCCCGTGGAACTCGCTGACCCTGACGCTGATTCTGGTGGGGCTGATCGGCTTGCCCTGGACCTTGCTGTTCATCGCCGCGTCGTTATTGATTGCCTGGCTCAGTGGCTGGATCTTTGACCGTTTAGTGGAGCGGGGCACGCTGCCACGCAACCCTCATCAGCAGGATTTTCAGGCGGTGGCGTTCTGGCCGGTGATGAAATCTACCTGGGCACAACACGATTGGCGACCGAAGGCGTTGGCACACATGTTCTGGCAGGGGTTGAAGGAATCGAAAATGGTATTGCGCTGGGTGGTGTTTGGTGTGGTGCTAGTGGCCCTGATCCGGGCTTTTGTGCCGGCAGACAGCTTTGGCGTCTGGTTTGGTGCCAGTATCACCGGGCTTCTGCTGACTTTGCTGGCCACCACTCTGATTGAAGTGTGTTCTGAAGGCTCCAGTCCGATAGCCGCGGACCTGTTTAACCGTGCGGCTGCACCGGGTAATGCATTCACCTTCCTGATGGCCGGGGCGTCAACCGATTACACCGAAATCATGGCGTTGCGGGATACCACCCGCAGCTGGAAGATCGCTTTGTTCCTGCCTCTGGTGACTGTGCCGCAGGTGTTGCTGATTGGCTGGCTGATGAATATTTACGGCTGACGGGAACTCCGGGCGATATAAAACCTCTGTATAGTAGTTGTATAGCTATTGTCGGAGGTTTTTATGTTATACCGTTATCTTTTCTGTTTTTCTTTCCCTCTGCTGGCGGCGTGTTCCGCGGTGGATGTCAGCAGCAATGCCGGGCAGGGGAAAGCACTGCGTCCGGCGGACTTTTTTAACGGTAAATTGTGCGCTGATGGTGTGGTCAGGGATTATTCCGGTAAACAGATTCGTCACTTTAATGCTGAAATTATCGCCAGCTGGGATGCCTCGGGCACCGGTAGGTTACAAGAAGAGTTCCGCTTTAACGATGGCACGGAATACCGTGACTGGACGCTGAAACCGATTGTCGAACAGGATGAGCTGGTGGCCTATGAGGCGACCGCCAGCGACGTGCCTGAAGCAACCCGGATGGCCTTCTCCGGTAATGCGATTCATATGGATTACACGCTGGATTATCAGACCGGTGTTGATGATCAGGGGCGACCTGACACATTAACGCTGAGGATGATTGATCGTATGTACCAGGTGGCAGACGGTGTGGTCGTCAATGAAACAGTGATGAAAAAGTTCGGGCTTGAAGTGGGTCAGGTGCTGTTGGTGATGCGCCAGGTAGACGACGCCGTTCAGTGTTTCTGACGTATAGCGTTATCTTTTAGGGCCATGATAGCGGGTGTAATAGCCGATCTGAGGTTGTTTGGCTGAGCATAAAAAGCCGTCATACAGACGGCTTGATGGGCTGGCTTAGCGAACACCGGGGTTCTGCTCAGGACAGGGGTGAACCCCATAAATCGTACTCGTCGGAATGTTCAATCACGACCTCCAGCAGGTCACCGGGCTGGCAGTCATGGAAGTCGTTGAGATAGACCATGCCGTCGATGTTTGGTGCATCGGCGTAAGTCCGGCCAATGGCTCCGTCTTCGTCCACCTCGTCGATCAATACTGTCATCGTCTGGCCTATCCGTTGTGCCAGCTTGCGGGTACTGATCTGCTGGGCTTTGGCCATAAAGCGCTCCCAGCGCTGTTGCTGAATTTCCTCGGGCACGTGATCGGGCAATTCATTGGCTTTAGCGCCTTCTACCGGGCTGTATTTAAAGCAGCCAACGCGGTCGAGTTCGGCTTCATCCAGCCAATCGAGTAACAGCTGGAAGTCCTCTTCCGTTTCGCCCGGGAAGCCGACCACAAACGTGGAGCGTAATACCAGATTAGGTACCTGCTGACGCCATTTCTTAATGCGTTCCAGGGTGTTTTCAGCGTGCGCCGGGCGTTTCATCAGTTTCAGAATGCGCGGGCTGGCGTGCTGAAAGGGGATATCCAGGTAGGGCAGGATTTTACCTGCTGCCATTAACGGCATAATGTCGTCGACACTGGGATACGGGTAGACATAATGCAGCCGCACCCAGACGCCCAGTTTGCTCATTTGTTCGCACAAATCGTACAACTTGGTTTTTACCGGCATGCCATCCCAGAAGCCAGTGCGGTATTTAACATCAACACCGTAAGCTGAGGTGTCCTGGGAAATGACCAGCAGTTCTTTGGTGCCGGCGGCGACCAGACGTTTGGCTTCGTCGAGCACATCACCGACCGGGCGGCTGACCAGCTTGCCACGCATATCCGGGATGATGCAGAAGGTACAGCTGTGGTTGCAGCCTTCGGAAATTTTCAGGTAGGAGTAGTGGCGTGGTGTCAGTTTTACACCTTCTTCCGGCACCAGGTCGATAAACGGGTTGTGCGCCTGAGTGGGTGGCACCCATTCGTGTACGGCATCCATGACTTCTTCATAGGCATGTGCACCGGTAATGGCTAACACCCCGGGATTTTCTTCTTTGATCAGTTCGGCATCGGCACCTTTGCCCATACAGCCGGTGACAATCACCTTGCCGTTTTCGGTCATGGCTTCACGGATGGCATCGAGGGATTCCTGCTTGGCGGCATCGATAAAACCGCAGGTGTTGACTACCACGACGTCGGCATCGCTGTAGTTATTGCTGATTTCGTAACCATTCAGCTGCAGTTGGGTCAGGATTTTCTCGCTGTCGACCGAGTTCTTCGGGCAGCCCAGCGATACCATGCCGACGCGGCCATTACTGCTGATCTGGGTGTCCTCTGCCGTCAGGCTGATGCCTTCTGAAACGGGCTTGTCGGTCATGGTGTTTCCTCTCAAACTGGCAACGGGTCCGGTGTTCCGGAACGAATAGCGGCCGCAGTGGTCTTACGGCAAAATTTGGCGGCGATTGTACAGATTTTCCCTGACCTCGTCATGAGCAGGGCAGACAACAGGAGTGTAGTGATGGCACAGCAGGCGTTACTGTTATTGCAGCAATGGCAGCCGCAGCAGGTGGATGCTGAGGCAATCAAACGGTTTTTATTGCAGCACGGGCTGGAGCCGAAGGTTGTTGATGAGCTGCTGGAGCAAATATCACTGGCATTTTGCCGGGCGGCGTATCGTTTTCGTGAGCCGCCCGGGTCGCTGAAATCTGTGGCTGAGCTACCGGACTCGCCGCTGTACCGGCAGGCCTACCGACTGGCTTCGGACTGTAATGCCAATGAGACCATGAACACCGGCGTCTTTAACTGTCTGGTGCAGATGAGCCCGGAATATTCTCTGTTCCGGGCTGGCAAAGGTCGCAAATAGCTGCGTTTAGCATCTGTTTGCTGCGCCTAGTTAAAGGACGCGGGTACGTCGGCGTAGTTATCAAAGCAGCTGTCGGACTGACACAGGGTGACACTGATATATCCGGGTTGTGGATTGGTGTTGGCAAAGTTCTCACCGTCTTTACTGTGCTTGGCAATCAGATCAATCGTGCGCAGCTCGCCGTTGGTCAGATAATACGTTGGCCAACACTCGAAACTCAGGTTGTCCTGTAATTTGCAGCTGATGGCGACAACATTGTTACCCGCCGGAAAGTCGCTGAAAGTTAAGGATTCAGACGCCATGCCGGTCTTGGCGCTGGCTGGCTGATCGGAAAACATCAGGTGCAGTTGCGCAGACTGCTCAGCGGCTACGTCCAGTTCAAACACAATACCAAAGGCATTATTGTCACTACCTTGCGGATGAATCTGAACTTTGCCAGCGGATACCTCAGCATTGCCCTGCACGTAGAGGCGTTGCAGTATCGACGGTGCATCGTTTCGTTGCTCAGCATCGCGGCTGATGATGTAGCGTTTTTTGTCTGCCACAAAGTCATCCATGTTGCGCTGTTCCGCCGGCGACAGGCAGTTGTCGCTGTTGTCATCAAACGACAATAACGTCACCAGAATGCCATCAACAACATCGACGCTTTGTTGCGGGCAGATGCTGCCGGCCGGCAGGTTACTTTTGCTGGAATTACTGGAGCCGCTGCAACCGCTGATCAGCAACGGAAGGCAGGTTAATAAAGGGAGAAAAATTTTAGTCATATCCATATCGTTTGTTATTTTAATCATTTTTGCGTTGCTCTCTCAGCACCGCTTCCTGTTTACAACTTTGTCAGGCTAGCTAAGTTCTTTATGAAAACAAAGGTTTTATTGTTATCTGCCTATCGCTCCGACAGCCACGCCAGCTGGGCCGACTGGTTACAGCAATATCTGGATGTCGACTGGCGGGTGCTGGAATTACCCGGACGATATTTTCGCTGGCGTATCCGTGGTAATCCGTTGTCCTGGCTGGAGGCGTTACCTGAGCTGTTAAACGGCTGGCAACCGGACCGGATTCTGGCCACCTCAATGGTCGATATCTCTACCATACGGGGGCTGTTCCCTCAGCTGGCGGGCGTACCGCTGGACTACTACTTCCACGAAAATCAGTTTGCTTATCCGCTGGGAGCCGGGCAGCACAGCTCGCTCGACCCTCAGATGGTGCAGCTTTATGGTGCGCTGGCGGCTGATCGTTTGTGGTTTAACTCGGAATTTAATCAGACGTCGTTTCTGGATGGTGTCGGGCAGCTGTTGAAAAAACTGCCCGATCATAAACCCACCAACCTCCGGGCCCGGCTGCAGCAGAAGTGCGGCTGGTTACCGGTACCGTTAACAGCCATCGGCTCCGGAGGCGATAAAATGCCTGGGCTGATCGTCTGGAATCATCGCTGGGAATACGATAAATGCCCGGAGGTTTTCCTTGCGGTTCTGCAATCTCTGCAACAACGACAGCTGGATTTTAAACTGGCGTTGCTGGGGCCACGGGCAAAACAGATTCCGCCTGCGTTACAACAAATTGAATGCCAGTTCGCAGAACACATCGTGGTTAATGGCCGGGTTAGCCGCGCGGACTATGTGTATTGGTTGCAGCGGGCAGAGGTGGTGATCAGTACGGCCAAACATGAATTTCAGGGATTGTCGATGCTTGAGGCCTGCAGCGCCGGTGCTATTCCTGTGGTTCCCGATGATCTGTGTTACCGCGAGCAATACCCACCCGAACACCGCTTCCCGGTGGCGGATGCCGAGCGGGCAGCGGATATTGTGCAGGCCGCGTTTACAGGACAGTTGAGTTCGGTTGATGTGCAGGCCTGGCTGGCGGAGTCCACGGCAGCGCGTTGGCACACCTTGTTTGTCGTATAAGTTATACCGTTATCCATTAGTCTTGGAATTTGATGACGGTTTTCGCCATTTTCACTACGGCCGGGAGGTAGCAGATAGCCCTCTGACCAAGGGCAGTCTGGTGCAGCAATATTTTATTGGGCTGGGCCGCTATTTCTGAAACACTGGCCGGCCTGCGCAATCACAGCGGAACCGGCTGCTGCCAGCCTTTGATATGAATAGCCTCTGCGCTGATCGTCAGGTCCTCAGGTTCGAGAACCTGTTCACCAAAGCGGTACCGCGGTGGCAATTTACCCGCGCTGATTTTATGGTCGTTATCGTCTGCCAGCTGCTGTACCTGCTGATTACGGTCGAGGTAGCTGTGCCAGTCTTGCTGGCTGATGCGTTTTTGCAGCAGCTCCCGGGTTTTGTCGGGCGATAACACAAATGCAGACGCATTATTGCCGCCAAATCCTTTGGAGTTGATAAAGCAAAGCGGCATAGCCTGGCTGTCGATGTGTGTATGTTGCAATAAAAAGTTCAGTCGTTGCTGGTGTACATCGTCGGCAACGGCTTCGGTGGTGGTAATGCCCGGGATAATGCCACCGGCCCAGCTGCCCAGAGTCATCACCAGCTGGTCGGCTGAGGCGGCAGCTAACGGATGGCCGAGATGCGCTTTAACAGCAGTGATTTTCCAGTCCCGGATGTTAAATGCCCGAGCCAGTTCATCATAGATATGGGATTCGGTAACCCGGTTCTGTGGTGTGCTGCTGCCATGAGCCTGAATAAAACTGCCACCCTGTATCGCGTCTTCACCCAGCCAGCGCTTCGCTTCGGCCACGGCTTTACCCATGGTCAGGTAATTACCGATGCCCGGGTTGGAAATCGATTTTTTATAGCCATCCGCGTTAACGAAGACATCACCGATACTGCCATGTACATTAAGGCCCAGCTGCAGCGCCAGGGCATCGTCGGTGAGCACAAAAAACTGCGCCGACTCAGCAATGGTAAAGCCGCCGTTATGACCAAAGGGCCGGCTTGAGCGCCGGTAGTCCGGGGTTTCATCCGCCGCTTTGCCATCCAGGTCGCGCAACTTCTGCTCGCTGATCAGGGCGGTCATTGCGGCATAACCTTCAACGATTTCGGGTGTCAGCGGTGCTTCGGCGTTACCAACAATTACGATACGACGGCGGCCACTGCGCAGTTCATCGAGTGCGGTTTTCAGGTTGTACAGGAAGGTGGCACAGGCTCCGACACTGCTGCCGGTGGCACCGACATTGCCAAGAATATAGGCGTTAATGAAATCGGCCGGCATTTCGCTCAGACCCAGCGCACATTGTTTTGAGGAGGTTCGTTTACCCTGCAGTGCCGCCTGAATCATGCCGCCATGACCAGCCTGATCCAGCTGGCCCATGGCGGAGCCGGCGTAGACGCCAATCTGGTCCGGTCTGACGTGTTGTTTCAGTTCATCCCAGTCAACACCCAGTGATGCGAGGGCATCAGAGGCGCCGTAAACCGTCAGTTGTAAGCCCCGGGGGTGATGCCGCGAGCGGTATAAAACACCCGGATCAAAGCCTTTTGGTGCCTGGCCGGCACTTTGTACCGACAGGCGTTTGTGCGTCAGCCGGAAGCAGGCATGACCTTCGGCGTCGGTAAAGGGTTCGTGAACCTCAATGGCATCCGGATTCCAGTCGACGTTATCCCAGCCGCGCACCAGGGTACCCTGCAGGATCGCCTGTTGCTGTTGCAGCGGGTTGTCGATGTTCATCAATTGACCCAGTGAGGTCAGCGTCTGTTGCTGTTGCTGATTGCTCAGGGCGTCATAAATTACCCGCCGATAGGCATGATGGCCTGAACTGCGGCCAGCTGCGTTAATGCCGCCGAAACCGGCGATAACTGCCATTGGTGTTGCTTGACTCATGTTGTTGCTCGTTGTCGCTTTACTGAATACTGCCACTATTGTAGGAAGGACAGTCCCTTAGCGATGAGGATAAAAAAGACATAGAATGTAACTTTAAAGACGTCATTCTGCCCTGTGAGGAAAGGCTGTTGTGATTGAGCACGTAACCCTGTTGGCTGTTGAACGGATGTTGATGTCGAGTGCGGCGATTCCGCTGGAAATGCTGGAGGCGTCACGGGCCCGTTTGCGTCTGCAACGCCGGCCGGAAGCCGGTTTTAAGGTAGAAATTGCAGCCCAGGAAGCCGGGCCGGTGAATGTGTTAGGCGGGTTCCCGGTATTTCCTCAGCGTACACTGGCAGAACTGCAACGCAGTGATCTGATTATTGTGCCGGCATTGTGGCGTAACCCGAAAGCGCTGTTGCGCCGTTACCAACCCACGATTGACTGGCTGCGGCAACAATATCAGCAGGGCGCCAGTGTGTTTGCGGTTGGTACCGGGGTCTGTCTGCTGGCAGAAGCGGGCATTCTGAATGGTAAACCCGCCACGACTCACTGGCATTATCTGGATCAGTTTGAGCGCGATTATCCGGCGGTGGTGCTGCAGCGCAACCATCTGTTAACCCAGGCTGAGCGGATTTTTTGTGCTGCCAGTGTCAATTCTGGTGCCGATATGATGGTGCACTTGTTGGGGCTGTTGTTCGGCCGCGATTGTGCTTTACAGGTGGAGCAGCAGTTTTCTCCGGAAGTGCGGAATCCGTTTGAGAAAAAGGTATTTTATGCCGACGGGCGCCACCAGCACGGTGATGAGGACGTTGCTCTGCTGCAGACCTGGCTGCAGCATAATTTCCGCGAAACGGTAACCCTCAGTCAGCTGGCCGATATGGCCGGTCTGAGTCCGCGCCAGCTGGATCGGCGTTTTAAACAAAGTTGCGGCGAAACGCCGCTGAAGTTTTTGCAGCGGTTGCGTTGTGATCATGCCCGCGACCTGTTGCAGAACACCAATTTATCGGTGGCCGATATCGCCGCTGCCTGTGGTTATAGTGATAGCGGCTATTTTATCCGCGTGTTTAAGCAGTATGCACAGCAGACGCCGGGGCAGTTTCGCCAGAAGGTACGGGCCAAACTTTTCACCTCTGAAGTAGCGGACCGATAACGATCAGGAGCATCGAGAAAGACGCCCGGCTGTTGAGATTATTCTATATATAACTTAAAGTTTGGCGTCTTATAACCGCAATAAAATCAGGGAAAACAACGCATGAAGCAAACCAAAATCCTGTTGCCTGAAACCGAGATGCCAACTCAATGGTATAACGTGGCAGCCGATCTGAATAACCCACCAGCACCACCTCTGGGGCCGGATGGTAAGGTCATGGATCCGTCGGCGATGTCGGCTATTTTTGCCGATAACATCATCGAGCAGGAGGTCAGCACTCAGCGTTGGATCGATATCCCTGAAGCGGTTCGCGAAATTTATCAGCAATGGCGCCCGACGCCGATGTTCCGTGCCCATCGTTTAGAAGAAGCACTGGGTACCCCGGCAAAAATTTATTACAAATACGAAGGCATCAGCCCGGCGGGTTCACACAAGCTGAATTCGGCGATTCCACAGGCGTATTACAACAAAATGGCCGGTATCACCCGTTTAACCACCGAGACCGGTGCCGGCCAGTGGGGTTCGTCTTTGTCACTGGCAGGGCAGATGTTTGGCATCGATGTCCGCGTTTACATGGTCAAAGTCAGCTTTCAGCAGAAGCCATTCCGTCGCTCTATGATGCAAACCTGGGGCGGTGAGGTATTGGCCAGCCCGACCGATCTGACTGAAACCGGACGTAAAATTCTGGCTCAGGATCCGGACAATCAGGGGTCGCTGGGGATTGCCATCTCTGAAGCGGTGGAAGAGGCTGCCAGCCGGGAAGACACTAAATACAGTCTGGGATCAGTACTGAATCACGTGTTATTGCACCAGACCATTATTGGACTGGAAGCGAAAAAACAATTCGCCATGGTGGGTGACTCACCGGATATGATTTTTGCCCCTTGTGGTGGCGGATCTAACTTCGGTGGTGTGGCATTCCCGTTCTTCGCCGATGCCGCTGCCGGTGGTAAACAGGCGCGCCTGGTTGCGGTGGAGCCGACTTCCTGCCCGAGCCTGACCAAAGGTCATTACGCTTACGATTTTGGTGATACGGAAGGTCACACTCCGATGACGTTGCAATACACCCTGGGCCATGACTTTATGCCACCGGGTATTCACGCCGGCGGTTTGCGTTACCACGGAGCGTCGTCACTGGTGTCACAGATGTATCACGAAAAACTGATCGAAGCGGTGGCAGTACCTCAGGTCGCAACATTTGATGCCGGGGTGCAGTTTGCACGGGCCGAGGGAATCATTCCGGCACCGGAATCCAACCACGCCATTCGTGCCTGTATCGATGAAGCGTTGCGCTGTAAAGAATCCGGTGAGCAGAAAACCTTGTTCTTTAATCTGTCAGGTCATGGTCACTTCGATATGGTGTCGTACGATAAATACCTGAATAAAGAGCTGGAAGATTACGATTACCCGCAATCAGAAATTGATGCGGCGCTGGAACGGTTGCCAAAAACAGCGCTGTAATCGCCTTGGCGTGCTGTATAGCGCTTATCTGGCCTCTGTCTGTCCGGGCAGGGGCTTTCTTATGGAAAAGGAAAAAGTAATGTCAATCTGGCAAACGTTAAAACGCTGGCTGGGGTTTTATGACCCGCTGGAAGATTTTGTCTGGCCGCCACAATGGAGTGAGCTGCTGGCGCAACACGTCAGTTTTTATCAGGCGCTGACAGCGCAGGATAAGCAGCGTTTCGAGCAGCGCTGTGCCGGGTTTCTGGTCACTACGCCAGTTGAAGGTGGTGTGCAGGTTGAAGTGGATGACCTGGATCGTCTGTTAGTGGCCGCCAGTGCCGTTATTCCGGTATGGGGATTTTCTGACTGGCCGTTTTTAAATGTTGATGGGGTATTTTTATTGCCCGGTACGTTTAATGAACGTTTTCAGTGTGGTCTGCCGGATTCACTGATAAGCGGCATGGTTGGCAATGGCCCGATGGCCGGGAAAATGGCGTTAAGTAAGCCTCATTTACGCCAGGGTTTTGCCAACGACAATGATAAAAAAAATGTCGGCATTCATGAGTTTGTACATATCCTTGATATGGCGGACGGTCAGTGTGATGGGTTTCCGGAGCGGGTGAAAGAATTTCAGTATTGTGCCCCCTGGTTTGAATTTGTGCGCCATAAAGTGGCCCAGGTTGAACGTGGCAAAACCAATATTAATCAATACGGGGCAACCAATCCGGCGGAGTTTTTTGCAGTGACGTCGGAGTATTTCTTTGAACGCCCATTGTTATTACAGAAAAAACACCCGCAGTTATACCAATACCTGAGTGAGTTTTATCGACAAAACTTAGCCGAAATTGCGGAGCAACAAAAACAGCAGCGGCGGGCGCAGAAAACAGCAACAAAGCGTGGTAATAAGCGTAAAAAAAGCCGTTCACGTTAACGAACGGCTTACTGCGGTTGGGGTGAAATCAGCCCAGCGTGACCTGGGGTAATTCCGGGGCGTTAACGGTCATTTTTTCCGTTGGTGCCATCACGGTGGCTTCGCCACTGGCGACCACTTTATCGTGCTGATTGGTGACGCTGCATTCCAGCGTTACCACCGGTTTGGATTCGTGTTTGGCACTGACTTTTAATTCTACGGTTAATTCATCACCAATCATCACCGGTTTACGGAACGACAGATTCTGGCCCAGATAAATGGTGCCGGGTCCGGGCAGGTCCATCGCCAGTGCCGCAGAAATTAATGCACCGGTAAACATGCCGTGTGCAATCTGGCCTTTAAACGGTGTGGTTGCGGCGAACTCCGGGTCCAGGTGCACCGGGTTGCGGTCGCCGGATACGGTGGCAAATAAAATCAGGTCCTGTTCGCACACGGTATGATGGCGAATGCAGTTGTCGCCCAGCTGAATTTCTTCAAATGTGCGGTTGCTGATGGTACTCATTGTTTGTCCTTAAAGTCGTTAACGGATCATGTCATTAATCCGGTTCAGTATCTCCTGACGCACCTCTGCGGCGTTCAGTTCGTTCAGCATTTCATGCCGGGCATCAGCATACAGGGTACAGCTGACATTTTTATGACCTGAGTCGGTTAATGCCTGCTGTAATGCGTTTACACCTTTGCCGTTCTGGCCCACCGGGTCACACTCGCCGGCGAACAGCCAGATTGGCAGATCGGCAGGGATATGTGCCAGATTCCCGGGCTGACTGATTTCAATCAGGCCGCCAAACAGGTCAATCCAGAGCTGCAGGGTACAGGTATGGCCACAGGCCGGATCCTGAATATAGCGATCGACCTGCTGGTTGTCGCGCGATAACCAGTCGAACTCAGTGCGTGCGGGTTTGAACCGGTTGTTAAAGGCACCGAAGGATAGCCGATCCATGACTTTCGATTGAGTCCTGCCGCCCTGAAACAGTTTTAAAACACGGGCAACAGTGCGCCCGGCTTTATACATAAATGCTGACTGATAATTGGAGCCGGATAAAATCAGGCCGCTGAGACGATCGCCATACCGTATGGCAAACCCCTGGGCGATGAATGAGCCCATCGAATGGCCCAATAAAATAACCGCACTGTCGCTGCATAATTGTTGCTGAACCTGCAGCATATCGTCGATCACCAGCTCCCAGCCACGGCTGTCGGCGTAATGCCCCTGTGGCAGACGGTCGCCATGGCCGCGGTGGTTATGGCTGACCACCCGGTAACCGGCTTGTTGCAGCTGCTCTGCCAGTGGCTGGTAGCGCAGGCAGTGTTCCGCCATACCGTGCACTATGTGTATGGTTGCAATCGGGTTGTGGTGATCCCACAGCTGCGCAACAAAGGTTTGCTGGTCGCTGGTTTTAATGTCGACTGTGGTTGCTGGTTGGTGCTTGATTTTTTCCGCCTGGGTCATGGTGATTCCGGATTTTTGTTGTAATTTCAGCAGCATAGGCTGCTTCTTATGTAGCGTTTTGTAAACAACTCTTAACTGTTTTTGCCGCCACTCAGTAAAAGCGCTAAACTCCGCCGCGTATTTTTGCGCCGCACTAAAGTCTAATAGGCCATTGCATTCTTACGCAATGAGTAGTAGTGGCGACCAATAATAAGTCGATAAGCACTGCAAGGTGCAGCATAAAATCCCCTCAGGAGGTTGTATGAACGAGCAATTCTTCCAGGAACGTTATCCGGAAGGTTATCCGAAATCAGTCGATCCGGATAAGCATGAGTCCATTGTCGAAATTTTTGACGGATTCGTTTCTAAATTCGCTGAGCGTCCGGCCTTCAGCTGCCTGGGGCAGACCCTGACCTACGCTGAGTTGAATGAGAAGAGTGCTGCGTTTGCTGCTTATCTGCAGAATGAAACAAGCCTGGAAGCCGGTGATCGTATTGCTGTCCAGCTGCCGAATATTCTGCAATACCCGATTGTAGTGTTTGGTGCTATGCGTGCCGGTATGGTGGTGGTTAATACCAACCCGCTGTACACCGAGCGGGAAATGGAACACCAGTTCAACGATTCTGGCGCTAAAGCTCTGGTCGTACTGGCGAATATGGCGTCCAAAGCGGAAGCGGTTCTGGCGAATACCGGTATCAAACACGTGATTGTGACTCAGGTTGGCGACATGCATGGCCTGGTTAAACGTACTCTGATCAATACCGTGATTAAACACGTTAAAAAAGAAGTGCCGGCTTATAATATTGCCGGTGCCGTTTCTCTGCGCAGTGCTTTGTCGGCCGGTGCCGCTAACACCTTCACTCCGGTTAAAGCTGATCGTGATGACGTTGCGGTGCTGCAATACACCGGCGGTACCACCGGCGTGGCTAAGGGTGCGATGCTGACCCACCGCAACCTGATGGCGAATATGATGCAATGCCACGGCTTGTTTACCATGGTGCTGGAAGAGGGCAAAGAGTCTGTTATTGCACCGCTGCCGCTGTACCATATCTACGCCTTCACCGTACATTGTATGGTGCTGCTGGAAACCGGTAACCACTCGGTACTGATTCCGAATCCACGTGATATTCCGGGCTTTATCAAAACCCTGCAAACCAATAAGTTCAGCGCGTTTGTTGGTCTGAATACTCTGTTTGTTGCTTTGTGTGGTCAGAAGGAATTCCAGGCTCTGGATTTCTCCGGCCTGAAGCTGACCATCTCCGGTGGTATGGCGTTAACCAAAGATGCCGCCGATCAGTGGAAAAATGTCACCGGTTGCGAAATTGCCGAAGGTTACGGTATGACCGAAACCTCACCGGTGGTTTCTTTTAACCCACCGGGTCATGTACAGCTGGGCACCATCGGTATGCCGGTATCCGGCACCGCCTGTAAAGTTATCGATGAAGATGGCAATGATCAGGGCGTTGGTAACCCGGGTGAGCTGTGTGTTAAAGGACCACAGGTGATGAAAGGTTACTGGCAGCGTCCGGAAGCAACGGCTGAAACCATCGATGCGGATGGCTGGCTGAAAACCGGTGATATGGCGGTGATTCAGGAAGACGGTTATATGAAAATCGTTGACCGTAAAAAAGACATGATCATCGTATCCGGCTTTAACGTTTATCCGAACGAAGTTGAAGATGTGGTGGTTGCTCACCCGGATGTGGTTGAAGCAGCCGCCATTGGTGTGCCGGATGTGAAGAGCTCAGAAGCGGTAAAAGTGTTCCTGGTGTCCAGCAACGAAAACCTGACGGCTGCCGATGTGAAAAACTGGTGTCGTGAGCGTCTGACGGCTTATAAGGTGCCACGTCATATTGAATTCCGTGACGAGTTGCCAAAAACCAACGTTGGTAAAATCCTGCGTCGTGAGCTGCGTGACGAAGAGATAGCCAAGAACTCATAAGTTCAAGCTGTTAGAATACGCCCGCCCGGGTAACCGGCCGGGCGTTTTTTATTGCATTTTTTAAAGCCTGAAGTAACCGGTGGTTTGCAACGCAGCGACAGGATGTCGTGTTAAGATCGCCTGCAAATTGCCTGTTGTTTCACACTGTACAGCGTAATCAGAAAGCGAGTCTGCATTGTTTAGCCATCAGCCTGATCAGGCATCCAGCCCCAGCACCGATATTAAAGCCTTACATCAGGCGATTGATCACTGTCTGATTAAAGACAGGTTTGCGCTGCGTCGCAGTGTTCGCCAGATCAGCAATCTGATGGCTGAAGGTAAGTCGTTTGATGCTCTGCTGGAGAAATTACTGGCGCGCATTCAGCGCAGCCAGCAGCTGGTGTCGGTGCGCTCGCAAGCGCTGACCGTCAGTTATCCGGATTTACCGGTGTCTGAACGCAAAGATGAAATTCTGAAAGCGGTTCAGGAGAATCAGGTGGTGGTCGTCGCTGGCGAAACCGGCTCCGGTAAAACCACGCAGTTGCCCAAAGTCTGCCTGGAGGCCGGTCTTGGGGTATATGGCCGCATCGCTCACACTCAGCCGCGCCGTTTAGCGGCCCGGGCAGTGGCCGGACGTATTGCTGAAGAATTGCACTGTCAGCTGGGTAATCAGGTTGGTTTTCAGGTGCGTTTTACCGATCAGAGTAACGACCAGACCCGCATTAAGCTGATGACTGACGGTATCCTGCTGGCGCAAACTCAGCATGATAAATTTCTCAATGAATACGACGTTATTATTATCGATGAGGCGCACGAGCGCAGCCTGAATATCGATTTTCTGCTGGGTTATCTGAAACAATTATTGCCGAAACGCCCGGACCTTAAACTGATCATTACCTCGGCGACCATCGACGTCGACCGCTTTGCCAATCATTTTGCCGATGCTGATGGCAAACCCGCACCGGTTATTGAAGTGTCGGGCCGGACGTTTCCGGTGGAAACCCGTTACCGGCCACTGGTGCGGGAAGATGAAGACGGTGAAGACCGTTCCTTGTTTGACGGCATCGCCGAGGCGCTGGCCGAGTTACGCAGCGAAGACAAAAACAAAGGGCAGCCTGGCGATGTTCTGGTGTTTTTACCCGGTGAACGTGAGATCCGGGAGTGTGCCGAGTTTTTACGCCGGGCTCAGTTGCCGGCGACTGATATTCTGCCCCTGTATGCCCGTTTGAGTGCCGGCGATCAGCAGAAAATTTTTAAACCTCATGGTGGCCGGCGGGTGGTTCTGGCCACCAACGTTGCCGAAACCTCGTTAACGGTCCCGGGAATCCGGTACGTTATCGATTCCGGTGTGGCACGCATCAGTCGTTACAGTTATCGCAGTAAGGTACAGCGCTTGCCGGTGGAGGCGATTTCTCAGGCCAGTGCCAACCAGCGTGCCGGTCGCTGTGGCCGGGTAGCGCCGGGGATTTGTATTCGGTTGTATGAGGAAAGTGATTTTCTCGGTCGTGATGAATTTACCGACCCGGAAATCCGGCGTACCAATTTAGCATCGGTGGTGTTGCAGATGCTGCACCTGAAGCTGGGGCGGCTGCAGGACTTTCCCTTTGTTGATGCCCCGGATGAACGTTTTGTCAAAGACGGCTTTAATCTGTTACAGGAACTGGAAGCGGTTAATGGCAAGCAGCAGCTGACGGCGCTGGGGCGGCAAATGGCACGGCTGCCGGTCGATCCTCGTATTGCCCGGATGATGCTGGAAGCGCAACAGCAGCGCGCTTTAACCGAAGTACTGGTGATTGCCGCCGCCTTGACCGTTCAGGACCCGCGTGAGCGGCCGCCGGAGAAACAACAGCAGGCGGACGAAAAACATCGCAGCTGGAAAGACGAAGACTCCGATTTTGTTTCGCTGCTGAATCTCTGGCAGGCCTACGAGGAGCAGCGCCAGGAGTTATCGCAAAATCAGCTGCGTAAATGGTGTACAAAACATTTTCTGAATTACATGCGTATGCGTGAGTGGCGCGATACCCATCGCCAGCTGCATATCTTATGCAAAGAACTTGGGCTTCAGGAAAACCAGCAGGCTGCGAATTATGACGCACTGCATAAATCGCTGTTATCCGGCATGTTAAGTCAGGTTGGTTTTAAGTCTGAGAGCGCTCAATCGAACCCGGGGGAATATCTGGGTGCCCGTAATCGTAAATTCTGGATTTTTCCGGCCTCCGGCCAATATAAGAAAAAACCAAAATGGATGATGGCGGCAGAAGTGGTGGAAACCAGCAAGTTATTTGCCCGTACCGTCGCTAAAATTGAACCGCAATGGATTGAAGAAATTGGCAAGCCTCTGCTGAAGTATCAGTACTTTGAACCTCATTGGCAGGAAAAGCGCGGCCAGGTAATGGCATTTGAACAAAGTACGCTATACGGCCTGATCGTCAACGCAAAAAAACGTGTGAACTATGCCGACACCCACCCGAAAGAGGCGCGGGAAATTCTGATTCAGGAAGGTCTGGTTGAACAAAAGATACGCACCAAAGCCGATTTTTATCGCAAAAATTGTCAGCTGTTGCAGCAGGTCACTGAATACGAAGAAAAATCCCGGCGCCGTGACCTGGTTATCGATGATGCTTATCTGGCTGAGTTTTACGATAAAGCCTTACCCGATCATATTGTCAGCTGTAAACATCTTGAGCGCTGGTTTAATAAAGCCGCTGCTGCTGAAAAACAGGCGCTGTATTTTACCCGGGATTTTCTGCTCAGTCCGGAGGCCGCCGGGGTGGGTGCCGGTGATTACCCGGCGGAACTGGATTGGCAGGGCATGGCGTTCCCGTTAAGTTACAGCTTTGCTCCGGGGGCCGCGGATGATGGCGTCACCCTGAGTGTTCCGGTGGCCATGTTGCAGCAGGTGCCGGCGGAACAAACCGAATGGCTGGTGCCCGGCTTTATTGAAGAAAAAGTGATTGCGCTGATTAAAGCGCTGCCAAAAGCCATTCGTAAGCAGTTTGTCCCGGTACCGAATACAGCCCGTGATTTTCTGCAACAAAGCGGGCCGGCACAGGGAGGTTTGTACAGCCAGTTGCTGAATTATCTGAATAGCCGGTTGCGGCCAGAGCAGGTCGAGGCGGACGAGTTTCGTAACAGTGAGCTGGTCGCTTATCTGAAGATGAATATCCGGGTACTGGATGGCGATAAAATTCTGGCCGAAGATCGCGATTTAGAGCAGTTAAAGGCGCGTTTTTCGGATGCGTCTCAGGCCCAGATAGAAGATCTGACCCACAGTGCTTTCCAGCGTGATCAGGTCGAGCAGTGGGATTTTGGTGATTTACCCAGCAGCACTCAAACGGCAGTAAACGGCTTGCCGGTGCGCGCATTTCCGTGCCTGAAGCCAGCCAGTTCTCAGGCCGGGAAAACGGATATTGAGCTGGCTGTTGAGGCGGATGAATACAAAGCACGGCAGTTGCACCGGCTGGGGGTGTGTCAGCTGATCCGCAAGCAGCTTCCGGCTCAGGAGCGCGCGCTGAAAGCGTTTATTCAGCAGCAAATGAAAGGAAAGTGGCTGTATTGTAAAGGCGTGGGTTCTGAGGCCGAATTGACCGCCGACCTGATTCAGGCCGCATTTATTCAGACCTTTGTGCCGCTGGATGACGATTTACCGTATCAGCAACAGGCGTTTCAGCAGCGGCTTGAACGCCGGGCCGAACTGCTCGAGCATGGTGAGAAACTGCTGGGTCAGTTTATCGAATGGGTAACCTTGCGGCATAACATCCTTAAAGCCATGTCGGGTGCGGTCAGTCTTGATCGGGCCATGGCGTATTCCGATGTTAAAGCGCACCTGGAGCGTTTGCTGGCACGGGGTTTTATGCAGCGTACTCCCTGGGGGCGGCTGCAGAGTTATGGCCGCTATCTGAAGGCGATGGCGTATCGTATTGAAAAACTGCAGGGCAATCTGGCGCGTGATCGCCAGTCGATGATTGAGTTTGATAGTTTGTATAAACCTTATCAGCAGGCGCTGACGCAGCCCGGGGCCGATCAGCATACAGAGCTGAGCGAATTTGGCTGGCTGCTGGAAGAATGGCGGGTGTCTTTGTTTGCTCAGCCACTGGGAACGAAAGAGCCGGTCTCGTTGAAACGCCTGAAAAAACGCTGGGGAGAAATCGCCAAACCCTGATTCTTTGGGGTAATTTTTTGCAAAAAAAGTTGAACTGTCGTCGCATTCCGGTAACTAATAGGTGTTCATTGGTATCAGCAACAGCAGGTACCGCTGACAACTGTCGGGGTTACCTGGCAGCTGGTTTTAACCCTCTAGTAAAACAACAGGAAACGATCATGGCTAAAACTATTAAACCCGTCGCCGCTGCGCTGGGTACTGCATTTGTAACCGCGATGGCCCAGGCGCCTCTGGCTTCTGCTGCTGAAAATCCATTTGCTTCTTCTGAGCTGCAAGGCGGCTACAAACTGGCTGAACATCACGGTGAAGGTAAGTGTGGTGAAGGCAAATGTGGCGGCAAAAAAGCACGTGGCGAAGGTAAGTGTGGTGAAGGTAAGTGTGGCGGTAAGAAAGCACACGGCGAAGGTAAGTGTGGTGAAGGCAAATGTGGCGGCAAGAAAGCACGTGGCGAAGGTAAGTGTGGTGAAGGCAAATGTGGCGGCAAAAAAGCACGTGGCGAAGGCAAGTGTGGTGAAGGTAAGTGCGGCGGTAATAAGTAATTCATTATGAATTATCCCGTACAGGGTGCTGGACTGGGTCTGCGGCGGGCATTGATGAGCTCGCTGGCAGACCTGCCAGAACACCAGATTGATTTTATGGAGGTGGCCCCGGAAAACTGGATTGGTGTCGGTGGGCGGCTGGGGAAAAAATTCCGCAGCTTTACGGAGCGATACGATTTCCTTTGCCATGGTTTATCTCTGTCTATCGGCAGTCCGGCACCACTGGATGAAGACTTTGTCCGTCAGGTTAAAGCCTTTATGGCAGAGCATGGCATTAAAGCGTACAGCGAACACCTGAGCTATTGCAGTGATGATGGCCATATGTACGACCTGATGCCGATTCCTTTTACAGAAGAAGCTGTCAGTTATGTGGCAGAACGTATTCAGCGAGTGCAGGATATTCTTGGTCAGCGTCTGATTATAGAAAATGTTTCGGCTTATGCTGAGCCGGGTAAACAAATGGAAGAAGCTCAGTTTGTCTGTGAGGTGATCAGGCGGGCAGACTGTGATTTGCTGCTGGATGTTAATAATGTTTATGTTAACAGTATTAATCACGGCGGCGATGCTCTGGCGTTTATTAAAGCGATGCCAAGTGAACGCATTAAATACCTGCATGTTGCCGGGCACTTTGATGAAGCGGATGACTTGTTGGTGGATACCCACGGCATGGCCGTTAAAGATATTGTCTGGCAGTTACTGGCCGATACTTATCGTATTCACGGTGTGATTCCGACGCTGTTAGAACGCGATTTTAATTTTCCGCCGCTGGCGGAGTTGTTATCTGAGGTTGAGCAAATCCGGCGATTACAGTCGATATCGGCCGGCCAGTGTGAGCGGGCAATCTGAAATGGCCGAACACCTGAGTCAACAACGTGCTTTTGCCGCGCATATTCGCGACCCACAGAAGGTGCCTGTGCCTGCGGGAATTGAATCGCGGCGGATGAAAATTTATTCCGATCTGTTTTTTAACAATATTAAAGGTTTTCTGGATGGTACCTTCCCGGTCTGTGCTGAAGTGATCGGGGAATCGCGTTGGCATGATCTGGCGCGCAGTTTTTTTGCCAGCCATCGCTGTAAAACACCTTATTTTCTTGAGATACCGCGAGAGTTTCTTAATTTTCTCGAGCAGGGTGCCGATGGCAGCGAATCTGATCCGGATTATTTATACGAGCTGGCACATTATGAGTGGCTTGAGCTGGCGGTTGATGTTTGTCAGGAGTCAGTCATGGAGAGGTTTGATGCCAACGCTTCGCTGGCGCAGAGTATTCCGGTATTGGCCGCGGCCGCTCAGGCATTTGTGTATCAGTACCCGGTACACCTGATCAGTGTTGACAACATTCAGCCGCCGCAATGCCAGACGGCACTGATAGTGTTTCGTGATCGCCAGGATCAGGTGCGCTTTATTGAAACCAATCTGATGACACTGCAGCTACAGATTATCCTGCAGCAGCAGGAACTTACCGGGACGCAGGCCGTCGAACAATTATTACAGCAATCAGGTATGGCTGTGACGGAGGTGGCACTTCAGGGCGGGCTGACTATTCTCGAAGAGTGGCGGCAACAAGGTCTGATTCTGGGTGGCCGCTGATGGGCTGAGCAGCCTGGCCAATAACCGGAATTTTGCCAATATGACCTTTCAATCTTTTGCTCATTTCTGCTGATGCTGCTGGTGCTGTTTTTCCAGGGAGCCGGCCGTTATTTCAGTATTGATTACTGGATTAAAAAACGTTTTCGTCCGGCGCATACATAGTGTTCCATTAATCACGGTTTTAAAAAGCGCTACGGCGCTTTTTTTGTCACATTGTTGCTGGTTTAATAGCCAAAAACCGATTGGATGGTATTTATGAGATTTTTTACCCTGCTTTTGGGGGTGTTACTGCCTGTTTTGGTTGCAGCTGAGACGCCGGACCCGGATCCCTGGGAAGGCTTTAATCGTAAGGTTTTTGCGTTTAACGAAACCATGGATGAATATATTCTGCGCCCGGTGGCAAAAGGATATCAATACATCACTCCCGAGCCGGTCGACCAGTCTGTCAGCGCTTTTTTTTCCAATCTGGGTGACGTCGTTGTGATTGTGAACGATCTGGCGCAACTGAAACTTGGGCAGGCGGCTTCGGACAGTGCCCGCTTTCTGGTGAACAGCACGGTTGGCTTTTTTGGTATTTTTGATGTCGCCAGCCACATCGGTCTGGAAAAACACGACGAGGACTTTGGTCAGACGCTTGGCTATTGGGGAGTCGGGACCGGCCCTTATCTGATGTTGCCGTTTATGGGGCCAAGTACCGTTCGGGATACGTCGGGTATGGGCATCAGTTTAGTGGCGGATACCGCTTATACAGAATTAGGTGAAAACTACGCGCAACAAATTGGTCTGTATGCCATCAATGGTATTGATACCCGGGCTGATCTGATTGCTTCTGAAGGCCTGATCAGTGGTGATCGTTATACCTTTATCCGTAGTTTTTATCTGCAGCGCCGTGAGTATCTGGTGAATGATGGTCAAACGGATGATGAGTGGGGGGATGACGACTGGGACGATGAATCCTGGGATGACGACGAATGGCAGGAAGATGAGTTCTGATTACCGGCTGCAGAAATAACAAGGCCGCATTGAATGCGGCCTTTTTTGTTATGCCTGTCAGGCATTGCGTTTGGGCAATACGTCTTTCAGTTTGTCACGCATTTTACGAATCGCCTGCTCGGTCTCATCCCAGCTGATACAGCCATCGGTGACCGACAAACCGTATTCCAGATCATCCAGGTTGGCTGGGATATTCTGGCGTCCGTGTTTGATGTTGGACTCGACCATCAGGCCAATAATGGACTGATTACCTTCCAGGATCTGGTTGGTGACATTGTCCATGACCAGTGGTTGCAGTTCAGGTTTTTTACTGGAATTTTCATGGCTGCAATCCACCATGATGTTGTTTGGCAGGTCGGCTTTTTCCAGTGCCTGCTCAGCCAGCGATACGCTAACGGAGTCGTAGTTGGGCTTGCCGCCGCCACCACGTAATACCACGTGACCGTAGTTATTACCGTTGGTTTCCACGATGGAAACGGAACCGCTCTGGTCGATACCCAGGAAGCGGTGTGGGTTTGCCACCGACATCAGGGCATTGGTGGCAACGGTCAGGCTGCCGTCGGTACCATTCTTAAAACCAACCGCAGAGGACAGGCCGGAGGCCATTTCGCGGTGGGTCTGAGATTCGGTTGTACGAGCGCCGATGGCTGACCAGGTGATCAGATCCTGCAGGTATTGCGGTGAAATCGGATCCAGAGCTTCGGTTGACAGTGGCAATCCCATTTCAGCCAGATCGAGCAATAATTGGCGGGAAATGTGTAAGCCTTCCTGAATTTTGAAGGTGTCGTTCATGAAAGGGTCGTTAATCAGACCTTTCCAGCCGACGGTCGTACGTGGCTTCTCGAAGTATACCCGCATCACCAGGTACAGAGTGTCAGATACTTCTTCTGCCAGCACTTTCAGGCGCTGAGCATAATCTTTGGCAGCATCCACGTCATGGATCGAACAGGGACCGACTACCAGGAAAATACGGTGGTCTTTGCGGTCCAGGATGTCGCGCACCGTCTGGCGTCCTTGCTGTACGCAGGCAACGGCTTCATCGCTGATCGGCATTTCTTTTTTTAACTGATCGGGCGTGATCAGCGGCGTAATTGACCCGATATTCAGGTCTTCAACACGGTTGTCTGTCATTATGCTTCCTAAATCGACATGGCTGAGTTCAGCATAAAAGCTTTTGTTACAATAACTCCCGATTATGACAAAACATGAATGAAAAGCACACTTGAATCCGATGCAAACTGATCTGAGCCACGCAATTAGTGCGGCTAATCTTCGTTTTGGCCTGCCTATGTGGTTTATGGAGGCCTGGCGAGGCAATGTGTTAACCGCAGGGCAGGTTAGCCGTACCGCGTTGACCGATTACAGTCGCGCCTTTGCCAGCGTTGAAGGCAATACTACGTTTTATGGCTTACCTGCGGCTGAGCGGGTGCGGCAGTGGCAAGCGCAGGTGCCACCACATTTTCGTTTCTGTTTTAAGTTGCCCCGGTCGGTGTCACACGCTGATGATCTGTTGCAGGCGTATGCCGGAGAGCGCAGTCAGTGGCAGGCATTTTGTGCTCAGCTGGCGCAGCAGCTGGGCGTGGTCACGCTGCAGTTGCCAGCCGAATTTTCACCGTCGCGTCTCAGCGAATTATTGGATTTTATTGCGCTGTTACAGCAGGACAGTGGCGCTGAGGTATCGGTTGAGTTGCGTCATTCTGCTTTTTTTAACAAAGGGCAGGAGGAGCGGGCATTATTGCGGGGTTTGCAGCAGTTGGGCGCCGGTCGCACGGTATTTGATAGTCGTGGCTTATTTGCTGACGCCAGCACGAGTGACGAAGTACGTGATGCGCAGCTTAAAAAGCCGAGAATGCCGGTTCATCCTGTTGCAACTTCCCAGACGCCAGTGGTGCGTTTTATCGGCCACAGTGACTGGCAGCGGAATCTGACTTATTTATCTCAATGGCAGCAAAAGTTGCAACAGTGGCTGGCAGAAGGGCGAACGCCTTACTTTTTTATTCATACTGCCGGCAATACCGACGTGCAATATTTTGTTCGTTTTATTGAGTCGTTATGGCAGCTGCCGGCAGCGGACTGGGCTGGAGAAAACGAAGCCGGTCAGACGGAGGATTTATTTTCCGTCTGACCGGCCGGAAGGACGTCAGAAAAAGGCGTATTTGGCACCCAGCGTAAACAACAGGCTGGCGAGAATGGGCTTGAGCCATTGTTCCGGCATACGGCGGCTGAGGCGACTCCCCAGGTGAATGGCAGGCAATGAGCCGAGCAGCAGGGCACCGAGTAGCGAAAAGTCGACGTTGCCGAGGTACATATGGATCAGGCCGGCTGCCAGCGTCAGTGGAACCGCGTGGGCAATGTCCGTTCCTACCACGTTCGTGGCCCGCAGTGTCGGATACAGCAGCATCAGAATAGCGGTGCCAATAGCTCCCGCACCAACGGACGACAGAGTAACAAACACGCCAAGAAAGACGCCCATCAGCCAGGTTGATACGCCGCGGTACTGGCTGAAGCGATTGCTGACGTGAGTGGCTGACCAGCGCTGAATGCGGCTGCGGAATAAAATCACGACCGCGGTAATCAGCAACATACCACCCAGTGCGTTGCTTAGTAAGATGGCGTACTGTTCGGAGTCTTCAAATAAGGTCTTGAGAGCGGTGCCGGTAATCAGCGCGGCGGGAATGCTGCCGAGCGCTAATAGTTTCACCAGTGGCCAGTTCACATGCTGTTGTTTGTGGTGGCTGTAGGCGCCTCCGGCTTTCGTCAGAGCGGCGTACATCAGGTCGGTGCCTACGGCAATATGAGGCGGGAAACCGAACATCAGCAACAGTGGTGTCATCAGTGCGCCGCCACCAATGCCGGTGATTCCAACAATCAGGCCCACCAGTGCACCGGATGCTATATATAACAAAAATTCCATAAAATATGGTCTACAGTAGTACCAGTGGCTCTAAAAAAATTGACGAAGCTAATGTATTATCTTGCATCTATTCTGGAAAAGAATATTTGTTTATATTTTTATAACAAAAGTTTAGGTAAGGAGCGGGAGGAAGTATGAAGCTACAGCAGCTGCGCTACATCTGGGAAGTTGCGCATCATGACCTGAATGTCTCAGCAACGGCTCAGGTTTTGTACACCTCCCAGCCCGGCATCAGTAAGCAGATTCGTTTGCTGGAAGATGAGCTGGGCGTGGAAATTTTTGCCCGCAGTGGCAAACATCTGACCCGTATCACCCCGGCTGGTGAGGCCATTCTGGAAGTGGCGGGGGAGATTCTGCGTAAGGTGGAGAGTATTAAGCAGGTTGCTCAGGAGTTCAGTGATGAAACCAAAGGCAGTTTGTCGATTGCCACCACCCATACCCAGGCGCGATACGCATTGCCTGGTGTGATCGAAAACTTTATGCAGAAATACCCGGAAGTCTCGCTGCACATGCATCAGGGAACGCCGATGCAGATTGCAGAGATGGCGGCTAATGGCACCACGGATTTTGCCATTGCAACGGAAGCGATGGAGCTGTTCTCCGATCTGATTATGATGCCGTGTTATCGCTGGAACCGCAGCATTCTGGTGCCGCGCAATCATCCGCTGGCGCAGAATCCACGGCCGTCGCTGGAGCAAATTGCCGCGTATCCACTGGTGACGTACGTATTTGGTTTCACCGGCCGTTCAAAGCTGGATGAAGCGTTTAAAACCCGTGGCCTGACGCCCAGGGTGGCCTTTACCGCTGCCGATGCTGACGTGATCAAAACTTACGTTCGGCTAGGGGTTGGTGTTGGAATTGTCGCCAGTATGGCGCTCGATAAAGAAATCGATTCCGATCTGGTGGCGATTGATGCCAGCCATCTGTTTGCACCCAGTGTCACTCAGATTGGTTTCCGCAAAGGCACCTTTTTACGCGGGTATATGTACGACTTCATTCAGGCCTTTGCACCGCATCTGAGTCGGGATCTGGTAGAAAAAGCTTCTCATTGCCATAACCGCCAGGAGCTGGAGGCGTTATTTGCGGCGGTGCCACTGCCTGAGCATTAAGTTAAGCGACTTCTGGTAAGGCATCCCCTGCTGAGAATAAGTGCTCAGCGGGGGATTTTTGTATCAGCCTTTGCTGATGATATTGCCGGCGTGCAAGCCACACTCTTTATGGCCAGCACCTTCCCACCACCAGCGACCTTCGCGTTCGTGCTGATTCGGCAGTGTCGGCCGGGTACAAGGCTGGCAGCCGATGCTGATATACCCCTGCTCGTGTAACTTATTATAAGGTACGTCGAACACCTTGATGTATTCCCATACCTGGGCGGACGTCCATAACGCCAGAGGGTTGTATTTGATCAGTGTGCCGTTGCGTCCCTGAAAGGCGCTATCTTCTTCGATCAGATGAACGTCACTGCGGGTTCCCGGACTCTGGTCACGGCGTTGCCCGGTAATCCAGGCATCCAGCGTAGCCAGCTTGTTTTTTAATGGCGCAATCTTGCGTACGCCACAACATTGTTGGTGCCCGTCTTCATAAAAACTGAACAGGCCTTTCTCACGGACAAAATCCTGCAGCGCCTGTTGTTCCGGGGTGCGGATGTCAATGCGGATACCATAATGTTTACGCACCTGTTCGATAAACTCGTAAGTTTCGGGGTGCAGGCGCCCGGTATCAAGGGTGAATACTTTAACCTCCGGGTCAATTTTAACGGCCATATCAATCAGAATGACATCCTCTGCACCACTGAAGGACACGGCGATTTCGTCGTGTTGCTCCAGCGCATAACGAATCAGTTCTTTGGGGCGTTGGTCGGCAAACTGCTCATTCAGTTCGGTCAGGTTTTCTGTCATGGCAAAACTCATCTGCTAATCTGCGGTGTGGCAGCCGTGCCTCTGTTGGCGGGCACTGGGCTGGGGTCAGGCATGGCAGCCTGATGCAACGAATGTTGTAGGCTATCACGGGCTGAATATCTCATTTAATAATATTAAAGAATATTTATCCTTGATTTTGGTAATAAAAAAGCCGAACCGCTGTTTCTTTTTATTGAGAAAGGCACCGCTTGCCGCTAGAGTACGCCGCCGAAACGAAACCGAAAATAACCGATCTGTACGGGAGTCATCATGGAAATCGCATGCCTGGATCTGGAAGGGGTATTAGTCCCTGAAATCTGGATTGAATTTGCTAACAAAACCGGTATTGAAGAGCTGAAGGCAACGACGCGTGATATTCCGGACTATGACGTATTAATGCAGCAACGTTTGCGCATTCTGGATGAAAACAAACTGAAAATTCAGGATATCCAGGAAGTGATTGCGACACTGAGTCCATTGGAAGGTGCACGTGAGTTTGTTGATTGGCTGCGTGAGCGTTTCCAGGTAATTATTCTGTCGGATACCTTTTATGAGTTTTCTCAGCCACTGATGCGTCAGCTGGGTTTCCCAACGCTGTTCTGTCATCGCCTGATCACTGATGATGAAGGTCGGGTGGTTGATTACAAGCTGCGCCAGGCTGATCCAAAGCGTCAGTCCATCCGTGCTTTGCAAACTATTTATTACCGCACTATTGCAGCCGGTGACTCTTACAACGACACAACCATGCTGGCCGAAGCGGATGCGGGTATCCTGTTCCATGCCCCGCAGAACGTTATTGATGAGTTTCCGCAGTTCCCGGCGGTGCACAATTATGAAGATCTGAAAAAAGAGTTTATCAAAGCCAGTAACCGTGAACTGACTCTCTGATAATCTGTGGATGTCACTGAAGCGGCGGTCAAACGCCTGCTCAGCGACGAAGGCTACCTCGTGTGAAAGGCTGCTCTTAAAGTGGAGTAGCCAATATCTTTCCTACTTTTGCCAGAATCTCCTGGTATTCATCATCCGCCGTAGACGCTACCGTGATTCCGCCGCCGCCCCAGCAAAAAGCGCCTTGTTGGGTTGCTTCGATGGTACGGATCAGGATGTTGAAGTCGGCATGGCCTGCATCGTCAAAATAGCCCAATGAACCACAATAAGCGCCGCGTGGTTGCGCTTCCAGCTCGGAAATAACCTCCATCGCCCGTTTTTTCGGTGCCCCGGTGATTGAGCCGCCGGGAAACGCATCACTGATAACATCGACTGCACAATCGCCGACTTTGCGTCTGGCTGTAATGGTGCTGACCAGGTGATGGACATTAGCATGGCTTTCCAGCTCGAACAGCTTCTCGACTTTAACGCTGTGAGGTTCGGCGTGGATGCTGAGGTCGTTACGTAATAAGTCGACAATCATCAGGTTTTCCGCCAGATCCTTGTCGCTGTCTCTCAGCTGTTGTGCCAGTTGCTGGTCTTGCTGCGCTGTTTTTCCACGTGGCAGGGTACCTTTGATCGGGCAGGTTTCAATGCGCTGCCCATCGATACGGATAAAACGTTCCGGGCTGACACTGAATAACGTGCCGTCAGGGCTTTTCAGGTAACCGCCAAAGCGTGGCTCAAACGTCTGTAATAAGTTCAGCGGAGATTGTTCGGTCAGGTCTTCCGGGCAACAAAACGGCATCGTCAGGTTGACCTGGTAGCAATCTCCGGCGGCTAAGTAGTGTTGCACTCTGGAGAAGGCCTGGTGATATTGCGTCTGACTCCAGCCTGGTTGCCAGTGCCGTCTCCGTGGACCGGGATTGTTTTTGCCGGTAAATAACTGCCTGATGGGCTGCAGCCAGTGTTGCAGATCGGATGGTGTGAGTTGTCGGGGGTTCTGTAACCAGACACTGTCGTCAGTCCAGTCAATCAATAGACTGGCAGGGTAGTCGCCAAACCAGCCATTCAATGCGTTGTTTGTGTTTGGCTGGTCGGGATAACGCAGGTAGCCAGCCCAGCCACTGGAGAAATGTCTGGGCGGAAGGTCAGGGCCAGGCGCTAAACCGGGGCTGGCCAGTGTGGCAAGGGCCTGCTTGTCCTGAATACACCGGGTCTGAACCGGACTAAAGCTAAGAATCCATTGGTTTTCAAACGTAAATAGTATTGGGTTATCCAACTTCGGAACTAAGCTGAGTAACTGCTTAGCGCTGTATTGTAACTTTAAATGCGACATTTTGTGCCAATGTGGTGTGGGTGCTTTTTGCTATAAGTGCTTGAAAAATAATAAAAAATTAAGATTTCTGGGCGTTTTTTTTTAACCTGATGAAAATTTCTGTGTTTTGGTTGTGAAGTTATGTAAAAAAAGAGCTAGACAACCTCAGGGGTGCATAATAGATTGTGGACATTCTCCCATATCGCTGGGAAAACAAAAATAATAAAAAGTGATCCAAATGACCCTGCGTCATTCGCTTTTTTACGAGTATGTATGTCGAATTCATCTGTTTTGATCCGGTGCACGGATCGGGGCGGTGATAGGGCAGGAAACGCCCGACTACTTAAGTAAAAAAATAAACTGGAGTGTGCACTCAAATGAAATTCTTACAAAAAGCTACTCTCGCCGCTGCTATCGCAGCTGCTCCATTCGCAGCTCAGGCTGAACTGAAGGCGCTGGACGATTCAACTCTTTCTGCTACTACCGGTCAGGCGGGTGTAACCATCGAGATTGATATCGCTGGTGATGGTATTTCTATCGGTGAAATCGAATACACCGACGAGGGTTCGGTTGCTCTGGAGAACATTCAGATCAATAACGCAGATATTACGCAAACCATTGATGTTGATGCTGATGGTAATCTGCTGTTGGGTGTTTCGGCTATCAATGACCTGACTGTTGCGGTGGGTAATACGACTAAATCCACAGATGCCTCTTTGGCTTCTGCAAGTGGTGTGATGCTGCGCAGCTCTGCCGATCCACTGAAAAACGCGGAACTGGTTAATAGCCTGAGTATGCAAATGGATATGGGTTCTTCAACTACCACCATCTACAATATGTCCGCGTATGATTCAGGTGCTGATGCTGCTGGCTTGAATGGTGTTGGCTTCGATAATGGTACGAATCCTGCCAGCATGGCCGTTAACTCTGGTGTTGTGATTGCGGCAAATGCAGCGATTCGTATTGATGATCTGGATGTTGAGTTGTTCGGTTACACTGATGAGCAGGCATTTGCCCGCGCTGATGCCGACGGTAGTGGTGTAATTGAAGCTGGCGAAGAAGCGACCTATAACACTTTGCGTAACGGTTCTGCGATCCAGATTAATAATGTGACCTTTAATGACGGTACTGCAGCTAAAGGCATGGCAACTGTATCTCAGAAAATCTGGGCGCAAGGCGGTACGGTTGCTCAGGGTGGCGGTGTTTACATTAACATGGGTTCTCTGTCGGGTACTCTGACAGTTGGTGAGACTGTTATCGGTGGTGCTAACATTGGTCAGATCGCTGTTAAAGACATTAATCTGGCTGGTATGACTCAGCGTATTTACGGTCACTAAGTTTTACTTAGTCGATTGTAAAGAAAACCCGCTTCGGCGGGTTTTTTTATGCCCGTTGCTAATGTAAAGGTTGTTATAAATGGCTTAAATCGTTGAAAAGTGACCAAAAATGGCTTGGTAGCTTGTGTGATTTTATGTAACATGGCTTGGAATAACGAATAAGATAAAAATAATATGTTCATCATTCTCATAGGCTCAATCATTGCCTTTTCAATGGTTAATGAGTTTGCCATCGTGTCAGACAGGGAACAGGGCGATACCTATGTCAGGGTTGCTGTCGGTCAGGACGGTCAGCACGATCAGCTGGTTAACGTCGAACCGCTTTCTGTGCAGAAATTCAATAACGTGGTGCGCCAGGCGTACGACTATTCCTGTGGTTCTGCGGCATTAACTACCTTGCTTGACTTCTACCTGGGTCGTAACTTCCAGGAGCGTCAGGTGATGGAAGGGCTGCTGCGGTTTGGCGAAACGGAACGTATTGTCGAGCGTCGCGGTTTTTCTTTGCTGGATATGAAACGCCTGGTAACGGCGCTGGGTCACCCATCGGGTGGCTTTAAAGCCGAAGCCTCCGATCTGGAGGAGCTTGATCACCCGGCTATTGCTCCGATCGAATACGCCGGCTTCAAACACTTTGTGGTTATTCGTACCGTTTACGAGGGGCGGGTGTATGTCGCTGATCCGGCACTGGGGAATCTGAGCTTTACCCTGAATCGTTTTCTGGAAATCTGGGATAACAATGTGTTGTTTATTGTGTTCCCTAACGGTCACCGCCCGGCAAGCGGGCTGGAGTTGCGCGAAGAAGATATGCGTTATGTTTCCGATTATATAGTGGCAGAAAACACCTTTCGGGAATTTCCACACTTTCAGATTCGTCATGATGACGTGATTACCAACGAGATCGGTGCATTGTGGAATAATGCGCGCTCTACCCTGCAGGTTGCTATGTATAAGCAGAGTGACGTGGGTGAGATGTTGGATGGTAAAGAAGTCACTCAGGCGATGGTTGGCCAGGAGCGCCAAAATGCCGACGGCGATCCTGTTTACGAATATAAAATCGAAACCGCAGCGGATGGCCTGGATCAGGATGACTTTAATATCCGCTGGAATACAACAGATCCCAATGAACGTATAGAAAAAACTTTACGTTTCAGAAGAAAATAATAAAAGATACAGGGCACAGGTACATGTTAATTCGATCCACGCTGGTTATGCTTCCACTTATTTTTGCGGGAAATCAGGCGCTCGCAGAAACGGGCCGGGATTTATCCAAGGCACGTGATGCCTTAGCAAAACAGGATAATGATGCGGATACTGAAAAAGCACTGGAAGAAGTATTTGAAGCAGCTGCAAAAAACTACTCGCTGTTAAAGCGCGGTGGTATGTCGCTCAATTATAACTTTGACTACAGCTATTTTGGTGATCAGCGTATTGATCTGGTGATTGAACCGGCTCTGGTTGATGGTCAGCCGACGGGTAGTCCGGTCATTCGTAATGCCGATGTATCGCCGGTGGCGTCGCATACTTTTACTAACTCGGTAACCTTTGACTATGGCTTATTGAACAATGTGACGTTAAGTGGCCGGTTACCGCTGATTGCTAAGTTTGAAACCGAGGATGAGTTAACCGCTTATTCCATTGGTGATTTAAGTGGTACGACCCGCTGGCAACCATTCGAATATGTGCCCGGGAAAATGTCATCGACATTCTTCGGTACAATCCGGTTGAAAACCGGTGATAGCCCGTATGAAATTGACCTTGATAAAAGCTTATCAACCGGTTCCGGTACCTATGGTTTAAGTGCCGGTGTCAGCGTATCCAAGGTGATGGATCCGGTAGTGTTGTTTGGTTCCGGTACCTTTGGTTATAACATTCCCGAGACCGATCTGAATCAGGTGCGGGGCAGCGCGTTACTGCGTGAGGTTCATCCGGGTAACAATCTGTCGTTCTCGATGGGCTTTGCGTATTCCTTATCCTATGATGTGTCACTCAGTGCGTCATTTCAGGGGTCGTATAACGATCGCACCCGATTTGTACTGGAAAGTGGTGGCACAACGCGGACTTCCATCGCCGGCAGTCAGATGACCGGTATTATGAATTTTGCATTAGGGGTGAGGGTGTCGCCTAAAACTATTGCCAATATCAATGTGGGCTATGGGGTAACAGAGCTGGCGCCGGATATTATTCTCGGTCTGTCGTTACCTATCGATATTGAGGGTGTTAAACCTTCAGCCTCTAACTGATCAGTCACAGAAGAATGATAACAATGACTATCACCAGACGTCGTACGCAACGGCTGATCAAAGGTTTATCCGCTTTGTTTTTTGGCAGCCTGATCGGGACTGCCAATGGTCAGCTGGCGCAGAACTTATTTTTAGATACCAAGGCCATGGCACTTGGTAATGCCGTGACTGCCGATCCGGTTGGCATTATGGATATTCATTTTAATCCGGCAGGCCTGACCAAATTAGACGGTCGTCAGCTGCAGGTTCAGTTTATGAATATTATTCTTGCTGGTGAGGCTGAATTTTCTTTGCCAAAGGATTACAACTCGACGGACGCCGGGCTGCTGGACATCAGTGAAGATCCGGTGTTGAGACAGGGCAAAAGTAAAACCACTGCGGCGGCGTATATACCGGGTATTGGTCTGATGCCAATGCATCTACCAGTGTTAACTTTACCGACTGGCGGTATCTCGATTAAACCACCGGGCTCTAAGTTCACTTTTGCTAATGCCGTTTATGCGCCTATGGCGGCCGGTTTTGCCAAAGATGATGATGACCCGGGTCGTTACCAGGCGAAACAGGTTGCACTGCAGCGCTTCACCTATTTATCGCCGTCGTTTGGTTATCAGGTGACTGACGAATTTTCAGTCGGTGCCAGCTTCCTGTTCTCGCATCAGGCGGTAGCGGTTAAACAGGACCTGCGTGCACCGAGTGTTTTGATTGGTGTCATTAACGAGTTGCAGGGGGCGTTTGGTTGTTTTGAAGATGATGGCACCCCGACGGGGCAGGATCCGCTGGCACCGTTAATTACCCTGTGTGGCGGTAAAGTTGGTCCTTATGAGGATGTGGGTGAATTATCCATTGTTTCCGAAGAAACCTTATCGCCGTCCTTTAACCTGGGTTTCTTATGGGAGCCCACCGACTGGTTTGGTATGGGGGTGGGTTATCAGAGTGAAGCCGTTACTCACCTGAAGGGTACCTTTGACCTGCAGTACGATGATCAGTTTTCAGGTTTCTTCCGCAAGTTCCGGGCATCGATTATTGGGGCGATCGGTGGTGCAATTTTCGGTTTGCCGGATGGCCGCCGGGAAGAAACCGGGCACGTTGCGATTGAGCTAACCTATCCGCAACATTTACAGATAGGTACTAAATTCCGTTTTCTGGATAAGTTTCAGTTAAACGTAGATGCTGGCTGGACCGATTTTGAAAAGTGGGATGCATTAACCATTGAGTTTGACCGGCCAGTGAGTTTTCTCAGTACCGCAAAAACGTTAGCGCCTGAGTTGGTAACCAACACCAGCCTGCGCCAGCCGATGAACTTTAAAAGTGTCTGGAGTTGGGGTTTTGGTTTTCAGTACGATCTGAACTCGCGAGTGCAGTTGCGTGCCGGTTATGAGCCGCGTCAAACGTCTATCCCGGATGATGCACGTAGCCTGCAGGCGCCACTGGGGTTTGCTGAGTTGTATAGTGTCGGCATGGGCTATCAGTGGGATCTGGATACCGTTATTGACCTGTCCTTAAGCTTTATGGAATCAAAAGAAGAAATTCTGGCCGATCCCCAAGCGAATACCGATAGTGGCGAATATCCGAATTCCAGTGATGCATTGAACCGTAATTGTTTAACCTGTACGGTAACCAATCCGTATCCGGGACTGGATGTGAAAACCAAATTAACCATTGGCGCTGCTGGCCTGAGCTTCCGTACTAAATTCTGATGAAAATTCTGATATTCCTGTTGCTGTTGTCTTGTGTTGTGTCGGCAGAGCAGGAATATTTTACCTGGGTCGATGCTCAGGGACGTATTCATAACTCTCCGCTTGAACGTAAAACTCAGTCCGCAAACTCTGTTGAACCGTCATCGCAGAATGACGCGGCAGTAAACCGGCCGGACATCGACAATCCGAAAAGTTATCTCAGCGAGCAACAGTTCCAGCAAAAAAAACAGCAATATGAAGCTGAAAATCCGCCGTTTTACACGTATGTTGATGAAACCGGGCGGGTACGTAATCAGGTGATTGTTGATCATGAGATCGACGTGGTGCCTGTTGCACCGCAGTCGTACGATCATATTCTGGCACCGCCATTTCGGGTTGGCTTGGCGATGTCCGATGACTGTTGTCAGCGTTACCGTAATTACTTTTCTGCGCCATTACCTGCGCATAAAGCCGTTGTATTTTCAGGTTTTCTTAACTCTGTGCCGTTATCAACCCGGGCCGGGCCTCGTCAGGCCTGGTATGTATCGCTGGAATCTGGCGCCGATCTGGTTGATGTTGCGCTCCGTTTGCGTGGTTTGCCGGCGGATTTGAGTCAACAACCCGAAGTTGCGGTTATTGTCGCGGATGAAGATTTTCGCGCGTTGTATTTTATTCCTCAGCTATCGCTGCTGGAAAAGGAGGAAAGCTGGGCTGAAGCCGGCTTTTACCATTCCCTGTTACGCATCGAAGACCCGTCTGTCGCGGCGTTCATTGTTTATTTTCCTGCTAACCCTGCCGAAGGAGTGTCACTGGAGGTAGAATGGTGGCATGGAAAAACATCAGATTAATTTCACAACAAGCCGTTTTCAGCAGCATGGCTGGATCTGGCAGTACCCAGAAAATGAACGCAACTCCGAACAACGCCTGGTGCTGATACACGGTGCTGGTGTGGCAGGTGAATTAACCTGGACTTACCTTGCCAACTATCTCGACGCCTGGCAGGAAATTCTGGTGCTTGATCTCGCGGGTATGGGATCCGAATTTCTTCAGTTGCCTGATGCGCCACAGGTTAATGACTATGCATTGCAGCTTGTCGAGGTGTTGGAAGCGCTGGACTGGACACAATTTGATCTGGCTGGTTATTCCTTTGGTGGCATGGTTGCGGTTGAGTTTATCGAGCGTTACTTTCGTTCGCTGAGCGGAGAGACGTTCAACGGTTTGTTATTTTTATTAGAGCCGGCGATGCTGTTTTCCGCAGCGACGGCCGATCTGGCGAAAAAAGCGCAAGAGTATCAGCAGATTGCCGCGGCGGTTCGCGCCAATCCTGAAGATATTGAGGTTTACCGGGCATTTCTCGATTCCGTATCACCTGCCCGGCGTCAGGATCCGGCAAGTGATCGTTTAACCATGAAGCGATTGAGTCAGCGGCCACAATCGTTCGCTGCGGTATTACAGGCTGTCAGTCAGCGGTTGATGCTCTGTGGCGATGATTATCGCCACTGGCAATCCCCGTATTCCGGTATGAGCTTTGTGGGTGGTTTGTCGCCTGCGGTCATGAAACAGCGTCATCAGCAGTTACAGCACCAAAGCCGCGACTGGCAATTCGTTGAAGTCCCGGGGGCCGATCACAGTCTGGTGTTCACCAAGCCCCGGGGTATTGCCCGCCGGATGAATGAGCGCAAGCGGCCAGAGTAGCCGCGTTATTTTGCGCTTCAACTTTGCAGGCGCCGCTTTAAGCCGGTATCGGCCATGATGCGGGTGGAAATTTCTTCAATGGATTTGTCGGTGGTGCTGACAAACGGGATTTTTTCCCGCTCAAACAAAAACTCGACCTCATCCACTTCGTGATAACACTGCTTCAGAGAAGCGTAGCGACTGTTGGCGCGCCGTTCGTTGCGGATGGCTGCCAGCCGGTCCGGATCGATGGTCAGGCCAAATAATTTGTGTTTGTGTTTGGATAAGCTGTCCGGCAGTCGCAGATCGTGCATATCTTCTTCTGTTAGCGGGTAATTTGCGGCCTTGATGCCAAACTGCATTGCCATATACAGGCTGGTTGGGGTTTTGCCGCAGCGGGAAACGCCTACCAGAATGACATCCGCATCGTCGTAATGCCGGGTACGGGCGCCATCGTCGTTATCCAGTGCAAAGTTAACCGCTTCAATCCGGGCGATGTAATTATCACTGTCTGCCGGTGAGTGGGATTTACCCACCGTGTAGGATGATTTTACTGCGAGTTCGCCTTCAAGGGGGGCCAGGAAGGCAGAAAAAATATCCACTTTAAAAGCGTTGGCGGAATCGATGATTTTACGAATGTTCTTATCGACGATGGTGTCGAACACAATCACGGCTTCTCCGCTGCGCCCGGCCAGGGCATTGATCTCCTCAACCGCACGTAATGCCTTTTCTTCTGAGTCGATATAAGGCAGGGTGGTGCAGTCAAAATTGATCTGCTCGAACTGGGATAACAGGCTGTTGCCCAGTGTTTCGGCGGTGATGCCGGTGCCGTCGGAAATAAAGTAGGCATAACGCTTCATGTGGAAATTTGTTCCTGCTGCACTTAGTATTAGCGGGCCGTCACTATAGGCTAATTGAAAAGTCGTGACAAAAGGCGGTTTCAAAGCCCGGGTTTCAACGCCCGGGTTTCAACGCCCAGGTTTCAACGCCCAGATCACACCGGCTAATGATGTTTTACGGTCGGCCACACGCCGCCCGTCGTAATAGGAGAGAAGAAATTGACTGATTATGTACTCTGGTTCGATCAGGTGGCCATGAGCGATGTTGAACGGGTGGGAGGCAAAAACGCTTCTCTCGGAGAAATGATCAGCAATCTCACCAATGCCGGTGTATCGGTGCCTAACGGATTTGCCACCAGCGCCGATGCCTACCGCGAATTCCTGAACTACGAAGGACTGGATGCCCGTATCCAGGCTGAACTGGATGCGCTGGACGTCGATAATATCCCGGCCCTGACGGAAACCGGTGCCAGAATCCGCAACTGGATTCTCGATGCGCCTTTGCCGCCACAACTGGAAGCGGATGTCCGCGCCGCGTTCTCTGAGTTGCAGAATGGCAACGACAGCATGGCGGTGGCGGTGCGTTCGTCGGCGACAGCAGAAGATCTGCCGGATGCCTCGTTTGCCGGACAGCAGGAAACGCACTTGAATATCGTTGGTATTGATAACGTATTACACGCCATCCGGGATGTGTTTGCGTCGCTGTTTAATGATCGCGCTATCGCTTACCGCGACCATCAGGGCTTTGATCACCATAAGGTCGCCTTGTCTGCGGGTATTCAGCGCATGGTGCGCAGTGAAACAGCTTCCAGTGGTGTGATGTTTACCCTGGACACCGAATCCGGTTTTGATCAGGTGGTGTTTATCACCTCGTCCTATGGTCTGGGGGAAACCGTGGTTCAGGGGGCCGTCAATCCAGATGAATTTTATGTCCATAAAAATAACCTGAAAGCAGAACGCCCCGCTATTTTACGCCGCAACCTGGGTGCTAAAGCGATTAAAATGGTCTACAACCTGGATGCGGCGGTGGGTAAATCGGTTGAAACCCAGCGTGTGGATCGTGAATTGCGCCGGGTGTTTTCCGTCACCGACGCTGAGGTTGAAGCGCTGGCACGCCAGGCGCTGATTATCGAACAACATTACGGCCGGCCGATGGATATCGAGTGGGCCAAAGACGGTGATGATGGCCAGCTGTACATCGTACAAGCGCGCCCGGAAACGGTGAAAAGCCGTTCCAATAAAAACATCATGGAACGTTACCTGCTGAAAGAAACCGGCAAGGTGCTGGTTGAAGGACGCTCTATTGGGCACCGTATCGGTAAAGGCCAGGTGCGGGTGATCGACAGCATTGAGCAAATGGATCAGGTCCGGGAAGGTGATGTGTTGGTTGCGGATATGACCGACCCTGACTGGGAACCGGTGATGAAGCGTTCGTCGGCGATTGTTACCAATCGTGGTGGCCGTACCTGTCATGCCGCCATTATTGCCCGGGAACTCGGTATCCCGGCGGTGGTAGGGTGTGAAGATGCCACCGAAACGCTGAAAGATGGTCAGCATGTCACAGTGTCATGTGCCGAAGGGGACACCGGCTTTGTGTATGACGGCGCACTGGATTTTGACGTTAAAACCAACAGCGTGGATTCGATGCCGGATCTGCCGTTTAAAATTATGATGAACGTCGGCAACCCGGATCGCGCCTTTGATTTCCAGGGGTTACCTAATGCCGGTGTTGGTCTGGCGCGGCTGGAGTTTATTATCAATCGTATGATTGGTGTACACCCGAAAGCGTTACTGAATTTTGATTCGTTACCGGAAGAAGTAAAGCCGACGGTTGAACGGCGTATCTCCGGTTATGCCGATCCGGTGGATTTTTACGTCGATAAACTGGTTGAAGGGATTTCTACCCTGGCGGCTGCCTTCTGGCCCAAGCGGGTGATCGTGCGCTTATCTGACTTTAAATCAAATGAATATGCCAACCTGATTGGTGGCCGGTTGTACGAACCGGAAGAAGAAAACCCGATGCTGGGCTTCCGCGGCGCATCGCGTTATATCTCAAAAAATTTCCGCGATTGCTTTGAGCTGGAATGTCGCGCCATGCGTAAAGTCCGCAACGAAATGGGTTTCACTAATGTTGAAATCATGGTGCCGTTTGTGCGCACCGTCGGTGAAGCGGAGCAGGTGGTCAACCTGTTGGCTGAAAATGGTCTGAAACGTGGTGAAAATGATCTGAAGCTGATCATGATGTGTGAGCTGCCTGCCAATGCGATTCTGGCCGAACAATTTCTCGAGCACTTTGACGGTTTTTCCGTTGGCTCCAACGATTTAACTCAGTTGACGCTGGGGCTGGATCGTGACTCGGGCATCATTGCCCATCTGTTTGATGAACGTAATCCTGCCATTCTGGCATTGTTGGAAAATGCCATTACCGCTTGTAAAAAAGCAGGTAAATACATTGGTATTTGCGGCCAGGGGCCATCCGATCACCCGGACTTCGCCAAGTGGCTGATGGAACACGGCATCGACAGTGTTTCGCTCAACCCGGATTCGGTGATGGATACCTGGTTCTTCCTGGCTGATAAGCCGGAACAATAAGCGCACCCGGTAAGCCGGGCAGATTATCGCCAGCAGAAGATAAACAACGGATGAAAAGCAGTAGTGGGTTATTCCCGGTGTCTCTGTTACGGGCAGAGACCTGGGAACACTTTAATGAAGATGTGTATCTTCTGAAACATAATCGTTGCCAGGACCCGAGTGTCCAGGTGGCACTGACCCGGCTCACGCCACGTCAGGGAAAGCCGGCGGCGAAACCGCTCGTGCTGGCTCATGGCAGCTTCAGCAATCGCGGTTTTTGGCTGTCAGGCAAAGGCATTGGTCTGGCCAGTTATCTGCTGACACAGGGCTTTGATGTCTGGTTGTATGAACAGCGTGGCCACGGCTTTTCACCGCGCAACCGGCAGTATCGTAACAATACACTGGAACAGTATGTGCTCAGCGATGTGGCGGCCATCAACGACTTTATCGTTGAGCAAACCACCAGTAAGCCGGTCTGGGTTGGACACTCATTAGGCGGGGTCGTGATTGCCAGTGCTGTCGCAGCCGGCGTTTTAAATCCTGATAACAGTCGGGCAGCTGTGTTATTCGGCACTCAGGCTGTGCGCCGCCCCTGGTACCTGTGGTTACCACTGGCGGGCGTGTGTTTGCGGACGCTGGTGTCACTTAAAGGTGAACTGGATGGCCGGAAGTTAAACATCGGTCCGGAGAATGAACCTGCCGGGCTGGTTAATGAATATCTGCGCCGCCATGACTGGTTCGGGCGCTGGCAACTTAAGTCCAGTCAGCAAAAACTGCAGCCGGGCTGGCAGGCCTCTGAACTGCCGTTGCTGGCTGTTGCCGCCAGTGCGGATCGTTCCGACCCGGCGAAATACTGCCGGCGTTTTTTTGATAGCTATGGCTCGGCTGCGGCTGGCGCGGTCGATAAAACATTTCTGCTGCTGGGGCAAAACGATGGCTTCAGCCGGGATTATGGACATGTCGATATGGTGGTCAGTAAACCGGCAGCCAGCGAAGTGTGGCCCAGAGTCAGTGACTGGCTGAAGCAGTGTTATGGCAACTGAAGCGGGACGTTGTGCTTTATTGGTCGGGGCAACAGGGCTGATTGGTTCGGCCTTATTGTCTGAGTTGCAGCAGTCGGGTTACCGCACTGTTTATGTGCTGGCCAGACATCCTGAACGCGTGGCGCCCGCCGCTAATGTGGCTGTTTATGATTTTCACTCAGGGTTACCCGAATCGGCCACAGTCGACCATTATTATTGTGCGTTAGGCACCACCCGCAAACAAGCCGGCAGTGACGGTCTGCGCCAGATTGATAAAGAACTGGTTGTTGCTTGTGCGCGCCTGGCTTTACAGCATGGTGCACACACTGCAAGCATCGTCAGCGCCATTGGTGCTGATCCACTTTCATGGTTTTTGTACAACCGTCTGAAAGGCGAAATGGAGCAGCAGGTCGAACAGCTCGGTTTCCGTCATTGCTTGTTCTGGCAGCCATCGATCTTACTCGGGCAGCGGCAGCAGAAGCGTGGACTGGAACGGTTGACCGGCTGGCTGTTGTCATCAGCCCTGTTTGCCAATTACCAGGCCCTGCCCGGGCAGCAGATTGCCCGCGCTATGGCAATATTTTCGCCCAGGGCCCGCCCGGGGGTAACCCGCCTTCGGGTAAAACAGATTAAACAACTTTCCCATTAACGTTCGAAAAGGAATACCCCATGACTCAATATGTAACTCCCGATCTGTGTGATGAGTACCCGCAGCTGGTGCAGGTGGTGGAGCCAATGTTTAATAACTATGGTGGTCGTGACTCGTTTGGCGGTGAAATTGTGACCGTTAAGTGTTTCGAAGATAACTCCAAGGTAAAAGAGCTGGTCGATACCAACGGCCAGGGTAAGGTAATGGTGGTTGATGGCGGTGCCTCCATGCGTCATGCATTACTGGGCGATATGCTGGCTGAAAAAGCGGCTAAAAATGGCTGGGAAGGCATTATTGTTTATGGCTGCATTCGCGATGTGGATGTCATTATGGAAACGGATCTGGGCGTTCAGGCACTGGCGACTAATCCATTAAAAACGGAAAAACGCGGCCTGGGTGATGTGAATGTGAGCGTTAAATTTGGTGGTGTGGAGTTTGTTCCGGGTCAGTTTGTATACGCCGATAACAATGGTGTGATCGTTTCACCGCAGGCATTAAGCATGCCTGAATAAGTAAAACTACCAGTCTGATAATCAGGCAAGTGTCGTACCAGCAGCCGATCGCCAGTGGCATCGGCTGTATCCTTTAGTCGAATCGGCAGCCTGGAGACAGGTTATAAGCAATTCGGCATATTTGGCTAAAAATCGCACTATTATTTCCTGAAACTCTATAAAAAAACAAAAAAATGAGCATAAGTGCCATTAAATTGCCAATATTAGGCCATGTGAAGGCAAAAATGCGCGCTGTATAGTGGCTGCTTTTTGCGCCAGTGACATTCCTATTCGACATTCCGGCTATTCACAACATGGATGGACAGCTTTATCATCCTTCGCAATTTCTGGTGAGCGTCCCTCAGGCAATTGGTAAAAGCCGCAATATCCGGCAATACCGGCAATGAGTTAGTCGTAGTAAACCCACTCAACGGAACGACACAAACAATGACAAAAGCAACAAAACCTCAGGCATCGTTAACGAACCCGTTTGACCAGCAAGCAGAAGTTGAATTTGCGGTTCCGGGCCAGGCGTCCTATAACCCTGGCTTACACGAAGAAACGCTGAAGAAAGGTTACGACCTGATTCTTCGTCCTAAAAAAGCCGCTGGTGTTAACGCCATCACTCGTCAGCACAGTAAAAAGCGGATGACCATCTGGGAGCGGATCGCGGTATTAACCGACGAGGATCCCACCGTGTTGTTCCAGAATTGGGGTAAGAACCTGGATGGTGCGTCGCTGGTAACGGCCGTGGTGAAGATCAATGGTCGTGATGTTGCTTTGTACGGTCATGATTTTACCGTACGTGCCGGTTCGATGGACGCTACCAATGGCCGCAAACTGGCGCGGCTGTTTGAGCTGGCGGGCAAGCGCCGGATTCCTCTGGTGGGCCTGAACGACAGTGCCGGTGCGTACGTTCCGGCCGGGGTGGGTGGTCTGGATGGTTATGCTGAGGCTTTTACGGCGTTGCGTAAAATTTCCGGTGTTGTGCCTTCTATTATGTGTATGTTTGGCTTTAATGCCGGTGGTGGTTCTTACCTGCCGCGCCAGGGCAGCTTCCTGATCCAGCCGAACGACACCTTTTTTGGCCTGACCGGTCCGGGTGTCGTTAAATCTGTTCTCGGTGAAGATGTCACTCCGGATGAGCTGGGTGGCCCAGGGGTTCACAGCCAGAGTGGTGTTACCGATTTTGTCGTTAAAGATGAAGTATCGGCACTGAAAAAAGTGAAGCAGTTACTCAACTATCTGCCGGGACACAACAGTGAACTGGCACCACATCAGCCAACCTCTGACCCGGAAGACCGTAAAACCTGGGACATTGATATCCTGCTGAAAAAGGCCTTTAACGCGCCGACCGGTTTTAACACTCCGATCGACGTCAGCATCATGATTCAGCAGTTATGCGACCACGGCGATTTTATGGAAATTCAGCCTGATCGGGCACGTAATACCATTACCGCTCTGGGCCGGATGGGGGGCAATGTCATCGGTTTTGTGGCCAATAACTCCGCTGTATCCTCGGGCCAGATCGATATTGCCGCGGCCTATAAAAATGCACGCTTTATCCGCTTCTGTAACCTGTACAACATCCCGGTGATCTTTATGGAAGACACCACGGGCTTCCTGCCTGGCAAAGATCAGGAAACCCAGGGCATCGTACAGGCCGGCCGTGCCATGCTGGACGCCATTATTGACCTGCGTACGCCACGTTTTCTGGTGATTATCCGCAACGCCTTTGGTGGTGCTTATGCGTCTTATAACAACTACCCAACCGGTGCGGATTTTGTGGTGGCATTGCCATCCACGCGGGCGGCGGTGATGGGGCCAGCCGGGGTCGAGTTTGTTTACAAAAAAGAGCTGCAGGAGATCCGTGGCGCGGTGAAAAATGGTTCACAAACAGCGGACTGGGCGAAAGAACAGGAAGCTCTGCTGGCTAAGCGTTACGAAGAAGAACTGATGAACCCGAACGAAGCGCTGAGCTTAGGTTCAGTATCACAAATCGTGATGCCAAGCGATCTGCGTAAAGTCCTGTGTGAAAACATGGACTTCCATCTGCGTCATTACACACCTGAGCCCTTTAGCTCGGTTCAGAGAGAGTTTCACTGAAACTCAGACGCAAAGAAGTACAGAGAACAGAACTTAAAGCGAAACGCGTACGGGATTTAGAACAATGAGCAACGATTATTACCTGAACAATCCGCTGATTCACCAGCAACGTCGTCTGGCTGGCCACAGCAGTGAGTGGGTGCAGAGCTTCAGCTGCACACATATGAAACCACTGATCATTTGTCGTGGTCCGATCCGTAAAGAAGCGATGGATGTTTTTGAGGAAATGGGTATCGAACATTACGGTATCCTGCTGTCAGAAAAAGATTCCATCGTGTATCAGAACGCTTTAGCCCCGGAGTTACGTCAGCTGACCGATCCGGATCGGGTACACCGGGTACCGGACTATACCGGTGTTGATAAAGAAGAACGTGACGTCCGGATTCGTCAGATTATCAAGATCGCCAAAGACAACGGTTATAACGCCATTTTCACCGGTTACGGGTTCATGGCCGAAGACGAAAATATGGTGTCGGCTATGGAGCAGGCCGGACTGAACTTTATTGGCCCCTGTTCCCGTACTGTGCATGATGCGGGCCTGAAAGACGAAGCCAAACGTACGGCATTAAAAGTAGGCGTGAGTGTTACACCAGGTATTGATAACGCGACCGCCATCACTTTACTGAAAAAACACAGCGATGAGCAGGCCTTACTGGCACTGGCAGAAGAACAACAGCTGCCACTGAAACGCGACGCGTTTGATGCCGCCGAAACACTGGCAGACAAAGCCGATATCGTGCTGGCGGCGTCGTACGATAAAGGCGTTGACCTGTACAGTATTGACGAACTGGCTGCCACCATTGCCGAACAGGTTGTGGTGATGGGGCGTGACTACCCACAAAATCGTATCCGTCTGAAATGTATTGGCGGCGGTGGTGGCAAAGGCCAGCGTATCCTGCCAAATCCATCTTCGTTTGACGGCGATCTGGATAAACAGCTGGCTCAGGTTGCCGAACTGGCGCCATCACTGGTGCTGGAAATTCTTAACGAAGTGAAAGCCACCGGTCAGGGCGATAACAAAAATGTGCTGATTGAGCTGAACATCGAAACCACCCGCCACCAGGAAATTCAGGTGATTGGTAACGGTGACTGGACTCTGGCTATGGGTGGGCGTGATTGTTCGTTACAGATGCACGAACAAAAACTGCTGGAAGTGTCGGTGACCGCTGAGGATCTGGAAGCGGCATTAACCGAAGCGGTAAAAGCCGGACGTGACAACGAAGCGCAGATTCTGAAGCAGGACATTGAAACCCTGCTGGAGATGGAGCGTCAGTCAGAAGTGTTTGGTCAGGCGGTTGGTCTCGACAGTGTTTCCACTTTTGAATGTATCGTCGATCGCGATAAACACTTCTTTATGGAAATGAATACCCGGATTCAGGTAGAACACCGGGTCACAGAACTGTGTTATGCGCTGAAATTTATCAACCCGAATAATCACAGTGAATTTTTCGTAGTGAATTCACTGGTTGAAGCCATGGTGTTGCTTGCTGCTCACGGTTCCCGGCTGCCGAAGCCGGAGCGTTTATTGCGCCACAACGCGTCGGTGGAAGCACGCTTAAATGCCACCAACCATGCACTGGCACCACATGCCGGTGGTGTGATTGAGCATTGGTCTGATGCCCGTGAAGGCGAAATTCGCGATGACCAGGGTATTTCAATGCATAACCCCGACACCGATGTGTTTATGAAATACCATCTGGCCGGTGCTTATGACAGTAATATTGCCTTGTTGTTGACCGTTGGTAATGAGCGGCGCGACAGTTACGAGCGACTGGCAGAAATCCTGCGCACCACAGAATTACGCGGTAAAGACCTGGCAACCAACCTTGAGTTTCACTACGGCCTGGTCAATTGGTTCCTGGGTAATAATATTAATGCCCGGCCAACCACCCGGTTTATTGTGCCTTACCTGACGGCAGTCGGGCTGTTAAAACAGCAGGCCAACGATTTTGATCTGAAGCATGCCTATCAGCAGGTGTGTGCTAAGGCGCTGACCGGATTGCGCAGTAACGATGAAAAAGCGGCGATGCAACAGGTGTTGGCACGTAAAGAGCTGTTGCTGACCCGGCCGATCGAACGCCTGTTTGCTGATCCGCATATCCTGGCGGGCTGGCTCAGTATTAACCAGGATAATTTCCGCTTTGATGCGGCAGCAAAAAGTCCTCAGATTACCTGGCTGGCTAACCCGGTGCGGGTATTAAAGGAAACCTATCATTTCCTGAATATGGACTTTAATCCGCACAGCCCGGCGGCCACTATGATCTGGGATCATGATGATGAGGTTCTGACGCAGGCCATCGCCTTTTATGATGAACTGGAGCGGCGCTTAGACTGCAGCGACTTTACCGAACTTAATGCTTTGCTGGCCGCGAAAACGGCACCACAGGGGATCGATGCCGAGCAATGGCTGGCGATTCAGTCTGCCCATATTGGCTACCAGGCTGGCTGTGATATTTTGTCGCTGTTGCCATACATCGCCATGGTGACCGATTTTTACGCGCTCAACGTAGCGGATGACCTGAGCATTAATATTCCTGAGCGGCTGACCGACGAAGCGTTGCAAAACAAAATGGCAAAAGTGCTGGTGCCACCGCCGGTTGCCAAAAGTGATGAAATTCTGGCGCCAACCGGCGGTATGTTTTACGCCTGTGAAGCGCCCGGTCTGCCTCCGTTTGTTGAAGTGGGCAGCCATTTTGAGGCCGGTCAGCCGTTGTACATCATCGAAGTGATGAAAATGTTCAATAAGGTGAATGCGCCGTTTGCCGGTACCATTGAAAAAGTTCTGGTGAAAGATGATGGCACCATCATCAGTAAAGGCCAGCCGTTGTTTAAAATTACGCCAGATGAAATCGTGATTGAAGAAACTGCGGAAGAACGTCAGGCCCGGGTGGAAAAACAAACCAGCGCCTACCTGGCAGCCATTTGATCTCGGAGTGACGCATGATTACTGCACTAGACCACATTGCCATTGCGGTGCCGGACCTGGAAAAAGCCATTAAACGCTTTATGGAAGACTTCGGTCTTCCATACAAAGGCAAAGAAGACGTAGCGGCAGCTAAAACCAGTACGGCATTTTTCCCTTTGCCGGAAACCAGTATTGAACTGGTTCATCCGTTGAATGGTGAAGGCCCGATTCAGGGATACCTGGAAAAAAAAGGCGGTGGCTTACACCATTTGTGTTTCCGCAGCGATGATATTGATGCTGACGTCGCACACCTGAAAGCCAAGGGTTATCAGTTTTTGTCGGATGAGCCGTCCATTGGTGCGCATAACTGCAAGGTGATTTTTATTCACCCGAAAAGTTGCGACGGTGTATTGATTGAATTAAATCAGCCACAAGATTAACAAACTATTTGCACTGTCGGGACGGTGTTAAAAGCAGAATAAAGATGCTCAGTTATTATAAAAAGCGCCGCTCTTTGTTCGGATTTTTACCTTGTCCAGACTGCCTCAATCACGTTTTCAGAGCGGATTGGGAAATATCAGATATTAGGAAGTTTCCATGACTGATAGTAAAAAGCCAACCCTGGAGCAGTGGCAAGCGTTAGCCACTAAACAAATGAAGGGGATGACCCCGGAAGAAATGGAGTGGCATACGCCGGAAGATATTCCGATCAAAATTCTGTATACCCAGGATGATGTTAAGGATCTGGAGTTTGCCGATACCATGCCAGGTATGGCGCCTTATGTGCGTGGTCCTCAGGCGACCATGTATGCTGGCCGGCCGTGGACAATTCGTCAGTACGCCGGTTTTTCCACGGCTGAAGAATCCAATGCCTTTTATCGTAAAAACCTGGCGGCGGGTGCCCAGGGTGTGTCTGTTGCTTTCGATCTGGCCACACACCGCGGTTACGATTCAGATCATCCCCGGGTAACCGGTGACGTTGGTAAAGCCGGCGTGGCGATTGATTCGGTTGAGGATATGAAAATTCTGTTCGATGGAATCCCGCTGGATAAAGTCTCGGTCTCCATGACCATGAACGGCGCAGTGTTGCCTATTCTGGCGAACTATATCGTGGCGGCGGAAGAGCAGGGCGTATCGCAGGATAAACTGAGTGGCACCATTCAGAATGATATTCTGAAAGAGTTTATGGTGCGTAACACCTATATTTACCCGCCTGCGCCTTCGATGAAAATTATCGGCGATATTATCGGTTATACCTCCGAACATATGCCGAAGTTTAATTCCATTTCGATCTCCGGCTACCACATTCAGGAAGCCGGGGCAGACGCTGCACTGGAGCTGGCTTACACCTTAAGTGATGGTCGTGAATACGTCCGTACCGCCATTAATGCCGGTCTGGATGTGGATGCATTTGCTCCCAGGTTGTCGTTTTTCTGGGGCATTTCCATGAATTTTTATATGGAAATTGCCAAGCTGCGGGCCGGCCGTTTGTTATGGCACCGCATTATGGAAGAATTCGATCCGCAAAATCCTAAATCGTCTATGTTGCGTACCCACTCTCAGACGTCGGGTTGGTCGCTGACGGAGCAGGATCCTTACAATAACGTTATCCGTACCACCATTGAAGCGATGGCAGCGGTATTCGGTGGAACCCAGTCGCTGCACACCAATGCGCTGGATGAAGCGGTTGCGCTGCCGACGGAATTTTCTGCCCGTATTGCCCGTAATACACAGATTATTATTCAGGAAGAAACCGGTATTCGCCAGGTCGTCGATCCCTGGGGTGGTTCTTATATGATGGAGAGCCTGACCCAGCAGATTGCCGATAAAGCCTGGGAATTAATCGAGGAAATTGAGGCCAAAGGCGGTATGGCAAAAGCCATTGAAGAGGGCCTGCCTAAACTGCGTATCGAAGAATCGGCGGCGAAAAAACAAGCTCGTATCGACCGCGGTGAAGACGTGATTGTTGGTGTGAACAAATACCAGCTGGATAAAGAAGACGACCTCGATATTCTTGAAGTCGATAACGTGGCGGTACGTGAATCTCAGATTAAACGACTGGAAACCATTCGCGCTGAGCGTGATAGTGACGCCGTTAATCAGGCCCTGGCAGCCATTACTGCAGCCGCTAAAAGCGGCGCCGGTAATCTGTTGGATCTGGCCGTGAAGGCGGCCCGGTTACGCGCGACCGTCGGGGAAATTTCTGATGCGATGGAAGCGGAGTTCGGACGCTTTCAGGCAGAAGCCCGCACCATCTCTGGCGTGTATGGCGCACCGTATGAAGATGATGCCGACTGGCAATCGATTAAAGCGGATATTGAAACCTTTGAAGCACAACAGGGCCGTCGGCCACGTATGTTGGTGTGTAAAATGGGGCAGGATGGTCATGACCGCGGAGCCAAAGTGATTGCCACCGCATTTGCGGATGTCGGTTTTGATATCGATCTGTCGCCGATGTTCTCTACGCCGGAAGAAGTGGCCAAACAGGCGGTGGAAAACGACGTTCATGTTGTGGGTGTTTCTTCTCAGGCCGCAGGCCATAAAACCCTGGTGCCGGCCCTGATTGCGGAGCTTAAGAAGCAGGGTGCCGAGGATATTATCGTCGTGGCTGGCGGTGTGATTCCGAAGCAGGATTATGACTATCTGTGGGAATCTGGCGTTAAAGGCATCTTTGGCCCGGGAACCAAAATCCCGGTCAGTGCCCGCGAGGTATTGGATGCTATTAACGAAGCGCAGGGCTAAACCAGCATTTCGGATTATACAAACAAAAGAATCGATTGTTTTTCAAAGTAGCAACATGAGCACTCGGTACATCCCTGTACCTCGCCTTTCGGGCAGCTGCGCTGTGCAAAAATACTATCCTGTATTTTTGTGTTGCTGCTCTCGAAAAGTATTCGGTTTTTTCGTTTTAGATAAACGAACAGTGGTGAATATTTGGCGAGTGCGTGCGATGACATGGAAGTCATCGCCGAGCCTACAAGGAAGTATTTATGGCGTTACGAGCGAATGTTTACCACTGCGAGTCAGGCTAAAAAATGATTGATTTAGAAAAACTAACATCGGGTAATCGCAGGGCATTGGCGAAAGCCATTACGCTGGTTGAAAGTAAGCTCGATAGCCATCGAGAACAAGCCCAGGGCATTCTGAATCAGCTGCTGCCGGCCACTGGCAAATCGATTCGTATCGGAATTACCGGTATTCCGGGAGTCGGGAAATCCACTTTTATCGAAGCCTTTGGCCTGTATTTAATTGAGCAGGGAAAAAAGGTAGCGGTACTGGCGGTTGATCCAAGCTCGCCACTGCGTGGTGGCAGTATTCTGGGTGACAAAACCCGAATGGAACTATTATCCCGCGAAGAAAATGCATTTATTCGCCCGTCGCCAAGCGAAGGCGCGTTAGGTGGTGTTGCCCAGAAAACCCGGGAGACCATGCTGCTGTGCGAAGCGGCGGGTTACGATGTCATTCTGGTGGAAACCGTTGGCGTGGGTCAGTCAGAATACGAAGTGGCGGCCATGGTCGATTTTTTTCTGGTGCTGATGATGCCCAATGCCGGTGATGAGCTGCAGGGCATCAAACGTGGCATTATGGAGCTGGCGGATGCTCTGGTGATTAATAAAGCCGATGGTGAAAGTATTCGCCTGGCGAAACAAACCCAGGGCCATTATCAGAGCGCCTTCCATCTGATGAAAACCAGCAGCTTCTGGACACCTCAGGTAACCACCTGCTCAGCACTGAAAAAGGACCGTATTGAAGAAGTCTGGCAGATGATTGAGTCTTACCAGAATGCGGCGAATGAATGTATCAATGCCGGCATTTCTGCGTTTGCCGAAAAACGGGCGCGTCAGAATTCGCAGTGGTTAAAAAAACTGATTCAGGAAATGCTGGAATTACGTCTGAAACAAAACCCGCAGGTGCGCCAGCAGCTGCCGGAACTGGAGGCTCAGGTGCTGAATAATCAGACCACGCCTTACAATGCGGCGCAGAAAATTATCGATCTTCTGTAATATTATCCGCACTCGGCGGCAGGTAGTTTTAGTCAGCACGCTATAAATACGTCCCCGTACGCTCTGGCAATTCATCCCTGAATTACCCAGCCTGACACTATCTCCAGCTGAGTGCTTATAGGAATTCAATCGCAGATTTAACATGAATACTGATATCAGCCAGAAATTAAAAGATTTTTTTGTCGAACACCTGCCGATCACCCAGTTTATGGGGTTAGAGGTTGAATCCTATGATGGTGAGCAGCTTGTGTTAAGCGCGCCATTGGCGCCGAATATTAACGACAAACAAACGGCCTTTGGCGGCAGCCTGTACAATGCAGCGGTGATGGCTTGCTGGGGCTTTGCTTACCTGAAGACTCAGGAAAAGGGGCTGGTATGTAATCAGGTCGTAGCTGGCGGAGAGGTAAAATACCTGGCGCCGGTGACCGGTAAAATCCGTGCGGTTTGTAAAAATCCGGGGGATAAATTGATTGCCAGTTTCCTCGATCATTTTAATCGCAAAGGCCGGGCTAAAATATCGTTGCAGGCAGAAATCAGCTGTGACGGTGAAGTGGACAGTGCAGTAGCGGTTACCTTCTCCGGCCAATACGCCATCCTGGCGGAATAATATAACCAGCAGCGGCGCTTAGTCGCGCCGCAGTTTATCTTTTACCGCAATCGGGTTGGGGTAGTTAAACACCACAATATAGCTGGAGATTGCAAAGGTAATAATGGCTGTGGCCTGGATCAGCGATGAGCCTTGTTCGGATAACAGCTGACTTTCCAGTGCGACAAACGCAATCAGCAATGAAAATTCACTGATTTGCCCGAGGCGGAAACCCACATCCCAGGCCAGAGCCCGGCGCTCACTGAAACCGGCCAATAAATAACGGAAGGTCAGAGGTTTAATCACCAGCACCAGTACGGCGAGAATAACGGCCGGAATGACCACCGCCGATAACAGCCCCAGATTAAAGCTGGCGCCCAGAGCAAAAAAGAACATCACCAGGAAAAAGTCGCGTAATGGCTTCAGGCTGATGGCTATAAACTGGGCAATCGGGCTGGTTGCCAGAGTGACGCCGGCAACAAACGCCCCGATTTCATACGTCAGACCAATAATTTTTGCGCCTTCAGCAACCGCCAGGCACCAGCCAATCGCAAGAATAAATAAATACTCCTGGTAGCGGTCGAAGCGCGCAATCAGTGGCAATAACACGCCTTTGACCACCAGATAACAGGCAGTCACCAGCAGTGGCAGGGCGACAAAAGGCTGCCAGATCGGCATATCGCTGTTTCCCGACATAACTCCCAGCAGAATCAGGGTCAGAATGGCTAACAAATCCTGAATTAATAATAAACCAATCATCAGTTCGCCCATGTGTTTGTGATGCAACACCGTGGTGGGCAGCAGCTTGAGGCCAATAATGGTGGACGAAAACATCATTGCCAGGCCAATGACCAGGCTGTCGGTGAGGCTGAAAGCAAACGCCTGTGACAGGCCAAAGCCGGTAGCAAAAAACACCAGGGAGCTGACCAGAGCTACGGCTGTGGCTTTGCGTAATACCGCAATTAAGGCGGCAGGCTGCATATCCAGGCCGAGCAGGAACAACAAGAAAATAATGCCGATATGCGACATATCCGACAGATTTTCCGGGTGCTCAATCCAGCCCATACCAAATGGCCCGACCAGAGCGCCCAGTGCAATGTAGGCAATTAATAACGGCTGGCGGGTAAACAGCGCCAGGGTGGCAAAAATCGTGGCGCCGGAAAACACCAGAAAAAACGAAAAAACAATATCCTGATTCATGCTGAAAGCTTAAGTGAGTTGGCGTTGCGCCGCCAGTGGCAAAACGTCTGGCAGGGGTGATGTATGCCCGGGTGGTTGCCGGAGAGTCATAAAAAAACCGCCAAAGTGGCGGTTTTTTTATGACGTTCAGCCGGTTTCAGCGGCGGCGATGCAGCGGTCGTGGATCGTTAACGTCGTTCTGATAACACACGCTGAAGGTAGCGAAGGCGGCCAGTGCATCGTCGACATCCTGATCTGAGCGTAACGCAAAGCTGGTGAAACCACAGCGCTGCATAAAAAACAACTGATCGACCAGTACGTCACCGGTGGAGCGTAATTCGCCGTTATAACCATAACGTTCGCGCAACAGGCGGGCGGTGGAATAACCGCGGCCATCGGCGAACTTCGGAAAGTCGATACAAATCAGCGCAAAGTTGTCCGCTTCGTCGGCCAGCTGGTCGGCGGTTTCTTCGCTGCTCAGTTGCAGTGCCAGTTTACCCGCTTCTGCCTGGGCTTTAAGTGCCGCTTTATTGTCATTCCAGCGGCTCAGGCTGATCACGGCGTAATCACTGACAGCCTGATCATCATTAACCCAGTGCCATGGGTCATCATTCACTGGCTGGCGATCCTTAAGCAGGGTAGGTTTATTCAGGTTTTCCATAAACGGCCTCCTTAAAGGTGTTGTGGCCCAGGCGGCGGTAAGCTTCCAGGAAGCTTTCACCGTCGCTGCGCTGAGCAACGTAACAGTCGAGAATTTTAGCAATAACATCTGGCATGGCTTCGCGGGCGAAAGACGGACCGAGAATTTTACCTAACGCAGCGTCCTGGCTGTCGTTACCGCCGGAGTTACCGCCGAGCGAAATCTGATAAAACTCTTCGCCTTTTTTATCCACCCCTAACACACCGATGTTACCTACGTGGTGGTGACCACAGGCATTCATACAGCCGGAGATATTGAGGTCGATTTCACCCAGATCATGCAGATAATCGAGGTTGTCAAAACGTACCTGAATGGCTTCAGCGACCGGGATCGACTTGGCGTTTGCCAGGGCGCAGAAGTCACCGCCCGGGCAGCAGATCATATCGGTCAGCAGTCCCAGTGTGGGCGTAGCCAGTCCCAGTGCTTTGGCTTTTTGCCATAAGGCGAACAGCTGACCTTGTTCCACATCGGCCAGTACCAGGTTTTGCTGGTGAGTCGAACGAATTTCACCAAAACTGAATTCGTCGGCCAGAGTGGCAATGTCGTCCATCTGTTCAGCGGTAACATCACCCGGAGCATTGCCTTTTTGCTTCAGGCTCAGGGTCACAATGGCATAGCCGTCTTTTTTGTGGTCACGTACGTTGCGCTGCACCCAGCGGGCAAATGCCGGCTGGTCGGCCAGTGCCTGCTGATATTCTGCCGGGTCAGATGGCAGAGTTTTATACGCCGGTTCGGTAAAGTGGGCTTTAACGCGTTCCAGTTCTGCTGCCGGCAATTTGCCGTCACCGTCTTTGATGCGTTGCCATTCTTCTTCGACCAGCTCACGCATCCGCTCGACACCCAGTGCTTTTACCAGGATTTTGATACGCGCTTTGTATTTGTTATCACGACGGCCAAACTGGTTGTAAACCCGGATAATGGCATCCAGATAGGTCAGCAGATCGTCTTCGGCCAGGAAGTCGCGGATTTCACTGCCGATGATTGGCGTACGGCCCAGGCCGCCACCAACCAGGATGCGATAGCCAATTTCGCCGGCTTCATTTTTAATGATATTCACGCCGATGTCGTGCACATGAATCGCAGCCCGGTCTTCGCCCGGTACGGCATTGACGGCAATTTTGAATTTACGCGGCAGGAAGGCAAATTCCGGGTGGAAAGTTGACCACTGGCGGATGATTTCACAATACGGGCGCGGATCAACAATCTCTTCTTTTACCACACCGGCGTACTCGTCGGTGGTGGTGTTACGGATACAGTTGCCGCTGGTTTGCACGGCGTGCATCTGAACTTCAGCCAGTTTGGCCAGGATTTCAGGGCATTTTTCCAGTGCTGGCCAGTTAAACTGGACGTTCTGACGGGTGCTGAAGTGGGCATAACCTTTGTCGTAGTCGCGTGCGACCATCGCCAGTGCCCGCAACTGTGCGGAGTTAAACAGGCCATAAGGAATGGCAACCCGCAGCATTGGTGCATAACGTTGCACATAAATACCATTTTGCAGGCGCAGCGGCAGGAATTCGTCTTCCGCAATTTTGCCGGCGAGATAACGCTCCATTTGCCCACGGAACTGGGCAACGCGTTCATTCAGCAATTGCTGATCGTACTCGTCGTAAACGTACATAATGATCCGTAAACTCTAATCAGGCTGGTTTTCTGGTTTAGTTAGTCGCGCACCTTAACAGAGGCTATATATTCTTAAAATTAATATTTATCTATATGGTAATAGCATCAGGGAATAAACAACACTGATGACTGCCTGGCTGCGCTTTTTGGGTCAGTGATTATGCCATTGCTGCGTTTTCCGGCCTTGCTGGATTAATCGATAAGGGTAATCGGAAAAAACGGAAACGACGCCGGCATTCCATAAGTGTTGTGCCTGTTCCGGGTCATTGACGGTAAAGCAGGCCAGTGGGAAGCCTTGCTCGGCAATCTGGCGCACCAGTTTTTCGTCGAAGAAATCGGCGCAGAAGTGCAGTCCCTGGCAGTTATATTCTTCTACCCGTTCCTGCCAGTTATAGGGGATTGCATCGACATTTAATGCCCGCGGTATATCTTCCAGATGCAGCTGGCAGGCCTTAAGAGCGTGGTGATTAAAGCTGCTCAGCAGCAGCGTGTGCTCGAAGGGCACCTGTTGCAATGCTGAGCGAATGGCCCAGACGGTTTCTGTTTCACGACCGATATTGGGTTTGACTTCCAGATTGATGTTCAGCTCCAGCTGGTTGGCCAGACTTAATAATTCCGTCAGGGTCAATAAACGCTCGTTTTTAAAGTCTGACGAGAACCAGCTGCCACAATCGAGTTTTTTCAGTTCGCTGAGTTTCAGCTGAGCAACATGACCAATACCGTCAGAACAACGTTTCAGTTCGGAGTCATGAAAAATCACCGCCACCCCTTCGGCACTGATGGTGGCGTCCACTTCGATCCAGCGGGCGCCATGCTCGGCTGCCAGGCGAATAGCAGCGGCGGTGTTTTCCGGAGCATGTCCGCTGGCGCCGCGGTGGGCGATGACCGGATCGATGTGTTGATAAGCATTAATGGCAGGAATCGGGGTGAAGCCGGACATGGCGCTACTCCGTAAAACGTGGCTGGTCGGGCCGGCTTTCAGATGTGTATGCTGGCCCAGTGTCTGGTGCGCCAGATTACCGCATAAACCAGTGACAGAGAAATCCGTTGTACGCCTTGCAGAATCCATACACCGGTCAGGCCGGCGCCGGCAAACGGCCCGACATAATAGGCCAGTGGTAATAACACCCCCCATTGCATGATGAGGTTGATGCGCATCACCTGGCGACTGGCGCCGGCGCCCAACAATGCCTGAGTCAGTACCATGGCGGTGACTTCCATCGCAATGGCAATGCCGGAGATGCGCAACGGCCAGGTGCCCAGCTCAATCAGATGTTGCTCTGGTGTGAACAGTCGCAGAATTTCCTGCGGCATCAGCCACAGCGGTATCCCTACCAGGGCCATGATAAATACCGCGACTCTTACTACCTCCCAGCCCCAGCGATAGGCGTCATCGCTGTCCTGCCGCCCCAGTGCCTGGCCAACCAGACTGGTTGACGCGATTCCCAGGCCCACCGCCGGCAGAATTAATAATAACGACAGGTTGATCAGGATATGGCCCACGGCCTGTTCCTGGGTGCCGATCTGGCCAATGATCCAGAACATGACGCTGGTACCCAAAGCAAATAACACCTGCTGCGTCGAATTGGGTAATGCCAGTTGAGCAACGCTGAGCAGGCTGGCTTTGGTTGGCCGCTGGCAGTCTGCAAAGCGGGCGCGGTGGCGACGGAAGGTCAGCCAGCCGTAAGCCAGCGTGCCCAGCAGCATTGAAGCGGCTGTACCCATGCCGGAGCCTGTGGCACCAAAGCCATAAAACCCCAGCTGAGGCAGGCCAAAAATTAATACATAGCTGATCGCGACGTTGGACAGGTGCATCAGTAACAACACTTTTAAGTGTTGTTTCGTCGCGCCAATGCCGCTCCAGAAGCCGCGGAAAACAAAGTTCATTCCAATAAAGACCGCTGCCAGGGTGCGCCATTGAAAATACGGTATCGCGATGTCACTGACTTCCGGGGCATCGTTGAACAGCGGTAGTAGCGGTGGCGCCAGCAGGTAGAACAGCACGGTCAGCGGGATGCCAACCAGGCAGGCAAGGGTGAGCCCGGCCAGTACCGGTTCAGCGATATGGGAGTGTGAATGGTTGGCACCGTGACGCCGCGCCACCAGCGCCTGGACCCCTGAGGACAACCCCATAACGGTGGATACCACAATAAAACTGGCGTAGCTGCCTACCCCGACACCGGCCAGCGCCGCATCACCCAGGCGGCCAACCATGGCGGCGTCGACCAGGTTGATCAGGCTCTGCGATAACATACCGCCAATAATGGGTACGCCAATGATCAGGATGTGTTGCAGCCTGCGAGGTTCAATGGCGAGCAGGCTGGCAATCAGGCGTAACATAACAACCCGGATAACCGGCAGCCCGTTGTGGGCTGCCTGCTGTTAGCGGTCATAACTCAGGTTGGGTGCCAGCCAGCGCTCCATGGTGTCGGTTGCCATGCCTTTGCGCTGGGCAATGTTTTCCACCTGATCTTTGTCGATTTTACCCAGACCAAAATATTTCGCCTGAGGGTGAGAGAAATACCAGCCACTGACGGACGCTGCCGGATACATGGCGTAGTTTTCGGTCAGCGTGACGCCGGTATGGCGAGTGGCATCGAGTAATTCGAACAGGGTGGTTTTTTCGGTGTGGTCCGGGCAGGCCGGATAACCCGGTGCCGGGCGAATGCCTTTGTAGGCTTCTTTGATCAGCGCTTCGTTATCCAGCGTTTCGTCACTGGCGTAACCCCAGATATCTTTGCGCACGATTTCGTGCAGGCGCTCAGCAAAGGCTTCCGCCAGGCGGTCAGCCAGGGCCTTAATCATGATGCTGTTATAGTCATCGTGATTATCATCGTACTGCTGGGCCAGGGTTTCGGCTTCCAGGCCGGTGGTTACAACAAACGCACCGACGTAGTCGTTGACGCTGCCTTCCGGGGCGATGTAATCGGCCAACGAGTAATTTGGCTGGTCGTTTGGTTTGTCGGTTTGCTGACGCAGCTGGTGCAACAGAGCAATCTCCTGATCGCGCTGTTCACCGCTGTCGTCGCCACGGAATACCACGATGTCGTCGGCACCGCGGCGCTGTGCCGGCCAGATGCCGACCACGCCTTTGGCGGTAAACAGTTTTTCATCAACGATACGCTGCAACATGGCGCGGGCATCATTGTATAAATTGGTGGCTGCTTCACCGACGACCTCATCTTCCAGAATGCGCGGGAATTTACCGGCCAGTTCCCAGGAGATAAAGAAGGGTGTCCAGTCGATGTAATCGACCAGCTCAGCCAGGTCAAAATCGTCATAAACCGACAGTCCCAGCTTGTTGGGCACCGGTGGCTGGTAGCCATCGCTCTGGTTGTCGCTGGCCCAGCCACCATCGAATGCATTGGCGGTGGCTTTATCGTAGCTCAGCAGGGGTTTTGCTTTGCGGTTGGCGCTGCGTTCGCGCACTTTTTCATATTCCGCGCGGCGCTCAGCGATAAAGTCGGTTTTATCCTGGGCGTTAACCAGTTTCTGGGCAACACCCACGGCCCGGGAGGCATCAGCGACATAGGTGGCAATGTCGTTCTGGTATTGAGGTTCAATTTTAACGGCGGTGTGTGCTTTGGATGTTGTCGCACCACCGATCAGCAATGGCAGGTGGTAATCCAGACGTTGCATTTCGCGCGCAACGTGCACCATTTCATCCAGTGACGGCGTGATCAGGCCGGATAAACCAATGATGTCGCAGTTTTCTTCTTTAGCGACCTTGAGGATTTTTTCGGCCGGCACCATAACGCCAAGGTCGACCACCTCAAAGTTATTACACTGCAGTACAACACCAACGATGTTTTTACCGATGTCGTGCACGTCACCTTTTACCGTCGCCATCAGGATTTTGCCCTGTGATTGTGATGCTCCGTCTTTTTCATCTTCAATAAACGGCAGCAGGTAAGCCACCGCCTGTTTCATAACCCGGGCACTTTTGACCACCTGGGGCAAAAACATTTTGCCGGAGCCAAATAAATCACCGACCACGTTCATGCCATCCATTAATGGACCTTCGATCACCTCGATCGGGCGATCGAATTGTTGCCGCGCTTCTTCAGTGTCCTGTTCGACGTAGCTGTTGATGCCTTTAACCAGAGCGTGGGTCAGTCGCTCCCGTACTGGCAGCTCACGCCATTCTTCGTTTTCTTTTTCCTGGATCGAGCCGTCACCGCGGTATTTTTCGGCAATCTCCAGTAACCGGTCGGTAGCGTCATCGCGTTTATTGAGAATGACGTCTTCAACCCGGTCTTTCAGTTCACCAGGCAGGTCGTCGTAGACCGCCAGCTGACCAGCGTTGACGATGCCCATGCTCATGCCGTTCTGGATGGCGTAGTAGAGGAAGACGGAGTGAATTGCTTCGCGCACCGGTTCGTTACCACGGAACGAGAACGAGACGTTACTGACGCCGCCGGAAATTTTGGCGTGTGGCAGATTATTTGTGATGTATTCGCAGCTTTCGATAAAGTCGACCGCGTAGTTGTTGTGTTCGTCGATACCGGTGGCGACGGCGAAGATGTTCGGGTCGAAGATAATGTCTTCCGGCGGGAAGCCGACTTTATCCACCAGCACCCGGTAGGAGCGCTCGCAGATTTCGTTTTTCCGGGCGACGGTGTCGGCCTGGCCGGCTTCATCAAACGCCATAACCACCACCGCGGCGCCATAACGCAGGCAGCGTTTGGCCTTGTCGATAAACTCCTGCTCACCCTCTTTCAGGCTGATGGAGTTGACCACGGCTTTGCCCTGGATACACTTCAGGCCGGCTTCGATGATCTCCCATTTGGACGAATCGACCATAATCGGCACCCGGGAGATATCCGGTTCTGAGGCGATCAGGTTGAGGTAACGCACCATGGCAGCTTCGGAATCGAGCATGCCTTCGTCCATATTGATGTCGATAATCTGCGCACCGTTTTCCACCTGTACCCGGGCAACTTCCAGCGCTTCGTCATAGGCTTCTTCTTTAATCAGACGTTTGAAGCGGGCAGAGCCTGTGACGTTGGCGCGTTCACCAACGTTAACGAACAGGCTGTTTTCATCGAAGTTAAAGGGTTCCAGGCCGGATAACCGGCAAGCCGGCTTGATGCTGGGGATGTTGCGCGGCGGATGTTTTTTTACCGCCTCAGCAATCGCCTGAATATGAGCCGGTGCGGTACCACAGCAGCCACCGATAATATTAAGGAAGCCGCTTGCTGCAAATTCTTCAACGATCACCGCCATTTCTTCCGGACTCTGATCGTATTCGCCGAACTCGTTTGGCAGGCCGGCGTTCGGGTGGGCGGAAATAAAGGTGGAGACCTTGTTCGATAATTCTTCGATGTGCGGCCGCAGCTCTTCAGCCCCCAGAGCACAGTTCAGGCCTACCGACAGCGGCCGGGCGTGGGCGATGGAGTTCCAGAAGGCTTCGGCGGTCTGACCGGAAAGGGTGCGGCCTGAGGCGTCGGTGATGGTGCCGGAAATCATAATCGGCAGCTCTTCACCTTGTCGCTCAAAGGCTTCCTGCACGGCAAAAATCGCGGCTTTGGCATTCAGCGTGTCGAATACGGTCTCAATCAGAATCAGATCGGCGCCACCGTCCATCAGGGCTGTGGTGGCTTCGACGTATTCCTCTACCAGCTGATCAAAGGTGATGTTGCGGAAACCCGGGTCATTGACGTCGGGTGAAATAGACGCGGTTTTACTGGTTGGTCCAAGCACCCCGGCGACATAGCGGGGCACGCCGGTTTCTGCTTCAACCTGTTCTGCGACCCGGCGCGCCAGAGCCGCTGCTTCCCGGTTCAGCTCGGGGACCAGTGCCTCCAGCTGGTAGTCGGCCTGCGACACCCGGGTGCTGTTAAAGGTGTTGGTTTCAACGATATCGGCACCGGCCATAAAATACTGGCGGTGAATACCGGCAATGATCTCTGGCTGGGTCAGCACCAGCAGGTCGTTGTTGCCTTTAACATCCTGTTCCAGATCGGCAAACCGTTCACCGCGGTAGTCTTTTTCTTCCAGCTGGTGTGACTGAATCAGGGTGCCCATGCCACCATCCAGAATATGGATGCGCTGTTCCATATCGGCTTTTAACCGGGCAATCCGTTGCTGGCGTAACTCAGTTAGAGAGGTGGCTGACTGACTCATGAATATCCTGCTGAATAGAAAAAATGGCGCAATATTGTAGCAGAGCGGAGGTGTTCCTTAATATGAAATATCTGCAAGTCGACTTGAATATCTTTCACACAGGGATCATTTCTGCGGTTTTGTGTAGTGGCGATAGCGTTGCCGTACACTGAACAGCCTGTCTTATCCAACTGAATTACTAGGGTATTTAACGCAGCGGCTGCTTTAGGTAGAATGGCGCCAGTTAATTGAGGTAGTGAACAAATGACAACATACGTGACCATCACCCCGGATGCTGAAACTTACCTGGCGGAGTTGCTGGAAAAGCAGAATGTGGAGGGAATGGCTGTACGTATTTTTATTACCCAGCCTGGTACTAAATACGCAGAAACCTGTCTGGCTTATTGTAAGCCGGAAGAGGTGAGCGCCAATGATGAACTGCAGGCGATGGAAAAGCTGAAGGTTTATGTTGAGGCGATGAGTATTCCCTACCTGGAAGACTCAAAAATTGATTTTGCTAAAGACCGCATGGGTGGTCAGCTGACGATCAAGGCGCCCAACGCCAAGATGCCGAAGGTTAATGCCGACAGCCCGGTTGAAGACCGTATTAATTATCTGCTGTATACCGAAATCAATCCGGGCCTGGCAGCACACGGTGGAGAAGTCAGTCTGGTTGATTTCACAGAAGAGGGTATTGCCATTCTGAAATTTGGTGGTGGCTGTCAGGGCTGCAGTGCGGTGGATATGACGTTAAAAGACGGCGTGGAAGCCAGTCTGATCGCTAAGATCCCGGAAGTGGCCGGAGTGCGTGATGAAACGGACCACAGCCAGACCGAAAACGCCTATTTCAAATAAGCGCGTCATCTTCGCTCTGCAGTTGTAAAAAAGCCGGCTTTGCCGGCTTTTTTATGCGTTACAGAAAGGAGTCGATGCTCAGTCCGATACGATAGTCGCCGCTATCGCAGGGTTGAACCCGGCAAACCGTGACCCGGGCGTGTAGAGGTGGTGTTGAGCCGCCACCGCTTTCAATCTGCAGCTCGCCCTGACAATCTGCCGTTACCGCGTGTTGGCTGCTGAGCTGTACGCCGCTGGAGCTGAGGTCGATACAGGTTAAGGTGTGTCGCTCACCGTTATCCAGTATCAGGGTGGCGGGGGCTTCTACCTGCATGCGGATATAATCCCGCTTCTCCTGATAGTTTCGCGCCAGATTCGACATGATGTGCTCCTTCGCTGTCTTGGTCTTATTGTCAGAGAATCATTCAGCATTCTTTCGGCCAGTTCAATAGCCTTTTAAAGCGGCAATAGGCGTAAAATTTCGGTTAGAAAAGTTAGTCAGGAAAGTCCAGTAAATTAAATAAGCCTAAAGCACCAGAAGCACGGCGCACAATTTCTCCAAACACCATTGCAACCCCGACCTGATGGGGGTAGTGTTCGCAGCTGTTTTATTGGTTTGGAGACGCCGATGGCCGCTACTGTGTTGGTCATTGACGACGATGCACTGGTCCGGGATAGCATTAGCGCTTATCTCGAAGATTGCGACTACGTCATGCTTACAGCCGCATCTGCAGCGGCAGGTCTGGATCTGCTGGATGAAACTCAGGTTGATGCTGTTATCTGCGACCTGAAAATGCCCGGTATGAGTGGTATCGAATTGCTCGCCCTGGTCAAGGCCCGTCATCCGGAACTGCCGGTGATTGTGGTGTCAGGGGCGGGAGTGATGGAGGACGTGGTTCAGGCGTTACGACTGGGTGCTGATGACTATCTGGTGAAACCGATTCTCGACCTGGCGGTGCTGAGCCATGCGTTGCGCAAAGCGCTGCAGCGCACCCAGCTGGAGCAGGAAAACTGTGCTTACCGGGAATACCTGGAGAAAACCAACGGTGAACTGAAACGTGGCCTGGACGAGTTGCGCGCCGACCAGCAGGCCGGACGCCAGGCGCAATTGCGTATGTTGCCGGAGCCGCTCGACTTTCACGGTCTGCATTGCAACCATTCGATCACACCTTCACTGCTGCTCAGCGGTGACTTTCTCGATTATTTCCCGCTGGATGACGATCGTCTGGCGTTTTATATCGCCGATGTCTCCGGCCATGGTGCGTCATCGGCGTTTGTGACAGTTTTGCTGAAAAACGTGACCTACCGGCTGAAGCGTAATTTTCGTCGCGGTTCCAGCGATGATGTCATTCACCCGGCTCAGGTGTTGCAGCGTATCAATGCTGAGTTACATGCGTCGGAGCTGGATAAGCACCTGACTATGTTTTATGGCCTGATCTGCCGCAAAACCAATACGCTGTATTATTCGGTGGGTGGCCACTTCCCGATGCCGGTGATGCTGACGCCGGGTAATATTCAGTACCTCCAGGGGCGGGCTATGCCGGTGGGACTCTTCCGTGAGGCGGAATATGAAGAATACCGCATTCCGCTGGAGCAGGACTTCGCGTTATTGTTGTTTTCAGACGGTATACTGGAAATCATGCCGGAACCGACCTTGAATAATAAAGAGGATGCTTTGTTAGCTGCTGCCGTTGAGAGTAAAGGGGATATCTTCCGGATCGCTGAGGCACTGGGTGTCAGTGATAAAGCCGAAGTGCCGGATGATATTGCCATGGTGTCGATCGCACGAGGTGCATTATGACGTCAGGAGAGGTATTGGTTGCCTTTACAAATGGGACGCACGTTATTCGCTTGCGTGGTGACGTGCGTTTGAATCTGTGTTCGGCGCTGGAAAAGTATCTGGATGACATCCTTGCCCGGCCCGACTTCTCCAATGTGGTGATTGATCTGTCTCAGGCTGAGGGCGTAGACAGCACAACCCTTGGCCAGATCGCAAAAATATCCATCTTATGCCGCGATCGTTTCGGCATTACCCCGACCATATCCAGCCCCAAAGCCAGCATTACCCGGATTTTGCTGAGTATGGGGTTTGATCAGGTATTCCATATTATCGACGAGCCGTTTGCCGATGCCGCCGATTTTGTCGCCTGGGCGGCGGAGTCAGTGCCTGAGGAAATCGCCCGCGACCAGGTGATTGCCGCTCATAAAGTGTTGATGAGTCTGAATGACCGCAACAAAGACGTGTTCAAAGAGCTGGTCGATTGCCTCGAGTCTGATCGCGATAATACTTAATGACCCGACGCAGGAGGATGCGTGAAAATCAATAAAGCTGCAGTCATTGGCGGTGGAAGCTTTGGCACCGTCGTAGCTAATATTCTGGCCGATAATGAGATTGAAACCTGGCAATGGCTGCGTGACGCGACCATTGCTGAGTCGATTAATACGCACCAGAAGAACGACAAGTACCTGCCGGATACGCCCTTAAACCCGGCGCTCAATGCAACCACCGAGCTGGATGAGGCGATTCAGGGAGCGGATGTTATTTTCGTGTCGGTGCCCAGCCGTTACGTACGAGAAGTGGTTTCTTCGTTCGCGGCCAAGCTGATGCCGCAGCAGGCACTGGTCAGTACCACCAAGGGGATTGAGCCAGAACGATTTTTGTTGATGAGTCAGGTGCTTGAGGAATTATGTCCGGCTAATCCGGTGGGGGTATTGTCGGGCCCGAATCTGGCCAAAGAAATCGCCCGGCGCGAACTGGCGGCGACGGTAATTGCAAGTAAAAACAGTGACTTACGACGTAATGTTCAGTCTGGTTTGAGCTGTTCTTACTTTCGGGTTTATGCTTCAGACGACCTTTATGGTGTTGAGTTGAGTGGTGCACTGAAGAATATTTACGCCATTGTCAGTGGTTTTGTGGCAGCGCTGGGGATGGGGGAAAACTCGCGCAGCATGATCATCACCCGCTCATTGGCTGAGATGAGTCGCTTTGCGGTTGCTCTCGGTGCGAATCCGCTGACCTTCCTCGGGCTGGCCGGTGTTGGTGATCTGGTCGTAACCTGCAGCTCGCCTTTAAGCCGTAACTATCGTGTTGGTTATGCGATTGGTGAAGGGAAAACACTGGACGAAGCGGTCAATTCATTGGGTGAAGTGGCAGAAGGTGTTAATACCTTGCGATATGTCAGGGCAAAAGCTGCTGAATTAGATATTTATATGCCTCTGGTTATGGGGGCTTATGAAGTGTTGTTTAACGGAGCTGATCCGCGCCTGGTTGCTCAGGGGCTGATGTCCGGCGATCACGCTTCCGATGTTGAGTTTGCTCTGCCGCGCAGTGAAATATAAGCCGTGGTGGTGTAGGTAACGTTTTTTATTGTTGGTTCCTGTAGAGAGAAATACACATGAGTGACCTGAAGGATAGTGTGACATCCGACGCATTCTGGCTGAAAACCCTGTATCTGATTGGTTTTTTTGTCGTTTACCGGGTGTTGGATTTAGTGGTTTTGCTGATTGGCGCGGTGCAGTGGGTATTCCGTCTGCTGACCGGAGAGGTGAATCCGGCACTGGCCGAGTTTGGCGATAGTCTGGGGCAATATATTGGCCAGATTATTCATTATCTTTCAGGTGCTTCCGAAGACAAGCCATATCCCTTCAGGGATTGGCCGGATAGCAAGGCTGAAGATTAAGTGAAAGTTTGTATTGTTCGTCATGGTAGTGCAGAAACCGGTGTGGATGGTGATTCACAGCGGCAGTTAACTGAGAAGGGTCAGCAACAGGCGGAACGGGCTGGGTGCTGGTTACGTGGACTGATTGAGGCGGGTGCTGTCTCTGCTGAGGCGCAGATTTGCACCAGTCCTTACCGACGGGCAATACAAACGGCACAAGCCATACAGCAGGCAACGGGGCTAACGCTGAGCCAGTGGCCGCAGCTGACACCGGATGGTGATGTGGAGTCACTGAGCGATTTGCTGAGTCGCAGTAACAGCGATCTGGTTGTGGTTTCTCATTTGCCGCTGGTTGGACGGCTGGCCGCTAAGCTGGTTGAGGGGCAGGTCTTTGATCAGCCCTGGTCGCCCGCCGAATGCTGGTTGCTGGAGGGGGACATCGCCGCCGCCGGATGTATGACGGTGACTCAGGTGTGGTATCCGGCACTTGACGAACACTGAGTCTTTTTAACCGGCGTTTTTTCCGTATCCCACCTTGTTATTCATTAAGCCAAACGGTAGCTTGCGCTTCCTTTTGGCTTTTTTGTTGATTGTAATGAATGCTGATCGCGATATTCTTCACTTTTCTCACGCCAACGGTTTTCCGGCGGGCAGTTATCGGGTGTTACTCGAACGTTTGGCGGTTCATTATGACGTCCGCACCATTGAGCGGCTGGCCCATCAACCCGATTATCCGGTGACTGATAACTGGCATTTTCTTGAGCAGGAATTGATCCATTATTTTGAGCAACATTATCATCAGCCGGTGATCGCCGTGGGTCATTCGTTAGGTGGTTTGCTGAGCTATATGGTGGCTTACAAACGTCCGGATCTGGTAAAAGGGCTGGTGATGCTGGATTCTCCGCTGTTAACTCCGGTAGAAAATGCGGGGTTTGGTCTGCTGAAGCGTCTGCGCCTGACTGACCGCTTTACTCCGGCTGGCCGCACACAGGGCCGGCGCCAGGAGTGGCCTGATCGTGCCAGCGCGAAAGAATATTTTGCCGATAAATCGCTGATGAAGCGTTTTGATCAGCGCTGTCTGGATGATTACGTTACCTCCGGCACGGATTTTATCAATCCCGGGGAGCCGGACGCCGGTGTGCGGCTCAGCTTTGATCCGCATATTGAAATGAAAATCTACCGCACTATGCCACATATTCTGCGCAGCGACCGGCCACTTAAATTGCCGGCAGCGGTGATTGGCGGGCGTCAGAGTGATGTGTTTAACCGCTTGCACGGCGCCCGGATGAAAAGCCGGGTGGGCATGAAAGTGCGCTGGATGCCGGGCAGTCATATGTTTCCACTGGAGCAGCCCGAGACCACCGCAGACACCATTCATCAGTTATTGGGTGAGATGTTATGTCGTCATTCAGCACGACGGTAAGTGAACAGCGCTTTACCACCTCAGTCGGTGAGCTGAGTGTACGCAGCTGGGCTACAGGTGCAGCTGTACCGACAGGTCGGATTCTGGCATTACATGGCTGGCTGGATAACGCCGCCTCCTTTGATCGTCTCGCGCCGCTACTGGCGGCTGCCGGGTTTCAGGTATCGGCGCTCGATCTGCCTGGTCATGGACATTCTGACTGGCTGGCGGGCGGTAACTATTACATCTGGGAGCCGGTAGCGGCGGTGGTCGAGGTTGCACGCCAGCTGGAGGGGCCGGTGCATCTGCTGGGGCACTCTATGGGTGCGGCCACGGCATTATTGACCGCCGCTGCCTATCCGGAGCTCGCCCGTTCCGTCGTTGCGCTGGATGCCTTAGGTCCGCTGACAACACCGGCGGAGCAGCTGGTGAGTCAGTTGCGCAAAGGCGTTGATGATACCTTGCGTCGCCAGCAACAGCCGGGGCGAAGCAAATGTTACCGCTCTGAAGAACAAGCGATTCAGGCCCGGGTTGGCAAAGATCCATTACTGACGGCGGAATGCATCGCGCCGGTGGTGCGGCGTAACCTGCGGCAAACAACACAAGGCTGGTGCTGGCGCAGTGACCCCAGGTTGCGCGGTGTATCCAAAGTACGTCTGACAGAACCCCAGGTGGCCGCCGTGTTGCAAGCCGTCCAGTGTCCGGTACAGGTTGTCAGGGCCCGGCAGGGCATTATTCCCCAGGCAATGTTTGATTTGCGCCTGCCTCACCTGCAGGATGGGCGCTTTATCGCTTTGCCGGGCCATCATCATTTTCATTTGCAAACGGACTGCTGTGGCGCGCTGGGGCAGACATTGATCCATTTTTATCAGGACAACTAATCCTATGTTAAACCGGGTAACTCCTCTGCTGTGGTTTGTGACTCTGGTCAGTGGCTTTCTGGTCAGTCTGTTTCTGAGCTGGAATCTGATGGCTTCTCAGCAATACGGTTATTCTTTCTGGTACGACTGGTACGATATTGCCGCTCATATAGATAAGTATGGCCCGCAGAATCGCTATATTCTTGGCCTGGAGCAGCTGAGCCGGGTGGAACACGAGCGACTGTTTAATGACATCGCGGTTGCCATTCATCAGCAGGGGGATGGGCTGGAAAAAATTCGTTTTCAGACCGGGCCACAATCCCGGCCGATTGCCTTATTACGTCCGCCGGAGGTTATTCATCTGCGGGATGTTGCGAACCTGGTGGATACATTTCAACTGGCGGGGCTGATGGCAACGTTAATCATGCTGGTTGTCGGAGGCTGGCTGCTGTTCGGTAATAGTCGGCCAGGCTGGCGCCATCAGGTTGGTATATTGGCCGGCTTGATTGTCGGTTGTACATTGCTGGTGTTGGTTATTGGTCCTAAAGCGGTGTTTTATCAGATGCACATCTGGATGTTCCCAGCCGACCATGAGTGGTTTTTTTACTATCAGGACTCGCTGATGACCACCCTGATGAAAGCGCCTTATATTTTTGGCGGGATTGCGACGGTTATTCTGGCCGGTGGTGTGTTGTTCTTTATTGGTCTGCTACTGATGTTACGCTCGTTGCTGGCGAAGCGGGCTTAGTCAGCTTCGCCAGTCTTTCGCCGGGTTTAAAATGGCGGCGGGCAAACAAAGGCCAGTGCATCGCCGCTGACCGGATGACAAAAGTCCAGCTCCCGCGCATGCAGGCACAGACGTTGTTGCTGGCGATCGGTTTCCGGGCCATACAGGGTGTCCCCGATGATCGGATGGCCGGCCTGCTGCATGTGGATGCGCAATTGATGTGAACGGCCGGTTTTCGGGAATAACGCCACCCGGGTATTGCCATTTTCATAAGTTAACCGCTGCCAGCGTGTTAATGCATAACGACCTTCGCTGTGACTGATCTTCTGTAATGGCCGGTTTGGCCAGTCGACAATAATCGGCAGATTGATACAGCCCCGGGTGCCGGGGAGCTGGCCGTGCACCAATGCTTCATAGACTTTGCGGGTGGTTTGTTTTTCGAACTGGCGCTGCACGTTGGCGAGCGCCGGTTTATGACGGGCAAACACCAGAATACCGGAGGTGTCCATGTCGAGTCTGTGTATCACCAGAATGGTGCCAAATTGCTGTTGCAGACGACTGACGGCTGAGTCGGGTTCATAACGGCCAGGCACGCTGAGTAAGCCAGAAGGCTTATTGATCACGACGATGTCGTCATCACTGTAAAGGATGTCAATTGGGGTCATTGGGGAAACTGATGTTGATCCAGAATTTGTTGGTAGCTGCCGTCCTGTTTCAGCCGCTGCAGACCAAGGTTGAAGGCATTGATAAGCTGCTGGCTGCGCTCGCCGGATGCGGGCAGGGCAATGTGCAGCGATTGGCTGGTTAAGGTGCCGGGAGCCTGTACCAGATGTTGTGATACATTGGGCTTGTGGCTTAATTCACTGCTGGCGACCCAGTGGTCGACCAGTGCCAGATCCAGTTCTTTGTTGGCAACATCACGAAACAGCTGAGAGCAATAATCGCGGCGATGAACCTGAAACAGGTCGCGTATCTGATCGAACTCCGGGCCATAGCTGTAGTTTTCGAAAATGCCGAGGCGGTAGCCCTTGTTGCCGGCCAGGGTATTCAGTTGTGTGCGGTTTTGGTAATAAAACGGATCATCCTGGCGTTTGATAAACACCAGGCGGTTGTGCAGATAGGGGTGCGAAAACAGAGTGTCTGTTTGTCTGTCCGGCGTCCGCCAGCTGGCGACAGAGCCGTCCAGCTGATGGCTACGGATTTGTTCTTCCACCCGGTTCCAGGGCATAAACTCGATGGTCAGTTGATAACCGGCACGCGCGAAGGCTGCTGAGACGATGTCTGCAGCCAGACCGTAATTGGGTTGTTGTTTACCCAGATACGGTCCCCACGCGTGCCCGCCGAGCTTTACCTGGGGGGCATCACTCTTGTATTCGTCTGCCAGGGCAGAAATGGCTTTTGCCAGGCCGTTCTGCTCAATGCTGAGGCTAACCTGATCGTGGAAGCTTTTCACCAGACTGACACCTTCAATGATGACGTCGTATACCTTCCAGCTGCCGTCCCGGTTGTACAGCTTATAGTCGACCCGGATGTTGGCTGCGCCTACCCGTTTAATTTCACTTTTAACCAGAGCGCGATTGCCATCCGGATTCAGGCGCGAATCCTGATATTCAATCTTTTCCCCGTTAAAGGCCTTAAAGGCCCCGGCATAGGTGCGGATTACCTTGTTTTTAAACGCCTTTACAAAGGTTTTCTGCTGCTCTTCTGAAGCCCTGCGCCAGTATTTTCCCATAACCCGTTTGGCCATGGTGATGTGATCGACGGCGGGTAATAATAATTCATCCACCAGCTGTTCGAGATAGAAATCCTGGCTCTGAATCTGTTCGCGATCGGCGATCAGGCGTTCGGTCATGCGTGTTGATGCTGCTTCGACCAGTTGTCGCGGGGCATCGGTTTGAGCATGACTGACGGCCGCAAACAGGCAGGCCAGTAATAACAGGCCGCTGCGCAGTGTGGTTTTCATAGGTCCCTCAATTGTTATCTGAGTGTCACGGCACTATAGATAAGCCGCCGTGACTTGCCAATAGCTGTGCTCAGGCTTCATTAACCGGGGGCAGATTGCGAATCAACATGGCACGGGTAAAACAGTGCTGACGTGCTTCTTCGGGCACGGGGATACGGACGATAAAACCGGAGCCCGGAGCATCTTCGCGTGGCTGGCCGCTGCTGTCGGTCAATTCCTGCAGAATAAAGGTGATATTGCCATCGGTGGTCATCAGCTCCAGCGAGTCGCCCAGCTGAAATCGGTTTTTGACCTCAATGGTCAGGTAGTCGCCATCGCTGTGGCTGACTTCACCGACAAATTGCTGGGCGGTACTCAGGGAGCTGCCACGTTCATAGTTCTGATATTCATCGTGGACATGGCGCCGGAAGAAACCCTCGGTGTAGCCGCGGTTTGACATGTGCTCCAGAGTATCCATCAGGTTTTTATCAAACCGTCGGCCAGCAACAGCATCATCAATAGCCTGACGATAGGCCTGAGCCGTGCGGCCGACGTAATAGTGGGATTTGGTGCGGCCTTCGATTTTTAAGGAATGTACACCCAGTTCAACCAGCTTTTCGATGTGCTGGATAGCCCGTAAATCACGGGAGTTCATAATATAAGTGCCGTGTTCATCTTCGAAAGCCGGCATGTATTCGTTATCACGGTTACCTTCCTGCAGCAGCAGGATCTGGTCGCTGGGGGCGCCACTACCAAGTGTCGGAGCCGGTTGTTCTGCGGTTACCTGGCGGGTATTCGGTTGTGTCGGGTCAAACTCATTGACCCCGACAGGAATGATGTCACCACTGTCGGTTTGTTTTGCCTCATGAGCGTCGTATTTCCAGCGACAGGCATTGGTACAGGTGCCCTGGTTGGGGTCGCGGTGATTCATGTAACCCGATAACAGACAGCGACCGGAATAGGCAATACACAAGGCGCCGTGGACAAATACTTCGATTTCCATTTCCGGACAGCGCTGGCGAATTTCGGCGATCTCCTCGATGGACAATTCACGGGACAAAATGATGCGGCTGACGCCCTGACGCCGCCAGAACTCCACTGACGCATAATTGACCACGTTAGCCTGCACTGACAGGTGAATAACCTGATCCGGCCATTTGTCTTTGACTAACATAATCAGACCCGGATCAGACATAATCAGAGCATCCGGTTGCATAGCAATAACCGGCTCAATGTCGCGCATATAGGTGTCAACTTTGCTGTTGTGCGGCGCAATGTTGCTGGCGACATAGAACTGTTTGCCCAGCGAATGAGCGTAATCAATGCCTTTAGCCAGATTGTCGAGCTGGAAATCATTATTACGCACACGCAGGCTGTAGCGCGGCTGGCCGGCGTAAACGGCATCAGCGCCATACGCGAAGGCGTATTCCATATTCCGGAAGGTGCCGGCGGGTGATAACAGCTCGGGGGTGAAAGCGGTGTCTGGGGTGATGATTGTGTCTGAAGTCACAGCGCGCTCGTGATAACCATATAAAAACGCCGGATTTTAAATTCCGGCGTGGCGCAGGTAAATGTGTGTGTCAGAAAATACTGCCACTCAGGTCAAGATAAGCGCAGTTTTAGTCGGTTACAGGCCAAACAGGCTGGCGTCACACTGGTCGATAAAGCGGAAAAAGTCGCTGGCCAGCGGTGGCCGGGAACTGTCATCCAGCTGTTGCTGCAAACCCTGGCAGATATCGGCGAAATACTCACGCAGCTGCGGTACGTTGTCGGTCAGTGATTCCATGTCGCGGTAAATCTCAGCAACGTTATTCAGCAGCAGGTCAATGTCATCACATTCCGGATCGAGAATTGATTCGGCCGCGCAGTAAAGTGCAGAGCAGGTCAGTTCGGCAATCTGGTAGGCCAGAGTGTCATCCTGAATTAATTCATCGCGCCACAGGGCAAAGGCTTCATGGAAGCGCTCAAGGTTGGGCAGTGATTTCAGTTCACCACGCAGGTACGACTCAACCTTGCGGCTGAGTTGGCTGAATGGCGCAAACGTTTGTTGATTATGCTCACACCACAGGTCGATGTGGTCCTGATTGATGCGGCACAGCGCGTAGCAAAAGGCTGCGCGCTGGATGGCATGTTCGAAAATAATCGACATTGAGCTCACTGAATCAGTGCTCCGTTAGCTGAAAAATATTGGGTGCTGAACAGTTGTGGCAACACCCAGGTGCTGTTGGCGGGCTTGGCCGCCTCCAGCCGTTGAATAAACTCGTCCTGGTCGGTCAGGCGTACAAACCGCTGTTCGCCCTCCAGGTCGTTGGCAAAAAAGTCTTCCCAGTGTCCCAGAATAAAATGTTTGGCCTGAGTGTTGCGGATCACGGATTCCGGATAATCATCAATCTGAGAAAATGAGGCCGGGCAGAGGATGGCAATATCAATGGCCTTGCCGTCTGCCAGTGGTGGTACCAGGCCGGCGGGTTCCTGACTGGCCGCATCCTGATAAAAAATTCGGTGAGCGACGCTCTGATCTGCATTGAGGAAGTCGATAATATACGCCAGCGTCTGACCTTCCTTCCAGCCAAAGGCATGCCACGGCAGATCTTGCTGATCTTCATCGTAGTGGCCACCCATAAATTTGATGCCCATGATGTGCGGCGCATGGGCCGATTTCAGCGCCATAATACGTACCTTGCCGTCCGGACCATAAATCCATTCCCCCGGCTGGTTGACGTCACCCATTTTGTCGTTGAGCGCATGGATGCGCTGTTTATCGATGCTGCCTGCCAGGGTGTGAGCCATGGTCTCGGAGCCATACACATGAGCATCGGGCGTGTGCTGCTGCATCACGTAAGGCACATCCAATAAATGATCGTAGTGTGCATGGCCAACCAGAATCATGCTGACGTCTTTTGCCGCCGGCATGTAAGTATCAATGGCTTCTTTATCAGCAGACATCGGGAAGAACGGACCGGCCAGCAAAAAATGGGGATTACTGAACGATGGAGCGGTCATGATTTTACTGCCGTTGTACGACAGTATATGGCCGCCGACACCGAGGTATTGGATTGACAGCTGATCTTCACTGATGGTCTGGCTGGCGGTCGGCTGTTGATAGGTTGGCAGATGCAACTTACTGGAACAGGCGGCGAGCAGGACGGAGGCCAGCAGTAATAAAAAACGGAGCAGAGAGGAGTGAGACATGAATGTTATCGTTTTATCGTTGTTGTGTGAGGGCCGGAATTGTACTGGGTTGTGCGGTTGCGGGAAAGACGCCCGGGGTTGCTGAAAACGCATAAAAAGGTAACAAAGACGGCCATTTTGACATCCACAGCGACGCAAATCACAGATCCGGCGGCACCGGCTTGGCATTCCGCTGATGATCAGCTATGGTCGGATTGTTTCTTGCTATAGGGTTGTGATCAGTCATGAGGATAACGTTAACGCAGCGGGGCAGAGTTCTGTTTTGCGGCACCGTGACCGATTTAAGTCCGCTGGGATTCACCGTAGCGCTGCCGATTGCTCAGGTCGATGACTTTCGTGATGAGGGTGGCCGGTTTGTACGTTTTGATATCGAGCTGCAGTTGTCTGCCGCAGATGGCGGAAATGTTACCGGAGAGGCAACGGTGAAATCGGTGCACCGGGTATCCCAGCAAAACTGTGGCATGGATGTACGTTTTATCGATCTGAACCAGGGTGCTTACCGGCAGATCGCCGAATATTTATCGGCCGCCGCGGGCGAGGCCCAGACTGCCAGTCAGATGGTTGGCTGATCAGTTCTGATAGCCGTAAGCCCGGATGCTGGGCAAAATCGCTTCCGCTGACAGGCGGTTGTCTTCTCGACTCTGACGGGTCCTGCCGTTCGGAGGTGTCAGTCCCACCTGATTAAACACCGGCAGTTGTTGCATACCTTCTTCATCCGTCTCTGGCTGTGGGATAAACAAGGGCAGTGAGACATTCATCGCTTTGCGGGTTGTGGCTTCATCCTGCTCCCCCTGAAACACCAGATTGGCCCGCATAATAGGCGCCAGAGTCTGCATTTGCGCCAGCTGAGTATTGGCTTTCAGTTGCGCCAGTGTGGCCAGCTGAGCCTGAATGTGTGGCTTTTCTTCGCCCAGTTCCAGTAACAGCTGCTGCGCTTGCTGGTGAGAGATTTTACGGATTGAGCGGCCGTTGTTATACCAGCTGAAGCCGACCCGGAGCGGCCGTTGCGCCAGTAACGGTAACTGGCGATAACACTGCTTCAGATGAACCCGTTGCAAGCCGGCATATTGCAGCTGCTGACGCAGGTCGACGTCGAGTCGCCCGAGCTGGCGGTGGCGTTCGCGCCACTGCTGTTGATCGAGTTGTTGCTTCTCCTGATTGACCGCCTGACGAAAGGATTGCTTCTGCCGGTTAATCGTTGCAATCAGTGTCATGGTGGTGTGATCTGCCAGGATCAGGCCGTGACGGGAGCGGGTTTCGCGGCCATCCTGGTTGCTGTGGTACCAAAGGTCACAGATCAGGTCGCAGGCCGCTTCAAGTTCATCAGCACTGCTGCCGGATTCGGCATCATTGAGCGGAAAATAACAAGCGGGGCGCGTCTGCAGCAGGTGCTGACGCAGCTGCTGGAGTTGTTGTGCAAGGGTGTTGAATGTATCAACCAGATCAGTAATCACAAGCGTGTCTTTATTGTTCGGCTTTGGCTACGGCCTTGGCACGGATAAACTCGCTGTGCGGCAGGTACAGCAGCTCGGCAATCCGGCGGATGATGTGTTCTTCATACTTGTCGATGCCATCCGAGGCCAGGGCGATGCGCCACAGATTACACACCACAACAAATTTCTGTTGCTCATCGCACTGGTCATGAATCACCCGGGTGAATTGCTGCAGGTCGTTGGCGATATCGGCTGCTGCAATTGCCTCATCCATCAGTTCCCGGACTTCTTCTTCCTGCAGTTGCAGCGACTCAACCAATGCCTGACTCATGGCATTACGCTCAAGCTGGTCGATCTCGTGATCGGCGCGCATAACTTCTGCCATCAGCACCGCAGAAGCCAGTGCCAGGCTGTGCTCCGAACGTTGTGGCTGAGGCTCAGTAAACAGTTTGAGTAGCTTATTCAGCATTGGCGAATTGTCCGACCAGAGCTTCCAGTTTGCGCTGATCCGCGGCAAAGCGGCGGATACCATCAGCCAGTTTTTCACTGGCCATCGGGTTTTCATTAAGATCCCAGCGGAATTGTGCTTCGCTGACGCTGTGTTTCGGGTGTGGTGACTGTGCCTGCGTTGCGAGCAGGCGGGCCTGCAGCGTCGCGTCGTCGTTATCCAGTTGTTGTAACAGTTCCGGGCTGATGGTGAGTTTGTCGCAACCGGCCAGTTGTTCAATTTCACCGGTATTGCGGAAGCTGGCACCCATGACAATCGTTTTGTAGCCGTGTTGTTTGTAATAGTTGTAGATTTCAGTCACTGATTGTACGCCCGGATCCTGGTCGTCACTGAAGTCCTGATCCGGCTGATCGGCTTTGTACCAATCGAGAATTCGGCCCACAAAGGGTGAGATCAGAGTTACCCCGGCTTCGGCACAGGCAACCGCCTGGCTGAAGCTGAATAGCAGTGTCAGATTGCAGTGGATGCCTTCGGATTCCAGTAAGCGGGCGGCCTGGATGCCTTCCCAAGTGGCGGCAATTTTGATCAGGATGCGTTCTTTGTCGACACCCGCGTCGTGATACATCTGGATCAGCTTGCGGGCTTTGGCGATCGTGGCGTCACGATCAAAGGATAAGCGTGCATCGACTTCGGTGGAGATTACGCCGGGAATGATGGTCAGAATTTCACAGCCGATGGCGACCGCCAGTTTGTCGCAGGCGTTGGAGACCAGGCTGTCGGAGTTTTTGCATTGCCCGGCCCATTGAACGGCCTCATCGATCAGTGATCGGTAAGCCGGCAATTGGGCGGCTTTCAGGATTAACGAAGGGTTGGTGGTGGCATCCACCGGCTGGTGTTGTTTGATGGCTTCAATGTCACCGCTGTCGGCAACCACAACCGTCATCTCTCTCAGGGCATCCAGTTTGCTCATGCTAAAATCCGCTTCCAGGTTTTATTAACTATGCTTAGGGTCGCTTAAGCGGCCGCGCAGGTCAATGCAGTGGTCGCCAGCTTTGGTTAAAAATACGTTAAATCACAAACACTTGGAGTAATAACATGAAGTTATTTGGTCTGCTTGCAGGGATGTTGCTGAGTTTCGCCGCGATGGCATCAGAGGTGGTTTGGATTGATGTCCGTACCCCGGCGGAGTTTGGCAGCGGTCATGTGGATGGAGCCATTAATATTCCACATACCCGTATCGCTAAGGATATTGCCGCGCTGGAGTTGGCGAAAGACAGCGAAATTCTGCTCTATTGCCGTTCTGGCCGGCGTGCCTCGTTCGCTCTTGAGCAGCTGCAGCAGCAGGGATACAGCCGGGTAGTGAATGTCGGCGGCTATGATGATGCTCAGAACTATCAGCAAGCGCAGAAGCCATGAGCTTCAGCGGGTTATTCAACCCGCTGCAGTGCCTGCTCCAGCACGTCTATGCCAGATGTCTTTTTAAACGCCTGTTCGCTCAGATGGCGGCGGAACTGACGTGCTCCGGGCAGGCCGTTAAATAATCCCAGCATATGCCGGGTGATATAATTCAGGGTTGCTCCCTGACTCAGCTGTTGCTCAATATACGGGTAAAACGCCCTGACAGCGGCAATGCGTTTGTCTTTGCTGCTCAACTGTGTCGCGCAATCCCCGGCGACGATGGCCCCTGACGTGCCATTCAGCGCTGTCTCTGTATCTGTATCTGTATCTGTATAGTAGCGCTGATCGACCTCCATCAGAACAGCCGGGTTCTGGTACGCTTCACGACCCAGCATGACGCCGTCCAGATGTTGCAGGTGTTGCTGGCAATCCTCGTGGGTTTTGATCCCGCCGTTAATGATAATTTCCAGCTGTGGGAATTCCTGCTTCAGGCGATAAACCAGATCGTATTGCAGGGGAGGGATGTCGCGGTTTTCTTTCGGTGATAACCCCTGCAATATGGCTTTGCGTGCATGAACGGTAAAACTGCGACAGCCGGTGGCGGCAACCGTGGCAACAAAGTCACGCATGTGCTCGTAGCTGTCGAGGTCATCAATGCCAATACGATGTTTGATGGTGACTTCGATGTCGCAGGCATCCTGCATCGCCTTGATGCAGTCGGCCACTAATTGAGGGTGTGCCATCAGGCAGGCGCCAATCATATTGTTCTGCACCCGGTCGCTGGGGCAGCCGACGTTCAGATTGACCTCATCGTAGCCCCACTGCTCGGCCAGGGCGGCGCACTGGGCCAGTTGTTGCGGGTCTGAACCGCCCAGTTGCAATGCAATTGGGTGTTCGCAGTCGTTGTATTGCAGGAAGCGTTCTCGCTGGCCATGAATCAGCGCGCCGGTGGTTACCATCTCGGTGTACAGCAGGGCGTTTTTACTTAACTGACGCCAAAAGGCACGGCAATGCCGGTCGCTCCAGTCCATCATCGGGGCGGTGCTGAATGTGCGGTTGATGGCTGTCATCGGTTTACATCACCCGTTAATAACTGATCGCAGGCTTTCAGGTAACGTTTACGATTGACCAGTAAATGCCAGCGTTTGCCACCGACCTGGCGCCATAACATGGCGGCGCGGATGCCTGCCAATAACAGGGTGCGTACCCGGTTAGCGGTATGGTTGGTTTGCAAATAAGCCGGATTGCCGGTTACCCGGATACGGAAGCTGAGGTTACTCAGGGTTTGTTTATAAATTCCCGCCAGTGAGGCAACGGTATTTTCGTGAGCGATACCAAAGTGTTCCGCCTGGCGTTCGGCGTCGTGAATTCCGCGCCCCAGGGTGGCGAGCATATCGGGAGATTTACTCAATTTTTTCTCCAGATGTAACAGGCTGAGTGCATAACGGGTGATATCCGGGCTGATGCCCTGGGGATTGCTGCCCGCAACGTTCCGCAGCTGCTTCAGGCCAATGGTCAGGCGGGTGCTGGCATCGCCATAGATATCGTGAAAATGCTTTGGATCCTGAACAAACAGGCTTTCCAGCAGTGGCCGGGAGGTTTCTTCCGGAATGTCACCGCTGCGCGCCAGCTGTTCGACCAATGTGGCCACCTGGAATACCGCGGCCAGTGCGGTAGCCTGCTCGTAGTTGCGGGTCATGGCTGAGTAGTTACGCTCTTTCATCGGTCGTTCGTCCCGTTGCCGGTGTGTTCAATAACGCCACCGCCGAGGCACACTTCGCCTTCGTACAACACCAGCGACTGGCCAGGAGTGACTGCGCGCTGCGGCTGATCAAATTCAACCCAATAACCCTGGTCGGTTTTATGGATGATGCAGTCCTGATCGGCTTGACGGTAGCGTACCTTGGCTTTGCAGCGCAGTGGTAGCTGAGGCTCTCCGTTAACCCAGTAAATTTCACTGCTGGTCAGCCAGTCTTTAAATAACAACGGGTGATTTTTCCCCTGAACTGCAATCAGAACGTTACGCTGCAGGTCTTTGCCGGCGACAAACCAGGGTTCTTCAGAAAAGCCGGTCAGCCCGCCAATCCCCAGTCCCTGGCGCTGTCCCAGTGTGTGATACATCAATCCCTGGTGTTCGCCGATGTCGACACCGTCTTCGGTTTCTATGCGGCCAGGCTGAGCAGGCAGGTATTGCTGCAGAAAGTCTTTAAAACGGCGCTCGCCGATAAAACAGATACCGGTGGAGTCTTTTTTGTTGTGCGTTACCAGGTTGTTTTCTTCAGCGATGCGCCGTACTTCCGGTTTTTCCAGTTCACCCACCGGGAACAGGGTCTGTGCAATTTCATCACCACCAACGGCGTGCAGGAAATAGCTCTGGTCTTTGTTGTTATCCAGCCCTTTAAGCAGCAGGGTGCCATTCTCACGGTCCTGACGGCGTACATAGTGGCCGGTGGCAATCAGATCGGCCCCGAGGATTTTGGCGTAGTCCAGAAAGGCTTTGAACTTAATTTCGCGGTTACACAGAATGTCCGGGTTGGGGGTGCGGCCGGCCTTGTACTCCTCGAGGAAGTGTTCAAATACATTGTCCCAGTATTCAGCGGCAAAGTTGGCCTGGTGTAATTTGATGCCAAGCGTATCGCAGACTTGCTGGGCGTCGGCCAGGTCGTCTTTGGCGGTGCAATATTCGGTGCCATCGTCTTCATCCCAGTTTTTCATAAACAGGCCTTCTACCTGATACCCCTGTTGTAACAACAGATAGGCTGATACGGATGAATCAACACCGCCGGACATGCCAACGATGACTTTGGTTGAGGCTGGGTTAAGGTCAGCTAACTGGGTCATTGCGTGTGCTTCTGTAATGATTGAATAAAAAACTAGATGGTTGTGCTGTTACCGGAATTCAAGGGTGTTCGGTAATCACCGTCAGCGGAAACGACTTGCCTGACAGGTAGTCTTCAACGCAGGTCAGTACCATGCTGGAGCGCAGGTTTTGGCACTGTCGCAGCTCCTCTATGGTCATCCAGCGCGGCCCGATAATACCATCATCCAGTGGGGCGTCGGGGATTTGTTTGAGCGCGCGGGCAATAAAGCAATAGCGGTGGTAGGTCACGCCGTTGGCCGGTGCGGTGTAGGTGTACAGACCCAATAATGCCAGTGGCTCTACCTGCCAGCCGGTTTCTTCCGCGCTTTCGCGGATGGCGGCTTGCTGTAAGGTTTCTCCGGCTTCGACATGACCGGCGGGCTGATTGATAACCGTCTGGCCGGAGCTGATTTCCTCTACCATCAGAAAACGACCATCCTGCTCTACAACAGTGGCGACGGTGGCATGGGGTGTCCAGCGATCAGACATAAAACAACCTGTGGCAATGACAATTAAAAAGGGGCGGCAGTCTACCGGAGTCTGTCAGTGACGACAATCAGCGAGGCTGGCGCTTCCCCTTGCCTTGTCGCTGACTGCGGACTCGTTTATCCGTCGGGTTGGATTTGCGTCCGCCATTGCTGCCCGGTTTTGCCGTTGAGGCTGGCATGTGAATGGTCAGGGTCTTGCTTTCTCCTGGTTGCAGTGTCTCCAGTTGCCATTCTCCGATAGCTGCCCGGATCAGTCGTAATGTCGGATAGCCGATGTGGGCGGTCATTCTGCGTACCTGGCGGTTGCGGCCTTCACTGATGCGGATTTCCAGCCAGCTGGTGATATCATTGTTGCGCTGACGGATCGGTGGGTTGCGGGGCCAGAGGTCAGGTTCCGGAATAAGGCGTATTTTAGCGGGTCGGGTCGGGCCGTCTTTTAACTGAACCCCCCGGCGTAAGGCGTCGAGGTCTGCTTCGCTGGGCTGGCCTTCTACCTGCACCCAGTAAGTTTTCTCCATTTTAAAGCGGGGGTTGGCAATCTGCGCCTGCAGCTGGCCGTCATCTGTAAGTAATAGCAGGCCTTCAGAATCGTAATCCAGGCGCCCGGCAGGGTACACCTTGGTATGAGTAATACAGGACTTTAGTGTGCAGCGTCCGTCAGAGTCACTAAACTGCGACAAGACATTAAACGGTTTATTCAGAAGGATTAGGGTGGCCATAGGTCTGTAAGAAAACTACTTATTCTTTTGTCTAGCTTGCATTTTTTGTAGAAAAACTACAAATTAGCGCCCGGACAACCAAAGATGGGGTTACTTTTGCCTATACATCACAGGTTTACCCACCCGTTTTACCCTCAGTGGGGTCCGTCGGGCCAGCAGTAAAACCGTTTACCACAAGTAAGCGGCCAATTGTGCCCATGCGATACAGCAAACAGCGAAATGCTATAGGAGTAAAGATGTCGACACAAACACCGAAAATTATTTACACAGATACCGACGAGGCGCCAGCTCTGGCGACCTATTCTTTATTACCTATCATTCAGGCGTTCACCAAGCCGGCCGGCATTGAAGTGGAAACGCGCGATATTTCTTTGTCAGGTCGCCTGATTGCCACGATGGCAGAGTATCTGAAAGAAGATCAGCGTATTGATGATGCCCTGGCGGAGCTCGGAGAACTGGCTCAGCAACCGGAAGCCAATATTATCAAACTGCCCAACATCAGTGCTTCCATCCCTCAGCTGAAGGCCGCTCTGAAAGAGTTGCGGGCTAAGGGGTACGATTTCCCGAAATATCCGGATGAGCCGAAAAACGACGAAGAAGTAAAAATCAAAGCCCTGTATGACAAGGTAAAAGGAAGTGCCGTTAACCCGGTATTACGTGAAGGTAATTCAGACCGTCGCGCCCCGAGTGCGGTGAAAGAGTATGTGCGCAAAAATCCGCACACCATGGGGGAATGGTCGAAAGATTCCAAGACCCATGTGGCTCATATGGATCATGGCGATTTTTACGGCAGTGAAAAATCCGTCACGCTGGCGGATGCCACTCAGGTTCAGATTCGTTTTGAAGATGCAAGCGGTCAGCAGCAGATCCTGAAAGATAACCTGGGACTGTTGTCGGGCGAGGTGATTGATGCCTCTGTGATGAGTCGCAAAGCTCTGCGCGAATTCCTGGCAGCGCAGATTGAAGAATGTAAAGAGCAGGATGTTCTGCTGTCGTTACACCTGAAAGCCACCATGATGAAGGTGTCTGACCCGATCATCTTCGGCCATGCGGTGGAGGTGTTTTTCCATGAGTTATACGAAGAGTTTGCTGAAGATTTCGCCAGTGTCAGTATCAATCCGAACAATGGCTTTGGTGATGTGCTGAATAAAATGGATCGTTTGCCAGAAGATAAGCAGCAGGCGATTAAGGCCAAGATTGATAAAATCATGGCTGAACAGCCGGCGATTGGCATGGTGGATTCCGACAAGGGAATTACCAATCTGCATGTTCCAAACGATGTGATTGTTGATGCTTCTATGCCGGCGCTGATTCGTAACTCCGGTAAGGCGTGGACAGCCGACGGTGGCATGGCGGATACCAAGGCGATCATCCCTGATCGTTGTTACGCAGGCGTGTATCAGGAGACCATTAATTTCTGTAAAGAGCATGGTGCGTTTGATCCTACAACCATGGGTACAGTGCCTAATGTGGGTCTGATGGCGCAAAAAGCCGAAGAGTATGGTTCGCACGACAAAACCTTTGAGGTGCCGGCAGATGGCAAAATGTCGGTGGTTGATGCGGCAGGTAATGTGTTACTGGAGCACGCTGTTGAGCAGGGTGACATCTGGCGCATGTGCCAAGCAAAAGATGCACCGATTCAGGACTGGGTTAAACTCGCCGTCAACCGTGCACGCCTCACCGGTACGCCAGCTGTCTTCTGGTTGGATAAGAATCGGGCACACGATGCTCAGTTGATTGCCAAGGTTGAACAGTATCTGCCACAGCACGATACCGATGGTCTGGATATCCGCATTATGTCGCCGGAAGAGGCCACCCGCTTCTCGCTGGAGCGCATTAAAAATGGTCAGGATACCATCTCAGTGACGGGCAACGTATTGCGCGACTATCTGACCGACCTGTTCCCGATCATGGAGCTCGGCACCAGTGCCAAGATGCTGTCCATCGTGCCACTGATGAACGGTGGCGGCCTGTTTGAAACCGGCGCTGGCGGTTCTGCACCAAAACATGTGCAACAGCTGCTTGAAGAAGATTACCTACGCTGGGACTCGCTGGGTGAGTTTATGGCACTGGCTGCATCGCTGGAGCATTTGTCTCAGGTAACTGGCAATAAGCGTGCCGACGTATTAGCCAAAGCGCTGGATAAAGCGACTGGTAAGCTGCTGGACAATAACAAATCTCCAAAACGTAAAGTGGGTGATCTGGATAACCGCGGTAGTCATTTTTATCTGGCCATGTACTGGGCAGAAGCGCTGGCAGCTCAGGATGAAGATCCGGCATTGCGTGACTGTTTTGTACCGGTTGCAAAAGCCTTTGCTGATAATGAAGATAAGGTTATCAGTGAATTGTCGGCGGTACAGGGGCATGCTGTCGATATTGGTGGGTATTACCGTCCTGATCCCGAATTGGCAGTTAAGGTGATGCGTCCGAGTGCGACGCTGAATCAGCTGGTTGCGGATATCCGCTGCTAGTCAGATAAGCCATAAAAAAACCGCCGTATGGCGGTTTTTTTATGGCTGTTCTTTATGGCCGATGTTTGTCGGCTGGCTCAGGCCTGTTCAAGCTCCTGAGGTGATTCCAGTGGCAGACCATTGGCATCAAGCGCACGTATATTGATGGCGTGTGTGCCTTTGTCGCTGGGTTTGGTGTCAAACTGAACGGCTTGTCCTGCTTTTAATGTGCGGTAGCCGTCCATCTGAATGGTGGAGTAGTGAGCGAACAGATCTTCATTGCTGTCGTCTGCAAGAATAAACCCATAACCCTTGGCGTTATTAAACCATTTAACTGTCCCTGTTTTCATACTGAACCTCCTTATCGAGTCTTATTAACCGGGGCGAGCATTGCCAGAAGGTCGTCTTCTTCACCGTCCTGGCGCTTGTCGATAACACTACGCGGCGCTTTTTGGCTCGTCAAGTTTACAAAGCTGTACTACAACGCTTGTTTATCGGCTTGGAGCACCCATATAGGAAAGGTATCATATAAATTTTCTGCGACTAAACAATCCCTCATGCACCATATTTCTGAATCTCAACTAAACTCAAATCATGATGAACCGGATTGCGGCGACGAAGGCGGGCTGGCGCTGGAGGCGGCAAAGCCTGAGCTGAAGCGGCCTTCGATGTACAGTGTCATCATGATGAATGATGACTACACGCCGATGGAATTTGTGGTGGAGGTGTTGCAGAGCTTCTTCAGTAAAGACTCAGAGGAAGCAACACAAATTATGCTGACGGTGCATACTAAAGGCAGTGCGGTTTGTGCGATTTATACACGCGATATTGCTGAAACTAAAGCCGCTTTAGTGAATCAATATGCTAGAGACTGTAATCACCCGTTGATGTGTGAAATCGCACCGGTCGAAGACTAACGCTGAGGAGGCGACATGCTGAACCGAGAGCTGGAGCAAACACTGAATGAAGCGTTCAAGGAAGCTCGCTCAAAACGTCATGAATTTATGACGGTAGAACACCTGTTGTTGGCGTTGCTGGATAATGAAGCCGCTGCCCGGGTGCTGGAAGCCTGCGGTGCTGATGTGTTGCGCCTGCGTAAAGATTTGCTTGAGTTTGTCGATTCTACGACGCCTTTGATTCCGGAGACGGATGGGGAGCGGGAAACTCAGCCAACCCTGGGGTTTCAGCGCGTGTTGCAGCGGGCTGTGTTTCATGTGCAGTCATCCGGCAAATCCGAGGTGACTGGTGCGAATGTTCTGGTTGCCATCTTCAGTGAGCAAGAAAGCCAGGCGGTGTATTTCCTTAAGCAGCAGAACATCGCCCGCATAGACGTAGTCAACTACATTTCTCACGGGATCTCTAAGGTGTCTGGCCCGGAAGAAGATCATGATCAGCTGGGTGAGCATCATGATGAAGAAAGTAACAGTAACGACAAAAGCGCGCTGGAAGGTTACGCCACCAACCTGAATAAAATGGCCAAAGACGGCAAAATCGATCCGTTAATCGGTCGCGATTTTGAAGTGGGGCGCCTGGTTCAGATTCTCGCCCGGCGGCGCAAAAACAACCCGCTTCTGGTGGGTGATTCCGGGGTTGGTAAAACAGCCATTATTGAAGGATTGGCCAAGCGTATCGTTGATCAGGACGTTCCTGAGGTTATTCAGGATGCGGTGGTTTACAGTCTGGATATGGGGGCGCTGCTGGCGGGTACTAAATACCGCGGCGATTTTGAGAAACGCTTCAAGGCCCTGCTGGCCGAATTGAAAAAGCAGCCGCATGGCATTCTGTTTATTGATGAAATTCATACTATTATTGGTGCCGGCGCCGCTTCTGGTGGTGTGATGGATGCCAGTAATCTGCTGAAGCCTTTGCTGAGCTCTGGTGAAGTTCGTTGCATTGGCTCGACCACCTTTACAGAATTTCGCGGCATCTTTGAGAAAGACAGCGCTCTTACGCGTCGTTTCCAGAAAATTGACGTCGCTGAGCCATCCGTTGAGGACACCTATAAGATCCTTAAAGGGCTTAAATCCCGTTTCGAAGAACACCACGGCATTCGTTATACTGATAAGGCGCTGAAGGCCGCGGCAGAGTTGGCGGATCGTTACATCAATGATCGTAATCAGCCGGATAAGGCCATTGACGTTATTGACGAGGTGGGTGCGCAGCAGCATTTATTGCCGGCTAGTAAGCGTAAAAAAGTCATTGGTGTACCGGAAGTTGAGCAGGTTGTTGCTGCCATTGCCCGTATTCCGCCAAAATCAGTATCAGCTTCCGATAAAGAGTTGCTGTTCAAGCTGGAAGACAAGTTGTCGATGGTGGTATTTGGTCAGGATGAAGCCATTCAGACCTTGTCCACTGCGGTAAAAATGTCCCGTGCCGGTCTGAACGCGCCGGAAAAACCCATTGGTTCATTCCTGTTTGCTGGCCCTACCGGGGTGGGTAAAACGGAAGTGTCAAAGCAACTGGCATCTGTGATGGGAATGGAGCTGGTGCGTTTCGATATGTCGGAATATATGGAGCGTCATACGGTTTCCCGTCTGATTGGTGCGCCGCCCGGGTATGTGGGTTATGACCAGGGAGGGCTGTTGACGGAAGCGGTTAATAAGAACCCTCACTGTGTCCTGTTGCTGGATGAAATCGAGAAAGCTCATCCGGAGGTCTTTAACATTCTGCTGCAGGTGATGGATCATGGCACGCTGACCGATAACAACGGTCGTAAAACAGATTTTCGTAACGTTATCCTGATTATGACTACCAATGCAGGGGCGCAACAGATGAGCCGTGCCAGTATCGGCTTTACCGCTCAGGATCACAGCAGTGATGGTGCTGAAGAGCTGAAAAAGGTTTTCACGCCGGAGTTTCGCAACCGCCTCGATGCTGTGATTCAGTTTGCGCCGCTGGCGAAAGATACCATTCTGCATGTCGTGGATAAGTTTATCGCTGAGCTGCAAGGACAGCTGGATGAAAAGCGGGTCACGCTGAATGTGTCTGAAGCGGCTAAGCGCTGGTTGGGTGAGCACGGTTATGACGAAAAAATGGGAGCTCGCCCGATGCATCGTCTGGTGCAGGATAAGATTAAAAAACCATTGGCTGAGAAAATTCTGTTTGGCGAGTTAGCCGGGCAGGGTGGTGATGTTGAAATTGTGGTTGAAAACGGAGAAGTTGTTGTAGAGGTGGCAGAAGCAGTTCCGGCATAGCGGAACCGGCTTCGCCGGGTTTGCCCTGTGGCAAGCCCGGCCAGCTGGACTGGCAATAATATTAACGAGCGCGGTAGGTAATGCGACCTTTGCTCAGATCGTAAGGTGTCAGCTCCACCTTCACTTTATCGCCGGTCAGAATGCGGATGTAGTTTTTACGCATCTTGCCAGAAATATGAGCAGTTACCACGTGACCATTTTCCAGCTTAACGCGGAACATGGTGTTCGGAAGGGTGTCGATTACTTCGCCTTCCATTTCAATATGATCATCTTTTGCCATTCGTCACCTGTTTAGACCTTGCACAATGCGCGCGCATTCTGCCTTAAAATCCTGCAAAAGCAAAGTGCTATCTCATATCTGGCGCCATTGCTGGTCAATAAATCCCTGCAGCGGTGCGAAACGATTCTTATAATCCATTTTCTGGCACCCCTCGACGAAGTACCCCAGATAGTTATAAGGCAGTCGCAGTGATTGGGCGACCAGTGATAAGCTGATAATTAACCAGGTGGCCGGGGAGCGTCTGGATTCATCCGGGTCGAAGAAGCAATAAACCGATGACAGGCCATCCTCAAATATGTCGAATACCAGGCTGCCCAGATACTGTCCCTGCAGGTAAGCTGATAAGAAACGGCTGTTACCAAACCCTTCGATTAAAAACTCCCGATATTGCCCAAAACTGGCCGGATACATATCACCGTCGGCGTGGCGTTCATCGATATAGCGCTGAAATACCGGGTAATGTTTTAGTGCTTCGTCCGGTGTTTCAACGACCAGGGTCAGATCGCGGTTTTTGCGCATCACACGTTTCTGACTTTTGCTGAGCTGCAGTTGCTGGCAATCGATCCGGACTGAGGTGCAGGCCTGACATTGTTTGCATTGAGGGCGGTAAACCACCTTGCCGCTGCGCCGGAAGCCATTCAGGCTGAGTAATGTCAGCTGCTGCTGATCAAGTTCCAGTCTTGGATCAACATACAGGCTGCATGATGCCCGGCCTTCCAGATAAGCACACGGCTGACTGTCCTCGGGCAGGAATACACGGATTTGTTTCATGGTCGTCTCTCATGGCTTAGCAGCAGCGCAGGGAGTCTGAGTGAAAAGGCCTGCTGGCTGTGCTGCTCCAGCTGGCCTTCAAACGACTGACGGCTGACTTCGTGAGCACCGAACTGGGCCAGGTGCTGGGTATGCATCTGGCAGTCAATCAACCGGATGCCGGCAGCAAATAACAACGGGGCGGCCTGGCCGAATGCCACTTTAGACGCGTTTGGCTGGCGAGAAAACATGGATTCACCAAAAAATACCCGACCTTTTAATAAGCCGTAACAACCGCCAATAAGTTCACCCCGGGCATCCCAGTGCTCAATACTTAACGCCCGTCCGGCGTGCTGCATGCGTTGATAATTTTCCAGTATATCCTCGTCAATCCAGGTCCCTTGCTGATAGTCGCGCGGCGCGCTGCAGCCTTCGATCACTGCAGCGAATGCCTGGTTGAAGGAAATGGTGTGGCCTGCCTCCTGGCTGCGGCGAATCAGCTTGCGCACGGTTCTGGGCACCCGGAAACTGTCGGCGGTGATAATGGCTCTTGGTGCCGGGGTCCACCATAAACGAACTTCATCCGGGTCGTTCCAGGGAAAGATGCCATGGCGATAGGCTTCATCCAGCCAGCGGGGTGAAACCTGGCCGCCGGCGGCCAGCAGGCCATTGGGGTCATCAAGTGCCTGATGGGTATCCGGAAAAAACGGTGGCAGGGTGTCATCCAACCAATCAATCATGTTAAACCCGTGTTAAACTCTGGTCTTTTAAGACTAGTGTAACAGGAAGCGGTTTTGTCCGAGGAATCATCTCAATCGGAATCCGAAGCAATATCAGCCGAGAGTTCTCGTCACGGAGAACTTAATGCCGGCTGGAAAAAACGCCACGACGCCGTATTTATTGCGATGCTGGTTGGGTCTCTGTTGCTGCTGATCGCCCTGATGTCTTATTCGCCGGAGCAGGGTGGTTGGACGGCCATTGGTCATGGTTCTGAACAAAACGCAGCGGGCCAGGTTGGAGCCTACCTGGCCGACTTTTTATTTCATACGCTCGGCTACCTGGCTTTTGCTATTCCTTTGCTGATTCTTGCGCGTTCCGTGGTTATGTTCCGACGACGTTCGGCAGGCCCCTGGTATACCCGCCTGGGCGGTATTCTGATCACCCTGATCACCCTGTGTGCGTTGGCTGAAGTCAGTATCTGGCAGTCTGTGCTGTTGCCTGCCGGACCAGGCGGCGCGCTGGGCCGGTCGTTAGTTAATCTTCTGTTGCCGTTATTTGGCTTTGCGGGCAGTGCCGTAATTCTGGTGGCGGGTCTGGCTTTGGGGTTGATGTTATTTCTTGAATTTTCCTGGCTGGCGGTATTCGAAAAAATCGGTGGCTGGTTGCTCGGTCTGCGCCATCGCGCGTCATCTGACCCCGGGACTGAAGCTCCGCAGAGTGACTTGTCTGCCGATGAATCGTTTGCTCAAGACACAATAGTCGCTGAGCCGCAAGCTGGCGGGGAAACCGATGACGAAAATAAGCTCTCCTGGTGGGGACGTTTCCGCCAGCGCTTTGCTCACCGTAAGGCAGCGTCGGTTGCCGCAGAACGTGCAGAGCCTCGATTAGCCGTTGATGCCGAGCCGATTATTGCCGATTTTTCGGCTCTGGATTCAGATGATGAAATTCCCTGGCTGGATGAAGTAACAGACCCGCCAGCAGCGCCAGTCGTGGTGGCAGACAAAACGCAGCCATCCGTGGACGTTGCCGTAGGCAAAGAGGCTTTGGCGGAAGGTATTATTCCGGTGAAAAAAACACCACAACGCCGGGACCGTCAGGCTGCTGCCGCACCACCGGTGGAAGAAACAGATATCCCGATTCAGCCGCTGGAAAAAAATGATGCCGGTCCCAGTGAGCGGGCAGTACGTGAACTGCAGGGATCTTTGTTTAAAGGGGATCAGCCACTGCCGTCCATCGCGCTGCTGGATGCTCCCCGCACAGACCAGGGTGCCGGTTTTTCACCGGAACGACTGAAAGAAATGTCACGCCTGCTGGTGCAGAAACTGGCGGATTTCGGCGTTAAGATCGAGGTTACGGCGGTCGCGCCGGGTCCGGTGATTACGCGGTTTGAAATTCAGCCCGCGCCCGGGGTCAAAGCCAGTAAGATTTCCGGCCTGGCACAGGATCTGGCACGTTCGATGGCCATGGTGGCGGTACGTGTTGTTGAGGTGATCCCGGGTAAATCGGTGATGGGCATTGAGGTGCCGAACGAAAACAGAGCGGTGGTGTCTATTTCTGAGGTGCTGGCTTCGCAGCAATACGATAAAACCAAGTCACCGCTGACCATCGCGCTGGGGCATGACATCGGCGGCAACCCGGTGGTCACTGATCTCGCCAAAGCGCCACATATGTTGGTTGCCGGTACCACCGGGTCTGGTAAGTCGGTGGGCGTCAACGCCATGTTGATATCCATGCTGTTTAAAGCAACGCCGGAAGAGCTGCGACTGATTCTGGTGGATCCGAAAATGCTCGAGCTGTCGGTGTATGAAGGCATTCCCCACCTGTTGACGCCGGTGATTACCGATATGAAGGAAGCCCACAATGGTTTGCGCTGGTCGGTTGAAGAAATGGAGCGACGTTATCAGCTGATGGCGGCAATGGGCGTCCGCAATATTGCCGGCTTTAATAAAAAGGTTCGCGAAGCGATCGAGGCCGGCAAGCCCATTGCTGACCCAACCTGGCAGATTGATCAGTCGTTTGATACCACGCCACCCACACTCGAGCCGCTGCCTTACATCGTGATTGTGATCGACGAATTTGCCGACATGATGATGATGGTGGGCAAAAAAGTGGAAGAGCTGATCGCCCGGATCGCCCAGAAAGCCCGGGCCGCGGGGATTCATATGATTCTGGCCACTCAGCGCCCATCCGTGGATGTGATCACCGGCCTGATTAAGGCCAACGTACCGACCCGCATTGCTTTCCAGGTGTCATCAAAAATTGACTCGCGCACCATTCTCGATCAGGGCGGTGCTGAGCAGCTGCTGGGTCACGGTGATATGTTGTTTATGCCGCCCGGAAACGCCTTGCCAGAACGTATTCACGGCGCCTTTGTTGATGATGATGAAGTCCACCGGGTGGTGGCCGAATGGAAGCAGCGTGGCGCACCGGATTACATCGAAGAGATCACTCAGGGCGGCGAAGATAACGGCGTTCCGGGTCTGGAAGGGGGTGATGAAAAAGACGATTTATACGACCAGGCCGTCGCATTTGTCACGGAAAGTGGCAAATGTTCGATTTCGTCGGTTCAGCGTAAATTGCGCATCGGTTATAACCGGGCAGCCCGCCTGGTCGAAACCATGGAAGCGGCGGGGGTGGTGTCTCCGCCGGCTCATAACGGGGCTCGGGAAGTGATTGCCCGGGCAGCTCCCCAATAACGGAAATTTATTCATTCAGGAACAATTAACGATGTTCAAGCAGGTGTTATTTCTGGCTGTGCTGGCCATGTCATCACTGGTGCAGGCTGAAGCCAGCGGCCTGGCCGCATTTCTGACTAAGTTGAAAGGTATGGAAAGCTTTCAGGCGGCGTTCGTTCAGACTTCGCGCACCCATAGTGGTGAAATTATGCAACAAATGGCCGGAACCTTGGCGGTGGCCAAGCCCGGCAAAATGCGTTGGCAAACAGAAGACCCCTATGCCCAGCTGGTTGTGTCCGATGGCGAACTGATCTGGATATACGATATGGACCTTGAGCAGGTCACTATCCGCAATATGGATCAGCGCGTGCAGGAAACCCCGGCGCTGTTGCTCAGCGGTGAGCGCAGCCAGATCGACGACAGTTTTGTCGTCAGTGTGGAAGGCGGATCGGATAACGCCGTGTTTCAGCTGGTGCCTAAAGATCCGAGCCAGTTGTTTCAGTCGCTGGAATTTCATTACCAGGGCGATGATCTGCAACGCATGATGATTTTTGATGCCGCTGGGCAAATCACTGAAATTGCCTTTCAGCAACCGCAGCGCAACCAGGCGATTGACGAACAGGCGTTTGTGTTTGATGTGCCGGAAGGTGTGGATGTTATCGATGGCCGCAATGCCTTCTGAGGTGATGAGGTGAGCGACGATTTGTTCGGCTCAGCGGAGCCAGCCTACGAGCCGCTGGCATCACGCCTGCGGCCTGCCACCCTGGATGAATACGTGGGTCAGCAACACGTAGTTGGTCCGGGAACACCGCTGCGGCGCAGCCTGGATAACGGCGACCTGCATTCAATTATTTTCTGGGGGCCGCCCGGGGTGGGGAAAACCACGCTGGCGCGCTTGATTGCCCACTATGTGGATGCCACCTTTCTGACCATCAGCGCGGTAATGTCGGGTGTTAAAGATATCCGCGAAGCCGTTGTGCGGGCGCAGCAAAGCCGGGCGGCCGGACGAAAAACGGTACTGTTTATCGATGAAGTGCATCGTTTTAACAAGTCGCAACAGGATGCATTTCTGCCTTATGTCGAAGATGGCACCTTTCTGTTTGTTGGCGCCACGACCGAGAATCCGTCATTTGAGCTGAACAACGCGCTGTTATCACGGGCGCAGGTCTATATTCTCAAAAGTCTGAGCAGTGAGCAGATTGAGCAGGTATTAACTCAGGCGCTCACGAAGCTGGAAGACGCACCGGCGGTGGAAGACGCTGCGATAAAACGCATGGCTCAGGCCAGTGACGGAGATGCCCGCAAATCACTGAATCTGCTTGAATTTGCCTTACAGCTGGCCAGAGCGGACAAACGCCTGGATGTGGCTGTTGTCGATCAGCTGCTGGCCAATAATCTGCGTCGTTTCGATAAGGGTGGCGATGTGTTTTACGATCAGATCTCAGCGTTGCATAAATCGGTGCGGGGTTCTGATCCGGATGCCGCTATGTATTGGCTGGCACGTATGCTGGATGGTGGTTGTGACCCGTTATATATAGCCCGGCGTGTGGTGCGAATGGCGTCGGAAGATATCGGCAATGCCGATCCGCGCGCCCTGACTTTGTGTGTTAATGCCTGGGATGTGCAGACCCGGTTGGGTAGCCCGGAAGGTGAACTGGCCATTGCTCAGGCGGTGACCTATCTCGCTTGTGCGCCCAAAAGTAATGCCGTGTATAACGCTTATAATGCCGCCCGGGCGATGGTGGCAGAGCAGCCCAGCTACGATGTGCCGGTGCATCTGCGTAATGCGCCAACTCAGCTGATGAAAGATTCCGGCTTTGGTGCAGAATACCGCTACGCACACAACGAGCCGGAAGCGTTTGCTGCCGGGGAAAATTATTTCCCGGCAGAGATCAGCGAAACCCGGCTGTATTACCCGACTCCGCGTGGCCTGGAAGGTAAAATCGGCCAGAAGCTGGAGCATCTGCGGCAGCTGAATCAGGCAGCACCACAACAGCGTTATCCACCTACCAGTCCGGAGGACACACGCTGATGGCGTTAGTATGGATTGCACTGGGCGGCGCACTGGGGGCGGTCAGTCGTTATCTGGTTGCCACCGCTGTGTTTAAGTGGCTGGATAAGCCGTTTCCCTATGGCACGCTGTCGGTGAACCTGCTAGGCTCCTTCGCCATTGGCGTGGCCTATATCTGGTTGGTTCATCACCAGTGGGGCGGAGATCATCATAAGCAACTGGCGATGGTGGGTTTCCTCGGCGCATTTACAACGTTTTCCACCTTTTCCCTGGAGAGTATTACCCTGATGCAGCAGGAACGCTGGCTGGCCGCATGCGGTTATATTGGGGTAAGTCTTGCCGGGTGTTTGCTGGCCACCGTATCCGGAATATGGGCTGGCACGTGGTTATCAAAATCGATCGGTTAATTTTTCAGACTAAGAAGCAGACCAATGCTGGACATCAAATTTATTCGCGACAACCTCGACCAGGTCAAGGCTGGCCTGGCAAAAAAAGGTTTCACCTTTGACGATATCGAATTCAAGCGCCTCGACGAAGCGCGTAAATCCTCATTAACCAAAGCTCAGGCGCTGCAGGCAGAAAAGAAAAAAGCCTCGAAGCAGATTGGTGCGTTAATTGGTCAGGGGATGTCGCCGGAAGATGCCAAGGCTCAGGTGATGGGCAGCATTGATGCGGATATCAGCGATGCCGAAGTTGCGGCCAAACAGGCTGAGCAGGCGTTGCATGAGCTGTTAATGAGCATTCCTAATGTGCCGCGCGATGACGTGCCACACGGCAATGATGAAGAGGATAATGTTGAAGTGGCGGTCTGGGGTGAAGCCACACAATTTGATTTTGCGGCTAAAGATCACGTTGATCTGGGTGAGCCGCTGGGGCTGAGTTTTGATGCCGGTGCCAGTGTTGCCGGATCCCGTTTTGTCGCTATGTCCGGCAAAATGGCCCGCCTGCACCGCGCCCTGGCTCAGTTTATGCTCGATACACACAGCGAAGAACACGGCTACGAAGAAACCTATACGCCGTACCTGGTTAATAAAGAGGCGCTGGAAGGCACAGGTCAGTTACCCAAGTTCGAGGAGGATCTGTTTAAGATTCCCAATGCTCAGGGCGACAAGGATCTGTATCTGATTCCTACGGCCGAAGTGCCGGTCACTAATTTACTGCGCGACAGCATTACGGTGGCTGATCTGCCGCTCAAAAAAGTGGCGCATACGCCGTGTTTCCGCTCCGAAGCCGGCAGCTATGGTCGTGATACCCGCGGTATGATCCGTCAGCATCAGTTCGATAAAGTTGAGCTGGTACAGTTTGTCGCGGCCGGCCAGTCGGACGCGGCACTGGAAGAATTAACCGGCCACGCAGAAGCTATCCTGCAAAAGCTGAATCTGCCTTATCGTAAGGTGATCCTGTGTGGTGGTGACCTGGGCTTCTCAGCGGCTAAAACCTATGACCTGGAAGTGTGGCTGCCCGGTCAGCAGAAGTACCGGGAAATTTCTTCCTGCTCTAACTTTGAAGATTATCAGGCGCGTCGTATGGGAGCGCGCTGGCGCAACCCTGAAACCAATAAGCCAGAGTTGCTGCATACACTGAACGGTTCTGGTCTGGCGGTGGGTCGTACTATGGTGGCAGTACTGGAAAATTATCAGCAAGCCGACGGCTCGATCATTGTTCCGGAAGTATTACGTCCGTATATGGCTGGCCTGGAAGTCATTGAGGCCGCTCAATGATGAATCTGCCCCTCGTGTTGCGGGGGGATCGCCAGACGTTTCTGGTTGTTGGCGGGGGCCAGGTTGCGCAACGCAAAATTCACACCTTGCTGGCATCAGAGTGCCGGCTGGTTGTGGTTGCTGAACAGCTGCCCGTTGCGCTGCAACAGCAGCTGGCCGAGCGTGCTGATAGCTGCTGGCAGTCAGTGGATGCTGATGAGCAGCTGGATATGGCTGATGCGTCATTCGTGGTACTGGCCACGGATGACCACGCTCTGAATGAGGCGTTAGCCATCAAAGCCCGGCAGCAAGGTTGTAAGGTGTGTCGGGTCGACCAGACTGACGACAACGATTTTATCTTTCCGGCCGTCGTCGACCGTTCCCCGGTTCTGGTGGCGGTGTCCAGCAGTGGCAGCTCCCCGGCGTTAACCCGCCACCTGAAAGAACGGCTGGAAGCGTTTTTGCCGTTGGAATACCGTGAGCTGGGTAGCATGATGCAGTCGCTGCGCCAGCGTATCAAAGAAAAGTTACCACCACCTCAGCGCGCTGCTTTCTGGCGCCGCTGGATGAACAGCAATGTCCCCGAACTGGTGCTCGGCCGTCAGCCGCAACGCGCTCAGGCGCTGAGTGAACAATTGATTGCCGGTGATGAAGGTCAGGGCGGCGAGGTCTATCTGGTCGGTGCCGGTCCGGGTGATCCGGATTTGCTGACATTTCGTGCGCTGCGCCTGATTCAGTCGGCGGACGTCGTGTATTACGACCGTCTGGTAAATCCGCGCATTCTCGAGTTTATTGCACCGCAAGCCGAGCGTTTTTACGTCGGCAAAGCCAAAAGTGATCATGCCGTGCCGCAGGAAGGCATTAACCAGTTACTGGTAACATCCGCTCAGCAAGGTAAGCGGGTGTTGCGGCTGAAGGGCGGTGACCCGTTTATTTTTGGCCGTGGTGGCGAAGAAATTGAGCAACTGGCCGATGCCGGTATCCCGTTTCAGGTGGTGCCGGGCATCACCGCCGCCAGTGGCTGTGCGGCCTATTCCGGTATTCCTCTGACCCATCGCGATTATGCTCAGAGTGTAAGGTTTGTTACCGGCCATCTGAAAAACGGCAGTTGTAATTTACCCTGGCATGAGCTGATTCATCCGCAGCAAACACTGGTGATCTATATGGGGCTAACCGGTATTCCAGTGATTTGTGAGCAGTTGATTGAGCATGGTATGCCGCCGGAAACTCCGATTGCGCTGATCGAAAAAGGCACGCTGCCGGATCAGCAGGTGCATGTATCGACCGTTGCCGAAATGCCGGACTATGTCGCCAGCCATCAGCTGCAGGCGCCAACTCTGACGATCGTGGGTGATGTTGTATCGCTGTATTCCCGCCTGGCCTGGTTCAACGGCTAAAACGCTGAAAACTATCAGCAATTACGCTGATATCGACTACGCTTATTCCCAGAGAGTTAAATAATCTGGGAATAAGTATGAACCTCCTGAGTTCCTTAAGTATTAAGGTTAAAATCCTGCTGTTAGCAGGCGTGTCTATTATTGGTTTTCTGATCAGTCTGATGGTCAATTACAACATTAACAGCGCCAACGCCGAACGTTTGCAGATGATCCAGAAGACCTTTTTCCCGGTGGTTCAGGACTCTAAGGCCAATCTGGTGCGGCTGGAACAAATCAAAGAGTTGTTTTCCACTGCGGTCAGTGCCGGGGAAATGGATTTCGTTAACAGTGCCGAAAAGATCAGCCTTCAGGTGGGAGACAGCTTTGATACCCTGGAGGCCATCTGGCCCCAGCGCGCCGGCGAAGTACGGGCTATGCGCAGCGCCTTTAACCGCTACTACCAAGCGGCCAAGTCGTTATCGGTTGGCATGCTGAATGGTTCGCTTGATCCGGCCGGTCTGCCGGCAGCGGTTCAGAATATGAATGACAGCCTGTCTGACGCCAAAAATTATATGGAAGACTACAGCCGCGAAGGCCTGCAGGCGTTTAATCAAACCGTTGACCAGTCTAATCAGGCGACACGTCAGGCACTGTCTCTCGGGGTGGTTGTCACCACTGTGACCATTGCCGTGTTGTTGTTTGTCGCCTGGACCACCAGCACGGTTATCAGCTCCTCGGTGGAGCGCCTGGTACGCTCACTGAAAAGCATTGCCAGTGGCGATGGCGATCTGACGCAGCGAATTGACAAAACATCCGATGATGAACTGGGCGAAGTTGTGTACTGGTTTAATCAGTTTATCGATAAATTGCACCATAATATCGGTGAGGTGGTGACCTCGATCGGACCGCTGGCCAATGTATCGGCCGATCTTGGTAGTCTGACCAGTCAGACGTCCCAGATTGCAGAAAAACAAAGCCATGCTACCGCTGAAGTCTCTCGCGTGGTGGAGGATATGGTTGGCAGTGTGCGCGAAGTATCCGGCAATGCCAGCTCGGCCGCTGAGGCGGCTACGGAAGCTGATCAGGCAGCCAAAGAAGGGCGCTCCATTGTCAGTGAAACCGTTAACAGCATTAACGGTCTGGCCCAGGAAGTTGAGCGTGCCAGTGACGTGATTCGTCAGTTGGAGAGCGACACAGCCAACGTAGGCAGTATTCTGGATGTGATTAAGGGTATTGCTGAGCAAACCAACCTGCTGGCACTGAATGCTGCCATTGAAGCCGCCCGCGCCGGTGAGCAGGGTCGGGGTTTTGCCGTCGTGGCCGATGAAGTACGCACGCTGGCGTCACGTACTCAGGATTCCACTCAGGAAATTCAGGCGGTCATCGAACAGCTCCAGGGCGCTGCCCGTTCTGCTGTTGGAGTGATGACCGAAAGCCAGCAACGAGCGCAAAGCAGCGTAGATCAGGCGGCGAAAACCGACGAAAGCCTGCGTGCTATTACTGAGAAGGTAGAGTCGATCAACCTGATGAACTCTCAGATTGCCAGCGCGACTGAGCGTCAGCAGGAAGCGGCTTATAGTATTAAAGACAATGTCGAAGGTATTAAAGAAACGTCAGAACATGCGATGACCAGCATGGTGAAAGTGGAGGCCGCCAGCAGTGCGCTGACGGATATCTCCCGCAGTCTGAAAAACGTGACGGATCAGTTTAAAGTCTGACCGGGTGCCTGGCTGCGGTTATAAGCGCGTTGTATCGCGCTGCTGCCAGGCTGACAAACACTCCTTTAAAGCAGCGCTATAGTCGCTGCTTCTTTTTATGCTGCACAACGCCAGCGCTGCGGTTCGGGTGACGGCCTGCAGAGCGTACTCACTGATTAACTCTCCACGCCAGAAGTCCTGTAACGGCTGAAAACCGATATCATCCGGCTTGTCGTCAAACAGGCTGCGATCGTTGTCGATGATTATTTCGCCATCATCACCGTTAAAACAATATTGTGCCCGGCAGCGGCGTTCCGGATTCACCTCAAACTCTCCACCTTCGCCCTTGATCACCAGGGCATCATGGCCTGCCAGGCGGGCCGCGCCACAATGCAGTCCCTGGTAGTTGGGATGGAATACCCCCTGAACACTGGCAACCCCGGGGGCTGCGATGGTTTTCAGGACGCTGTTAATAGGGGAGCGCACTCCCAATACTGACTTCAGCAACAGCCATTGCTGCAGTTCCGGATGAATGCTGGCAACCGGTAGGTAGGCCAGTGGCTGCTGCCCGATCTGAGAAGTGTTCTCCAGTATGGGCAGGTCAAAATGACTGAAGATCTGATGCAGATATACCCGCTCTGCGGTGTGAGCTTCGGTGCCATGAAATAAGATGCGGTAACCCATGCTGCTCAGCAGCAGGGCGGACAGCAAACACCAGAAGGGCTGGCGGCGTTTGCCTGCGTAGCTGGGCCATAACAGGTCGGTATCGCTGAGGTCGGGTAATTGTTCGGCAATGGCCTGGGCAAATCCGGCGATTTCCTGTTCGCTTTCTTCCAGTACCCGCATCAGCATAAAAATGGCACCCAGCTGCTCCGGACGATAATTGCCCTGCAGCATATTACTCATGGTGAAATGTGCTTCTTCCATCGTCATGTGGCGGCTGGCGTTTTTACCACGAGCCAGAATACGAACGTAGTCGGCCAGGTCGTGTTTTTGCATGGTTATTTTCTCACTTCAGAGGCAGTTTTCGGGGCGTGGCAAGCCCGCAATCCTGGCCGCAACTTTGGCCGGACTGCCGGGAAACAGCTGCAGTAAATAAATGCTTGAGGCTTTATCGGCCGACAGGGTTTGTTTCAGGTATTTGCTCAGTGGCCGCATTGCCGGTGACACATCGTATTGCTGGTAAAAGTTGCGCAGTGCTTCAATGATTTCCCAGTGTGCGTCGCTGAGCTCAATCCCTTCTTGTTGCGCCAGCCAGGCAGCCACTTCCGGGCTCCAGTCATGCAGTTGTTTCAGAAAGCCGTCGTTGTCGAGTTCAGGGTGCATATTAAAAACTTAACTGATGTTTGCTGTTATTGCTGAGTTGTTGCAGTTGTTCTGTATTAATCGCTTTGACCGTGGTGAGCATATCCTGCGGCAGGTCTTGCCCCGCCAGGTAATACAGCTGATCGCAGTCATACATGGCCAGCGCGTTTAACAACTTAATGGCTGATTTGCCGTTGGGGCGGCGAGGGTGCTGTTGCTGATCCAGCCATTGCAGGCCGTCGTTACTGAAGACAAAAGCCACCTGTTGGTCGAACGCAGCGCAGGCCATGCCCAGTTCAAGAGGCTCCAGGTCCAGTGTGGGAGGCGTGCTGATGTGAATCAGCAGGTCTATCGGCGAGTGGTCGTTCATAACGGCTCCTTAAAACTGCACAATCTGGTCAGAGCTGGCGACGGCTTCAGCCATTTCACCCAGTCCGGTCAGTTCAAAGCCGTCAGCCAGGTTAGCCTGACTGTTATAGCGGCGGGCTTCTTCTTCATTAAATAATCCCCGGCGCAGGCTGTTGGCGATACACAGCTGTAACGGGAACTGATATTCCAGCGCAAGGGCCTGCCAGTCTGCAGCGATGCTGCTTTGTCCCTGCACAGGTTGCTGATGTTTCAGCCCGGCGAGTACGGCATCCTGATAAAAAAACACCCGTTCGACCTGCTGGTTGTCGGCCAGCTTACGAATGTAATGCATCGCCTGGTAATGGCTGTCGTGAGTGAACGGGCTGTGGTTCAGAAAAAGCGTCAGACGGGTCATAAAATGGGCTCAGATCAGGATGGAACTATGATAATGGCCCCGGGTTGTAATGCAAAGGAAAGGCTATCGCATTGATTTATCGAATTTTTTTTAACAAAAAGTGTTGACGTTAAAATCATATGAGGTAATATACGCCCCGCGCTGGAGGGATGGCTGAGCGGTTGAAAGCACCGGTCTTGAAAACCGGCATAGGTTAATAGCCTATCTAGGGTTCAAATCCCTATCCCTCCGCCACTTATTTTGAAAAGCCCGCTCATTGAGCGGGCTTTTTTTATGCCTGATATTCAGCTGAGTTCGCTGCTGTTTGCTGCCACCGCCGTATCAGTTAAGGGCGGCCAGTAATAAAACCAGAGACCAGCCAAATAACATCACCAGCACACACCATTCGGCCCGCAATAGTGCTTTCATCCAGGGTCGCCGATACCTGAGTATCTGCTGACGGATAGTAACGAATACTTTTTTACTCTGAGTTGTTAGCTGTCCGGCGGTTGAGCGTACAATACCAACGTCCGTGCCAGAAAAATCGCTGCTTGGCATAATCACTTCACCCATGCTTTTGTCACAGAATGACGCCTGCTGGCAATGTGAAGTAGTGGAGTTGTGTGTGCCTGTGTAGCGCTCTGTAACTGAATGCCACAGAGCGCAACGACGATGGGTTATTGCATGGCACTGATATAGGCCACCACGGAACGGGCCAGCGCGTTAAGGTCGTAACCGCCTTCCAGAATTGACAGTACCGGCACCTTGCGTGGCTGCGCTTTGCCGGCAATCCAGTTGCCGAGCCAGCCATAGTCCTCGTCCTCCAGATTTAATTCCGCCATCGGATCGGCGCGGTGGGCGTCGAATCCGGCAGACACCAGAATCAGCTCCGGAGCGAAGTTATTCAGGGCTTCATCCCAGAATTCCAGCACCTTGTTGCGGTACACCTCGCTCCCGGTTCCTGCATCCAGATGCACGTTGATCACGTTGTTGTAACGTCCGGTCTGGTAATGGGAGTTGGGATAGAAGGGGTGTTGAAAGCTGGAGCAGATCAGGAAACGCTGATCATTACCAAGGATATCGATGGTGCCATTCCCCTGGTGGGCATCAAAGTCGACAATGGCGATGCGTTGCAGATGGTGCGCTTCGGCGGCGCGCAGAGCGGTAATAGCAATGTTATTAAAAAAGCAAAAGCCTTTGCTTTTATTGTGTTCGGCGTGATGGCCGGGTGGCCGCACGCCAACAAACGCATTATGGTGATGAATCTGATGTGCCAGCACATCATCCAGTGCCTGGGTGCAGGTGCCAACCGAATACAGCGCCGCCTGTAACGATCCCGGGGCCATCGGGGTGTCTTCATCGACATAAATATGACCCTGCTCAGGTTGAATCAGTTTTAATTGTTCATAATAGCCGTGAGTATGAGCGCGCAGAATATCCGGCTCGTGAGCCGCGGTTCCCTGGATGATATCCAGCGTATCCCACAGGCCGGATTGTTTTAGACCCTGCTCGATGGCCATCAGTCGCAGGGCATGTTCCGGATGGTCATCACCAGTATGGTGAGCAAAGTGTTGCTCGAAGGTATAGTAGGCGGTCGTCATAATGCGCTAGCTTTAATGTTTACGCCAGTGTAACTGGGTTGTTAGGGTACGCAACTAAACTTACGGATCACTTGATATGGGTACACGTTCCTTAGAACTTTTTTTTCAGCCACGCAGCATTGCCGTTGTTGGTGCATCGGAGCGATCCGGCAGCCTCGGCGGGGCAATTGTTCAGAACCTGCAGGCCGGCCAGTTCAGTGGCGACATCATACCGATCAACAGTCGCGGCTATAAAACCGTGTTTGGTCTGCCATCCCTGTCGCGTATCGGTGAGCTGAAGCAGGCCCCGGATCTGGCGATTATCTGCACCCCGGCAGAAACCGTGCCGAAAATTATCAAACAGCTGCATAAAAAAGGGGTGGGGGCAGCCATGTTATTGACCGGTGGTATTGCCCGGGCCCGCTCCTGGCAATTCCGCCCGGCCAGTGATCGGCTGGATCAGGTTATTGAACAAACCAATATGCGTATCCTCGGGCCGGATTGCCTCGGAATGGTGGTGCCCTGGCGCAACCTGAATGCCAGTTTTTTGCATGTACCGGTGCGCAAAGGGGTTATCGCTTATGTTGGCCAGTCGGGCACTCTGGCATCGGGGGTCATGGACTGGGCCTATAGCCGCAATATTGGTTTTTCCCATGTGCTGACGCTGGGCAAAAGCATGGATGTCAGCCTGCCCGATATGATTGATTACATCGTTCAGGAGCCCCATGTCCGCACCATCCTGATTCAGCTGGATGAAATTGGTTCAGGTAAGGCGCTGGTGCGTTCGCTGCGTGCTGCATCGCGCCATAAGCTGGTATTAGCGGTAAAAAGTAATCGCTTTCAGCAGAGCCCGCTCAATCGCATTGAAACACCACGCGGGCTGCGAACCCGCGACACCCTGATTGACGAAACCCTGGCCCGTGCCGGGGTGTTGCGGGTCTCGGCCACCGATGAATTGTTTGACTGTGTTGATGCGCTCAGTCCGCGCCGGGAGTCGTTTGGGCCACGCCTGGCGATTATTGCCAATGGCCGGGGCCCGGCCATTCTTGCCATGGATCGTCTGATTCATGATAACGGTCAGCTGGCGCAGTTGTCGGAAGAAACCCGCACCCATCTGCGCGGGTTATTGCCGGAATACGTAAAAACCGACAACCCGGTCTTGCTGAACCCTGAGCTGAAGTCACAGCAGTTATCAGCGGTAGCCAATACCTTATTGCGTGACCGTGGTGTGGATGCTGTGCTGGTGATACATATCCCCAGTCTGGGGTCTGACTCACTGGAAAACGCGGCGGCCTTGGTTGAGCTGGCGAAGAAAACTCCGAAAACCATTCTCACCAGCTGGCTGGGGGAATACACCGCAGAGGCGGCGCGCGAATATTTCGATAAGCATGGTATGCCAACGTTCGATACGCCGGACAATGCCATTAAGTCGTATATGTATATGGTGCAGCACCAGCGCACTCAGGACTTGTTGCGGGAAACGCCGGAAAGTCTTGAAATTCCGATATCTCAGGCGCACACCGAGGTGGATCAGCGCATTCGTGAAACCCATCGCGCCGGTGATTACCTGCTGCCAAATCATGCCTGGGACCTGCTCGAGGCGTATGGCTTTGCGATCTGCGAAAATCACTACAGCAGCAGCATCTCAGAAATGCTCGAGCATTGCGAAACGCTGGATAAGCCCTGGGTATTGCGCGTCCATCACCGCGACTACCTGTACCCGTTTGCTTATGGTAACAATCCGCGCGAGCGGTTACGGGCGGTGGTTCGCGAACTGTATGGCGCAGAAGAGCTGGCACCGGCGGCAGAGCGGCTGGAAACGGCAATTGGTGACGCTTTTCCGCACAGCCCGGTGCTGGGTTATACCGTGCAGAAGCAATACCGCGCGCTGGACAATCTGCAGTTTTCTTTCGGTATTGGTCGTGATAGTGAACTGGGTCCTTATATTTTCTTTGGTGGTGGTGGCTCCACCGCCGATATTCTGGAAGACCGCGAAGTGGCGTTGCCGCCACTGAACGCCAATCTGGCGGAGCAGCTGATCAAACGTACGCATTTTTATAAGGTGTTGAGTGAGCGCTCCGATAACCTTGAGCGAGAGCTGGTAACCCTGGAGCGCTGGCTGGTTGCTATGTCGCACATGGCGTTGAACCACCCCTGGATTGCCGGCTTTGAGGCCAATGCCATTCGTCAGCAGGTTGGGCGTTACCGGGTTATCGGTGTGGCGGGAGAGGTGGGTCATGATGCCCGGCCGGCGATCCAGCCTTATCCGGTGGAGCTGGAAGCGCAATACGAAAGTAAAAAAGGTCACGGTTACCGCATTCGACCGATTCGCGGTGAAGACGAGCCCTTGTTGCGGAACTTTTACAAACGACTCAGTCCGGAATCATTGCGGCTGCGCTTTTTTACCGCCCGGCGTCAGTTTGATCATAAAGAGCTGGCACGCTTTACCCAGATCGACTATGACCGTGAAATGGCATTTGTCGCTATTCGTGACGGCGTGTTGTACGGGGTGGTGCGGGTCTGGATTGATCCGGATGATGTGACCGCGGAATATGCGGTAATCATTGATGATGCCTGTCGTGGTGAAGGCCTGGGTCACCGGTTGATGAGTGAAATCATCAATTACCTGACCAATCGAGGGGTATTGCAGATTTTTGGTACTGTGTTGCCGCATAACTCTGGTATGCTGGGCCTGTGTGAACATCTGGGTTTCAGGTTGCACACCAACATGGAAGAAGGGGTGGTTGATGTGGTGAAAAACCTCAACCCGTTACGTCATGGATGGCAGCGTAAAAAGATGCTGCGTTTATAGCAAATAACTGAATGTTCCGTGTGTATTCTGCCACGGGCGGACAATGAGAAGCTCGTCGATACAGCAGAACGGGCCGCAGTTTTAGTGAGGTATCCTTTTTTGATTAAGGTTTTGGTCGTTGATGATCACGAGCTGGTTCGCTCCGGAATATCGCGAATTCTTGCTGATCAGAATGGCATTGAGGTGATAGGCGAAGCTTCCAGTGGAGAAGAAGCGGTTCAGTTCACCAAGGAAACCCCGCCAGACATAGTGTTAATGGATATTCGTATGCCCGGTATCGGCGGGCTGGAAGCCACGCGTAAGATTCTGCGTCACAATCCGGATGTTCACGTGATTGCCGTCACTGCCTGTGATGACAATCCGTTTGCTTCGAGATTACTGCAGGCCGGCGCCAGTGGTTACATCACCAAAGGCGCCGATGCCGAGGAGATGTATACCGCCATTGTGCGGGTGAAAACCGGGCAAAAATACATCAGTCCGGAAATCGCTCAGCGGATGGCGCTGAAACCTTTTCAGCAGGACCAGGCATCACCGTTTGATGAGTTGTCTGAGCGCGAGATGCAGATTGCACTGATGATTGTGGGTTGTCAGAAGGTGCAGGAAATCAGCGAAAAGCTGTTCCTTAGTCCGAAAACCGTTAACAGTTATCGTTACCGCATTTTTGATAAGCTTGATATCGAAAGCGATGTACAACTCACTCTGATGGCAATGCGCCATGGCCTGGTTGACCCGGGGGTAGCGGATCCGGGCGCCTCCGCCTGATGGCGGAGTTTGATATTGCGGCGTTTCTGCAGACCCTCAGCCAGCGTGCCGGGGTGTATCGTATGTACGCCGCTGACGATGAGTTGCTGTATGTTGGTAAAGCCAAAAATCTGCGCAACCGGGTTTCCAGTTATTTTCGTGCCCGCGGGCTGAACAGCAAAACCGTTGCTCTGGTCAGTCGTATTCACCATATTGACGTGACGGTCACCGCTAACGAGGCCGAGGCCCTGTTGCTTGAGCAAACTCTGATCAAACAACATAAACCGCCTTATAACATCCTGTTAAAAGACGGTAAGTCATACCCCTTTCTGCATCTGTCTGATCATGAATTCCCACTGTTGGCATACCGACGCGGTAAGCGTAAAAAAGATGGTCAGTATTTTGGGCCCTATCCCAACAGCGGTGCGGTGCGTGAAGCGCTGAATTACCTGCAGCGCTTGTTTTTATTACGCTCCTGCGAAGATTCCTATTTTCGCCATCGCAGCCGACCGTGCCTGCAGTACGAAATAAAACGTTGTTCTGCACCGTGCGTGGGAAAAATTTCAGCGGCAGATTACCAGCGCGACATTCAACATGCACGGCTGTTTTTACAGGGCAAAAGCCGGGAGCTGATCGAATTACTGCAGCAGGAGATGGAGCAGGCAGCGGCTCAGCTGGCGTTTGAACGTGCCGCTGAATTGCGTGACCAGGTAGAAATGTTGCGTCGTGTTCAGGAAAAACAATTTGTTGATGCGGCTCAGGGGGATGCCGATGCCTGGGGTATTGTCGAGTGGCAGGCGATTATTTGTATTCATCGTCTGACTTTCCGCCAGGGGCGGCTGACCTCAAGCCAGAACTTCTACCCGGATAACAAAGCGGGGGAGCAGCTGGATGAACTGCTGGTTGAATTTGTCAGCCAGTTTTACCTGGCGGATCACGCCGTGGACGGTCTGCCGCGCGATTTGATTGTTGACGCCGCCGCTGAACAAATGGAGCCGTTATTACAGGCAATCCAGCTGCAGGCACAAAAAAAGCTCAATCACTCCCGGGGCACTCGAGGTTCTGCCCGGCAATGGTTACATATGGCGGCAGAAAATGCCCGGACCGGGGCCCAGACCAAAATATCCGGCCGCCAGGCAGCGCTGAATAAACTGGAGAAAGTGGCCGATTTATTAACTCTGCCAGCCGTGCCTAAACGGATAGAGTGTTTTGATATCAGCCATTCCAAAGGTGAGGCGACGTATGCCTCGTGTGTGGTGTACGGCGAAGAAGAAGGGTTAACCAAATCGCGTTACCGTCGGTTTGCCATCAAAGGGGTGGCGGCCGGCGACGATTATGCGGCGCTGGAACAAGCGGTCACGCGCCATTTTACCCGCCTGAAAGAACAACAGGATCTGCCGGATTTATTGCTGATTGATGGCGGCAAAGGACAGATCAACCGTATTGCTGACGTGTTAAATTCGCTGCAGCTGCAGGATGAAGTGGCGGCTCTTGGCATTTCCAAGGGTGAAACACGGAAGTCTGGCTGGGAATTCCTGTGGGAAGCCGATGCCACAAGGCCTATAATGCCGGACGCTCACGATGAGGGGTTTCGTTTGTTGCAGATGGTGCGCGATGAAGCTCACCGCTTTGCCATTACCGGACACCGTAAAGAGCGGGCCCGCAGTCGTGGTGAGTCTGGCCTGGAAAAGCTTCAGGGGGTCGGACCCAAGCGCCGTCGTGAGTTGCTGCTGTATTTTGGCAGCCTGAAAAATATGCGCAGTGCCAGACGTGAAGAGCTGGAGAAAGTACCCGGAATCAGTAAAAAGCTTGCCGCTCAGATTTTTGCCCAGCTGCACGGTGAATGATTGTTACATGGCGAGCCTCAGGAGTAAGCACTAGATGAATTTGCCGAATATTTTAACCCTCGGTCGTATTATTATGATCCCGCTGATGGTGATCTGTTTTTATTGGCTGGGAGAAGATGGCAAATTATGGGCCGCCTTTTTATTCTGGCTGGCCGGCGTGACCGACTGGTTTGATGGTTACCTGGCGCGCAAGCTGAATCAGAGTACGCCGCTGGGGGCTTTTCTTGACCCGGTGGCTGACAAGCTGATTGTGTCGGTGGCATTGGTGTTATTGGTGGAGCAATACCACAGCGTCTGGCTGACCATTCCGGCGACAATTATTATTGGCCGCGAGATTGTGATTTCAGCGTTACGCGAGTGGATGGCAGAACTGGGAAAACGCGCCAGTGTGGCGGTTAGCTATGTTGGTAAGGTCAAAACCTTTCTGCAGATGTCGGCCATTTTTTTCCTGATGGCGGGAGGGCTGCATAAAGCCGTAGAAGTCATCGGTTGGATTTCTCTGTTTGCCGCCGCCATTCTGACGATCTGGTCGATGTTTGTGTATCTGCGTGCCGCCTGGCCAGCATTACGTGGCAAGCAGGGTGCGGCATAAATATTTCAGGTTTTTGCCCTAAGTGCTTAAAAAGTAAGAAAAAACACTTGACTCTCTGGCTGCGCTCTTTAAAATGCGCAGCACGTTCAGCGGGAATAGCTCAGTTGGTAGAGCACAACCTTGCCAAGGTTGGGGTCGCGAGTTCGAATCTCGTTTCCCGCTCCAAATTTTCTCCGGTGTGATCACCAGAAAATTGATCGATAGTGGCGCGATAGCAAAGAGGCCATGCCGCGGATTGCAAATCCGCTGACGCCGGTTCGAATCCGGCTCGCGCCTCCACTTAATACTCGCCTGAGTAATCGAAAGAACGTAAATTCCCGGCAGTACGCACTGCATCGACCTCAAGGTCGCCCCGATGCCCGGGTGGTGGAATTGGTAGACACAGGAGACTTAAAATCTCCCGTCCTAACGGACGTGCCGGTTCAAGTCCGGCCCCGGGCACCATTTTATATCTTATATATCAAATAATTAGCACAGCCACTTTTAATCTTTGTGCGTCATCTCAGTGCATTTCTTATTCGGTAAAACCGAATTAACTACCTTAAATTAAGCGATTCCATATATAGATAAAAAGAATAACCTTATATTCAAATTGAATGTGAGGTGTCGCCATGACGGTTGCAACCCTATTAATGATCGCTGCGTTGTCGGAATGGCTGGCTAACACGCTCAATCTTCAGGTTTACGGCCTCAGTAGTCTGCCACTGGCCTTGTTGCTCGCAATGATGACGCCAGAGCGTTTTGCTTCGCATCGTTTACGTCGCTGGCAACCCTGGCTGCTTAAAGGCGGGATCATGCTGTTTGGGGTGCGTTGGGTGAATCCGCATTCCTGGAGCGTATTGCTGGAATTACTGCTGGCCGGTTTACTGGTGCTGATGGTCACCTTGCTGGCTGGCCTGGTGATTGGTCGGCTGCTGGGCATTAATCGACCACAAACGGCGTTATTAAGCATTGGTTTTGCGGTGTGTGGTGGCAGTGCGATTGCCGCAGCCACGCCGGTTGCCCATCATCATCCACATTTCCGTGCTGCTTTTGCACCGCAGGCCATTTCTCTGATTGCCCTGTTTGGCCTGGCCAATCTGATGTTATACCCGCTATTGGTCGATTACCTCGGATCAGACCGCACCGCTGTGGTTGCCGGACTGTCAACGCCCGAGCTGGCTCAGGCAATGATTGCCAGTACCGGCCTGACGGCAGAGGCTGGTCAGCTGGTACTGATCAGTAAACTGGGGCGGGTATTTTTATTGGGATTGGCACTGGCCGTTATTGGTCGGCATTTGTACGGTGGCCATACTGCCGCCGCCAATGGGGGAAATTCATTAGCCCTGACGCTGCGGCGTTACAGTTTTCTCTGGGGTTTTGCCTTATTGGCCGTTGCACACGTGCAGCACTGGCTCAGCGACAATCAGGCCGAATTACTGGCTGGTGCCGGTCATATCCTGATGTTGCTGGCGGTCACGTTACTCGGGTTGCACATTCGTTTGGCCGACGTGATGCGCCTGAGACCTGCGGTTGTGTTGCTGGCCACTCTGTTATGGCTGGTTAATCTGGTGGCGGCGCTTATTTTCAGTCTGCCGCTGAGTCTGTAGAGCGGGCTGAGCAGTGCGGTTTCTGTTAAAATCCGGCAAAAATCAGTGTGATCTTGATGATGAGTGTATTTGACTATATTGAACCGGTTTTTCGTCCACCGTCTGAAGGGCGCTCTCTGATTCTTCAGGTAACCAATGGCTGCTCCTGGAATAATTGTACCTTCTGCGATATGTACACCCAGCCGCAGAAAAAGTTCCGCGCCAAAAAAGAAGAAGAAATTCTTGAAGAAATTAAAGAAGCAGCGCAACTCGGCCCCCGGTTTGAAAAAGTGTTCCTGGCTGATGGTGATGCCATGGTGCTGTCGTCACGCAAGCTGATCACTATTCTGGAAGCTGTTCAGCAATATCTGCCCTGGGTAAAGCGGGTCGGCGCCTATTGCCTGCCGCGTAATATCCGCAAAAAATCCGTCGAAGAATTGCAGCAAATGCGCGAGCTTGGCCTGGGTATTTTGTACGTGGGCGCAGAAAGTGGCGACGACGAAGTGCTTGGGTTTATTAATAAAGGTGAAACCTATCAGTCTACTCTGGATGCATTATTAAAAATTAAACAGGCCGGCATTAAATCGTCGGTGATGATTTTAAATGGCATGGGCGGCGTTAAATACAGCGAACAACATGCGCGCAATTCCGCTTTGCTGATGAACGAAGCGCAGCCAGATTATCTGTCGACTCTGGTGGTGAGCTACCCATTGGGTGATGAGCGGGTGAAGCAGGGTTTTAATGGTGAATATCAACTGCCGGACCAGATGCAGCTATTTAGCGAGTTGCGCCTGCTGATTAACACACTGGAGCTGAAAGGCACCGTATTTCGCAGCGATCATGCATCTAATTATCTGCCACTGAAAGGCAATCTTGGGGCGGATAAAGCTGCTATGCTGGCTCAGCTGGATGACGCAATGGACGGGCGGATAGCGTTGCGCCAGGAATGGCAACGCGGACTTTAATCAGCCACTAGCCGGCTAAAGCGGGTATGTTTTTATGCTGCTGCAGGTGTTTGTGTCAGATGTGCGGATATTGTTTCGGCAGGCGGTAAAAATACACCAGCATTGATTGGAAGAAATAAAATGAACTTATCCAACCTCGAACAACAAATTGGCCTTACAGGCAGCAATAAGCTACCGCCGGTGGAAAAATGGCAGCCGGAGTTGAGCGGCGATATGGATATGGTGATCCACAAAGACGGCTCCTGGTGGCACGAAGGCGTTAAAATTCAGCGCGACAAGCTGACACGTCTGTTTGCCAGTATTCTGCGTAAAGAAGGTGAGGAATATTTTATCCTGACGCCGGTGGAAAAATGGCGTATTCAGGTCGAGGACCAACCTTTTGTGGTTACTATGATTGAACAAAAAAATGATCATATTGAAGTTATTACCAATACCGGCGATTTGTTGATCATTAACCATGAACATCCATTAGAACTGTCTGAGCTGGATGGCGAAAAAATTCCCGAGATAGAGGTGCGTAACGGATTAAAAGCGCGCTTCTCTCGCAATGCGTTTTATGACCTTGCTGAGCTGGCTTCGGAAAAGCTGAAGGGAGGCGGTGAATCTGATTTTGTAATTCAGTCAGCAGGGGCTGAATTTAAAATAGGCTGATTATCGTGTGGGTTGTCTGGGTGTTTTTCGAAAGCAGCTCCACTAAACAGCGAAGCTGCCTTTAGGGCGAGATACATGGAGGTATCGAGTGCTCATGTTGCAGCACCCAAAACAATCTACCCTTCAGTTCTTTTTAAACCGCGGGGATATTCCAACCCTTGATAACCGCAGGTCGAGCCGCAAAACGCTCAATGTAAGCTAAAACATTGTTAAAGCTTGCCAGTTCAACTTCTTTCTCCGCTTTATAAAACTTCGAAATGGTCTGCAGCCAGGGCACAATGGCGATATCGGCGATGGAAAACTCGCCAGCAATCCAGTCCTGATCCGCAACCTGCTGATCGATTACATTTAATAAGCGCTTAACTTCGTTGTAATAGCGTTCACGTGGGCGTGGATCTTCAATGTCCTTGCCGCCATAAGCATGAAAGAATCCAACCTGGCCCGTCATTGGACCCAGGCCACCCATCTGAAACATCAGCCATTGGGTGATTTTGGCTTTTTCTGCACGGTTATCGCCAATTAACAAGCCGGTTTTCTCTGCCAGATAGAGCAGGATGGCGCCCGATTCAAACAGTCCGATCGGCTTTCCGTCCGGGCCGTCGGGATCAATAATGGCGGGAATTTTGTTGTTTGGGTTGAGAGATAAAAATTCCGGACTTTTAACGTCCTCGGCGGCCAGTGTTACCAGATGAGGCTCGTACTGCAATCCCATTTCTTCCAGCGCAATTGACACTTTCACGCCGTTCGGTGTGGCGTAGGAATATAGCTGAATGATATCCGGCTTGCTGGCTGGCCAGCGCTGGCTGATTGGGTAATCTTCTACAGTGGGGTAATCACGTTGCATGGCGAAATCATCATTAAAATCAAAAACGAGTCGCTATGCTGCGATGTGCCCAGAGGGTTTGCAAGCACCGCCGGTGAAACAATTCGTTGTGACGGAGGGGCGGAACTTTGTCATAAATGGAGAAGCGGCACCCGCGAGTGCCGCTGCTGCTCCCGGAAGAGCTACATGTTCGGGTAATTGGGGCCGCCACCGCCTTCCGGGGTGGTCCAGATTATATTTTGTGACGGGTCTTTAATATCGCAGGTCTTACAATGAACGCAGTTCTGGCTATTGATCTGAAACTGCTGTCCGTTTTCGTCATTAATGATTTCGTATACGCCAGCCGGACAATAACGCTGAGCAGGTTCGTGCCATTTTTCCAGGTTAATGCCCAGTGGAATGCTGTTGTCTTTTAAGCGCAGGTGGCAGGGCTGATCTTCTGCATGGTTAACGTTGGCGATGTAAACCGAGTCGAGTTTACTGAAGCTGATCTTGCCGTCCGGTTTAGGGTAGCGGATTGGACGGCACTGGTGGGCGGCTTTCAAGGTGGCATGATCCGGCTTCCGGTCGTGCAGTGTCAGCGGGAGCGGCATCAGGTTCTGATCGATGAAATTAAAGGCGGCGCCGCCCAGTGTGCCAAATTTATGCAGTGCGGCACCAAAGTTACGACTGCGTTGTAATTCCTGATGCAACCAGCTGGCGTTAAAGGCCTCGGTAAATTCGTCCCGTTCGTCGTGGGTATGTCCTTGTTGTATGGCTGTGACCAAGGTTTCTGCTGCCAGCAGGCCACTTTTCATGGCGCCGTGGATCCCTTTTATTTTCGCTAAGTTCAGGGTTCCGGCATCACAGCCGACGATCAGGCCTCCCGGAAAAGTCATCTTGGGTAAGCAGTTGATGCCACCTTTACTGGCCGCCCGGGCGCCGTAACTCAGCCGTTGCCCTCCCTGTAAATATTGTTTCAGCAGTGGGTGGTGTTTCAGTCGCTGGAACTCATCAAATGGGCTGACATGGGGGTTGTGATAGGACAAATCACAAAACAGCCCAACCACCAGCTGGTTGTTGTCGGCATGGTAAAGAAAAAATCCCCCGGCACTGGACGACTCGCTTAACGGCCAGCCGGTACCATGAATCACCAGGCCGGGCTGGTGTTGCTGCGTGGGTATCTGCCACAGCTCCTTCATGCCCAGTGCATAATGTTGCGGGTCTTTACCTTTATCCAGATTGAATTCCGAGATCAATTGTTTACCCAGATGGCCGCGACAGCCCTCGGCGAAAATGGTGTATTTGGCGCGCAGTTCCATGCCTGGCATATAGCTGTCTTTGGCGCCGCCGGCCTTGTCGACCCCCATATCACCGGTGATCACACCTTTGATTGCCCCGTCCTCGAGAATGTATTCCGCGGCGCTAAAGCCGGGATAAATTTCGACTCCAAGCTGCTCTGCCTGATCGGCCAGCCAGCGGCATAAATCCGCCAGCGAGATGATGTAATTGCCATGATTGTGCATCGGTTTCGGAACGGCCCAGCCGGGTGCACGAACGCTGTGCTTGTGGTTCAGCAGGAAGTGGATTTCATCCTTGCTGACCGGGGTGTTGAGTGGTGCACCGCGGCTTTGCCAGTCGGGGAATAATTCGCTCAGGGCGCGATCCTCAATCACAGCTCCGGATAAAATATGAGCGCCGATTTCGGAACCTTTCTCCAGCAGGCAGACCGAGAGTGACTCGCCATTTTTTTCCTCCAGCTGCTTAATCCGGCAGGCCGCGCTTAATCCGGCTGGCCCGCCGCCAACAATCACAACGTCATAATGCATGATTTCTCTGTCCATTCTGTATCCCTCAGGCTGTTTAGTGAGGCTTCAGCATAAGCAGTAAATACAGTGGCGTTATCACCCCTGGGGGTGATTAAGCTGGTGAGGCGGGGGTGAAATTATGGTGATGGTCGTTGTTCATCGATCAGCTTATGTAATATTTCCGTACGGCTTTCGACACCGATTTTGCCGTACAGATTGCGGATATGGACTTTCAGGGTGTTCAGGGATATATGCAGCTGGCGGGCAATCTCCTTGTTGTTATGGCCGGCAGCCACCAGCGTTAATACCTGTTGTTCGCGTTGAGTCAGCAAAGCTCCGAACGGCAGTTCCTGGCGCGGAGTGGCGGGGCTGGCTTGCTGGCGGATGGGGTGATCCGGCGGGAATTGCTCCAGCCAGCGGGGCAGGCGGGCATCGATATCGTCCGCACTGGTCATCAATTGTTGCAGCAGAGTGCTGGCTGTTTGCCATTCACCGGCCAGCAGCCATTGATCGAGTGCTTCCGTCAGGTGCCCATTGTTTTCAAACCACTGCGCCGCGCTGTGATGGCAGTCGCGGCGAACATCACGGCTCAATTGCTGAAAGTGCTGGCGCAGGAAGCGGCGGAATAAATCATGGTAACGAAACCACAGACCATGATTGTCCAGTGGTAATAAAAATAAATTGTGACGATCCAGTTGCTGCAGTATGTGTTGTCCCTGCTGGCTGTTGGTCAACTGATTGCACAGGCCGGCAGTAAAGCGGGGGACCGCTGCGCTGCGTAATAAAAACCGGCGTGTGGCTTCATCCTGCAGGGCGAATACTTCTTCAAACAGGTAGTCACCGATATTGCGCTGCAGTGTCGGGCCTGGTGGTTGTTGACGATTGTGCTGCAGCGAAAGGCCAATTAACTGCAGCCCGGCAATCCAGCCCTCAGCGCTGTTGCTGTAATCGCGGCTTTGCTCATCGCTGAGATTGAGCGCCATGGTTTGTTGCAGAAATCGTTTGCTGTCAGCGGCTGAAAAGTTCAGTTGCTGGCGGTCTATTTCGATCAGCTGATTACTGGCCCGGCGCCGGGCCAGCCCGAGTTCGGGTGTGGAGCGACTGGTGATGACCAGTCTCAATGCCGGTGGCAGATGATCGAGGAAGCTGCTCAGCTGTTGATTCAGCTCCGGGGTAGCGACGCGGTGATAATCATCCAGCACCAGTGTTGTGGCATTCCGTGGTGAGGGTAGTGGGATCGCATCCAGCTCATTCAGTAACGCAATCAGAGCATTTTCCAGGGAGTGTTGATCATCGTTGTTTTGTATCAGCTGCAGTGACCGTTCGCCGCAGTCAGGCTGAACCTGATGAATGGCACTGATGACGTAGCGCCAGAATATCCGCGGGGTTTGCTGATGATGGTCGAGAGATAGCCAGGAAAAGGTGTGGGGTGAGTGGTGCAGCCACTGGCTGATCAGCGTGGTTTTGCCGTAACCGGCTGGCGCTGAAACCACAATCAGCTGGCCACCCTCACTGGCATTTAAGGGTTGTAGCAGCTCCGGGCGCTGTACCGCGTTACGACGCAACGGCGGAATATAAAAGCGGGTTTTCAGCAGCATGGTGAGTATCGGTTGTTATAAAAAAAGCGGGCAGTGCCCGCTTTTCTGAACCATTTACATGTTCGGGTAGTTCGGGCCACCGCCACCTTCTGGAGTAACCCAGGTGATGTTCTGTGATGGGTCTTTAATATCACAGGTTTTACAGTGAACACAGTTTTGAGAGTTGATCTGGAAACGCTGACCGTTTTCATCTTCAACAATCTCGTACACGCCAGCAGGGCAGTAGCGCTGCGCCGGCTCATCCCATTTTTCCAGGTTGACGCCCAGAGGAATGCTGTTGTCTTTTAAGCGCAGGTGACACAGCTGGTCTTCAGCATGGTTGACGTTGCCGATAAACACAGAGTCCAGTTTGGCAAAGCTGATTACGCCGTCCGGTTTCGGATAGTCAATCTTCTTGCACTCGGACGCAGGCTTCAGCGTTGCGTGATCCGGCGTGGTGTCATGCAACGTCACCGGCAGTGGGAAGATGTTCTGATCAACAAAGTTGAAGGCGCCGCCCAGGAAGGTACCGAACTTATGCATTGCCGGACCGAAGTTGCGTGAGCGATGCAGTTCTTTCCAGGCCCAGCTGTCTTCGAAGGCTTTGGTGAACTCAACGATTTCGTCATTGGCGCGGTCAGCCTTGATGGCGGCAACCACTTGTTCTGCTGCAACAATACCGCTCTTCATGGCGGTATGGGTGCCCTTAATCTTGGAGAAGTTCAGGGTGCCGGCATCGCAACCAACCACCAGGCCACCCGGGAAGGTCATCTTAGGCAGGCAGTTCAGGCCACCTTTGGTGATAGCACGCGCGCCGTAAGAAACACGTTTGCCGCCTTCCAGGTATTTTTTGATCACAGGGTGATGCTTCATACGCTGGAATTCGTCGAACGGGCTGACGTGTGGGTTGCTGTATGACAGGTCAGTAATCAGACCAACCACAACCTGGTTGTTTTCTGCGTGGTACAGGAAGAAACCACCGGAAGAGCCGGATTCGCTCAGAGGCCAGCCGGCACCGTGCAGTACCAGACCTTCTTCGTGCAGTTCAGGGTTGATGTCCCACAGCTCTTTGATACCGATACCGTAATGCTGAGGATCTTTACCTTCGTCCAGTTTGAACTCGGAGATCAGCTGCTTGCCCAGGTGGCCGCGGCAACCTTCGGCAAAAATGGTGTATTTGGCACGCAGTTCCATGCCTGGCATGTAGGTGTCTTTTTGTTCACCTTCTTCGCTGATGCCCATATCGCCGGTGATGATGCCTTTAACTGCACCGTCTTCAACGATGTATTCAGCAGCCGGGAAGCCCGGGTAAATTTCAACGCCCAGGTTTTCCGCCTGCTCGCCTAACCAGCGGCTGACATTGCCCAGAGAAACGATGTAATTGCCATCGTTGTGCATTGGCTTTGGAATCGCCCAGTGTGGGGTTTTAACCGCCTTTTCTTCACTGGTCAGGAAATAAACTTCATCGCCTTTAACCGGAGTGTTCAGAGGAGCGCCCAGCTCTTTCCAGTTCGGGAATAGTTCGGCCAGTGCGCGATCTTCGATCACGGCGCCGGACAGGATATGGGCACCAACTTCAGAGCCTTTTTCGACCAGGCAGACGGCGAGTTCGTCGCCGGCTTCTTCGGCCAGTTGCTTAATACGGATAGCGGTTGACAGACCGGCAGGGCCGCCGCCGACGATGACAACATCGTACTCCATAACTTCACGTTGCATGGTGTTCTCCTCAAACTCATAGTAAGCCACGGTCGGCTCACGGTGCTTAACACAAGGTTATTAGGCCAGCACTTTTATATTTGCCCGCTGTAAACCATGTTGAAAACAAACATCAAACGGGCGTTTGAATTGCGGCATTATACGTTGGTGTTTCTACCAAGCAACTGATTTAGCGGGAATTCCGTGCAAAAGTTGTGTGAGAAGCAGGAAAGAGGGGCGGATATTGGACCTGCTATTGACGCTTACGTTAAACATCCCAATAATGTGGCGCGCTGGAAAGAGGCTCTTCCGGTTTCATCCTATGGTGTGGCACGGCCTCTTTATTCATCCACCAAGATAATTACGAGGAATCTATGAAGGTTCTTGTCGCTGTTAAACGCGTAATCGATTACAACGTAAAAGTACGCGTAAAGCCTGACAACTCTGATGTTGATCTGACTAACGTCAAGATGGCTATGAACCCGTTCTGTGAAATCGCTGTTGAAGAAGCAGTGCGTCTGAAAGAAAAAGGCGTTGCTGATGAAGTGGTTGTGGTTTCTATCGGTCCTAAAGTGGCTCAGGAGCAAATCCGTACTGCTCTGGCACTGGGCGCAGATCGCGGCATTCTGATCGAGACTGAAGAAAAACTGGAGTCTCTGACTGTTGCAAAACTGTTGAAGGGTGTTGTTGAAAAAGAGCAGCCTCAAATCGTACTGATGGGTAAACAAACCATCGACAGCGATAACAACCAGACTGGCCAGATGCTGGGCGCCCTGACTGGCATGCCGCAAGGTACATTTGCCTCTGAAGTAGCGGTTGACGGCGACAAAGTAAACGTAACCCGCGAAATCGATGGCGGTCTGCGTACAGTTACTCTGAATCTGCCTGCGATCGTGACCACCGACCTGCGTCTGAACGAGCCTCGTTACGCTTCTCTGCCTAACATCATGAAAGCTAAGCGTAAGCCTCTGGATGTTACAACACCTGCAGACCTGGGCGTGGAAGTGGCTTCCACTCTGTCTCTGGTTAAAGTTGCTCCACCGGCCGAGCGCAGCGCTGGCATCAAAGTTGCCGACGTAAGTGAGCTGGTAGACAAACTGAAAAACGACGCGAAAGTGCTGTAAGGAGATTATGTAATGGCTATTTTAGTAATCGCAGAGCACAACAACGCAGCCCTGGGTGCCGCTACTCTGAACACCATTACCGCTGCCAAAGCGATCGGTGGCGATGTTGAAGTACTGGTTGCCGGTTCCGGCTGTGGCGCTGTTGCAGAAGCTGCTGCCAAAGTTGATGGCGTAGGCAAAGTACTGGTTGCTGACAACGCAGCGTATGAATACCAGCTGGCTGAAAACATGGGCGAACTGGTTGCTGAACTGGGTAAAGGCTACAGCCACATCCTGGCAGCCGCGACCACAACCGGTAAAGACTTCCTGCCTCGCGCCGCAGCGCTGCTGGACGTTAACATGCTGTCTGAAGTGGTTGGTGTTGACGCAGAAGATACCTTCTCTCGCCCAATCTACGCCGGTAACGCTATTGCGACCGTTAAAAGCTCAGATGCCATCAAAGTACTGACCGTTCGTGGTACTGCATTTGATGCAGCGGCTGCTGAAGGTGGTTCAGCGGCGGTTGAAGCAGTTGACGCAGTAAAAGATGCTGGCATCTCCGCTTTTGCTTCTGAAGAACTGGCTAAGTCGGATCGTCCGGACCTGACTGCTGCAGATATCGTGATCTCTGGTGGTCGTGGTATGCAGAATGGTGACAACTTCGAAATGCTGTACAAAGTGGCCGACAAGCTGGGTGCAGCAGTTGGTGCATCTCGTGCCGCAGTTGACGCAGGCTTTGTTCCTAACGATATGCAGGTTGGTCAGACCGGTAAAATCGTTGCGCCAAATCTGTATGTTGCCGTTGGTATCTCTGGTGCCATTCAGCATCTGGCAGGTATGAAGGACTCTAAAGTCATTGTTGCTATCAACAAAGACGAAGAAGCACCTATCTTCCAGGTTGCCGATTACGGCCTGGTTGCTGACCTGTTTGAAGCCGTTCCAGAACTGGAAAATGCGCTTTAATATCAGCGACTTAGAAAAAACCCGGCAATAGCCGGGTTTTTTTATGTCATCGAGTTGTCATTTTTTGGTAATAAGGTAACGTACTCAACGGTTTAAAAAGCAGTTATAAGGGAAGTACCTTGAATATCACAGTCGTGGGAACCGGCTACGTCGGTCTGGTTACCGGTGCATGCTTTGCGGAAATGGGAAATACCGTAACCTGCGTCGACACGGATCAGGCAAAGGTAGCGCGGCTGAATCAGGGCGAAGTCCCAATTTATGAGCCTGGTCTTGATGCCATTGTTCAGAATAACCACAAAGCCGGCCGTCTGAGCTTTACCAGCTCCCTGTCTGAGGCCATGGCTGATTCTTCGGTGTATTTTATTGCTGTCGGCACACCGCCGGGAGAAGATGGCTCCGCTGATCTGCAATACGTGCTGGATGTGGCGCGCCAGATTGGTCAGCATCTCGATAATTATGGCGTTATCGTCAATAAATCCACGGTACCTGTCGGTACGGCAGACAAAGTTCGTGAGGTCGTTGCGCAGCAATTGGATGAGCGTAATCTGGATATCGCATTTGATGTTGTGTCCAACCCGGAATTCCTCAAAGAAGGCGCGGCCATCGATGATTTTATGCGCCCCGACCGCATTGTTGTAGGTGTTGAAAGCCCACGCGCCCGGGAAGTTATGGCGGAACTGTATCAGGGATTTTCCCGTAACCACGACAAGCTGATGTTTATGGGTGTGCGCGATGCCGAGCTGACCAAATACGCTGCCAACGCCATGCTGGCGACCAAAATTTCGTTTATGAATGAAGTTGCCAATCTGGCAGAGCGTATGGGCGTCGATATTGAACAGGTGCGTAAAGGCATTGGCTCCGACAGCCGTATTGGTTATTCCTTTATTTACCCGGGCTGTGGCTATGGCGGCTCCTGTTTCCCGAAAGACGTCAAGGCATTGATGCATATGGGGGATGAGTTCGGCTACCAGACGGATATCCTGTGCAGCGTTGAAGAGCGTAATCAGGCGCAGAAACACCGGCTGTATGAAAAACTCAGCGAACGTTTTGCCGATGGCTTATCCGGTCGTACCATTGGCGTCTGGGGGCTGGCATTTAAGCCCGGTACCGATGACATGCGCGAGGCCAGTTCTGTTACACTGATCAACCGCCTGATCGACGCCGGCGCAACTGTGCGGGCTTACGATCCGGTGGCCATGGATGAAGCCCGGCTGCAATTTCCTGACACAGTTTTCGCGGCCGGAAAACTGGTTTTATGCGAGCATCAGTACGATGCGCTGGCGGATGCGGATGCCATGGTATTGGTGACTGAATGGAAACCGTTTCGTCAGCCCGATTTTAATGCGATTAAAAAATTACTGAAGCAACCTGTGATCATTGATGGCCGCAATCAATACGATCCGTACAGCCTGAAAGCACAGGGTTTCGATTACACCGGCATTGGCCGTGACCGTTTAGGATAATTATGACAGGCACCACGACAAACGAGCCACAACAGGACTCGGAACTGCCTGATGTTCAGCCTGCCGTGGCCGAACAAGGAGCCCCACAAAGCACACACATCAGCAATCGCCTGCCATTTGGCTTTGCCAAACGCTTTGGCGTGTTGGTGGAAGGCACCGCCGAACAGCTGACCCTGATTCACAAAGAAGGGGTGCGTGGCGATGTGATTATGGAAGCGCAGCGCTTTTTATCAGCGCCGTTTCGCCTCGAAGTGGTGAACGACGACGAATTTGATCGCCGCCTGGGACTCGCTTACCAGAGTGACAGCTCAGAAGCCATGGAAATGGTGGAAGGTCTGGGCGATGAAATGGACCTGGCCAGCCTGGCCGATTCCGTCCCGGAAACGGAAGACTTGCTGGAGCAGGAGGGCGATGCGCCGATCATTCGCCTGATTAACGCTTTGCTGACGGAGGCGGTCAAGGAAAATGCCTCGGATATTCACGTTGAAACCTATGAGAAGCGCTTAATTGTGCGCTTCCGGGTCGATGGTGTCTTACGTGAAGTGGTACAGCCCAAGCGGGCGCTGGCCGCTTTATTGATCTCCCGGATCAAGGTGATGGCGAAACTCGATATCGCTGAAAAGCGGGTGCCGCAGGATGGCCGTATTGCCTTACGCATCGGTGGCCGGGAAGTCGACGTGCGGGTATCGACGATGCCTTCTCAGCACGGCGAGCGCATTGTAATGCGGTTACTCGACAAACAGGCCGGGCGTCTGGGCCTGGGCCAGCTGGGGATGTCAACACGCGATTTATCAACGTTGCGTAACATCATTTCCAAGCCCCACGGCATTATTCTGGTTACCGGTCCTACTGGTTCCGGTAAAACCACCACCTTGTATGGCGCATTAAGCGATTTAAATGAAACCAGCCGTAATATTCTGACGGTTGAAGATCCGGTGGAATACAGCCTGCCGGGGATTGGCCAGACCCAGGTCAACACTAAAGTGGATATGACCTTTGCCAAAGGTCTGCGTGCCATTTTACGTCAGGACCCGGACGTGGTCATGATTGGTGAGATCCGTGACCTGGAGACCGTGGAAATTGCCATTCAGGCATCACTGACCGGTCACCTGGTATTGTCGACATTACACACCAACACCGCTGTGGGTGCGATTACCCGGTTGCAGGACATGGGGGTTGAACCTTTCCTGTTGTCCTCCTCTCTGATTGGCGTTATTGCCCAGCGCCTGGTCCGGGTATTGTGCGAAGACTGTAAAGTGCCCGGTGAGGCCGATGCCACAGAATGTGAGTTGCTGGGAGCTGACCCGGCACAACCGCCGGTTATCTATCACGCCAAAGGCTGCGAAAAATGCAATCAGCTGGGTTATCGCGGACGTCAGGGGATTTATGAAATCATTGAAATTGATGAACAGCTGAAAACCCAGATCCACGATAAAGCCGGTGAGCAGGAACTTGAGCAGTATGCCCGCAAACTGGGCCCCAGCATCCGTCAGGATGGTATTCGTAAAGTTCTGGCCGGCAGCACCACCATTGAAGAGCTGTTACGGGTAGCCAAGGGTTAACTATGGCGGCTTTTGAATATCAGGCGCTGGATGCCAGAGGCAAACAGCAAAAAGGGGTAATGGAAGCGGACAGCGCCCGCCAGATTCGCCAGCAATTGCGCGAAAAAGGCTGGATGCCATTGTCGGTGGAAATTACCGCCAGCAAAAACAAATCCCAGAGCAGTGGTTTGTTTCATCGTGGGCCGTCATTATCGGTGCCGGATCTGGCGCTGATAACACGCCAGCTGGCGACGCTGATTCAGGCAGGTTTACCGATTGATGAATCGTTACGGGCGCTGTCTGAACAGACCGGCAAACAAAAAATCAAAGCCATGATTCTGGCGATTCGTTCCAAGGTTCTTGAAGGTTATACCCTGGCCAAGGCACTGGAAGAATATCCGCGTGCTTTTCCCCATCTGTACCGCTCGACGGTCGCCGCTGGCGAACACGCCGGGCATCTGGATGGTGTGCTGAATCGCCTGGCCGATTACACCGAAGCGCGTCAACAGTCGGACCAGAAGATCAAATTAGCCGCCATGTATCCCATGATTCTGTCAATCGTGGCAATTGGTATTGTTGTGGGGCTGCTGACCTATGTGGTGCCGGACATCGTTGAGGTGTTTGTTAAAAACGGTCAGGAATTACCGGGTTTAACCCAGTTTATGCTCAGTCTCAGCCACCTGATCAGTAATTACGGCTTATACCTGCTGGGGCTGCTAGTCATTGCTCTGGTGCTGTTTAACCGGGCGCTGAAAAAGGAAGGTTTCCGTCGTCGTTACCATCAGTTTTTATTGCGCCTGCCGGGCCTCGGTGGTTTCGTGCGCAGCGCCAATACCGCCCGCTTTGGCAGTACTCTGGCCATTCTGACATCCAGTGGTGTGCCCCTGGTCGAAGCGATGCGCATTGCCAGTCAGGTGGTCAGCAATATTCCGATTCAGACGTCGCTCAGTGGTGCGACGGTGGCGGTCAGCGAAGGCGGCAGCCTGCATCAGGCACTAGCGGAGACTGGCCACTTTTCGCCCATCATGCTGCATATGATTGCCAGTGGTGAAAACAGCGGTGAACTGGACGCCATGCTGGCCCGGACGGCACAACAACAGGAAACCACGCTGGAGAATACTGTCTCGGCGCTGGTGAAAATTTTTGAGCCCATGATGTTATTGACCATGGGCGCCATCGTCGCATTAATTGTGGCGGCGATTATGTTACCCATTCTTGAATTGCAACAAATGGTTCGTTAGGAGCAAACAACAATGCAAGTAAGTGCAAAAAAAACTCGCGGCTTTACTCTGTTAGAAGTGATGGTGGTACTGGCTATTATCGGCGGTATCATGGCATTAGTGGGAGCTAATATTCTTGGTTCCGCCTCAGAAGCCAATATCAAAACCACCAAAAGCCAGATGAAACTGATCGAGGGGGCGCTGGATCTGTACAAGCTGGATAATTATCAATACCCAACCACAGAGCAGGGCCTGGAAGCGCTGATCAGCAAACCCAGCAGCTCTCCGGAACCGAAAAATTATAAATCGGGTGGTTATATGAAAGGCAGCAAAGTGCCAACCGATGCCTGGGGTAATGAGTTCCTGTATTTCCGTGAAAAAGCCAATAAGTACGAAATTGTCTCACTGGGCGCCGATGGTGTAGAAGGCGGCGAAGAAGACGGCGCTGACATCAGCAGCAACGATTGATTGCGGCGGTTATTGTGCACCCGTCAAAACCATCCATTTTAAGCCGGCGTTCTGCCGGCTTTACCTTGCTGGAGGTTCTGGTTGTACTGGCCATCATCGGTGGTCTGATGTCGATTGCAACCTTTACCTCCAGCAGTAATCCGGCTCAGGAGGAGACGGAGCAGTTTGCCCGCCAGCTCACGGTACTGCTCGAAGCGTATCGTGAAGATGCCGTGTTTCAGAATGTTGATTTTGGCGTGGCAATGGACCTGCAGGAGCTGATGTTGCTGTCCTATCTGGATGTCAACAGTCAGCAGGTACGGGCAATGGATGGCAAAGAGCAGGCGAAAGTGGCTAAAAACCCCTGGCAGCCCCATAACTCCGGGCCGCTGAAAAAAGAACTGCAGGCGCCGGAAACAATCGAGTTCCGATTGTTAATTGAAGAGCAGGAAATCGATTTTGATGAGTTGCTGGAAGAGGACAGCGGCCCGAAGCCGGCCTTATTGTTTTTATCCTCCGATGAATACACACCGTTTGTGCTCGAGCTGAGTCACCGCCAGGACAACAGTTTTATTGTGCGTCTGCGCGGTGATGGTTTTAGCCCGCTTTATACCGAAGTGGAGCGTTATGAAGATTAAACGCCGTCAGCAGCAGGGTTTTACCTTACTGGAAGTGATGATCGCGGTTACCGTGTTTGCGGTTATTGCCACCACCATCAGTCAGACCACCAGTCAGAGTGTCGGCAACTTGTTGTACCTGCAGGATAAAACCCTTGCGTCCTTTGTGGCGGAGAACCAGCTGACCGATATCCGCCTGAATGGCTTTCCCGCTATTGGTGACCGCAATGACGTGGTGGATATGGCGGGCCGTGAGTGGCGGGTTAACACCAAAGTTGAAAACACCCAGCTACCGGATACCCGGCGGGTAACGGTATCGGTTGCTGCGCTGGAAAACAAAGAAGCCAATCTGGCCAGTATCGCCACGATTGTAGGGAAATACTGATGCAGCGACCGGGTGGATTTACCTTACTCGAAGTACTGGTTGCGGTGGCCATTACCGCCATGCTGGGTGTGGGTGCCAGCCAGCTGCTGCGCAGTGTGATCGACACCAAAGAAGCCACGGATATCACCTCCGAGCAACTGATCAGTCTGCAGCGCTTTAATCAGGTGGTCAGCCGCGATATGGAACAGTTTATTAACCGCTCGGTACGGGATCAGTACGGTGATTCTCAGGCATCACTGATTCTCGACAATGGTGAATACCCGATTGAATTCACCCGTGCCGGCTGGCGTAACTCTCCGGTAGCCAGTAATCCACGCAGTACCCTGCAACGGGTAGCTTATCGCCTGGAGGCGCTCGACAGCGACGCCTGCAAACCAGCGCGCGAACGTTTATTGCGCTGGGGAATGGCGGAGCCGGAGGGCGATTGCCTGGTACGTTATTTCTGGCGCGTGCTCGACCGCACCAGTGACTCTGAGCCCGCGGCTCAGGTGGTACTGGAACAGATTACTCTGCTGGAAATGGAAGTGCTGGCAGAAAAACAAAGCGCCACGCCTCAGGCTTCTGGCTCAACTCCACCGGAGCGAGACTGGTTCAGTTCATGGCCGGCACTGCAGGGCGGCAATGGTGAAAATGATGTGCCGGTTGCGATCCGCTGGCGGTTTGAACTGCCGCGTATCGGAGAGCTGGAACGCACCTGGTTGCTGGCCCACGACGGGGAATTGCAATGACACTGTTGATGCGCCGTCCGCGCCCGGTTTCGCTGCAGCGTCAGCAGGGGTTAGCACTGATTATGGTGCTGCTGGTATTCGCCGTGGTGTCGGTGTTGGCAACGGCTATTATCGACCGTCAGGCCACCGATATTCAGCGCAGCGGTAATATGTTTACGTTGCAACAAACCCGGGCGTTCACTTATGGCGCCGAGCAGGCGGTGCGCACCGGTTTGTATCTCGACTGGAAAGCCGATAAAGAAAAAGATCATGGCAACGAAGAATGGGCAAAACCAAGAAGCTTTCCTCTCGAGCCCGGGAAAATTTACGTTTCTATCCGCGATGCTCAGGGGCGGTTTAATCTCAACAGCATGGCGGCCGAAGCGGCAAATAAAACCCTGCAAACCAAACGTTTTGCCAACTTGTTAAATATTCTCGGGCTGGATGTGCAGCTGGCCTCCCGTGTCAGTCGCTGGATGGATAAAAACAGCCAGGCCGACGACGTGTATCAGGCGCAGGAGCCACCGTACCGCGCCGCCTATCAGGGCTGTAAACACGTATCGGAACTACTGCTGATCGAGGAGTTAGATCAGCAAACCTATCAGGCGTTGTTGCCGTATGTGTCCTGCCTGCCATTTGACGTGCAACTGAATGTTAATACTGCCAGTGCTGCCGTGCTGGCATCGCTGGCTTCCGGGCTGACGTTGCAGGATGGTGCCAGCCTGGTGAGCGCCCGCACGGATAAAGGCTACAGCAGTGTCGATGAATTCTGGAATCAGAGTATTCTCGAACGTTATACTCAACCGCAGCCTGCTGGCGACAAACAGCCGCCGGCAACGGAAAAATGGGACAAAGGCGCGTTCAGTATCAACAGTGAATATTTTGAGATGTTTGCCCGGGTCGATCTTAACGATCGCTATGCCACCAGCGAAGCATTAATCCGGCGCGACAAAAACGATGCCCGTATGACGGTGTTGTATCGTGACTATTCACGCCGCGAAGAGAAACCCGTGGCGCCGCAAGCCGGCGACAGCGGACAGAATTCAGCATCAATTCCCCCGGCCGCTGGTCAGCCTTAAGGGCCGGGTCAAGCAGAGTAAGCAGATAACATGGAAACAAAAAAGGTTCAGTGGCAAAGCGCACAAGGCTGCTGGTTAGTCGGAGGCCTGCACGATGATTTACTCCAGCAGGGTGTTCCTCTGGAGCAATGGGCTGAGGGACAGCCGGACCTGGTGTCCGTTACCCTGGTGCTGGCCGCCAGTAACTATTCCACGCACTGGGTGGCGATGCCCGGCGTCAATCAGCGCAATCTGGCCAAAGCGCTGCCGTTTGCGCTGGAAGAGTTCCTGATTGAAGACGTTGATCAGTACCTGGTGGTGCCTGCCGGTAAAGCCGATAAAAAAGTGCGCGCCTATGCCGTAGCGGCCGATCTGATTGAGCGGCTGCTGCAGGAGTGTGAGCTGCATCATGTTCAGGTGCGTGAGTTAATTCCCGAAACCAGTCTGTTGCCACAAACGCACCTGCTGCGTCATCAGGGTGACGGCTGGCAGCTGTTATTGCCCGGGCACTTTGAAGGCTGGATTCCGGCAAGCGCATTAACCCCGGTACTGGAAAGCCTGCTGGATGATTATCGCGCTGATACGCTGGCGGTGTGGTCGGATGGGCTGGATCAGGCCAAGATGATCAAAAGCAGTCTGGAGACCGGTTTTGCCGATGTTTTTGGTGAAATCGATTTGCTCGCCAGTACCTGTGATGAACAAATAGAAAGCAACCTGGAAAACAAAACCTGCAGTCTGCTGGTTGGCCGCTACCAGGTGCGTGAAACCCGGCAGGACAAACCGGCTGCCTGGTGGAGTTCGCTGGCTGCTCTGGCGGCAGTTTGGCTGGTTCTGCTGGCCGGGTATCTGTTTATTGATAACAGCGCGTTGCAGGCTCAGGAAAAAGAAGTGCGCCAGGCTGCCAATGCTCTGTATAAACAACTTTTCCCGGGCGAGCGCATTCGCTCTCTGGATCGTCAGTTCCGCGAAAAACTGGCCGGCGGAGGCTCCTCCGGCGATGCCGGCTTTATTCAGCTGGTTAACACCACCTCGAAAGTGTATGCCGCCAAAGGTTTGCAGCAGAAAGTGCAGTTGCAATCGATGCGTTTCAGTGAACGTCTGAATGAACTCCTGATTGAGGTGCGGGCCAGTAGCCTGGCTGAGCTGCAGCAACTGAAGCAGGCGCTGGAGCAAGAAGGCCTTAGTGCCGAAGTAGCCTCGGCGACGAACGATAAAAACGGCGTCAAAGGGCGCCTGAAAGTGGGAGGTGCAGCATGAATCGCATGGAGCAACTGAAACAACAGTTCAGCAATCATCCTCAGGTTCAGGCAGCCAAAAACTGGTATCACACACTGCCTGGCCGCGATCAGCTGATCGTCAGGGCGGTTGCTGCGCTGGTCGTGGCGGCGCTGGTGTTTTTGCTGATCTACGCGCCACTGATTAAGCAGCAGCGCAGCCTCAGCAGCAAACTTGATCGTGCGGTCGCCAGCTACAATCGCATCGCTGACAATGCCCATAAATTTGGTAGTGCGGGAACTTCTTCCGGCCCGGTCTTGTCTGTGGTTACTCAGCAGGCGCGTAAAAGTGGCATCACTCTCAGTCGTTATGAGCAGGATGGCAAAGGATTGCGCGTTTGGGTGGATAAAGTTGCCTTCGATGACGCCATTAGCTGGCTGGAGAATCTGCAGGCAGGCCAGGGCATCCGGGTGAGTCAGATCAACATCGAACGTAAAGACAATCCGGGCTGGGTGGACGTGCGTGCCACACTGACCCCATAAATTTCCTTATTCTGATGCCCGGTGCTTGCCGGGCTGGAGCAATAACACGTGAGTTATGATTTCGATTTGCTGGTCATAGGTGCCGGCTCCGGTGGTGTGCGTGCCTCCCGTATGGCAGCAGCCAAAGGCGTTCGGGTGGCTGTTGTTGAAAACCGTTATCTGGGCGGTACCTGCGTCAACGTCGGCTGTGTCCCGAAAAAGTTGTTTGTCTACGCCTCTGAATACGCCGAAAAGTTTGAAGAGGCGCGTGGTTTTGGTGTGCAAGGGCAGCTGCAGGGCTTTGACTGGTCGACTCTGCGGGATAACAAAAGCACTGAAATCAGTCGCTTAAATGGCATTTATAATAACTTACTGGAGAACTCCGGGGTTACCATTCTGCATGGCAGTGCCAGCTTTAAGGATGCACATACCGTGCTGGTTGATGGCCGCGAGTACCGCGCAGAACGTATTCTGATCGCTACCGGTGGCTGGCCGTTTAAGCCGGACGTGCCCGGAGCGGAGCATGCTATTACCTCAAACGAAGCCTTTTTCCTGGAGCAGTTCCCCCGGCGTGTCATTGTTGTTGGCGGTGGTTATATCGCTGTCGAGTTTGCCGGCATATTTAACGGCCTGGGCGCTGAAACCACGCTGATGTATCGCGGCGAGCAAATTCTGCGTGGCTTTGACGAAGGTATTCGCCAGTTTGCGGCGCAACAAATTGCCGCCAAAGGTGTGAATATCCTGACCCATAGTGATATCGAACGCATTGAAAAGCAGCCTGATGGCAGTCTGATTGCCACGCTGAAATCCGGCGACACTCTGGCTGCGGATGCCATTATGTATGCCACCGGCCGCCGCCCCATGACCGATGGCCTGAAGCTGGAAGCTGCCGGCGTTAAAACCCGCGAAAACGGCACTGTGATCGCCGATGACTTTTTTCAGACATCAACACCTTCCGTTTATGCGTTGGGTGATGTTATTGGTACGCCGGCCTTAACCCCGGTGGCGCTGGCGCAGGCGATGAAACTGGTGGCGCAGCTGTATTCAGATGATCGTTCATCAATGGATTACGACAACATTCCGACGGCGGTGTTTTGTCAGCCTAATATCGCCACGGTAGGTCTGACCGAGGAGCAGGCGCTTGAGCGCTATCAGGACGACGTCACTGTGTTTGAATCCAACTTCAAACCGATGAAACACACCTTGAGTGGATTGCCGGAGCGCACCTTAATGAAGCTGATTGTTCAGACCAGCAGTGACGTGGTGGTTGGTGCTCATATGGTAGGCCCGGATGCCGGTGAAATCATCCAGGGGCTGGCGGTGGCCATCAAGGCAGGCGCCACCAAGGCGGTGTTTGACAGTACCATCGGCATTCACCCAACGGCGGCGGAAGAGTTCGTCACCATGCGCACGCCACGCGGTTAATTTCCGCTTCCGGGGTCGGCGTCTGCCGGCTCCGTTTTCCCCTGCAATAAGCGTTCAAGCAGCTGGTCTTTGGCTGACAGTTGCGCTTCAAGAGCCGCAATAGTCAGTCGCAACTGCTGCTGGCTTTCTTTTGACTCGTCTTCCCGCTGTTGCTGCAACGCCAGTTGTTGCTGTTGTTGTTGGTTCAGCAGCTGTAGCTGTGTCAGTTGCTGAAGCTGCTGCTGAAACTCATGATCCTGCCGGGCTAGCTGTTGCTGGCAGGTCGAATGTTGTGTCCGTGCGTCATCCAGCTGCCGTTGCAGATTGCCGCTATCAGCCAGCAACCGGCCGTTGTCTTTGGTTAATTCTGTGATGTCACTCTGCTTAAGGTTAATCGTCTGATTCAGGGTGCGGATTTCCGCCTGTAGTTGCTGTATCTGCTGTTCATGCTGACGCAGATCCTGATCGCGCTGAGTCTGAACGGACTGGCGGTAATGCTGCAGAGCATCGCGGTTATGGCGATGTTTTTCTTCCAGTGAGTCAATCTGGTTCTGCTTTTCTTCGATCAGGCTCTGAAGGGCTTCTGCCTGCTGATGATTTTGCCTGGCTTCGGTCTGCCAGTGATCGCGGGCGCTGATGACGCTGAGCAGTTGTTGTTCGGTATCGGCCAGCCGCTGTTCACTTTGCTGCAGTGTATCGCGCAGTTGTGTCACTTGTTGCTCCAGCTCGTGGTGCTGCTGTTGCATCTTGCGTTGCTGCTGATCAGCCTGGTGTTGCTGTTCCTCAACAAGTTGCTGAGCTTCCTGTTTCAGGGTGCTTGCCAGGCGGCAGATTAACTCACGAATCGGCTGACTCAGTAAGGCTTCGTCATCAAGCTGAGTGGCTTCCTGCTCCTCAATCTCTTTCAGATAACGGTGGATGGTCGATTTGGAACCGGTATTACCCAGTGCTACCCGCACCGCATCAATAGAAGGGTTTTTACCCTGGCTGATCAGGCTTTGCCGTGCTTTTGCCACCCGAACTTTATTAATCCCGCCTCTGGCCATGTTCTTACCCTAATTTTAAAAGTGTTCAGATGTCAGTTTCGTACTGTATTACATACTATGTATATACATACTATTTTAAATGTTATTTATAAATTTGAAAGTCAATTTATAACATCAGATAATTCAGGATTATTTAATGTCAGAGTGAAAAAACGGCTTATGGCGCGCCAGAAACACGCTTCAGTACACCCGGCAGAAGCCCTGCCGCAGGAACGTCAGACGCAGGAAAACCGGCTCGCCCCCGGTGTCGAGGAGTATTTACGCGCCGCCACGCGTGATAACACCCGCCGAAGCTATCGCGCTGCTGTAGAACACTTTGAAGGTCACTGGGGAGGGCTGCTGCCAGCGACGGCCGACAGCGTCGCCCGTTATCTGGCTCATTATGGCGGTCAGTTGTCTCTGGCGACCCTGAAGCAGCGCCTGGCAGGCTTGTCTGTCTGGCATCAGCAGCAGGGATTTGCCGATCCGACCAAGGCGCCTCACGTCAGAAAGGTGATCAAAGGCATTGCCGAACTGCATCCGGCCAAGAGTAAGCAGGCGCAGCCGATACAGCTGGAGCAATTGCAACAATTAGCCGCTTATCTGCAGCAATCAATCGAGCACGATGATCCACCTCAGGCATTAACGGCGCTGCGCGACCGCGTCATTCTGTTGCTGGGCTTCTGGCGGGCGTTTCGCAGTGATGAGCTGGTGCGACTGGAGGTTCAGCATATCCAGGCAAAAAGCGGGGCGGGGATGTCGTTATGGCTGGCGCGCAGCAAAGGGGATCGCAGCCTGCAGGGACGTGATTATCAGGTTCCGGCACTCAGACAGCTATGTCCGGTCGAGGCCTATATCGACTGGATTGATGCTGCCGGGCTCGGGGAGGGTAACGTATTTCGAGCCATTGATCGCTGGGGCAATATCAGCTCATCAGGTATGCACCCGGTGAGCATTACCAACATTCTGCGCCAGCGCTTAAGTCAGGTCGGGTTAATGAATAGCAAGGGCTTTAGCAGCCACTCCTTACGACGCGGATTCGCCAGTTGGGCAAATGGCCAGGGCTGGGATACCCGCAGGTTGATGGAGTACGTTGGCTGGCGTGACGTGCAATCGGCGTTGCGTTATATCGATAACCCGACGCCCTTTGCCGCACAGTGGCTGGCCGATGCGCCGGGTAAACACGAGAGTTAAAACCCGGCTATTCAGATTCTGCCGATACCCCCACCGGAAGGGTGGTGGCATCAGGGTCGCATGCTATTGAGTGGTGTTGGAACTTTAGCCGCAGAACACCAGGCGGACACTGTCGAGCACCAGTTGTGCATCACGGATGGCGGCCAGCACCGCATCCCGCTCGCGCTTCACATTGTCGACCAGTTGCTGGGAGATGTTTGGATTTGCGCGCGACAGGGCGGTCAGCCGTTCAAGCCGATCAGAGAAAGCCTGTTCTGCCTTATCGTGGGCGCGCTCAACCATTTTACTCAGCTGACCGGCACCCAGCTTCTCCAGCTTGTGAATCAGAGGTTTTACCTCGTCTTCTTTTTGCTCAGCCAGGCCGCGAGCGGTACCTTTCTTCAGTGGCAGCGCAAACCCTGGCAGCGACTCAGGCTCATTAACCTTTAAGTCACCTTTGGGCGTCATCATCAGATGCATCGCATCCGGCGGCAGATAACGCTCAACCTGCAATGCTTTCGGGGCTGAACAAATGGCGACAAATTGTAATTGAATAAAACAATCACCGGTGCGGTGACCATGATCTTCGATGTAACCAACAGACGAGTTGCCCGCCGGGCTGCTGACAATCAGCTCCAGCGCCTGATCAATAAAAGGGTGTTCCCAGCTGAGGAACTGGACATCGTCGCGCGATAACGCCACATCACGGTTGGTTGTTGCCATAAAGCCGTCTTCCGGCAGGTGTGGCATATCCGGAACCAGCATATGGTCGCCCGGTGCGATGGTGATACAGTCGCCTCCCAGGTCGGCCAACTCTAGACCAAACGCATCAACAAACAGTTCGATAAAGTCGTTCAGGTCGGCTTCGTCTTCAATGTGAGTGATGGTCATTTCCTGAGCCAGCTCACGGGCCTTGTGTGGGTGACAGGAATGTAATTCCAGCAACCGGTCACGGCCCTGTTCAAGCGCCTGCAGCAAGGCATCACGCTCATCGGCCAGCTGTTGGGTTAATGCTGCGATATCCTGCTCACCCGCCAGTGCGGCCAGAATATTGGCTTTGTGTTTTTCCAGCAACGGCTGAGCGGCCGGATTCGGGCGGCTGAATACGTCCATGCCGTCATTCAGCAATTCAGCCCAGCGGCCACTGGCGTGGTCGGCAAATACCGGGATGTGAATCTGAATGTCGTGCTTCTGGCCAATACGGTCCAGACGGCCGATGCGCTGCTCAAGCAGGTCACAGTTAAACGGCAGATCAAACAGCACCAGATGATGGGCGAACTGGAAGTTACGGCCTTCACTGCCAATTTCGGAGCACAGCAGGATTCGCGCACCTTGCTCATGATCGGCAAAGTAGGCCGCTGCACGGTCACGCTCGACCAGATCCATCTGCTCGTGGAATACCGCTGCCGGAGTGGCATGACTTTCCCACAGGTATTTCTCCAGATCCAATACGGTCTGAGCGGAATGACAGATCAGTACGATTTTGTCTTTTTTCTGTTGCTGCAGCAGCTCTACCAGCCACTGGCAGCGCGGATCACTGCTTTCCCAGCCACTGATACCCAGTTCCGGGAACAGCTGCTGATCCAGTTCGCTAGCTGGCTGCTGAGCAAAGGCCGGTGCCGGCAGGGCATGCAGGGTAGCCAGTCGTTTAGGGAAGCCGGTTACGCCATGACGGGTGTTGCGATACAGCGCACGCCCCGGGCCACAGCGGTCAATCAGGTTCTCTAATTGTTTATTGCGGTCATCACTGGCGACACTGTCGGGCAATAAATCCGCCAGCAATTGCTGCTGAACAGCACTCAGCTCATCATCACCGGCCAGCGCAGACGCTAACCCGGCAATCGGCTGATATTGTTCCTGCTCCGCCAGGAATTGCTCCAGGCTTGGGTAACGTTCCGGATCAAGCAGGCGCAAGCGGGCATAATGGCCATTAATCCCCAGTTGTTCCGGTGTTGCCGTCAGCAGTAACAACCCCGGGGTGGTCGCGGCGATCTGATCAACCAGACCATACGCCTGATCATGACCATCCACATCCCATTCCAGGTGGTGCGCTTCGTCAACAACCAGCATGTCCCAGTCGCTGTCTGCCATTTGTGCAGCAACCACTTCCTGCGTCGCAATCGAAAGAGGGCACAGGAATAACTGGTTCTCTGCAAACATATTGGTGGCTTCACCTTCCATTGCCGCCAGGCGGTTTTCGGCCACCATGGCTTTATCGACGATGGTGAAACGCAGATTAAAACGCCGGATCATCTCAACCAGCCACTGGTGCAACAGGTGGTCGGGCACCAGAATAATGGCCCGCGCAATACGTTGCTGCAGCAACAGGCGATGCAGAATCAGGCCCGCTTCAATGGTTTTACCCAGGCCCACTTCATCCGCCAGCAATACCCGGGGGATGGAATCCTGCGTGACTTGTTCCGCAATATACAACTGGTGAGGTAATAAACTGGTGCGGCCACCCAACAGGCCATAAAAAGGGCGCTTACGTAGCTTGCTCAGTTGTTGCAGGGCAATCTGGCGCAGCTCATACAGATTGTTGTTGTCAATCTGGCCGGAGAACAGCCGGTCGGCTGGCTGATTCAGCTGGATCTGGCCACTCAGGTGGGTTTCCGGAATAAAGCGCTCATCATCACCATAAAACAGGATGTCGTTTTGTTCCTGCACCTCAGTGATGGTCAGGCTGCTGCCATCCTGCAACGGCACAACATCGCCAACCTTAAATTCAACCCGGGTTAATGGGGCGTTTTCTTTGGAATAGGTGCGGATATCATCAATGACCGGGAAATAGACGGTCACCATCCTGAAATCAACGTCCTGAATTAACCCTAAGCCTAAATCCGTTTCAGCCTCACTAATCCAACGTTGACCTACTGAATACATGCCGTTCTGATACCTGCGTTGACTGGGTTTAAAAAAGGGCGCGGAGTTTAACTGATCCGGGATAAAAAACCTACCGCTTCAGGACCTTTGGCGGAGGATGCCCGGAATACCACAGGCGCGAATTGAATGCCCGGGCCATGAAGAATGATTGCTCTCTGCATATCACCTATATTTCCGATAATTAATATTATCGGAATATTTGGAGATTGACATTCCTGATGCCGGCGACTGCCTTTTCTTGTCTTGTTGTGTGTCTTGTCGCAGACTGTGCCGCATGAAGTCTTTCGCCCGTTATCACAGCCGATTATGCCGCCGGATCGCAGCCCTCAGTGCGGTTGCGCTGTTGAGTATCAGCAACCCGGCAACCAGCGATGAGCTGACCATTGCCGTCGCCTCAAATTTTATTCAGCCACTGCAACGCTTAAGCCAGCTGTTCGAGCAGCAGAGTCCCCATACGATCCGCATTGCCAGCGGCTCATCTGGCAAGCTGTATGCCCAGATTCTGCATGGCGCACCGTACGATATATTTATGTCGGCCGACAGTGATAAACCAGAACGCCTGGTGCAACAGCAACAAGCCATCGCCGGTTCACGCCAGACCTACGCATTAGGCCGCCTGGTGCTGGCGACCAATCAGCCGCAGCAAGCTGTCTCTGTTGAGACACTTATTTCCGATAATTATCAGAGGCTAGCCATTGCCAATCCAAAGCTGGCACCCTATGGCGCAGCCGCCGCGCAGTGGCTGGCATCCCTGAATTACCAGCCACAGCCGGGCAAATTGGTGCGTGGTGAAAATATTGCTCAGACCTACCAGTTTGTTCGCAGCGGCAATGCCGATCTTGGGCTGATCGCCCTGTCGCAGGTAAAAAGCTCCGATTTCACCGGCCGTTACCTGCTGCTTGCCGCAGACCAACACCCGGCCATCAGGCAACAACTGGTGGTACTTAATCGTGGGGCAGATAACCCGGCGACAACCGCTTTTATTACGTTTCTTAATACGCCTGAAGCCCGCACTGTGATTACACAACTGGGGTACCTGCTACCGTGAATGTACTGACGAGTGCAGACTGGCAGGCGCTTTGGCTAACCTGCAAATTGGCCGGTCTGACAACCGCACTGTTATTGTTGCTGGCTACGCCACTGGCCTGGTGGCTGGCCAATACCCGCAGCCGGATGCGTGGACTGATCGGTGCTATCGTCGCCCTGCCGCTGGTACTGCCGCCCACGGTATTAGGGTTTTATTTATTACTGGCACTGGGTCCGCAAGGCCCGATAGGTGCACTGACTCAATGGCTCGGAATCGGCTTATTACCGTTCAGCTTTGCTGGTCTGGTGGTGGCGTCGGTGTTTTATTCGCTGCCATTTGTAGTGCAACCGATTCAGAATGCCATAGAAGCCATGGGGCCACGCCCTTTTGAGGTCGCCAAAACCCTGGGGGCCGGCCCGGTTGACCGGTTTTTCAGCATCCTGATTCCCCAGGCCCGTGCCGGTTTTATTACCGCCGCCATTCTTGGCTTTGCTCACACGCTGGGGGAATTTGGCGTGGTGTTAATGATTGGCGGCAATATCCCGGGTGAGACCCAGGTGTTATCGGTGCAGATCTATGAACAGGTAGAAACGCTGCAATATGGCCGCGCGCATTATTTATCGGCACTGCTGGTCGGGTTCTCATTGTTGATTTTGTTATTGCTGTACGGCCTGCGCCGCAATCCGCGCCTTATGTCCTGGAAATAAACCACCGCCATGTCTGACATCCACATTTGCTGCCAGCTGCCCCGCTCCGATGACTTTACCCTAGACGTTAACTGCGTGCTTCCCGGGCGGGGTGTTAGCGCCATCAGTGGCCACTCCGGCTCTGGCAAAACCACTCTGTTACGGTACATCGCCGGACTGGAAGCCGCAGACGCCGGACACAATCAACTGAGCATTGGCGATCAGTCGTGGCAATCCGCCGGTAAGACCCTGGCGCCTCACCGGCGCAAACTGGGTTACGTTTTTCAGGAAGCCAGCCTGTTTGATCATTTGTCGGTCGAAGGCAATATCAGCTATGGCCGGCGCCGCAGCCAACAACCACTGGCAGCACACACGCTGAAGCAACTGTATCAGGTACTGGGTATCGAGCATTTATTGCAGCGTCCGATTCAGCAGCTATCGGGTGGTGAACAGCAACGGGTTGCGATTGCCCGGGCACTGGCAGGTAACCCGCAGATTCTGTTAATGGACGAGCCGTTATCCGCCATTGATCAGGCCCGCAAGCAGGAATTATTGTCTTATCTGGAGTCGTTATTCCGCTGGCTCGACATTCCGGTGTTGTACGTGACTCACTCAATGGCCGAAGTCAGCCGTCTGGCTGACCATTTATTGGTACTGGAGCATGGCAGCGTGATCCACCAGGGCCCGGCAAACCGTGTGCTGGCGGAATTATCACGACCACAACAGCTCGGCATTGATGGCCCGTTAACCAGTATCTGGCTGGGGCACATCGAAGCGCATGACGAAATGTGGCAGCTCAGCCAGGCACGCTTTGGCGAGATACGATTGCACCTGCCGCAAGCGCATCAACTGCAGCCTGGTGATTCGTTACGGCTGGCGATTGAAGCCCGGGACGTCAGCCTGTCGTTAACAGAAGATGCCAACAGCAGCATCCAGAACCGCCTGGCTGGCCGGATTGAAAAACTGAACCAGAGCCCGGATGCTCCCTACGCCGATATCGCCCTGCGCCTGTCCGGGCAACGTCTTTGGGCCCGGGTTACCCGTAAAGCGTGTCATGAGCTGGCATTGCAACCTGGCATGTTGGTCTGGGCACAAATTAAAGCAACGTCGATATTGCCCTGATCCGGATTGCACTGAAACGCAATTTGCAGTATTTATTTCCGATAATTTTTTTATTCCGGCGAAATAATGAGCACCTCACCCTCTCCCCTGATCGATCAGGCAGACCATCTGGGCAATCCGCTGATGTATGCCCGGGCGCTGATGCAGCGCTTACCACAACTGCGTCAGGTGCCCGGCAGTTACGATGATCTGGTTAATACGCTGCATTTTTTATCCAGCTATGGTGGCTCTGCCGCCACTTTTAACAGTTATCGCCGCGAAGCTGAACGGCTGCTGCAATGGTGCTGGCTGGTACGTGAGGCCAACCTGACGGAACTGCGGCGCCAGGATATGGAAGATTACCTCGCCTTTTGCCAGCAACCACCGGCCAGCTGGATTGGTACCAAACAAGTGGCCCGCTTCCGCCTGCGCCAGGGGGAACGTCGGGTTAATCCCGACTGGCGGCCGTTTGTGGCGCAAACGTCAAAACGCCAGCCAGAAGCCGAGTTTGCCCTGTCACAAAAAAGCCTGCAGGCAATTTTTTCCATTCTGTCGACCTTCTTTAATTACCTGCAGCAGGAAGATTACCTGGAGCTGAATCCGGTCAAGCTGATTCGCCAGCGCAGTCGTTACCTGCAAAAACACGCTTATCAGGAACCCATTCGCCGGATTTCCAACCTGCAATGGGATTATGTGATGGAAACCGTGGAACAACTGGCGCAGCAGAAACCCGCTGAACATGAGCGGTCATTGTTTATCATGCGCTGTTTATTTGCCATGTACCTGCGGATCTCGGAACTGGTCGCTGACGAACGCGGCACTCCGGTGATGGGCGACTTTCAGCAGGATCGCGACCAGCACTGGTGGCTGAGGGTGATCGGTAAAGGGAATAAAGTAAGAATGGTGACCGTTTCGGATGATATGCTGCAGGCGTTAAAACGTTACCGCACCCACCTGGGGCTGACACCACTGCCAACCGTGGGTGAACAAACACCGCTAATTGCGCGCATTAAGGGCCGTGGCCCGGTCACCAGTACCCGTCAGATCCGCTATCTGGTGCAGTCCTGCTTCGACGCCGCTTATCAGCGAATGTATGACGAGGGTATGGAAGAGGAAGCTCAGGAGCTGAAAGTGGCCACCGTGCACTGGTTGCGCCACACCGGAATTTCAGAAGATGTAAAATTCCGGCCGAAAGAACACGTCAAAGAAGATGCGGGCCACGCGAGTATGGCCACCACCGACCGCTATATCGATACTGAAATGCGCGAGCGCCATGCCAGCGCCCGGCACAAAAAACTGAAGCCGGAGTACTAGCAGGCTCAGTAAACCCCGAAAAATGCAAAAGCTGCACAGCAATCACCACATCCGCTATAATCCGCGCCTTTTACCCAACCCCCTGAGTGCGGCTGTTCATGAAGTTTGTTATCAAGCTCTTCCCTGAGATCACCATCAAATCCCGTCCGGTGCGCAAGCAGATCACTAAGATCCTGCGCCAGAACCTGCAAACCCTGTTTCGCAAACATGAATTGTCAGCCGACGTGCAGAATCGCTGGGATAGCCTGGTGGTGGTACTGAACCATGAGGATGACAGCTCTCGTCGCCAGGCGATTCAGATTCTGACTCATACGCCGGGTATCGGTGCAGCACTGGAAATTGTTGAACACGAATTCACCACGTTGGACGAAGCTTATGGCCATGTGCGCGATGCCTACGCCGCCGAGCTGGCCGGTAAAACGTTCTGCGTGCGTATCAAGCGGGCTGGTGAACACGATTTCACCTCCCATCAGGCCGAAATTTATATGGGCGGCGGCTTGTTAAAAGAAACGCAAGCGACTGGCGTGTCGCTGAAAAACCCGGACATCGTGGTTAAAGCCGAAATCCGTAACGACAAAGTGCAGGTTGTCCGCCAACAACTGACCGGCATCGGTGGCTATCCTCTGGGCTCTCAGGGCGAGGCATTATCGCTGATCTCCGGCGGCTTCGACTCCACCGTCGCCAGCTACCTGATGACTCGGCGCGGCATTAAAACTCACTTTTGTTTCTTTAATCTGGGTGGCAGCGCCCACGAAATCGGGGTTAAGCAGGTTTCGCATTATTTATGGTCGAACTACAGCGAAAGCCACCGGGTAAAGTTTGTCACCGTACCGTTTGAAGGCGTAGTAGAAGAGATCCTGAAAAACATCGACGTTGGCCAGATGGGCGTGGTGTTGAAGCGTATGATGTTGCGTGCGGCCTCGCAGGTAGCAGACCGCCTTCAGTTACCGGCGATTGTTACCGGTGAATCGGTTGCTCAGGTGGCCAGCCAGACCATTACCAATCTGGCGGTCATCGACCGGGTTTGTGACCACATGGTATTGCGCCCGCTGGCCGCGATGGACAAGCCGGAAATCATTGATATCTCACGCCGCATCGGTACTGAGGCCTTTGCGGCTACCATGCCGGAATATTGCGGTGTTATTTCTGTGAGACCAACCACGGTGGGTGATCTGAAAAAAGTCGAAGCGACAGAAGCCGACTTTAATTTTGAGGTGCTGGAGCAAGCACTGGCGAATGCCAGGTATGAACGTATCGACGACGTATTATCCGCCGCCGGCAGTGGTCTGGAGGATGTTGAACTGATCGCCACACCGTCGATTGATGATGTAATCATTGATATCCGCCACCCCGGGGAAGCCGCTGACGCGCCACTGCAACTAACCAACAATGAAGTGTTGACCATTCCTTTTTATGAGCTGGACAACCGTGTTGCTGATTTAGCCGATGATCGGCGTTATTTGCTGTATTGCCAGAAAGGCACCATGAGCCGTATTCATGCGCACCACCTGAACGAACAAAAACGCGGCCAGTTTGCGGTATTTATTGACCACTGAACGCAAAAATCCCCGGCTCAGCCGGGGATTTTTTTATCTGATGCCGAGCGGGTGTATTACCAATCGCCCTGCAGCGCCTGCTCGGCAACATCGTTAAAGGGGCGGGCAATCAGGCCTTTGGGGGTCAGATGTACCGCAAATACGGCGCCATTTTCCAGTGGCATATAAACCGCACTGCCGTATTGCGCATCGAGCCAGAGCCCGGCATTGTGCATTGATTGCCATAAATCAAACCAGCGGGATTCGGACAGTGAATACACCGTTCTTGGTGCAGTCCGCTCTTGCTCAAGGGATAAATAGCGCCCAGATAAACGATCAAGCCGATACAGGGGTTTGGCGCCAGCCGCTGCCAGTGGGCCGATCCAGGTCAGCAGGCGGACATCTAACTGCCACTGATCACCGGCTACTTTAAAACGCCGCTCTTCACCGCCGGACTCCGCCAGGGTGACGTCATAACTCTGGTCACCCAGCTGATAAATGCTTAATGTGGCAACCGGCTCTTCATGCTGCAGTTGTCGATAGCTCCAGACATCGACCAGAGTAAATAAGCCAAAAATACAGGCAGCCAGTAAAATAAATCCCGCACTGCCCTTCAGCCAATATGTAAACCATTCCCGGCCACGCCAGGCGATTGCAATCAGAACGACAGCAATCAGGATAAAAATAACCGTGAATGCTGTTAATCCGGGCTGCAACATATTAATCCCTTAAAATAATCAGGCTTTCTTTAGCCAGTTTGAGGGCATCATCTGAGCCGGTTGACTGGCCAATCATAGAATCGAGGAAATATTCAATCGCGGTAATCGCATCGGCGAAAGCTTCCAGTTGTTGCTCGCCGGGTTTGCTGTCTGCTTCCAGCATTTTGCGCGCGACAAATATTTCCAGCTCATGCAGCAACTCAGCAACCTCGGAGCGCTCCAGGAAAATCAGCGAGCCGGCAACATCATGCAGGCTTTTACCAATATTCTTCACATGCAGCGGGTCACCACTGGAATCGACGTATGAGCCGATAGCCCGTTTAATCAGTGTCATCGCTGTCATAGATTCGGATAACACCGCAATCCGCGCCTCCGCCAGACTGACAGGATCAACCAGCGAGGAATGATCCAGACCAGACTGGGTCATGCCACGCATTTCCTGCTCGATACGAATAATACCATCAGCCAGCGCCGACATATGCGCCTGAATACCATCAACTCCGTTGGCTTTTAACGCCACACATAAACGTTTGGTTAGTTCAGCGGCCTCGTTGAGGTTAGCAATTTGCAGGGTATCGGAAATGCGGCTCAGACTATCGATTAACTCATTAAAGTTGGCTTCACTGGTGTCGGTGCGTTCCAGCAGGTCAATCAGGTCTTTTACCGACTGCAACTCTTCCTGTAAGGCTTCAGATAAGGAGTCAAACGCAGACTGATCCGGCCCGGCCAACTGCTGGCGGGCGGCGGCTAAATGGGATTCTTTGACGCCATCACCAACGTGGAACTGTTGCTGAACCTGTTGGATGGCCGGCGTTTCATCTTTTGCCAGGGCAACCAGATACAACAACTCTTTTAACAGCCAGTCTGGCATTTTTTCGCCAAACGCTTTGCCTTCACTCTCCTGTACTTTGCGCACCTGGCGATCCAGCGCCCCCAGCAAACTCAGGCGCTGCGGGGTAATTTCATATTCATCCTGAGATAACGCATCCAGCGCCGCCATCGTAACGTACCAGAATGGCCATGATGCTCCGCCACGACTGGCTTTTTCAAATCGTTTAATCGCCCGCTGCATCACCTGCACCGGACCGCGGCGGCCTTCGTTACGAATCAGGCCAATCAGACCTAACTGATACAACTGACGGGCACGACGGTACGGAAAACTGCCCGCGCTTGCGTCAGCCGCCGGGGCTTTAAGCTGCGGGCGCAGATTCACTAAAAAGAAATAGGCTTCAGGAAGTGGTTTTTCATGGCGTTGCTTACGGATATCGTTAATTGTCGGGATCAGCAGACTGGGCGCAACCAGATCACCGCCAGCAACCGCATCAACATACCGCTTGAGAAAAACGATCGCCTGGGTAAAGGTGGATAACACCGATTCGCTGACGGCCTGGGCACGAACAGTACGGCCGGTTTCAGCGAGCTCTTCACAAATGCGCTCACCGGCTCGAAAGTCCAGCATTTTGAACGTGCCGCGCACCTGCTGAATCTCTTCCAGAAATAACGTCAGACTGTCGCTGCTTCCGTTTTCCGAATAGGCATCCAGTTGCACAGCCGCCTGATCAAGAGCATTAGCCAGCTCTGACTTAACCAGATTGAGTGATGCTGCGAAGTGTGACACCTCACTTCCTGTTGTAATATCCGCCATGCTTGGATCGTTCTTTAGTTGTATTTGCTGTCATTCTACCCACTAACTGTGGAAAGCGCGAAATTTTTACGTCAAACCTTCACCTGAATATACTCCGGTTTGCCAACAAAATCACAGAGTTAGACCAGAGGCGTCTGCTTATGTCTAATCGGTGCAATCGGATGTGGGTAACATTCTGGGTGACTACGATCGCCAGCAAGGTCAGAACATGCCCCAAAATGGTCGCTCAGCTTTGGGATCAGGGTCTGGCCACCGCTTTCCTGCTGACCTGGCACTGCCCTACACCCGGGTGATGACCGGCGTGGCAGCATTATCACTCACGCCGCCAGATTGCACCCTCACTTTTTTTATCGACCAGATCCAGAAACTGCTGATGCGCCTGAACTTCGGCTGCCGTCGCCATAACAACTTTAAGCTCAGCGTTGTTGAGCAATGACTCGTCGAGACTGATATCAGCCACACCATTATCGTTGTTATCTTCCACCGCCAGCGCCAGATCCGTCTGCCCACCTGTCATCGCCAGGTACACATCCGCCAGAATTTCGGAGTCAAGCAATGCGCCGTGGAGTTCACGATGGCTGTTATCGATATCATAACGTTTACATAACGCATCCAGACTGACCCGGGAGCCGGGAAACATCTCCCGCGCCAGCGTTAAGGTATCCAGTACGCCACAGAATTCCCGGGTGCGGGACAAATTCAGCCGGTCGAATTCCGCATCCATCATACCGACGTCAAACGCTGCATTGTGGATCACCAGCTCGGCGCCGGCGATGAATTCACGGAATTCATCCGCCACCTGTGCAAACACCGGCGCGCCGCTTTCTTCCAGCCACTCAATGGAAATACCATGCACTTCCTGGGCTTCGGCATCGATGGCACGTTGTGGGTGTACATAGCGATGGTAATGTCGCCCGGTCAGTTTCCGCTCAATGACTTCAACACAACCAATCTCAATAATACGGTGACCTTCACCAATACCTGTGGTCTCGGTGTCCAGTACGACTTGTCTCATAGTGTTACTCTGTTGTCCGGAGCGCTCAGCGCCCCTGAATACGATTAGCCTGACGCACAGCCGGCGCCGGCATAACAAAACCGCCGGGCTGTGACAGCCAGCGTTTTTCGCGAATATGGGTGGTGCCGGCAATCGTCTTGCGCGCCACCAGAATATAACCATTGCCCGGCAACCAGCGTTTATTCACCAGCAGCCGGTCGGCACGACGACTCAGCCGCTCCGACAGCAGCGTCAACGGCCATACATGGGCAATATGTTCAACACTTTCGGTGCGGAAATCCAACAATGTCAGCCAGTCCTGCAGCCGCGGACAGGTTACCGGGTTGGCAATCCAGGGCAGTTCAGTTGACAGCATCTGCAGCCAGCGGGCCACACCCCACCATCCCACCGGATTAAACCCCACCACCACCAGATAACCGTTCGGCACCAGCGACCGGGCCGCTTCGCGGATCAGCTGATGTGGCCGGCGACTGAGATCCAGAGTGTGTTGCAGAACAACCACATCCAGCGATTCGTCCGGCAATGGCCAGGCGTCATCCTTGCTTCGCAATTGCGCCTCAACTTCGCCGTTCTGCCACGGAAAAGCCATACGGAAATTATGCTGGCAACGGCTGTATTTGAGAAACTGCGGCTCCTGATCGACCCCGGCATACGCCAGCTGCAGCCCCCGGAAGTCAGCCACAATATCACTGAGCCAGCCAGCCTCCAGGGCCAGCAGACGAGTGGCGCTGTTTTTTTGCAGCCAGCGCCGATAAGCATCAACTTTGATGCGGTTTGCCATTCTGTTCATTACGTCCGTCCGAATTCCTTGCTAGCCCGGCTTGCGGTAATTAGACTTGGCGGCCTTTCATTTTTGCTATTGTAAACAGATGATGTACCTGAAACCATTTTTAATCGCCGCCGCTTTATCATTGGCATCCGGCTGCGCCCATCAGCAAACTGCGCAACAAGATACTCCGGTGCGCAAAGCCGATGCCAGCGTTGTTATTTACGACGCCCCTCAAACTACCGAACTGAATCAGAGCCATGATGATATCTGGGAACGTATCATCGACGCCTACAGTCTGAACCTGCAGGTTGAAAACCCCCGCATTCAGTCACAGCTGAACTGGTATAAATCTCATCCGCGCTACCTCGACCGGGTAGCCAGCCGCGGGGTGCGTTATCTGCATTTTATTGCCGAGCAGATTGAAGCACGTGAGGTTCCCGGCGAGCTGGCATTATTGCCCATCGTCGAAAGCGCGTTTGATCCTTTTGCCTATTCTCATGGCCGGGCCTCCGGTGTATGGCAGTTTATTCCGGCAACCGGCCGTGATTTTGGCCTGCAACAGGACTGGTGGCACGATGGCCGGCGTGACATTCGCGCCGCAACCGAAGCGGCTCTGCGTTATCTCAGTGCGTTACAGCGTGAATTCAAAGGGGATTGGCTGCTGGCACTGGCCGCTTATAATTCCGGTGCCGGTACCGTCCGCAAAGCCATCCGTAAAAACCGCCGGGCCGGCAAACCAACCGACTTCTGGTCGCTCAGCCTGCCGCGCGAAACCCGGGCCTATGTACCCAAACTGATTGCTCTGGCAAAACTGGTCAAAGACCCGGAATATTATGGCGTGAGTTTAAAGCCGCTGGCTAACGAACCGTACTTTGCTGTGGTCAACACCGGCGGTCAGATTGATCTGTCCCAGGCCGCTGAACTGGCCGAGACCAGTCTGGAAGAAATCTACAAACTGAACCCGGAATACAACCGCTGGGCAACCCACCCTCAGGGACCACATGAATTATTGATCCCGGTGGAAAAACGCGACGTATTCGAACAACAAATCGCCTTATTGCCGAAAAACGCCCGGGTCAAATGGCAACGCTATCAGGTGCGTTCCGGTGACAGCCTGCTGACTATCTCGCGCCGCTTCCACACCACTCCGGACGCGTTAAAACAGGCCAACGGACTGCGTGGCAGTGTGATCCGGGCCGGCCAGCAGCTGCTGATTCCAGCCGCATTTAAAGGCCAGAAGGCCTACTCTCACAGCGTTGGCCAACGGTTAGCGCGGTTAAAGCAGGCACGCCAGCCATCAAATACCCAAAAGCTGGAATACAGCGTGCAAAGTGGCGACAGCTTCTGGCAAATCGCCCGCAATCACGATGTAAAAGTATCTCAGCTGGCACGCTGGAATGGCATGGCACCGGGAGATCCGCTCAAAGCCGGCCAGACGCTGGTGATCTGGAGTAAAAAAAGCCAGCCCAACAAACGGGAAGTGATCCGCAAAGTCCGCTACCGGGTACGCAGTGGTGATTCATTAGCCCGGATTGCACAGAAATTCAGTGTCCGGGTATCCGACATTCGCCGCTGGAACAGCAAACAAACCCGCTCAAAGTATCTGCAGCCAGGGCAACGACTGACCCTGTATGTGGACGTGACCCGCTAGGTGACCCGCGCTTTGTTGAGATGGATAACAACACTGGCGCTGTTGCTGCCACTGCCCGCCCTGGCGGGCATCGACGTGGTTTATCGTTACAACGGAGTGCCGTCGTTAAGCTGGCAACACAACCCCGGCACCGCCTTGTTTGACAGCGAACCGGTAGCCGGCGGAGTTTTGCGCCTGGCCGCCAGCACAGCACCACAACACCTTCGCCGCTTTGGCCCGGATAGCGCCACCGCTGCTGCCCATTTTATCAACCGCCTGCAACTTCCGTTGCTGGCGCGCCAACCCGGTAGCAACAAACTGGTATCGGCGTTATGCAGCCACTGGCATATCAACCAGGCCGACAAACGTTTTTATTGCCGCCTGAATGCTCAGGCCCGCTGGTCAGACGGTGTTCAGGTCAGCAGCAGCGACATCGCGTTCACACTGGACTTCCTCAGCAGCCCGGCCAGCCAGAGTCCGGCGGTCCGCCAGCGACTGCTCAGCTATATCAAACAGCTGGAAATATTTGATGATCAGACCTTTGCGCTGCAATTACATCCGCAGCCAACGCCCGGCGTGATGGATGCCATACGACAGCTGCGCCCGGCGGCGCGACATTTTTATCAGTCACGCCAAGGCTGGCCGGATGCCTTTAACGAGCTGGCAGAGCCCAGTACCGGCCCCTACTATCTCGAATCACTCACCCGGGCCGATCGCTTCAGCCTGCGTAAAAGCAATAACTGGTGGTTGGCTGAGCAGGCTTTTTTCAGTCGCCGTTTTAACGTAAATAAAATTGAATACCGCTATATCGCTGACCCCAGGCGGCTGCTGGAGAAATTCCGGGCCGGCGAAATTGATGCCCTGCCACTGAATCAGCCGGACCGCATCAGCCAGCAGGATATGCTGATTCTCAGTCAGCACTATAAGATCAATCTGGTTGAGCATTACAGCCAGCAGACCGAGCGACTGACCGGATTATTACTGTCGGACCAGGCATTATTGCAGCCCGTTGTGACTAACCCCGATCAACCCTGGTCGCAGCAATTGCGCAATAAATCGCTGAACATCGCCTACCAAGGCCGGTTACGACCAGCCGAACTGGAACGTATGGCGGTGCAGCTGGAAAGTGACGGCGTGCAGGTCCGCTGGCAGCCCGTCATAAACGTAGCGCCGGATACCTTGCTGCAACAGCAGCCATTTACTGCAATCTGGCTATCCACCCAGCGCAGTATGCTGGCCGATATCGAGCGCCGCGGACAGCACTTCTTTGCCGCCGGCAGTGACCGCGCCCGGTCTCGTTATATCGCCTGGCGCTGGTTGCAGTTTCCGGCACAAATCGCTTCGCCGGCGAGCGATGATTTAATGGTCGCCAGCGATGCGGAATACGGCGGTGCCTTCTGGATCAACCCTGAAATCCGCATCGATACGCTGGCTTCTCCGGCGCGTCGCCAACCCCGGGCCAGCACGCTCAGCAATCGACCGTAACCTTACAGCCGCAGCCCGACACTCAGCCGATAACCATTGCCCGGCGCCCGCAGATATTCACTGCTGTCGTAATAGCGCTCATTCAGCACATTAGTGGCAGCCAGTGACCAGTGCCAGCCGGCCAGTTGCTGACGCAATCCGAGGTCCCACAACTGATAACTTTTTGCACTGATGCGGTCTTCGTATTTGTACATCGAGGTAACAGCCAGGCCATTGCGCCATTCATAAGCCAGCTTGAGTATCGCCTGGTGATCAAACTGAGTAATGGCGTATTTGCCGCGGGCGTATTGGTTTTTAAAGTCCTGCTCCAGATTGGCGTAACTGAACGACGCCTGGCTCAGACCGTACCCGGACAAAACATCTGAGGCATCAATCATCACATCAATCCCCCGGGTACTGACCTCAGAGATATTACGGGCGGTGTAAATCAGACTGCTGTTATTGGCCTGTGCATCGTCCAGTTCCTGCTGCGTCACCGTAAAATCAATCACATTATCCGAGCGCCGCTGAAACACCGCCAGCTGGGTTTGTACCCCCGACCAGTTCAGTCGCACCCCAACTTCTGAACTGCGGGTCTGTTCAGCTTTCAGGTCGGGGTTACCGCGGTTGCTGCCCTGCTTCAGGTACAGATCAAATACCGTTGGCACCCGGGCACTTTTTCCGGAGTTGGCATAAAATTCGGCCACACCATGCCGATAACTCAGGCCAATCACCGGCAGGGTGTAGCTCTGATCATCGGTATAATCGATGTACGACAGGCTGCCACTGAGGGTCAGTGAACCCGCAGGCCATTGCCCCGACATAAACGCGCTCTGATAACTGCGCTGCTGTTCAGGGTCGACATCCGTCAACAGAGAAGTGCTGTCGATGCGCTCCTTGTTATTCTCCAGACCAATGGTTGCCACATCACTGAAGTGATAACGCAACCGGGTTTGCAGCGCTTCACTCTGGTGTTCAGAAAACAGTGGTGTCGTATTCCAGACGTACAGAAATTCATCATCATGACGGCGCCAGTTGGCGCTGAGGTCAAGGGCATCGCCTCCAAACTTAAAGCCCTGATTCAGATAAAGATGTCGCTGAATAGTGTCTTCCCGCTGGTGGTGATGCATCGGCCCATAAAAACCATCGGCACCAAAACCTTTATCTAGGTATCCGGCGCCAATCACGGTGTTGCTGCGTTCCCCCTGATACACCAACCGGGCATTGCCCTGTTGCAGGGTATAGCCGAGGTCCGCCTGGCGGATATAACTGTCTGATGTTTGTTGTGCCGCCGAGGCAAAGGTACTCCAGCGACCATCGGTTTTGCCCAGCGCAATGACAGCACGGTCATAATCCTTACTGCCGGCTTCCAGTTGTAATAACGCTTCACGGCCGGATTCGGTATTCACCTGTTTGCGGGTCACCAGGTTAATCACCCCGCCGTTGCCGTTCGGCCCGTATTGTCCGGCACCCGGGCCACGCACCACTTCAATACGTTCAATATCTTCCAGCACCAGTGGCAGATCAAAATTGTGATGCCCGGTTTGCGGATCATTCATCCGTACGCCGTCGATCAGTACCAGGGTCTGTTCATAGCTGGCGCCGCGAATGCCCAGGTCCACCTGAGTACCGCCACTACCGCGCTGGCGCAGATCAAGGCCTGCGACCCACTCCAGTGCATCAGCAATGGTCGCTACCGGCATACGCTGCAATTCAGCACGGGTCAGAACTTCCACCGCATAAGCGTCGGCAGCAATCGGGTTGTTATACAACTGCCCTTCAACAACCTGATTATCCAGTGTCAGCGCTGGCTGATCATCGGCCTGTGCAGCAACAACCGGTGCCATTACACAAGCGAATAATAAATGACGGGGTTTCATAAACGCATCCTGATCAAAACTTGTTATTATTCTAACCCGTTGCGCTCAGCTGTCTGAGATTCATGACAAATCCGTTAACACCTCAGCTGACAACTGCTCAACAAATAAACACACCGGACTGCAACAGGATATTTAATGGCAACCATCATCAGTTTTAACATCAACGGTATTCGGGCCCGTCAGCATCAGCTGGAGGCCATTCGCGAACAGCTGGACCCGGATGTGCTTGGACTGCAGGAAACCAAAGTTCACGATGAACAGTTTCCACTGGCTGACGTCGAGTCGCTGGCGTATCACGTTGAATATTTTGGCCAGAAAAGTCATTACGGTGTGGCGCTGCTGAGCAAAACAAAACCATTGATGGTGCAAAAGGGCTGGCCCTGGGATGATGACGACGCACAAAAGCGTTTTATTCACGCCCGTTATAACATCGATGGCAAAATTTATGACGTATTAAATGGTTATTTCCCTCAGGGAGAAAGCCGCGATCATGAAATTAAGTTTCCGGCAAAACAACAGTTCTATGCCGATTTAATGCGCTATCTGCAGGAAAATTTCACCCCGGCAGACAACCTGATTGTGATGGGTGATCTGAATATTTCACCCGAGGACCACGACATTGGCATTGGTGAACCAAACCGCAAGCGCTGGCTGAAAACCGGTAAGTGCAGCTTCCTGCCGGAAGAGCGTGAGTGGTACCAGACGTTATTACAATGGGGACTGCAGGATACTTATCGCAAACATTATCCCGATAACAACGATACCTTCAGCTGGTTTGATTACCGCTCAAAGGGCTTTGCCGATGATCCAAAACGCGGCTTGCGTATCGACCATATCCTCACCACACAGGGCCTTTATGATTGCTGTGAAGCGGCTGGTGTCAGTTATGATATCCGCGGCATGGAAAAGCCATCCGATCACGCACCGATCTGGTCGCGTTTTGGGTAATTATTATTGTTGACCGCTGTCATTTCATCAGGCCCGGAGGCCTGATGATTGATTACAGATATTCCTCAACGCTTTCGATGTAATTCAGCCAGGTTTTTGCTGAACCGGCTACTTTCGCCTCCTGCAGCGCCCGCTGAAAATAGCGTTTGGCGGTCGGATAATCTTTTAATTCATACGCACTGGAACCCGCCAGCATATAAGCATCACCTTTTTGTTTATCCGGCAGGCCTTTTTTTAATGCCGCTTTGATATCACGCAGTGCCTGCTGGTGCTGATTATCCTGCAGCGATAAACGCGCGGCACGCAACAATAACCCACCGTCAGCCAGAGACTCTGACGCCTTACGTAATGCCTGTACCGCATCCTGACGCTCGCGTCCCTGCTGCCAGGCCGCTGCCAATAATTTCCAGTTATTATCACTGAGCTCCAGTGTGCCGTCGTTTAAGTGACGCTGGAGAATACGGGCAGCCCGTTCCGGAATGCCCTGATTAATTAACAGTTGCACGACCAGCAGAATATTATTTCCTTTGCTGATATAACCGCCGGCATAGCCAGTTTCCAATGCCCGAAGACTCAGTGCCGGTTTGTCCAGCAACTGATACATAGACGCCTGCTGCACCCAATAATCTTCATTCTCCGGCTTCAGAGCGATCAGTTGCTGTAAGGCCTGCGCCGCCGGCTGATATTGCTTTCGCTCATAATGTGCGACCGCCAGCACCTGCAACCAATTCTCTCTCGGTTTTTCGGCCCGCTCTAACGCCAACGGCATCCACTGAATGACGGCGGTATAGTGTTTATTTATGTGATGCGCCATCGCCAGTGTGGCAAATGCCATAGGTTGAATGAGTGTTTTTTTCTCTTCGTCGTTTTGCTGTTGCTCAGTTTGCAACAGCGCTTCAAGACGCGGCTGCAATACCTCGACGGCTTTATCCGCCTGTTCCTGAGCCAGATACAATTGCGCCACATTGGTTGCCAGTGTCGCCTGCTGGGCCGGGGCAAACGCTTCCAGATTCAGGGCTTTAATAAACTGCTGCAGCGCTGCCGGATTATTCTCCTGCATTAAATAAAACTGGCCATACAACTGGTGCACCAGCGCCAGCCCCAGGCCAGGTTTAAGGTCACCTTCCAGTTCCTGCAGCGATTCCCGCGCCTCCGCAAACTTCTCTTCCTGCAATAAAGTCTGAATATCATTCAGTGCTTCGTAGGTGGACGGCGAAATGGATTGATTAGCCGCTGCAGCCGACAAGCTGGACAGCAATAACATCAGAGCAAACCATTTATTCAACATCAGCGCTCCCCCAGGTTAAATTCAATGGTTTGAGTAGCCACCTGAGCAACCGGTTTACCATCCTGCATTTTGGGTTTGAATTTATAACGGAATAATGCCCGCCGCGCTTCGCGCTCAAATACACCACGTGGTTCCGCTTCGATAATTTCCACATCATCAACCGTACCTTCCGGATTAATCTGCAGTCGCGCGGTCACAAACCCTTCAATTTTACGCCGTTTGGCTTTTTCCGGATAAACAGGATTCTGGCGCACCAGCGGAATCACATCGCTGTCACCAAAGCCCATACCAACCACCGCATCGCCCAGAAACGACTGCTGCGATAACGCCAGATCCGTTTGCACATCCGGCATGGAGATCGGCATTTTCTGCATCGGGGTATTCTGCTGTGACACCGAGGTATCCGGCAGATTGGGTTTTTTCGGCTTGGGAGGTTCTTTTTTTCGCCGTTCTTTGGTTTGCAACTGGCTGTCCTGTTTTATCCGCACAAAATCCAGAAAGGTGGATTCACTGCGTTCCTTCTGCATATTGGCCGGTCCGGAAACCATCGAATGCATGGCAAAAAATAATGCCAGACTGACTCCCCCGGCCAGCACCAGCGCCGTCAGTAGTCGAAGTGGCGCCGGCATCAGTTGGCCGCCTCTGCCGAAATGGAAATATCCTGAATACCAGCCAGGCGGATCTGATCCATCACCTTAACCAGCAAACCCGTGGGTGAAAATTCATCCGCCTGGATAATCACCGCACCTTCCGGATTTTCCGCTTTCATGCGCTCTATGTTCGGACGTACCGCACGCACATCAATTGCGCGGCGATCAATCCAGATTTCGCCATTGGCACGAATGGCGACCAGAATATTACTGCCTTTTTTCTCTTCAGCAGTCTGGGCACTGGGGCGGTTCACCGTTACGCCACTTTCTTTTACAAACGAGGTGGTGACGATAAAAAAGATCAGCATGATAAACACGATATCCAGCATCGGTGTGATATCGATATCGTTACCATCGGCGTCGTTGTCGGTATGACGTCGGGCCATAATATAAATCCCTAAAATTAATCCGTTGCTAATAATTCGGCGAGCTGGTGAATACCACGCTCACTTAAGCGTTTAAAACGGGTACGGAAATACAATCCGGTGAGTGACACCACCAGACCGGCCATGGTTGGAATCGTTGCCTGAGAGATACCGTTGGCCATCGCCCGGGCGTTGCCGGTACCGGTAATTGCCAGTACATCAAACACACTGACCATACCGGTGACCGTGCCCAGCAGCCCCAATAACGGGCAGATGGCAATCAGGATACCCACGGTCGATAAAAAGGTATCGGCGGCCTGGCGTTGCTGGCTCAGCATGGCAATGCGGATTTTCCGCGCTGTCCAGCTGCCGTGCTCATCGCGTTGCTGCCACTGACTGGCCAGCCGTTGATTAGCGCGTGGCAACTCAATATAAAAGAACCACAAACGCTCCAGAATCAGCGACCATAACAAGATACAAACCAGCAGAATGCCATACAGCACAGGACCACCCTGCGCCATAAAATCAAACAGCCATTGCAAAGGTGAATGCATCATTTAGCTTACCTGGCGGTTGTCTTTTTCCAGATGTTGCGCCATCAGCCCGGCGGATTGTTCATCCAGCAGCTGTACCAGGCGTTTGCTTTGTGAGGCCACCCAGTTATGGGCCAGCAACAACGGAATAGCCGCCACCAGGCCCAGCACAGTAGTAATCAGTGCCTGAGAAATACCCGCAGCCATCAGTTTCGGGTCGCCGGTGCCAAAATTGGTAATGGCCTGGAAGGTAGCGATCATACCGGTGACGGTACCCAGCAGCCCAAGCAAAGGCGCAATACCGGCAAACAATTTAATAATCGATTGACCACGCTCCAGTGCCGGTAATTCGCGCAACACGACTTCGTCCATTTTCGCTTCCAGCACTTCGGCTTCGATATGTTCAGGCAGTTCAGCATAACTGGCCAATACCCGGCCCAGTGGGTTGTCGTCGGACGGCTGACTGAGAGTCTGCTGCTGACGTTTTACCCGAGCCGAAATACTGCCCAGTGCAACCAGACGCCAGCCCGCCAGTAACAAACCAAGCACACCTAAAGCGATGATGATGTAACCCACGGTGCCACCCTGCTGCACCCGCTCCAGTAACTCCGGGTTTTCCAGCGTCAGATTAATCAGTGCACCGCGACTGGGGTCCAGAGCAAACAGCGACACGTCCTGCGGGCTTTGCAGAAAATCCGCAATCAGCTGTGCTGCCTGCGGCTGACGGCCCAGTTCCCCCAGGGTTTTCAGCTGCGGGTCGTAGCTCAGGTAACCGTCTGCGGTGACCGCATTAAACACCCCGATACGGGTAACTTCCCGGCTCACCGGTTTGCCGCTGGCGTCGGTCACATCAGCCCGGAACTGGCTGATTTGACCATTAAGAGTCATTTCCTGCTGTAAGGTGTGCCACAGCGCTTCCAGTTCTGCGATATTAGGCAGCTCTTTGGCCTGGGATAACTTATCCAGATCGGCCTGACGCTGCGGCACTTCCACCATGGTCAGGCTGTCGGACAACACGGTCGACAAATCCGTTGCCACCTGGCGCACCACACCAAACATTTCCCCCAGGTTACCGACCCGCAGGCGTAATTCTTCTTCTTTGTCGGTTAATGCCAGCTCGTTATTATCGAACCGCTGTTTTAACGAATCCGCGCGCTGTTGCTGCCGCGCCAGTTCCGCTTTCGCCTGTTGCAGCAGTTGCTGCTGTGCTTTGACATCGCTACGGAAAGCCGCCTGGCGGGCTTTATCCAGTGCCGCTTCTTCAGCCTGGTAGGCGCTGGCTTTTTCCAGCAACTGCTGCAGCGCATCGTTATTGCCGGTTGCCGCCGGAGCAGCCTGAGTCATTGTGGACAGGCTCAGCAATGCGGAAATCAGAGTGGTTTTCATCAGGTTCATCAATCCGTCCTCAGGATGCGTTAACAGCAGGCAGTGGTAATTTCAGCAGTTCCGGCGCAGCCGTCTGACGTGCCACTTTGAAGGCTTTACGCAAATCACGCAGATAACCCTCCTCCAGTGGCAGCCAGTTCTGTTGTTCACGACTCCACAGCCAGGCCTGGTGGCCGTCATTACTCAGCCGATACAATGCCACCCGGCCAACCCGCAGGAAGTCGTATGAAACCCCCTGTTGCTCGCCGCGGTATGCTTCGATGTTGCGGCCGTAATCCACCTCAACCTGATAAGCCTCCAGCACCCGGCGGAATTTTTCCGAAATCGTGACATCCGCGCGGGTCATCATGTCGCGTAACAAAGCGATTCGCGCCGCCCGTTCCTTTGGCAAAAACGGCGTATCCAGTGCGGTGAACTGTTCCAGGTTATCCAACATACGGGACATCAGCGGTAATACACCACGTTCGGTACGCTCAATTTCACTGATCTGGCGCTCCAGCGATGTGAGTTCCGCTTCCTGATCGCTGACGATGCGGGTCATTTGTTCGTTGTACAGCGCCAGCTGATCTGACTCGGCCTTAAGCTGACGATATTCGTTCAGTAACTGCTGACTGCGATCATCCAGCTTCTCAATGTTTTTCTGACTGCGCTGACCAGACCGATCCGCCTGTGATATGGCCGCCTGGCCATCCGACAGAGAGTCTGCTGACACGGCCAGAGGCTGGCACAAAGCGATAACAAGCAGGGATGCCATCCGGCATCGGGCGAAGTTCAATCCGGAGCTGTGCATATCGGGTAAATCCATATTGATATAGTGCAGATAACGCAAATTGCGGAACAGCAATCTGCCACAGTTAAATTAACCGCTGCTGAAAAAACTGAGGCGGCATTATGCCGCCTCAGACTAAGAAACTCAATTGATATACATTCTCAATTGAGAGAAAACACCGTTTTTTAATATTCTTCGCAGTCCAGTCCCAGGTTTTTTGCCACCTGTTCACTGCCGCGCGGTGCAACAACCGCCATCGAGCCGCTCTGGCCCTGCAAATAGGTGTCGCAGACCCGCATTACGTCGTGCCAGCGCACGGCCAGCAGTTGCTGACGGAATGCCTGGCGTAGCACCGCACTACGGCCGGTTTTCTGCAAATGGAACGCCTGTTTGGCTTCGCCGGCGGGGGAGCCCGGGCGATCCATACTGCCGATAATGCCTAGTATTGCCTGCTCCACCAGATCTTCGCTGGCAGATTGCTGCTGTAGCCAGTTCAGCGACTGACGGAAATCATCAAAGGTGCCTTCCGCCCGCGGATCCCGGTATGAAAAGAACTTAAAACAGCCTAACGCCGAATCCTGAGTGGCGCCGGCACCATATGCTCCGCCCTGCTCGCGGATCGCGGTGTGCAGATACCCATTACGCAGAATACCACCGGCCACGGCCAGCGCGGCCGCATCCGGGTGATCCAGCGTGACGGTTGGAATCGCCAGCGCGCAGAAATTAACCTGAGAATCCACCATCCAGTAACGGCTGCTTTGAGTAGCGCTCCAGTCCAGCACTCCGCTGTTACCCGAGGAGGCGCCAGACCAGATTTGCTCAACACTATCCAGGTGAACGCGGGCGTGCTGCTCATCATGAATCAATAACGCCTGCTGAGGTGCTGCCAGCTGCTGATACACATCCTGCAACGCTTCTCCGATCAGTGCCGGGTTCGCACGAGCCGCTTCAAGACGTTGCTTCAGACGACGCGCCTGTGGCAGACCGCCCAGCTCGTTACCGATATTGGCCGTCAGGTTCAGCGGTGCTGCCGCCAGCGACATCGCCAGTGAGTGTCCGGCACCGGTGATCCCCTGCTCCTTACGCGCTTTGGCGTGGGTTAATAAATCAAGCAGGCGCTGATCTTCATCAAAACGGGCCGCTTCCCAGGTTTGCTGATTCAGGCGACTGAAGTCGGTGGCATTATCGGCCAGCGCCTTGCCGCTCATCACCAAATATCCCTGCAACGCGTTACAGTCGTCCACCGCTCCTTTAATGGTGGCGTACGCACTGAGACTGCCAACCAGAGAGGTCTGGCGCTGCTGTTGTGTCAGGTAGTCGGAACCGGTGACACCCACTTCCGTCCAGGCGTGGGAAAAGAACGGCAGCCAGGTCAGCTGCTCGGCATTCAGCGCGGGCAGATCCAGTAGCAACTGCTGATATAAAATGCCATTGGTGCCGGCCTGATATTCACACACGGGCAGCGCTGCGGTGTGATTGGCGGTCGCTTGTGGCTGCTGAATCTCCGGGCGCACATCCTGCAGTGTCACCTGCGGCAATATACCGGGGTCGTCATTTTGTGCCTGACGCTGCCTGAGTGCCTCAGCCTGATCAATTACGGCCTGTTTATCATCATCACTCATCGCCTGTAGCAAAGCATCCAGCTGCTGGCGCTCCAGCCGCAGCACTTCATCATTCAGCTGATTGTCCGGCTTCAGGGTGAAACGCACCCGATGACGATTTTCCAGCAACAACTGGCGCACGGCATGCTGAATAAAGTCCGGTTGTTGCGCTTTTTGTTTCAGCCTTGCCAGTGCCGGCTCCAGATTCAGCAAACTGACCGGATCGCCATAATGTGTGGCGGCCGGAATGGCATTAAAAATCAGCTGCAGCCCATAGGGGTAATGGTCACCTCCGATTTCCCGCTGATGCAGCTCCAGCTGGTGCAATGCCGCATCGATAATATCCTGCTCAACACCCTGCTCCGCAACTTGCTGCAAGGTGTCCAGCACCAGAGTTTCGAACGCTTCGGCCTGGTGCGGTTCACTGCCTTCCAGACCACACATAAAGCTCATTTCACGGTTCGAGTCTTCCAGGCCGCACAGCGGTGATGGCGATCCTCCCAGATCACTCTGCTCCAGCGCCCGGCGTAACGGTGAAGCACTGTTGTCGAGCAGGACCTGACTGACCAGGTTGGCTTCAAGCTGGGCATCAAGATCGGTGGAATCGCCCAGTAACCAGCCCAGCACATGGTGGGTTTTGGCACTCAGGTCATCACCATCAACACCATACGCCTGCTCGACCGCAAGCGGCGCCGGGTAACGTTTTTCCGGCTGCACCCGCCATTGTTTATCCTGCCGTTCAAAGCGCGCCAGCGCCTGATCATCCAGCTTGTGCTGCAATTCAGCCACATCCAGATTGCCAAATGTCATAAAGATGGCGTTCGAGGGATGATAATGACTTTTGTAAAACGCCAGCAATTGCTCATAACTCAGATCGGTAATGGCTGCCGGCTCGCCGCCGCTGTTGTAGTGGTACGTGGTGGTTGGAAACAGATAACCGGAGATCCCCTGCCACAGCTGGCTGACCGGTGACGACATGGCGCCTTTCATTTCGTTGAATACAACGCCTTTAAATTCCAGTTCTGAGTCGGCGTTCGCGGCGTCGGAAAATTCGACCCGATGCCCCTCCTGGGCGAAGTCGAGTGGATCAAGGCGGGAAAAAAACACCGCATCCAGATACACATCGAGCAGATTGTTAAAGTCCTTGTCGTTCTGGGAAGCAAACGGGTAAGCCGTCCAGTCAGAACTGGTCATGGCATTCATAAAAGTATTCAGCGAACGCCGCGTCATCATAAAAAACGGGTCTCGCACCGGGTACTTGTCACTGCCGCATAACGCGGTATGTTCAAGAATATGCGCAACACCGGTGGAGTCTTGTGGCATGGTGCGTAATGCAACCAGAAAGGCTTTTTCGTCGTGATCACTGGCCAGGTGGTAATGCACTGCTCCGGTTTTAATGTGTTCAAAATGATGCACCGTCAGGTTCAGTGACTCCACCTCTGTGGATCCGCAGTGGCGGAAAGCCGCGTGGGCCAGATTGTGTTCAGACATAATTCCTCTATCTGTTTACGACAAAATTTCCGCTATCTTAGCAGAAGGCAAAGCTTAACCATAAAGGACCCTACTATGACCCAGGCAAATTATGACTGGCGCGCCGAGTTCCCGGTGAATGACGAATGTATGTACCTGAATCACGCCGCCGTGGCTCCCTGGCCGGAGTCAGCGCGCAAGGCGGTGATGCAATTTGCCAGTGAAAACGTCGCCCTGGGCGCCAGCCATTACCCCGAATGGCTAAAAACAGAGACTCGTTTAAAGCAACAATTACAGCAGCTGATCGATGCCCCGAACGACTCGGTCGCACTGGTTAAAAACACTTCGGAGGCGCTGTCGTTTGTCGCCATGGGACTCGACTGGCAAGCCGGTGATGTGGTGGTTATCTCCGATCAGGAATTTCCCAGCAACCGCATCGTCTGGGAGGCATTAAAAGCACGGGGCGTCCGTGTCATCGAAGTCGCCTTACCCTGGCAGGATCCGGAATCGCTGTTATTACAGGCCATCGCAGAAAAGCCGCGTCTGGTCTCGGTCAGCGCAGTACAGTATGCCAGCGGCCTGCGACTCGACATTAACCGCATCGGCGCAGCCTGCCGCCAGCACGGCTGTCTGTTTTGTGTGGACGCCATCCAGGCAGTCGGCGCGCAACCGTTTTCAGTGCGCGACAGCCAGTGCGATTTCGCGATGGCCGATGGCCACAAGTGGTTATTAGGGCCGGAAGGGCTGGGATTTTTTTATGTCCGCCCGGAAGTTATGGAACAATTGCAGATTCAGGAATATGGCTGGCATATGGTGGAAGATGCCGGTAACTACGACAATCACGACTGGCAACCCGCTGCCGGTGCGCGGCGATTCGAATGTGGCAGTCCGAATATGCTGGCGGCTCATGCACTGAGCGCCAGTTGCGATTTGTTATTAAACGTTGGTATGGCGCGGGTGGAAGCCGCCATCGCCGAACGCATTGATTATTTACAACAGGGGCTGGAGCAACTCAATGCCACGCTGCTTAATCCTCGTCTGAGCGAACGTCGCAGCGGCATCCTGACGTTTCACTTTATGGGTTGTGACAGCCAGGCGCTGCACAGAATGCTGATGCAAAGCGGGGTGATTTGCGCTAACCGTGGCGGTGGCATTCGCTTTTCGCCACACTTTCACACACCGCAGGAAGTACTGGACGATGCTCTGGAGGCGGTCGCCGGAATCGTCGATATACTGCAACGCTAATTTCAATCCTTTTTTGTAATACAACCCACTCTGCCCGGGTTGTATTACATGCTGCGTGTTACATAGTGTGGGTAACGCGATCGGATTTTAATGCGCCGGCGAGAAAGGTTTCGATTTTGTTGCGGGCAATATTGTCATCGCCGGTGAATTGCACACCAATGCCCGCCACTTTATTCCCCTGAGCCCCTTTGGGCGTGACCCAGATGACTTTACCGGCCACCGGGATCTTTTCCGGCTCATCCATCAGTTTCAGCAACATAAACACTTCATCGCCTAACTGATATTGCTTATTGGTTGGGATAAACAGGCCACCGTCGGTAATAAACGGCATATAGGCTGCGTACAGCACGGATTTGTCTTTAATTGTCAGCGACAGAATACCGCTACGACCACCCATCGGGTTCATGTTTACTCCTGAACATTGTTATTGCGCCTGGGTCTTTGATGGTATCAGCGCCTGGCGCCAGTCGAGCATCAGAGACTCTATCAACAGCTGCTTATTATAATGAGATACACCAGAGAACAGATTGCCCTGCACCTCCATCACTTTGCGCTGCAAGGTTATCAGCTTTGACCGATCCAGGGTAGCACCAGCCAATACCTGAGGCAGCAGATTGCCATAGCGCAACTGTTGCTCGTCAACCCCCAGACTGACCTTAAGCGCATCGCTCAGCACCAGATCCAGCCAGCTGATCACATCGGTAATTTCGAGTTTACTCCAGCCAGCAACCAGTGTTTCCAATGGCATAAGCGCCATACTCCACTGGCGGAATTGCTCCAGCCATTGCTGTTGCTGCTGCCCCAGCTGCTGTTCCAGCCAGGTCCGCGCTCTGAGCGGCGCTCCGGGATTAAAGCGCAGCGCCAGCTGTGCCTGGTCGGTCGCAATCCCCTGCTGCTGCAACCAGGCCAAAGCCTGAGCCGCATCCGGGGGCTGCAGCTGCAAACGCTGGCAACGACTGCGTATAGTGGGCAACACTGAGCCAAATCGTTCCGCCTCAAGCAATAAAAAGCTTTCTCCGGCCGGTTCTTCCAGTGTTTTCAGCAAGGCATTGGCGGCGTTGGTATTCATCACTTCAACCGGGCGGATAATGACCAGCTGACAGCGGCTAATTTGAGGTGTTTGCGCCAGAAAATCATTCACTTGGCGGATACTGTCAATGCGTATCTGCCGGCTGTTGTCTTGCGGCTGACACAGCATAAAGTCCGGATGGCTGCCCGCCTGCCACAACTGGCAGGAGTGACACTGACCGCAAGCCACCGGGCTGTCGTTAGTCTCGGCCTCAGTGCACAACAACCACTGAGCCACAGAGCGACTGAGCTGGTGCTTGCCAATACCAGCGATACCGGTGAACATCAGTGCATGTGGCAATCCCTGCTGTTGCTGGCGCTTAACCAGTTCATCCCACACAGGCTGCTGCCAGGGTAACAGCGCGCTCATGACAGCTCCGGCAACAACGGCGTTAACGCGGCTAACAGCGCCGACTGCACCTGATCGAGTGACACCGAGGCATCAATCCGGCGGAACCTCGATTCACTGGCGGCCAGCTGTGCAAAACCCCGATACACCCGCTCAAAAAAGGCCTGCTGTTCGGTTTCAAAACGATCGATGGCTTCACCGGCCGTCGCTGCCCGGCCACGCGCACGCGCCATTCCGACACTCACCGGGGCATCCAGCCAGAAGGTGCAATCCGGTTCCAGCTGTTGCTGCACCAGAGTTTTCAGCTGCTGAATCAGCTCCAGCGATAAGCCACGGCCAAACCCCTGATAGGCAATGGTTGAGTCGGTAAAACGATCACACAATACCCACTGGCCTTGCGCGAGGGCGGGCTTGATCAACGCCTCCAGGTGCTGCGCCCGGGCAGCAAACACCAGCAATAACTCGGTCATATCCGACATCGTTTCCTGATGATGTGCCTTCAGTAACTGATTGCGAATGGTTTCGGCAATATCGGTACCGCCCGGCTCACGGGTGACCAGCACATCGACACCCTGCTGTTGCAGCCACTCTGCCACAAAACGGATATTGGTCGATTTGCCAACACCTTCGCCGCCTTCAAAGGTGATAAAGCGGCCGCAATACTGATTCATAGTTGTCTCTTATCAATTCTCTGGAGGTGCTGAACGGTACGTTTCTTTACGACGGTTGATCTGATATTGGCGTACCGCTTTATTGTGTTCTTTCAGAGTGGAGGAAAAATAATGACTGCCATCCCCTTTGGCGACAAAATACAGTTCTTCCCCGTCCTGCGGGTGTAATGCCGCATCGATGGCTGCACGACCGGCAAACGCAATCGGACTCGGTGGCAGACCCTTGTGGCGATAGGTGTTATAGCGGTTACTGCGGTCGCGCAGGTGCTTCTTACGCAGATTGCCGTCAAACGAATCGCCCAGGCCATAAATCACTGTCGGGTCGGTCTCCATCCGCATATTACGCTCCAGCCGGCGCACAAAGACGCCTGCAATTTTCGGCCGCTCATGACCAACACCGGTCTCTTTTTCGACGATGGAAGCCATAATCAGAGCCTCGTAGGGCGTCTGATACGGCAGCTTATGCTGGCGCTGTTGCCAGGCTTGCTGCAGATTGTCCTGCATACGCTGATGCGCCTGTTTCAGAATACGGCTGACCGACTCACCACTGTGGTAAATATAGGTGTCCGGGTACAACCAGCCTTCCGGATTGCCGTGAATTCCCAGCACCCTGGCAATCTGGTTGCGAGTCAGTGGTGCCACATCCTGCTTCAGGCGAGGCGCCTGTTGTAACGTTTGAATAGCCTCACGCAGAGTCGTGCCTTCGATAAAACTCAGGCGATAACTGACTGGCCGTGCCTCTGCCAGAAAAGCCAACAACTGCGGGCCCGTAAGGCGCGGCGGGATATCAAATTCGCCGACCCGCAACACCTGCTGCTTACCGAGCAAACGGGCCTGAACTTTTAACAACAAGGCCGAAGGCAACCAGCCATCGGCCTGCCAGCGTTGCGCCATAGCGGTCAGACTGGCACCCGGGCGAATATCAACCCGCACCGCTTGTTCATTGTGGCTGGGTAACGTCCAGAGATACCCGGCGCCCAGCAGTGTTAACAGAACCAACAACAATGCTGCGGTCTTTTTCATGCAATATTCCCTGACGCGTTAACAAAAACACTCTGCAGCCGATGTTGCAGGCGTTGACATAATAACTGTGTGGCCACCTGTCCCGGGCCACTGAAGGTATGCTGATCCAGCTGACCACAAACACTGAAACCATTCAGCGTATTGCTGAATAACAACCCATCCGCCCGGTAAAGCCGCGGCAAGTCTATCTGTCCTTCCGTCACCCTAACCCCCAGTGCCGCAGCTTCGTTAAACAACCAGCGCCGCACCACGCCATTCACTCCGGCAACCTCCAGCAAAGGAGTCACCAGCGTCTGATCTTCCAGCAGGTAGAGATTCGACATGCAGCCTTCGACAACATCACCGTCACTACTCAGCATCAGACTTTCTTGCCAGCCAGGCTGAAACTGAGCGCGAGCCAGCACCTGCTCCAGCCGGTTCAGGTGTTTAATACCGGCCAGCAGCGGCTGTGATGCCAGGCGGACAGGATTAATACCCGCCGTTACCGGCTGCTCCGGACTCAGCCAGACTGGCGCCGGTCGCAACAAAACCGTGAAATTGGCGGGCTGCTGTGGCTGTTTTGCATAACCGCGGGCGATATTCGATCCCGCCAGATCATTAGCACAACGGCTGATTAACAGTTTCAGCTGCACTCCATCAGCGTAGGCTGGCTGTTCAGCCAGCTGCTGTAGCGCTGACAAGTCCATCAAATCGTGCCAGGCCTGCTGGCAGCGCTGAAACGTATCAATCGGGAAGTCCAGTTGTACCAGACCCCGCAGCAAACGTTGCCAGTGCAGAGCTAACAGTGGTGCCTGCAAATCCCGGTTCAGCCGGATGGTTTCAAATAAGCCATCACCAAATTCCGCACCACGATCCGGCACCGGCGGTTGTTGTTGCCAGCCCGTTTCCTGCCAGTACCAGCGTACTACCGGCTCAGCCATCAAAGCGGGTCAGCACCAGACTGCCATTAGTACCGCCAAACCCAAACGAGTTAGAAATCGCGGCCTTCAGCGATACTTTACGGGCCTGATGAGGCACGTAATCCAGATCGCAGCCTTCGTCCGGGTTATCGAGGTTAATCGTTGGCGGTACGATGCCATCACGCAACGCCAGCACCGTAATCATCGCCTCCAGTGCACCGGCAGCACCTAATAAATGGCCGGTCATGGATTTTGTCGACGACACTAACAGCGACTGTGCGTGGTCACCAAACACCGCCTTAATGGCATTGGTTTCGGCGATATCTCCCACCTGCGTTGATGTACCGTGGGCGTTGATATAACCAATTTCTTCCGCCGTCAGCCCGGCATCACGAATCGCATTTGCCATCGCAACCTGAGCGCCACTGCCGTCTTCCGGTGGCGAGGTGATATGGTGGGCATCGTCGGACATTCCCAGTCCGGCCACTTCAGCGTAAATGGTTGCACCGCGGGCCTGTGCGTGCTCCAGCGACTCCAGCACCAGAATCGCAGCACCGTCTCCCAGCACAAAGCCATCACGGTCTTTATCCCAGGGGCGGCTGGCCTTCTGCGGCTCATCATTACGGGTACTCATCGCCCGGGCCGCCGCAAATCCGGCCATACCCAGCGGCGAAGAGCCACATTCAGCACCACCGGCTACCATGACATCGGCGTCGCCATAAGCGATAGTCCGGGCTGCATAACCAATATTATGTGTCCCTGTGGTGCAGGCGGTGGTGATAGCAAAGTTTGGCCCTTGCAAACCATGACGAATGGCAATATTGCCAGCCGCCATATTCACAACTGAGCCGGGAACCAGAAACGGCGACACACGTCGTGGTCCGCTTTTACTCAACTGGGCATGATTATTTTCGATCATCTGCAGGCCACCAATGCCGGAGCCAACAGCCACCCCAACACGGGTCTTATCGAGCGATTCAGGGAAAGCCGCATCATTGATAGCTTCCTCCGCAGCGACCATGGCATATTGCAAGAAAAGGTCTATTTTGCGGGCTTCTTTGGCGGTCATTACCGCGCTGACATCAAAATCTTTTACCGCGCCGACAATTTGTGTGGCATAACCTTCGGCATCAAAATGCTCCACTTTGCCGATCCCGCTTTTGCCGGCACAAATCGCCGCCCAGCTATCCGTTACATTCAGAGCCAATGGGTTAACCGTACCCATCCCGGTAATTACAACGCGTCGTTTGCTCATAGTCCTGTTCACTTAAATTCTGGCTTGCCGAAAAACCATAGGCACAAAAAAAGCCGCGTCCGAAGAGGCGGCTTTCAGACATTGCGAATCTTACAGATTGGCAATGATGTAGTCGATGGCTTCCTGAACGGTAGTCAGCTTCTCTGCATCTTCATCAGGAATTTCAGTCTCAAATTCCTCTTCCAGAGCCATAACCAGCTCAACTGTATCCAGAGAGTCAGCACCCAGGTCATCAACAAAAGAAGACGCTGCTTTTACATCTTCCTCTTTAACACCCAGTTGCTCACATACGATTTTTTTTACACGTTCTTCAATGTTACTCATGGTTTTTTCCTACCGTTTGTTAACTCTAATGGCCAGTAACTGACCCTTATCCCATATTCATGCCGCCATTCACATGAATGGTCTGACCTGTAATGTATTTTGAATCGTCACTTGCCAAAAAGGCCACCGTTCCAGCGATATCTTCTACTTGTCCGAAACGCTTACCCGGAATCGACGCTAGGATGGCCTCTTTTTGCCCTTCAGGCAAGACATCCGTCATATCCGTTTGAATAAATCCTGGAGAGACACAATTAACCCGCACGTTACGGCTGGCTATTTCCTGTGCCAGCGACCGGCTAAAGCCCTCAAGCCCTGCCTTTGCTGCCGCATAGTTCGCCTGGCCCGCATTACCTGTGGTGCCGATAATTGAACTGATATTAATAATACTGCCGCTTTTTTGTTTGATCATGGGTTTTGCCAGCGCCTTACAGACCCGGAAAACACCGTTCAGATTGGTATTAATCACCGCTTCCCAGTCATCATCTGACAACCGCAGAAACAGGTTATCACGGGTAATACCGGCATTATTTACCACCACCTGTGGTGTGCCGTAATCGGCCAGCAATTGTTTAATCGCGGTCGCTGTTTGTTCGCCGTCAGCAATATTCAGCACCAGCGCATCATTAACGGCTGATACCTGCTGCAAGCTGGTGCGAATGGCTTCAGCGCCGGAGTCACTGGTAGCGGTTCCGATCACCCGGTAACCGTCAGCCGCCAGACGCGCTGCGATGGCGGCGCCAATACCACGGCTGGCGCCGGTCACCAGTGCCAGTTGCTGTTCAGACATATTAGTTTCCTTGACTCTGTTCTACGATGGCCGCGATCGCAGCCGGGTCACCACTTGCCAGCGTGGTCAGCGTTTTGTCGATGCGTTTATTTAACCCAGCTAATACTTTACCCGGGCCAACTTCAATCGCGACATCCGCCTTTGGTCTTGACGCCTGCACAGCTCCGGTCCAGTTAACCGGACTGTACAGCTGAGCCAGCAACCTGGCCGGAATTTCCTCCAGCGTGGCGGTTTGATTATCCACATTATGAAATACCGGGAATCGGGGCGCGCGCCAGTGAATGGCATTCAGTGCTTCACCCAGCTCCTCGGCTGCGGCTTTCATCAGGCTTGAGTGGAAAGGACCACTGACCACCAGTTTCATAGCCCGCTTAGCACCCGCCTCTTTAGCCAGAGGAATAGCCGCCTCAACGGCTGGCATAGCACCGGCGATAACAATTTGCCCCGGCGCATTAAAATTGGCCGGTTCGACCACGCCATGAGCTGAGGCTTGCTGACACACATCACGAATCTGAGCTTCATCCAGATTCAGAATGGCAGCCATACCACCTTCACCGGCAGGCACTGCCTGATCCATCAGCTCGCCGCGTTTCTTAACCAGTTTAACTGCAGCGGTAAAATCGATGGAATCCGCGGCAACCAGAGCTGAATATTCACCCAGAGAATGGCCAGCGGCAGCCACGGTGTTCAGCTGCGGGCATTCTGCAGCCAGAACCCGCCACACAGCCGTGCTGGCAGTCAGCAGCGCTGGTTGAGTGTTATAAGTCAGATTCAGTGTTTCAGCCGGCCCCTGGTTCACCATCTGCCACAGATCCAGACCGATAGCATCGGATGCCTCCTCAAAGGTTTCCTTAACCTGGCTGTATTGCTCAGCCAGTTCGCTCAGCATACCTACCTGCTGCGCCCCCTGCCCTGGGAAATATGCAATTACATCAGTCATTTATCTGCCTTAACCTGTTCTGTTTCTCACTCGGAAAGATGCCCCCGAATCATGGGGCACATATTATGGGATTCGAATTGTTACAATAAATGGTCAAGAATGCACAAGATTATTGAATCATTTTCGTCAATCAATTCAGGCAGGCCCCGTTAATGGCAGGAATCCGGCTTCAGCCGCACCAGCTCGGCGCGCAGCAGGTTCAGATCCACCACCCGCAGCTGATCAATGAGGTATTTCATTGCCGCATAAAAAGCGACATCATCGGATTTTCCGTGGGTTTTTACCACCAGGCCATTGACACCCAGCAATAAAGCACCAGCGTAACTGGCGGATGTGAAACGCCGCAACACGCCTTTAAACAGCCCGGCCCACAACGGCCGCAACAACCATGACCATCTGGAGCGATCAAAGACCCGGGATAATTCAATCGCCACCCAGCCCGCCAGCCCCTCACTGGTTTTCAGCGCCACATTGCCGGAGAAGCCATCACACGCCAATACATCCAGCTCACCACTGTAAATGCTGTCACCTTCACGAAACCCGACATAATACGGTGCCATTGACGTATGCAGCTGTTGTCCTGCACGCTGCACCTCTTCGGTACCCTTGCAGGGCTCCTGGCCGATGTTCAACAGCCCCACCTTGGGCGTACTGACACCATGCGTCCGGCTCCAGGCCGCTCCCAGGCGGGCGAATTCACACAACTGGTCAGCACTGGAGGCCAGGTTAGCCCCCAGGTCCAGCATCAGCAGAGGCTTATCCCGGGTCGGAATTTCGGTTGCCAGTGCAGGCCGGCTGATGCCATCCAGCGTCCCCAGCATAGAACGCGACAACACCATCAGAGCACCGGTATTACCCACGGAAATAACTCCCTGAGCAGCCCCTTGCTGCACTTGTTGCACCGCCATTGCCATGGTCGAGGTTTTGCCACGGCGCAATACCTGAGCCGGCGGGTCTTCCATTGAAATAAAGGAGTCGCAAACCAGAAAATCGATTCGGTTCTGATAGCGAGACAGATACAGGCGCGCGTCGGGTTCGACATCGGCCGTCAGGGTAAGAATAAGACTGAGATCCGGCTGGGACTTCAGAATCTTTTTGCAGGCTTTAAACGCAACGCGGGGACCTAAGTCCCCGCCCATTACATCTACCGCGATGGTAAACATATCAGTCGTTGCCAGTCTCCACGACTTTTTTACCACGGTAGAAACCGTCTGCAGTCACGTGGTGACGACGGTGAGTTTCACCTGTGGTTGGATCTACGGTCAGTGCAGCACCGTTGTCCAGAGCATCGTGAGAACGACGCATGCCGCGCTTGGAACGAGTTACTTTGTTTTTTTGAACCGCCATGTTTGGCTCCTAACTATCGCTATTTCTGTTTAAGCTGAGCTAGAACGTCAAACGGGTTTGGCCGTTTCACGTCCGAATCATCTGTTGCCGTTGTTTCCGGCGTTGGCTGTTTAATCTGACATTCGCTCTCTGGGTGAGTCGGAAAGCTGGGCAGCGCCAGAAGCACTTCGTCTTCCAGTGTTTCCCAGAGATCCAGACGAGCATCCTCATCCAGCTCAACCGGCTCCAGTCGCCTTGGCAACTGTTTCGCCTGTTCGTCATCAAACACAAGTCCAAGCTGAAAGTCACTTTCGACGGGGATCGTTACCGGTCCCAGACAACGCTGACATATCATAACAACCTGTGTTTTACAGCTACCGGTTAATATCCGATTACGCTCTTCATCCCGATCAAATTCGATATCACAGGAAACAGGAGCATCGCAGCTTTCCACTGCGTCTGATAATCTGGATAATTCTTTACTGTCGATATCTGCGGTAAATCGTTGATTTACTTCAACTAATTTTGCAGCATCAACCCGTTGGGGTAGCCTAGCCTCTGCCATAGTGCGCGACATGATAGGTATGCAAAGCTCCTGTGTCAAAAATATTTACTAACGGGAGGATGATCCTCCCGATAAAATCCAGCAACCGCGCTTAGCGCAGCACTGGCGCCTGATTATTCAGCTGCATCTGCTGCATCACCTGACCGGCAATACCACTGCCGATACTCGTACCCAGGCGACTGATTAACTCATCCCATGGATTCGGCTGATAAGTGAAGTTTACCAGATCTTCGGTGTTCAGTTTGTCTCGTGCTAACTGGCTGCTGGAAGCCAGGCCATCAATCAGCCCCATTTCCAGCGCCTGCTCACCAGACCAGACCAGACCGGAAAACAGCTCCGGGGACTCTTTAAGCCGCTCACCACGCCCCTGACGCACCTGCTCAATAAACTGTTTGTGTGTCACTTTCAGCACACTCTCCCAGAACGCTTTTTCTTCCGGCTTTTCCGGAGTAAAAGGATCAAGGAAACCCTTATGTTCACCTGCGGTATACTGGCGCCGCTCCACACCCAGCTTCTCCATTGCTTCAACAAAGCCAAAGCCGGAACCAACAACGCCAATCGATCCTACCAGGCTGGCTTTATCGGCATAAATCTCATCCGCCGCCGCCGCAATATAGTAGGCACCCGAGGCCCCCAGATCCATAATAACTGCATATACCGGGAAATCTTCGCGGGTCTGTTTCAGCCGCTTAATTTCGTCGTACACATAACCGGACTGCACCGGACTGCCGCCCGGACTGTTAATGCGCAAAATGACACCAACCGCTTTATCATCTTCAAAGGCGTCACGTAACGCCGATACGATCGCATCAGCACTGGCATCCTGATCCGCTGCAATCACACCATTTACTTCAATAATGGCGGCATAATGATCTGCGGGTGCGGCCTTATCAAGACCATCGGCCGGCATACGCACCAGCCACAACAGACTGAACAGATACACCAGAAATGCCAGTTTAAAAAAGACACCCCAGCGCCGCGTGCGACGCTGCTCACCCTGCACTTCCAGCAGGACCTTTTCGATCAACTTCCATTCTTTGCTGTCATCCGCCGGGCGCTGACTGGCCGCGGACTGATTCAGATGTTCGTTATCCATATTGTTTTATCCACTGATTAAGTTCTTCAATGTTGTGGCACAAAGCCTGGGGCCCACAAGCCAGCAGCACAGCATCATCATGAGCGCCGTGACTCATTGCCACCGAATCCATCCCCAGTGCGGCGGCCATCTCCAGATCGTAACTGGTATCACCCACCATCAATGCCTGCTGCGCGGTCAGATCCAGCTGCTGCAGCAACTCCTGTAACATCTGCGGGTGGGGCTTGGAGCGGGTCTCATCGGCACAACGGGTCGCGACAAACTGCTCAGCAACCGGCCGGCCATCAACCTGCAGCTCATCCAGCATGCGGTTCAGGCCGCGGCGGCTTTTACCGGTCGCTACCGCCAATAAGCGGCCATCGCCACGTAATTGGGCGAATAATCCTGCAACACCCGTAAAAAAGTCCATAGCCACTTTACTGTCGTATACAAAGTTGCGGGCATACACCCGGGTCATCGTCTCCAGCTGATCATCGTTGATCGCCGGCCACACCGTGCGCAACGCTTCCGGCAGACCGAGGCCGATAATATTCTGCACCGCCGCATCCGGCACAACCTCCAGACCAACTTCTGCCGCCGCCTGCTGCATACTGTCTACGATTCGTCCGGTTGAATCTACCAGCGTGCCGTCCCAGTCAAAAATCACCAATTTATACTTCAAAGTCACACCCGACCTGTTGCAATGTATTCATAAAGGCGTCATCCGGCAGTGCCTGCAGACGTAACTGCTCACCCGTCAATGGATGGCGAAATGCCAGCCGCCAGGCATGTAAATACAGCCGTTTTATTCCGGCTTTAGTGTCGATATCCGTAGCAACCTGATCACGGTATTTCTGATCTCCGGCAATGACATGCCCCTGGTACTGACAGTGAACCCGAATCTGATGTGTACGTCCGGTTACCGGCTCTGCATCAATCAGAGAATAATGCCTCCCCTGCGCCAGACGATGCATGCGGGTATGGGCTGTTTTGCCCTGCTCATCCACCACAACCATGCGCTCACCCGACTGACGCTCAATCCGCAACAGAGGTTGTTTAACCTGACCAACAGCAGCATCCCAGCAACCATGCACCAGCGCTAGATAGTGTTTGGAAATCCCGGATTTATTCGCCAGCATGCGCTGCAGCGCCGTCAACACCGACCGTTTTTTCGCTACCAGAATCAGTCCGGAGGTGTCGCGATCAAGCCGATGAACCAGTTCAAGAAAGGTATGTTCCGGGCGCATCTGCCGCAATGCTTCAATCAGCCCAAGATTCACCCCGGAACCGCCATGAACCGCCAGTCCACTGGGCTTATTAACAACCAGCAGGCCCTCATCTTCGTGCACAATCGCATCCGCCAACAGCTGTTGCAGCACACTCGAAACCGGAGGCGGCGCATCGCGCTGGGCGATTCGCATTGGCGGTATGCGCACCACATCCCCGGCCTGAATACGACTATCGGCCTTGGCGCGTTTTTTATTCAGCCGTACTTCCCCTTTTCGAATAACCCGATAAATCAGCGCCTTAGGCACCCCCTTCAACAGGGATAATAAAAAGTTATCGAGCCGCTGACCGGAATTATCGGCGGTTACGGTGACAAAGGATACTTTACTGGTATCAGGGTGTTTCTGAGACATGAAAAACTGGCCGGACCATCATATAAGGGCTGTCCAGCAAAGATGCTGGTTTGCCGCCATACCTCTTTGCTGCTATATTCGCTCGGTCTGCGTCAGCCTCCACCGCGAACGAAACACGGAGCAGCAGCACAAAGCCGGAAAGCGGCACAGTATAGGGAAGATAGTAAACGGTTAAAACTCTTCCCGGGAATTTAAAGAAGGCGAGCGCCAGTTGCGCCCCTTTATGAGATAAACCAGGCGACCTCGCCGGCATCTCTGATTATCAAATTATGGACAGTGTCGGTGCTCCGAAAATCAACAGCACCAATGCAGATCAGGATCAGTGACCCGATTGGCACTGACGTAAAAGCAAAGCACCCATAAATATTTTGGTAATGGCCGAACCGGTAAAGCGGCGGCATTGCCAGCGAGTACGTTGCCCCAATAGAGCACAACGTACAGCATGAAAAGAATGCTAATTAACGCAACTCAGTCTGAAGAGTTGCGCGTAGCCCTCGTAGACGGCCAGAAACTCTACGACCTCGATATTGAACCAGGCTCCCGAGAGCAGAAAAAGGCCAATATCTATAAAGGTAAAATCACTCGCATCGAACCCAGTCTGGAAGCAGCGTTTGTAGATTTCGGCGCGGAACGTCACGGCTTTTTGCCGCTGAAAGAGATCGCACGCGAATACTTTGTTAAAGACCCGGGCCCGGGCCGCATCAATATTAAAGATGTGATCCGTGAAGGTCAGGAAGTGATCATCCAGGTCGACAAAGAAGAACGTGGCAATAAAGGCGCCGCACTGACCACCCAGGTCAGCCTGGCTGGCCGTTATCTGGTATTAATGCCAAACAACGCCCGTGCCGGTGGCATCTCGCGCCGCATCGAAGGTGATGAACGCACCCAGCTGCGCGAAGCCATGAAAGGCGTCAGCGTGCCGGACAAAATGGGTGTTATCGTACGCACCGCAGGCATTGGTCGCAGCTCGGAAGAGTTACAGGCCGACCTCGACTACCTGACCCAGCTGTGGGATGCCATCAAACGTGCCACCGATGAGCAGGCAGCCCCTTGCCTGCTGCTGCAGGAAAGCAACGTCATTATCCGCGCTATTCGTGACTACCTGCGCCAGGACATCGGTGAAGTTTTAATCGATACCGAAGCAGCCTACAACGAAGCTCTGAGCTTTGTGCAGCAGGTAATGCCGCACTACGAAAACAAGTTCAAGCTGTATCAGGACAGCGTACCGCTGTTTAATCGTTATCAGATCGAAAGCCAGATCGAAAGCGCCTTCCAGCGCGAAGTGAAACTGCCATCCGGTGGTTCCATCGTGATCGACCCGACAGAAGCCCTGGTATCTATCGATATCAACTCGGCGCGCGCCACCAAGGGTTCAGACATTGAAGAAACTGCTCTGAACACCAACCTGGAAGCAGCCGACGAAATCGCCCGCCAACTGCGCCTGCGTGATATGGGTGGCCTGATCGTGATCGACTTTATCGACATGATGGCCAACAAAAATCAGCGCGAAGTTGAAGGTCGCCTGAAAAAGGCTCTGGAAATGGACCGTGCCCGGGTTCAGGTTGGCCGTATCTCACGTTTTGGCCTGGTCGAAATGTCTCGCCAGCGCCTGCGCCCTTCTCTCGGCGAAACCAGTGGCCATGTGTGCCCGCGCTGCTCCGGCACCGGGGTTATCCGCGACATCCAGTCATCAGGCCTGTCTATTCTGCGCCTGATCGAAGAAGAAGCTGCCAAAGAAAACACGGGGCAGATCCGTGCCATTGTACCGGTACCGGTTGCCAGCTTCCTGCTGAACGAGAAACGTAATCTGATCGCCGGCATCGAACAGCGTCACAACACCAAAGTGTTGGTATTACCGAATCCACACATGGAAACCCCGCACTACGAAGTCCTGCGTCTGCGCCCGGATGACAGCCTGATCGGCGAAGCCAGTTACGAACAGGAGCCACAAAGCAGTGAAGTTGAATACGGCGTCGACCTGGCTCCGATCGACACCAGCCGGCCACAACAAACAGCGGCGGTTAAAGGTGTACAACGTAAAGCACCTGCTCCCAAAGCAGAGCCTGTAAGTGAAAAAACCGGCTTCTTTGGCAAACTGAGCAAGGCACTCTCCACACTGTTTGATAGCAACGAAGAAGAAAGCAAAACAGACAGCAACAAAGAAAAACAACCGTCACGTAACAACCAGAACCGTAAAGAGAGTGGTAACCGTGGCCGTAACAACGAGCGCAATCAGAATCAGCGCCGCAATAATGACAACCGTCGCGACGACAGCCGCAACAAGCGCAATGAACGCTCCGACAATCGTTCAGAAAACGACAGCGGCCGCAGTGATAATCGCAACAAGCGTAACGACAACCGCAACGACAACCGCAATAAACGCAGCGATAACCGTCGCGATGATACACGTCGTGAAGAAAGCCGCCGTGACGATAAGCGCAACGACAGCACCTGTGAGGATAAGCCCCGTAAAGCGGAAAGCGCCAACACCGGCAGCGAAAAAGACAGACGCAGCGAAGGCAACAAAGCGCAGCGTCGTGATCGCAATAAGGACAGCAATCCGCGTCGTCGCCGTCAGCCGCGGGAAAAAGCGGAAGGCCCAACAGAAATTGTGGTAACCGCAGCAGGAGAAACCAAAACCGAAAGTGACAAGCAGAACGATGCGGGTTCTTCGCTGCTGGAAAACACCAGCACAGAGCAGAATAACGAAGAGCGTAAGCCACGTCGTGAACGCCGCAGTCGCCGTCGCAACAAACCAAACAAGGAAGCGACAGCAGCGGATAACAACAACGAAAGCGCAGCACAAACGCCGGCGCCGGACGCTCAGCCTGAAACCACTGAAACAGCAGCGGCCAAGACCAGCGACAAAGCCGACGCCAGCAGCGAACAGCAACCTCGCCGCCGCAACAGCAACAGCCGCAAACGCAGCAACGCCGATGCGACACCTGCGACTGACGCCGTAGCAAAAGACGCTGCTCAGGCAGCTCCTGCGGAAGAAAAACCGGCTACTGAGCCTCAGGCGAACAGCCAGGCAGACACAAACGAAGCTGCATCCGTTGACACCAAACCGGTAAGCGAAGCAGTAGCTGAAAAGGTAGCGGCAGAAACGGAAGCGCCACAACCGGAAGCCACGACTGAATCAGCCGGGCAGCAACCGGAGCAACCGGCAACTGAGATCAAAGCTGAAGCCCAACCTGCGCCAGAATCCAAAACCGACGCAGAAGACGCACCGGCCGAAGAAGCCACAGCATCTGATAGCAAAGAGAGTAAGGCAGCAGCTTCAGGACGTCGTCGTTCACGTCGCCGCGCACCGGGCAGAGCCCCCAATGATCCGCGCAACAAGGCGGTGACTGAGGCAAACAGCGGGGAATAACCGCTGCGTTGCGCTGGCAACCTGCCAGCGAAACTCGCATTATCTGCCAGACATAAAAAAGCAGCCTGATGGCTGCTTTTTTATGTCTGGTGTTATCGGTTATTCCGCATTCAGATTCAACCGATAGCGTCCAACGCCCTGGCCCGCCAACACCTTGTCGAGAACCTCACTCAGCTGCGAACGTCCTATTTCGGTAGTCATTTGTTCCAGCTCAGGCAAACACCAGGCATCAGCCGCCTTATCCAGCACCGCCTGCTTCTGCTCTCTGGGAATTTCTACTGAGTCCACTCCCAATAAGCTGACTCCCCGCAAAATAAACGGAAAGACACTGGCCTCAACCTTAATGCCGGCAATCATACCGCAAGTAGTGACGGCCCCTTCAGGCTGAATCTGTGGAATCAGCCCCGATACCAGATCACCTCCGACCGTATCAACAGCAGCCTGGTACAACGGCTTAGCCATCGCCTTGCCCTTGGCCGCCAATATCTCGTCCCGGGTCAGGAAGCCACTGGCCCCCAGCGCTTGCAGAAAGGACTGCTGCTCCGGCTTACCGGTTACTGCCAACACCTCATAACCCAGCCTGGCCAGCAACGCCACCGCTACAGAACCCACGCCACCGGTTGCACCGGTCACAACCACCGGCCCGTTTGCCGGGCAAATACCATTACGCTCAAGTTTCTGCACGCTCAATGCCGCGGTAAAACCCGCCGTCCCCCAGGACATGGCTGCTGCCGTGGTTAACGATTCCGGCAAGCGCAACACCCAGGAAGCCGGCACCCGCACCTGTTGTGCAAAACCGCCTGCGGTGTTCATCCCTAAGTCATAACCAAATACCACCACCCGATCGCCTGCAGCAAAACCGGCATCACAGCTATCCGCAACAACACCGGCGACATCGATACCCGGCGTATGCGGATATTCACGGGTGACCCCTTTATTGCCACTGGCCGATAATGCATCTTTGTAATTGATCGATGAATATTCAACATCGATTAACACATCACCCGCTGGCAGCTGAGCAGCTTCCTGACTCTGCCATGAAGCCGTCATCCCCTGTTCGGTTTCACTCACCCGATACGCCTGAAATGTCATCACCTTCTCCTGATCAGCCTTTACTTTGCATTCGATTCTGAGCCGCGGTTAACATCCGGGTCAGGGCCGCTTCAACCCCACCCTGCACAGCCATACCCAGTTTTTCCTGCAAGGTTTTACGATATTCATAGCGCACTGAAAACACCTCGGCATTTTCACATGCAGCCACCAGATAATCGTCGCTGGTACCGATCTGATCAATAAGACCATTCTCCAGTGCCTGCTGGCCATACCAGATATCCCCGGTTGCCACCGCTTCAACGTTCAGCGTCTTGCGGTAACGTGCCACATGCCCTTTAAACAACTCATGAGTATCTTCCAGGTCAGACTGAAATTTGTCTTTTGCTTTGGCACTGTTGTGACCAAACATGGTTACTGTGCGCTTATATTCACCCGCGGTGAACAACTCAAAATCCACATCATGCTTCTTCAACAGGCGGTTAAAGTTAGGCAACTGCGCCACAACACCAATCGAACCAATAATGGCGAACGGTGCAGCAACAATTTTATCCGCCAGACACGCCATCATATAACCACCACTGGCCGCCACCCTATCCACGCAGACGGTCAGCGGGATGCCTTTATCGCGGATACGCTGCAGCTGAGAGGCTGCCAGACCATAGCTGTGCACCATGCCGCCACCGCTTTCCAGGGTTACAACCACTTCATCGCTGGCTTGGGCCAGGGTCAATACCGCGGTGATTTCCTGACGCAGCAAGTCGACATCGGAGGCTTTAATATCACCATCAAAATCCAGTACAAATACTCGCTTAGCCGCTGCAGCCGGGCTGTCTTCTGCTTTATTTTTAGCGGCTTTTTTCGCTGTTTTTTCTTTCTCTTTGTCTTCTTTTTTCTTTTCTTTCGCCATCTGTTTCAACAGCTGCTTATCCAGCAGTGCATCTTCAAGCTGCTCTTTGTGCTCTTCCAGTTCATCATTGAGCTTTTTAATACTGAGTTCGCCTTCATTACTGCTCTTCTGGCGGGCACCGATAGAAACAATTCCACCCACCACGATCAGTATTGCGATTACAATCGTTATTGCCTTCAGCAAGAAGGCGCCGTATTCAGTCAGAAATTCCACTCAGGGTTCCTTATAAACAAATATGTAAGCGGCCAAGCATAGCGCAAACTGCGGGCCGGACAAACCGGTGGATTGCTACCCGGCAAGCCGATCAGTTATGGCGCATAAAGACAGATTCAAACAAACGTATGAAATTCGATTGACACCCGATCAATGTAACCATAGAGTGACCGACGTCCATTTAACGACACGTTCAAGAACAGGACGCTGAACCGTAACATCTCAGCTGAATACCTGTTTTACTCAAGCAATAAAAAGGAAACCGTTATGGCATCTGTTGCAGAAATCATTGAAACCATGAACAGCAAGTTCAACGCCGACGCTGCTGCTGGCCTGGACCTGATCTTCCAATTTAACATCGAAGACGGTGACACTTACCACCTGATCGTTAAAGACGGCACTTGCTCTGTCGCTGCTGGCGAAAACGACGATGCAAACGTTACCCTGATCATGAACACCGAAACGTTCGCTGGCATTGCGTCTGGCGAAACTGACGGCATGCAGGCTTTCATGTCCGGTCAACTGCGCGTTGAAGGCGACATGATGCTGGCAACCAAACTGGGCGAACTGTTCCCGGCTTAATCGCTGAGCCATTCGCACAAAAAAAACCGCTCCGGATGGAGCGGTTTTTTTGTGCTTGGAAATAACCGCCGGCGCCAGCCAGCGGCAAATAATCCTACAGCCGGTTCAGACCGTTTAATGCGGCTACCCGATACGCTTCCGCCATAGTCGGATAGTTAAAGGTGGTATTAACAAAATACTTCAGGGTATTACCCTCACCTTTCTGCTCCATAATCGCCTGGCCGATATGAACAATTTCGGCGGCCTGGTCACCAAAACAGTGAATCCCCAGAATTTCCAGCGTTTCCCGGTGGAACAGAATTTTCAGCATACCAACACCTTCTGCTGTAATCTGAGCACGGGCAATATTTTTAAAGAATGCCTGCCCAACTTCATAAGGTACCTTTTCTTCCGTCAGTTGATGTTCGGTTTTACCCACGGAGCTGATTTCCGGAATGGTATAAATACCGGTTGGCACTGAACCAACAAAACGAAAATCTTCCGGAGACGCAATTTTTGCGGCGGCCGCACGCCCCTGGTCGTAAGCAGCAGAGGCCAGCGCAGGCCAGCCGATCACATCGCCAACGGCGTAAATATTTTCTACCGCGGTACGGTACTCATTGTCCACCTCCAGCTGACCCCTGCTATTGGTTTCCAGACCGATATTTTCCAGCCCCAGCCCCTTGGTATTACCACTGCGGCCAGCCGCCCAGAGGAAGGCATCGGCTTTCACCTTTTTACCGGATGCCATCCGCATGGTGACGTAGCGATCATTAATTTCAAGAGAGTCAAACTGTTCGTTATGACGAATCAGCGCGCCTTTATCGCGCAGGTGATAACTTAACGCATCGGATATTTCGTCATCCAGGAAGTTCAGCAAGCGGTCACCTGGGTGTATCAGATCCACTTTTACACCAAGCCCAGAAAAAATAGAGGCGTATTCACAACCAATCACACCAGCACCGTAAATAATAATGGTACGCGGCGTATGCTCCAGCTGCAGCACAGTATCCGAGTCATAGACCCGTGGATGGCTGAAGTCGATGTTATCCGGCCGCCACGGGCTGGAACCGGTTGCAATCACGACCTCTTTGGCATGCAGCCGGGTATTGGTGACCGTACCATTAAAGACATCGATCGTATTGGCATCGGCAAACCGCGCCTGACCGGTATACACACTGATACGGTTGCGGCCGTAAAACTCAGTACGCAGCTTCACTTGCTTGGCGATGACCCGCTCAGCATTTTTCAGCACCTGCGGAAAAGAAAACCAGCGCGGCTCACCAATTTCTCGAAACATCGGATTGGTATTGAACGAAATAATCTGCTTCACCGCATGACGTAAAGCCTTAGACGGAATTGTCCCCCAGTGGGTACAGTTTCCTCCGACCATATTTTTATCTTCTACGACGGCAACCTTTTTGCCTTTTTTGGCGGCGTTCATCGCAGCACCTTCCCCTGCCGGGCCGGCGCCAATGATGACTACGTCGTAATGATAATCTGCCATGCGGTTACTCCATCATTCATTCAATTTTTTGTTAGACACCTGTCATTGTAGGCGCTATTCATTGTACGTGCCTAGGCGGAAGTCAAAGGATTAGCGTTTAGTCGCATCATAAAACTCAGCGTCCGCTGATGCTGTTGCTGCCTTTTTGCTTTCTTTTTCACACTTTTGCTTATCGCCACCACACACATCACAAGCGCTTTCCATACCAATGGCCGCCATCCCGCCACAAGAGCCGGATATCGGTTTACGTCCCATCAGCACCCCAACCGCCATGGCAATAACAAACAACAGCATGGCTGCAAATACGATTAATAATGTCGACATAATAGTTACCTGTGTTGATTATTGGTTTGCTGAGCCGCCTCAGGAAACCAGCGTTTAAACTGCGACGAGGTGCGTTCACTGAAGCCATCCTCCTCGCGCAATATCATATACACCGCCAGCTTTTGCTGCTCTGCCAGAAGCATACCTTTTTCCGGCCCAGCGACAGTCAGCGCAGTTGCCCAGGCATCTGCCCGGGCCGAACTGGCATCAATGACAGTAACCGACGCCAGATTATGTCGTACCGGCCGGCCGGTATGGCTGTCGATGGTATGCGAATAGCGCACGCCATCATCCTCAAAAAAGTTGCGGTAGTCACCCGACGTGGCAACAGCCCGATTTCCCGGCGCAATGATAAGCTGGGGGTCGGCCTGCATCGCCAGCTGAGGCCGCTCAATAGCGATATGCCAGGGTTTACCACCGGGTTTGCTGCCACCCAGTTTAATTTCACCCCCAATTTCAACCAGGAAATTATGGTATCCGTGAGCTTCAACCAATGACGCAATATCGTCAACCGCCCACCCCTTTGCCACCGCTGACAAATCCAGATAACGGGGTTCAGCCAGGCTCAGCTGCCCCTGCTTAAGGCTGAGTACGTCGCTGCCCGTCCGGGCCAGTTTTTGTGTAATTTGTTGCTGTTCCGGAGCCTGGCTGATATTGCCATCCGGACCAAAGCCCCACAGATTGACCAGCGGCCCAACAGTAATATCAAATGCACCACCGGACTGCCGGTAGATCTGCTGCGAAATCTGCAACACTTCATAAAGATCGGCCGATACCGTGCGGTTCAGTGGCCAGTGCTGACTCTGATTGATGCGTGATAACTCAGACTCCGGATCATAGGTCGACATGATGCGGTTGATTTCCGCCAGGCGTTCATCAACCTGCTGCTGCAACTCGGCCGAATCATCATCACTGGCAACCCAGCTGATGTGATACCAGGTGCCCATGGTCGGACCTGAAATTTTAACAACACGCTCAGACTGACCACAGCCAGCAAGAAGGAAAATTAACGCCAGAACTGGCAAAAAGGATTTCAACATGATGCCCCCAACAAGTTGGCGGCAGTATAAACCATGCACCCCAGTGGCCGATACGGCCGCAATAAAAAACACATTGCTGCGGCAAAGCAACAATCCGGCCCGGGTATTTCTGACAGACGGAACTGACTGAGTGAACAAACAAGACGGTTTGCCCATCGATTTACACTATCCTGATGGCTAACTTCTGACAAAACGTTCATTCTGGCAGCAAGAAAGCCAGGCAGGTTGCGACCCATTAATGATAAATAAATCATTTATAGCTTTTAAGACTTTGCTAAAATAAGATTGGGTTGCAAACAATTATCACGTAGAATTCACCACTCTGAGTGGAGATTAATTGAATGCAAGAAGTAATGTCCGACGAAATGTTGGAGCTGATTTCACAACGCTTCCGCCTGCTGGCTGACCCAATGCGCCTGAAAATACTGCATCAGCTGCAGCATGGAGAGCGCTCTGTCACGGAACTGGTACAGGCAACCGGCGCGTCACAGCCAAATGTGTCCAAGCATTTGTCCACCTTGCGCAGCCATGGATTAGTTAAGCGTCGCCAGGAAGGCAACATGGCGTTTTTCAGTATCGGCGCACCGTTTATTTTTGATGTCTGCAACACTGTGTGCGACAGCATGAAAAGTGAATGGGAACAGAAGCAAAACCTATTGGGTCAGATGGGTAACGCCTGAGACTCAGCTTACCCCGGTCAGCTCTGCAACCTTCCATACAGAGCGTCCGGGATTTCCCTCTGCATTCACCAATCCCAACGACTCCCAGCTTTTCAGAATCTGCTGAAACTGACCGCGACTGATACGTACATCATCCACAGCATGGGCCTTGGGATGGCGCTTGAGCAGCTGCTCAGACACACTTTTACTGATCACTGACTCCAGCTGGCTGCGCAGACGATCCTCACTCGCGCCGGTGCGTAACAAGTGCAGAACACCCTGCAGCAACTGATCGAGACGCACGGGTAAAAAGACTTCCTCACGACTGAGATTACCTGCTTCATAGACCTTGGCGGCAATCTGCAGACTGACAACCTGACGCGCTCGCGACAAGCGCTGCTTAACGGTTAACTTGGGCTTCTGCTCAATTTCTTCAGCGACCTGGGGCACTGTGGTGACCGTCGGCGCCGTCACCGGCAGCCAGCCGCCTTCCAGCTTCTGACTGGCCAGCGTTGCTTTAACATGAGTCATTAATTCATCACGCAGGTGCCACAGCTTGTACGGTGCCTGCTGAGTTACGATACGATGAAAGCCGTTCAGCCGGCGCTGCTCCTCCGTCAGATTTTTCTCTGGCAGGGTATTTTTGATAAACGCCAGTACCGGCTTGCCGAGACTCTTCGCATGGACAAACTCACGGTGCAGGTAGCTGATACCGGTAGGCGCCATCGGACCGTAATCATCACCCAATAACAAAATAAACAGATCGGACTTTTCAATCTGCTGGCGCACCAGGCTCCAATCGTAAGGGGAAGCATCTTCGAGATAAGCAAAACCGGAGTTAATCATATGATGGCGAGCCATATGGCGCTCGATTTCATAACGCTCCAACTCAAGGCCCTGTGCTGTTGAAGCCAAATAAACCAGGTGATGTTTTTGTTCTGGCATTGAGGATTACCGGTTCCTTCGTTGCAGCCTCAGGGGCTGATCTCAGTATATTACAACTATACCAGTGCCTATGTCACAAGAACAAATACTAAGCCAACAACAATTGTAAAACCGTTACAAGCAGAGGCCTCATGGGTTAAAATGTCCGGCTACTGTTTGAGCAATTCCTTATGACACGCAAGAAAAAGTCCCGCTCCCTGAGCCGGATTCACAACGTCAAAACCGGCAGCATTTCGAAATTCAAGAAAGACGCCGGCAGCGACCGACAAACCGGCAAACGGGTCAAAAAACGCACCCCTTCTGCCTATGAGAAGTTTTTGGCTGAAAATCCGGAAGCAAAAGAACAAGCACTGCAAGAACAACAGAAAGCAGCGGCTGACAACAAGCGCCAGGCAACCGCTAAGCAGGAAAAACCGGCAGAGAAAAAACCTGAACGGGAAAAAGGCCTGCTTGACCAACTGGATTCAAAAGATTTCGACGATATCTATTGATGGCTTACTGGCAAACCACCGGTCTGCAACTGGAGTGTTATCCCAGCGTACCCGAGCACGTCGCCCGGCCCTGGGATGCAGCCGATGACTACCTGGCCGAACAACTTGACCTTGACGCCCCCACTCTGCTGATCAACGACCGCTACGGCAGCCTGGCCTGCGCCTTCCACAATCACATCAGCTGGACAGACAGCGCGTGCGCAGCAGAAGCGCGACGACAAAACCTGGAACGTAATGCCCGGCCAGCGGGAAGCGTTGTGCATCAGCTGACAGCGCCGCTCCCTGAAGGCATTATCCAGGTCGTAATAAAAATACCGAAGAACTTCGAACAATTAAAAGACTGGCTCGGCCAGTGTCATGCCCTGCTGCCAGACACGACCCGTTACTATCTGGCCGGCATGGCGAAGCATATTCCGGTCAACTGGCTGCAAACACTTGAAGCCAACAGCAGCCACTATCAGCAGTTCCGCATTGTCCGTAAAGCCCGCCTGATCAGCCTGAAGCAACCGGCCTTTGACGCGCAGCCTGAGCTTGGTTACCGCTACCAGCAGCTACAACTGCAGTCATTGCCCGGGGTTTTTTCACGAAAAAAACTTGATATCGGCAGCCAGGTCTTATTACCCCACCTGAGCCAGATCCGTTCAGGCCTGGTGTGTGATCTGGGGTGCGGCAACGGCCTGCTGGGCCTCAGCATCAAACAACAAGCACCGCAAACCCGCGTCATCCTGACCGATGATTCCTACGCCGCGGTACTTTCCGCCCGCAACAACGCCAGCAGCAATCAGCTCGAGGTCGATGTACGGCACGGCGATGCCCTGGCGGCCATCAACGAACGACCCGACTGGATCGTTTGCAACCCTCCTTACCATGACGGCCACAAAGAACTGACCAACACCGCAGTTACTATGTTTCGCCAAAGCGCTCAACAACTGGCAAGCGGCGGAAAAATGATGATTGTTGCTAACCGTCATTTGCCCTACAGCGCACCACTGAAGCGCCTGTTCCGTTCCGTTAACGTGTTACACCAGGACAGCCGTTTCATTATTTACCTCTGCGCCAAACCGAATTGAGCCGCTTCGACAATGAAATACCCAACCGCTGTATCAGAACACTGTTTCGAGGAGAAACGCAGTCGCTTTATCACCGAGCTGCTGCCGGCCAACAGTGAAGCCGACATCAAAAACCGCATCAGTCAGCTAAAAACCCAGCATCCTAAAGCCAGCCATGTCTGCTCGGCATTCCGCCTGAACATTAACGATCAGGTCCAGGAAGGCTTCAGTGATGATGGCGAACCTTCCGGCACGGCTGGCATGCCGATGTTAAAAGTTATCCGCCATCATCAGCTGATCAATTGTGCGGTACTGGTAACGCGCTACTTCGGTGGCATCAAACTGGGAATGGGTGGCTTACAGCGCGCTTACGGCCAGGCGTGCTCAAATGCCATTATGGAGGCACAACATCAGCTCAACGAACTGAAAAAAACGCGCTACTTAACACTCAGTGCCGATTTCCATCAGGAAAACAGCGTTCGCCATCTGGCCAGCCAGTTCAATAACAGCACCATCCAGATTGATTATCACGCCCGCGGACTGGACATTGTCATCAGCGTCGAAGATGACGATTATGCAACCATCCGCGAGCGTTTTATACAGCAGAATTTTCAGCTTAAATCACCGGATTAAATCCCCGGCCAGAGATAACAATCCCAATAACGGCCATAAAAAAACCGCAGGCTTTCCGGCCTGCGGTTTTTTTGTTACATCAATCGGTATCAACTGCCTGAGCGATTAATCTCAACATTATTTTTTGCCCAGGACTGGTAACTCACCATATCAGCACGGCTTTGCTGTGCCCGGCCAGTTTCAACCAATTCCTCACTCAGCTGCATATCCTGCCAGGCCTTATTGTTAACCGAGGTCAGCTCAACCACGGAATAGCCACCCGGCGTGGCAACCAACTCCGAACTACCAGCATTCAATTCAAAAGCCTTTTGTTGCACCGCACGTGGCGCTTCAGATGTATCGCTGAATTTAACAGTCAGTTGTTGCCATTCAGCCTGCTGCTCACCCGAGCGAATTGCTTCGGCCAGCTGCTCCGCCTGCTGGGCGGCTTTTTTCTCGGTTAACGATGCCACTACCAGCTCTTTAACCTGTTCAAGCGGTTTAATTTCGGATGGCTGATGCTGAGTCACTGCAAACACCAGAGCACCCTCAGCCGTTTCAACCAGCTTACTGACTTCCCGATCCAGCAGAATATCGTCTTCAAACGCCATCTTGCGGACATCAGCATTAACCGCAATACCTTCGCCACCCTGGCGACTGAATAACGCACTTTGTGCCACAGGCAAAGACATCATTTCCGCCACTTCCGTGATATTTTCAGCAGAAAATGCCACGTTAGATAATTCCTGCTGCAGCGCTGCAAATTCCGCCGCGGCTTTCTGATCCTGAATATCTGCAATCAGCTTGTCTTTTATTGATTCCAGACTATCAACCTCATCCGCCTTAACCGCATCCAGGCGAATTAGGTGGTAACCGAATTCCGTTTTAACCGGTTGAGAGACTTCATCTTGCTGCAAGGCGTACAAAGCCTGCTCAAATTCTTCAACAAAAGCGCCACGGGTATTCAGCCCCAGATCGCCACCCTGGTTTTTCGTTCCGATATCGTCTGAATATTGCTTCGCTAATTCGGAAAATTCCTCACCCTGATCAAGACGCTGTCTGATGTCTGCAGCCAGAGCCGCAGCGTCGGCGTCCGAACGCTCGTCGTTCACTTCAATCAGGATATGACTGGCGGCGCGCTGTTCGTCTTCGCGGGCCGCAGCGATATAATCGTCGTAGGCCAGCTGGATATCTTCATCACTGACTTCCTGTGTTTCTGCCAGTGAACGACGTTTCAGTTCGACATACTCCACAGCAACCTGTTCTTCAGTACGGTAACGTTCTTTGGTTTCATCGTAATGAGCAACAATATCCTCATCACTCAATTCCACGTTCGCTTTCTGATCTTCCGTGGTTATTTCAGTAAAACGGAAAGTACGCTCTTCGTTATTCAAGGCTTCCTGCAACTGGACGTTAAAAGGCGTCTCCAGCGCACTTAACACAAAAGCGGCACGTGCCTGGGTGACTTTAAGATCACTTGCCAGATCCGCACGGAAAGATAAAGGTGTCCAGCCGTTCATACGCAGAATATTCTGAAACTGCTCTTTGCTGAATTTACCATCCAACTGAAATGCCGGCATCGCGACAATCTGCTCGTCGATTGCCTGAGTAGCTGCATGCAGTCCCAGCTTTTCTGCCTGAACCAGAGCCACTTTCTGGTTAATCAGCTGCTCAACTGCCGATTGACGCAAAAAGCCTTCGTTAAACAGGTCTTCGTTATATTGCTCACCAAACTGGCGCCGCAGATTATTTTTCTGCTGCTCAACCAGACGAACAATTTCAATTTCACTGATTTCCTTATCGCCTACTGAGACTTCCGGTTGTTCACCACCGCCCAGACTGACAATGCTTTCCACACCCCAAAGTGCAAAAACCAGAATAATAAAAAATACAATTACCTTTGCGATCATGCCTTGTGCATTATCGCGCATTGTCTGCAACATGTTTCCTCCAGAAATTATGATGTTGGGCGCCGCAGTACACAAAAAAAGCGCATCGGTGATGCGCTTTCAAACTGGCGGACCGGACGGGACTCGAACCCGCGACCCCCGGCGTGACAGGCCGGTATTCTAACCAACTGAACTACCGGTCCGTAATCTTAATTAACAGCGTCTTTCAGTGCTTTGCCGGCTTTAAAGCTTGGCACGTTAGCTGCTTTAATTTCAATCGGTGCACCGGTTTGAGGGTTGCGGCCGGTACGGGCTGCACGCTCTTTAACCTGGAAAGTACCAAAGCCAACCAGTGCAACCTGTTCACCTTCCTTCAGGGCACCACCGATACTGTCAATCATGGCATCCAATGCACGGCCAGCCGCCGCCTTTGGAATATCGGCAGAAGCAGCAATAGCGTCGATCAGTTCAGACTTGTTCACACTTAATCCCCTTACTCTGTGCGCAGTTGTGAATTCTTGTTATGCGACTGGGTGATCGCTAATCAAAAAATTATTAAGAGCGGTGATTTATACCAACTCGCCCTGAGAGCGTCAAGCAGCCTTAATGGGTGCTTGGCCTAGTTTTTTCATCCGCCGCAGCCGCCGGGTCGTCATTGGTCGATATTTCGCCAATAGCATCGGGCTTTTGCTCCAATGCCAGATCCAGCACTTCGTCAATCCAGTCTACCGCCATCACATTCAGGTCAGCTTTGATGTTATCCGGGATATCCCGCAGATCTTTTTCATTTTCTTTCGGAATGATAACGGTTTTGATGCCGCCACGGTGAGCCGCCAGCAACTTCTCTTTCAGTCCGCCAATTGCCAGGACTTTGCCACGCAGCGTGATTTCGCCGGTCATCGCCACCTCAGCCCGCACCGGGATGCCCGTCATTACCGATACCAGCGCCGTCGCCATGCCTATCCCGGCACTCGGACCATCCTTAGGAGTAGCGCCTTCCGGAACATGCACGTGCAGGTCGTGTTTTTCAAAGTAGTCTGCAGCCACACCCATACCAGCAGAACGGCTGCGAACCACGGTCAGCGCCGCCTGAATCGACTCCTGCATCACATCGCCCAGCGAGCCGGTTTTAACGATACGTCCTTTACCCGGCGTTGCTGCTGATTCCAGCGTCAGCAACTCACCACCAACAGACGTCCAGGCCAGACCAGTGACCTGACCAACCTCATTCTGAGCCCCCGCCAGACCGTAGCGGAACTTATGTACGCCCAGATATTCCTGCAGCAATGAATCACTGATCTCCCGGGTCGTCTGATTGGCTTCAAGGATATTTGCCTTAACAACCCGCCGGCACAACTTCGCGATTTCACGCTCCAAACCACGCACACCGGCTTCCCGGGTGTAGTGGCGGATGATATCGCGGAGCCGCTCATCGGATAATTTCAGTTCATTGTCATGTAGACCGTTTTGCTTAATCTGTTTTGGTAACAGGTAACGCTTAGCGATATTAACTTTTTCATCTTCGGTGTAACCCGGGATACGAATCACTTCCATCCGGTCCAGCAAAGGCCCTGGCATATCCATGCTATTGGAGGTACAGACAAACATCACATCCGACAGATCGTAATCCACTTCCAGATAATGATCAGCAAAGGCGTTATTTTGCTCCGGATCCAGCACTTCAAGCAGAGCCGACGCCGGATCGCCACGGTGATCCATGCCCATCTTGTCAATTTCATCAAACAGGAACAGCGGGTTCTTCACTGCCACCTTGGTCATTTTCTGCACCAGCTTACCCGGCATCGAGCCAATATAAGTGCGCCGATGCCCGCGGATTTCAGCTTCATCACGCACGCCACCCAGTGCCATGCGAACAAACTTACGGTTAGTCGCCCGCGCAATGGACTTACCCAGCGAGGTTTTACCTACACCCGGAGGACCTACCAGGCACAACACCGCACCCCGCACCTTTTTCACCCGGTTCTGAACCGCCAGATATTCCAGAATCCGCTCTTTGACTTCATCCAGACCGTAATGATCAGCATGCAGAATTTCTTCAGCTTTGGCTAAATCATGACTGACACGACTGCGTTTTTTCCATGGCAGATTGACCAGCCAATCAAGATAACCGCGCACCACAGATGCCTCTGCAGACATCGGCGACATCATGCGCAGCTTTTTCATCTCTGCGTCGGCTTTTTCACGGGCTTCTTTGCTCATACCCGACTGTTCAATTTTCTGAGTCAGCTCATCAAATTCGTTCGAGCCATCTTCGCTTTCGCCTAACTCCTTCTGAATCGCTTTCATCTGCTCGTTCAGATAATACTCACGCTGGCTTTTCTCCATCTGCTTTTTAACCCGGCCGCGAATACGCTTCTCAACCTTAAGCAAATCGATTTCAGATTCCATCAGCTCCATCAGGTGCTCAGAACGCTGCTTGGCATCAGCCATTTCCAGCACATTCTGCTTTTCATCCAGCTTCAGAGAAATATGGGCGGCAATGGTATCTGCCAGGCGACTGACGTCTTCGATACCAGAGATCGTTGACAACACCTCTCCCGGTACCTTTTTCGACAGCTGAACATATTGCTCAAAATTACTGGTCAGGGTGCGCACCAGCACCTCGTTTTCGCGCTCGGATAACGCCTCTGCGACGACCGGTTCGATATCGCCACGGAACAACGCCTCCTCGTCCCGTAAGGCCGTCAGCTGAGCCCGTGACTCGCCTTCAACCAGCACTTTTACGGTGCCATCAGGCAGTTTCAACAGCTGCAGAATAGTGGCAACGGTCCCCACACGATGCATGGTTTCAAACGATGGCTCATCATCCGACGCATCGGTCTGAGCAACCAGCATAATACGCTTATCCGATTCCATCGCCTCTTCCAGCGCAGCAATCGATTTCTCCCGGCCAACAAACAACGGGATAACCATTGCCGGGAACACAACAACATCACGCAATGGCAATAACGGTAAGGTTTCAGTGGACATAAACACCTGACTTAAATCTTTTATCGGTCTGTTAACGATAGTGGGGACAGCACCGGATGATTACAAGGTACAAAAACAAGAAAAGGGGCATAAAGCCCCTTTTCTCCGTACAAACTGCGCAGTAAACGATCAATCGTCGTCTGGCGACACCTTGCCAACATCATTGCTTTCATAAATGATCAGCGGCTCAGCATCGGAATTAATGACCGATTCCTCAACCACCACTTTAGCAACGTGCTCCTCCGAAGGAATACGATACATGCTATCGAGCAACGCCCCCTCCATAATAGAACGCAAGCCACGAGCACCGGTTTTGCGCTCCATCGCCAGTTCGGCCACGGCTTCTAATGCGGTGTCACGGAACTCCAGCTCAACACCTTCCATCTCGAACAGTTTTTCGTACTGACGGATCAGTGAGTTCTTCGGCTCTGTCAGAATACGCACCAGTGCATCACGATCCAGCTCATCCAGCGTTGCCACCATCGGCAAACGACCGATAAACTCTGGAATCAGGCCGTATTTCACCAGATCTCCGGATTCAATATCGCGCAACACATCACCGACAGAACGCTCGTCTTCCTTACCCTTAACCGTGGCCGAGAAACCAATGCTGCTTTTCTCAGAGCGATCACGAATGATCTGATCAAGGCCTGCGAAAGCGCCGCCACAAATAAACAGGATATTGGAGGTATCAACCTGCAAAAACTCCTGCTGCGGGTGCTTACGGCCACCCTGCGGCGGAACGGATGCCACAGTCCCTTCAATCAGCTTCAGCAACGCCTGCTGCACACCCTCACCCGAAACATCCCTGGTGATTGAAGGGTTGTCAGACTTACGCGAGATCTTATCGATTTCATCAATGTAGACAATGCCACGCTGAGCCTTATCGACGTCGTAATCACACTTCTGCAGCAGCTTCTGAATGATGTTTTCAACATCCTCACCAACATAACCCGCCTCAGTTAAGGTGGTTGCATCAGCAATCGTAAATGGCACATTCAGCAGACGCGCCAGGGTTTCTGCCAGCAGGGTTTTACCGCTACCGGTTGGGCCAATCAGCAGAATATTACTCTTGGAGAGCTCCACCTCAGACTTGTTACCACCAAACTGCAGCCGCTTATAATGATTGTAAACCGCAACAGCGAGCACAACCTTGGCCTTATCCTGACCAATAACGTATTCGTCCAGGGTGTTTTTGATTTCCTGTGGCGTTGGCAGGGTATCATTGGTGCTTTTGCTTTCGGCTTCCTGCACTTCTTCGCGAATAATGTCGTTACACAGGTCAACACATTCGTCACAGATGAACACCGAAGGCCCGGCAATCAGCTTACGCACTTCATGCTGACTTTTACCGCAAAAAGAGCAGTACAACAGCTTGCCGCTATCGTCACCCTTGCCTTTTGTATCGTCGGTCATTCGACTGCCTCATTCTTTATATCTTGTTTCAAAAAGATGTCTCTTTTTGCTTAATTTTTCAAGCTGGCGAAGGTGTCAATTGTTACCCGCGCTTTTCAAGAACCTTATCAATCAGGCCATATTCCATCGCCTGTTGAGCATCCATAAAGTTATCGCGCTCAGTATCGGCGGCAATCGTCTCATAAGTCTGGCCGGTATGGTCTGCCAGAATCCGGTTAAGACGTTCTTTGGTATGCTGAATATTCTGCGCCTGAATCTGAATATCGGTTGCCTGACCCTGAGCACCACCGCTTGGCTGGTGAATCATGACACGCGAATTAGGTACACTGAAACGCTTACCTTCGGCACCCGCTGCCAGTAAAAAAGCCCCCATGCTGCAAGCCTGACCAATCACCATGGTGCTGACGTCCGGCTTAATGAACTGCATGGTGTCGTAGATCGACATACCGGCAGTCACTGAGCCACCCGGAGAATTAATATAAAGATGAATGTCTTTATCCGGGTTTTCAGATTCAAGGAACAATAACTGGGCAACAACCAGGTTGGCCATATGATCTTCAACCGGACCCACCAGGAAAATCACACGCTCTTTCAGCAGGCGCGAATAAATGTCGTACGAACGCTCACCACGGGCAGACTGCTCCACCACCATTGGCACCAGGCCACTTGCCTGAATAATTTCTGACTGCTGCTTATTGGAGTCAATCATCCGACTCTGCACTCCCTGATCTGTGACGGGTTAAATCAAAATAGTCTTTAACAAAAACAGCCGCATCCAATGGATAACGGCTGTCTTGAAGTTTAGCCATTGATAGGCCAAATGTCAGTTACAACAGACAACTTATTGTGCTGCCAACAGAAATTTATTGTGCCGGCTGGTTCGCCGCACGAATAATTTCTTCGTAAGTTGCTTCTGACTGGCTGACTTTTGCACTGGCCAGTACTTTCTCAACCACTTGCTCTTCCAGAGCCATCGCTTCAACCTGCTGACGCTGCTCCGGGTTGCTGCTGTAGTACTCACGCACCTGATCCGGATCCTGATAAGTGGCAGCCACTTCTTCAATCAGCTCATTCACTTTCTCGTCAGACGGAGTCAGTTCATTGGCTTCAATTGCGGCATTCATTAACAGACCGATAACAACACGTTTTTCTGCCTGCTCTTTGAACAGTTCAGCCGGTAACTGCTTAGGATCGAACTGCTGAGCACCACCAAACTGCTGCACAGCCTGCTGACGCAGACGGTCGATTTCCTGATCCAGCAGTGCTGATGGCACATCAACTTCGTTAGCCCCAACCAGACCCTGCACCACTTGCTGCTTGGTCAGAGTGCGAATGGCACGAGCCAGTTCACGCTCCATGTTTTTGCGGATTTCGCTACGGAACTCAGCTTCATCGGCGGTTTCGACACCAAAGGCCTTGAAGAATTCTTCATTTAACTCTGGCAGTTCAGGTTTTTTAACTTCATTAACCTTCACTTTGAACTGAGCTGGCTTACCCTGCAGGTCTTCTTTCTGATAATCGGCCGGGAAAGTAACGTCCAGCGTGGTCTCTTCGCCCGCTTTGCTACCAACCAGAGCGCCTTCGAAACCCGGGATCATAGAGTTAGAACCCAGCGTCAGACCATAACCCTCTGCACTGCCACCTTCAAATGCTTCACCATCGATAAAGCCTTCGAAGTCGATATTCACCTGATCGCCATCTTCAGCCGCAGCATCGGAAGCATTCCACTGCGCCTGTTGCTTGCGCAGAGTGTCGACCATAGTTTCCAGATCAGCATCAGTGACTTCAGCCGACTGCTGTTCAACTTCAATGGCAGAGAAATCAGCCAGCTCAACCTGAGGGTAAACCTCGTAAGTGGCTTTAAATTCCAGATCTTTGCCTTCTTCATCCACAACCGGCTCAAACTTTGGCATACCCGCCAGCTTGATCTCTTTTTCCTGCACGGTCTGGAAGAAAGACTGCTGCATTTGCTGATATACCGCTTCCAGGCGAGCCTGCTTACCGTACTTTTGCTTAGCAACCTTAGGAGGCAGCGGCTTACCCTTACGGAAACCTGGTCCAGGATTGTTCTTTTGGCTTTGCGAAATGCGCTTTAATTCAGTTACTACCTGCGCGTCAACGTCCGCAGCCGGTACACCAATGGTCATTACTTGTTCCAGACCGCTGGTGGTCTCGATGGACACTTGCATAGATGCCTCTCAATCAACTATTTATAAACCGATGCCACAAACCCATGAAGCATCTCAAATTCAGAAGGTCGCGGATTATAGCGCAACGCAGCTACAGAAGAAAACAGCGATTAGTCAGGCAAGACAGGTATTTAAGCGAGAGTAATTTAAAAACGGAAAATCAAAGAAGGGGAAGAAGTGGGGTGGCCGACGGGGATCGAACCCGCGACAACAGGAATCACAATCCTGGACTCTACCAACTGAGCTACGGCCACCACATTTTTGGTCAAGCGTCTTCTTGACGTACCAAATGGCACGCCCGGCAGGGCTTGAACCTGCAACCCTCGGCTTAGAAGGCCGATGCTCTATCCAATTGAGCTACGGGCGCATGTCCATTTAAATCTTGCAATTTAAATGGTCGGGGTAGAGAGATTCGAACTCCCGACATCCTGGTCCCAAACCAGGCGCGCTACCAGACTGCGCTATACCCCGATCTACTTCTCTCAGGGCGTTCACCCCTTGAGTGGCTGCGCATAGTATAGATCCACCCCTGAGGCGTCAACACTTTTTTCAAAAAAATTAATAAAAACAATCGCTTCCTTATGATTAGCGGCTTTTATGCCGCATTCGCAAGCGGGCATCTTTGCTTTACCGGCCGCTCATGAGAAAATCGCCGCCTTCCAAAATACGTCACAGGATATCGCTATTTATGTCCGCTCAGTTAATTGATGGTAAAGCGGCAGCTGCTGCTGTTCGTGAAACCGTTAAAGCCCGCGTAGACCAACGGTTACAACAAGGTCTGCGTGCACCCGGGCTGGCCGTCATACTGGTTGGTAATGACCCGGCCTCAGAAGTTTATGTTTCCCACAAGCGCAAAGACTGCGAACAGGTCGGCATTATATCCAAAGCTTATGACCTGCCAGACAGCACCTCTCAGCAACAACTGCTCGACCTGATTGATGAACTGAACACCGATAATGAAGTTGATGGCATCCTGGTTCAGCTGCCACTGCCCCAGGGGCTGGATGCATCGGAAATTCTGGAACGTATTTCACCTGAAAAAGACGTCGATGGCTTTCACCCGTTTAACGTTGGCCGCCTGGCTCAGCGGATGCCACTGCTACGCCCCTGCACTCCGGCCGGCATTGTCGATCTGCTCGACAGCACTGGCGAACCGGTTCGTGGCCAGCACGCTGTCATCGTTGGCGCCTCGAACATCGTTGGCCGGCCAATGGGACTGGAACTGCTGATCAAGGGTTGCACCGTAACCACCTGTCACCGCTTTACCAAAGACCTGCAGCATCACGTCAGCCAGGCTGACATTGTTGTGGTTGCCGTTGGTAAACCCGGCATCGTCAAAGGTGAATGGATCAAACCCGGCGCCGTAGTCATCGATGTTGGCATTAACCGGCTGGAAGATGGCCGTCTGATTGGTGATGTAGATTTCGGACCCGCGGCTGAGCGCGCCAGCTTTATCACTCCGGTTCCGGGTGGCGTTGGCCCGATGACCCGCGCCAAGTTATTGGAAAACACCTTAATCAGCTGTGAAACCTTAAGAAAGTAACTCCTGCAAGGCCCTGCGGGGCCTTACCTAACTGCCCTCCCCTTCCTTATAGCGGACAATTCCGCTATAACGCCTGCATGAAAACACCGAAACAACTCCAGCCGCTGATTGCTGACGGCATTATCGACGACGTTCTCAGCCAACTGATGAGTGGCAAAGAAGCCACGGTCTACAGTGTTCGTGTTGGCGATCAAATCCGCTGCGCCAAGGTCTACAAAGACGCCGTCAAACGCAGTTTTAAAAAAGCGGCGCAATATCAGGAAGGCCGCAAGGTCCGCAATTCACGTCGTGCCCGGGCGATGGAGAAAGGCTCCCGGTATGGCCGCGCCCAGCAGGAAGACGTGTGGCAAAACGCCGAAATCGATGCCCTCTACAAGCTGCAGGCGGCCGGCGTGCGGGTACCTGAGCCGTATGGCTGTTTCGATGGCGTACTGCTGATGGAGCTGATTTGTGACGACGAAGGGGACGTTGCACCGCGCCTCAATGATGTGATGATGGATGCCGAACAGGCCCGTGAAGATCACGTTATTGTCATGCACTACATCGCCCGTATGTTGTGCAGTGGTATTGTCCACGGCGATTTATCGGAGTTTAACGTGCTGGTGGACGATTATGGTCCGGTGATCATTGATCTGCCCCAGGCTGTTGATGCTGCCGCCAATAACAACGCCAAAGCCATGCTCGATCGCGATGTGCGTAACATGAGCCTGTATTACGGCCAGTTTGCGCCGGAGCTTAAACACAGCCGTTATGCCGATGAAATGTGGGAGCTGTTTGAAGCGGGGAAATTAACCCTGGACAGCGAATTAACCGGTCGCTTTGAAGATCCCGCCACCGCCGCGGATGTCGATTCCGTGCTGGAAGAAATCAAAGCCGCCTTCGCTGAAGAACAGCAGCGTTTACAGCGCCTCAGCGAAGCCGAAAGCGATGAAGCAATCTGAGCCATAGAATGCGCAGCCTGTAAAATCAGCGGCATGAAATACGCCGACCAAAAAGGTTGGCCATTGCATAATGTCATAACAAGCCCTAGAAGGGACTTTCTGAATCCCCCCTCCTTTTTGACATCCAGCGATCTTGAAGACCTAGGCAAATTCACTCTCAGCCAAATAGATAACGGTATAACGAAAAAACCATGTCATCGATTTGAAACATAACCAGATTCAGGCACAATATAACTGATTTTAATTCTCATTCCGGAGTATCTATGTTCCAGCGCATGTTACGTCAGACCTTCACAGGCCTGGCGGTATTACTCACCAGCTCGGTCTTACAGGCACAAAGCAGCCCACTGGCCAGTTACCAGCAACAAGCCGAAGCGTTATTGAGCAAATTGCAACAACAGAATAGTGAAACCATTGAGCAGGACGCAGCCGCTCTGGTTGCGGCCAGCCTGCCGATACTGAGCCAGTTCCGCAGCCGCTACCCGGAGTGTGGTGATTATCTGGACGCCCTGCAGCAAGCCAGCTCTGCCCTGCCAGACATGCCACTGGAACGCATTGAAACGGGTTACCACGCGGATGCCGAATTACCACCACTGACCAACGCGGCCTGTTACCACGCCAAGGACCTGCTGGTACACCCGGCCACGGTACAGGCCATCGCCAAAGGCGGTTTCAGTGAAGCACAACACTGGCAGGCCGCCCGTGCAGAACTCGAAGAGGTGATTGAACACTTTGGTCAGGTGGAAGCCGCCATGACCAGCCAGCAGGCCAGTCATTAAGGGCACAACGGCAAACTCAGCTCGAACCGGGTGCCAACACCGGGTTCGCTGCTGACCTGAATATCGCCCTGATGTTTTTTAACGATGCCATACACCGTGGATAGCCCCGGCCCGGTACCTTTACCCACTTCCTTGGTAGTAAAAAACGGATCAAATATCCGCGTCACCACATCCGCCGGCATACCGCTGCCATGATCGCTGAAACTGAGTAATAACCGTTGCCCCGCGGTACTTGAAGCAATTTCCAGCTGGCCACCATCGGCCATCACGTGAATGGCATTCTGAATCAGATTCAGAAACACCTGCCCCAACATACCCGCACTGCCGCTGACTTGTGCTCCGGCATCCACATGATTCACCACCTCGATACCAGCGTTGAGCTGATGTTTAACCAGCTTAAGAGTGGCCGTGAGTATCTGACAGACATTCACCGGCGCCATCTCAATATCATCCTTACGGGCAAATGCACGCAGATTTTTAACGATATCACACACCCGTTCCAGCCCTTCCCGGGAATCCGCCACCAGAGCAAACACATCATCCAGAATAAAATCCAGATCCGCTTCCTGCTGTTGCATTAACAACTGTTGCTGCAGTTGCTCGCGCTCCTGGGTACTGCCACTCTGTAATACCGCCATAAACTGCTGATACAGGGTTTCGCCACAAAAACACAAACAGGCCGGCAAAGCTGAACGATAACGCTGGCGCAGCAACGCCAGCGCCTCCAGTAACTGAGGCTGATGCAGATCAGCCGCCACAAACATCACTACCCGAAGCCCGCGTTGCCGTTTTAACTGCCGCGCAAAGTCAGCGCCATAGCCTGTATTCGCCACACCCAGCGCCGACACAGCAGCCAGCGCCGGGGTTTCCAGCCTCTTATCATATACCAGCAATACCGGCGCTTGTTTCGCTGTCATATCAAGGCTCCCAAACCTTCTACACTAAACAGACTAGCGATAAGGAGTACGTCTGTGCCAATGATCCGATTAATCTATTTTTCCTGCGCTGCGGATGAGTTAACCATGGCCGACATTCAGCAGATCCTGACAGCCGCCCGGCGCAACAACCCGTCACAGGGCATCGGTGGCATGTTGTGTTTTGAACGTCGATATTTTTTACAGGTACTGGAAGGGGAACGTGCAGCGGTCAACGCCCTGTATCTCGACATTGCCGATGATAGCCGTCATCAGGATATCCAGATTCTTAGCTATGAGGAGGTACAACAACCGGCATTTCAGCAATGGAGCATGGGCTTTGCGCCCAGTAATGACGACTTCTACCGCCTGCTCAGTGAACTCGGTCAGAACCAGTTTAATCCGCAAGCGATGACAGCCGATCAGGCTCTGCACTTTACCTTACAACTGGCACAGCAGACTCAGATACAACCGCATTGATTCTGCCCGGTTAACTGAGGGCGGAATAATCAATCACAACGTCATCGGGGTTATCAGGATTGTAGCGTAAAGCAATCGGGCTTCCCGGCGGGCTGTGATACTTAAAATTCGGATCGACATAATCAATCTGACGTTCACGCCCCAGATACTGAACAATGACATTAACAAACCGCCGTTCGTTTCTGGCCAGGTTAGAATCCCACATAGACACAACCACACCCGTTACCGCTTCCGTACAACGCTGAGCCAATCGAGCGTTGTCACGATTTTTTAAAATATTAAACGCCCAAACGGATATCAGAGCTAAAAAAATAATCAGGAAAAGAATGCCGTCCGCAAACGCCCCCGGCTGAGCAGAACTGAACGACTTAAACGACTGGTACGCCAGCACCGTTGCCGGTAATAACAGAACCAAAGATACAAATGTATTGCTCGAGTTAAAATACAGCATGAGTCTTATAAAAATTCACAGCTGCAGGTTCTTTATATCTAAGAAATCCGGATATTCCAACAGCATAAATTCCTAAGATTCATCACTATTTTCCCAGCCACCCACCGCCAAGGCATCATAATTAACAGCAATCTCTCCCAAGTTTTCCGGATTATATAAAAGGGGGATTTTCCCGCCAACTGATAAAGTATAACGAAATTCTGGCTCCAAATTTTTAAGTTCACTTTGACGCCCCAGACAGTCTACAACAACATTAAGATAACGACGCCGGTTAACTTCCAAATGGCTATCCGATATGGCAATAACAGTACCCAAAACTTCGTCAGTACAGCGCATCGATAGTTTTTTATACCTTCGTGACTGCAACCAATAATATATAAATACAAATACAAAAATCAGCGGCGCAAGCCGGTGAGTCCGTTCTTTAGAGTCCTGCCACGGCGCGCCAAAGGTAATATGATCATAAAGCATTGCCATCAATGTGATCGCCACAGGAACTAACCACAGCCAAAGAGCAGGAATATTCATTTTGCGTTATCATCCAATTATAACCAAGGTAGACTTTAAAGAGTATACATTATAGTTGGCCGTGGCTGTGGTTGATTTCTCAAGCTTGACTTTACCGTTAGCTATCGACACTTTCCCTTCCCATAATTTTGAAACATTATCCACAGTCACACTAGCTCCGGCTTTCATTTCCATTGTTGCCGATAAGGAAGACGACGTTTTTACGCCTAGAAAGTTTTCACTCACCAAACCACAGTTAGTTGTAGACGTGATATCGACTATCGTATCTGATATCTGACCAAGCACTGTGCTTTTATTAACGGCACTCATTTTCAATATATTATTTTCACCCGTTACCGTAATATTCTCAGTGTAATTACCACCGGTTGTCACAGTTTCGGTATAGTCACCACTCAGGGTTTTTGTAACCTCTTGTGCAGCACCCGTGATGGTCGTAGAGACATCTCCGGTTATATCTTCAGTCACATTACCGGTAATAGTCCGCGTGATATCACCGGTTAATGTTTCGGTAGCCGAGCCGTCGCGCTGGAAGGTGAAATCCCCCTTATGACCAACATAATGTTCACCTTCAATATGCTCGTAGGTGTTGCCGATATTTTGTGTTACCAGTGAGTTATCGTCCCAACTTCCTGGTAACGATGGTCCCGGCTTCGGCACCCCCTTACCAGCACCAAGATCGACATTATTTTCAATAAAACGGCCACCGTAATTATAGGTCTGATGGATACCCGTTAACCCCTCACCCTGTGCCCAGGTTGAGGCAACCCCTGCATGATAACCATAAGTATTGCCAAAGTCCTTACGTACGATGCCACCCTTACGCTCACTGTTCAGTGGCACATCGAACGGATCTGTTGTAACCATGGATGCATCGTTACTATACAACCTGTCGCTCAAATCGAACTGATTGTTACCTGATCCAACGGATGCATCAAAGGTATGGTTTTCTTCATAAAGTGAGCCAAACCGAAAGCGCGCATTAACACCGTAAATATAATCCGCACCGTAAGTCCTTTCATAACGATCACCGTAACGCTCATCAATATGATGATTACCGGCAATGTAATCGAGTGTTTCACCACTGTCCGTTCCATCCGGGCCAAGCACCTTAAGTGGAGATTGCTGAATATTATTCAGAACCTCAGAGCTATCATACAAGCCACTAATGTGCAAAGTCTGATGGGATTTCAGCGCTTCTGTGTACAATAAACCATCGGTACGAATCGACGCATGATGTGGATTTTCATTATTTACAGGATGTCTTAGCGACTGTGAATTTTCCAAAGCACTCTGAATATACGGCCGGTCTGGATTACCATCAATAAAGGCAACCTGCACTTCGGTTCCCGGAGTCAATGGCATATCAAAATGATTAGTTCGGGCAGTCTGGCGTGCCAAACGTATCCAGCTGGATACCTTCTTTTCGTCTTTAAGGAAGTCAAAAACAACCTGATATTTACCAATACTATCGCGCTGAGCAATATCCTGTTGATCACCATCCGCATGGACACGTGCAGTGGCTGAAATCGCTCTTGGCTTTTGAATCCGGCTGCTATCTGGACGATACTGAATACCCTTTGGAATACCAACAAAGCTGGCTTCATAGAATGGTGCGCTATGACCTTCCTCAGAAGCACGATGACCGTTATCCAGATGACTACCGTTATGACGAACTTGAGTGATAAGAATTTCAGCAACCGAATTGCCGGCGTCATCTTCAACATTCAGCACGAATCCGGGCGCCAAATAAGGAATACCAGTAGTACCCTCAAACTCGACAGCATAACACTGATATTCCTGCAAACGGATTTCTGCCAGCAGTTCTGCTTCATCTTTGCTGTCACACCCTTCGTTAACCAGGTGAACACTGTTTTTACCGTCTATCTCACCCGCCGAACCTTCGAAATGCTCAGTTGCCTGATCAGGATTAACCTCCGAGATCACCACGCCATCCGGCACTGCATTATAACTACGACGTAAGGTTCTTACTGTATCAAAGCTGAAGCTTGGATTATTACTGATATCCAGCTTGGCACTGGCAATAACAGCCTGATCGTAACTGGTGTTATCCGAAAATATCAGTTCACCATTTTGCTGATGATCAAAATAAAAATAAATTCCCCAATGACTGGCCAGGCGACTGACAAAATTAAAATTTGATTCAGCATACTGACACACGAAATTTTTTTCAGGGTAAGTCTGGGTAGTTTTCATGCTATGTTTTATCATAACATCATCGCGCAGTTCAGCTTCCAGAATCTGTGGTGCCGCTTGCTTTACATAAATGTCATAAGACTTATTTTTAGACTGCCGCCAAAGACCTGGCACCATAACTGCCGTATAGTACTTATGGGTATTAGAGCCATGAAATTCTTCATCGATTGACTGTAACATCCCGCTGATAACATATTTCCCATTTGAACTATCAGCATCATCAACAACAAGTGAGCAACTTTCGGCCAACACTGCCTGAAAATCAATCCCTTGTGCCACCTTCTTCTCCACTTTCAGTTTCAGTGTGAACTGAAACATCTGTGACATCCCTTCAGTGCCATTAAACCCGATCAGCGTAAACTCACCCGGATAACTATCGGTGACAAATGAAAAATTCGGTTCTGCCATGTTACATCCCTGTAAAAATAAGCATCAACATTGGAATTTAAGGCGATATCAAGATAAGGAAATATCACTCAAAAAATAACCAACAAGTATAAATCAATAACCTACAGATACGAGTTAATACTGTATCACCCAACGCTGGGCCTCTGAATCAGAAGGTGCGATCGTAGTATAATCCGACAAGCCATCGGTTGTTTGTATCAGAAAGTATTGATCTTCATCATTTTTTATTCTTTCCGTTTTAATTTTCACGTCACCATCCCCATGCGGACATACATCCCACTTAAGGTTAAGGCTGTCCTGACACAAGTAGGCTTGGGCTTTAGTCTCATCATCATTGCCATTATCCATACAAAATCTGGAGTCATTATCGCCCCGGAACTGAGAAACAATATTTATCGCATCTCTGCAACTGCCACTGCCACTGCCAGAAGAAGAATTATCAAATCGCCAACGTTGAGCAACGGATATTGCATTACATGATCTGGCCAGCAGATCGCGGGCATCTTCGCCCTCAGCTCTCGCTGCAGTATTAATCTCAATACACTTCCCGCTGGAACGATTAATAATCTGAAAGTAGTCCTGTACCCCCAGAACGTAAAAAGGCTTGCCAGCACCCAAAGCTTCAACCGGGTCCAAAAGCTGGATTACCATTGATTGAATATCCAAAGCATAGATATTATAGCCCGAGCCTAAGTCCTTAAAGCTGCTACTGGGTATATAGCCCGTATAATATGGCCGGCTCCCGCCATCCTGGGCCGCATTGCGATTACGAAACCAATTGTCGATAACATCATCAAATTTTTTGGCACCGCTAAATTTCACCAACTGCGTTAACTCTTTCAACGTAGGTAAACGATACCCCTTATCTGACATCGCACTTCTTGCGTTTGCATACTCAGTCAGCGAGATCAATGTTTTCGCATTTTCCACAATACCATCGGATACGACGTCAACATCTTCGTTCCAGTGCGCTTTAACAACATACCTGCCGGCCACACTGCAATAATGACTTGAGTGCTCCGCCTTATTATCGCTGTAAATCTGACTAGCCGAACAGGCAATCATTTTCGCCGGCAGGAATTCGGCATCACCCGGAGAGGTAGCTCCCCCTCCTGACATCGCTGCAACCTCCAAGGAAAGTACAGCCAGCAGCCAGACGAAAGGGCTGACAAAAAGCCGTGACATTAATTTCATCACCATGTTACTCCCCGCTGATTACACAGTTTGCCACTGGCAACCGAAATGGAATTTTCATCAAACATCCCTGACTTATTAATTTATTGAATCTGTTATGTGCTGATTTAGCTCTTGGTTAACAAACTATGTTGTCTTATGCCATCAGTGATACACATACATAGTCTTCAGATCTGAAGGTCCGAACGGTACAGTGCCAGGACTCGCTTCATTATGACAATAGGTAAGTCCGTTATCTGCATCAACGACCCATTTCCCGTCAACCAGGCATTCATCTGCAGTAATAAAATAACCGTTCAATGAAAGCGGAGCGGCATCCGGAGTGGACAAGTCAAGAAGATTCAAGAAATCAGCAACCGATGGACGCTGCCAGCGGTAACCCTCCGGATCAGTCCTATAACCACAAACTTCAATGGGCACATTCTCTTCTTTGCTGATCGCCCACATGTATCCTGTATTACTATCATGCAGGCATGGGTATTCTTCTGTACCAATAGACGGTGGAGTGCTACCGTCGTCGACTGGCCGGATCGGTGGAACCGGCTCCCCATCATTGGTGACAAAGGTAAAACTTCGTTCCGGAAACACCACTTGTGCGTCATGCAAGGGAATATTGCCATCGGCATCACAATCCACAGCTGCAACATCAGAATTGATAATCAGGCACCGGGAAAGACCACTATCAACGGCTGAAATAACATCGTCATCATTAACAATGACAAACAGCCCCTCATCGTTGAAATCACCTGATTCATAGCTGCTCGCAGGCACTGGCATTCCATAACCAAAACAATTTCCACCCTCACACAAATCTGACTGGGTTACATTAATATTGAACCACTCATTTCGTTCCAGCAGAGCATCGTCTTTAAAATTGACCAGCTCCTTCAAATAGCAGTTATCGGAACCAAATTCGAACTTAAGGAGTTTAAGCTCAACACTATTTGAACTTGTATCATTACTGTCACTAAGCCAATAGTCCTGACCAAGAGTCGCAGAAGACAAACGCTCTTCAACACCTGAAGCCATTCCCTGACTTAGTACACTCAATTCCTGCGCCCTGGCTGTAAAATCAGATTCTTTTGCTTCATCGCTGACCGATCCTTCATCAGGAATACAAACTTCAAGAGCTAATGGCTGTGTTTCTGAAGTGGATTCAAGTACTGCCCGAGAACCACCGACGTAGCTTATTGTAACAAAGTCATTATTTTTAATGGTATAACTGGCTGTGGCTATTTCCGCTTCCGTTTCCGTTTCCGTTTCCGTTTCCGCTTCCGTTTCCGTAACGGATTTATCCAGATAAACCGAACCAGTAGCGTCAGCCAGCTTGAGGGTATAGGTTATTTTTTCATCCGGTTCGACAACCGAGTCGTCTTCTATCTTCAGAGTAATATCATGAGAGTGGCCGACGCCCTTCAAATCAATATCAACGTGACTGCTATCGGAGTCGTCATCATCAAAGTTGGAGCCACAACCAATACTGCCATTATCACAACTCGGCACCAGTTTCATTTTCAGGTTTTCCACATTATCCCCAATCGTCAGACCTTTCTGATCGCTGAGGCTCAGTGCTAACTCAGTATCCGACTCCGGCCCACTACTCTTACTAAACTTAATCAATGGCTTTATCAGGTCATTATTTTTAATGGTATAACTGGCTGTGGCTATTTCCGTTTCCGCTTCCGCTTCCGTTTCCGTAACAGATTTATCCAGATAAACCGAACCAGTAGCGTCAGCCAGCTGGAGGGTATAGGTTATTATTTCATCCGGTTCGACAACCGAGTCGTCTGCTATCTTCAGAGTAATATCATCGCCCAAATCAATATCAACGTGACTGCTATCGGAGTCGTCATCATCAAAGTTGGAGCCACAACCAATACTGCCATTACCACAACTCGGCACCAGTTTCATGTTCAGATTGTTCACATTATCCCCAATCGTCAGACCTTTCTGATCGCTGAGGCTCAGTGCTAACTCAGTATCCGACTCCGGCCCACTACTCTTACTAAACTTAATCAATGGCTTTATCAGGTCATTATTTTTAATGGTATAACTGGCTGTGGCTATTTCCGTTTCCACTTCCGTTTCCGTAACGGATTTATCCAGATAAACCGAACCAGTAGCGTCAGCCAGCTGGAGGGTATAGGTTATTATTTCATCCGGTTCGACAACCGAGTCGTCTTCTATCTTCAGAGTAATATCATGAGAGTGGCCGACGCCCTTCAAATCAATATCAACGTGACTGCTATCGGAGTCGTCATCATCAAAGTTGGAGCCACAACCAATACTGCCATTACCACAACTCGGCACCAGTTTCATTTTCAGGTTTTCCACATTATCCCCAATCGTCAGATCTTCCTGATCGCTGAGGCTGAGCTTGAGTGCTAACTTAGTATCCGACTCCAGGCCACTACTCTTACTGAATTCAATCAATGGCTTTATCAGGTCGTTATTTTTAATGGTATAACTGGCTGTGGCTATTTCCGCTTCCGTAACGGATTCATGCAGATAATCCGAATCAGAACCGGCAGCCAGATGGAGGGTATAGGTTATTTCTTCATCTGGTTCGACAACCGAGTCATCTTTTATAACCAGGGATAACAAAGGCTTCTCCCTGGTGTAATCAAACCGTTTTACTGCATCCGAAGACTCAGAATAATCATCGTTTACATTCTTACCGCAACCGGAACATTCTCCGACAACAACAAACGTCAGGTCTTCTTTGACTACATTGTCTGCAATCAAACCACCTGGTTTAAATATCAGCTCTGGTGAAGCTTCTGAGTTTTCTGCAGCCGCTGAGTGATGACGAAAATAAACCCTCGGTTTCAGTTTATCATCGTCTTTCAGTGTAAAATCGGCAAAGGAAATAGCGAACTTATCAACGATATCTGAAGCCAGATAACTGGCGTTACCATTACTGGCCAGAGCCAGCTTATAAGTAAACCGTTCTGTTGGCTCAGTGAGGTTATCGTTCAGAATGGTAATTTTATAGCTTGGATTATATGGAATCCCCGCCAGGTTAATGGACATCGGAACATCATCGGAATAATCATCTTCCCCACTCCCAGCGTGACTATCACATCCCCCACTACAGACAGAAGTCAATTCAAAAATCATATCTGTGATATTACTGCCGACACGATTACCACCCAGATCGATTGTAACGGTTAACGCCTTGCCTGGACCTTCCTCTATTTCAGTCTCCGATAGTGAAACAGCAGGAGATAGCTTACCATTTTTACGAATGACATAACTTACCTCATCAATAACGCCGGTCTTACTATTCAAATAGCGCGCATTGCTTCCGGCCTTCAGGCTCAAACGGTATGTAATTGTTTCATCAGGTTCAACCACATTGTCACTGAGAATCTCCATATCGTAGAAGTGGTTCTCACGATCCAACTCGCCCTCTTTGGCAGAAAGCTCAACCTCGGAATCATCGCCACTATTTCCCAAGCCCGAGTTAAAATCCTGACCTTCATTGCCACAGTTGTCACATTCTGCCGATAGCACCAGCACCAGATCATCAACATTATCAGCGATACGTCCGTTAAGTTTCAGTGTTAATGTCTCTGTTACAGATAACGATGCAGGTTCATCTCCAGCATTATTCGTTAGAGTCAGATCTGGGCTGATAACATCATCATCATTGACCTCATAGCTGAAACGCAGATCCTGGGCCGCCATTTCGCCGCTAATATACAAAGCACGATCATCATCAGCGATTCCGTCTATCGCCAACCGAAGCGATACCGCCCCCTTTTCTTCCGGCTCAACCAACTGATCCTGAATAAAGTAAGAAACACTAAAAGGCTTCACACTGCCATCGGGGTTTAGCTCCAGATTAACAGCAACCTCCTGAAAGTCCTTATCTTTGGTCGTACATTTATTGGCTGAACAGACTTCTGTAGACGGTGAGATGGTTACCGGCGGAAAGTTCGCCGCCAGCATTCCCTCAACCAGAAACGACATCGGCTGCAGCCCACTCAGATTGGTCTCGCTGCCAGAAATATGGTTGCCATCACGAATATAAGGCGACTCGTTACGCCAAATGGTTAATCGATCATCATTCACCAGAGTGCCTGCCACCGACGCATAGTCATCATCAACTGGCTGGCCAGCATCAACACACGACTGGCCAACAGGGCAAATACTCATGCGAACCGGAAAGTCTTCCGCGACATGATCAAACTGCAGCAGCAGAGTCACCTCTTCATTCAGCTCTACCAGAGAATCACGTTCAACTGCCAGCGCTACCTCAGCCTGTGGCAAACCTGAATTTTGAGGAGCCAGAATCAGTTCATGCCACTCTCCCGCACTGGCATCTAGCTCGGGCTTTGGCACCTGAACGTCACTGAAGTCGTTGTCATCCGTACCATTAAATAGCAGCTTATACTTCAGCTTAACGGTAACCCCGGCATTCAGCGACAAGTCAAAGGCGTGGCTGGCAGCATCTTCTATTTCACTAAAACCATTAACGGTAACTTGAGCTGTATCGTTATTCTGCACCGTCAACAATAAGTCTGCATGTCCGGCCGTACTGTTTAAGGCACCATAACGCGACTGCAATGACGCTGAAACAATGCTGCGTTCATCACACTCAACTAACTCATCATCATTAATATCAAAAGTAACAGCGATCCGAGATTCACCTTTTGCCAACGCATCGTTATTACTGAGTGAAAAATCTTCATCCAGGGTCAACACCGTCTTACTGACCCAACTACAGTTATTGAGCTGATCACTGTCAGGTACCTGTGCAGCTATGACTACATCAAAATGCTGCAATGCTGAAGCATATTGACCAGAGTCATCTTCAAGCTGCAGGTACAGCGTTACTGCGGCCTCTCCTTCAGAAATCACAAGTTCTGAAATGGGTTGAGATACGTCTTCAATACCCCGTTGATACCAACTCACCCGCGGCAAGTCATCATTCACAATAGTCAGTTCATAAATCAGTGGCAAACCGTTTTCATCGACCAGCTCATTCTGAAATTCATCAAGCAACTGCAGATAAAATACTTCATTAGCTTCGACATCCGAATCGGCACTGATAGGCAAATGAATGCTGGCAGCCATCTCAGAACTGATAGTGATTCTTTCGCGGGAAATTTCTGTTTCAGACGCAGGGGAATCAAAATCATTAAAATCCGATTTTTTACCATCGGTATATAACACATAAAAATAATCAGCCTCAGCACCGTTGGTCTGCTCTTGGTAGGCAATATTAACCTCCAGATTACGGTTTGTGCCTGTGCCTTCCCAGAATGCGAGGTCATCAGAAATATCGTCGGCACTGGACACCTGAAATCTAGGTGATTCGTTATCGCGGATATACAACGATGTTGCACCGAACTCTGCGCCCTGATCATTCAGCAGTTGTAGCTGAACAACTTCAGTTCCTTCTAATTCATTATCATCTTTAATGCGAACAGTAGCCTGATAGACCGATGTACCTGGCGTAATAATGACACCGCGGGGTGTATCATCATAATCCTCCGCACCAGCCAAACTAACTCCTGCCGCTTCATGTTCACTTCTATTTTCCGCCTGTCGTAACTGGTAAAACAACTCAAATGGTTCACTGACTTCACCAGAAAAATTATTATCAACGACGAATGGAATCTGATAGACCGAATAGCCTTGCGCATCTTTTTCTTCAGCTGACTCGGCTACAGTCTGAGATTTTCCACCATTAATTTCAAAGGTAGGATATCCGTCTTGACCGGGTACATCATCTGTTCGAATCAGACCCGACGCCTCACGCACCAGCGAAGAATGACTCACCTGAAGCGTCATAACTTCATCAGGTTCAACCAGGGAATCACCCACGACCATTACCACAACATCCTGTGACAGCATGTTACGGGTAAAAGTAATCTGACTATCAACTACCGTATAGTCCTGATCCGCCTCAGCGACACCAATCCCTTGCTGTGCAAGGGTTGAAACATGCAGTGGAAAATCGTCGATAGTATTTTCGGATAAGGTGACCGTAAAGATTAATTTTGAACTGCCAAAGTCGACCTCCGTCGTTTCAGCATCAGCCACACTGAACCGGGGAAAGTCATCATTCAAAATCTTACCGTACAGCGTGGCAATTTCACTGCCATTTTCATCTGACAAAAGCACACCAAAGCGTTCGTCCGCTTCAACACGCGTATCAGCTAAAACCTCAACTACAACAGCATATTCTTTACCGGCCTGAACGGAATAACTACCGGACAATGGCAAAAAATCACTATCCTCGACCGCTTCAAGATCAAACGTTTGATAAGAAATTTTACCGCTGCGCTGAGCGACAAAAGTTAATACAATTTCCGCTGAATTCTGGTTTCCTTCGACAACCTCAGAGTGGCCATTACTGATGACAGCCGGATCATCCGTAACCCGTCCCGAACCGGAACCACCACAGGATGGTAATAAAATTACCATCATCCAAAGCAGTAACAGTTTTTCACGGCACGGCCAAGACATGACAAAATCCCTTTATTACACAGCATTCCTTTTCGGCGGCGATTATATCGACTCCCGATTTTTTTTCCATCAATTATGAATACAAATTTCAACAGCCTATCGTCATGACAAACGGTTGACAAAGCAGTCCAAACTCCAGATACTCCGCCTCGCAAATACGGTCGTAGCCCGACTGAATTTCAGGACCATAGCCAACACGGAAGATTAAAATGGCTGATATTTCTCATCCTTACTCGGAATTGGGCCGCGCTCCCATTAATGCCGAAAATCCAGCTGGCATTAACGCAAAATACGAACACACCTACGAAGAACTCATGAGTGAGCTAAACAAGCTTGAATCAATCAGTTCTGCCAAGATCGACTGGAGTGTCATCCGTACTTTATCCTTAGATCTGTTAAAAAACACCACAAAAGATTTTTCAGTTGCCGCCTACCTGGCGGTAGCATTGCAGGAGCTTGAGGGTTATGCCGGCCTGCTTTATGGCCTAGATATTCTGACCCAGCTCAATGAGAACTACTGGGAAACCGCTTTTCCCCCAGTGAAACGCCTGCGTGGACGAAAAACTGCAATTGAATGGTTTGCCGAAAAAGCAAACCACTACCTGTCAAATAATCCTGTCGGCGTTAACGATCAACAGCACATTATCGATTGCGCTAAGCTACTAAAGGATCTGGATTATTCATTAGCAGAAAAGATGGGGGATTCGGCACCAGCTATCACTGACCTCAGCCGAGCCCTCAAACAAGCCAGGCAGGCAGCTGAATTCGAACTTAAAAACAAAGTACAGGAAGGCCCGACCAATAAGCCGGTTCAATCTGTCCCCGGTAGCCAGCAACAAACAACAGACTCCAGCACACCAGTGCCTAATCAACCAGTCACAGAGTCAGTAGCGGACACAACCCCAATCCAATCGGCAACGGCCCACAGCCTGCCAGAAAAAAAAGAGCAGCCACCAAAACCCGGCAGGACAGCACTGACACAGGACATTGTCAGTGATATATCAAGTGATGCCGATGCACGCAAGGCTTATAAACAAATCCAGGAAGGCATGCGTAAGCTGGCTGACTTCCATGCCCAGCAAAAACCTTCCGACCCTCGCCGTTACCGCCTCTCCCGCTCCGCATTGTGGGATTCCATTGATAAACTGCCACCCAATAAAGATGGCAAAACTCAGTTACCAAAACCACCTACGGATAAGTTAAAAAAGCTGAAGGAACTACTGCAGCAAGGTGACTATTTAGAAGTCATTCAGCAGGCTGAAACCTCTGCCTGCAAAATGCCTTATTGGTTTGATGGAACACGCTTAATCGTCAGTGCTCTGGAAGCACTGGGCGCCGAATACCAGAAAGCCAGGGATGCTTTACTCGAAGAACTGACTCAGTTTTTACGTCGCGTGCCTAAGATAATCGAACTGCACTACAGCGACGGTACTCCATTCGCTGATGATCAGACACGATTCTGGCTATCAACACTAGCCGCTGACAAGCAGGACACTCCGGTGCCGAAAGCCGCCGCTGACACGCTGTCGGAAATTATCAAAGAGGCCGAGAAACTTACAGCCTCGGGAAAGCTTCAGGAAGCTCTCGGACGTTTAAAGGCCGGTTTTGTTCCGGCTAATATGCGCGATCAATTCCGTGTCAGGCTCGCAAAAGCAGAGCTGATTGCTAATGCCGGCCATACCGAAGTGGCTATCCCATTACTACAGCAGTTAGTTGAAAACATTGATACCACTCAAGTGAGTGACTGGGAACCTGATTTTGTAGCACGTGCTTACGATTTGTTAGTTAAAGCATACGGACGCACAGAAGATAACGACAGTCAGGAAGCCCGAAGCCAGGCTTTCAGCCGTTTATGCTGGTTAAATCCGATTCTGGCAACCAGTGTTTAATTAAGTTCCAAACGAGTAATAAAGGGAGAGCAATATGGCTGGAAATGGCAGCGTCGCGCCTAAAGAGCGCATCAACATTTCTTACAAATCTAATACTGGCGGTGCGTCAGAGAGCGTTGAATTGCCACTTAAATTATTGGTAATGGATGATTTTACTGGACGCGAAAGCGATGAAGTCATTGAAGATCGTGAGCCGGTTAACGTCAATAAAGACAACTTTAATGATGTTATTAAGAGTCACAACCTGTCTATGAGCTTCAGCGTACCGAATAAACTGCGTGAGCAATCTGACGACGACATCAGCGTCGAACTGAAGATGGATAGCCTACAGGATTTCGGCCCGTCGAAGGTAGCTGAACAGGTTCCTGAGCTGGCCAGTTTACTCGAGCTACGTCGGGCACTTCAGGCACTGAAAGGCCCCCTGGGTAATGTCCCAGCCTTCCGGAAAACCATTCAATCCATCCTGGAAAATTCAGAAACCCGCGCTCAGATCATGAGCGAACTGGGTCTGAATGAGGAGTAACAGGCCATGACCACATCCGTAGAAAATAATACCGTCCCCGAACTTGCAGAGGCAGGCAATTCATTACTGGAGCAAGTAATGCTGGAGACCCGCATGTCTCCTGATGATGACGGTTTTGATACGGCTCGCCAGGGAGTTGAAGCATTTATTTCAGACCTGGTTAAGAACAACCGTCACGTCGACAAAATAGAAAAAAAACTGGTCGACGATATGATCAGTGCCATTGACACAAAAATCAGTGATCAACTTGATGAAATTATTCATGCCGATGCATTCAAAAAGGTTGAATCAGCATGGCGGGGGCTGCATTTTCTTGTAAACCGCACGGATTTTAAGCAAAACATTCTGATTGAAATGATCAGTGCCAGTAAAGACGAACTGATTGAAGACTTCGAAGATTCACCGGATGTTACCCGGTCAGGCCTGTATAAACATGTTTATTCAGCAGAGTACGGTCAATTCGGCGGCAAACCTTACGGTGCCATCATTTCCGGCTATTCGATCGATCCGAATGCGCAAGATATGAAACTGTTACAGGATCTGGCATCAATTGGGGCAATGTCGCATGCTCCCTTTATTGCTTCGGCTGGCCCTAAGTTTTTTGGCCTGGAAGATTTCTCTGGCTTACCTGCCCTCAAGGATCTCGAATCTATTTTCGAAGGACCACAATACGTTAAGTGGCAAGGGTTCCGTGAGTCTGATGATGCACGCAATGTTGCCCTGACAGTTCCAAGATTTATGCTGCGCTCACCTTATGGTGAAGATAATAAGGTCAAAGAGTTTGATTACCAGGAAGGTATCAATAAGGACTTCCGAAAATTATGCTGGGGTAGTGCCTCTTATGCCTTTGCCGCCAACATGTCTCGCTCCTTCGCTGAGTACCGTTGGTGCCCTAATATTATCGGCCCACAGAGCGGCGGTGAAGTTCTGGATTTACCGGTTTACAAATACGAAGAAAACGGTGAAACCCGTATTTACACACCAAGTGAAGTCATGGTATCTGACCGTCAGGAATTTGAACTGGCCGAGCAAGGATTTGTAGGCCTGGTCGCCAGAAAAGGTACAGACAACGCAACCTTCTTTTCCGCCAACAGCTGCCAGAAGCCCAAGTTTTTTGGCAACAGTCCGGAAGCCAAACAGGCAGAAACCAATTATAAACTGGGTACCGAACTGCCCTATCTGTTTATGATCGATCGCCTGGCCCACTACATCAAAGTTCTACAGCGGGAGCACATCGGCAGCTGGAAAACCCGAAACGATCTCGATCGTGAATTAAATCAATGGGTCCGCCAATATGTTGCCGATCAGGACAACCCGCCGCCAGAGGTCCGTAGTCGTAAACCTCTGCGTGAAGCAAGTATCGTTGTGACCGACGATGAAGGAAATCCAGGATTTTACCGTGTCGAGATGAACGTAAGACCGCATTTCAAATATATGGGATCAAGTTTTACGCTCTCTCTGGCCGGGAAACTGGATAAAGAGTGAAGGAGTACAGCTTTGGTCGGGTATTAATTCGATCTGTTGTTTCTCTATATAAAGCTATCTACAACATTATCTAGGAGATAATACATGGCAATTCCTGCTTATATGATGATTGAAGGACAGAACCAAGGCGAAATCAGCTCTGGTGCACTGAGTGAAGATTCCGTAGGTACGGCTACTCAGGATGGCCACGAAGATGAAATCATGGTTCAGGCTTTCCATCACCATGTACCGCGTGGCACGAATGAGCAAAACGGTCAGATCACCAGCATGCCTTCGATGCGCCCAATGCAGATCACAAAAATGATCGATAAAGCAACCCCTCTGCTGCACAATGCCCTGACCTCAGGTGAGCAGCTGAACATTACTATCAACTGGTACCGTATTTCCGCCAGCGGCGAAGAAGAGCTGTACTACGTGATGGAAATGGAAAATGCCGTACTGATCGATATTGAAACTGTTCTGCCAAGCATTGGCGATCCGACTCAGGCTCACCTGGGTCACATGGAAGTGCTGCACATCAACCCGGGTTCTATTACCTGGACACACGAAGCTGCTGGTACCGAAGGCGCATACCGCTTCGGTTCTACCACTGCTTAATTGCTGTGCCTCAGACCTGCGCCATAAGGCGCAGGTTTTAATTTATCGCAGGATGCATTGTGAAATTTTTTACACTAATACTGTCTTTTTTATTAGCGTCATGTGCCAGTAAAACCATCCTGGAAGTTGCGCCAGAAGACTGGACCTATCATGACAGGGCCATTCATGTACACACGACGGCGCCAACAGATTTGAACTCCATCAGTGGCCGGCCACACACATTGATGATCGGGGTTTTCCAACTCAATGACCCAAATACTTTTCAGGGGTTATCAGCTACTCGCGAAGGTGCGGTGAAGTTACTTAATGAAGGCCGGGTTGATGACACTGTCGCGCAATTTGATCGCCTTATTATTCAGTCTGGTGAAGAAAAAGTTATCTCCATTGATCGCGCACAAAGTGCCATGTATGTCGGATTAATATCCGGTTACTTCGGACTGAATACAGAACTGGATGTCCATATATTCAACATTCCGGTAAAAGCCGCAAAACGAGGTGCGGTTGACCTGGTACTGGCCAATCTGGGGTTAATTGCTGATGAGGCAAAAGCAATCCCTGATGAAATGTATATTGATATTGCTCTGGGCCGAAAGAGCACCCGGGAAATCAACTTGGTCAGCCAAGAAGATACCAAATTTTTCTAATCTGGTAAGTCAAGAGGAAAGCATGCCAACGGTTAAACCTATTTTCTGGCGTCAGGGAATGTTTCTGCAACCACAACATTTCCAGTTAGCCGAGCTCTGCCAGGCAGAAAAACTGAATCAGATTCGCGAACAAAGCCGTCCCTGGTTCTGGGGCATTACACAACTTTCTGTTGCCAGAGAGTCCTTGATCAATCGTCAGGTAGAAATCGAATCTGGTAGTTTCATTTTTCAGGACGGTGCTATTGCAGAAATCGACAAGAATGCATTAATACACAGCCGCTCACTGGAAGGCATTGAGGTTGATCCGGAAGAACCTTTGTCTGTATATGTTGGACTACGTAAACTGAGTCAACTCGACCCTAATGTCAGCGTTATTCATAACAATACCGAGATTGAGTCAATTCAGACGCGTTTTTTCACCCATGCGGCTCCAGAAACCGCTGCTGACAGATATGCAAATGAAAAACCTGCGGACATTCAAACCCTGACCTATAAACTGAAAATTGTTTTTTCTCATGAACTTAAAGAACATTCAGATTACCACCTCATCCCTGTCACCCGTATTGTACTGGATGGCGAGAAACTGACGTACGACCACAACTTTATCCCGCCGTTAATCAATATTGAGGCCTCGGATACCGCCAGGCGACTAGTCAAAGAACTCAAAGACGAACTGAGTGGACGTGCATTCCAGCTAAACAGCATGACTGACAGTGCTTCATCCCAAGGCTTCGACCCCAATATGATGCGCTATCGATTAGGTTTACAGGCTCTGGCTCGCTATGTGCCCCGCTTTACTCACCTATCTGAAGCCACCTCAGTTTCGCCATGGGACGTTTACGGCTATATGCGCGAACTCGTAGGTGAAGTCAGTATTTTTTCTCGAGGAATTAACTTTCTGGGTGAGAATAAAGATGGAGAAGCATTAATACCAGCGTACCGGCACTCCAATATATGGGAATGCTTCAGTGCTGCGCGGACATTAATAACTCAGCTACTTAATGAAATTTCTATCGGGCCTCAATTTCTGGTCGAGTTTACCCGTAATGAACAGCGTTTCGAAGTTGATATTCCACCGGAGTTCTTTGAAGACCATGTTGATTTCTATCTGATTCTGAATACAGAATCCCCGTGGTCCGATCATTCACAGTCCTTTCTCACAACAGCAAAACTTGCAGAAGTCAGCATGGTGGAAACGCTTATTGAACGATCTCTTCCAGGAGTCGGTGTATTACATATGCCAGGCCCACCAGCAGGTTTACCCAAAAAAGCTCATGCCAACTATGCTCGCATCGATATTCACGACGACAAATGGGGTCAGGTGATTAACAAGAAAAGCCTTGGCTTACAGTGGGATGAAGCTCCGAATGATCTTTCGATTGAACTGGTTATTCTGAAAAAATAAGAGTTTTTTATGCGATTAGTCGATTACTATCTTGAAGATCTTCTGTCAATTCGCCAAATAATTGGTCAATTAAGCGATACAGACAAACTGAGTGCCGACGAACTTAAAAGTAAGTTTATTAGCATGATCAGCAATGCACACACTAATGCAGCAACAGCAGGTGTGACTGAGGAAATACGCATCAAATCACTATTCCCGGTAGCTGCACTGATCGACGAACTGGTTCTCACTTCAGAATGGCCAGAAAAAAGTGAGTGGAAAAATGCATCCCTGCAGCGTCATTACTTTAATACAACCAGTGCAGGCAGCGAATTCTACGAGCGGCTTAATCTGCTAAATCGCAGAGGAGAAGATAGTGATATCCGAGAGGTTTTTCTAATCTGCCTTGGCTTGGGTTTTAAAGGCAAGTTTTTTATGCCCGAAGACCGGCCAAGAATTGAAGAAGCAAGGGGTTACAACCTGTCCCTTCTATTACCCGAAGACTCACACTCACGTTTGGATAAGACCATTCTTTTCTCTCAGGCTTATCAGAAAGATATGCGCGAGAATAAACTCATGCGAAGTCGAACAAATCTCCTTCCCATTTTCACGGCCATCCCTTTCATTACCGTCATCAGTATGTTTGTTTTTTATGCAGCCCAGATTGACAACTGGATTTCCGACATTATTGGCCTGGTAAAGTGACATGAAAACATTCCTTAAAATTTTGCTTTGGTTATTTATCATCCTGCTCATATCAGCCGTTGTGATGAGTGTCACTTACCTTTTGGAAAGGCCAATGATTGAAGGTGCCTACGCACTTTCAGCCATTTTCGGCATATGGTTGAGCATTCTCATCATACGAAAGCTTTTTATTCGTTACCGCGCACGAAATCAGGTTAAGAACATTCTAAATGCCGGCTCTGGTGAAGCAGACCAGGACGACCTTGGAATGACACCAGCAGAACTCAGCCGTTCGCTTCGCACAGGTTGGAACCGCACGGTACGGGCACTGAAAAGATCACAATTGAAATTTCAGGGAGATCCGCTTTACGTTCTTCCCTGGTATATGATTTTTGGTCGACCAACATCAGGAAAAAGCACCAGCTTACGGAATGCCCGCTTATTATTACCTTCCATTGATCTTTCCGAAAAAAATGAAGGCTCAACACTTAATATTGAGTGGTGGCTACATGAAGAAGGTATCGTTATTGATACGGCCGGACGTTACGCCGTTCCGGACAACATGGAGCGCGACCGTAAGGAATGGACTCAGCTACTGGGTATGGTTGCACGCCATAAGCAAAAGGAACCTATTAATGGCGTTATTCTTGTTGTTGCCGCAGACCGCCTGCTCAACGCCGGTGATGACGAATTATTGGAAGAAGGCCGTCAGGTTCGTAATAGCATTAATCGTATGATGGAAAAGCTGGAAGTTAAGGTTCCGGTTTATCTGATGGTAACTAAGTCTGACCTCATTCCCGGATTCTCCGATTGGGCAGGCCATTTACCTGATGAAGTCAAAATGCAGGCCATGGGATATCTCAATGAATCAGACTCAGGCGACTATTCAGCTATAACTAATCTTGCTTTGGATAACGTTATAGAGCGGGTTAAAGATCTGAGATTAATGATGCTTGAGCAAAACAGCGACCTGAGCGATCAGGTCCTGATGCTACCCTCTTCTCTTGAGCAATTGCGCAATGGTTTACAGACCTTTATCAAAACGGCACTAAAAGGAAACGCTTACCAGGAAGCACCGCCATTTCGTGGCCTTTATTTTTCCTCCAGCCTGCATGATGATCAGGGGAAAACCGTTCGCGAGGGATTATTCCTGCACGACATTTTCACCCGAATCATGCCCTCAGATCGCAGTTTACTGATAAATTTACCCAGTGCCGTTCGCTTACGCCGAGCATTCGAACGCTATGCATTTGGTATCAGCGGTGCTTTGACCTTCGTAGCTCTGGTGGGACTCACCGCACTGTTTAATAGTGACCGAGAAGCACTATCAGATATCTATACCAACTATTCAGGCAGTAAAATTGATATTTCATCTGGAACACTAAATACCGATGTTCGGCTGGAAAACCTGTATCGGATGAAAACACTGATTGAATCCCTGGAGGCTTATCAGGATGCTTCCGTCGTTCCATGGTCATTATTAACCGGCAATCTCAATCCGGTTGAGAATATGAAAGAAGAATATGTGCGTTCTGTTCAGCAATCATTATTACTGCCTTACGACCGAAACCTGAAACCAATCATTGATGGTATTGATCGGAACAATATAAGTTCGCTGGCCGGAGGACTGGTTCGCCGTATTAACATTCTTCAGGATCGCATTAACCCACCAGAAGACGAGGAAGCAGAAGGTAACCTACCAATAGGAAAGGATTACATCACCGCTCAGGATGCTGGTGTTACGGCCGATTCATCATCCCTGTTTAGTGATATTTACATTAGCTATGTCGACTGGAACCCATCACTGATATCGCTGACTGACGAAAAGATAAACCTGCAATCCGGATTACTTTATCTGATCAAAAACAATCATGGTGACTACAGCTGGATTATCCAGTGGGCTGATGCACAGGGCTTTGATGCGGTACGCATTAAGGATTATTGGGGAGGCAGCATCAGCCTTGTTGAACCACCGGTAATTGAACCTGCCTATACGCTTGAAGGATATGAATTCATTCAGAGTTTCCTGGATGAGTTTCAGAAAGCCAATAGCGATGATAAACAATTGACTGAGGTTAAGCAGGATTTTGACCAGTATTATCAGCGTGAATACATCAAAGCCTGGATAACTTTCGCCCAGAACTTTGATGAAGGAAAGCTGAAACAGCGAGATCGGGACGAATGGGCAAATCTGCTTGACCGAATGGCAACCTCTGACAATCCTTATTTCCGCCTGATGGAGGATATGCATACTCAATTGTCTCCTTTTGAAAACAGCGACTACCCATCTAAAGACAAATTGGCTTTGTTCACTGAAATTCAGTCGTATTCAATCAGTGATGGGCGCAAAGGCAGAGCCAATACCAAGCTCCTTAAAAAAGCTTTGGGTAAATTCGGCAAGGTTGGAAAGCTGGCGAAGAAGGGCCTTAAAATTCATAAGAAAGCAACCAAAGGTTCAGGGGGTGGAGACGATACCGACTCAGTACTTGATGATGCTGTAAAGTCGGTCGATGCGTATAAACAAGCACTCGCTGAAGTTGCTTTTAAAGCATCTTCCCGATCGCAATCTCTGGATTCGATTACAACGTTATTTACCTCTCCGGATGCACCAGAAAAAGGCAATGGTCCGGTAGCCTCAGCCTGGTCCTCGGTTAAACAACTACAGGCATTAGTTGGCCGTCCGGTATCAACAACCCGTTTATTCTGGCAGTTGTTTACCGGACCAATCAATACAGCCTACGACTATATGCAAAGAGAGAGCAGCTGCGAAATTCAAAACCGCTGGGAGAACAATGTCCTCGCAGCACTGGATGGTGTTCCACGCAATGAACTCGGCAATACCCTAGTAGGCGAAGGCGGCCTACTGTGGAATTTCGTTAATAATGAGGTATCTCCTTTTGTATCCAAACAATATAAGCGAGGGTACATTAAATCCGATATTAATAACCGTAGTCTGCAACTGGAAGAAACTTTTCTTGATGTTATCAACAAAGCCAGCAATGGCGCCTTTGTCGTGGGTAATGAGTTTATTGTCTCAATGAATGCCCTGCCTTCCGGCACCAATCCAGATGCTGAAGCATCGCCTTACGCAACCTTTATCGACTTGCACTGCAGCGAAGGAACGCAAACGATGGCTAATTACAACTACCCCACTCAACACGACTTTAACTGGTCCCTGGAGAAATGCGGTGACGTTACGCTACGCATTGATATTGGCCAGCTCATGTTGACGAAAAATTATAATGGTGTGAAAGGGTTTGGTAAGTTTCTAACGGACTTCCATGACGGCCGACGCGTATTTACTCCGGCAGACTTTCCAAATCATCAGGTGCAGCTGGACAACCTGAACGTCCGCTACATAGACCTGAATTATGAGATCCGCGGCCAGCGTCCGGTTGTGCAAACACTGGATACAGTTCCGCTGGATTTGCCGGCAACCATCGCATATTGCTGGTGAGGTGAAAGATGGATACGATCATTGACCGGATCAACCTGACTTATGTCGATCACCAGCAAACGGAATCTGAATTACCGATGCGCTTATTGGTGATTGCAGACCTGACTGCAGATGATCGTTCTGACAGCATTAACCTGACGGATACCAGGGTACTATCGGATGATACTGGTGAAATAATGAGCAGCTGGGAGGTTTGTTTTGATGCTACGCTTCCCAATCACTTACAGCCGCATCAGGATGGCTCCATCACAATCAGCTATCCGCTACTGGATGTTGAGGATTTTCATCCGGATCATCTATCACGAGGCATCTTGTTGTTGAGAAAGGCAACAACGCTGTATGTAATGCTGACCGAGGAGAAAGTTAAAAGCCGGGATATTCAACCCTTGCTGGAGCTGTTTGGCTACCAGCAGGATGAAAAATTCGATACCGATCTCGACCGGTTACTGATTCAGGCCGACCTGGAACAACGTATCCAGGCACAATTGAATGAAATCATTCGCCATCCACGGTTCCAATTACTGGAGCGTAGCTGGCGCTCGATAGATTTTCTCGGCCGCCACATACCCGATAATGAGAATATCGAAGTAGTTCTGTTAAACAGCAGCAAACTGGCGATTATGGAGGACTTTGAGGATTCACCTGATATCACTCAAAGCTCACTGTACGAGAAGGTTTACCAGCAGGAGTTCGGCCAACTAGGAGGTAAGCCCTACTCTCTGTTAATTACTGATTTTGATATCGGAGAAAAAGCACAGGACATAGCACTGATCCGAAACCTGGCGTCATTAGCCGCAATGGCCCACTGCCCGGTTATCAGTAATGCTGCTCCATCCTTATTTGGTATTCAGCAATTCTCAGACCTTCCATCGGTACGTGACCTGAGGTCTCACTTCGATCAGCCCTCATATGCCAGGTGGCAGTCTTTCCGTGACAGTGCAGATAGCCGTTACATCAGCCTGACGTTGCCACGTTTTTTATTGCGTCAACGCTATGAGAATACAGGTGCCGGCGTTCGCTTTAGCGAAGCCGGCAATTCTCAGTCATCTGGCGTATGGGGTAGCTCATCGTTTGCACTGGCCAGCGTATTTATCCGTAGTTTTTCCCGTTATCGGTGGTTTGTAAATGTAACCGGAGAGGAGCACGGGTTAATTGATGAAATTTCAGTTTCTGAGTCCGGTAGCCGGATTCGCAATGTCATCCCAACCGAAGTAATGATTTCTGACAGAACGTTGAGTGAGTTACTAGATCATGGGCTGACTCCACTGAGCATTTATCGGCATGCTCGTACTGCTGGCTTTTCGGCAGTCCCGGCTTGCTGCAATCAGTTGTCAACAAACAATGCCTTTGACGAAGCCTTAAGCCAGCGCCTTGATACGCAATTGCCGTTTATCATGATCAGTTGCCGATTTTCCCATTACCTGAAGATCATGCAACGCGAAAATATCGGCTCCTGGCAAAACCGCTCACAGATCGAACAAGCAATGAATAACTGGTTACGTCAATACATCTCTGACATGGACAGCCCATCGCCAGGTGTTCGCGCTAAAAGGCCGCTACGTTCTGCCACAGTCAGTGTTCGGGAGATGGAAGGGAAAAGTGGTTGGTATCTGGTTCGTATCAGTCTGACACCACATTTTAAATATATGGGCAACCTGTTTACCCTGAAAGAACGTGGGAGACTGGATATTGCCTGATAAACGTTTGTACCAAGGATCTGAACTGCACTGCTTATGTTTAGCAGACAACTGTAATGCCGAAGGAGATAACAATGGCCTTACCAGGATATATGAAAGTAACCGCAGAAGCGCAGGGTAAAATTGATGGTGAGTGTGTACTGGAAGAACGAGAAGGTGCCATTGTAGTACATGCTTGTAACCACACCGTTAAATTGCCAACCGATAAAAACGGCTTGGTCAGCGGTCGGCGCATGCATATGCCCATTACGATTCTGAAAGACATTGATCGTACCTCCCCCATGCTTTATCAGGCATTAAGTGATGGTGAGTTGCTGACATCTGTGACTCTCGACTGGTATCGCATAGACAGTGCCGGCATGGAAGAATGTTACTTCACTCAGACCCTGAAAAATGCTCAGATTGTTGCCATTGATTTTGATGTCGAATTCAAACCAGAAGCAGCCAACTCTCGGGTCGGCCATATGGAAAAAGTCTCACTGATCTATGACAGCATAAGCTGGACACATATGGACGGCATCGAATATGAAGACAGCTTTGGAGCAGACTCCTGATGTCGGGAAAGCGACTGCTTCAGCGAATTGCTGAATGGCAACAGGGGAAAAATGCTGGTGGAGAGAGCTATGATCTGGCCGATGCCATTGCCAGCGACATTGAGCTGTTATTAAACAGTCAGCGCGGAAACGTTCTGATTGACGCAACCATGGGATTACCGGATCTACGCAGTTTGTTTCAATCACATTCCTCAGTGAATACAGAGCAACTAACCGATGACCTCAGTCGGCAGATTATCCGGTATGAGAAGCGTGTTGCTATTCGCAGTCTGTTTTATGACGAACAGAGAAGTGATACGACACGACTTACCTGGCAATTCGTTGCACAAGTCAAGCAAGTCAGAAACCTGGAAATAAATGCACACATTCATATCTCGATGGATGGTAAGGTTCGCGTTGAGCCTGTGGTTTAAAATATGAAAATTGATCTCTACCAAAACGAATTACGAACACTGCGAGATAATGCCAGGGAGTTTTCCCGCAAATATCCAGCATTGGCCCCTCACTTGTCCGGTAGTAGTACCGACCCGGATGTTGAACGGATTTTGCAAGGCACTGCGTTCTTAAGTGCGGGCATTCAGGAACGGCTGGACAGCGATTTCCCCGATTTTGCGCAATCAATTCTTCGGGTCGTTGCGCCAGATTATCTGAAAGAAATCCCCGCCACGACAATCATCGAGTTTAAACCGCGTAACATTCTCAACAACCCGGTAACTCTTTCATCAGGAAGTAAAATTGACTCTAAAAAAGTGGCCGGCCGAAGCTGTCGTTTTCATACCTGCCGGGATGTAGTGGTTCATCCGTTAACGATTAACAACTGTGAACTGATTCAGAAACAAAACCATTCCAGCATTGAAATTTCGATGTACAATACCAGTCTCGCTAACGCCGAATTGCAATTGAGCGAGCTGCCTCTGCATTTATCGGGAGATTACCTTAGTGCCAGCCAGCTTTATTATCTGCTAAGCAGACGTGTAAACCAGGTTACGCTGATCGCAGGATCGCAGGAATACACCCTTCCTCCGGGCAGCATTGAAACCCAAAGTTGGAAAGACGAGACCTATCTGCTAGAAAATTCGCAGACCAACCTGAATGCCTTCAGGCGGATCCAGGAATATTTCATAAACAAATTTCATTTTTTGTTCCTGAACATCCGTAACCTTGATGTGATCGGCAATCTTCCTAAAGCCTTTAAGCTACGATTTAGTCTGGATCACAGCGTCCACAACCTTAATCTCGAGAAAAACAATTTCCGGCTATTCTGTACCCCGGCGATCAACTTATTTGATACCGATGCGGAGCCGATGTCACTGGATCAGAAAGTGTCAGATTTGCGAATTAATCCGGTCAGAAACACCGATCGCTCACTGACTATTCACTCCATTACCAGTTTACAGGGACAAAGCCGACGCTCGGCCGATAAGGTGCAGTATCAGAGTTTCTCATTAGCAGCAAAAGAGTCCGGCCTGAATCCGGTATATGAGTTAATTCAACATTACAGCGACCAATCGGATCAGGAAAATATTCTCAGGGTTAATTACCCGGAGTCTCTGGACATGCCATCACGGGAGATTCTCACTGCTCGCCTTAAATGTTCTAATGGTAAGAACGCCGGCTTGTTAAAGGTCGGTGATGTTAACGTCAACACACCCGACATCCCTGACCTCGTTAGTTTCTCCAATGTTTCCGCCATCAGCGAATACATTGCCCCGGTTACCGACGGACGAACACTATGGAAACTGATTTCTCACCTGACGGTTAATTATTTACCCGTCGCAGACCTGGATAATCTGAAAACCCTGCTCAGTCTTTATAACCCGACGGAACAAAGTGATACAAGAGAACATGCTGCGAATCGCAAGCGCATTGAGTCCTTACAGAGCCTTAACGTCTCTGCAATCGAAAAATTGTTGCGTGGATATCTGGTCCGTGGTCGCCATATTGAAATCGATATTGATGGTGCGGGTTTTGCGAGCAATGGTGATTTATATCTGTTTGGCGAATTACTTTTCCACCTGATCAGCCAGTTTACTGATATCAACAGTTTTGTATTGCTGTCGCTCACCAATATCAATAACGGAGAATCCCTGCAATGGCAGTCGAACTCAGTAGCGAGCTAGCAGAGCTGGAAAATGACATACTCCGCCAGCCTCAGGAGTACGAGTTTTTCCAAGCCTATCGTATTCTAAGCAAAATCAATGAAAAGTACCCGGTATCTGCCCGCAGACCTCCGCGTATTATCTCGGTACGTCCGGAGCTTGGGCTTGGTTACAGTGAAACCGATGTCAGTAGCGTCTTTCCATTGGAAAAAGACAACGGTTACGAAATTGTCACCCAGATATCTGGCTTATACGGCCTGTCATCACCGCTGCCGGATTTTTATAACGAAGAACTGCTGGATAATGAGTGGGAAGAAATCCATGCTCCGCGTGAGTTTCTTGATATCGTTCATAGCCAGTTATTACCAAAGCTGTACCACGCCTGGTCGTTGTTCAAACTTAACTTTAATACTTTTGAACATGATCGTGACAGCTACTGGCACATGCTGTACAGCCTCCTGGGGCTTGTTGACAGTGAAAACGACCCGCTACTGGCCAAGCTTAAACTGCGTTACTTTGGCCTGTTTTCCAAGACAGAGCGCTCATCCGGGGGCATTAAAGTCATCGCCGAGGACTTCCTGGGAATCCGGAATATCAGCATTGAAGAGTTTGTGATGCGCAGTGTCAGAATTCCAGAATCATTGCAGCTACAACTCGGTAGCTGTAACCACTGTCTAGGTGATGACGCCCATTTAGGAAACCAGATTCAGGACCAAAATGGTTGTTTCCGTATTCATACCGGACCGCTCTCCGAAGAGAAGTACCGCGACATTACGGATAAGCCGTCAACGTTATCAACACTCTCCAGGCTGCTCAGTTCGTATATCCGCTTGCCATTAACATTCGATATTGTTTTTCAGGTGGACTCAGCATCAGTGCCACTGACGGTTGGTAAACAATGGCACCAACTGGGGGTCGATTCTTATCTTTACGATACAACCCAGGCTCAGCCCACCCGGACCATAGTGCACGCACTGGCATGAATATACCGCTAAATACAGTGGGTCGTAACACATTGAATTTAATTTGGCTTAGCCGTCGCCTGTCCATCAGTGACATATAGCCATCAGGAACCGAACGTGGAAGTTATTCAACCGCTTGACATCGAAACCAGCTATCGGACCTTGTCCGTAAATGGCGACCATTTTATGGTCGTCAGTAGCAAACTGTTTTTCCCTTTGGAGGGTGGAGATCCGTTAACAGGCAGTCAAGCCTACGGAACACTGCAGGAGCAGGCTGTTGCCTACAATGACGAGTTGCACCCTAAACTCAGTACCGAGTTTCTGGTTGTTGGGAATATTCAGGCGCCAGCCGGACAAGCGGTCACTGCACTGCAGGCAGAAGTTTCGCTGGCAGGCCTGAACAAATCATTAAAGGTTATCGGCGACCGCTACTGGGTTGGTGGATTGACGGGAGCGACTGAGCCTGTGCCATTCACAACAATGCCAATCTCATGGGAGTGCGCCTTTGGTGGCGACGGTGTCGACCATAACCCGCTCGGCAAAGGTCGGGCAGAACAATCAACTCCGTTAGGACAAGACCTGATTTGTTTGCCCAACATCGAATACCCTGATAACCCAACAGGCCGCAAGGGACAACAGGTAACCCCCGCGTCATTTTCAGCCATCCCCCCGGATTGGCCGCAGCGTGCCCGGTATCTCGGAACCTATGACGAAATCTGGCAGCGCGATGCGTTTCCGGGCTTTCCGGCAGACTTCGATTTCAGGGCTTTTTATTGCGCCAGCGACGATCAGCGATTCGATCAATACCTGAACGGTGGTGAACCCTTTACACTGACCCACCTTAATGCCGATAACCCACAATTGCTTGGTACCCTTCCGGAGTTCCGTGTAAGGAACTTCCTCACACGCCAGCTACAGCCACAGGAAATTAAACCAGACGACCTGCTGGAAGTTCCGATGCGGCTGGATACCGTGGTGTTTTACCCCAATCATAAACTCGGCATGTTAATTTACCGCGGCTCAGTACCATCAGAGACCCTTGATGGTGAACACCTGAAATATCTGCTGAGTGGTTATGAAGCCAGAGCAGCCTCCCCACGCCCCAAAGACCATTACCAACAGTCTTTGGTTGGCCGTACCCACCCCGAGTTTGCCATGCAATATGCGCTTACTACGCGAGATCTGATCCCGGATAATATGCCCTGCTCTCTGGCCCGTATGACTCAGACCAAAGAGCAACCAGCACAGCTGATTGCTGACAACATGAAAAACCGGGCACTGCGTGAAGAGGCTGAAGCCCGGGCGGATGTCGAACAGCAAACGACGTCAATGATCCAGGCGTTGAAAGATCAAGGAATGGAAACATCATCACTGGAAAAACAACTGGCAGCGACCCTCAGTGGTGGTACAGGAAAAGACGAATGGCAACAACGTTTTGATGCAGTGTTAGAAAAACTGATTCCCGGCGCAAATAATCCGGATGGCATCATTGATCTGCAAAAAATCGATTTCCGTGCCTTCGATGAATTATCCCGGCTAAGTGAAGAGTATGCGCACTTCCAGAAGGAACAGGCGAAACAACATCTGTCAGACCAGATTCAGGCGCTTCCCCATTCACCAGATACCCAACGGGCATTAAAACAAGCACTGACAGACATTGATCTGCCACCTCTGCTACCCAGGCCGGAGGACCCGGAAGGATTGATACAACAAATCCGTCAGGCACAACTAATCATGCAAAACCAACAAAACCGCGGCCACAGCCAGGTACAGGCAAACATTAAAACACTGGATACCGAAGCCATTGAAGCCGCGTTACAGCAGGGTAACGATGGTTTACGAGACGCTTATCGTTTAGGAGCGCACAGCATGGGCTTTGGCCGACCGCCACTCGATAGCGAGCAACAGCGATTGGAGTTTGAGCGACGTCAGGCTGCCGGGGAATCACACTTAGGACAGGACTACGCTGGAGTGGATTTCTCGGGTCTGGACTTATCCGGTATCGATTTCCGCTATTGTTACCTGGAGCAGTGTCGTTTTGATCAGTGTAACCTGGCCGGTGCTAACTTATCTGGCAGCATCGCCGTACGCAGCAGTTTTATTGCCGCAAACCTTAATGATGCAGATTTTTCGGACGCCAGCATAGGCGCCTGTGACTTTACTCAGGCCAGCTTAATAAAAGCCAACCTTGATAACTGTGAGTACAGCGCTGCCGACTTCAGCAGCGCTAATCTCAGTCATACCCGGCTAACGGTTATAAACTCCCTGGAAGTGACGTTTAAGGGCTGCAATCTGAGCCACTGCGAGTTTAGTGAACCAACCTTTATCAACACGGATTTCAGCAGAGCCAACTTCAGCCATAGCAACATGAAGTCTGCAACCTTTATAAACTGCCAACTGAACGAAGCTCTCTTTAATGAAGCGGATTGCAATGCCGTTAATTTCATCGAATGCCAGATGAAGCGCAGTCGCTTTACGGCCACCCAGCTGACAAACGCACGTTTTATGATGGCTACAGACCTGGAAGGCAGCGACTTCCTACGTGCACGACTGGACCACAGTAATTTACGCCAGGCCTGCATCAGACAGGTGAATTTCAGTGAAGCATCGATGCTCTATGCCGATTTATCTGGCGCCAACGCGGAGGCTGCTATATTTAACGCTGCCGATCTGCGTCACAGTCAGTGCCTGCACACGCAGTTTGTTAGTGCAAATCTGAGTAATTGTAACCTGATGGAAGCCAGCCTGATGCAAGCTAATTTGCAACGTGCCAGCATACGCCGCAGTAATTGTTACGGCGTAGAATTTATGGGGGCAATTGTAAGTCATACCGACTTTTCCGGATCCAATATGGACGCCTCCAAACTGCAGGACTGGAGGCCATCTAAATGGCAGTCCTGACATTAACCGCGGCGCAGCTGGCAGAACGTATCGCTAATGGTGAAATGTTCGATCACGATAGCTTTCATCAGGCTGACTTCCGTAATATGCACATAGCTGGCGGTCTGTTCTCCGATTGTATTTTCCAGAATTGCTACTTTGACAGCAGTCATATAGAACAATCAAACTTTATCAATTGCCAGTTTGTTCAATGTTCGTTTATTGGAGTTCAGTTACAGGATTGTGCTTTTAACCGTGCAACCTTGCCAGCAACAGACTTCAGCCGCAGCTCGTTAACTGCCGCTCATTTTATCGAATGTGATTTATCCCGGACGCGATTTGATTACGCACAACTGCCCGACATTAACTTTCTTCAGTGCCAGCTGAATAACAGCTCTTTTTATCACGCTGAACTGCCATTTGCAGTATTCAATCAGTGTCAACTCACGGCTGCTGATTTTTCACAGACACAGCTGGAAAGAACAGCATTTCTGGAATGTGGACTGGATCAGATACAGTTACGCCAGGCCTATCTGCAACAAACTTTATTCGAAAAACCAGATTTGAGTGGTCAGGACTTTTCTGATATGCACCTGGCTATGGTGCAGTTCCGTTACGCAAAGTTGAATCACTGTAATTTTTCGAGATCGAACCTGACTCAGGCATTCTTTGTTGAAGCCGAGCTACATCAGGCGCGATTTGATCAGGTTAGCGGCATTGGCTGTCAGTTTTACCAGGCCAACCTGACAGGCAGCAGTTTACGGCAGTCCGATTTTAGTCAGGCCAGCTTCCAGTTAGCCGACTTATCCGCCTGCGACTTTTCCGGTAGTACACTGGTACAACTGCTGGCAAGCGAGACCATGATGCAAAACACTCAATTAACACACTGCGATCTTAGTTATGCAGATTTATCTAAAGCTGTTTTAAGTTACACTGACCTGACGAACGCCGAACTTTATCGAACGAATTTACATGCGGTTATCGATAACGGTGCCATCTGGTCCGGTAGTTCGAAATACCGGGCTTTAGCGACGGATGAAAAACGCGAAAAAGCAGACCTCTGGAAACCAGCCAGAGTCTAACGACAAGGAGTTTGCAATGAATACACCCGATGTTTCCCCTTTACTACCAAATCCCCCACAACAAGCCTTACTGTTTGGCGAAGTACAGGCCGTAACTCCCCACGGTTTTATTGTGCGCCAGCACAATGCCGGAACGCTGCTCGCAGAACGAGCCTTTTCTTGCCCCTATAACCCGGCTATCGGTGATTGGGTCAGCATGATCCAAGCGCCAGATAATCATATCTTCATCCTGGCAATTTTACGTCGAACTTCCGATCAGGTGGCAACCCTCAGCAATGACCATGGATTACGTATAGAAACCAATCAGGCGGTCAGCATTCACTCTGAGTCACTCGAACTGGTTAATGCCAGCACCCGAATTACCGCGCTTGATACCCGATTACAGGGACAAAGACTGGATATTCACACCGGCCAGGCCAGCTTTAATGCCAGCAAAGCGACAACAGTGGTTGGGAAAATGCTCAGCCGATTTCAGGATAGCGTGCGAATTATTGAACGCCTCGAACAAATTAAAGCCAATGATCTGATTCAGAATGTCCGTAACCTGTTTATGCAGCGCTCAAGACAAGCGGATATTTCTGCTGAAAAAGACGTCAAGATCAATGGCGAACGAATCCACATGGGATAAAACGGAATTTAATGGAGTAGAACTGATGTTTGCAAACTGTTCCGTCGGCGGCAATAACATGGCTATGCCCGATGTCTGCATCACCCCGATCGGTCCCGCGATGGTGCCTATCCCCTACCCGAACATATCTATGTGTATGATGGCGATCCCACCCACCACCGCAATGAAAGTGCTGATATCCGGAGGACCGGCTCACAACCTGGGAACCAAAATTGCCATGAGTAATGGAGATCAGCCGGGCGTCGGTGGTGGCGTGGTATCCCATATGATCATGGGACCAACCAAATACCTGATGGGCGCCACGGCCACCATGATAGGTGGAAAACCCGCTGCCCGCCTGAGCAGCATGACAGGCCATAACGGCAGTAGCATGAACACTGTTGGTGCAACAATCGCACCGTCTCAGGTAAAAGTCATGGTCATGAAATAAAAAACAGCTGGGTATTGGCCAGGTGCAATGAACACCTGGCCTGCTCCGCATTAGCCGATAGTAAAAGAGAAGTCACCCTGATCATCTGGCTTCACCTGGACCGAGTTAATTTCCTGTTCCTGTGCTAAGGCCTCCAGGCAATGACCCGCCAGTGCTGGCAGGATTGAGCGAGAGATGATATTTTCAACGTTACGGGCCCCGGTATCCGGATCTTTGCAGCGCATTACCAGATCATCCACCAACTCTGGCGGATAACTGAAATCGGCACCATAGCAATCCTTGATACGTCGCTCTATCTTCGCCAGGTTTATTTTTACAATTTCTGTCAACACAGAACGCTGCAATGGAAAATAAGGAACGATGGTGGTTCTCCCGAGAAAGGCCGGTCGAAAATATTGCAGTAACTCAGGACGAATTCTATCCAATAGTTCTTTTGCCGGAGGAAGCTCGCCCGACATACAAATATCAGCAATCTGACCGGAACAGGCGTTCGACGTCATAATGATAACGGTATTACGAAAATCAATATCACGCCCTTCTCCATCTTTAATCGTACCTTTATCAAACAAGTTATAAAACACATCCTGAATCCCCGGATGGGCTTTTTCCATTTCATCCAGTAGCACCACGCTATACGGATTACGGCGTACAGCTTCGGTGAGGATTCCACCTTCACCATAGCCAACATAACCAGCCGAGGCGCCAAGCAACATAGAAATTTTATGCTCCTCTTTAAACTCCGACATATTAATCGTAATCAGGTTTTGTTCACCACCATACAGTTTTTCGGCCAGAGACAGGGCCGTTTCTGTTTTCCCCGTACCCGATGTTCCTACTAATAGAAACACACCAACCGGCTTACGTGGATCCATCAGACCTGCGCGCGAGGTTTTGATCGACTGTGCTATTTCTGCCATCGCATGATCCTGGCCAACCACACGTTGTGCCAGGTGCTGGTCAAGTTCAATCACCGTCTGAATTTCGTCAGTTACCATGCGCCCCACAGGAACACCAGTCCAGTTTTCCACTACTTCAGCGACAGCCTGACCATCTACATCCAACATCATCAATCCCTGTTGCCCCTGAAGCTCCGCAAGCTGTACCAGCTGGTCATTGATCAGGCTGCGATCCTTGCCGGCCGAACGGGCAGCAAAGATTTCTGCAATCAATACCCGCTCCTCCTGCCATTTGGCCTCAAGCCGGATGCTCTGTTCTTCCGCACAGGCTTTCTTCTCGGCGTAAAACACCAGTTTGTCTTCACAGCCACCGGCCACATCATGCTCGGCCTTTAATAACTCAATATTCGTTGCACACTGTTCAACCTCGCGCCGGGCTTTTTCCAGCTGGGCAGGAATCGCTCCCTGACTCAGCGCTACCCTGGCGCAAGCTGTGTCTAATAAACTCACCGCCTTGTCTGGCAATTGGCGTGCGGGTATGTACCGGGCTGACAACGTCACACAAGCCTCGATTGCCTCATCCAGAATCTGAACCTGATGATGATCAGCCAATGTCGTTGCAATACCGCGCATCATATCGATTGCTGTTTCAATATCCGGTTCAGCGACATTAACTACCTGAAAGCGCCGCGTTAAGGCAGGATCCTTTTCAAAGTACTTTTTGTATTCGCTCCAGGTCGTAGCCGCAATAGTACGGAATTCACCACGCGCCAACGCCGGTTTTAATAAGTTGGCAGCATCCCCCTTACCTTCCGCACCGCCAGCGCCAATTAAAGTGTGTGCCTCGTCGATAAATATAATAATAGGTTTTGGAGATTCTTTGACCTCCTGAATAACAGCTTTCAGGCGTTTCTCAAATTCACCTTTCACGCTGGCGCCAGCTTGCAGTAATCCAAGGTCAAGAGACAAAAGCTGAATGCCCTCAAGCGCCTCCGGCACTTCCCGAGCTGCCAGACGAATCGCAAACCCCTCGACCACTGCGGTTTTTCCAACGCCAGGTTCACCGGTCAGAATTGGGTTGTTCTGGCGCCGACGTAACAAAATATCAATCAACTGGCGAACTTCATTATCACGGCCCAGTACCGGGTCAATATCTCCCTTACTGGCACGCTCAGTAAGGTTAATGGTGTATTTTTTTAACGCAGACTGAGGGCTAGCCGTTACCTGCGCAGAGCCCGTCGCTGGCGCGGAGTCACCATTATCAACCAAAGCTGACTCGGTGGTTTTACCAACAATATCCGGTAGAAAGTTTATGACGCTTTCGCTACGAAGCGACGATAATTCCGGCATTGATTCAGTCAATTGAATTCGCAGCGTATCTTCCGACAAGGCAGCAGCCAGCAAATGGCCAGAGGTCGTCTGCTTATGATCAAATTCAACCGAGGCGAGCATCCAGGCCTGTGATGCCATTCGCACCAGTTCCGGAGAAAGTGAAGGAGCCCGGGTATTGCCACTGCGCAGCTTCTGAACAGTCTCGCAGGCCTGAGCGACCAGCCGATCAGGGTTTACAGAACAACTGCGTACCAGATTCAGCATGTCAGTATGTGGTAATTCAAGTATTTTCTGAAACCAGTGCTCACACTCCACACTATAATTCCCGTGTGACATCGCCAAAGCAGCCGCCTCTTCCAGCGAATTACGTAATAACGGATTCAGCTTATTTATTACATTCTGGAGGGTTAAATTAATCATTATCATTCCTTGAGTAGCGATTGCACCAGTTAATCACTGCCGCTATAGTGTGGGCCGCGATTTTTTGTTGCGCCATAAATAGCAGAAGCACGGATTGCCAGCAAGCACCAAGGTAGTTGAGACGGATAATATATCTGCCTTACGAATACGGCCAGGGATGGTAGTAAAACTGAGTATTCAGGAGTTAATCCCCCCAAACCTCATTCCAGCTATCCTCTGATCCTGTTAATTCTGTCAAGCGGAAACCGGCGACTGATTCAGAGATAAAACCATGAAAACCTTATGTTGCTCGTTATTATTTACTGTTGTATTGACGAGTCCCTACAGCTATGCAGAAAAAGCCAGCCGCTATTTCAGCGATGAGGAGTCGGTCCGCTATCGCCAACCTGAAGAAGTAAGTAATGAACAGCGGGATAACCGCTTTGACCGTGAACCCAGACTGAAGATTACTCACTTTGATATAGGGTCTCTTGAAACTTCGGCAGCATACAATCTCGACGCGGGTGAACTGAACGACATTATCGAAACGGCCAGAAAAAACAAAAAAAGTTTATTTACAATTGCTGACCTGGACGACCTGGTTGCAGATTTAACCAGCTACTATCGAAGAAAAGGGTTATTGTTAGCCCGGGTTTATGTACCACAACAACGTATCTATAAACAGACTCTGGTATTGGGTTTTGCTCCGGGAACTCTTGAAGCCATCAATATTCATGGCAACGAGCACTACAGTAACGAGGTTATCTCACGGCCATTTAAAACACTCATTACTAAACCAGTGCAGGCCTCAACGCTTGAGGCTGCCAGTCAGCAATTAATGCACTATCCGGGTTACAATGCTACAACTGCATTTTCTGCCGGAGAGCAACCCGGCTCAACCCAGATCAACATCAGCACCCAAAAGGAAGAAAGTTTCATCGCTCAACTGGGGTTTGATAACTATGGCAGCCGTTACACAGGTCGCTATCGCCCCTCGCTCACCGGATATATTAACAACCCCACTGGCAATGCTGACCAGCTGGTCCTCGGTGCAGCAATCACGCTTGATCCATCCAACTCGGCTTATGGCAATATTCTCTATCGCGTACCAATTAGCGCCGGCCTAACTGATAAAAGCTGGCTCAATTTTCTATCTCCCATTACCCGCTATGGAATGATCGCGGAACTTGGTTACACCCAGAGCAGTTATTCTGTTGGTCAGGAACTGGAGCAACTGGACATCAGCGGTGAAGCAGGTACCTATTTTGCCGGGTTAAGCAGCAACCTGATTTTTAGCAGCCGCCAGCACCTCACAGCGGGTCTGCGACTTAACAGCAAAACAGCCAACACCGTTCAAAATGGTCAGACGCAGGCAAGTGATAAAATTACCAGCCTGGTGGCGCAGAGCCGCTGGCAGATTCGTGATGAGATCATCACCGGCCAGCCTGGTCGCTCTCAGTTATTATTCGAATATCACCATGGTCTGAACAAAGTGCTTGGATCTATGGAAAATGGCGATGCAAATAGCCGGGTCAATGCTAAAGGCGAATATGCTCCGGCCAGTTTCAGTAAATACATCCTCAGCCTCCGCCGCCAACAGACTATTAACACGAATGAGCTGTTGCTGGCACTGAAATACCTGAACTCTCCCGACATGCTGACAGCCATTGAACAAACGGCACTGGGTGGCCCTTATGCCGTTCGCGGCTATCAGTCCGGGGATTTCCTGGCCGACAGCGCACTTCTGCTGAGTGCCGAATACTCCGGCTACTCGAGTGCCCGCCTGTCGCTTCCGATTGATCAACTGAAAGCCGGTGTCTTTTATGATTACGGTGCTGGCTGGCGCAATGATGCCCTGGCCAATGAAAATGACGTTGCCCATTTATCTGCTGTAGGCTGGTTTGCCGACTTTGTTAAAGAGAAAAAGTTCAATACCCGGCTGATGATGGGGATTCCTCTATCGGATCTGAAAACCTCCGACAACTCCAGCTACCAGTTTTACCTCAGCTTTCAAAGGAAACTCTGACTATGGAAAACGTCACCTGCAAAAAAAGTATCGCTATTATTGCTATCGTGGGTATCACCGGTTCCCAGCCTCTGATGGCACTGCCCGTCAATGGACAGGTTCAATCCGGATCTGCTGTGATATCCGGATCCGCAAACACAACGACAATAACTCAGAACAGCGGCTACGGTGAGATCCACTGGGATAGTTTCGACATTGCTGAAGGTGAAACCGTTATATTTGCTCAACCCGGGAGTGATTCCGTTACGCTGAATACCATATTTGATAGCGACCCATCCTCTATACTCGGCAACCTGCAGTCTAATGGTCAGGTTTTTTTAAGTAACCCGAATGGATTTATTTTCGGTAATAACAGTAGCGTAAATGTCGGATCCCTGCTGGCGACGACAGCCACCATTGATTCTTTTGATCTCAACACGGGTGCTGTTACCTTTTCGGGTTCAGAAGGCGGTCAAATCAATAATCACGGCTCCTTACAAGCAGAGGGCTACATCGGTTTTTTTGCGCCAGAAATAACCAACTCAGGCAACCTCAGCAGCGGAGATCAAGGCATCGCCTTATCAAGCGAAACACGAGGAACCCTATACCTGCCCGGATACGGCAATGTCGGCTTTGCTGTAGATGGTTTGTCGTCGACCAAAGCCGTCGCTATCAATCACAGCGGCATGATAAACACCGAAGGAGGCCAGGTACTCATCTCCAGCAAAGCACTCGATGGCACCCTGTTATCAGCGATCAACAGCAGCGGAATCATCGATACCAGTACAATGGCAATCGACGGCAACTCAGGCACCATCACGATCAGCGCCAGTAATGGCTCAGTTGATTTATCGGGTAATGTTAATGCAGGTAACAGCAGCCTCAATGTAGGTGCAAATACTATTACGGTCAGCGACACGTTGAGTTATGACGGCAGCCTGTCAGGGAGTTACAACCTTAACGCTGCCACTGTTGTATTACACAGCGACATCGATCTGGGAGCTTCCGCAAACCTTAACATCACCAGTGATACGTTATCGGTAAACTCTCTGACTGACGATCATATTGCTCTGACCGCCAGCTCTTTAAATTTTGTCGACGACCCCGGCAACTCAAACAAATTGCGCGTGACTCTGGTAGACAACCTGGACATTCATATTGCCGATCATCTGGACCTATCACAAGCACTGGTACGCGGACAGGGGTCTTCCGGTCTGGCTCTTTACGCTCAGCCTAGCTCATTGACGAGCACCGTAGACATGGGGGCAACTTCCAGCCTCAGTTATTATAACGTTACCGATATCAGCACCCTGAAGCTGAACAGCAGCATTCAGACGTTTGGTGAAGGCATTAAGATCAGCCTGAGCGACACAGGCGTTATCGAACTGGCTGGCAACGTTAAACTGCAAGACAGCAGCAGCGGGGAAATTCGCATTGACAGTGATATTCAAGGGGCCGGTTATGACCTGAGCCTGGATACTCTGGACGGAGATATCCGACTAAAGACAGTTGCCGACGTGCGTAATCTGGATATTGAAAGCCTCAATGGCACAGTCAACCTGAGAGGCGATATCAACGCCAGCGATCACCTGCAAATGGTCGGCATCCCGGATATCAACGCCAGTGGCGATGTCTCTTTAACCGCAAGCAGCATCAACTTACGCGACAGTGATTTCACCAGCAGTGGCAATGTCACATTGAACGCAGCGAGTGGAACCATCAACAGCGGTAACCTCACCGCCGGCAGCATCAATATAAAAGCTGAGACTCTGAATCTTTACGGCAACCTGAGTGCAGATTTCGACCGCGAAAACAGCCTCAACCTGGAAAGCGTGCAGACAGTGCTCCTCCAAACGGATACTCGTCTCAGTGGTAACTTGTTGTACAACCAGATAGACAGTGCTTCCAGTGATTACTCACTCGACATCAAACTCGGTCACATGGATTTCAATCTCGATAATATCGGCAGGACGACCGGCTTTTCCGGCTTCTCATTAACCGGTCATGGCGAGTTGTTCCTTACGCATAGTCCACTGGTATCTGGCAGCGCAGGGTTCTCGATATTAGGTGCTATGTCCACGACCCTGACCGACACATTCGCATTAGATACCAGCGCTGTTAATGGAAAAATTGATTTATCAGGCCTGACAATCGACGGCGAAGCAGACCTGATATTAACCAGTGGCAGTGGCGACATCAGCCTGGGAAACATCGGCGCCACAACGGGATTAACCAATATCAGTCTGAATACCAGCGGCGCCATCAATCTGTACGACAACATCCGGGTTGATGCAAAAGAACTGCTATTTCAACAGGCATCCGCCATTATCCTGCACAACGATTTAATCTTCGGCAGTGAAGAGCTGATTCTGGATCAGCTTGATTTCGGTAACGCCAGCATTGACGGCACCTACAACCTGACCGTCTACAGTACTGCTTTTAAATCCGGCAATATTGGGCAAAACACTGCACTGCAGGACATTTCGCTCAATCTGACCGGAGAAAGCCATACAATTACTCATGATATACGAGCTGCCGGAGACATCCGCATTAACACTACCCTACTGGATCAACAGGCCGATATCATCAGCAGCGGCGGCAATGTCGAGCTGAGCACACAAACCGGCATCAGCATGGCAGCGGATAGCATGATCCTGGCAAACCTGGGAGAAGTCTCTCTCTATTCAGTAACGGGTGATATAACTCTGAGCTCAATAACCAGCAATCAACAGGTAACGGTATCAGCCAGTAGCGGAAAAATTACCAATGCCATAAATGATTTTGAATCCAACAATAACACTTCCATTAACATTAACGCACCTCAGGTTATCCTGAAGGCGACATCCGGTATCGGCACCAGCGTTGCATCACCGGTTGTTGTCGCCGCCGGCGCGAAAGGTAACATTAATGTCAGTGCTGATGGCAATATCCATATTGCCAACATAAATAATTCCGCCACAAACCTGAACGACAGTAGTACCGATATTAGCTTATTAACCAGCCTGGCAACTGCCGATGCTGTTAGTCAGATTAATACACCGACTTATATAGCAACTCCGATAGATAAAGACATGCAGGTTTATAGCCCGGAATGGTATTCAGAACCGGACGTTGAAAACCGTTCAGACAAAGGGAGTCCAAGAATATACCGGGATCGCCTTGGCTGGCGCCTTGGCAATCCACAATAAAGGCATCTCCGGCGAATCAAACAAAACCCCGGCTGAGCGAACTGCACCCCATAAGCTGGACAGTTACACAGCCGGGGTTTTTATTCATTAGCGGCCAATCAGGATTTTGACCAGCTGGTGCCTTCAGGGCCGTCTTTCAGTACAATGCCTTTGGCAGCTAATTCATCACGCACCTGATCGGCAGCGGCCCAGTCTTTAGCCGCTTTAGCTGAGGCACGTTTTTCGATCATCTGCTGAATCCAGTCTTCTTCACTGTTATCCACACCTGCCTTAAAAAAGGCATCCGGATCAGTTTGCAGCGTGCCTAACACTCCGCCCAGCAGCTTCAGCAATGCGGCCAACTGATTTTTTTCTTCGCCGCTGGCTTTATTGATCGCGGTGACCAGTTCAAACAACACTGAAATCGCTTGTGGTGTATTAAAGTCATCATCCATCGCCGCTTCAAAACGCTGAGCAAAATCACTCTCTGCTTGCAAAGACGCTAAAGATTCTGGCGCCACAATCGAAGTGTCAGCCGATTGCAATGCGGTATAAAAGCGCTCCAGCTTTTGTTGTGCTTCCTTCAGCCCTTCCTGCGAATAATTAATTTCGCTGCGGTATTGGCTGGACAACAGGAAGAAACGCAACACTTCCGGGTCATATTCTTTAATAACGTCACGAATGGTGAAAAAATTATTTAACGACTTGGACATTTTTTCGCCATCGATACGCAGCGCACCCGCATGCATCCAGGTATTCGCGTACTCTTCTCCGGTCGCTGCTTCGCTCTGAGCAATTTCGTTTTCATGGTGTGGGAATTTCAGGTCCGGTCCACCACCATGAATATCGAAATTATTTCCCAGGCAGCAGGTCGACATTACCGAGCATTCGATATGCCAGCCGGGACGCCCTTCACCCCACGGACTGCTCCAGGAAGGCTCCCCCGGCTTAGCTGATTTCCATAACACGAAGTCCAGCGGATCTTCTTTTTCATCGGTCACATCAACCCGGGCACCACTTTCCAGCTGTTCCAGAATCTTGCCCGACAATTTTCCATAACCGTCGAATTTACGCACCCGGTAATACACATCGCCATTGCTGGCAGCGTAAGCAAACCCTTTATCGATCAGGGTTTGTACCATCCGGATGATACCGTCGATATGATCAGTGGCTTTTGGCTCAGCATTCGGTGGCAATACGCCCAGCAAACCAAAGTCTTCGTTCATGGCTTCGACCATACGATCAACCAATACATTAAACGGCTCGTTGTTTTCATTCGCCCGGTTAATAATTTTGTCGTCGATATCGGTGATGTTACGGATGTAGTTTACGTCATAACCTTTGTGACGCAGATACCGAACAATCACATCAAACGCCACCATCACACGACCATGACCCATATGACAGTAGTCATAGACGGTCATGCCACACACATACATGCCCACCTTGCCATCAACCAGTGGTTTAAATGCTTCTTTCTGACGCGTCAGGGTGTTGTAAATGGTTAAAGCCATAGTCTTTTACTTGCTCGTTTAACTGTGTGTATGTGTGTGATTCAGCAATCTTCTTCCGCTGTTTTTATGAGCTGCAGCATGGATGCTGCTATCGTGCGGCAGGGCCAGGGATGGCCCTTCGGCACGACGGTTAAAAACAGCGGAAGAAGGTTGTTTTAACGTTAAATAATCTTCTGTTATTGCGTTAAGGACTTATCTTCCCGCAAACCAATGGTCAGGTTAAATACCGGCTTCTCGGCAGAGTGATCGTAACGGTCAGCCACGTAATAACCTTCCCGTTCGAACTGGAAGTTCGATTCCGGTGCAACATCGGCCAGCGCCGGCTCAATAAATGCCGTGGTAATCTGCAGAGAGTCTTTATTGACGTGATCCATAAAATCACCCTCTTCTTTTTCCGGAGTGGCGCTGGTGAACAGGCGTGAATACACACGCAGTTCCGCTTCTTTACTGTGAGTCGCGGATACCCAGTGAACCACACCTTTTGGCTTATCACCGTCTTCCGGATCGAGACCCAGAGTATTTTCGATCAGCTTAGCTCTTACCAATACCACGTTATCCTGCTCATCTTTTTCATAGCTGGTAGCTTCCAGCACATAAGAATGACGCAGCCGGATACGCTTGCCCGGGGTAAATTTTTTCTTAAACTTCTTGCTGTACTCTTCTTTAAAATCTTCCTGATCGATATACAGCTCCCGGGTGAACGGCATTTCGCGCGTGCCCAAATCCAGCTCGTGGTGATATTCCGCCGACAACATCTCCAGATGATCTTCCGCCAGATTCTCAATCACCACTTTTAACGGCTTGATCACTGCCATACCACGCGGTGCATTATTGTTCAGATCGGTACGCAGTGCGTGCTCCAGCATAGCCACATCGACCATACCGTCAGAACGGCTGACGCCAATCATGTCGCAGAAGTTGCGGATGGAAGCCGGCGTAAAGCCGCGACGGCGCATCCCGGAGATAGTTGTCATGCGCGGGTCATCCCAACCGGCCACAACCTGCTCATCGACCAGACGTTTCAGCTTACGCTTGGACGTCACGGTGTAATTCAGATTCAGACGACCAAACTCATATTGCGTCGGTTTTGCCGGTACCGGCAGGTTGTTGATGTACCAGTCGTATAACGGTTTGTGGTCTTCAAACTCCAGCGTACATACAGAGTGCGTAACCTGTTCAATCGCATCCGACTGCCCGTGAGTAAAGTCGTACATCGGGTAAATACACCATTTATCACCGGTCTGATGATGCTCCACATGACGAACACGGTACATAATCGGGTCACGCAGGTTCATATTCGGCGACTGCATATCGATTTTGGCGCGCAACACGGCTTTACCGTCTTCATATTCGCCAGCACGCATACGTTCAAATTCGGTCAGATTCTCTTCCACCGAGCGGTCGCGGTAAGGGCTGTTTTTGCCCGGACGATTGAAGTCGCCTTTGTACTCGTCGGCCTGCTCCGGGGTCAGATTACAAACGTACGCTTTGCCATCCTTAATCAGAGCAACAGCGTAGTCGTAGAGCGTATCAAAATAATCGGAGGAGTAACGGATATCACCGGCCCACTGAAAGCCAAGCCATTGCACATCCTCTTTGATGGCATTGATAAACTCCTGGCTTTCCTTCTCCGGGTTGGTATCGTCAAACCGCAGGTTACATTCACCCTGAAACTGCTCCGCCAGACCAAAGTTCAGACAGATCGATTTGGCATGGCCCACGTGTAAATAACCGTTAGGCTCTGGCGGAAAGCGAGTAACCACCTTGGTTACCTTACCGCTGTCGAGATCTTCCTGAACAATTTTAGCGACAAAATTATTGCTTTTGCTGGCGGTTGCTTCCGCGTCGTTCTCTGGCACATTGTTCATGGTGGCGTTGTTGTCAGTCATAACTGTCCGTTTTTTGTACAAACTCTGCAGGCATTGGCGAAAAATCGTTGCCTGATACTCAATATCGGCCCGCCATCTGGCTGAAAGGCCGGAAAAAAGGCGTTATTATACGCCCTCCTTCCCGTTTAGGGATACACGAATTCACAACCTGAGGCTCAATATGATCCTGTTGAAAACCAACTTTGGCGATATCAAAATCGAACTGAACTTTGACAAAGCGCCAAAAACTGCTGCCAACTTTGAAAACTACGTAAAAGAAGGCTTCTACAACGGTGTCATTTTTCACCGCGTGATTGACGGCTTTATGGTTCAGGGCGGCGGTTTTGAGCCGGGCATGAAACAAAAGTCCACCAATGCGCCGATCGAAAATGAAGCCGATAACGGTCTGGAAAACAAAACCGGTACACTGGCCATGGCACGCACCATGGACCCTCACTCCGCTTCTGCTCAGTTCTTTATTAACGTCGCGGACAACGCATTCCTGAACCACACCGGCAAAAACCAGGACGGCTGGGGTTACTGTGTCTTTGGCGAAGTGGTAGAAGGCATGGACGTGGTTAACCGCATCAAGGCGGTTCGTACCACCATGGCAATGGGCCATCAGGACGTACCGGCTGAAGATGTGATCATCGAGAGCGCTGAGGTCCTGTAAAGCAACGCGTCTTAGCTGCCGAATTTCTACTCAGTAGGTATTTTCATCCGCCGGATCAAGGCAACGTCCCTGTAAAACTGATCCGGCAGCAACATCCTGTTGCTTACTTCTGAAAATACCTGCTGAGCAGAAGCGGCATCAGCCGCCAGGATCGCGGCCAACTGTAAATAACCATTCCATGATTCCCTTCAAGCAAAGAAAAAATAATAATGGCCATCTATTTTATCTCCGATTTGCACCTTGAACCTGGCCGTCCGGCACTGGCCCAGGGCTTTGTTAATTACCTGCAACGACTGATTGACCAGGGTGACGCACAACAACTGTATATTCTCGGTGATTTTTTTGAGGTCTGGATCGGTGACGATTTTTCCAACCCCTTTGTTGATCAGGTCAAAGCTGCACTGCGCGCCGTAGCCGACAGCGGCACCGAGGTGTTTTTAATGCACGGCAACCGTGACTTTCTGATTGGCGAAGCATTTTGTCGCGCCGCCGGATGCACGCTACTGTCCGACCCGTCGGTGATTCAACTGGGCAACCAGGAGGTGTTGCTGATGCATGGCGACAGCCTTTGCACCCGCGATGTGGAATATATGAAGGTGCGCCAGATGTTCCGCGATCCGCAGTGGCAACAGGCATTATTAAGCAAATCGATTGATGAACGCATCGCCTTTGCCCGCCAGGTACGCTCCGAAAGCCAGAGCGATCAACAGATGAAGTCCGCCGATATTATGGACGTCACCCCGGCAGAAGTGGATCGCGAACTGACCGAACACCAGGTTGCCACCCTGATTCATGGCCACACCCACCGCCCGGCGGTACACCAGCTGGACAACGGCAAATGCCGTTATGTGTTAGGGGATTGGTCTGACGAAAGCGGCTGGGAAATACGCTGGGACGAAACGAGTGGCCTGCAACTGCAGGAATTTTCGCTGTAAACGCAGTACCGCCGACTTTCGCTGCCCCCCTTCAGCGTTAAAACAGCTGCGGCTCAGGCTCAAGTTCAACCGCAAATTTCGCCCACACATCCGCAGCAACCGCGTCACGCAGGGCGAATACGTCCTGTAATCGGGCCTCACCATCCGTCGTTAACACCAGCGCCTGCTGGTGATGCATCGCGGCGTGGCCCAATGTTTTACCTTTCCAGCCAACCTGCTCGATCAGCCAGCCAGCAGCCAGCTTCACCCGGCCATCCGCCTGCGGGTAGGCCGGCATCGCCGGATAGTCAGCCGCCAGTCGTTCAGCCTGGTGGTGGCCAACAACCGGGTTTTTGAAAAAAGAACCGGCATTGGCAACCAGAGCCGGATCCGGCAGTTTTGCCGCGCGAATATCACACACCTGCGCGATCAGCTGCTGTGGAGTAAAGCCCGGATGCTGTGCCGCCCAGTTCGCCAGTGGTCCGTAACTCACCCTTGGGGTAAAACTCTTTGCCAGGCGAAACACCACCGAAGTCACCACGAAGTCGTTTTTTAATTCGCGTTTAAAAACCGAGTCACGGTAGCCAAACCGGCAATCCTGACGGCTGAGGTTCATCAGTTGCCGGGAACTGAGGCAGACCCCCTGTACACTTTCCAGCACATCCGCTACGTCAACGCCGTAAGCGCCGATATTCTGAATCGGCGAAGCACCAACAGTTCCGGGAATCAGCGCCAGGTTTTCAATCCCGTGACCATAACCTTGTGCCTCCAGCACCCAGGAATGCCAGTGTTTACCGGCATCCACTTTCAGCCAGACGAACTGGCTATTTTCGCGTAAAAATGTCACCGACTGCATCGCAGACTGAATAATCAAGCCATCCAGCCGTGGCCCCAACAATACGTTACTGCCACCACCCAGCACTTTCACCGGCAGCTGCTTCTGCCTGGCCTGATCTAATAATGTGAGCAGCTCGGAGATCGAAAAAAAGCGGGCAAATTGCTGTGCCCGGGCGGGCAGCTTCAGGGTATTGAATGATGTTAAATCTTTATTGTTCTCTATCCGGCACACAGCGGTCAGGCTCATGAGTTACAATCGCTTTCTGATATCAGCCAGCAAGCCCTGGCAGGCATCTTCAACCAGGTCCAATACCTGTTCGAAGCCGGCATCGCCACCATAATACGGATCGGGGACCTCAAGCTGATTAAAACTCTGAGCAAAATCTGCCAGCAGCAAGCGCGGTTCAACGGGCGCGTCTGCGGGACAGATCTGCTGTAAATTCAGCAGGTTTTCTTTATCCATCGCCAACACATAATCGAACTGATAAAAATCATCGGCAACCGCCTGACGAGCACGTAATGACGATAAATCGTAACCGCGTAATGCGGCATGACGGGCAGAACGCTGATCGGGTGATTTGCCAATATGCCAGGCAGCGGTACCCGCCGAGTCAACCAACACCTGATCAGCCAGACCGGCATTCTCAATCATCTGCCGGAACACACCATGTGCCGTAGGAGAGCGACAGATATTACCCAGGCAAACAAACAACACCCGTATCATGTTACTCCGCTTCCGTTTTTTGTGCGGTTTGCTGTGCTTTTTCCAGTTTTTCTTCCTCACTCATTTTGCGTGCCTCGCTATCAAGCATAACGGGGACACCATCCTGAATCGGGTAAGCCAGCCCGTCAAACGTGCACAATAACTCACTGGCATCTTTATCCAGTTTTAATTTCCCCTGGCATACCGGACATACCAGCATGGCTAATAATTGTTTATCCATGGTGTTCTCTCAGAATCAGTTAACTTACAGACAATAATTGTTTTAACAAAACATCCAGCTGTTGCTCAGCGGCCGATGTCAGTTGGGCATCAACTGCCAGGTACCACATGTTTTCCGTCGCAAATGCCCGGCATTTCACCCAGTCTTTTTCCGTCATGACAATGTCACTGGTGGCCGGAAAATTAAAATCGCGCGCTTTAAATTCGTGATGATCAGCAAAACTGTGTGGTTCCACACGAGCTCCCAGATCCTCCAGCGTACGGTAAAAACGTTGCGGATTGCCAATGCCGGCAACCGCCTGAACGTCGCGTCCTTCGAGCCAGGATAATGGCTGCTGCCGGCCACTGCTGGCGTTAATCAAACGTGCGGCATGGACGCTGAAGTCGCTGCCGTTGGTTAACACAACATCCACACTGTCGGCACGGCTGACCGGCTCCCGCAATGGTCCCACCGGCAACAACCAGCCATTGCCAAAACCACGCTCACCGTCGACAACCAGAATTTCGCCATCACGTCCCAAACCATAGTGCTGCAGGCCATCATCGCTGAAAATAATATCGACCTCACCATCCAGAAGCGAGGCAGCCCGGTGGCGCTGAGGGTCAACCACAACCGGACACTGCAGCCGTTGCTGCAACAGCTTGGGTTCATCACCACAATAATCCACTGCCGTGCCGTTGGTCACCAGCAACGGATAGCCCGGAGCTTCACCACCGTAACCACGGCTAATAATGCCGGCGCGATAACCCAGCGCCTGCACGCGATTTACCAGATAGGTAATCAATGGCGTTTTTCCGGTACCACCTACGGTAATATTGCCCACCACCACCACCGGAGTGCGCAATTTTTCTGCCGGATTTTCCAGTGCCTGATAACGCTTCCAGTAAATTACCGGAGCCGCCAGCAACCACAATGGCAATAACAATAAGTTCAGCCCCGGACGGCGGCTGTACCAGTTTTGCTCAATTCCCTGAGTCAATCGTTGCCACATAAATCAGCCTGCACCCTCAGAAAACTGCAGATTATGCAGCTGGGCATAAATCCCCTGCTGCTGCAGCAACTGCTGATGACTGCCATCTTCCCGCACTTCACCCTTATCGATCACCACAATACGATCGACACTTTCGATGGTGCTTAACCGGTGAGCAATAACAAAGGTGGTACGGCCCTTCATCACCTCCTCCATTGCGGCCTGAATATGACGTTCGGATTCGGTGTCCAGCGCCGAAGTAGCCTCATCCAGAATCAGTACCGGTGCATCTTTTAATAACGCCCGGGCGATGGCAATCCGCTGACGCTGACCGCCGGACAATAACACACCACTTTCACCGACCTGGGTATCGTAGCCATGATCCAGTTTGAGAATAAACTCATCGGCATGAGCGGCTTTAGCGGCAGCGAAAATTTCGTCATCGCTTTTATCACGCAGCGCACCGTAGGCGATATTTTCTTTAATCGTGCCATTAAATAAGGTGACATTCTGACTGACGATAGCAACATGGCTGCGCAGATTATCCAGTGTCAGCTGCTGAATATTTTCGCCGTCGAGTGTAATTTCACCGTAGCTGACATCATAAAAACGCGGAATCAGGTTCACCAGGGTCGATTTACCACTGCCGGATTTACCGACAAATGCCACTGACGTACCGGCCCGGACATCGAGGTTGATATGCTGTAACGCATCACGCTCAGCACCCTGATAGCGAAACGCAACATTTTTAAAATGAACATCCCCTGTTACCTGCTGCAGCTGCTGTTCACCCTGATCATTTTCTTCCCCGGCATCCAGCACAGCAAACACCGATTCAGCCGCCGCAACGCCTTTCTGAACAATGGAATTAATATCGGTTAATGCCCGGATCGGTTTGGCAATTAACGATGCCGCCGTAATAAACTGCAGAAACTCCGCAGAACTCATGCTGCCGGCCGCTACCCGGTCGAACATCAGATAAATCATCACCCCCAGTCCGGCGGCCACAATCTGCTGGTTAATCGGTACATTCACCGCATTGGTTAACGCAAATTTCAGCGCTTGTTTGCGGTTATATTCACTGGCGACAGCAAAACGCTGCTGCTCATAATCGCGACCGCCAAAGGTACGGACTTCGCGGAAACCGTTGATGGTTTCATTCGTTACCTGAGTCACATCCCCCATCGATTTCTGAATACGACGACTGTATTTACGGAAAAAACGACTGGCCAGCCCAACCATAATGCCGATTGCCGGAATCAGGCCGAGAAAAATAAAGGTCAGGGTATAATCCAGATACACCAGATAGGCCATCAGGAAAATAACCGTCACCCCTTCCTGCACCAGAGTGGTTAACGCCCGGGTTGATGCACCGGTCACCTGCTCAACATCAAACGTAACCCGGGAAATCAGCCGGCCACGGGATTCGTTGTCGTAATAACTGGTGGGCAGGCGGGTCATTTTATTAAACAACTGCTGACGTAATTCATGCACCACACCACGGCCCACCACCTGAGTAAAATATTTACCCAGAAACGTGGCAATACCGCGGTAAAAGAAGGTGCCAAATAACGCCGCCACCAGCCATTGAATTTTTTCCGGCTGCGGATCTTTCAGCGTTTGCTCAACCACCCCCATCAGGTGTGCCATAGCCGGAGCGGCCGTGGCAAAAATAATAAAGCCAACGATACTAATAAAAAATGCCAGTTTATACGGCCATACATACGAAAGCAGGCGCCTGTAAAGGCGCCCGGTGCTGTATTGTTCAGCAGATTGATCAGACATAAATTAATCGGACTCGACGGGCTGACGGGTAGTAATACTGAGATTAACCAGACCGAGCTGACCAGCGGCATCCATCGCCCTGACGACAGCTTCGTGTGGTGTTTTGGCATCTGCGGTTATGATAACCGGCGCGCTGTCACGCTCGCCCAGTGTTTTCTGTAATGCCCGCTTCAGGGTATTCAGCTGGGAGTTAACCAAAGCCTGGTCGTTAACGGTAAATTCTCCGGCAGCAGAAATCAGGATTTCCAGCGCCTGCAGCGGAGCGTCCGATGCCTCCGTACTGGCCTGAGGCAAATCAATACTGAGATGATTTTCCTTGGTGAAGGTTGTCGACACCATAAAAAAAATCAGCAACAGAAACACAATATCGATCAGTGGCGTCAGGTTAACCGCCACTTCTTCGCGATTCTGACGTTTGAAATTCACTTAGGCGGCCTCATTCTTGTCGGCAACTTCACGCTCACCATGCAACACATCAACCAGCTTAATGGCTTCCTGTTCCATAAATACCACCACTTCGTCAACGCGGCGCTGTAACATACGATGCGCAATCAGCGCCGGAATCGCCACAACCATACCCGCTGCGGTAGTAATCAGAGCTTCGGAAATACCGCCGGCTAATAAGTTTGCCTGGCCGGTACCGGCAACCACAATTTCAGAAAACACCTTGATCATGCCAATCACGGTCCCCAGCAGACCCAGCAAAGGAGCAACCGCGGCAATGGTACCGAGCGCATTCAGGTAACGCTCCATATCATGAATTTCATGTGAGGCAACTTCTTCAATGCTCTCCTTCATGATGGTACGGCCATGGCGGGAGTTCATCAGTCCGGCCGCCAGTACGCGCCCGAGCGGTGATGACGACCGCAGTTCTTTAATGCGGCTGCTGTCGAGCTGATTGTTTTTCATCCAACCCCACACCCGGGCCAGCAAATCACTGGGGGCGATCTGTTGCGGACGCAACGTCCAGAAACGTTCTACGGTAATGGCCAAGGCTAAAATTGACGCGATGATGATAGGCACCATCATCCAACCACCACTCTGGATGATTTCCAGCATATCAGGCTACTCCTGCCAGTCGGTTTTGCACGCTACTTTACCACAGCGCACCTTGAATCTTAACGGAGGCCAAGAATCGTTAAAAAACGCAATAAAATCAAGGGTAAAGCCAGGGTCTTTGCCAACCCTGACGCGTGAATGTGACCTGACCCGCTACATTTAACGTCAGGGCACCGTGCTGCGCCGTATTCCGAATCACCAGCCGCTGCTGCTGATAACGCGCCATCACCGGCCCGGCCGGATGGCCGAAGCGGTTGTTATAACCACTCGAGACCCACACCTCCTGCGGCGCGACCGCCTCCAGCAGGGCCACAGACGAACTGCTCAGACTGCCGTGATGAGGGGCGATCAGAATATCCGCTTTTAACTCATGGCCATAACGGCTCACCAGCTGTTGTTCCACTCCGGCTTCAATATCACCGGGTATTAACAACCGCGTCCCCCACCAGTCGAGCAACACAATGCAGGACTGATTGTTATCGCCATCACCACGCACTGACACCGGCAAAAACCGGAACCGCAACTGCGGACTGATCACCCGCCACCAGCTGTCGTTATGACAGCTCTGGGCCTCACCGATAAACGATTGTGGCTGTCCGGCATAACGCTGGCCATCCGGCGTAAAAGCCAGCAAAGCCGCAGCGCCACCGGCATGGTCGTTATCACTGTGACTGACAATCAGGTAATCGGCCCTGCTCCGGGCACGGCGCAATAACGGCACAACAAACGCAGAACCGGCATCAAAACTTGCGGAATAGGCTGCCCCGGTGTCATACACCAGTGCCCGGTTACGATCGCTGGCGATCAACGCCAGTCCCTGCCCGACATCGACCATCATCAGTTGTGGGCCTGCCAGTGGTTGTAACAGGGTAACCAGGGGCGCGAGCAAACACAGCAGGTTAAGCGGGAAGCGAATCCCCTGGCGCCATAACCAGGCAATCAGACACACCAGCAGCACCAGTAGCCAGCTGGCTGCCGGTTGTACAGCCGGGGCCTGAAGCGACTGCGCCCATTCCAGCCATTGCCAGTACCAGCCGCCCATTTTTGCAGTCAGTTCAATAAGCGGAGTTTGTGGTACCAGCGCCGTCAGGAATATCAGTGGTAACAACACCAGTGTCATCAGCGGAATGGCAACCAGATTGGCGATCAGATGCCCACCGTTAACCGGCGCCTGCCAGCTTACCAGCCAGGGGATAAGCGCGATAAACAGCAACAGCTGGGGTAATAACGCCGCCATTGGCCAGGCGGTTTTGCGACCATTAAACACCAACAGCAACAGCGCAACCGCGGTAAACGACAACTGGAACCCCATCTGGGTATAAATTAAAGGCCGGCCAGCAACAACGGCAAGCAGCACCAGCGAGAACACCAGCAAAGGATCAAAACGCCGTAAACACAGCCATAACAGCCAGGCCACGGACAACATCAGAAACGCGCGCTGAACCGCAACGCCTCCGCCAGACAGCAGCAGATACACACCACAACTACCCAGCACGCCGGCCAGCGCCATGCCCCGGCCAGCCGGCAAATTACGGCGCCAGAAGAGCTGCACCAGACGGCGTAACAGCCCCACCAGCAACACACCCATCAAGGCCACTATGGCCAGATGTAAGCCACTGACCACCAACAAGTGCAAGGTACCGGTATTACGTGCCAGCTGCCATTGCTGCGGACTGAAATAGCGCCCCTCTGCAAACACCAGCCCGGCCACCCAACTGAACACTTCTTCGGGCAATTGTCGCTGCAGTGCCGCCAGCCATTGCTGACGACTGCGCTGTAGCAGCGTGGCCAGCTGCCATTGATCAGCCGCCTGCCAGTGATGCACCTGGCGGATATAACCGATAGCATCAATACCCTGCAATAGCTGGAAAGCTTCGTAATCAAACCACAACGGATTGGCAAACCGCCGCCCGGCCCGTAACACGACGTCAGCCCTGAGACGATCTCCGGCCGCCCATTGCAATTCACCTTCCGCCGGCACCTGCTGGCGGCGCAGATACCAGTTAAGGCGCACCCGTTTTAGCGGCAATGAAGCGGCCTCATCCAGCTCGGTCACACGGCCATACAGGCGCACAACATTAGGAAAACGCTCCACTTTTTCCAGTATTAACGTCAATTCCACCCGGCTGCGGTCCTGTGCCAGTGGCAGACGGCTGCTGAGCCCCTGTTGCAACCAGAAGTAGCCACGTCCACCAGCAACAACCAACAGCCCGGCCAACAACAGTAAACCAATAAGCCTGTGACGACGGCGCCCGGGAGCTCCGTGCCGATGACGGTACCAGCCAAAACCGGCCAGAACAGCGAACAGCAGCAGCCCAGACAGCGCCAGAGAAAGCGGAGAGAATAAAGTGCCCAGCACAATGGCCAGAGTCAGTAGCCAGCACAGAGGTAACAAAGGAATAGTCATGCGCGCCTCATCCATAAGGTACGTGATTTTAATCAGGCCGTTATCGTGTTTAATAACGCCTTTTGGTATTTAAGTCGCTGACTGGTATTTTTGCGATTTACTCGGCATAATCCGCGCACCTTGTCCGGCCTCGCCGGTGTCTCTGGTTGAGTATTCAGGCCGCTGCGCGTTATGCCCAAGAAATTGCTGAAAAAGTTTTTTCCGACTCCGGAACAGGTTCAGGCGAACCCATCGCTGTCATTTCTGCGTCCGCTGTTCAGCAAACCCAACTTATGGCATCTCAACCGCCGTTCGGTGGCCCGCGCATTCCTTGTTGGTCTGTTTGCGGCTTTTTTACCCTTGCCGTTTCAAATGGCAATTGCGGCCTTTATAGCCTTTTATATGAATGCCAATGTGCCGATATCCGTTGGCCTGGTATGGATCAGCAACCCGCTGACTATTCCGCCGTTGTTTTATGCCACCTATGTGTTTGGCACCTGGATGCTCGACAGCCCGGTGCGGGAATTCAGTATTGAATTATCCCTCGACTGGGTCATGACCGAACTGAATGCCATCTGGAAACCCCTGTTTATCGGTTCTCTTACCGTCGGTTGTGGCTTAGGCCTGCTGGGGTATTGCAGCATTCATATCGCTTGGCGCATGCACGTGATCAGCAACTGGAATAAACGTCGCATCAACCGCCAGCGCCGGCAATAACAACCGTCTTAATCCGCCAGCAACGGCTGCAAAGTCTGATCGGCCAGCAGATACTGGTGATGCATACGCCGCGCCAGGTCACGATCGTGGGTCACCATCACAAACGCCGTGTCTGACGTTTCGGCCAACTCCACCATCGCATTTTCCACCTGCTGAGCCGTTTGCTGATCCAGATTACCGGTCGGCTCATCCATCAGCACCAGGCGTGGTTTATTCACCAGCGCCCGGGCTATGGCCGTGCGCTGACGCTCACCGCCTGACAACTCTGCCGGTTTATGTCCCAGGCGATGTGCCAGCCCCATCTGGGTCAGGCATTCGCTCGCCCGCTGCTGCGCCTGTTTGCGCTGAATACCGGCTAACAACTGCGGCATCATGACATTTTCCAGTGCCGAAAACTCCGGCAATAAATGATGAAACTGATACACAAACCCCACCTGCTGGTTACGCAGCCGGGTGCGTTCTTTTTCACTCAGAGCGGGCAACGACTGTCCGTTGATCAACACGTCCCCCTGATCCATCACATCCAGACCACCCAACACATTCAGCAGCGTGGTTTTCCCTGAACCGGAAGCACCAACGATAGCAATGCTTTCCCCGGCCTTAACCTGCAGGTCGACCCCCTGCCAGACCGTCACTTCCTGCGGACCACTGGTGTAGGTTTTTTTCAGTTGCCGGGCATCTAATACCAGATTATTCATAACGTAACGCCTCCGCCGGCTGCACCCGGGAAGCCCGGTAAGATGGATATAAGGTTGCCAGGAAACTCAGTAACAAGGATGCCGAAGTCACAATAGCGACATCACTCCACAACAACTGCGACGGCAGATAAGAAATAAAATAAACATCGGCGCTGAGAATCTGAAAGCCGAATACCTGTTCGATCCAGCCGATCAGATCAGAAATGGTTAACGCCCCGAGAATCCCCAGCAAGGTTCCCAATACAACTCCAACCAGACCAATGGATATGCCCTGTACCATAAAAATCGCCATCACGGTACCGGGCTTGGCACCCATGGTCCGTAAAATAGCGATATCCGCCTGTTTATCAGTGACTACCATCACCAGCGTGGAAATAATATTAAATGCCGCCACCGCAACAATAATCAGCAGCAATAAACCAATCATGGTTTTTTCCAGTTTGATCGCCTGAAACAGATTCCCGTGTGTACGGGTCCAGTCACTGCCGGAAAAATTACCATCCAGCTTACCGGCTAACCGCCAGATGCCTCCCGGCGCATCAAACAGGTTATCAAATTTCACCCGCAGGGCCTGTGCTTCGCCTTTAAAGCGCGCCAGCCGCCCGGCATCCGCCAGATGAATGACCGCAAGATTGGCATCCAGCTCAGCACCGACGGAAAACACGCCCACCACGTTAAGGCGCTTAATACGTGGAATCACACCCGCCGGCGATAAGGTCGCTTCCGGCAACATCAGAGTCACTTTGTCGCCCACCACTACGTTCAGTCGTTTTGCCAGTAAATCGCCCAACAACACGCCATAGCTGCGCGGCTGCAGCGCTTCCAGCTCACCATCAATAATATGGTCGGGCAAAATAGAAACCTTACTTTCAGCCACCGGGTCAATGCCGGTCACCATCACGCCCTGCACCCGACCGCCGTAGCCCAACATACCCTGCAACCGGGTCAGCGGTGCTGCCGCCACCACGCCGGGCTCAGCTTCTACCTGTTGTGCCAGCGCCTGCCAGTCCTGAATACCACCGCGTTCATACAACACCCCATGCGGCACCATGCCCAGAATGCGCTCACGCAACTCACGGTCAAAGCCATTCATGACCGATAACACCAGAATCAGCACCGCCACTCCCAGTGTCATACCGACCATCGAGGAGGCTGAGATAAACGAGATAAAGTGATTGCGCCGTTTGGCGGCGAGGTAGCGGAGCCCGATCCATAAGGGCAGAGACTGAAACAACTTCATGATGACTGCATTCGCCAATTAATAAAGGCCGCAAGTTTGCCCGACATCCGCGCTGTTGGCGACACCTGCACCTGAAATCACACAAAAATTTGCACAAAGCGCTACTCGGTTAGCGGATTCAGCACTAAAATCCGCCCACAGCACTCCACAACAACACACCATCACGGAATACCACAGTGACCTTAAGAATGCCCGCTGAATGGGAACCACAAACGGCCGTTCAGCTCACCTGGCCCCAAAAAGACAGCGACTGGGGCTGGATACTGGCCAGAGTTGAGCCGGTTTTTCACGCGATTACCGCGGCCATTGCCAATCATCAGGACGTGGTTATTGCCTGCGGCACCGATGCTGACCTGCAAAAACTGCAACACCTGTATCAGCAACACCCCAGAGTGCGCTGTTACCGGGTCGACAGTAACGACACCTGGGCCCGGGACCATGGCCCGATCAGCTGTTATCGGGATGGCCAGCTTGAATTGCAGGATTTTCTGTTTAACGGCTGGGGTAACAAGTACCCGCACCAGCTCGACAATCACATCAGTCAGCAACTGCAGCAACAACAGGCATTTGACAACGTGCCACTGCAAAGCCGCAGTTGGGTATTGGAAGGAGGCAGCCTCGAAAGCGATGGTTCGGGTACCTTATTAACCACCCGCCAATGCCTGCTGAATCCAAATCGTAACCCGGGTCTAAATCAGCAACAAATTGAACAACGATTGCAGCAGGATTTGGGGATTTCGCGGGTATTATGGCTCGACGACGGCGACCTCGACGGCGATGATACCGACGCTCATATCGACACCCTGGCGCGCTTCTGCAACCCAACCACCATCGCTTATTGTCAGGCTCGCCAGAACGACACTCATTTCCCGGCGTTACAGGCGATGGAGCAACAGCTGCAACAACTGAAACAACTTAATGGCCAGCCCTATAAACTGGTACCGCTGCCGTTACCGGCGCCACAATACAGCGCTGAAGGCCAGCGCCTGCCGGCAACCTATGCCAACTTTCTGATCATTAACGACGCGCTGTTATTGCCGGTATATGGCGTCGATGAAGACATCATCGCCACCGAGCGGTTAATGCAAACCTTCCCCACCCGCCGGATTTATCCGATCAACTGCCGCCCGGTGATTGAGCAATACGGCTCACTGCATTGTTTAACCATGCAGATCCACTGCCCGCTTGACCCGACTCAGACCGAAGGACACCCGCAATGACCGATGTTTTATCTTCACCTGCAACCCAGGCACCAGCGGCTGCGGCACCCTTAAAAGTAGCGGCGATTCAGCAAGCCTATCAGGGCAATAAGTCCGCCACCCTGGCACACACAGAACAACTGATTCGTCAGGCCGCCGAACAACAGGCTGAACTGGTGTGCCTGCAGGAGCTGCATGCCGGGCCGTATTTTTGCCAGCATCAGGATGCCGGGTTATTCGATTTAGCAGAACCACTGGATGGCGAAACCGCACAGCGGCTGGGGCAACTGGCCTACGAACTGAATATTGTGATTGTCGGCTCAGTGTTCGAACGCCGTGCGAAAGGCATTTATCATAATACCGCGATCGTCTTCGACCGCAGCCGCGAGCTGGCCGGCTTTTACCGTAAAATGCACATTCCCGATGATCCGGGTTTTTACGAAAAATATTATTTTATTCCTGGCGACGCTGATCCGGGTTTTGCCCCGATTGAGACCTCCGTCGGCAAACTCGGGGTACTGGTGTGCTGGGATCAGTGGTACCCGGAAGCTGCCCGCCTGATGGCACTGGCCGATGCCGATATCCTGATCTACCCCACCGCCATTGGCTGGGAGCCGGAAGAACAGCCGGCGGAAAACGACCGCCAGAAAGAGGCATGGATCACCGTTCAGCGTGGCCACGCAGTCGCCAACAACCTGCCGGTGGTGGCTATTAACCGGGTCGCTCATGAAGCCGATCCCAGTGGCGTCACCAGTGGCATTGATTTCTGGGGCAACAGCTTTATCTGTGGTGGTCAGGGCGAGTTTCTGGCCCACGCCAACCACCAGCAGGAGGCTGTATTAATCGCCGATATCGACCTCAGCCGCACCGAGCAGCTGCGCCGTATATGGCCTTATTTCCGCGACCGCCGCATCGACGCCTATCAGGATCTGCAGCAGCGCTACCGCAAACGCTGAACGACGCCAGAGCCAACAAGGGCCGGAGCCAGGAAAATATGGCGTAAAGGCCCTTGTACTTTAGCAGTGCTTAACTAGCATAAGAGAGCGACCACGAATGGATACACCACTATGAAACGAACTGCCCTTTTTGCTCTGTTATTGTTAAGCCCTGCGTTTGTTCTTGCCGACATTCAGGAAATCCCGCCGGAAGAAATGACCGAAGCTTATATCAAAGACACCACGGTTATTGTGCGTAAACAGGAGCAGGCAAAAAGCACGGGGAACGACAAAACAACCATCCGTGTCACGCCACTGGAACAAGGCTTCTCTGAGGGTGAATCGCTGTCGCAGCAAACACCCGCCAACGGGCCGGCGGATACACCTGACGATTACCTCAGCGAACACCACGAAACCGTGTTATTACAACAATCCGACTATCAGTTTACCGCTCCGGGGTTAGACCCGCTGCAACTCAGTCGCGAGCAGGCATTACGTTCGGCATCGGGTGAACTGCAGGCGCTGAACGATGAAACCATCGATCTCAACAACCCGCAGTTTCCGTCCTCCATCCCCAGCAGCATCAATCCGCCCATGGGAACCGACCTGAGCAGCACACCCGGTCAGTTTGTTATTTCGATCCCGAACAATAACAACTACGCGAACCGCAGCTACACCACCCCGAATGGCGAATACCAGATCGACATCACCTCCGACCGCATCGATTTCCGGCTCAATATTCCGCAACGCTGAGGCGGACGAATACAAAATGAGGCGCCCGTCTCATTTTGTATGTCAATTTCGTGAAATTTTCTGTTCCGATTGGCCCATTTAGTCTTAAAAACCCGTCTGAATCTGTTTTTTCCTTTTAAATTCAGACACTTGCAATCTCCCACCCGGCTTTCAGAGAAAACATACAACTATGGCAATTTGTCTATAAATCCAGTATCTTCGGAGGCACAATAACAATAACCGCCACTTACCAGAGAGCCTACGTGTTATGCAGTTCTCAAGTTTTTCCGCTTCCGAGTTACGCGCATCTCCGAAAATTCAGATGCTTGGCCGTTATAAGGTTGAGTACCAGGCCTTTAGCCTGCCGGAGAATCAACATAAAACACCGGTCGTTTTTTTAGGCGGCGCCTTCCAGAGTTTTAATTCCTTCCGCAGCGAAGTCGAGCTGGTGTACACCACTCACCCGGTCATTCTGGCTGACTTTCCGTCTCAGGGTAGCAACGACCAGCTGGCCCCGGAACTGGATATGGAAGACTATGGCGATCTGATAAATCAGTTTCTGGATGTCATGGCGCTGGACAAAATAATGCTGCTGGGCATCAGCTACGGCTCGGCGATGGCCACCTTATTTGCTGCCAAATACCCACAGCGTATTGAACGGTTATTGTTATCCGGCATTACCTGCTTCCGCCGCGAAAGTCTGATCACCTTACTGGAAGACAGCCTGGCATTATTAGCGGATGGCAATATGCAGGCCTTTGCCACCACCGCCGTCTGTAATCTGATTAACCATAACCGCCTGGCTAAGACCGAAGTCAGCCCGACCTACCGTAAGGTTATGTACCGTCAGATTGCCCGCCTGAACGACAATGAACAGGCACGTTACGCACAGAATACCGAACGGTTATTGCGCTTCCCCGGCTTCGATGCCTTTCCGCAATGCCCGACCCTGATCGCCACCGGTGAATTCGATAATTTCACCTTGCCGGCCGAAAATGCAGCCGTTGCCCGTCAATGCCGGGCAGCCACCTTTGCCGTGATTCATAACGCCGACCACCTGGCTCAGTTTGAACGCAAAGAAGCCGCCAGCACCTTGTTCCACAACTATATGTGTAACGACACGATCACCGACATCGATGGCGTCAGCGTCTATAACCCACTGAGCTTCGACCCGGCCGAACAGCGCCTGCAAAGCCGCCTGCGACCACTGGAACAACCCTACGATCTGTTCGATGAGCAGTCCGGAAAAAGTCATACGGTTCGCATTCAGAACATTAATTTCGCCGGCTGTGAACTGGAGCTGGTGAACGCCGACCTGGCCCTGAACGACAGCTGCCACGGGCTGTACCTGAAGCTGCCGGAAACCGGTAATGAGTACCACGTACGTATCATGGAACGTGATAAACGGCTATTACGCTGCTTGATTATCCAGCGCGATTTAAAAGCCGCCGATCAGCTGCTGAGTTACCTGAATGAGCATCTGCTGATGATCCGTGACGACGCACCCGCGACAAACGAAGGTCAGCTGGCCTGAACTACTGATCACCTCAGCCACGATCAAAGCCTCCAGAGCGGAGGCTTTTTTTGTATCCGCCAAAGCCCGTGTCTCAGGAGATACGTCGCAATGGCGGCAAAGCGTCGAGCAATAACTTGCCGTAACGGTGAGAGATCAGGCGCTTATCAAGAATACTGACCCGACCACGGTCATCCTCTTTGCGAATCAGCCGGCCACAGGCCTGTACCAGCCGTACCGACGCTGCCGGTAAGGTCAGATCCATAAACGGGTTACGGCCACGGCTTTCCAGCCATTCGCTGGTGGCAGCCTGAATCGGGTCATCCGGCACAGCGAACGGAATTTTCACAATCACCACATGGGTGACGTAATCACCGGGCAAATCGATGCCTTCGGCAAAACTGGCCAGACCAAAAATGACATTCCCCTGGCCGTCATCAATGCGTTGTTTATGCCGCCGTACAATTTCCGCCTTAGGTAAAAACCCCTGACACAACAGATGTTCGTACCAGTCGCTGATAAATGTATCGCGGGTCGCCTCCAGCTGCGCCCGGGAGCTGAACAACACCAGCGTGCCCTGAGACGAATCGACATTGTCCTTCAGCCACTGCTCCACATCCTGCTGGAACTGCTCACTTTTAGGATCGGAATTTAAATTAACCGTTTGCAACTCACCCAGTTGCGGGTAATTAAACGGCGACGGTACCCGCTGATAATTAGCCCAATCCGGCAACCCGGTTTCGAAACTGAGGTTATTAAAACTGTTCAGCGCGGTCAGTGTGGCAGACGTTAATACCGCACCATAACAGCGCCACCACAGGTTTTTGCGCAACTGTTCAGCCACCGAAATCGGTGATGCTGAAATACGGATATCCCAATCATCGCCATACGGCACCTTAGCAAGCCAACGGGCCACCGGTAACTCGCCTTCTTTATCTTCCGCCGCCAGCCAGGAAACCGCCTCCGACAACTGTTCCAGCCGGGCATGCATAATTCCCATCGGCGCCTGCCAGCTTTCCGCCACATCCAGTGAAAAATCACCGTCCGCTTTAGGATCAAGCGATTTCTGTAACGCCTCACTGAGCCGGTCAAGACACAACACTAATGGCTGCAACGGTTCTTTAATATTCACCAGCAGTTGGCGCAGGTTGTCGGGCATCTGGCCGAATTCAAAACGCAGCCGGTCCTGTTCACCCAGCATCTCCATCACCAGAGGCCATACCAGGCTGATGGTTTGCACAATGTCGCGAATCTGTCCCGGCGCCTGGCCAAAAGCGGCGATCATATCGTGAGGAATACCCGCCGCCGCGGCAAATTGTTCGATGCCTTTTTCCAGTTGAGTCAGCCATTTTCGTGTGCTTCTGACCGCCATCTCAAGACGGAAATGATTGAGCGCTTTATCGGCCAGATGATGGCCTTCATCCAGCACATAAATGGTTTTATCCGGCGCCGGCAATACCGCACCACCCCCCAGCGACAAATCCGATAACACCAGATCATGGTTGGCAACGATAATATCGGCATCTTCCATCGCCTTGCGGGCTTTAAAAAACGAGCAGTTATCAAAGTGCTGACAACGACGGTTTGAACACTCCCGGTGGGTCGCCGTCAGATGGCTCCACTGGTTATTTTCCACCTCATCCGGCCAGCGATCCCGGTCACCGTCCCAGTCGCCTTTGCCATAGGCCAGCAACATGGCTTCATACAGCTCTTTATCCTGCTCTTCGGGTGTTTGTTCAAACAGATCCACAGTGGTCGACAACAAGCCGGACAATTGCTGCAATGCTTTATCCAGCTTCAGCAGACACAAATACCGGCCACGGCCTTTAGCCAGAGCAAAGTTAAACGGCAGAGAAATGGTTCTTTTCAAGTTTGGCAGATCTTTATCGAGGATCTGCTCCTGCAACGCCACAGTAGCGGTACTGATCAGCAGCTTCTTCTCCCGCTCGATCGCCAGCGGTAAAGCTCCCAGCAAATACGCCAGAGTTTTACCCGTACCTGTACCCGCTTCCACCACCGCAATGCCCTGATTGTTGTCGCGCACACCTTTGTCATCTTCCTGTACCGCCGCCAGGGTTTTTGCCACTTCGGCAATCATCACCCGCTGGCCATAACGTGGCTTCAGCTTCAGTTCGGCAATACATTCACGGTACAACGCCTGAATGCGCTCTTTGGTTTCTTTCTGCAGCATGATTAATGGCCCGCGATGGCTTGCCATCCCTTGTTACGTTTGACCGGCAAGCGCCAGCCATTGATGTCGATGACGATGCCATCCTGAGTGATATCGGTCAGCCGCACTTCGGCAGTGATGTATTCACCTTCCTGCCATTCACGGCCATTCATACTGACGCTGCGTTTATCCGCGACCGAACTGTAAATGTGGCCGGTTATAATCAGATCGGGGACTTTGCGCAGTTCATCCAACGGCGGCAACACCCGCTCAGCACGTACCACAGCATCAGGCCGCTGAGCGTGAGACTGTGTGCTTGCGGGCGCTGTTGTTGCTGGTACGGGTGCTGTCGTTTTTGTTGCGGCTGCTGGCGAAGATATTCCGATGTCAGCCGCGGCAACGACCTCTGTTGCCGCCACAAGCGGTGGCGACGCAACCGCTATCTGCGTTTCCTGAACAACTTCAGATTCTGCTACCACCGGCCGTGGCGACTGAGTGGAGTGATCGACAGTTGGCTGGCCGTGACTCTGAGGCACAGCAGACGCTGGCTGCAATTGCTGATAAATCAGCAGACTCAGCACCACCAACAGGGCACCGGCCAACAAACCAAACATCATCGGGCTACGGCCACTGGCCGGAGCGTCCGACATCAGCCAATCAGGCGATGATGGCGGTTGTTGGCCCGCAGGCTGGTCCTGTTGCTGGCCTTGTTGTTGCTGGCGTTGTTGTTGCTGGCGCTGCTGCTCTGACTTTTTTAACGCATCCAGAATGGTCGACATCAGCCCTGACCTCCGCCATCCGTCATTCGTTGCATCTTCAGCAAGGTCCGCGGCCCGAGGATTTTATCCGCCTGCAAGCCATTACGACGCTGAAAATCAGCGACCTCGCGAGCCAGCAGAGGGTCATAAAAATTCGCCATATCCGCTCCGCTTCCGGTATTGCCGATCACCTGCCAGTCCTCCCCCCAGCGCATACCCAGCTTGTCACGCACCCAGGCAATAACCGGAGAACGCTGGCCCGGGCGAATCAGTTGCTGGTAGCCGGCCGGCGGCTGCCAGACAATCAACGCCTGATTGAGATAACGTCCCTGGCCCGGATTAAATGTCTGCAACCGCTGCCAGCGGCTGTCATCAGCATCGTGTGGCTGAATCTGTAACGCCACCCGGCTGGCCGATGCCTGTAACTCGGCCAGTGGCCACTCGACCCATAAACACTGCCAGCCGGTGCCGGCCAGCTGGTCACAATGTTGTTGCTCTGACGGCAGCTGCCGGGATTCCACCAGATCCCGGGTCAGCAGCTGCACCGGGCCGGCAGCACTGAACCAGCGCTCAGCCAGCGACAACCGTTGCCATGACTGATGCAACGCTGTATCCGTTAGCAGCCAGCTGCTCAGAGCCAGCACCGCCAGCAGAACCATTGCCAGGCGCCAGCGGCCGGCAGGACGCTTATTGGGCTGCGCTGCAGACGGCGGCTGAGCCGCCCCCAGCACTTCGGCAGCGGCCATTTTGGCCTGTGCCTTACTGACCTTTTGGCTGCCCGCTGCATACGCGGCTAATAACGCCCGGTCAGCCAGGGTATTTAATAACCGCGGCACTCCCGCACTGGCACGCCATAAGGCCTGAATCGCCGCGTCGTCGAACAACACCTGCTCGCAGCCCGCCTGACGGGTGCGATGGTGGACATAACTCAGTGCTTCCGCAGCGGAAAGGTGGCGCAAGTGAAAACGTGCCGTAATACGCTGACTCAGCTGACGTAAATCGTGCCTGGCTAACAGTTCATTCAGCTCAGGCTGGCCGACCAGGATCACCGTCAGCAGCTTTTCTTTGCTGGTTTCCAGATTGGTTAACAGCCGGATCTGCTCTAACAGCGGCGCTGGCATCGCCTGCGCTTCGTCAATAACACAAATCACCTTCTGGCCCTGACTGTACATCTGCAGCAAGGCTTCATTCAGACACTGGTAGAGAGTTTTCAGTGATGCATCCGCCGGATAATCAACCGCCAGTTCATCACACACCGATTGCAGCAGCTCCAGTGGTGACAACTGAGGGTTAAACAGGTATGCAAGCCGCACATGCTCCGGCGCGGCTGCCATAAACGCGCGGCAGACCGTGGTCTTTCCGGTTCCCACCTCACCGGTCAGGCACACCAGGCCACTCATACCGGTAAAGGCATAATGCAGATGCGCCAGTGCCTCCTGATGGCCGGATGTCGGGTACAGGAAGTCAGGGTCCGGAGCAATACTGAACGGGAAACGGGTCAGGCCAAAGTGGTCGAGATACATGATGTCTGCTGGCTTCAATAAGTCGCGGCATAATAGCGGATTTTACGCCGCAGTTCAGCGCTCACCAGTGGAATTGAAACGTTAGTGTCAGCTCCAGGTCACGTATACGAGCCGCCTCCGACTCATCGGCCGAGAGCTGGAGTAAATGCCAGCGACCTTGCCACCCAACACCCAATTGCCTATCGGAATACCCAGAAACTGATAGTCGATGACCGCCAAACTTCCAGAATTTGGAGATACCCAGACGGCGATAACGGCCATGCTGGAAATAGGACACCTTAGCATCCCAAGGCTGATAACTGAGGACTGAATCCAGAGTCACTGGAATCGTAGATGAAAAAGAGTAGACCTGATTTCCCCCAGATAGACCATTACTGCCGCACAATGGATTGGAAGGTTGGCCAGACTGGGAACACACCTTCTGATTAACAGTGCTAGAAAATCGCTGACGATTCCAAGCATCCAACAAGGTGATGTTCAAGTTCCAGTTCTTGCTATATTGGTAAAGGATAGATAGATTGAAAGAGAGGCCTTCACCTTTATCTCTATCGTCAAAACTCAACGTATTAAACTCATTTGCTTCAAGAAATTTCAAATGATCGGGCCAGCCTATTTTATATTCGTCGAACGTATAGTCGAGTCCAACAGCACCTTCTATTTCCCCTTGACTCAAGCCACTATCAACGACTGCGGTTAGCTTGCCATATTGATGGTGCCCAATACGATAAAATGAAATTTCAGGCTCAATAGCCAGATCATCCGTAAGCGAGAACTTCCGCAATATTGACAAGCCATAAGACTCAAACGCCCACACCTTTAAATCGATAACGCCCGAATCGATATCATCACCACGCTCAAGGGCACTAAATGTACGCGATGTTTGTTCTGAAAACTCCAGATAATAATACCAGCGCTGCTCACGCTTGAGGGTCCAGCCATGGTAGCCGAACCCAAAGGAAATCCTCCCATCTGCATAAGCATAGTCACCCGGCTGGAATGGCCCATCCCAGCCGTTGATCATGTCAGATACCGGAACCGGTGCGGAACTGGCCTGAAGCGTAAGGCCAGAAAATATCGAATTCTGTTGCGCTGAAACCGGTAAAATGATCGTCAATAGCAACAGCAGAACAATGGACCGCCCACCAAGAAAAGACATGCTTATGTTCACATCCCCAACAGTATAAAATCACCATTTACAAAGCGGGCAATATACACGCCGTCACGCTCTTCCCGCACCACGGCCAGCAACGAGCCTTTGTAACCCAGATACGCCAGGTTACTGCAACTGCCCACCACATCGTAGTCGCGGTTAACCACACCACAGGCCGAGGTGCCGGTTTGCGCTTCCGTCAGCTCGTATTCCGCCACACTGGTGGCAAAGATGCCGATACTTTCCGGGTCACCACCCGCGATGGAAACACCGCCACGGAATACCAGGAAGGAGCCGATTTCTTCCGGTGCGCTCAGGTTGCCAAAACCGGCCTGATACGCCAGATAGAAACTCTGTGCGTTCTCACCGGTAGGCACCACATCCACCAGATAGCGGTAGTCGTAACCCACCGTCAGAGAGATATCGAACACATCTTTAGCCAGCACTTTGAGTTTGGCATCAATAATCAGCGGGCCAATACCGACCGGCCCATCGGCATCATCCGCCGGGTTACGATCGTACAGCTCACCGCCGATACGTAACGTGATCAGGTCATACGCCAGACTTAATGGCGCCACCAGCACACCCGCCACCACATCACTGTCGCCAACCCCCAGATCGGCGGCAAACACCGGTCGCGTTACTTCGTTGCCGTCATCATCAATAATCACTTCCGTGGGTAATTGCATCTGGTAACTGCCATGGCCCGGCACCAGGAATGATAAGCCGTTCAGGCCGGCCAACAAGGTCTCAACTTTGGGTTCACCGGCAATTTCTGTTTTAGCGTCACAGCTTTTCGCTTCACGTTTATTCTCAGCGTCAAAGCCGACCGAACAACGCTGCAGATTGAATTTTTCCGTTTCGCCGCTTAACGGGAACAGGCGGTAACGCTGGATAATCGCTGGCTTTCTGAGGTTACTCCCCTCCTCCGCTTCTGCACGCACATCCACTTCCAGATAGGTCACCAGCTCATCAACACCGTCGGTTTTGATCGTTTCTTCGCCCACCCGGTATTCGAACAGGCCATCGGTACGCCGTACAACCCGGCCTTTCAACAGGGTCCAGGCGCCGCTGGTTAAGTCCGCAGCGGCCTTGCTGGCCGATACCGGAAACATCGGCCGGAAAGGCCCACGATTGGCAGTCACCGTATCCGGGTAAATCTCCAGCAACAGTTTCTCTGCCAAGTGTTCTAAATCTGCCAGCGCTTCCGGCGCTTTACGTTTCACCTTGTCGCCACAGCTAGACGCAACCACAACCGGCGCATCCGCCACGCTGTTATCCAGCTCGCAGCTTTGCATGGCGAAATATTGCGTATCGTCGGCATCCGGGAAAAAGCGGTAACGCCAGCCCTGCTGTACGCTCTGCTGATCATCCAACAGCTGCAGGTCCAGATACTGAACGTTGTCACCATCGATATCTTCAGTGGCGACAAAATAACGGAATACATCATCCTCCGATGCATTCACATCAAACCCCGGCCGGAAGGTCAGAAAGTCCGTCATATCGGGCCATTTATGTTGCGGGTAATACAGGCTCCAGGCCGATGAACTCAGACTAATCACACCCTCCATTCGGTCACGCTTACCTTCATCATCGTCGTCCTCCGGCGTTTCCAGTAACGGACCTTCCGCCAACAACCGATAACGTAATGCTTTCAGGTTATAGCGATATTCGCTGTCCGGTAATAATGGATCAGCTATACCGGCCAGATCGGCTTCAAACAACTGAGTGAAGTCCTGCTGGGTGGTGCCACCCATTTTTTCGCTACGGATTTGTGGCCAGCTGAGCTGATAGGTCAACGGTTCTGCCGTTGCCATTAACGGCGGCACCAACGTGTCGTCTTCGTATTCCACTTCAACATACGCTTTGCTTTTTACGCCAGCCGAGTTGCTGCCAACGTCAAAATGGAAAACGGTTTTTTCGGCGCCGCCACCGGTCTCCAGCTCGCCTTCGATAAAGATGCGGAACAGATAATATTTTTGCTTGCCTTTATCCGGACCTTCATCCGTCACCACACCCGGCTTACGTGGTGTGTTTTCATCTCCCAGTAAACTCAGATACAACTTGTATTCGCCGTTGGCGCCACTGGTAATCACCAGTTTTTCGGATTCACCGGTCTCATCTTCCAGACCATCGTTATCCGCCAACTTCAGGGTTTCAACACTCATACCGGCAGGGAGAGGCGCAGTATCACCATTTAATACCGCAAGATAGCTTTGCAGACCATCCCGCAACGTAGAAAACGCCAGCATCAAATCCGGCGCCGTCGCTTTTAACGCCACCCGGCCATCCTGAACATAGGTTTTCACATCGCTGATATACTGAGGATCAACAAAACTGGGGACACAATCCTGCGGATCATCATCAGCACCGGTACAGCTGTTGGCATCCGATCCGGTGAAATTTAAAAAGCGGGTATTTAAGTCGGCGATAAAGGTTTTGGCGTCTTCGATTTTATCGAATTCACGCTGAGCCGAAGCCGACAGACTGATATCCGGAGCGACGGTGTAATACCCTTCTTTTCCGGCCAGAGCCGTTTGTTGCGCCTGTAACTGATCGGCGACCACCGTGGCAATCGACGGCACCACCACACCCTGATTGCGCAGATGCGCGATATTGCCGCGCAAAATCTCTTCAGCCGCCTGATAAATATCAAACAGTGACACGCTGTTCACATCGTTGTCGTTCTGTAGCCAGGCGCCCTGATGCAGATTAAAGTCGGTAATCAGCCGATTAAGAAACGCGGTGTAACTGAGGTCATCCGGTTTTAGCAGCTGAATGGATGCCAGCACGGCCCCCAGGTAAATACCCTGCTCCTGCAGTGCCAGTTTCATGCTGGTTTGTTGAGCGATCTGAGACGGCGCAATCGGCTGTACCGACAAAATATCCGGCACCTTAAAAATGGCCGACAAGGTTTTATTCGCCAGATCGATGCGATACCGACTGTAAATCCCCGGCTGAGGTTTATCCGGGTTATTCACATCATCATCGCTGTCGTCAATATAAATGGTATAGGCAAAGGCGTTGGCCACATGCGTCAGCCAGTTCACATTAATAGCCATATCGGCGGCGGCATCCGTAACCAGCGCACGATATTCAAAGTCGCTGCCAAGTTTAATATCCCCCAGATACGCCACATCGCCACAGCCGCTGGTGACCTCACAACGCATGCGCGCCTGTTCTTCAGGAGAGGTTACGATCACAACCGTCGGGTAACCAATACGGTCATTATCAATATTCACCTGATAAAAACCGGTTGGTGCCGAAACCGTTTTGGCACCCGCCAGCACCAGCTCATTATTGTTGTTAACGGTGGTTTCCGGCTGCCCCTGATTCGATACCGCCACCGCCTGAACGTTGGCAGCAGCAATATTGGCGGCGCCCAAATAACCACGAACTTTATCGGCACGCGCATTATTGATGGTACTGCTGGAGTTACCGCTGCAGGCGGTTAAGGAAGCAACCATTGCGAGCGCAAGGATACTCTGGCAAGACTTAAACATAATTATTCTTCTGATTCTGACTACGATGGTGATTGTACGGGAAGCCATCTATCTGCCTAGCGCTTCCCTGTCGTTTTACCGCCACTTTACACGCGTTATCAATAAAAAAAACCCGGCCATAAAAACATGACCGGGTTTTTTATCTTCTTAACGGAGAAGCATAACCAATTGAATTACTTCAGATTAGTTTGCTGCCTTAAACTTCAGGCGGTAAGCGTGCAGCAGTGGCTCAGTGTAACCACTTGGCTGCTCTTTACCTTTGAAGATCAGGTCAGAAGCGGCCTGGAAGGCGATACCATCGAAGTTTGGCGCCATCGGAATGTAAGCCGGATCGTTGGCGTTCTGGCCATCAACAATCGCTGCCATACGCTTCAGGCTGTCTTCAACCTGTTCTTTGGTACAAATACCATGCTCTAACCAGTTCGCTACGTGCTGAGAAGAAATACGCAGTGTTGCACGGTCTTCCATCAGACCAACGTTATTGATGTCCGGTACTTTGGAACAACCAACACCCTGATCAACCCAGCGCACAACGTAACCCAGGATGCCCTGACAGTTGTTGTCGATTTCGTTCTGGATAAACTCAGGCGCTAACGCATCCGCTTCTTCTTTGCTCATCAGCGGCACAGTCAGGATATCGTCTACGTTGGCGTGCTGACGCTGTTTCAGTTCTTCCTGTACTGCGAAGACGTCTACCTTGTGGTAGTGCATAGCGTGCAGCGTCGCGGCGGTTGGCGATGGAACCCAGGCAGTGTTGGCACCGGCTTTCGGATGGCCGATTTTCTGCTCCATCATCATGCCCATTTCGTCCGGGATAGGCCACATGCCTTTACCGATCTGAGCACGACCTGACAGGCCTGTTTCCAGACCGGTGTCGACGTTCCAATCTTCGTAAGCATTGATCCAGGTTTGTTGCTTCATCAGGGTTTTCGCAACAAACGGACCCGCCAGCATAGAGGTGTGCAACTCATCACCGGTACGGTCTAAGAAACCGGTATTGATGAAGACAACACGATCTTTGGCCGCACGGATACACTCTTTCAGGTTAACCGTGGTACGACGCTCTTCGTCCATGATGCCCATTTTCATGGTGAAACGGGGTAATTCCAGCGCGTCTTCGATACGACCGAACAGCTCGTTAGCAAATGCCACTTCTTCCGGACCGTGCATCTTAGGTTTAACGATGTTGACTGAGCCAGTGGTTGAGTTCTGGAATGGCGCATTGCCCTTCAGGTCATGCATCGCAATCAGAGTGGTCATCATGCCATCCATTATGCCTTCCGGTACTTCAGAACCATCAGCCAGCAGGATTGCCGGGTTAGTCATCAGGTGACCAACATTACGTACGAACAGCATAGAACGGCCCTTCACAGAGAAGGTTTCACCGTTCAGACCTGTGTATTCACGATCAGCGTTCATAGTACGGGTGAAGGTCTTGCCACCTTTAGAGACTTCTTCCGCCAGATCACCTTTCATCAGGCCTAACCAGTTACCATAAGTAACGACTTTGTCTGCCGCATCAACCGCAGCAACAGAGTCTTCACAGTCCATAATGGTGGTCAGAGCGGATTCCATCAGGATGTCTTTTACGCCAGCGGCATCGGTGGAACCGATCGGGCTGGAAGCATCGATCTGAAGTTCAAAACGCAGGCCGTTGTTTTTCAGCAGAATGCCGGTTGGTGCAGCGGCATCACCGGTGAAACCCTGCAGCTGAGCTTCGTCTTTCAGACCGGTTACAGAACCGTCTTTCAGCGTCACAACCAGTTTGCCGCCTTCGATCGCGTATCGAGTGCTGTCAACGTGGTCACCAGCCGCCAGCGGAGCGGCTTCATTCAGGAAGCCACGAGCGTAGGCAATCACTTTGTCGCCACGTACCTGGTTGTAACCCGGACCTTTCTCAGCGCCACCTTCTTCAGAGATCGCTTTAGTACCGTACAGCGCATCGTACAGAGAACCCCAGCGAGCGTTCGCCGCGTTCAGGGCAAAACGAGCGTTCATTACCGGTACAACCAGCTGAGGACCCGCCATTTGAGCAATTTCCGGCTCAACATTTGCGGTGGTCGCCTGGAAGTCTTCACCTTCCGGCAGCAGGTAACCAATTTCCTGCAGGAATGCTTTGTATTCTGCAAAGTTCAGAGGCTGGCCCTGACGCTCAGTGTGATAAGCGTCAATTTTAGCCTGCAGGTCATCACGCTTAGCCAGCAGCGCTTTATTCTTAGGAGCCAGTTCGTTCGCGATTTTATCGAAGTCAGCCCAGAATTTTTCCGCGTCTACGCCGGTACCCGGAATCGCTTTTTCGGTGATGAAATCGTACAGTTCCTGAGCGACCTGAATGCCACCCTTCTGAACGTATGCAGTCATGATTAAGCCTCAATTTGCTAGTGAGTGTGTGAACAACAACTCGAGTTCTCAGAGTCCGCAGGCGGCCGAAACCAGCTGCTTACCCAATATAAAGTTGCCGAAGTATACCTATAGCCGCGCCCTTCTCCTATAAGCGCTGTTAATGTCGGGGATAAGGCGCATAAATACGAACAATATTCACCCAGCCGCTCACAACGACTCAGGTCGGATTGCAGCACGGTGTTTCCGGCGCTATGGTGATCGGCCACTCAATAAGAACCCGCTTATGGATCAGATCGCCACTCTGGTGTTGCAGTCCGGCCGCTCGGCCGTTGAACTGGCGCTGTTTATTTTGTTACCCATCATGATCATCATGCTCAGTCTGATGCGCTGGCTGGAGGCCCGGGGCTGGCTGCAACGCATAGTAACCTTGCTGACCCCGGTACTGCGCCCCTTTGGCCTGACCGGCATGGGCGTCTTCGCCATGATTCAGGTATTGATGGTGAGCTTTGCCGCACCCATTGCCACGCTGGCGATGATGGCCCGTGGCGGTGCCTCCGACCGCCATATCGCCGCCACCTTTGCCATGGTATTGGCCCTGGCTCAGGCTAACGTGGTGTTTCCGATGGCGGCGGTTGGTCTGAATATTCCCGCCACCATGCTGATTGCTCTGGGCGGAGGTTTATTGGCCGCCGCCGCTTGTTATTACGGCTTTGGCCGGCAACTGAACAACGAAGAACAGCTTGGTGAAAGTCTCACCGACGACCAGAACCGCGGCGGCGACCTGCTGGCGGTGATCCGCAAAGCCGGCCAGGATGCCTGGGATATCGCCATGGGGGCACTGCCGCTATTGGTAGTGGCATTGGTGGCGGTGAAATTATTCACCCTCAGCGGTGCCATTCAATGGCTCGAGCAACTGACAACACCCGTGTTAGCCGGCCTCGGCTACCCCGGCGAAACCCTGTTGCTGGGTATCACCAAATACGTTGCCGGTGGCACCGCCATGATGGGACTGGCAGTAGAAGCATTTAATGCCGGTCAGCTGAGCAGCCAGGAAATCAATCTGCTGGCGGGCCTGTTGTTATTTCCACTGGATGTTGCGGGCGTGGCGATTCTGATTGCCGCCGGTAAGCGGGTAGCCGCCGTGGTTCGGCCGGCCATTTATGGTGCCCTGATTGGCATCAGCTTCCGTATTCTGATGCACTGGCTGATGTTCTCCTGAAGCGAAATTTAATAAACAGCAGACATAAAGAAGCCCGGCGTACCGGGCTTGGGACTGCTTACAAAGGCCAGCAGCCCCTTTCATTGCAGATAAAATCCCCACTAATAACTCAAAATAAGCAGAGCTTTACTTTGGTATCTCCACCCCTGAGGGGTGGAGATGTAAGTTTATGAGCTATTCTCCCACCCTTCGGGTGGGGGAATTAGCAGGATTTAAATAATAGGGGTTTTCATCAAGCTGAAGCCCGGCGTACCGGGCTTCTTTAGCGTGCGTCAGTCATCACACACGGTTACAACAGCGGCATAAACTCACCGTTGATAAAGCGCGCCACCCAGACGCCGTTTTCCTGGCGAATCTGGCCGTACACAGCACCACGGAAATTAATCGGAATAATGGCGCCTGCCAGACTACTGTCATCGTCACTGACGGCCTCATCACGCAACACACAACGCTGGTATTTACCCTCGTTATTACTGATAAAGGTATACGGCAACGGTTCAGCAGAACTGATCTGGCGCATCGCCACAATCAACTCACTGTCGACAACATCGTCCTCTTCAACACCGTCGCTGTTTTCTTTCATGCCCAGCACAACACCGTCTTTATAAACCGTCAGATTGCCCGACGTCGCCACACTACCACGGGTATCGTAACTCAGTAAGATACGATCCAGATCGGCACCGGCACCATAACTCAGGGTACTGTTACTGATCGACGAATAATCGTGGGATAACGCCGCATTTAACTGATAGTTGTCTGCGGAGTTCATAACCAGCGACACGTCCAGCAGGGTATCCGGGTCCTTGGTCGCCAGATCACCATCATTGAGTGCCACCTCGGCCTTAAAGCGCAGGCTGTTCAGCCCCAGAACCGCAGGTTCATATAAGGTACCACTGAGGCTGGCACCGGCCGGATTTAAGGTATTTAACTCACGGCACTGTGAAAATTCACTGCCGGCCACATCATCCCAATCGATAAAATAGGTACCGCGATTATCCACTGTAATCCGCGACAGATAGCCAATTTCCCATAACTGATTGATCGATTTCTGAATATCACGCTCACCTAACAAGCGTTCTTTACCACCACAGCGCGCTACCGTCCACACCGTGCTGCCGGCCACCTGCTCCAGCTCACAGCGTTCGAAATCGTGACTCAGAATCTGCTCATCAAAGTCGCCGTCGTTATCCAGGTCGCTGCGGTCCTCGACCAGCCGTTCCGGATAAAAACGGTAACGCTGTGACTCCCCGAGCGGGATAATCAGATCGATAAATTGCACCTGGCGCCCGGCCACCGGCTCTTCGCCAAAATGGTATTGCAGCAACCCGTCCTGTACATGGCCAAGCGGATACTGCGGATTGCTGCGTTGCGATAAAAAGCCATTAAACGAAGCGAACTTCTGCTCCGGATAAAAACTGTCGGCATTATCTGAACGCGCGGCGACCATCACTTCGGAGATTTTTTTATCGGCGTCATCATCATCGCCAATGACATCGGAGATACGCCCGGTCAGCGATACACTTTCGATGTTATAACGACGCTCAGCCGCGTCGTTATCCGGGTCTTTAACGCCCAGATAAAACTGGCGGAAATCCCCTTCGGCTTCAATTTCAGACGGCAGAGGTTCCGCGCTGACAGCATCATCGGCTTCTGCAACACCCTCGTAAGCCGACAGCCGGAAATCCGGCCAGCGGATCTCATAAGCCAGTTCATCGGCATTGGTCTGGATCTGGCTCACCGACTGCGGGTAATAAATCCGCACACCGGCAGCTGAGCTGATATTGTCATCACTGCTGTCATCATCCGTACGATAGCGGTGGTTCAGCTCAAATTTCAGCTGATCATCACCGCTTCCAGCGATGTAGGTGCCTTTAATCAGCAAATCGATTGCCTGGGAGCTGGCCGGATCGTCATTGCCATCAGCAGGATTAATATCCGCCACCCGTTGCGACACACGGATCGCACCACCGTTCAGCGTCATCACCTGCTGACTGAAACTGACATCAGTCAGCCACTGCCAGCCGGCTTCACCCTGGTGATCCGGACAATTCCCATCCGCCATCAGGCATTCGAGATACAGCTGTTTGGTTTTTACAAAAGCATCAATGATCTGATTAAAGTGGGGCTGCTGCACTTTGCCGGTGACGTTCAGGCGCTCAACGTAGTTCTCCAGCCGGGCTTTATAACCTTCTTCAAAAAAGGTGTTCTGATAATCTTTTAGTAAGGTAATAAAGGCTTTGCTGCGCTTAATGCCCAGCAATACATCGTTGTTATCATCTTTGCCTAATAAGGTTTCCACACTGGCCGGGCTGATTGTGGTAAGCTGATCCGGATTGGCCGCCAGCAGATCGGCATCACTGCGCAATGTGGTGATCACCGCACTGACCTGAGCCTTCACGTCAGCATTCGTGACATGACCGGCATTGCTCAGTTGTTCCAGATTATCGGCCGCAGCGACCAGCAGACTCTGCAGGTTAACGCTGTGATTGGCCAGGGTACCGGCCTGTAATAACTGGCCATCATTAGTCACCAGCTCTTTACCTACCTGACGCGCCAGATTGATTTCTGCCGCATCGGCAGCGGCCAGATAGTCCAGGTTCGCCTGTTGCCAGGCCGCCAGCAAAGCGCCGTAACGAAGCGACTGCTGCGCACTGCAGCTACTCGGTGCTGTGTGGCTGTTTAACCGGGTCAGATCCGCCGGCAAACAGCTCTGGATATTTTCCAACCCGAACAACTGGCCCACCTGAGACAGCGACTGCAGAATGGAATAACTGGAGTAATAACCACTGTCATCCCAGACACCAGACTGCGCCGCCTGTCCATCGGATGGCTGAAAGGTTTCAAGGTAGATTTTCTGCAGCGCCAGCTCAGCCGCCAGCTCAGTGAATGGCGTTACCACAAAACGATCGTTATTGCCCGGGCTGTACACCACACTGCGCCATTGCAAATCGGCACTGGTCGCATAGCTGCTGCCAAATGCGCTATCGCCACAGCCGGCAAACCACTGGCAACGACGTTGTGTTTGTTCCACTCCGCGACCGCTATCAGCTTGCCGGCCGGTGCTTTCAAACAGGTAAGCATCCTGACGTGGAATCGACATATCCGCCAGCCCATCATCGCCGGTCAGCACGGTCGCCACATTGGGCTCCAGTTCGTAATTGGTACTTGGCAGGCCGGATTCACCGATCAGCTGCGAGCGTACCAGACCAGCGCTGACATCCTGCTGATTGATACTGACGGAAACGCTGATATTGGAAGAAGACGATGAGCTGCCGGAGTTATCACTGCAGCCCACCAGCGCCACGCTGATAACAGCGGCTAATGGAGCCAAACCAAATTTGTTCATAAACCTCAGAACCTAAACCTCTGTACCCTGTAAACTGCACACACTCTGCTTGCCAAAAGCCGCAACGGTGCCTGTGGCGCGCTATCATAACAGGGTTTTCCGGCCGGTGTTTGGTAAGGATAAGTAAATCCTGCCAGCCCGCCAAAATGCGTTGTTTACGGGTGCGCTGGCGGTGCTTTTTCGCTAGAATGCCCGCCGCTTTCCGGAGGCCTTATGCAGCTATTTGTAGATCAGTTAACCAATGTCGATTTCAGTTACCTCGATGCCGAGCGCGGCATGGTGGGAGAAACCTGGTGGGCTTCTGCCCTGCTGGATGGTGCCCTCGACGAACAGGGCATGATTTGTGACTTTGGTATTGTCAAAAAAACGCTGCGCAACTGGCTTGATGACGACGTTGACCACCGCCTGCTGGTGCCACTGAACAGCCCGAACCTGACGATCAGCACCAGCGACGATCAGGTCGACATTCTCTGGAACTATGGCCAGGGTCAGAGTCTGCGTATGAAAGCACCCCGCCAGGCCGTTGCTCTGGTGGATGCTGAAACCATTAACAACGACTCCATCGCCGCCTGGTGCATCGAACAGTTACGGCCGTTTTTCCCGGTGAATGTTGAGCAGCTCAGCCTGAGCTTCGAAGCCGAGAATATTAAAGGGGCGTTTTATCATTACAGCCACGGCCTGAAAAAACACGCCGGCAACTGCCAGCGTATTGCCCATGGCCATCGTTCGCGCATTCGTATTTTTATCGACGGCAACCGCGACAACACTCTGGAACAGGACATTGCCGCCGACTGGCAGGACATCTACCTCGGCAGTGAAGAAGACATCATCGGCCGCGATGAGCAGCAGATTCATTATCGCTATCAGGCACAACAGGGGGAATTTGAATTATGGCTGCCCACCAGCCACTGTTACCTGATGAACAGCGACACCACAGTCGAATTTATCGCCAGCCATCTGGCGCAGAAGATCAAAGCCTCCCACCCTAACAGCGACGTCAGTGTTCAGGCGTTTGAAGGCGTTAACAAAGGCGCTATCGCCAGTCTCTGAAGTATGCTGCTGCCACCGGTCAGCTGACCTGGCCGGAGTCCTGCAGTTCTTCCTGTTCGATATTCTGACGCAGGCGCCGCTGCCCCAGCACAAAAATAATCAGCGCCAGCGGCAACAACCACCACAACCATTCGGCCATAGAATCGGCGTATTGTTTGCCAAACACATACGCCACGCCAAAAATAGCCGCCGCCCACAGCCAGATCGATACCACATTCGCCACGGTAAAGGTCCAGCCCGGAACTTTTGCCAGCCCACAGGCGATATAACCAAAGGTACGCAATCCCGGCATACAACGAATCAGCGCCAGCTGGTGCCAGGGCGCCTGTTGCAACGGCCTGACCTGACGCTGAATCAGATCGTGTTCAAAGCGTTTTGCCAGCCAGGGAGAAATATGGGCCGCCCGGCCAAACAGATACAAGGCGCTGTCGCCGATAAACATACCGGCACAGGTAGCGACAAACGCCATTTCCGGTGCCATCTTACCGCTGGCCGCTAACAGCGCAGCGCCGATAATGGCCAGATCTTCCAGCATAAAGGTGGAAATAATCACAATCAGCACCAGCCAGGCCGGGTGATCGGAATAACTTAACAAGGACTCAAGCATAACATTCTGGGGTTGGTGCAAACGAAGGCGTTAGTCTATCACCTTTGTGTGACAAAACGATTCCGCCAGAAAATCGATCAAGAAAGCTGAGTTCAGCAGAAAAATCCGTTAGAATCTTGCGCCTTTTCATTCACTGCCTCGTCGAGAGTACGTATGTCCACCTCACTGGAACTGTCTGCGTTAACTGCAATTTCACCGATTGATGGCCGTTACGGCAGCAAAACCGCCGCCCTGCGTCCGATTTTTTCTGAATATGGCCTGATTCGCGCCCGCGTTGAAGTTGAAATCCGCTGGCTGCAACGCCTGGCTGCCCACGAAGCCATCAGCGAAGTACCGGCTTTTTCCGACGCCACTCAGGCGCAGCTGAATGCCATCGTCAGCGATTTCAGCGAAGCCGATGCACAACGCATCAAAGACATCGAGGCCACCACCAACCACGACGTTAAAGCGGTTGAATATTTCATCAAAGAAAAGTTCGCCGACAACGCAGAACTGAACACAGTGAATGAATTTGTTCACTTCGCCTGCACCTCGGAAGACATCAACAACCTGTCACACGCCATCATGCTGCGCGCTGGTCGTGACGATGTGATGCTGCCTGCGATGCGCGACATTGCCAACGCCATTCGTGCTCTGGCCCACGAGCACGCTGAACTGCCAATGTTGTCTCGCACCCACGGTCAGACGGCCTCCCCTTCAACACTGGGCAAAGAGATGGCCAACGTCGTCGCTCGCCTGGAACGTCAGATCAAACAGATCGAAGACGTTCAGCTGCTGGGTAAAATCAATGGTGCGGTGGGTAACTACAACGCTCACATTTCCGCTTACCCGGATGTTGACTGGCAAGCCAACGCCGAAGCCTTTGTGACGTCACTGGGCATCAACTGGAACCCGTACACCACGCAGATCGAACCACACGATTACATTGCTGAGCTGTTTGATGCCATCGCGCGCTTTAATACCATCGTCATCGACTTTGACCGCGACATCTGGGCCTACATCTCAAACGGCTACTTCAAGCAGAAAACCATTGCTGGCGAAGTGGGGTCCTCCACTATGCCACATAAGGTTAACCCAATCGACTTCGAAAACTCCGAAGGCAATCTGGGTCTGGCCAATGCGGTATTGGCTCACATGGCACAAAAACTGCCGATTTCCCGCTGGCAGCGCGACCTCACCGACTCCACCGTACTGCGCAACATGGGCGTTGGTGCGGGTTACAGCCTGATCGCGTATGCCGCCACCATGAAAGGTATCAGCAAACTGGAAGTCAACGCACAGCGCCTGGCCGACGATCTGAACAACGCCTGGGAAGTGCTGGCTGAGCCCATTCAGACCGTGATGCGTCGTTATGGCATTGAACAGCCATACGAAAAGCTGAAAGCCTTTACCCGTGGTAAAGCCATCACTCAGGACGCGATGGGCGACTTTATCGCCAGTCTGGAACTGCCACAAGCGGTGAAAGATGAGCTGAACGCCATGACGCCAGCGGCTTACATTGGTAATGCGGCGGCACAGGCAAAAGCGGTTTAAGTATTCATCGCTGATTTATTGAAAGCCCTGATTCGTCAGGGCTTTTTTTGTTTAATAACACCGATATGCCGCCAACACTGTGCTCTTTTAGCCGCCGCCCCGAAGGGGCATCCCTGCCCCTGCCGGGCTAGCGCGATATCCCTATCGCTGCTTTAAAAGAGCACAGCATCCGCGGCATTATAACGACCGACCCGGTGTTTGTTCGAAAGCAGCAACAGGATGTTGCGGTAGGATCAAAGGCACAGGGATGTGCCTCTGATCCGGCGGCAGAACAAATTTCGGGTTGGTCGGTCAAGGTACAAAAGGTTCACCTTATGCACGTCTTAGGTCATTTATCCGTCGAAGAATTCCTGCGCGACTACTGGCAGAAAAAACCGGTGTTAATCCGCAATGCCTGGCCCGGCTTTGAACCGTTATTAGCCGCTGATGAACTGGCCGGCCTCAGTCTGGAGCAGGAGATTGAGTCACGCCTGATCATCGAAGACGGCATTCCCGGCGACCAGGACAGCGGCCCCTGGCAGCTGAAACGAGGTCCGTTCACAGAAGAAGACTTCCGCACCCTGCCAGTAGACAAATGGACCCTGCTGATTCAGGGCGTTGACCAGTGGATTCCGGAGGCCGCCGAGCTGCTCGATCATTTCCGTTTTATTCCCTCCTGGCGCATTGACGATCTGATGATCAGTTACGCCGTGGATGGTGGCAATGTCGGCCCACACTACGATCAATACGATGTGTTTTTATTACAGGCCGAAGGTCAGCGCGAATGGTCGATTGGCCAGATGTGTAACGAACACACGCCATTTCTAAAAGGGCCTGAGATTCGGGTGTTGGAGGATTTTAATGAAGCGGATTCCTGGGTGCTGAATCCCGGTGATATGCTGTATCTGCCACCGCAACTGGCCCATCACGGCGTCGCGCGGGGTGAATGTATGACTTACTCCATTGGCTTCCGTGCCCCCTCTGCCGTCGAACTGGCCCAGGCAACCCTGGATGAAATTCTGGTCAGCGCTAATGAGGATCAGCGCTACCAGGATGCGGATCTGCAGCCAAACTCATCGCCCGGCAAAATCGACCAGGCCGCAGCTCAGCGATTACGCCAAACGGTCACTCAGATACTGGCAGATGACGCCAGCTGCCAGCGTATTCTTGGCAAATTGATGACCGAAGCGAAATACCCGGAACACCAGCCGGAAGCCAGTGAAGTGCCATCATGGGCCGAACTACAAACCCAACTCACCACCGCTAACCGTGTGCGCAAATCCGAATTTGCCCGCTTTGCCTACAGCAACTGGGAAGACGACAGCGGCCGCGAGCAGTGTGAAATATTCTATCAGGGACAATCAGCGATACTGCCGGAATCAGACTTGTCGCTGATTGAGTATCTCTGCAACAATAGACATTATGAGCCACAACAACTGTGTCAGCTGGCCACCAGTGACAGCGCCCGGGCGCTGCTGCAACAACTCTGGTCAGAACAGTTGTTATATACTGAAGCGTAACGCAAGCAACAGGAGTTGGATTGTGGAGATTATCGAAGTCAGCTGGTCTGAGCGCCGCTATCGCGACATTCTGCGCTCTATCCGTCAGAAGGTGTTCATCGAAGAACAAGGTGTTCCCGCCGCTGACGAGTGGGACGATAAAGACGATCAGGCACTGCATTTTCTCGCCCTGGACGGCAAGCGCCCGGTTGGCTGCGCACGCTTGTTTAAAGACGGCTATTTTGGCCGCATGGCGGTATTGGCCGAACATCGCGGTCAGCACTGGGGCTCACGCCTGATTAAAGCCATGGCCGATCACTACCAGCAGGAACTGGGCGGTCGTATTCTGAAAGCCTCGGTCCAGGCCCAGGCCTTCAGTTTTTATCGCCGTAACGGCTTTACCCCGGAAGGCGATTTTTATCGTGACGCCGGCATTCCTCACCTGACCATGACCCGCATCCTCGGACGTGAGGCACCAGAAAGCCATACCTTTGAAGCCGGCCAGGATGACCAGTTGTACCAACCTGACGACCCGGCGGCCATCGAAGGATTATTTCAGATTGGCTGTCAGAACAACTCCCGCAACCTGCTGCTGATGATCAATGAACTGAATCATCCGGCCTGGTCATCAGCCAGTTCACTGGATGCCATCAAACGTTTTATCCGCAGCTCATCGCGGCGCCATATACAACTGCTAATCAACGACGAAAGCAGCGGCATTAACGACCACCCGTTAATTCAGCTGCAACAACGCATCAGCAGTCGCATCAGCCTGAAGGTGCACAGCGGCGTAAAAAACAACGGCGCGCTATTTGAGCCTTACGCTTACCTGATGATTAACGGCCCACAAGTACGGGCCTGTTTTAATGATCGCGCCCGGGTGGCACGCTATAAAGAAGAGTTTGATGATTTATGGCGCAGTGCCAACCCGGCAAAAGAAGCGCGGCGGCTGAAAATTTAACCGCCGGGCGGGATATAAAAAGAGGCCATGATCACGGCTGACTGGCGATAAACACCAGAATATGCATCAGTGCCACCACACTGGTTAACACCAGCCGCAAACGTTTATAACGCGGCTCATAAGCGGACTTAAATAATGGGTTCGCTTCAATCCACAGCAATAAGACAAAACCCACCAGCAACATCACCACCGCCACGTTCAGCGGTAAAAAATACGCCAGCACGCCCCACAGAAATGCGCCGATCGACAGCGCCAGCAGATTGGATTCGATTTTTTCCGGATTGGCCTGCTCAACTCCCCAGCAACCACCGGCCATAAATGCCAGAATCAGCAATGAATACAATTTAAATAAGTCGCCCGCTTCGCCAACACCGGCAAAAGTGCCAACCCCAAGCACCACAAACGGAATTAATCCGGCATAACCGAGGATTTCGGATAAGGTTAAATGTTTCAACATAGCGCATCCTTGTTACAGCTTCCCTTTAACTATAAGACAAAAAAAGAAAACAAAAAAAGCCGCGCGGTAAAAACCGGGCGGCTTTGACTACGGACGCGCTAAACAATCAGGACGATGCTGCCTGCAATAACGCTTCAACCCGCTCTACGTCCTCGGCGGTATCAATACCATGACCCGGTGGCTCGTCAATGATCGACATATGAATTTTCACGCCGTACCACAAGGCACGCAACTGCTCCAGTGCTTCCGTGGTTTCCAGCGCACAGGATTCCATACTGTGGTACTGACGCAAAAATGATACCCGGTAACCGTACATACCAATGTGGCGGTAGAGCGGCATTTTAGTGGTCATTTTGTCGCTGCCGTCTTTATAACCGTCACGATCCCAGGGAATGGAGGCACGGCTGAAATACATGGCAAACTGGTCTTTATCCAGCACCACTTTAACCACATTCGGATCAAACGCATCCTGGTCGTCTTCCAGCGGCGTGCACACCGAGCTCATCCCTGCCTGCGGATAATTGATCAGGCTGGCGGCGGTCATTTCGATCAGCTGCTGCGGAATTAAGGGTTCATCACCCTGCAGATTAACGATCACCACATCGTCATCCCAGCCTTTGATGGCAGCAACTTCGGCAATGCGCTCAGTACCGTTTTCATGCTCTGGCGAGGTCATCACCACTTCAGCACCAAAGGATTCCGCCTCACGACGAATGCGATCGTTATCGGTGGCAATAACAATATCTTTCACACCGGTTTCAACCGCACGCTCATAGACGTGCTGAATCATGGTTTTTCCGGCCAGCTCAATCAACGGTTTACCCGGCAGGCGTGACGAAGCATAACGCGCCGGAATAACAATTTTATAATCGGACATGCTTAATCCTTGTAGTAATCGCGATACCAGACAGCAAATTTTTCGATACCGTCTTTTAACGGTGTGTTCGGGGCAAAATCCACATCTTCGATCAGATCATCGACGTTGGCATAAGTGCGAACCACATCACCGGCCTGCATATCCATGTAATTTTTATTGGCCTCAACACCCAATACATCTTCAATGGTCTGGATAAAGTCACCCAGCTGAACGGTATTGTGGTTACCAATATTATAAATTTTATACGGTGCCGAGCTGCGGCTGGTATCACCGGATTCCGGTGTCCAGTCAGCACCGGCGCCGGTTGGAATTTTCTGGGTAATACGGGTCACACCTTCAACAATATCGTCGATATAGGTGAAATCGCGCTGCATTTTACCGTGGTTATAAACGTCGATGGTGTCGCCCGCGAGGATTTTTTTGGTGAATCCAAAGTACGCCATATCCGGACGCCCCCAGGGGCCGTATACGGTAAAGAAACGCAGCCCGGTGGTTGGCAGGCCATACAAATGGGAATACGTATGCGCCATTAATTCATTCGATTTTTTAGTCGCCGCGTACAGCGATACCGGGTGGTCGACACGATCGGAAGTCGAGTACGGAATGTCGGTATTTAAGCCATACACCGAACTGGACGATGCATACACCAGGTGCTCCACCTTATTGTGACGACAAGCCTCGAGAATATTAACAAAGCCCACCAGATTACTGTCGACGTAAGCATGTGGATTTTCGATCGAATAACGCACGCCGGCCTGAGCTGCCAGATGGACAACACGGTCGAAGTGGTGCTCGGCGAACAGCGCATTAACGGCGTCACGATCGGCCAGCTCAACTTTTCGGAATTCGAATTTATCCAGTTCAGCCAGCCATTGCAGCCGCCCTTCTTTCAGGGAAACATCGTAATAGTCATTCAGGTTGTCGATACCCACCACCTCGTGGCCCTGCTCGACAAATTGTTTACTGGTAAATGAACCGATAAAACCAGCGGCGCCGGTAACTAAAATTTTCACCTTGGTATCCTGCTTCAGTTTTCGTTTTTCTGCTGTTCGAATTCGGGCAACATCGCCTTGATATACGCTTCATCCAGCGGCATACGGCTGCCCAGAATAATATCCGCCACTTCCCGGGCAACCCCCTTGCCGCCTTTGGCCTCGGTGATCAGATCCGCATGATCACGCACCAGCCAGAAGGCATCTTTGGGTGCAACACTCAGCCCGACCCGCTTCATCACTTTCAGATCGATGACGTCGTCGCCGACATAACACACCTCTTCCGGATTAAACCAGAGTTCATCCAGCAAGGCCGATAACTGGCTCCATTTATCTTTACAACCCGGGAAAAAATGACCAATGCCGAGGTCGGTGGCCCGTTTTTGCAAAGGGGCAGAGTCTTTGGCGGAAATAATGGCGGTAACCACGTCGTATTCGGCCAGCAATTTAATGCCAACACCGTCTTTGACGTTAAAGTGTTTCACTTCCTCACCGGAAGCGGAATAGGTTAAAGTGCCATCGGTCAGCACGCCATCGACATCAAACACAACCAGTTTGATCGCTCGGGCTTTTTCTTTGACGACACTAGGAAGATGTACCATGGAAGCTCCTGCAGCAAGGTTCACCGATAGTTTAATCCTGTTTGATACAGGAGTTAATCCGGAAGTTTTTGCTATTCAGTTCCTGATACGGAAAGAAGTGGCATCCCCAAGGGGATTCGAACCCCTGTTACCGCCGTGAAAGGGCGGTGTCCTAGGCCTCTAGACGATGGGGACACTAAGACTTGGTTAAGAGATTTGGTGGAGCCTAGCGGGATCGAACCGCTGACCTCAACACTGCCAGTGTTGCGCTCTCCCAGCTGAGCTAAGGCCCCGTCTCAAAACGTGTGCGCATCTTACGGGCGGACCCGCTATGTGTCAACACTCTTTTTTAACTTTTTTTAATTTTTTCACTCCTAAAACAACAACTTACGTTTTTTGTTCAGGATTTAAACAAAAAAGCCCGGCAACCGGTGCCGGGCTTCTGTTCATGGCTCAGGTGAGCTTCAGATGGTTATTCGGCGCTCAGCTGAGCATCGATGGCCGCGGCAATGCCACGGTATTCTTTTTCCATCTTCTTCATCTTTTTCTTGCCCACGCCGCCGAGGATATCCAGCGCATGACGCACCCGCGCCCGGCTCATATCCGGACCCAGCAGCGCCATGCTGTCGAGTACCGAGATGGTCGCCGAGGTACCGGCGATGGCGATAAAGAACGGATAGAGAAAATCACGCACCTTTAACTCCAGCTGTTGTGCCAGAGCAAACAGCCGCTGCTCAATCTCTGCTTTTTCCCAGTGACGAATGGCTTCCAGCTGCCACAAACCATATTGCAGCGTAGCCAGCATTTTATCGTCGTCGTAGGCCTTATGCTCAAACTGCTCTTTGTTCAGCTCAGTCAGGCCTGCCAGGAAATGCCCGGCCAGTGGCACCACATCGGAGAACACCTCAACCCGCGGCTGAATGTGCGGAATGATCGGCTTCACTTTATCGCCCTGCAGCCCCCAGGCCGCAAACTTTTCGGCGAACGCATCAACATCCAGGTCTCGCAACCACAAGCTGTTCAGCCAGCGCAGCTTCTCAACATCAAACACCGGACCACCCAGCGAAACACGCTGAATATCAAAATGTGAGAACATCTCGTCACGGCTGAACTGCTCACGCTCATCCGGCATCGACCAGCCCATCCGGCCCAGATAGTTCAGCAACGCTTCCGGCATAAAGCCCATACGCTCGTAGAACATGATGGAGGTCGGGTTCTTACGCTTACTCAGTTTGGATTTGTCCGGGTTACGCAGCAGCGGCATATGACACAGCTTCGGCATCTGCCAACCAAAGTACTGGTACAACAGTTTGTGCTTAGGTGCGGAGCTGATCCACTCTTCACCACGAATCACATGGGTGATGTTCATCAGATGATCATCCACCACGTTCGCCAGATGATAAGTTGGCATGCCATCGGATTTCAGCAGAATCTGGGCATCTACCTGCGACCAGTCGAGTTCAATCACCCCACGCAACATGTCTTCCACGTCGCAGACGCCCTCTTCCGGCACCATCATACGCACCACATACGGCGCGCCCGCCGCTTCACGCTTGGCGACCTCGTCTTCCGCCAGCTTTAAGTCAGACGGCTTCAGCGCCATGCTATTGCCGGACTCCTGACGCTGGGCACGCAGTTCATCCAGCTCTTCCGCTGTGCGGTAACACTTAAATGCATGGCCACTTTGCAGCAGCTGGTTGACGTGTTCGAGATAAATGTCTTTACGTTCACTCTGACGGTACGGGCCATAATCGCCGCCACAATCCGGACCTTCATCCCAGTCCAGACCCAGCCAGCTCATGCTGTCCATAATGGCCTGCTCCGACTCCGGCGTACTGCGCGCCTGATCGGTGTCTTCAATACGCAGAATGAACTGACCACCGTGCTGACGGGCAAACGCCAGATTAAATAACGCAATATAAGCAGTACCGACGTGAGGGTCGCCGGTAGGAGAAGGTGCAACACGGGTGCGAACCGTCATAATGAAGATCTCTGTTTGTCTGGTTAAATCAGCGGCGGATTATAAAGAAATCGGCGCCAGCGCGCACCCGTGATACGCAGAACAGAAGTTTAGGGAAAGACAACAGCCTACTGCTGTTGGTTCGCCACACCAAACGGCACGTGCACCATGGCCAGGTCGCTGGCCCTCAGGTGATCCAGCTGGTCATCAAAGAAGATATGCGGTTTCAGTACATTCAGGATACGGCGTTTATCCATACCACCCAGAAAAAAGGTTTCATTCGCTTCCACCCCCCAGCTTTTTAACGTGGTAATCACCCGCTCGTGTGCCGGCGCATTACGCGCGGTGATAATCGCCGTACGCAGCAACCGCAGATAATCCGGATCATCTGCGCGCAGATTGTCTTCCAGTTCCTGCAACGTCGATAACTTACGAAACAGATCCGCCAGCAAGCCCGGGTTATGCTCCTGCTCAGCGTGTTGAGCTTCGTATTGATGAAAGCTCTCCAGCCCCTGCTGCTTAAACACGCTTTCCGCCTCGTCATCGGCCAGCACACCATCAAAGTCAAACGCGATGCGCAGCTCCTGATCATCCTGCTGATCCGTTACCGCACCGGGCAACAACAACCCCGCCGGCGAACCGGCCGCCACTGCCGCGTGCACATCATCTTGATTAGCTGACAGAAACAACGACGCATTAAACGCCGGAATATACGGGAATGGCGAAGCACCGCCGGTAAACGCCGCCCGGCTGATATCCAGCCCATACTGCGCAATCGAACGAAACACCCGTCGCCCGGTAGCCGTGGAGTTGCGCGATAACAGCACCACCTCAACCGGACTTTCTTGTGGGAAGTGCTGATTAAAAGCCAGAAAGCGGCGGATAAACGGAAACGCCACACCGGTAGCCAGCACCGTATCCAGATGCTCTTCCTGAAACTGCTCATACGCCGCCGGGCCCTGCTCGCGGAATACTTTGTCGCACTCCGACAAATCAAACAGCGCACTGGAAGACACAGCGATAACGAGTTTATCTTCGATGGGGAATGGCATATCAGATATTTACTTTCACCACGTAAACTTCTATTTCGAGTATGTCAGCAAGATTTTGAAGTTCTTCTGGCAAATTGCGCTCCACAACGAGAACACCGTAAGCAGTCGGAGGAAGCCCCTTAGCTCGCTGCTCCGCTCTCAGAAGAGCACGATATTTTACTGCCTGAAAATACCCCGGTTTAAGTCTTGATCATTTAATATACAGGATTTTACTTCGATACCCCAAAGTTGGTTATCAACTCCTAATATAACATCAGCCCTATCAGCGCTAGCAAACAAATATTCTTGCTGATTAGTGTTAACATCTTCAAGGTCGAAACCTAAAGATTCAGGATGTTCGGATATATATTTTTTCAGGGCTTTATGTTCATCACTCTCTCCCTCTGAACTCCAGCCACCTTTCCCAGGAAGAGAAACTTCAAGTTCATCATCTTCGAAAAAACCAGGGTCTATTTCTTCGCATTCCAAACCGCTGGCTTCGAGTACATCATCCCAGTACGCATAAGAAAAAATAGCCTCGTGGATTTCTTCGATTAGCTCTTCTTCCGCTTCTTCCCAATCTTTATCAGCTAATTCACTTGTATTTCTACGATATCTTTCCAGGTACCAATGGGCGCCACCACCAGGCAAACCACTTTTAGCATTAACAACCAAGGCATTTAATGGAGGTACAGTATCTTCCCATTCGTCTTCCAGCTCTATCATTGCCGAGCCCACTGCACCAGCAGGCCAGCCATACTTCGGCTGAAGCACACTGTGTCCTAATTCATTATCTACAATCCAACGATTTAATTGATCGTAAGTAATTGTCCTTCCATTCTTAGCACACCATATTAAAACAGGAAAGATCAGTCTTGCTGTTTTATCTGTCCAGCGTTTACCTTTTAGAGCTTCTAACATCACACGTCCTTATAAGCATTATCGGTTTAAACGACACTAACCTTGATTAGTCTTAAGCATGCTTAGTCAAATCTAAATTGACACCACATTCACCACCCCGTTAAGGGGATACAAATATTTTTAAATCAACATCATTATTACGAGCTGTAGACAACCAACTCTGAATTAATTGGTAAGCTTGCAATGACTCACTTCGAGCATTATGACCTTGTGCTAATTGATTAGAAAAATTGCCGACGGAGAAACTATTTGCAGAGACAATCCACACTTCTTTTTTCACCGCTAGCGATTGTCTTCTTTGTGCGATTTCTTGCCAAACCTCGTCTAAAGCTTGCTCCCTTTCAGCTTGGTTATCTGCACTAAATAACTCTCCTCGGAATAACCGAATTCTTTCATGCATCAATTGAGGGTGATCGGGCCTTGGCCAAGGCGAGCATAACTCAGTCCAATTTCCAGCTCTAAGATTCTGGTTTCTACTTATCAGCATTTCGATATTTTTAATGGCCTGAGAACCGACCTCTGCAATACCACCAGCAGATGACATTGGCCTCGTACTTGATGCTCCACACTTCACATGAACGTAGACCAATTTAGAAGGCGAGGATAAAATAAAATCTGCTGGCTCTGTCCCCATATCGGTATTCAATATCAGATCAGCTTCTGGAAGATACTGATTGAATGGACCCAAATCTTCACGTGAAGGATTAGGCATATGATTTGCCCTTAATTTATCAAGTAAATAAAAAATGGAGTTTGGGCTAAAACCTTGATTTACCACCTGATACTCTCGATTTTGATATCCCTTCTCATCAAGACCTGAACCTAATAATGACTCCAGGCCTATCACCACATTTGCTAATTGAGAGTTCGAAAAATCAAGACCACCCTCAACCGGCAATGAGAGCTGATAGAATTTTCCTTGCGAAAACCCGACACCATCAGAGAGCAACGCCTTATGCAACTTAGAGAAAAGAAAGTCTGAAAATTTTTGATCGACAGTGTATCTATATTGATCAAAGCTATAGTTCCCCCCTTCTGCATCAATAGCTAAGTATGGCTCTTCATTTTCAATCATTACACTTAGCTTCGAACACTCTTCACCAGATATCAATTTGAACTCACCGTCAGTATCAACAGCACAGAACAAAAAATCATTGTCAATTTCATATCCGGAACCATTTATTTGAATTATTAAGGGTGCGGAATACTCACTGAAATCAAATATCAAACTTTTAACTACAAGGCTTTCATCACCTGCAATTGGCTTAGAAAAAGATTGAACAAGTTGACTATCTACCCTAGTCTCCCGGCTAACTATTAACGTTACAGAATCTAGCCACACATCTAACTCAGGCAAAGTAAAAGAGCAATTTTTCTGATCCGATATTCGTCCTGAATCGACACCAATATAGTAACTCCCTGACTTTTCATTTCGTTGATCGTAAAGATCGAACTTCATTGTCGATAGTCGATACGCTGCATTACCTTGCATATCAGCTATATTATCAAGATCCCTGGCCTTAACAGCAAAGCTTTCTGGCCGTTTGCGGGCTGAGCTTACTGATCGACTACTTGCTTCTTTAGTTAAAGCTGAATGCCCACTGGCCATCATACTGACTAACTGATCTTGAGGAATAGCTCCTCCTAACCTCAGTATCTTATCTCCCGAATATTGGCGGCCTCGGCTATCATAAATGGCGACCATGCCTGCTGACACTTCTTTGAACAGAGTAATTTCTAATGATGGCTCAAAGAAAAATTGGTCTATCAGATACTCCGATTTCCTGAATGCTATGGATACTATAACCTCAATACCCAAGCTGGTAGAGAACCTCTTGGGAAGCTCACCAGCGCTAGCACACCTCCAATATAGCTTCTCAGCCATAAGCTCTGGTCTAAAGCTCTCTAATTTATTTAGGAAACATACAGATGCAGTTGGGATATTGAGAGAGACTAATGGATCAAAATCATTAAGATTAAATTTCTCCAAAAATCGATTACCATAATAACTCGAATCAGGAAACGAATTCATATAACCATTTATCAGAGCACTGGTATCAAGAGAGCCAATAAACTTCTTCAACGAATCTTGATTTCCCAGCGTTCGATCAAATCGCCGGTAATTAGCCCACATCTGCGCATTATCATCTCGATCAAACTCAAGAACCACTGCACTGACGTCCTTGTATAAACGAACAACACGACCAATCGTTTGCACAAGCTCTCGCCCACTATTAACTACGTAGGTTAAAACCAGCAGTTTCGCCTGAGGAATATCTACTCCTTCATCCAGCTTTCGCTGGTGAACAATCACCTCATAGTCCGAGTCCTTCAATCTTTTTGGCACAGAAGACTTTACATTTTCTCGCTCATCACCAGCATATTGTTCATGGATCGCCAGCAAATTGAAATTAGCGTTCAAAATGGAATAATAATTTTCCACATCACTAAATTTATTACATTTAACGATACATTTAGCGTCGGCATTATCATCAAGAAAGCGCCGTATATTCGATACGAGCTTATTTCCTTCTATCACTTGAAAATCTGGCTCTTTGAGAATTCCATTTATTAATGCGTTCTCAAAGGTATAAATATAGCTTGACTGAGCATCAATATCGAACTGAAATAAATCATTACGATATGGCGTTGCTGTTATAACTATCTTATGAGCTTGTATATTTCGTACAAGATTACGCCAAACTGGAGAGGGTTCTGCATGCCCTTCATCTACAATCACTAAGTCTATATTTCGTTTTAGTTGTTCCAACTGAGATGAGTCAAATGTTTGAAGCTTTTGGAAAGTTGTAACGTATATCCCATGCCTAGAAGTATCATCAACCTTGTCATAGACTGGCTTCAGTGAAATATCTTCCCCCTCAGCTCGATCACGAAAAAATCCTCCTGATACTTCAGTATAAAGTTGATCGCATACAGCCCGACGATGGCATAAAATAAGAACACTTTGCTGAGTTGCCTTCTGACTAACAACAGCTATGACACCAGATTTCCCTGCGCCGGTAGGCAAACTTATCAGGCACGATTTAACTTCTTCTTCCAATGGGGTCGACACATAGTTTAATGCTGTCTGAACACTACCCTGCTGACACTCTCTCAAGCTACTCCAAAGCACATCATTTATCGTAAATCGTCCGACTCTCATCGATAACATTCCTTATTCATGGATCTGGCAGCTGGACTGCCCTTCCCTTGTCGTATCAGTTTGCGCCGTAGCTCTTTTTAAAAGTAATGGGTTACGGCGGTGGGTTGTGCTCACGGGTCAAAGTTCGCCTTTAAAGGCTTTTTGGCTAAGGGAGCTAAACAAAACTCTATCATTCTCTGCCAAACGACAAGTTAGATCTGCTCTCAACCTTCGAGCTTCACTTAATGTACTGAGCTGCTTCGCACTGATAGATTTAGCCGGTGGAATATATTCGGCGGCAATTTCAAACAGAATATCTACCCGCTCAACGCCTTGCTCACGAGACGATTGATAGAAGGTTGCCTGATAGCGGGTTTTACCCAACAAAATCCATATAGCCTGCATCGCCGGCGTACCGGGACTCAGGAGTATGGATATATCTTCTCGAGCGGCTTTCAGTGTTTCCAGCTGACTATTGGCTGCCTGATAGATATCGGCAAAATGCGTCGGACTGGATAACCGAATATGATGCGCCTGGAGCTCGCTATCAAATCTCTGTCGGAGGAGTTGCAGATATGGATTTACCTGCTGAGTATCGTAGTTGTATAGCAATACGATTCGATCGAATGGTTGCGCCTCCAGAGTCGCTATCAGAGGCCCCTGAGATTCGTTATTCTCAAGCGCTTTAAGGTCGTTGGCACCAATCCAACTGATGAGTGTTTGCCCTGCCATGCGAATATCCGACTCGACCACATATCCATATAAGAATGCGAACACTATCACGTTTTGATAAATAGATCATTGTCAGACCAGGAGCACCACCCACAAAAAAAAACGCAACCTCGTAAAAGACTGCGGTTTTTAAAATTAGTGGCGGTGAGGGAGGGATTATTCCCCTTCGGGCCTTCGTCGCAAGCTCCTCGGTTTGTCGCTTCGCTCAGATCGAACCACGAGGCTTCTCACCCTCCCTGCAAATGCTTCACCCACAAAAAAACCGCAACCTTGTAAAAGATTGCGGTTTTTAAAATTAGTGGCGGTGAGGGAGGGATTCGAACCCTCGATACCTTTCGGTATACACACTTTCCAGGCGTGCTCCTTCGGCCACTCGGACACCTCACCTAATTTTCCGTAACTGATATTTTATTCTTGCTTGTTACCCAGCAAGTCGCACGCTGCTTACTGCGTAAGCGGTGCTCGGTAAAGCTCTTCGAGTCGGACTCTGACACCTCACCAGTTCTGACTCAACGTCAGAGGCCGCGTACTATACTCAGGCACTCAGACCAGGTCAACACCCTTTCGCTAATTGTTTGTTTTTATTAGCTTTTCGGCGTCCATTTGGTTAAAAAATCGGCACTATCAAGCTGCGGCGCCTGCTTCAGGCGGCAGTTCACATGGCCGACATAGACAAAACCGACAATTTCTTCGTCCGCCGCCAGCTCCAGCCCCTGCTTCACCTGATCATTGTAAGCCAGATCACCGGTACGCCAGATGGCGCCCAGGCCCATCGCCCAGGCGGCATTAAGAATATTCTGCACACCCGCACCGGTCGATAACAATAATTCTTCGCGTGGCACCTTAGGATGTGACTGAACCTTGCACACCGCCACCAACAACAGCGGTGCCCGCAGCGGCATATTCCGTAATTTGCGTTGCTTTTCGTCGGACAATTCCCGCCAATGTGGCGTAGCCTGCAGAAAAATGCGTCCCAACGCTTCCCGTGCTTCGCCCTGCACGGCAATATAACGACTGGGTCGCAGCCAGGCGTGATCCGGAGCCCGCAAAGCCGCCTGTATCAGGGTTTGCAGCTGAGTTTCAGTCACATCAGGTCCGGTCAGCTGAGGCGCAGAAACACGCTCCAGCAGGGTTTTCAAAGCGTCCATAAAGGTTCCAGATCAACATTTTTGCAATCTGCTTATTGTATACTTGCTCACTTATTAATTCAGCCTGACAAATCAGGCACTGACTTGCTGAACAAGGGTTTTCTGGGTATACAGATGTACATAATCGCCGCCAACGAAAAGCCAGCGCCGACCAATAACAACAACGAACCAGGTTCTGACGATGTTTGATCCGCAAGATTCGGCACTTTTTTCCGAAACTTCCCTGCCGCGCCAGGATTACCTTGCCCGCGTATTGGGCTACAGTGTGGCCGTCGCCACCACTCTGGTCGGCATTCTGCAGGGCCATTACAGCATTGATGCCTATGCCGTAGTGCTGATTGCACTGCTCTATCCACACGTTATTCATTTCGCCAGCCAGCCGTTCCGTAAACGTCATGCCTACTCCACCCGCCAGTTCCTGATTCATGGCGATGCCATTTTATGCGGTCTGTATCTGGCTTATCTGCATTTACCGATCGAACTGGTGGTGTTATTTCTGGTGATGATCAACACCAGCTTTATTATTGTCGGTAGCATGACCGCCTGGGCCTTTTGTGTCATTTCTCTGATCTCTGGTGGTGCCGCCGGACTGATGATGTTCGGCTATCACCCGGCAACTCCGATCCCCGACAGCGTATTTGTTACCGCCGCCGTCGGCGTGGGTATTCATCTGGCTATTTCAGCGTTTAACAGCAACCGCCAGGCACGCGACCTGATGCGTCTGAAGCTGAAATTTCAGGGCCAGGTAGAGCGCTTCCAGGCATTATCCCAACAGGTCTCGCGCTATGTGGCGCCACAAATCTGGGAATCTATTTTTGCCGGTAAACGCCAGGCTAAACTGGAAACCCAACGTAAAAAACTGGTGATCTTTTTCTCCGATATTGTTGGCTTTTCCGCACTGTCAGAACAAATGGAAGCGGAAGCCTTTACCGACCTGTTAAACCAGTACCTCACCGATATGTCGCGCATTGCAATGAAATATGGCGGCACCATCGATAAATTTATTGGTGATGGCATGATGATCTTTTTTGGCGATCCAAGCAGTAAAGGCACCAAAGGCGATGCACTGGCCTGTGTTTCAATGGCCATCGAAATGCGCCGCCATATGCTGAAACTGCGTAAACAATGGGCCGAAATCGGCATGACGGCACCACTGCAAATTCGTATGGGGATTAACACCGGATACTGCACCGTTGGTAACTTTGGTACTGAAAGCCGCATGGACTACACCATCATTGGTAAAGAGGTGAACCTCGCCAGCCGGTTGGAAGCAAAGGCCGAGCCCGGTGAAATCCTGATTTCTCACGAAACCTACGCTCTGGTGAAAGACAAAGTTATCTGCCGTCAGCGTGGCAGCGCCATGGTCAAAGGTTTCCGCGACCCGTTACCGCTGTATCAGATTGTCGACTACCGCCGTGATCTGGGTGCCAACCCAAGCTTTATGAATCATGAAACCGAAGGCTTTTCGCTGCATATGGAGTCGGACAAAATCCGCGATGAGGAGCGTGAAGCAGTCGCTACGGCGCTGGAAAAAGCCGCCAACAAGGTGCGGCGTAAAATAATCGCCTGATGATCATAATATTCAGCCGTTAAAAAGCCCGTTGCAGAGACTAAACTGCAACGGGCTTTTTTGTCAGCGTCTGAAATGATGCCGTTACAACCGCGTCGTTATTGTCGCGCCAGACGGAAGTTTTCGGCCTGAAAATCTGCCTGACTGCAGCGGAACGGATTAATATCCAGCCCACCACGGCGTACATAACGGGCGTAAACAATCAGCTCTTGTGGCTGACACGCCAGCATCAGATCACGGTAGGTGCGCTCAACGCATTGCTCGTGAAAATCCTGATGCTGACGTAAGGAGACGATATAGGCCAGCAAACCGGCTTCATCGATACGCTGACCACGATAATAAATAAACAGACTGCCCCAGTCCGGCTGACCCGTAACCGGACAATTGGACTTCAGCAGATGACTGCATAACCAGCCATCAAATACCTCATCTCCTGCCACTGTTTTCAGCAACGACGCATCCAGCTCATAAGCATCCACCTGGATGTCGATATCGTCGATACAATTCGCCTGTGGTGGCTGCGGAAAGCTGGCATTAATGGCGTGGAAAGTCACCTCAATCTGAGCCCCCGCCGCCGCCGACAAATCACGCTGCATGCGGGCACGCACCTCATCCGCCGACGCCATCCGGGTCTGATTAAAAGAATTGAGATACAACTTAAACGATTTGGATTCGATCAGAAACTCAGAGGTCGCCGGTATACGGAACTCCGCCAAACAGACCTGTGGCTTACCCTGAGAATTCAGCCATGAAATTTCATAACCGTTCCAGATATCGACGCCAAAAAATGGCACCTGATGACGGTCCAGCCCCTGATTTTTCCAGCTTTCTTCTCGCGCAATCGGATATAACAAAGCCGGATCGTATACGTCTTTATATTCCGACACCTGACCTAACGGGTTATCGCTGCTGTTTACTGAAGTCATACTATAAATACCTGAAAAACCTAATACCTGAAGACACTATTGACGCATGCCGACACCACGACGCATCAGCCAGATGCAATACAGGCTGAGCACCACGATAAATACCAGCAACATGGCGTATGACGTCAGCAAATCAACATCGGATACACCCAACACGCCATAACGGAAAGTATTTACCATATACAGTATCGGATTAAACTGAGACACGGTTTGCCAGAATGCCGGCAACAAACCAATGGAGTAAAACACACCACCGAGATAGGTCAGTGGTGTAATTACAAACGTCGGAATAATGGAAATATCATCAAATTTAGTAGCAAAAATGGCATTAATAAAACCACCCAGCGAAAACAGAATCGCCGACAATAAAATCACACTGATCACTACCCAGATGTTATGCACCTGCAGGTCGGTAAAATACAACGACAACAAAGTAACGATCAGCCCAACCAGTACCCCACGTACCACACCGCCCATGACAAAGCCCAGCAGAATGGTACCGGGATGCACTGGCGCTACCAGCATTTCCTCAACACTGCGCTGAAATTTATTACTGAAAAATGACGACGCCACATTGCCATACGCATTGGTAATAACACTCATCATAATCAGCCCGGGTACAATAAAGGCCATATAATCGACACCGCCCATTTCACCGATACGTGAACCAATCAGATTGCCGAAAATAATAAAATACAGCGTCATGGTAATGGCCGGCGGCAACAGGGTTTGTTGCCAGATGCGCATAAACCGACGGACTTCTTTGGTGACAATGGTGGCAAACGCCACCCACTGAATCTGTAACACCGACATTATTTCTGCTCCTGCAACAAACCAACAAACAACTCTTCAAGCCGGTTCGATTTGGTACGCATACTGCGCACTTCCAGCTGCTTTTCGCTCAGTTGCTGAAAAATATGATTTAAACTCTGACCTTTTTCGACCGTAATCTCCAGACAGTCCGGACTGACCTGGTGCACCACAAACTGGTCAATAACAACATCCCCGCTCACCGCTTCAGCCAGATCAAATACAAAGGTTTCGGTGTGCAGCTGGGTCAATAATTCGCGCGTACTGGTGGCCTGCACAATTTCGCCATGATTAATAATCGCGATATTACGACACAGCTGCTCGGCTTCTTCCAGGTAGTGCGTGGTCAGAATAATGGTCGTGCCCTGCTCATTCAGGCGTTGCATAAACTCCCACATCGAACGCCGCAGTTCGATATCCACCCCGGCAGTGGGCTCATCCAGAATCAGAACTTTGGGCTTATGCACCAGCGCCCGGGCAATCATCAAACGGCGCTTCATACCACCGGATAACATCCGCGCCTGAGTGTCGCGTTTATCCCATAAATCCAGTTGCTGCAGCAGGTAATCGGTATTTTCCGCCGCCTGAGCTGCGGTCAGACCGAAAAAGCCCGCCTGAGTAATAACAATATCGCGCACTTTTTCGAACTGATTAAAATTAAACTCCTGTGGTACCACTCCCAGGTGTTGCTTGGCACGAAAGGCATCACGATTGACATCAAACCCCATAATCGACGCCTGACCCGCGGTTTTTTGCACCAGTCCCGACAAAATGCCAAGCGTGGTAGACTTACCGGCACCATTCGGGCCAAGCAAAGCGAAAAAATCGCCCTGCCCGACACTCAGGTCGATGCCTTTCAGCGCTTCAAAGCCATTGGCATAGACCTTGGACAAACCTTTTACTTCTAAAGCCGGAACCATCTAAAGTACCTTTTATGAATCAACCTTTAAGCGAACGACTGAGCTATCACATTGAACTGCTGAAACAGGTTCAGCAACGCCTGCAACGCGCTGCGGACAACGACAGCCAACTGATTGCTGCCGAGATTCTACAACAGCTGGAGCAGGTCATTGAGCAACTGGTGCAACGCACTGATTCAGCGTATCAGGATGGCCAGGACTGGCTGATGTCAATCCTCACCCATCAGCCACAACTGACCCCCACCATCAACCGCGATCTGTTATGGTTTTTTGGCGGAGATTGCCTGCATTTTATGACGGACGCCGAAATTGAATTATTCCAGCAACTGGACGAGCAAGAAGCGGAACACGATGTCAGTCAGGGACCCTTTGACCGCGCTGCGGTTAAAACCCTGCTGCAACAGAACGCAGACACGTTCGACGCCTGACAGCCCGATCCGTCACGCCCGGCAATGTCGGGCGCAACGCACCGAATACAGCCACAGCTACACACCAAGCCTGAGACACCTTAATGCCACATAACAGGCATAAAAAAAGCCGTATCATCCGATACGGCTTTTTTAGAATTTGGAGCGGGAAACGAGATCGACCGGGCTCGCGACCAACGGTCGCTAGTATCAATCTTAATTTTTAACGTCCAGATTCTTTTCGGAATTTGGAGCGGGAAACGAGATTCGAACTCGCGACCCCAACCTTGGCAAGGTTGTGCTCTACCAACTGAGCTATTCCCGCTTATGCTAACTTTCTGCCGGATCATACCAGAAGAAATTGGCATCCCCAAGGGGATTCGAACCCCTGTTACCGCCGTGAAAGGGCGGTGTCCTAGGCCTCTAGACGATGGGGACACATCGTTTAGCTGCGGCGAATAATACCGCTATTTCGTTGATTTGCAAGACTTTTTTCTTACTTTTTCAACTTTTCTCTGAAGTGCTTAGAGCATTTGGAACAGAAAACGAGATCGACCGGGCTTGCGTTCAAGCTCGCGACCAGTGGTCGCTTATGTCTTTCCTATTTCTGTGCTCACCAATCTCAAAAAGAGTTTGGAGCGGGAAACGAGATCGACCGGGCTGGCGTTCCAGCTCGCGACCATCGGTCGCTTTGGTCTTTCCTATTTCTGTGCTTACCAATCTCAAACAGAGTTTGGAGCGGGAAACGAGATCGACCGGGCTTGCGTTCAAGCTCGCGACCAGTGGTCGCTTTGGTCTTTCCTATTTCTGTGCTCACCAATCTCAAAAAGAGTTTGGAGCGGGAAACGAGATTCGAACTCGCGACCCCGACCTTGGCAAGGTCGTGCTCTACCAACTGAGCTATTCCCGCATTGTGCTTACTTCAGAAACATGCCTACTTCAGAAAAGTAGTGGCATCCCCAAGGGGATTCGAACCCCTGTTACCGCCGTGAAAGGGCGGTGTCCTAGGCCTCTAGACGATGGGGACACACCGATTGCAGCGCCTGGTACTGCTTTCCTGATCAAAACGCTCACTCAAAAAGAGTTTGGAGCGGGAAACGAGATCGACCGGGCTTGCGTTCAAGCTCGCGACCACTGGTCGCTTTGGTCTTTCCTATTTCTGTGCTCACCAATCTCAAACAGAGTTTGGAGCGGGAAACGAGATCGACCGGGCTGGCGTTCCAGCTCGCGACCATCGGTCGCTTTGGTCTTCCTTATTTCTTTGCTTACCAATCTCAAACAGAGTTTGGAGCGGGAAACGAGATCGACCGGGCTGGCGTTCCAGCTCGCGACCATCGGTCGCTTTGGTCTTTCTTATTTCTGTGCTCACCAATCTCAAAAAGAGTTTGGAGCGGGAAACGAGATTCGAACTCGCGACCCCGACCTTGGCAAGGTCGTGCTCTACCAACTGAGCTATTCCCGCACTTAATGCATCTTCTTATAAAAATCATAAAAAGATGGCATCCCCAAGGGGATTCGAACCCCTGTTACCGCCGTGAAAGGGCGGTGTCCTAGGCCTCTAGACGATGGGGACGTCTCAATCAAGGAGCGCGAATTCTAGGGAGGGTTTTGCATCCCGTCAACCCCTACAAATAAAAAAAATCCAACTACACTAATAACATAGCTGCACAACGGAACGGCAACACCAGCCCACACTACTATGTCGACAACGGTTTTAATTATCCTGGCAATCCTGACGGCCGTCTCTGCCGTCGCCGCCCTAAGCATTATTCGCTGGCGTGAACAACAACGCCTGGCACGTGCCCGGTTAATGGTGGAGCTCAGTGATCTGGTATTACAGCACCACGATGCCATCAGCGTGTTGCACCCCTGGCTGAGCGAAAACAGCATTGTCACACTGGCCAATATTATTCAGCGCGCCAACCGGCAAATGGCCGAGCTGCAACTGAGCGTCAATAACAAGGTAAAGAAAGCCACCCTGCAAGCCAGCGAATGGATCGAAAATCCACCAATGAAAAAGCCGTCCGCCCTGCCTCAGGACGAACCCGGCGCCAAACAGCTGCGTAAAGCCCTGCAGCTGGAAATTGATCTGGTCAAACAGGCCTACCAGAACCGTCGCCTGGAGGCCGCCCCGGCATCGGCTTTATTACGTGAATTACGATTGCTTAATGTGCGCCTGGTAGTCACCGTGCTGTTATCAAAAGCCAGTGCTGCGATCAGCATGAACAATCCATCAAGCGCTGAATTACACCTGCAGAAAGTCATCAAAACCGTCAAAGCAATCAAACACCCTAATGATGAAGTGATGAGCCTGTGTCAGCGTGCCACCCTGATGCTGGATGACATCAAACAGAACAAGGCCCAGCCCAGCGATAACAACCGCCTGGCCGAAGCTGCCGATCAGCTGGCTGAAGAGCAGGACGCCTGGAAGAAAAAACACTTCTGAGCGCAACAAAGCCGCTCATTTGCCGCGTTGCAACCAGGCCGTTAACCAGCGCCGGAGCTGCTGCCGGAACGATACCAGCTCACAAGCATCCGCCCCGGACTGAGCCGCCAGCGCCGCCGGTATCTCCGCAGCCTGGCGGCGTAACGCCAGGCCATGATCCGTAAGGTTTACCAACACCACCCGTTCATCGTGTTGCGACCGGCTGCGTTGCAACCAGCCGGCCGCTTCCATCCGCTTCAGTAAGGGTGTCACGGTGCCGGTATCCAGCAATAAACGCTCACATAACATCTTTACGGTCAGCGGTAACTGCTGCTCTTCCTCAGCCTGCCACAACACCAGCATCACCAGATATTGCGGATAGGTCAGGCCCAGTGGTTTCAACAGCGGCTGATAAGCCTGGGTGATCTGCCGCGACAAGCTGTACACGGCAAAACAGATCTGATTATCCAGATACAACTGCGGATATTGTTGTTCGTTCATAATGGCTGCCGTACCACTCAACCTGCCAGAGCTGCTTCGATATCCGCGCGGATATCTTCCGGCTTGGTCGTTGGTGCATAACGTTTGATCACTTCGCCCTGTTGGTTCAGCAGGAATTTGGTGAAATTCCATTTGATCGCCTTGGTCCCCATCACACCCGGAGCCGCCTGTTTCAGCTGCTGATACAAAGGCGCAGCGTTATCGCCGTTAACGTCGATTTTGCTGAACATCGGGAAAGACACGCCATAGTTCTTCTGACAAAAAGCACCAATCTGGGCAGCATCACCCTGCTCCTGCTTGCCAAACTGATTACACGGAAAGCCCAGCACCATCAGCCCCTGATCTTTAAATTGCTGATACAAGGTTTCCAGACCTTCGTATTGCGGAGTAAAGCCACATTCACTGGCGGTATTAACAATCAGTACCACCTTGCCCTGATAATCCGCCAGGTTCTGCATTTCACCACTTAACAGCGGCATCTCATGATTCAGTAATGACATCGTCTTGCCCTCGCAACTAGATTGCTCAAAATTAGATTGTGCACAATATACAAACAAAAAAAGAAAGGCAACCACCAACAGTGACTGCCCCATCGGTTATCAGCTGGCGATGACGGTGGTGATAACTAGGATTCCGGCTTCAGCGTCAGTGATGCGGAATTAATACAATAGCGCAGACCGGTCGGAGCCGGACCATCAGTAAACACATGCCCCAGATGCGCATCACAATTATGGCAGCGCACTTCGGTACGCACCATAAAGTGAGATGTGTCCGTATGCTCATCAATAACCGCAGCGGAAGCCGGCTGAAAAAAACTCGGCCAGCCACAACCGGAATCGTATTTAGCATCGGAAAAAAACAACACCTCACCACAACAGACACAGGCATAACTGCCCTGTTGCTTACAATCGTAATATTCACCACTAAAAGGCGCTTCGGTTCCCGCCTCCCGGGTAATGCGATAGGTCTCCGGATCCAGTTCCTGACGCCACTGCTCCGGGCTTTTGTTAACTTTTTTCATATTGTGCCCTATTTCGTACCTGCTCAGGAGAGAGTATCATCCCTGCACTGGTGATATCAGCCATTTCCTTATTCAGAGTCTACAGAGGCAGTGCAGTTCCATGCAGGAGATTAAAAAGTCCAACAAATTGGCCAACGTGTTTTACGACATTCGTGGACCCGTCCTGCATGCCGCCAAAAAACTGGAAGAAGACGGCCACCGTATCCTGAAACTGAATATCGGCAATCCCAAACCTTTTGGTCTGGATGCACCGGAAGAAATTATTCAGGACGTGATTTATAACCTGCCGGATTCCGAAGGTTACAGCGATTCCAAAGGGCTGTTTTCGGCGCGTAAAGCCATCATGCAATACGCCCAGCAAAAAAACATTGCCAACGTTAATATCGAAGACATCATCGTCGGCAATGGCGTCAGCGAACTGATCGTGATGAGCATGCAGGGGTTGCTGAATAATGGTGACGAAGTGCTGGTGCCGTCACCGGACTACCCGTTATGGACCGGTGCCGTCAGCCTGGCAGGCGGACGCGCTGTCCATTACACCTGCGACGAAGGTTCCGGCTGGTATCCGGATCTCGACGATATGCGCAGCAAAATCACCGAGAACACCCGTGCCCTGGTACTGATTAACCCCAATAATCCGACCGGCGCCGTGTACCCGGATGAAATCCTCAAGCAAATGCTGGAAATTGCCCGGCAGAATAATCTGATCGTATTTTCCGATGAAATCTACGACAAAATTCTGTTCGATGGTGCCAGCCACACATCCACCGCCTCACTGGCCGACGATCTGCTGATCATCACCTTTAACGGTTTATCAAAAAACTACCGCCTGGCGGGCTTCCGCGCTGGCTGGATGATTATCAGCGGCGCCAAACATCTGGCCCGGGATTACATCGAAGGGCTGGAAATGCTGGCTTCAATGCGGCTGTGCTCCAACGTGCCGGCCATGCATGCCATTCAGACTGCACTGGGGGGTTACCAGAGCATCACCGATCTGGTGTCTCCCGGTGGCCGCATCCTGCAACAACGGGATATCGCCTGGGAAGCACTGAACAACATCGACGGCATCAGCTGCGTTAAACCGCAGGGTGCGTTGTATTGTTTCCCGAAAATGGACGCCAAAAAGTTCAACATTCATAACGACGAACGTATGGTGCTGGACTTACTGGAACAGCAGAAAATTCTGATTGTGCACGGCACCGCTTTCAACTGGCCGTACCCGGATCATTTCCGGGTGGTCTTCCTGCCACGGCCGGAAGATCTGACCGCGGCAATGGAACGTATGGAAACCTTCTTCAGTTCCTACAAACAGTTGTAATACTGCGGAGTCCGGCGTGTTAGACGTACACATCGATGATTTTTACAAAGACTGTGGCGCGATTTTATTGCTGGGCTTCCGTCAGTTTCCACGGCCACAAACGCTGTTTATTGAAGATATCTCCGGCCCTGATGATGTTGACGAATTCGGCCTGCACTCTCCGCGTCATCAGGCAGCGTTTGGTGCCGTATTATGGTTACGTGATGAGGAGTTTATCCGCTTCAGTGCCATGGACGGGCAGAAATCAGTCGACGATTTTGTGTTAACCAGCAAAGCTTTTTCACGCCTGCTGAAACCCAATCCGGCACAGGACGACGGCAATATTCTGGAGGTTATTGAATACGCCCGGCTACAGGGCGACTCCCTGCTGCTGGGCCAGATCCTGCGGGATCACTTTTTATTTTTATAAAACAGCCGCTGGTACAGACTGTTTTTTACAGAGAAACACCTGACCTGACGGTCGGGTTATGAGATAATAATACTTCTCATTTATTGCTTAGCAGACTGGAGCTTCCATGCGCTTTATCCGTTTCACTACCCTGCTCGCGACACTGTGTGCGTTACCGGTAATGGCCGCCGAACAAGTGAATATTTATTCTTTCCGCCAACCGTTTCTGATCGATCCGATTTTACAGGAATTCAGCCGTGAAACCGGCATTAAAACCAAAGTGGTGTTTGCCAAAAAAGGGCTGATTCAGCGCCTGAAACGTGAAGGCGAATTATCCCCTGCCGATCTGGTATTAACCTCGAATTTTTCCAAGCTGCTGGAACTGAAAGATGAGCAGCTGACCCAGGCATTTAATGCCAGCGACACCCTGCGCCATAATATTCCGGCACGTTTCCGCGACGACGAAAATCACTGGCTGGCACTGACCCAGCGGGTTCGTAATATTTATTCCTCAAAAGATCGTCGTGGCGACTTAAGCAATATCCGTTATGAAGATCTGGCCGACGCCTCTTTTCGTGGCAAAATCTGCACCCGCAGCGGCAAGCACCCATACAACCTTGGCCTGATTGCCTCCATGATCGCCCATCACGGCGAAGCTGAAACCGAACAATGGCTGCGCGGTGTCAAAGCCAATCTGGCGCGCAAACCCCAGGGCAACGACCGCGCGCAGGTTAAAGCCATTAAAGAAGGTTTATGCGATGTGTCGCTGGGCAACAGTTATTACCTCGGCAAAATGCTGCAGGATAAAAACCAGGTAGCCTGGGCCAATGCAGTTAATCTGAACTTCCCGAACCAGCAGGATCGTGGCTCCCATATTAATGTTTCCGGCGCCGTGATTACCCGCCACGCCCCGAATAAAGCAGCGGCAGAAAAACTGTTAACGTTCTTATCCGGCGAAAAAGCACAGCAGATGTATGCCGAGCTGAACATGGAATACCCGGTCAAAGCCGGGGTCCCGGCTTCTGAGCTGGTTCAGAGCTGGGGTGACTTTAAGGCTGACCCTCTGCCACTGACCGACATCGCCAAACACCGCAAAGCGGCACTGACATTGGTCGACAAGGTCGGTTTCGATTTATAATCGCCGCCACAGTTACACTGCAGACCTGAGTCGTTATGAATTACGGTAACCACCGTCTAACCACGCTAAAGAGCCCGCACTATGCGGGCTCTTTATTATCCCGCCTGCCCAACCGCTTATTGGCGCTACTGGCACTGGTCGCCGCCGCGACCATGACCGCGCCGCTGGTGGCACTGATTATTCAGGTCGTGACCGGCTTCAACAGCGACGACACCACCTTCGCCGAAATGGCCGACACCGTACTCTGGCATTACACCCGCAACAGCCTGCTGGTGGTCAGCGGTGCAGTATTATTCGCCGCTGCGCTGGCCATTCTGCCAGCCTGGTGGTGTTCTCATTACGAATTCCGGGGGCGGCGTTACCTGCAGTGGGCGCTGGTGTTCCCACTGGCAATTCCAGCCTATATCTCAGCTTATATTTATACCGAACTGCTCGACTATGCCGGGCCATTACAAACCACACTGCGTGCTTTGTTTCACTGGCAATCTCCGGCCGACTACTGGTTTCCGGACATCCGCAGCCGCTGGGGCGCCAGCCTGATGCTGGCGCTGGCGTTATACCCTTATATTTATCTGCTGTTGCGCTACGCCTTTGCCCAGCGCTCCGCGCATTTATCTCAGGCTGCAAAAACCCTGGGCGCCAGTCCACGCCGGATTTTTTTCACCATTGAATTACCACTGGTCCGCCCGGCACTGGTGGTCGGCTGCACGCTGGTGGCGATGGAATCCCTGGCCGATTACGGCACGGTCAGCTTATTTGCCGTCAGCACATTAACCACGGCGGTATACGACAGCTGGCTGGTGCACGGCAGCATTGAAACCGCGGCCAAAATTTCCTGCCTGATGTTATTGTTTGTGGTGTTACTGGTCAGCGCTGAAAAATACCAGCGCCAGCAGCAGCGTCATTACGATGGCCGCAACCCTGCCAGCCCGGCACCGCGTCAGACCGCATCGCGGCGCCGCAGCTGGCTGATCTGGAGCGTGACCGGCCTGATTATTTGCGCCGGATTTATTTATCCGGTGCTGTGTCTGCTCGACTTTGCCCTGACGTACGCCAGCGAAAACCTGAATAGCCAGCTATGGCAACACAGCCAGGCAACCTTTTCGCTGGCCGCCAGCGCCGCACTGATTTCAACCCTGCTGGCACTGCTGCTGAACGCTCGTCAGCGGTTTTTACCCGGGCGTTTCAACCACGCCCAGCTGTCGTTATCGTCACTGGGTTATGCACTACCCGGCACCGTGCTGGCGATAGGGATTCTGATCCCGCTGAGCCAGGCCGATATCCAACTGAATCGCATACTGACAGAACTGCAACTGGGCCGTCCCGGGCTGATTTTTACCGGTACCGGTTTTGCCTTAATTGTGGCGTATGTGATTCGTTTTTCCGCCATTGCCAACGGCAGCCTGCAGGCGGGTTATCAGAAAATCCCCGACAACCTGGACGCCGCTTCAGCGACCCTGGGACAAGATCGTGGCACCACGTTTAAGCGCATTCAGTTGCCGTTATTAAAACCGGCTCTGATGTCGTCATTTTTACTGGTATTTATTGAATGCGTAAAAGAATTGCCGGCGTCGTTATTATTACGGCCGTTTGATTTTGAAACCCTGGCCACCTATGTGTTTCAGTACGCCTCTGACGAACATCTGGAGCACGCCGCATCCGGCGCGTTATTAATTATTATTGTCAGCCTGTTGCCGATTGCGGTGTTATCCCGCACCCAGAAAATGGATTAACTATGCACGCCTTATCGATTTCGCAGCTTACCGTTGCTTACCACCAACAGCCGGTATTACACGACCTGTCGCTGACCATCGAACAAGGTGACATCGTGTGTTTATTAGGCCCCAGCGGCTGTGGCAAAACCACAGCGTTAAAAACCATCGCCGGATTACAGACCAGCCAGACTGGCCGGATTGAATTGTTTGGTCACACCGTGGCTGACGGCTCGTTTAATCTGCCGACACAGCAACGCCAGGTGGGATTTATTTTTCAGGATTATGCGCTGTTTCCGCATATGACGGTGGCCGCCAATATTGCCTACGGTCTGAACGGCCTTAACCGCGGCGAAAAACAACAGCGCATCCGGACCATGCTGGAGCTGGTGGAATTGCAGCCCTACGCCGATCGTTATCCGCACGAATTATCCGGTGGTCAGCAGCAACGTATCGCACTGGCCCGGGCGTTGGCGCCGGGACCACAACTGCTATTGATGGACGAGCCGTTTTCTAACATCGACAGCCAGGTCAAACACCGCATGATGAGCGAGCTGCGTCAGCTGATTAAACGCAGCGGTGTAACAGCCATTTTTGTTACCCATGCCAAAGACGAAGCCTTTGCTTTTGCTGACCAGACCGCGGTGATGATGAACGGTCAGATCCAGCAATACGACACCCCGGCCCGGGTTTTCAACCAGCCAGCCAACCTGGCGGTGGCACAGTTTATGGAAGCCGGCAATCTGTGTGAAACCCACCAGCTGCAGGAAATTCTGACCCCAAAGACACCCCGTGTAACAGCGGGCGAAGGAACCGCGCTGCTGAAACGCCATTTATTAACGATACAGGCCAGCAACACCGGGGTGGCCGAAGTACAGGATATACAGTTTACCGGTCGTGGTTATCTGCTGTCGGTTGCCTTTTTACAGCAGTCACTCGCTGACTGGCAGGTGGAATGTGATGATATCGGCGATCTGGCGGTGGGCAGCCGGGTGGCGCTGAGCTATAGCGCCAGCCCCGTACTGTTATAGAAGCTGCGGTTGTAAAAACCAGAGTTAAAAACCAGAGTTAAAAAGCCGGACTATTTAGCCCGGACATCAAAGCCGGCGGCTTTCAGGGTATCCTGCAGATCATGGCACTTCGACGGTACCGCTACTTTCAGCCGTGGTATATCACGGCGCAGCGGATAATCACGCCGCAGCTGATCAAACGTCGCGCGTAACGAACCATCCCCCTGATGGCTGGCCCGTATCATGGCGGAACGCATCACACCGTCGTCGACGCGGATTTCATAAGCCGCCCGGATGGCCGTCCGCAGCGCCTGATTCATCGGCACCTGATCGGTAAAGGTCACCATTTTGATACCCGGCTCCGGCAGAAATTGCGCCAGTTTACGACGTACCGGCACACCAAAACACTCACACAACCCCTGATACACCATCTCGGTGCCACGCATTTTGCCATCCAGCGAATAACCGGCGATATGTGGCGTGGCCAGCATAGCGCGATTCATCAGCTCCAGATCCAGTTCCGGTTCATTTTCCCAGACGTCCAGAATGGCTTCAAACTCCGGCTGCGCCAGCATATGTTGCTGCAACGCCCGGTTATCAACCACCGCACCACGGCAGCTGTTAATCAGACAAGCGTCCGGCTTCATCCGTTGCAGTCGTTCCGCATTGATCAGGTGACGGGTGGCGTGTTCACCGTCGGTCGTCAGCGGCGTGTGTAATGAAATCACATCCGCTTGTAATACCTCATCCAACGAGACCAGCTCGCCAACGTCCTGCGGGTCTTTAAACGGGTCAACTGCCAGCACAGCAACCCCCATTTCTTCCAGCCGCTGACGTAACAACAGGCCAACATTACCGACCCCGACAATGGCCACAGTCAGATCGGTAAATGCCTGGCCACGACTGTCGTTCAGCACACTTAACGCGCTGAGAATATAATCCACCACTGCCTGAGCATTACAGCCCGGCGCACTGCGGAAACCAATATTGTGCTGTTGCAGATAGTCCTGATCGACGTGATCGGTGCCGATGGTGGCAGTGCCAACAAACTTAACGTTCGAACCTGCCAGCAGGCTTTCGTTAACCTGAGTCACCGAGCGCACCAATAAAGCATCCGCAGCGCTCAGATCGGCTGCACTCATGGTGCGTCCGGCCACCCGGGTAATGGTGCCGATATCGGCAAAAAATTCGTCAATCAGGGGGATATTTTCGTCAGCGACAATATGCACAGCCACAGGCCTTCAGCAGAATAAAGGCGTATTGTTGCAGGACGGAAACCACTTGGCAAACCTGTCAGCAAGTGGTTTCCGGGCAGGTGCGGAGGGGTCAGGCCAGTTTATCGCTGGCGATGTGGTAATGCGGATCTTCAATCACATTAACATCACACAGGCTGCCGGCTTTTTTCAGCAGCATCCGGCATTCTTCCGACAAATGACGCAGATGCAACTCTTTACCGGCAGCAATATAACGCTCTGCCAGGGTATCGATGGCTTCAATCGCGGAGTGATCGGCAACGCGTGAATTTTTAAATTCGATGATCACCACATCCGGGTCGGTTTCCGGCTCAAAAATGTCTTTAAACGCGGATACCGAGCCAAAGAACAACGGCCCAAACAAATCGTATACCTTAGCGCCGCTGTCTTCGATGTGTGTACGGGCACTGATGTGTTTGGCGTGTTCCCAGGCAAACACCAGCGCCGCCACAATTACACCCACAACCACGGCAATCGCCAGATCAGTAGCGACCGTAACCCCGGACACCAGCACAATGATAAAGGCATCCTGTTTCGGCACTTTGCCCAACATACGGAAGCTCGACCATTCGAACGTGCCAATCACCACCATAAACATCACACCGGTTAACGCCGCAATCGGAATCTGCTCAATCAGCGGTGAGGCAAACAGAATAAAACTCAGCAGGAATAACGCGGCCACAATGCCCGACCAGCGGCCACGACCACCGGAGCTGACATTAATCATGCTCTGACCAATCATGGCACAACCACCCATACCACCAAAGAAACCGGTCAGCAGGTTAGCACTGCCCTGGGCCACACATTCACGGTTACCCCGGCCACGGGTATTGGTCATCTCATCGATCACAGTCACGGTTAACAGCGATTCGATCAGACCAATCGCCGCAAAAATGACCGAATACGGCAGAATAAACCACAGGGTTTCCATGGTCAGCGGCACATTCGGCACGCCAAACTCCGGCAGACCACCGGCAATAGAAGCCAGATCACCCACGGTTTTGGTTTCCAGACCAAAAAATAACGCCAGGCCACTGACCGCCAGAATCCCGGCCAGCGCCGACGGAAAGGCACTGGTCAGCTTCGGCAGATAATGGGTAATCGCCATGGTCAGAGCAATCAGCCCCAGCATCAGCCAGAGTTCCACACCCATCAGCCAGGTACCATCCACCCAGCCCCACTTGCCTTCCGGGGTATGCGACTGCAACTGGGGCAACTGAGCGAGAAAAATCACAATCGCCAGACCGTTAACAAACCCCAGCATCACCGGATACGGCACGATGCGGATAAATTTACCCAGCCGCAAGGCACCGGCGGTAATCTGGATGATGCCCATCAGCACCACCGCCGCAAACAGATACTGAGGCCCCATGCCGGAGCCAAAATCACGCTCAGCCTCCGCCACCAGCGACACCATCACCACCGCCAGAGCACCGGTAGCACCGGAAATCATGCCCGGACGGCCACCCATCACAGCGGTCACCAGACCCACCATAAAGGCAGCGTATAACCCCACCAGCGGATGAACACCGGCAACAAAAGCAAAGGCTACTGCTTCCGGCACCAGCGCCAGTGCCACCGTCAAGCCGGACAGAGTGTCGTTTTTCAGGTTCGGAGAAAAGGTCTGCATAAATTCGCGCAGCAATAACATCAGAGAGCCTTTTGTTGAGTGACTGTCATTGCCAGCCCGGAGCGCCCGGTTCAGAGGCCGGGAGCCGCTTGCTGGCAGAGAAAAGGCGCGCACTATACCAGCATGATGCGACAACTTCACGAAAAGCGCACAACTGTCACGGTTTGCGCCATCAAGTGCTCCGGAGCGGCCGGCAGAAATCCGCTTAGCAGGCATGTTTGTATACAATCCATATTAGACTTTGTATACAAATCAGCAGAAATACCTTGATACACAACCCTTTCAGGGATAATAATCGCTGATATTGTATACATTATGGTTTTTACGATGTCAGATAACACCCTCTCCAGCCGCCTGTTTAAACAACTGACTGATGCCATCGTTTGCGGCGAGCTGGCACCCGGCCAGAAATTGTCGGAAAAACAGCTCAGTGAACGCTTTGCCGCCGGCCGGGTGCCGGTTCGTGAAGCCATTCAACGGCTGGAACAAAGCCAGCTGGTGGTCAGGGTTCCGCACGCCGGGGCACGGGTCATCGATCTCAGCCTGGCGCAGCTGAAGGATATATATGAGGTGCGTATGGAGCTGGAATGTATGGCCTGTCGCCTGGCCGCCGAGCGCATGAGCCCGGATGAACGCCGGCAACTGCAACAATTGCTCGACACCCACCAGCAACACATCAGCGACGACGCCGGTCAGTCGTATTATCCGCAAAACGGCGACCTGGATTTTCATTACCTGATTATTCAGGGCAGTCATAACCAGCGTTTACAACACACCCTGTGCAACGACCTGTACCAGCTGGTGCGTATGTACCGCTTCCGTACCAGCAGTGTACACAAGCGCCCGGCCCGGGCACTGCAGGAGCACCAGCGCATCGCCGAAGCGGTGATCAGTGGCGACGCGGAACTGGCCCAGCTGCTGATGCGGCGCCATATCCAGACCTCACTGACCAACCTCGAGCAGCTGATCGAACAACAATCACAGAGCGAACAATAGCCCAACACACTAACCAAACCGCCACAGGAGATTTGCCCATGAACGCCGGACAGCGTTTTCGCCAGGCCCTGGCCAACCACTCGCCCCTTGCCATCGTTGGTACCATCAATGCTTACAGCGCCATGATGGCCGAGCGCATTGGTCACCAGGCTATTTATTTATCCGGTGGTGGCGTGGCCAATGCTTCCTACGGTCTGCCCGACCTGGGCATCACGTCCATGAATGACGTACTGGAAGATGTGCGCCGCATCACGGCTGCCAGTTCCCTGCCGCTGCTGGTGGATATCGATACCGGCTGGGGCGGCGCGTTTAATATCGCCCGCACCATCCGTGAGTTCGAAAAAGCCGGGGCGGCGGCGGTTCACCTGGAAGACCAGGTGGCACAAAAACGTTGTGGTCACCGGCCGAACAAAGCCATTGTCAGCAGTACCGAAATGACCGACCGCATCCGCGCGGCAGTGGATGCCCGTCAGCAGCGCGATTTTTTTATCATGGCGCGTACCGATGCCTTCGCCCAGGAAGGTTTAGAAGCCGCCATTGAACGTGCCCGGGCCTATGTGGCAGCCGGAGCCGACGGTATTTTTGCCGAAGCCATCCAGACCGAACAACACTACCGGGCTTTTACCAGCGCCCTCGACGTACCTGTGTTAGCCAACATCACCGAATTTGGCCAGACCGAACTGTGGAATCAGCAGCAACTGGCGGCCTGGGGCGTCGCCATGGTGCTCTACCCGCTGAGTGCCTTTCGCGCCATGAACAAAGCCGCCGAAAACGTCTACCGCCATATCCTGCAGGACGGTGATCAGCGCGCGGTAGTGGCACAGATGCAAATCCGCACCGAGCTGTACGACTACCTCAATTACCATCGCTTTGAAGACAAACTCGACGCCTTATTTGCCACGGAGGGGCGGTTATGAACCACACCAGCCTGAACGGCAGCGACTTTCGCCGGCCATTACCGCGCCAGCCTTACCACTATTACGATGCCCGCGCGGCCATTGAAACTCTGCACCCCGGCAGTTACGCCGGCCTGCCCTACACCTCGCGTATTCTGGCCGAGCAACTGGTGCGCCGCTGTCAGCCGGAGTTACTGGCCGATGCCCTGCGACAGCTGAGCGAACGCCGCCAGGATCTGGATTTTCCCTGGTATCCGGCACGTGTGGTGTGTCATGACATTCTCGGCCAGACCGCGCTGGTCGATCTGGCCGGATTACGCGACGCCATCGCCGCGCAGGGCGGCGACCCGGCACAGGTGAACCCGGTGGTGCCCACCCAGCTGATTGTTGACCATTCGCTGGCGGTGGAGTGTGGTGGCGACGACCCCCAGGCCTTTGCCAAAAACCGCGCCATCGAAGACCGCCGCAATGCAGATCGCTTTGATTTTATTAACTGGACCCGCAGCGCATTCGATAACGTCGAGGTGATCCCCGCCGGCAATGGCATTATGCACCAGATCAATCTGGAGAAGATGTCACCGGTCATCCAGACCGGCAACGACCACGACGGCCTGCCACTGGCGTTCCCCGACACCTGTGTCGGCACCGATTCGCACACCCCACACGTTGATGCCCTGGGGGTGATCGCCATTGGTGTTGGTGGCCTGGAAGCCGAAACCGTGATGTTAGGCCAGCCATCCATGATGCGGCTGCCGGATATCGTCGGAGTGGAACTGCTGGGTCAGCGCCAGCCCGGTATCACAGCGACCGATATCGTGCTGGCACTGACCGAATTTTTACGCCAGCAGCAGGTAGTCGGCTGTTATCTGGAGTTTTTTGGCGCCGGAGCAACCAGCCTGTCGGTGGGCGATCGCGCCACCATTGCCAATATGACACCGGAATACGGTGCCAGCGCCGGGCTGTTTTATATCGACCAGCAAACCATCGATTACCTCAGCCTTACCGGCCGGGACCCGGCTCAGGTCCGGCTGGTGGAAGATTACGCCCGTCATACCGGTTTATGGGCCGACCAGCTGAACACCGCGGTGTATCCACGGCGCTTACAGTTTGATCTGTCCGCCGTTGGCCGTAACCTGGCCGGGCCATCCAATCCTCATGCCCGGCTGGCTACCCGCGAACTGGCCGCCCGCGGCATTGCCGGCAACCTGGAAGCAGCCCGCGCCGACGAAGCCGAAGGTCTGATGCCTGATGCGGCAGTGATCATTGCTGCCATTACCTCCTGCACCAACACCTCCAATCCGCGTAACCTGGTGGCCGCCGGTTTACTAGCTCAGAAAGCCAATCGCCTCGGTCTGGTGACTAAACCCTGGGTCAAAACCTCATTCGCACCGGGTTCTAAAGTGGCTGAGCTGTACCTGCGTGAAGCCGGTTTATTAACCGAACTGGAACAACTCGGCTTTGGTATCGTGGCCTTCGCCTGTACCACCTGTAACGGCATGTCCGGCGCTCTGGCACCCGACATTCAGCAGCAGATCATCGAGCGCGAGCTGTACACCTCCGCCGTTTTATCCGGTAACCGCAACTTTGACGGCCGCATTCACCCTTACGCCAAACAAGCGTTTCTGGCGTCTCCGCCGCTGGTGATCGCCTATGCACTGGCCGGCACCCTGCGCTTTGATATCGAGCAGGATGTACTGGCGGTGGTCGATGGCCGGGAGATTCGTTTACAGGACATCTGGCCCGACGATGACGAAATCGACGCCATTGTGGCGCGCTGCGTCAGACCCCAGCAGTTTCATCAGGTATACATACCGATGTTCGATCTCGACAGCGCCGAACAAACCGGCAGTCCGCTGTACGACTGGCGGCCAGACAGCACCTACATTCGCCGGCCACCCTACTGGCAGGGCGCTCTGGCAGCGCCACGGCAACTGACGGATATGCGCCCGCTGGCCATTCTGCCGGACAACATCACCACCGATCACCTGTCACCGTCCAACGCCATTCTGGCCGACAGCGCCGCCGGCGAATACCTGGCCAGCATGGGACTTGAAGAAGCGGACTTTAACTCCTATGCCACCCATCGCGGCGACCATCTGACCGCTCAGCGGGCAACCCTGGCCAACCCGAAATTGCAGAATGAAATGGTGCGGGATCAACAGGGTCAGGTGATGCCCGGCTCACTCGCCCGGCTGGAACCCGACGGCCAGGTGATGCGTATGTGGGAAGCCATCGAAACCTATATGCAACGCAAGCAACCGCTGATCATTATTGCCGGTGCGGATTATGGCCAGGGATCATCACGCGACTGGGCTGCCAAAGGGGTACGCCTGGCCGGTGTGGAAGTGATTGCCGCCGAAGGTTTCGAACGTATTCACCGTACCAACCTGATTGGCATGGGCGTGTTGCCCCTGCAGTTTCAGGCCGGCGACAACCGCCACAGCCTGGCTCTGGATGGCAGTGAATGTTACGACGTGATCGGCGACCTCAGTCCCGGCGCTGACGTGCTGTTACGCATCCGCCGCCGTAACGGTGAAACCCTGCAACGGCCGCTGATCTGTCGGCTGGATACCGCCGCCGAGGTTGAGGTTTACCAGGCCGGTGGTGTGTTACAGCGTTTTGCCCGCAACTTTATTAACCCACAACCGGCGGATGCCGCTGTGTAAGGATGGATGATGACTCAGCCACAACAAAAAATTGCGGCCCGCTATATGCGCGGCGGCACCTCCAAAGGGGTGTTTTTTAACCTCGATGAGTTACCCGCCAGTGCCCGTTCGCCCGGCGCTGCCCGCGACCGGTTATTGATGCGCATCATCGGCAGCCCGGACCCGTACGGCCAACAGATTGACGGCATGGGCGGCGCCACTTCCAGCACGTCAAAAACCGTGATAGTGGCGCCCAGCCAACAGCCCGGCCACGACGTCGATTACCTGTTTGGTCAGGTCGCCATCACCCGGGCCGGCATCGACTGGTCGGGTAACTGTGGCAACCTGACTGCCGCGGTGGGCGCATTCGCCATCGACAATGGCCTGATTGAGCCACAACGGCTGCCGGACAACGGCTTTTGTGAGGTCCGCATCTGGCAACAAAACATCGGCAAAACCATTATCGCCCGGGTGCCGGTACGTAATGGCCAGGTACAGGAAAGCGGTGATTTTGAACTCGATGGTGTGGCCTTCCCGGGGGCAGAAATCCGGCTTGAATTCCTCGATCCGGCAGACGCCGACGGAGATCTGTTTCCCACCGGCCAGCGGGTCGACGAACTGCAGGTCCCCGGCATCGGCTGCCTGCCGGCAACCCTGATCAACGCCGGTATCGCCACCATTTTTGTGAATGCCAGCGATCTGGGTTACAGCGGCTGCGAACTGCAGAACGAGATAAACAACGACCCTCAGGCACTGGCGCGGTTAGAAACCATCCGTGCCTGGGGAGCGCTGAAGATGGGCCTGATCAACGACATTCACGAAGCCGCCAGCCGTCAGCACACCCCCAAACTCGCCTTTGTTGCAGCGCCTCAGTCGTACACCAGCGCCAGTGGCAAACACATTGATGGCAGCGATATCGACCTGTGTGTACGGGCACTGTCAATGGGCAAACTGCACCACGCCATGATGGGCACGGCTTCCGTGGCAATCGCCAGCGCCGCCGCCATTCCCGGCACCCTGGTGAATCAGGTCACCGCCAACGCCGGCCAGAGCTGCACCAGCGTCACCTTTGGTCACGCCTCCGGCATACTGACCGTGGGCGCTGAAGCACACCACGAACAGGGCCGCTGGCAGGTGAAAAAAGCCGTCATGAGCCGCAGTGCCCGGCTACTGATGGAAGGTTGGGTCAGAGTACCGGCCGGCTATAAATAGCCGGCTTTTTGTTTGCGATTAAAACGACGCCGGGCTCCGGCCAGCGACAATCCGTTCGCGCTGCTCAGACACGGTGCCCGGGGTGCCAGTGGTTTAATAAAATAGGTACCGTTGAACAGCGCCACCACCTGCTGATTCACCATCACTTCGGCGCTGACCGCCGCTTTATACCCTTCACCGCGTTGCAGCGCCTGCTGCAGCTGTTGACGTACCTGGCGCTGAATCGCTCCCCAGACATAAAACTGATCGGTCGCCGGGGCCAGGTAACGGATCGATGATTCACCAATCACAACCTCACAACAGCGCCCCTGCTCGCGGCACAATAACGACAATAACGACCAGCCCGCCAGGGTGGCCAGAGTCACCAGCGATCCGCCAAAGCCGGTGTTTTTATCATTAATATTGGGTGCCAGCGGTGCGTCGATACGGATTTCCAGGCCGGTATAATCGCGGAACTCCAGCTGCATAAAATCCGTTAACGGAATATCACGTGCCACCTGGCGGGCAAATTGTTGCAGCACCAGCTGCTGATGTTTCGCGGTTATCGTCATCCGTCATTTTTCCTGTGGTCAGCAATACGCGCGGCCTGCCCAAGTGTGGTCAGGTCAGGCGCATTCAAGAATAAAAAAAGCCCCGGCCGGCGACGGCGGAGGCAAACTCTCTGTGCGGCAGCGATCCCACCTTTACAACGGTCATTACCCGGCAAGATAAAGTCCGGCACTGGTGTACAGCCACAACAGAAACAGCGGCAGCAGCGCCGCTGCTGGCGTTGTCTGATCAGGACAAGTGCCGCTCCGCTTTGCCGTTATAGGCACTTAACGGCCGGATTAAGCGGTTATTATGTTGTTGTTCGATAAAATGAGCGGTCCAGCCGGTGACACGCGCCATTACAAATAACGGCGTAAAAAAGTCGATATCAAAACCCATCAGGTAATAGGCCGGTCCGGCGGGAAAATCGAGATTCGGATAAATGTGTTTCTGCTGCAGCATCTGCTGTTCCAGCCGGCTATAAATAGGCGCCCAGGTCTGATCATTTTTAAGTTTTGCCATGGTTAAAAATGCCGCTTTCATACTCGGTACCCGCGAGTCGCCGTGGCGGTACACCCGATGACCAAAGCCCATGATTTTTTCATTATCCGCCAGCTTACCGGCCAGCCAGTCATCCACCTGATCAACACAACCAATTTCGAGCATATTGTGCATCACAGCTTCGTTGGCGCCGCCGTGTAACGGCCCTTTTAACGCACCAATCGCCGCCGTTACGGCACTGTAGATATCCGACTCCGTCGACATCACTACCCGGCCGGTAAAGGTCGAGGCGTTAAAGCTGTGTTCGGCGTATAAAATCATGGATTGTTCAAAACAACGCACTACGGCAGGTTCAGGTACTTCACCAAAACACATATAAAAAAAGTTATCGGCGTAACTCAGTTGTGGATCAGGAGCGATACGCTCCAGGCCATGACGCTGGCGGAATAATGTCGCCACAATGGTTGGTAGACGAGCGAATAATTTCAGCGCTTTGGTTTGTGACGCCGCGCTGTGATTATCGTCAGTGTCTGCATCTTCCAGCGCCAGCAAACTCACCGCCGTACGCAGGCTGTCCATCGGATGGGCGCCATCGGGAAATTTCTGTAAATGGCCAATTAACGTGCGGCTGATATCGCGCTGATGGCGTTGCTGTAATCCGAACGCCTGCAGCTGGCTGGCATCGGGCAGTTCGCCATACCACAACAGATACGCTACCTGCTCAAAGGAGCACTGCTGTGCCAGCTCCTGCACCGGATAGCCGCGGTAAGTCAGGGAATTAATCTCCTGCATTACTTTCGAGACCGAGGTGGTATCCACCATTACTCCGGCCAGGCCGTATTTAATATCATCCTGATTACTGCTGTGCATGGTATTCATCATTCGCTCCACGATTGCCTTAGCGGTTTATCAGCAATCTATTTGCGAAGTCTGCAAATACAAATATGCCAATACTGCAAACGGGTGCGACTGCAACAATATTTGCCGGTGATTCTGCAAGGTTGCAAAGATATTGCAGCCAGACACAAAAAAGCCTCCGGCCAGCAACTGGCAGGAGGCTGAATAACCACCGGCGTTTGCCTCAGCGGCTCTGAGCCATCAGTGCATCTTCGACGGCAAAGCGCATGTGATCGTTATCGGTGGGCACGGTTTTCAGAAAACTCACAATCGTTTTATCGGCCGCCATCTTACCCATGGCTTTCACCATACGGCGTTGCACCAGCGGTGATTGCGACGGAAACAACTCAATCATATGGGCCAGGGCCACATCCCCCAGCTGTTGCAATGCCGCAGCTGCAGCGTCCGGCACGCGGTGATCAAAGTCCTCCAGGCTGGTTACCAATAGCTGATGGGCTTGTTTATCGCGACTATGGATATTCACCAGCACCTGAATCATCAGTTTTTTCAGTGTGCCGCGATACGGGCTGCTGCGTTGTACCTGCAGCCGTTCCAGCTTACGGATCACCTGGTCTTCAGCCACGGCAGCCCGTTCGCCGTAAGCTTCCAGATACTGTGCATAGCGCTGTAGCTCGCTATTGCTGTTATCTCTAAACAGCGCTGCAGCACAATCCTGCGGCTGGCACACCTCGGCTCCCGGTAATTGATAGCGGATAAACCATAAATTTTTCGTCACCTCACTGGTGCGCTGACCGGCGATGGTGGTCGCCCAGAACTGCGGATAGGGTTTGATGGTACGGCTCAGCCAGGCCTCGGCTTCGCGCGCCTGGGCTTTATCCTTTAATTTGCGCTGCTGTAATTCCAGTAAAAAATACAACGCACTGGCCTGACGCCGGCTGAGCGTTTGTGGCGCCGACTCCAGGCGTGCCAGTAACCAGTGCAGCGCCTCATCCGTGGCAGGTAATAAAGGCGATGGCTCAGCGGCTTTAATCAGCGTTTCATAAAACCGGCTGAGCGGCTGCACCAGCGGCGTAACCTCTGCGATCTGATCCCCCCGCTGTAACAACAGCTCAACCATCAGTTGCGGCTGACGCTCAGCCAGCAGCTGCAGCCACAAGGATAATAACGCCGCCCGGCTGAGCGCCGGTTTGCCAACCTGGCCGTTATCAGCGGCAAGCAACAACTGGTCAATCTGTTGCTGCAACAGCGCCGCTGATTGCCACGAGCGCCCGGCAGACGTGGTCGCGGCCGGATTTTGTGGCAACCGCACAGAGGCATTGGTCAACGCTCTCAGTACCCGTTTCAGCCGGTCGGCAGCCACCCGCGCTAACGCCTGCTGTAGCTGTTGCCACTCTTTGTCACTCAGCGCCTGAGTATGATGCAAATCGGAAAAGACAAAGCTGATCACCCTGGGTAATAACTGAGGGAGTTCATGATCGGCACTGGCGGCAATTTCCTCAAACAGCCAGCTGCGATACCCGGTCGCCGGAAAACGGCTGCCTTTCAGGCTCGACAACACCGCGTATTGCCAGCGGTGGCAGTCGTTATCGATCGGCGCCTGTAGCGCGTATTCCGTCAGGCGCTGGTTACGCGCCGGCGACGGCGTTTTTTTCAGCTCAGCCACCACCGCCAGGCGCACCGTTTCACAAGGACTGACACCCGGCTTGATTGCCGGCGTCACCAAGGCCGCAATCTGCTGGCCAATACCATCCGGGTCCACCTCGACCTCAGCTTTGAGGTAAAAGGTTTCACCGTTCCAGCGTTCTTCGAGGATACGGGTTTTGGTTAACGCCCGGGCAAAGGTCTGGTAATTGGCCTGTACCGTGCGGCTGAAGTCTTCGCCTTCCAGTCGTTGCTGCTGATCAAAGCGGGACTGCACCTGCACCCCCACCTCTTCAATCAGCAACACCTGTAATTGTTGCAGTGCCGCTTTGCGGGCTGACACCTTGGAATCATTTTCGCTGGCGTTATAGGTGTAATCACGCACCATAGTGACCACGTCGGCCAGTGCCACAGCCGGCAGCATCAGCCCCAGCCAGATGAACAATAAACGGGTTCCCTGAAACACGCGGGTTTCCTTTTTCGGTCAGAAGTTCGGTTAACCCGGCATGATACTGAGCTTGCTTTCAATAGTAAAAACGGCCACCGCCGTGGTTATCCCGGGTGCTGCGGCCAGCACTTATGCAAAGGTCGTTATTTGCAAGGTTTGCAAATGGCGTTATGCTGCATTTCCCTGCCACTGTGACGACACCACCATGAGCAAAAAACTGTATATCGGCCCACGCCTGCGCCGTCTGCGTGAACAACACCAGCTGAATCAGGCACAGTGTGCACAACAACTGGGGCTGTCGCACAGTTACCTGAACCAGCTGGAAAACAATCAGCGGCCGGTGTCGGCAGCGGTACTGGTGAAACTGTCGACGGCTTTTCATATCGATGTGGCGCAGTTTTCGTCCGATCAGCACGACCACCTGACGGCTGACATCGTATTAGCCAGCAAAGATCCGGTGTTAGCGGAACACAACCTGGCACCACAACAGATCCAGCAACTGGTCGATCAGCAGCCGGAAATGGCCGCTGCAATGGCCGGTTTATTTCATCAATACGCCCGCATCCGGCAGGATTATGAGCAACTGATTCAGCGCTTTTACGGTGAACAACACACCGCCCATCTGACCCCGCTGCCCCATGAGCAGGTGCGCGATTTTTTTTATCAGCGCAATAACTACATCGACGAGCTTGATCGCGCAGCCGAAGCACTGGCCCAGCGTTATCGTTTTGAAGCCGGTCATCTGCGCGATCAGCTGCAGCATTATCTTCACAAGTCCGCTATTACGCTGGAAGCCGCCGAACAACTGCCGGTGCGCCAGCAGATTTTTCAGATGGCATCACATATCGCTCTGGTGCAATACCAGGACGTACTGGATGACATCTGCCGCCAGGCCGCGCTGGCCGGCGACCAGGCTAATGAACTGCTGCGTATTGGTCTGGCAAATTATTTTGCCGGTGCCTTACTGATGCCCTATCGCGCCTTTTTACAGGCAGCTGAACACAGCCGTTATGATATTGAATATCTGGAACACGCATTTCAGGTATCCAGCGAACAGGTGTGTCATCGCCTCAGCACCCTGCAACGACGTGATCAGCAGGGGGTGCCGTTTTATTTTGTCCGGGTCGATCAGGCCGGTAATATTTCCAAACGTCAGAGTGCGACCAGTTTCCATTTCGCCCGCACCGGCGGTGCCTGCCCGATCTGGAATATCCACGAAGCCGTTACCACACCACAAAAAGTATTAACCCAGGTCGCCCGCATGCCGGACGGTCAGCGCTATTTTTGCATCGCCAAACAAGTGGTACGCGGCGGTGGCCATTACCATGCGCCAAGCCGCATCTTTGCTATCGGTCTGGGCTGCGAACTGCAACACGCGCACCGGCTGGTATACGCCGATGGCCTAAACCTCAGCAGCGACAGCCTGGTGGATGATATTGGTCCCGGCTGCCGGGTATGTGAACGCAAAGGATGCCCGCAGCGGGCCTTTCCGGCGGCGGGCAAAACCCTCAGTATCCGCCGCGATGCCCAGCCGGCGATGCCGTATGATTTTGATTAGTGGCGCCAAGGACCATAAAAAAAGGCCATAAAAAACCGCCCGGCATGTGCACAGGCGGTTTAACGGTTATGGCCCCTGGTATTCAGACGCTGACGGCTTCAGCCCCGTTTTGCCGGGCTGGTGCAGAGTGAGCTGCCTGCTGGCGCAGCTGACGTGCAGCGGCAACCATCGCCTGCAATGCCGGAGTGACTTCCGGCCACTGGCGGGTTTTTAATCCGCAGTCCGGGTTGACCCATAAACGCTGTGCCGGGATCCGCCGGGCGGCTTTCTCCATCAGGGTCACTATCTGTTGTTGGCCCGGAATATTGGGAGAATGAATATCGTAAACCCCCGGGCCTATTTCGTTAGGGTATTCAAAATCCTCAAACGCCTGCAATAATTCCATATCCGAACGTGACGTTTCGATGGTAATCACATCGGCATCCATCGCCGCAATGGCGCGGATAATGTCGTTAAATTCGGAATAACACATATGGGTGTGAATCTGAGTACGGTCGCTGACGCCGTTGGCGCAGATACGGAAACTGTTCACCGCCCAGTCGAGGTACGTCTGCCATTCACTGCGACGCAACGGCAAACCTTCACGCAACGCCGCTTCGTCAATCTGAATAATCTGGATACCGGCGGCTTCCAGGTCCTGAACCTCTTCACGGATGGCCAGCGCCAGTTGTTCACAACTGGTTTGTAACGGCTGATCATCGCGCACAAACGACCAGTTCAGAATAGTCACCGGGCCGGTCAGCATACCTTTAACCGGTTTAGCCGTCAGCGACTGCGCGTATTGCGCCCAGCCGACCGTCATTGGTTGCGGCCGGGAAATATCGCCAAATAAAATCGGTGGTTTAACACAGCGTGAACCGTACGACTGCACCCAGCCAAAACGACTGAAGGCATAACCGTCGAGTTGTTCACCAAAATATTCCACCATGTCGTTACGCTCCGGTTCGCCATGAACCAGTACGTCCAGCCCCAGCGCTTCCTGCTCACGGATGCAGAATTCAATTTCCTGCTGCATATACGACTGATACGCCGCGGCACTCAGCTCCCCCTGGCGGAAGCGCCGCCGGAACTGGCGGATTTCGCTGGTTTGCGGAAACGATCCTATGGTGGTGGTTGGATACAGCGGCAACGTCAGTGTCTGCTGCTGTTGCAGGACACGCTGGGCATACGCTGACTGCCGTTGCCCCAGCTGCGGGGTAATGGCTGCTACCGCCTGCTGCACTGCCGGATTGGTGACCCGTGGCGATGCGCGACGCGACTGCAGCGCCGCGCGGTTAGCCGCCAGCTGCGCCTGCTGGCTGGCATCCAGTCCGTCACGCCCCAGGTTAATGGCCTGGCAGATCAAATCCAGCTCCTGCAATTTCTGTTTGGCAAACGCCAGCCAGTTGCGGATTTCGCTATCCAGCGCCACTTCACTGTCGAGATCCACCGGTACATGTAACAGCGAACAGCTCGGCGCCAGCCATAACCGCTCTGCCAGGCGTTCTGCCACCGGCTCCAGCCAGTCGAGAATGGCATGAATATCCGCTTTCCAGATATTGCGGCCGTTGATGACCCCAAGCGATAACACTTTATGCACCGGCAGCCAGTCGAGTACTTTGTTCAGCTCGCTCTGATCGCTGGCAACATCCAGATGTAAACCAGCCACCGGCAGGTTGCAGGCCAGCTGCAGGTTGTCTTCCAGTTTGCCAAAGTAGGTGGTCAGCAGCAGCTGTGGGCGGTTGGATTTTAATGTGTGGTACGCCTGCTCAAAGGCGTTCTTCCACTGGCTGTCGAGGTCGGTTACCAGAATGGGTTCATCCACCTGTACCCATTCAGCACCGCCGTCAGCCAGCTGTTCCAGCAACTGGCTGTATACCGGCAATAAGCGGGGCAGCAGATTCAGTGGTTCACTACCGTCTTTACTCTTCGCCAGTGCCAGATACGTCAGCGGGCCAATAATCACGGGTTTGGCGCTGATCCCCTGACGCCGGGCCTGTTTTAACTGCTGCAGCAGACGTTGCGGATTCAGCTCAAACTGACTGTCGGCGGTCACTTCCGGCACAATGTAGTGATAGTTGGTGTCGAACCATTTGGTCATTTCTGCTGCCGCCACGCAGCCACAATGACTGTCAGCGGCGGAGCGACCACGGGCGATGCGGAAATAATTGTCCAGTTCCGTGCCGTTTAGCTGCGCCACCCGGGCCGGCAGGTTCCCCAGCGTCACACTCATATCCAGCACCTGGTCGTAGAACGAAAAATCACCCACCGGCACCTGCTGCAGGTGTTGCTGCAGCTGCCAGTTGTGCTGGCGAATCTGTTGTGCGGTGCTTTGCAGGGCGGCTTCGTCGCTCTGTCCCTGCCAGAAATTTTCCAGAGCAAACTTTAACTGGCGCTGATCGCCAATCCGGGGAAAACCAAGGTTGTGTTGCTGTGCCATCTCATTGTCTCGTGTTAAAACTGATTAATGAGAGGACTGTAAATGAAGTTTATTATTAATAAAATTGGTGAATTTTCACGTTACAACAAGAAAAATTCATAATCAATCCGACCGGCTGGCGCGACTCAGATGCCAGATCAGACCGTTAGCGTCATCGCTGATCAGCAGTGAACCATCCCCCTGCTCAATAATGTCCACCGGCCGACCAAGTTTTTGTTCGCCGTCGAGAAAATCCACCAGCACGCCGGGCTCACTTGTCGCGGCAGCATACGCGGTAACGCGGTACCCCACCGGCGTACTGCGGTTCCAGCTGCCGTGTTCCGCCACCAGTAAATGGCCGGCTAACGCCTTATAAGGCCCCTGATAAAAATGAATTCCCAACGGTGCGCTGTGAGCCTGCAGCACAATTTGTGGATCAATAAACGGCAGCTCGCCGGGATGCTGACGGCGGATTTCGGCGTGTGGCTCTGGCAGCTGGCCACCTTGTGCATCAGCATGCACAAACGGAAAACCAAAGTGTGGCCGGCTTTTCCAGCCCATAGGCACACGGTTAATTTCACAGGCGGGTAGATCATCACCCAGCCAGTCACGGCCGTTATCGCTGAACCATAATTCCCCGGATTCCGGATGAAACGCCATGCCAACACTGTTGCGCACCCCCATCGCCAGGATGTGGTATTGCAGCTTGCCGGCTTTTAACGCGCTCAGATCAAGCGCCAGTATCGTTCCGGTTGGCTCATCGGCGTGCGGAAAAACCAGACAAATGTTACACGGTGCTCCCACCGGCACCACCAGTGTTTGCTGATCCGGACTCACTTCTATAGCTTTCCAGCCGTGATGACTGTGCTGCGGCAAGGCATCGGTTAACAGCTGCCAGTGGCGACTGAGCTGAGCGGCCTGAGTGCTGCTGGCCAGACGCTGATCCGCGGCAGCCAGCAACCAGATTTCATTCACCGCCGCCACCAGCAGATCACCGTTGGCGTCCATGGCCAGCCCCGAAGGCATAGACACACCTTCCAGGATCACCTCGGCCTGGCGGCCACCGCGACTGAAATTCCGCACCACATGAACCTTGCCGTATTGCCGGCTGCCGACGTACAGGTGCCCGGCTGGCGACAACACCATTTGCCGTGCCCCCGGCACCTCGGCCAGACGTTGCAGCTGATACCCCGGAGCCACACGAATGGCGTTATCGGCAGTGACGCTGCCGGCCAGGCAAGCCAGCAGCCAAAACAGACTGAGCGGTAACATGCGCCGCATGTTCGTCATACCTCTGCCAGTGCAGCAGCGCCCTGCTGACGGCCATACTGGCGGGGAGTCACACCGTACTGCTGCTGAAAACGACGACTGAAATGACTGGCACTGACATAACCCACCTGATAACACACCTCAGTGATGCCATGCCCGGCGGCGATCAGCTCGCGGGCTTTGTCCAGCCGCCGCTGCTGCAGGTATTCCATCGGTCCGCAGCCCATCACGTGCCGGAACTGCTGATAAAACCGGCTGCGCGACATACAGGCAATACGGCATAACTGTTCCACACGGATGGCCTGCGCCAGATGATCATCAATAAAGCGCACGGCGTCAGTCAGGCCGTTCAGGGTGGGATCTTTGCGCGCACAATGTAATAAAAAATTACGCCCCTGCTGCCGTAACATCCGGGTTAACAGCTCAGTGACCCCGAGATTCAGCACCAGATCACGGTCGCTGTCGCGACCGAGAAAACAATCGACGATACGGATTAACAACTGCTGGGTGGCTTCGGTGTGATACAGGTGCAGCACATGATCCTGTTCCGGCCGCCATTCCCCCAGTTCACGCGGCAACGGATTGGCCTGATTCAGCTGATCACATACCTGGCGCAGACGATCGCGGCTGATTCCCAGCGTCAGGCAACTGGTTGGCTGCTGTTCGCTGGCATCGGGAAAATCGATTGCCACCTGTTCGCCGGGGGCCATCACAAACGACTCGTGGGGTACAAATTCGGCATTAAAGTGGTGTTTGCCGTGCAGTACTTTCTGGCCGCTGATCATGCCGCAATACAATACCTCATCGGCCTGCAGCTGCACTTTTTCGGCCCGGGCGAAGGTATCGTAAATCGACAGTTCGACTTCGTGGTGTTCAAACACGGTGCGGTTTTCCACCAGTTGCTGCGGGCCTGAGCCGGCCATAACCCGGCGCCGGTTAAACGCCGCCCGTTGCTGAAGCGGATTCTGACAAACGGCCTGCTGAGTCATGGGCACTCCGGTGCAATCAAGAGGACGAGGACGGCTGAATTTAAGCTTACCCGTGGCATATCCACTTGCCTCAGCGGACGCACAGCCAACTGAAAAAGACGCTCAGGCAAGTGATTTTTCATCAGACCACATACCCTGAAATGGCACAACCCCCGGCCATGGTCGACCAAAGTCCGACACCGGGAATCACAATAACAAGGAGATATTCCATGATTTATGCCAATCCAGGACAAGCGAATTCGGTTGTTACCTTTAAAGATCAGTACCAGAATTTTATTGGTGGTGAATGGCTGAAGCCTGCCAACGGCCGTTATATGGATAACGTCAGCCCGGTCAATGGTCAGGTATTCTGCCAGGTGCCACGTTCCGACGCCGCCGATATCGAACGGGCGCTGGATGCTGCCCACAGCGCCAAAGCCAGCTGGGGGAAAACCTCCGTTACCGATCGAGCCAACATCCTGTTAAAAGTGGCTGACCGGATTGAAGCCAATCTGGAAACCCTGGCCGTGGCAGAAACCTGGGATAACGGCAAAGCCGTACGCGAAACCCTGGCCGCCGACGTGCCGCTGGCCGCCGATCACTTCCGTTATTTTGCCGGCTGTATCCGCGCTCAGGAAGGCAGCATTGGTGAAATCGACGAAACCACCGTGGCTTATCATTTTCACGAACCGCTGGGCGTGGTGGGTCAGATTATCCCGTGGAATTTCCCGTTATTAATGGCCGCCTGGAAACTGGCACCGGCACTGGCCGCCGGTAACTGCGTCATTCTGAAACCGGCGGAACAAACTCCGGTATCGATTCTGATACTGGCGGAACTGATTGGCGATCTGTTCCCTGCCGGTGTGCTCAACATCGTCAACGGACTGGGGGCTGAAGCCGGCCAGGCGCTGGCCAGCTCAACCCGCATTGCCAAAATTGCCTTTACCGGCTCCACACCGGTAGGTGCCCATATTATGAAATGTGCCGCCGATAATATTATTCCGTCGACGGTGGAGCTGGGAGGCAAGTCGCCCAACATTTATTTCGCCGACGTGCTCGACCACGAAGACAGCTTCCTCAGCAAAGCCGTTGAAGGCACGGTACTGGCGTTTTTTAATCAGGGCGAAGTCTGCACCTGCCCCAGCCGCCTGCTGATTCAGGAAAGTATGTACGACACCTTTATGGCCAAAGTGATCGACCGCATCGCTCAGATCAAACGTGGCAACCCGCTGGATACCGACACCATGGTCGGGGCTCAGGCCTCTCAGGAACAGTACGATAAAATCCTCGGCTATCTGGATATCGGCCGTGCCGAAGGCGCCGAAGTATTAACCGGTGGTGCGGCAGAATCCCTCGACGGCGAGCTGAGCCAGGGTTATTACATTCAGCCTACCCTGTTAAAAGGCCATAACGATATGCGCGTGTTCCAGGAAGAAATTTTTGGTCCCGTGGTGGCGGTAACAACGTTTAAAGACGAAGCAGAAGCACTGGCGATCGCTAACGATACCGAATTTGGTCTCGGTGCCGGCGTCTGGTCACGCGATATGAACCGCGCTTACCGTATGGGCCGGGGGATTGAAGCCGGCCGGGTATGGACCAACTGTTACCACGCGTATCCGGCACACGCCGCCTTTGGTGGCTATAAAAAATCCGGTGTCGGCCGTGAAACCCATAAGATGATGCTGGATCATTATCAGCAGACCAAAAACCTGCTGGTCAGTTACAGCACCGACCCGCTGGGCTTTTTCTGATTCAGCCAGGCGGTCAGAGACTAAACTGCCAGACCCGAAAACCGCCATCCTCACGGGTGGCGGTTTTGTTCATCAGCAACCGCCCTCAGGGTTGCTGCCTATGCTCCGGCTGCTGTGTGGCAGCCGGTTTATCAAACAGCCGCAACAGATCATCCAGCAACACATAAATCGCCGGTAACACCAGCAGGCAGACAAAGGTGGTAAACAAAATACCAAACCCTAACGACACCGCCATCGGTGTAATAAACTGCGCCTGGCGTGAGCTTTCGAACACCATCGGTGCCAGCCCGCCAAACGTGGTTAAGGTGGTTAACAGGATTGGCCGGAACCGCCGTACCCCGGCCGCCCGTACCGCCTGCAACGCCGACAGGCCTTTTTCTTTAACCTGCTGATTGGCATAGGTCACCAGAATCAGGGAGTCATTCACCACCACCCCGGCCAGTGCCACGATGCCCATAATGCTCATAATACTCATGCCCATATTGCGCCCGGCCAGATCGAGTAACAGATGGCCAATCACCGCGCCGACGGCACCAAACGGAATCACCAGCATAATCAGCAGTGGCTGGGTGTAACTGCGAAACGGTATAGCTAATAACGCGTAAATCAACAGCATTGAGAACATACCGTACAACTGCAGACTGTCCATACTTTCCTGGGTGCGCTGCTGGCGTCCGCGGAAGCTGAATTCAACCGATGGATAACGTGCCTGCAGCTGTGGGAACACCTCCTGGCGCAGCACCGTCATAACCGCCGGGATCTGCTCCCGTGGTTCCACTTCCGAGGTAACACTGACGATCTGCTGACCGTCACGGCGTCGGATCGATGCCGGCGCCCGCTCTTTTTGCAGCGTAGCAATATCGCCCAGCAACACGTAGCCGCCGGCGGGTGTGCGCACCAGCAGGCGTTCAATATCACTGCCATAGGAGCGCTCTTCCAGCGGCAAACGCACCAGCACTGTGACTTCATTACGTTCGCGCTGTTGGCGCAGCGCGCGCGAGCCGTATAAAGCGGCGCGTATTTGCCCTGCCACGTCGCTGGCATCCAGTTTCAGGCTGCGACCCAGATCATTCAGTTCGATATCCCATTGCGGCGAACCGCTTTCAAAACTGTTGGCGACGTCCTTAACCCCGGACAGCTGCGCCATTTCATTGGCCAGCGCTGCCGACGCCTGCATCAGTTCATCGGAATTACTGCCGCGCAGTTCAACCGTTAAGCCAAACCCGCCCGACGGGCCGCCCCCGCGTTCGGCGTCAAACGTCAGGCTGCGGATACCGGGAATTTCACCAATGTACTGACGCCAGCGTTTCACCGTTTCATTGGCGTTGATGGGTCGCACTTCGGCATCCACCAGGCGTGCTTCAACCTCAATACTGGAACCGGTAATGCTGCCTTCAACACTCACCACCAAGGGCGTGTCACTGTCAGCAAACGGTTGCGACACCTGTTTCAGGCTGGCTTCCAGGTGCTCCCGAACCCGCTGTGCCTGCGACAGAGGCGCATTACTGGGCAGTTCAACCGTTGCCACCGCGAATTCGCCTTCCAGCCGGGGGAACATACTGAACCCCATGCGCCCGCTGGCCGGATACGCCAGAACGATCGCACCCACCACCAGCGCAATGGCCAGAGTCACTGCCGGACGCGCCAAAGCGCCATCCAGCACCGGCAGGTAACGCCGATTGATAAAATGCTGCAGACGACGATCAACCCCCTGCTGGAAACGCTCCAGTTTGCGGCCGATACGGGAGTCGGATTTTTCTTTCAGGTGGGCTAAATGCGTTGGCAGAATAAACAGCGCTTCCAGCCAGGAAATCAGGAAACAGCTGATTACCACAATCGGGATGGCAATAAACAGTTTACCCATAAAACCCGGCAGGCTGAGCAACGGCAAAAACGCCGCCACATTGGTTAAAATGGCGAACGCCAGTGGCATGGCAATTTCACGCGCACCAACAATGGCGGCATCATGAAACGGCATACCCTGCTGCATATGTTCGTAGATGTTTTCACCGGCAATGATGGCATCGTCCACCACAATCCCCAGTGCCACAATAAAAGCGAACATAGAGATCATATTGATCGACATATCCCACAGCGGCAGCAACAGCATCGCGCCCATAAAGGCCGTCGGAATGCCCATGGTGACCCAGAACGCCAGCCGGTATTCAAGAAACAGGCTGAGCAGCACCATTACCAGAATTAAGCCAATGGCGGCATTCTTCAGCAACAGGCCAACCCGCTGACGGTAGGTTTCACCATCATCATCGGTAACAATCAATTCCACACCGGGGGCCAGTTGCGGACGGATCTCGGCGAGAATGGCATGGGCTGCATCAACCACCGTCAGTGGTGTCTGGTTTTCAGCGCGGTAAATATCAAAGCGGATCGATGTCTGGCCGTTATACGTCACCAGGCGGTATGAATCACTGAAGCCATCAATGATCGTCGCTACATCACCCAGCCGCAGTTGCACGCCCTGAGCGTCGCTGATCAGTGGAATCTGTTTGAAATCGTCGGCCCAATAAACCTTGTCGTCCAGGGTCACCAGGATATCGCCGCCGTCGGTTTTTACCGCACCGGCGCTTTGCTCCAGCGCATTATTACCGATCACCCGCGCCACATCGGCCAGCGTCAGGCCGTAGCGTTGCAGATCCAGCTGGCGGATTTCAATCTGAATTTCTTCATCCGGCAGACCATTCAATTCCACCTTGCTGATGTCCGGCGAAGCCAGCAGCTGATCTTTAATGCGCTCGGCAACACGTTTCAGCTCAAAGCGCTCCAGCGGCCCGAACAGTGCCAGCTCCATGACTTCAATCGAACGACTTGCCAGGCTGACCACCGGCCGCTCAATGTCCGCCGGAAACGTACTGATACGATTCACCGCCTGCTGAATATCCTGATACGCCTTTTGCTTGTCAGCGCCGTTTTCCAGTTCAACGTTGACGCTGGCACTGCCACGGAAAACCCGTGAATCGATCTCTTTAAAGCCCTCCAGTGACGCCAGTTCATTTTCAATCGGCAGCACCACGCCCTGCTCCATTTCAGACGGCGTGGCGCCCGGGTAAGCCACCGACACATTCACCACGTCGGCTTCATACGGCGGGATAAACTCTTTACGGATCGCCAGCGACATCAAAAAGCCACCCACGATCAGAAACGCCATCAACAGGTTGGGGGCGATGCGGTGTTCCGACATCCAGGCCACCGGTCCACGGCGGGAGGCCAGCTTATGATCTGCCATCAGGACCCCCGGCGTGTGCGGGCCGCAGCCGCGGCATCATCGTTCACCAGCGCGTCGGCCGGGGCGGCTGAGTCCCCCACCACCCGCACTGGCATACCACTGACCGGTGCATCCACCCGGCTGCTTAACAACCGATCACCGGGCTGCAAACCGGCGTCGCCAGCAGCGGCTACCCAGCTGCTTTCACGCCCCTGATACAACACCTCAACCTGACGCTGCTGCAACTGACCGTCATTCACCACCCAGACCCGCTGCTGCTGATCGATATAGCGATTAGCAACCTGATAGCTGTTGGCCAGCGGCCGGGCAAATAACACCACTTCCACAAAGTCGTTTAACAGGACCGCGGGCAACTGCGGATTATCACGCGCCAGCGGATCATTCAGCACCAGCATCAGCTTGGCCTGACGGTCAGCACTGTCGACCGCCGGCAAGCGGTGCAACACCCGCGCCTGACGGCGTCGCTGGCCCCACCCCGACTGATGCACCTCAACCACATGCTGGTCGTCGAGTAATGCCAGGAAATCCGCCGGCACTTTGACTTCAATCCAGAATTCATCGCTGTTGACCAGATCAAAGGTTACCGTGGCCGCCGACACCTGGCTGCCGAGGGAGATATGGCGACTGTTGATCTGGCCATCAAACGGCATACGTACATAACTGCGCTGCAGATTCAGCTGTGCCTGGCGTAACAACGCTTTGGCAGTTTTTACTTCCGCCCGGGCCTGGGCAATCTGTGGTTTGCGCAACACCAGCGCCTTGTCCTGCTCGGACAACTCGGTGGCGGCCAGCTGATACTCTTCCGCCGCCAGCGAACTCTGCCCCTGCTCTATCTCCAGCGCCGCCTGTGCCTTGATCAGTGCTGCCTGACGCTGCTGCAGCTGCAACTGATAATCGGCCGGATCGATACGGGCCAGCAGGTCCCCCTGATTCAGCCGTGCTCCGGGTACCGCAGCCGCGGCAATGTCAATAATGCGGCCACTCACCTGGGGCGTCAGCTGGACCTGTTGCGCCGCCAGCACCCGGCCACCGGTGCGCCATTGCGGGCGCTGCTGACTGAGCGCCAGTGTTTCCGCTTCCACCAGCCGGGCACTGGCCTGTGGCTTGATTTTGCCCGGCCGTGGTGCACTGTTCATCACCAGATACGCCGCCGCAATACCGGCGGCTACAATCAGCACCGCAATCAGGGCATTGATCGCCCGTTGTTGACCTGCCGGGCGTGCCCCGGAATCCAAGGAACTCATAAGTCGCTGTTATCCTGTGTCTGTGCAGCTGAAGAGAATGTGTTTACCGCCGTCTCAGTCGCGCTAAAACGGCCATGACTGACCGCCTGATACAATGCGATGCGGGTCTGTACCGCACTAAACTGATTGGCCAGTAGCTGACGCTCCAGCGCCAGCACCTCACGTTGCGCGGTCAGCAACGATAAGAAATCCCCCACCCCTTTGGCGTAACGGCTGCTCTGGAATGCTTCGTTTTTCCGCGCCAGCAACAAACGCCGGTTAAGACTACCGGCCAGCGCCTGTTGTTCGCGCTCCCGCACCAGCTGTTGCTGTACTTCCTGAGCCGCTGCCAACAGGCTTTGCTGATACTCCGCCAGGGTTGCATCGAGGGTCGCCTGACGGGCGTCGAGCTGGGCACGGCGCTGGCCACCATCAATCAGTGGCAATACCAGATTGGCCGCCAGATTGGCCATCCAGTTATCGAATACATCTTCCAGTTGTGGCGCCTGCCCGGTGTAACTGGCGGACAAAGTGAAACGTGGGTAGCGGGCGGCTTCGGCCACCGCCACACCGGCATAAGCGGCCTGTACCTCATACCAGGCCCGCTGTACGTCCGGGCGCTGGCTGACGGCCGCCAACGTTACCTGGCTGTGAGCGTCATGGATGTCCGGCAGCTGAGCGCCATCCTGCCCGGCGACCGGAGCGCTATCACCCAGCCACAACTGCAGCTGCTGATAATAAATGTCGCGGCTGGCGCGGGACTGAATGACGTCACTGTTGATCGATTCCAGCAGCGTTTGTTGTTGCCAGACATCCGATACCTGAGCCCGGCCGCGCTGAAAGCGGGCATTAATCACCGTCAGTCCGGCATCGATGCGTTGTTGCTGTTGTTCCAGCAACACCAGCTGGCGTTGTTCTTTGACATAACCAAACCAGGCACCGGCGACCTGAGCCGCCACGGTATTGGCCTGTAAACGCGCCGCCGCCTGACTGGAATACAGATTAAAACCGGCCTGATCACGACTGGCGGCCAGCGCCCCCCAGAAATCCAGTTCGTAAGACGCCGTCAGTCCGGCACTCCACTGATCGCTGGTGCTGTCACGCCGCCAGCTGCGGCTTTTGCCGGCGTTCAGGTCGACACTGGGATACAGATCGCTGTCCTGCTGGCGCATCAGGGCGGCGCTGCTCTGCAACCGCGCCAGCGACGCCTGCAGGCTGTAGTTATGGCGTAATGCGTTGTCCACCAGCTGATTCAGCTGCGCATCCGCAAAGTTCTGCCACCAGCCGGATGGGGTGGAATCTGCCGGGTTGAGCGCTTGCTCGGTTGCCAGAGCCGTTAACAGTGGATTGTCAGCCGGAGGGGGCGGAGATAACGGTTGCAGTGAGCTGCAGGCCGACAATAAAGGAACTACCGCCATAGCGGTGACCCGCCAGTACGACTTCAAACCAGCGCCTGGCCCTGGGCGAAAATACATAACCTGATCCTGACTAAACGACAACATTACGGCTGAAAACCGGACAGACTGTACGGTATCCGCAGCATCATAGTCAGCCCCCGCCACAGCGTTAAAAGCTTTTACGGTACTTTACTGACATTTTCCAGTCGTCTTGATAATCATTTGCAATTCATTACTATTCGCACTCTCAATCAGAAACCGGGACCGGATTATGCCCCCTGCCGTTTTTTTACTCTGGCCAGCCCTGCAGCTGATGTATGGCGTCAGCCAGCATCGCAGCGACAAAATTGATCATCGCCGGCGTTATGCCGGACGACTGCTACTGCTGCTGGCCTTGTTGCTGGCGTCTCAGCCTTACGGCTGGGAAAAAGGCCTGTTTTATCTGTTGTTCAGCCTGCTGGGCTGCGCTCTGGTGTTTGTTCAGCTGCGTATCTGGCGTCCTCAGTGGGTCACACCAGTGACGCTGATCTGGCTGATCAGCGGCGCTGCTGTTGTGCTGGAGGAGCTGCTATGAAGGCATTGTTCCGGGCACTGAACTCCAGCGCCAGCCGTATCAGCGCGGCGATTCTGGGTGCCTTTCTGACCACCATTTCACTGACCATTGCCATCACCCTGTCGTGGCCCTTTGGTGACGCAGTGGAGCAAATTTTTGCCGGCGGCGTCTTTTTCTTCGTGTTCTGGGCGGCGCTGTTTTATTGGGCACTGCTGGCAGACGGAGGATTAAAAGCCTGGGCCAGGGTGGGCTCACTGTTACTGGTATTTGGCATCTACGATGCCCTGTCTCTGACCGTATTCGCTTAGGAGCTCAACCATGAAGCAACGTACTCATAAGGTGTTTTACGCGGCTCACACCTGGCTCGGAGTCATCGCCGGTCTGCTGCTGTTTGTGGTGGCCTTTTCCGGCTTCCCGGCAATGTTTGCCCACCAGCTGGAGAACTGGCAATCGCCGGCACTGAATGCCCTGCCGGCGGCGCAACAGGTTGATTTTGAGCGCCTGCTGAGCGCAGGCCAGGCCAGTGACTTCGGCCAGCAACGTTTTTTCCTGGTGCCGGAAACCGACCACGGCTACGCCATGGTGGCGCGTTTTGACGGTGACGATTCGGTCATACGTTACGTCGAGCTGGAGCACTACCAGCCAATCGATATTGGCGGTTCACAAGTGGCCCATATTTTTGAGCATCTGCACACCGATCTTCATCTGCCCAAGCCGTTCGGCCGTTATCTGGTCGGCCTGGCGGGCATGGTGATGTTGTTATCCATCATTGCCGGCATCGTCATTCACACCAAATGGCGCCAACAGTTTGTTATGTTACGACCCAAACGCAGCTGGCGTTTGTTGCTCACCGATCAGCATAAACTGCTGGGATTATGGACCCTGCCCTTCTCGTTTATCCTGGCATTTACCGGCACTATTCTGGGTCTGCTGGGGCTGATTTCTCCCATTCTGGCGGTGGCAAAATTCGACGGTGATGTGCCGGCGGCCACCGCAGCCGTACTGGGGCCACAGGCACAACTAACGCAGCAGGCCGGTGCAGCACACAACCTCAATCAGCTCTACCGCCAGACACTGGAACAGCAACCGGAGCTGGACCTCAGCTTTATCGAAATTGAGGGTTACGGCGATCAGGGTGGCACGGTGAAGTTTTCCGGCAATCATCAGCACGCCCTCAGCAGCTTACAAAGTGTGACTTTCCGCCTCAGCGATGGCTCGCTGCTGCACGAACTGAATGGCGCAGCACAAGGTCCCTTTCAGCGGATTTTTTCCGCCGTGGTGCCATTACACTATGTGCAGTTTGGCGACATCGCGCTGAAAGTTTTTTATGCCCTGGCAACGCTGGCGTTATGCGCCCTGATTATCAGCGGCAATATGATCTGGCTGGCCAAAAAACAACAGCGCCAGGCCCGCCATAACGACGATACAACCGATCGCCCCCAGCTGCTGGCACGTCTGACCCTGGGAATTTGTGGCGCACTGGTGATCAGCTGTGCAATAACGCTCGGTGCCAGCCAATGGTTAATCCCGCTTCAGCTGGCAGAGCAACAGCACCACATCGAAGAAGGTATCTTCTGGAGCAGCTGGTTTATCGCGATCTGGCCGGCGCTGTTCGGCCATGATCTGCACGCCCGCAGCCGTGGTTATCTGGCAACCACGGCGGTTGCGCTGCTGCTGGTCGTGATATCTGATGCGCTGGTCAGTGGCCGTCATCTGCTGATGGGCAACGATATTGTACTGGGAGTACACAGCGCGATGATCGCACTGGCGCTGGTGTGTGGTTATTTTGCCTGGCGCCTGCCACAACCACACCGCCGGCGAGCGGCCGTTCAGAACGAGGATCAGGACAAGGACAATTCGGCGCGGGAAAAGTTTTCCGCCAGCGCGACTTCGATATAAAAATCACCGGCACAGGTGGTGAACGGAATCACCACCACCGGGCTTTTGGCGTGATGCACCAGTGGCTGACTGGCGTCGAGCAAATCGGGCTGGGCCATATCAAAGTTATACCCCTTTTCCCACAAACGTTTACGCGCGCCACCGGATAACATATTGGTGATTTCACCGGTGAGGTTGTGACAGGTATCGTCCAGTTCACGGATCTCTTCACCGAGCATATTACTGGCGATTTTAAGAATGGCGGTATCGCTGAAGCTGATCGCCAGCGACCCATGCACGGTATCCCCGCGCATCGGAATCATGGCCGACACCGGCCCCAGTGGCTGTTCGCCGTGTTTCAGAAACGGCTTCTGGTGCTCCACCGTCATACTGGCCATCGTATTAAGAATCTCAGCGATACTCGCAACAAACGGGTTGATAAAATCTACGTTCATGGCCACCTCCACCAGCAAGCGTAGCCAAACTGACACAAAAAAGCGCCGCTGAGCGACGCTTTTTTGTGACTTTTCTGTAGCCGTTCAGACGATTACAGAAACCCTGATCATTACAGGCCTTTCACTGCATAGATGCCCGGCGCATTCCGCCAGAAACCGCGATAATCCATACCACAGCCAAACACGTAGCGGTCTTCGACGTCCATGCCGATAAAATCGATACACAGATCGGTGTTTTTACGATCATGCACCTTATTAACCAATACCGCAGTGATCACTTCTTTGGCGCCCTGCTGCTTACACTGACGCACCACTTCGCACAAGGTGTTGCCTTCGTCGAAGATATCATCAACGATCAGAACCGTACGGTCGGTCATATCGATTGACGGCGGCGCCTGCCATTGCAGATCGGTGGAACCGCTGGTCTCACCGCGATAACGGGTGGCGTGCATATAGCCCTGCTCCAGCGGAAAGTTCAGTTTGGGCAGCAGCCGGCCGGCAGTCACCAGGCCGCCGTTCATGATGCCGTACACCACCGGCATGGCGTCTTTCAGGCGCTCTGAGATGGCCACCGCCATGGAATTCAGCGCGTCTTCCACTTGCTGTTCGGATTTCAGCAGATCAGCGTCTTCCATAACCTTGTTTAATTCTTCCAGAGTCAGCGGCTGGCTCATCGTGTTACTACCTGTTGGTTAATGTCGGAGAGAAAAACCGCGTATGTTACCACCGCCGTGGCGTGGCGCAATTATTTCACCCGCCGTGACCGGGTCGGCAAAAGCCACTGCGGCACGCTGGCGGTTGGGGACATTCCCCGCCGCTGTGATATTATGCCGCGTTTTGTAAACTCAACTTCTGCAGTAAGGCTAAGTCCATGACATCAACCGCCGCCATGACACCCACACTGGAACTGGCATTTGAGCTGATCCGCCGCCCTTCCGTGACGCCCGACGACGAAGGCTGTCAGGCACTGATGATGGAACGGCTGGCGGCCGCCGGCTTCAGTAACGAAGCACTGCGATTCGGCGAAGTTGATAACTTCTGGTCACGGCGCGGCAGCGAAGGTCCGCTGGTGTGTTTTGCCGGCCATACCGATGTTGTTCCCACCGGCCCGGAAAAAAACTGGCACAACCCGCCGTTTGAGCCCGCCATTATCGATGGCATGTTACACGGGCGCGGCGCCGCCGATATGAAAGGTTCACTGGCAGCGTTTCTGGTGGCGACCGAAAACTTTGTTAAAAAACACCCTGACCACAAAGGCTCCATCGCCTACCTGATTACCAGCGATGAAGAAGGTCCGGCCAAAAACGGCACCGTCAAAGTGGTGGAAACCCTGCAGGCGCGTAACGAAAAAATCGATATGTGCATCGTCGGTGAACCCTCCTCCACCAGTCTGGTGGGCGACACGGTAAAAAACGGCCGCCGTGGTTCACTGGGCTGTGTATTAACCGTCAAAGGCAAGCAGGGTCACGTGGCTTACCCACACCTGGCGAAAAACCCGGTGCACCTGGCTGCTCCGGCACTGGCCGAGCTGGCCGCTGAACAATGGGATCAGGGCAACGACTTTTTCCCGGCCACCAGCTTTCAGATTTCCAATATCAACGCCGGCACCGGTGCCACCAATGTGATTCCGGGTGACTGTGAGGTGGTATTTAACTTTCGTTTCTCCACCGAGGTCACGGCGGACATCCTGCAACAGCGCAGCGAAGCCATTCTTGATAAACACGGCTTCGACTACGACATCGAATGGAACCTCAGCGGTCAGCCATTCCTGACCGACCGCGGCCCGCTGGTGGAAGCCGCGGTTGACGCGATTAAAGCCGTCACCGGCCGCGACACTGAACTGTCGACCGCCGGCGGTACCTCGGATGGTCGTTTTATTGCCCCGACCGGCGCTCAGGTGCTGGAACTGGGCCCCTGTAACGCCACCATCCACCAGGTCAACGAACACGTGTCCGCCGACGACCTCAACACCTTAACCACCATTTACGAACGTATGCTGGAACAGCTGCTGGCCAATGACTGAACTGAGTTCCACTGACAACGGCTGTGCGCCACTGGCTTCGCAGCTGGCCTGCCCGGTGTGTGCTGAAGCGCTGACCAGTGATGACAACCAGCACTGGCAATGCGGCAACCAGCACAGCTTCGACCGCGCCCGCCAGGGTTATCTGAACCTGCTGCTGGCGCATAAAAAACGCTCCCGCGCTCCGGGGGATGACGCGGAGATGGTGGCGGCACGCCAGCGGCTGCTCGATTCCGGCGTATATCAGCCCATTTCTGAGTTATTGAATCAGGCCGTCAGCCACAGCCTGGCCGCTGGCCAGTCACTGCAGCTGTGTGACGTCGGCTGTGGCGAAGGGTATTACACCCAGGCACTGGCCGATGCGCTGCTGCAGCAACACACCCGCCATCGTATTTATGGCGTCGATATATCCAAAGACGCGGTACGGGCCGCCGCCCGCCGGGCACGGACCCCCGACTCGTTATCACCACATTGCGACTGGATCGTTGCCTCCGGTGCCGAGCTGCCGTTTAAAGGCCATTCACTCGACCGCATCAGCTGCCTGTTTACCCGCTTAATGCCGGAAGGCTTTGCCCGGGCGCTGAAACAGGACGGCCAGGTGATCACCATCAACACCGGCCTTGGCCATCTGCGCGAAATGCGCGAGATTCTCTATTCACAAGTCAAAGACAGCTGCTTTAACCCGATCCGGGTCATGGAACAACACGGCTTTATTTGTGTCGCGGAGCAGCCGCTGCGCTATACGGTTGAGCTGACATCCAGCCAGCAGATCAGCGACTTACTGATGATGACGCCACACGTCTGGAAAGCCACCAGCGAAGCGCGCCAGCGTCTGATCGCCCAACAGCAGATGAGCGTCAGCATTGATGTGGTATTACATCAGTTTGTCCGCCAGCCGCCGGAGGACGGATTATGAGCGACACGCCACAATCCCACAGTGGCTGCGCCATCCGCCAGCGCGCCAAAAGCCCGCAACAAAAAGCGCTGCGCCGCCAGCAGATACTCGACGCCGCCGCTCAGCGCTTCACCAGCGCCGCCTTCGACAAGGTCAACCTGGTGGACATTGCCGCCGACGCCGGCATCACCAAAGCGGCGCTGTACCGCTATTTCCGCTCCAAAGAAACCTTATTTCTGGCGCTGTACCTGCAGCAGATGGAAGCGCTGGTGCAATCGGCCGAACAACTGTCGGCACCGGGTGAACAGCTGGGTGTCGCCGACGCCTGCCTGCAGGTGATCGAACAACACCCGCTGTTTTGTGGCCTCAACGCCATTATTCATACCGTACTGGAACAAAACCTGACGGTTGACGAAGCACGGGCGTTTAAAACCGAATTATTACCCCTGATGGCCCGCTTTGCTTCCCAGATCAGCCGCTGGCTGCCACTGACTAACGACCAGGCGATTGGCTTGCTGCACCACATTCAGGCCAGCATGATCGGCTGCTGGCACATCGCCCACCCGGGCGACACCACACTGGAAGTGATGAGCCAGCCCCCTTTCACCCTGCTTAAGGTGGAATTCCGTCAGATCTTCCGCCAGCACATTCAGTGGCTGATCAGCGGTTTAAGCGAACAGCTGCCGCCCGGCAGTCAGGAGCCGTCATGACCCAGGTGGATTTTTATGTATTAGGCGGCCAGCAGATTAACGATCAGTGGTTATTTGCCTGCCGGCTGAGCGAAAAAGCCGCCCGCCAGGGCAAGCAGATTCTGCTGCAGGTTGACGACGCGCAACAGGCGCAGCAGCTGAGCGAGTTATTATGGTGCCATCGCGAGGGCGCTTTTGTACCACACGCACTGAGTAACGATAATCAGGCACCGGCCGACGTCGACATCAGCATTGGCTGGAGCACAGATCCGGGCCATCAGCATGACGTATTGATTAACCTCAGCAGCAAACTACCTGACTTTTTCAGCCGTTTTCACCGGCTGGTGGAAGTGGTGGTTCAACACGATCGCGTGCTTGACTACACTCGCAACCATTATAAATTTTTAAAAGACCGGGGTTATCCGGTCACCCATACCGATATGAGACTGCGTTAATGAGCAACCCTGACGATCCACGCGATTTGTTGGACGAACTCGAAACCCTGCAACGGGTTCTGGACGATGCTGCATCCGATCAGGTCGACCGCGACCAGAGCGCGCCCAGCCTGGATCCCCTGGAGCTGGGTTCACTGGAAAATATTCCGGTGCTGGATGAACTGTTTGGCGAACCGGATAAACCGGCCGCCAGCGACAAACAACAACGCCCTGGTCTGCGTGCCGTGCCGGACGCTCCGGCCCCGAGCGACGATAACCCGGCGCCCGGCGAACAACACCCGCTGGCCGGTTTAACCGCAGCCAGCACGCCGTCGGTGGCACGGGTCTCCGGCAATCCGTTTTTACCCCAGGCGATTCTCGATAAACTGGCCCACGAGCGCGAAGCAGCGCAATACAGTGCCGAACAGGCCCAGGCCACCATGGCCAAAATCATGGGCAGCGCGGTCGACGACCCCTTTACCTTCGACGACCTGAGCGACGACGAGCCAGAAATCAGCGCCGATGCGCCACTGGCAGAGCCGGCACCGCTGGCCAGCCAGGCCATCAGCGATCGCCATAAAGCCGCCATCATCAACGAACTGGTAGAAGAAATGCTGCCGCAAATCGAAGCCCGGTTGCGTCAACTTCTGGCCGACAAACTCTGATTTCCACTCTCCGGGCGAGGTTCTGAATCGCCCGGCCTCCCCTGTTTCCGGCGCTGCAATTCCGTTATAATGCGGCCCATTTTTCACATCCGTTTGAATGAGTAGCAACAAGCCCTATGGATAAGACGTATCAACCCAGCCGCCTGGAGCAAAACTGGTATCAGCAATGGGAAGAAGAAGGTTACTTCAAACCTTATCAAGACCAGCTGACCGGCGAAGGATATTCCATCATGATCCCGCCGCCGAACGTCACCGGCTCGCTGCACATGGGTCATGCGTTCCAGCACACCATTCAGGATGCCCTGACGCGCTACAAGCGTATGAATGGCCATAAAACCTTATGGCAGGTCGGCACCGACCACGCCGGTATCGCCACCCAGATGGTGGTTGAACGTAAACTGGCGGCCGAAGGCCAGCCGGATCGTCATGCGTTAGGCCGGGAAGAATTCACCAAAAAAATCTGGGAGTGGAAAGAACACTCCGGCGGCACCATCACCAGCCAGATGCGTCGTTTAGGCAACTCGGTAGACTGGGAAACCGAACGTTTCACCATGGACGACGGTTTCTACAAAGCGGTTCAGGAAGTTTTCGTTCGCTTGTACCAAGACGGTCTGATCTACCGTGGTAAGCGCCTGGTTAACTGGGACCCGAAATTACACACCGCCATCTCTGACCTGGAAGTCGAAAACAAAGACGTGAAAGGCAAGATGTGGCACCTGAAATACCCACTGGCCGACGGCTTAACCTACACAGACGAAGACGGCAACGAACACGCTCATATCGTGGTTGCCACAACACGTCCGGAAACCATGCTGGGTGATACCGGCGTGGCAGTTAACCTGGAAGACCCGCGCTACCAGCACTTAATTGGCAAAGACGTGATCCTGCCATTTGTTGAGCGCCGTATTCCAATCGTTGGCGACGAACACGCCGATATGGAAAAAGGCACCGGCTGTGTGAAAATCACCCCGGCCCACGACTTCAATGACTACGAAGTGGGCAAACGCTGCCAGCTGCCAATGATCAACGTGCTGACCTTCAACGCCGATATCCGCGACGAAGCGCAGACCTTTAACACCGACGGCAGCGTCAATAACGAACTGTCGGGTTTTATTCCTGAGAAGTACCGTGGCTTGGAGCGCTTTGCCGCGCGCAAAGCCATCGTGGCCGATTTCGAAGAAGCCGGCCTGCTAGTTGATATCGTTGAAAACGACATGGTGATTCCATACGGCGACCGTGGCGGCGTGGTGATTGAGCCAATGCTGACCGACCAATGGTACGTAGACGCCAAAACCCTGGCTAAGCCTGCGATTGAAGCGGTTGAAAACGGCGATATCGAATTTGTGCCGAAGAACTACGAAAACATGTACTTCTCCTGGATGCGTGATATCCAGGACTGGTGTATCTCCCGTCAGCTGTGGTGGGGTCACCGTATCCCGGCCTGGTACGACGAAGAAGGTAACGTCTACGTTGCCCGCAGCGAAGACGAAGTTCGCGCACAAAACAATCTGGCGGCCGACGTTGAACTGGTTCAGGACAACGACGTTCTGGATACCTGGTTCTCCTCTGCCCTGTGGACCTTCGGCACCTTAGGCTGGCCAAACCTGGACGATCCGGAAGTTGCCAAACGCATGGCCGACTTCCACCCGACCGACGTACTGGTTACCGGTTTCGACATTATCTTCTTCTGGGTAGCGCGCATGATCATGATGACCATGCACTTCTGCAAAGATGAAGACGGCAAAGCTCAGGTACCGTTTAAAACCGTGTACGTCACCGGTCTGATCCGTGACGAAGTCGGTCAGAAAATGTCGAAATCCAAGGGTAACGTACTCGACCCGCTGGATATGATCGACGGTATTTCCCTCGACGATCTGATGCACAAGCGCACCGGCAATATGATGCAGCCACAGCTGGCTGAGAAAATTGGCAAACGCACGAAAAAAGAATTCCCGGAAGGCATTGCCCCACACGGCACCGACGCCCTGCGTTTCACCCTGGCGGCGATGGCGTCCACCGGTCGTGATATCAACTGGGATATGAAACGTCTGGAAGGTTACCGGAACTTCTGTAACAAGTTATGGAACGCCTCGCGTTATGTGATGTTATCGGTTGCCGGCGAAGAAGCGGTTGATAAAGCCGCAGCTGACGGTACTACGATTGCTATTACCGATGAAATGAAAGCCAAGTGCGGCGCCAACGGTGAAGACGCCGTGCTGTCGCTGGCGGATCGCTGGATTATTTCCCGCCTGCAATTTGCCGAGCAGGAAGTGCGTCGTCACTTCGACCAGTACCGTTTCGATATGGCCGCTCACGCGCTGTACGAATTTATCTGGAACGAATACTGCGATTGGTACCTGGAACTGTCTAAGCCAATTCTGTGGATGGATGATGCGCAGGACAGCGCGAATGCCGCGGGAGACAGGATGTCGGAAGCGGCCGAAAATGCTGCAAAAATGAAACGCGGCACCCTGGGCACTCTGGTTCGGGTACTGGAAGCAGTATTACGACTGGCTCACCCCATCATGCCGTTTATCACCGAAGAAATCTGGCAGCAGGTTAAAGAGCTGGCCGGTAAATCCGGCGATAGCATTATGCTGGCGGAATTCCCGCAGGCTCAGGAAAGCTTAATCGACGCCGACGCCGAAGCCGACGTCAAATGGCTGCAGGATGTGATCACCGCGGTCCGTAACGTACGTGGTGAGAAGAATATTCCACCAAGCAAAGCGCTGGAATTATTATTCAAAAACGGCGACGACGATGACTTCCGTCGTGCCGAAGAAAACCAGGCCTTCCTGATGAAACTGGCCAAGCTGGAGAAGCTGACCTGGCTCAACGACGGTGATGAAGAACCGATGTCGGTCACCCAACTGGTTGGCGATATGGAAATTCTGATTCCGATGGCTGGCTTTATCGATAAAGACGCCGAAGTCGCGCGTCTGAATAAATCGATTGAGAAACTCGGCAAAGATCTGGAACGCGTCACCAACAAGCTGGGCAACCCGGGCTTTACCGACAAAGCACCGGCGGCGGTGATCGAAAAAGAGAAAGAAAAAGCCGCAGGCTTCGAGCGTGATATCGCCAAGCTGAAAGAGCAAATCGAGAAAATCCAGGCGCTGTAAGACGCGCCTGATTCCCTCAACATGGTCTGGCTCCCACGCTAAGCGTGGGAGCTAGGGTAACATCTCTAAATAAAGCCGCCCAAGAGTCTGGCTCCCACGCTCTGCGTGGTAGTCATGTCTGAATTGAGAAAATCAGAAGATTAAGGCCTGGCGGTCTAACTCCCACGCAGAGCGTGGGAGCTAGGGTAGACGCGCCTGAGCTTGGTCTGGCTCCCACGCTCTGCGTGGTAGCCGTGTCTTAATTGAGAAAATCAGAAGATGAAGGCCTGGCGGTCTAGCTCCCACGCTCTGCGTGGTAGCCAGAATAAAATCCCGCTGACGTTTTAGCTCAGAGGGATTTTATTATCCGCTTCCGCTAAAATAGCGAGAAACCAATCTCCTTCTGAGCCTCACTCTATGAACCAACAAGCTTTCGTTCAGATCAAACCCAATCAGGCCAAAGCCCTGATGCTGGCTAAGCATGACCTGTCTTCGTTGGTTCATAACGCCATTCAGCTGGAAAATATTAACTTCACCCTGCCTGAAGTTCAGACCATTCTCGATGGCATCACCATTGGCGGCAGCAAATTAACCGACCAGGTGATTACCGCAAACCAGGGCAAAGCCTGGAATGCTTTATTTGCCATGATCAAAAATGATGAGTTTGAAGTAACCGCAGACATCGCTTGTAAACTGCATGGTATTGCCGGACTGGAAGAAGCATTGGAATGGGGCCACTTCAGAACGGGTGGCGTTCTGATTGCAGGTACCAGCTACACTCCACCCAAAGCCGACTTATTGCCAGCTGCATTTGAAAAAATGGTCGACGATATGAATCAGCTGGATGATATTTACGATCAGGCAATTCATGTGTTTCTGACCATGGCGCGCAATCAGTTCTTCTGGGACGTTAATAAACGCATGGGCCGCTTTATGATGAATGGAGTGCTGCTGCAAGCAGGCTACCCGGCGATTAACCTGCCCGCCTCACGACAATTGGAGTTCAATCAGCTGATGCTGGATTTTTATGAATCGAATGAACAAGGACCTATGAATGCCTTTATGCGCTCATGCCTTGATCCCAGAGCCATCGAAATTATGCAGGAATAGATTCTGATATTAAAAAGCAAAACCGCCCCACTCTTCGAGTCGGGCGGTTTTTATTTGCCTGCGCCACCCTCTCTTCTCTCACTCCCTCCTCGCTCCCTCCAAACCGGCATTTCCAGCCAGTTTGTATACCCTCACCGCCCGACCAGAATTGACCGTATCTGGCTGTCGATTTACGCAGCAAACATGGGTAAACTCACCTGAGTAAATACTCTAATAATCAACAAAACCAATTACCTATGACTCCCTCTGAACGACTTCAGGCAACCTACAAGAAGCAATATGACGCTTCCCGCCAACACGCCTACCCGACCATTCAGGAACGCAAAGACAATCTGGAAAAGCTGGCGCAACTGCTGGAAAACAACCAGCAGCGCATTTGCGATGCGATTAATCAGGATTTTGGTGGCCGTTCCGCCAACGAAACCAAACTGCTGGAACTGACGCCGCTGCTGGGTTCGGTAACCTATGCCAAAAAACGTCTGAAAAAGTGGGCCAAACCCCAGCGCCGCCACGTTGGTCTGGCGTTTAAAGGCGCCAGTAACCAGCTGATTCCACAACCGAAAGGTGTGGTGGGTGTGGTAACGCCGTGGAACTACCCGCTGTTTCTGGCGTTAAGCCCGTGTGTCAGCGCACTGGCCGCCGGTAACCGCTGTATTGTGAAAATGGCCGCCAACTCGCAAAACCTGTGTCGCCTGATCGACGAACTGGTATCGGCGGTATTTGACGACACCACCTTGGCGGTGATTCCGGGCACCTCAGCGCGGGAATTCTCTTCCATGCCGTGGGATCACATGGTGTTCACCGGTTCTGCTGCCACCGGCAAAGTGGTGATGGAAGCGGCGTCGAAGAACCTCACGCCCGTCACGCTGGAGCTGGGTGGCAAATCGCCGACGATTATTGCGCCCGATTTTGATATCGCCACCGCCGCCGAACGTATGACCTTCACCAAGTTCCTGAATGCCGGCCAGACCTGCGTGGCACCGGACTACCTGTTTGTACCGGAAGGCAAAGTTGAAGAGTTCGTTAAACACGCCAAAGCGATTGTTGGCAGCCGTTACGACAGCGTTAACAACAACGACTTAACCGCCATCATTGATGAAGCGGCGTTTAATCGTTTAACCACCACGCTGGATGATGCCAAAGCCAAAGGCGCCGAGGTGATCAACCTGCTTAACGGTGACGACCGCAACAGTAAAGCGCAAAAGATTGCGCCACACGTCATCGTTAACCCAAGCGACGATATGATTGTAATGCAGGACGAAATCTTCGGCCCGCTGCTGCCAATCAAAACCTATAAATCGCTGGATGAAGTGGTGAACTACGTTAACGAGCGTGAGCGTCCGCTGGCGCTGTATATGTTTACCAATAACAAAGCGACGCAAAACGACCTGCTGTTCCGCACCCTCTCCGGTGGTGTGTGCATTAACGACAGCATGTTCCATGTGGCGCAGCACGATATGCCGTTTGGCGGTATTGGTAACAGTGGCATGGGCCACTACCACGGCATTGAAGGCTTTAAAGAGTTTTCTAAGCTGCGCCCGGTGTTTAAGCAATCGAGCATGACCTCCAAGATCATCCTGATGCTGGCACCGCCGTATGGCTCGCTGTTTAAGAACGTCACCGATCTGATGCTGAAGTTCCGGCTGTAGATTCTGGCCTGACCTTGCAGCCATAAAAAACCGCCCACCTTGCGAAAGGTTGGGCGGTTTTTTATATCCTGCATCCATGCAGTCTACCCTTCGGGCTCGCTACACTCATGCAAATCTGCCTTCCATGCAGGGTTTGTATTTGCCTGCCATTCAACGAAATAGCAGGCTGAGAAAAGCTGTGCGGCTTACTTATAGAACGCTTCGACTTCGCCTTTCAGGGTCATCAGCATTGGCCGGCCAAAACGGTCTTTGGCGGTTGGTGAGGATACTTTGATCCAGCCTTCGCTGATGCAGTATTCCTCAACGTTGGTGCGCTCTTTGCCGTTCAGGCGGATGCCCACTTCGTGTTCGAAGTATTCTTCTGCGTAGAACTTGCTTTTTGGGTTAACAGACAGGTGGTCTGGCAGGGTTGGCTTGTCGCTCATTGTTACTACCTGGGGGTTGATAAAGGGTAAAAACGAGCGACATTGTAGGGGGGATAAACGGTTCAAACAAGCCGTAGCATATAACTTATCCTTAGCTCACAAGCTTGGTCTTTTTACTCCTTTTTTGATATCCAATCTTGTGCTGCATATCTAACTTGTACCCTAATTCAGATTGTAACCATTGCATATCTTGTTCAGAAGTTTTATATAAATGCAACCTATTTATAATCAAGAGATTTAATATCTTTGAAACAAGCATATTATCTTTGTTTTTTCGGTAGAATTTTCCAATCTTATTTCGATCAATTGATTTGTAATTATCCAAAGATATCGCAATCCCCATCAACTCCATTGACAATGCATTACTTGTAGAAATTGCACCAGGTATATCAGCACTCAGAGCATCCGAATTTGCGACTTGAGCAGTTCTTAAGATAAAAGAAGCAGACACAGCCTGTATTATCTGAGAAACAACCAATCTAGCAAAAACCTCTCTATCACCCTCACTTATATCCCCTGACTTATTTGAAATATTATTCTCTATAGCTTCGACAAGAGCATTTGGATGCGCCTCTAGAAAACCGTAAAAATCCTGCAAAGCGCGCAATGGAGCATTAAACATACTTTTCAACACTTCAACTTTTTTAAATCTCTCGAAACTTGTTGGATTAGCCTTTAAAACCTCACCTAAAATTTCAATTGTCTTAAAAAGCATCGTCAGCTTAGACATCCCATCTATATTTGCAACATCATCAAACTTTTCTGTTCTTTCAAATTCTGATTGATCTATAGCTGAGTCACGGTGCTCACTCAACCTCATTCTAGATTCAACAGGATCTTTCTTCGAGTATTCGAGATGAGGGGCGTGTCTAATAAGCTCACATATAATACTATTTTCGTCATTGAAATTAGCAATTTCATGATCATTAAATATATTGTCAGCAGCATTCTTCAGTAGCACTAGTATATTATCAGAACTGGCATGATGTGCTAGAAACAGGATTGTATTCGCATACTTTTTCACATACAAATGCTTTACATAATTCTCAACATCTCGCTGAACATCTTCAGCCAGTATGTACTTAGCCATAAATCGACCAATAAGAAAGTAATAATTGTAGGAGTATCTAAACTCGTAGTAATCTCCATTTCTCACCAAGACCTTAGCCCTCAAAAGAAGCCTCTCTTTCTTAGAAAAATCTACCTCCTGCCAAGTTTTTGAAAATTCATCATTAAATTCTAAGAATTCTGATTTCGAAATAGAAGTAGTATCCCTTACATTGAAAAATCTAGCCAAATGCATCGCATAGTCAAACTCCTGACCAATTAGATCTTTTCCTACGCCAGCGTCCAAATAACTTTGACTTAATAAAAAGTTATAATAGTCTCCTAGCGCACTATCCAGAAGCTTTGATGCTTGACCGGCCTCAATGCTTTGCAAGAAAGTCAGAATAAATATAGGATGAGGGGAAACAATACTCCTATCCATTACTATATCCATAAGCCTTTCAGCTGTCGTGCATTTTGCTACGACATCACCCTCCGACTCCGAATCCAATTGCCCTAAGGTATACCATTTATTTATAAGTTCAGTTCTCTTCCTGTAACCAAACTGTTCAATTTCATAATGATCAAAGTCAGAGAATACAGACCTCCTCTGATCCGACATCAACTCTCCGACCTCAAAGAATTTATCAACTGTCACTATGACTTTATCAAAAGAGGAATATAGATGATTAAAAATTGACTCTCGCCCCTTATATGACTTAACCTTAGTTTCATTAAAGTCATCTATCAACAAAATCTTTTTATCTCTTTCTTTTTGAAGAAAGACCTCATAGGAACCATCCTTTCCATATTGATAGTCTACTGCCTTCTTAATTTGATGATTAACATTATCAAGTGTCGACTTTTTAAAGTTACTCCCCTTAATGAATACGGGCATATACCCTTGGTTCAAATACTTCAGCATCAATGAATAGAGGAGACTAGAGGAACCACAGTTATCTTCTCCACTTAATATCGTCCCTTTAGACAACTCACCAGGTTTTATCATAAAGCACGATGATTGGAAGGTACTCTTACCTCCTCCATCTTCTTTTCCTTTTTGTTTTAGTTCCTGATAAACAAAAATATCAGACAACCGGAGATTAGAAGCGTTGCTATTCTTGAAACAAGCACCTGGATCCTCGACTTTGTCAAAAAATTCCTCACTGAAAGATAAGGAATTATCAAACCCCTCATTCCCAGTCATGACTCTAACCTGAGAAGCAATATACATATCGCTATCGAGATCATATGCATAAATACTGTATTCTTGCCCTCCAGTTGTAACATCAAAGTCGATCACAGAAAAGCCGGACTCATGAGTACTTCGGTCCTGAAGAACGGAAGCTTCAAAATTCGAAGTTTCTCCTGATTCTATATCTGAGTAATCAACTGCATTTGGAACGTGCTCATGACCTGTAAATACCATATTACACATCGGTCGCACGCTATTCCTGAAAGATCGACCAGATGAATGGAGAAGCCAATTCAATGGGTGGTGCATTAGCAAGATCCGGTAATCACACCCCTCATTAATCATTTTCTTAGAGTACGATTCAAAGGGATAAACCAGCTCACCCTGACATTCTCTTAATTTAGAGCACCATGATAGGTTGACACTTTCAAATGCAATAACTTTCCCGCCATATGTTATTTCTTTTTGTCTCCATAACTTATCTCCCTTACTCTCAGGGGAAATCTTGTTTTCAAATTCGAAATATGATTCCTGGTGATTCAAACAACTTAGAATCACCTCCTCATCCACCTCCTCTACATTATCTTCTATTATTTTATCTATCATAAAGCTTCGAGTAGGATCCGACTTAAATTCACAATCATGATTCCCTGGACATATAACAAAATCTATATTAACGTCCCTCTCTTTTTCTAAATTACCTTTAATACTAAAGAGAAATTTTTCTGCCAATTCATATTGTTCTCGTGTTCCTTTATTCGCTACGTCTCCAGATATCATAAGAACTACATGCCCACCATCTTGAGCATGTTTAAAGATTGCACGTGATATTTTTTCACTTCGACTTAGTATAAAGTCTCTCTCATCTTCAATGTGAATATCACTCAAATGAACTATTACTAATGACATTTTAAATCCTTCAAACAAGCCCCTATTAACAGGGGTTCAATAAATCGGTACCCACTACAAATAAACTCTATGGAGTACATCCTTAAAAACACCAAGGCCAACCAAATCGAATAACACGCCTGGAAGAGTCAAAAAAACATTCCTCCCAAGAGACTAATAACCTTCACCCAACCTCTTCAAATTTGCCCGAACAACTTCATCATTCGGATTAATCTCCAGCGCTTTCTCATAATACTCACGCGCCTTATCTTTCTTACCCGTCACCGCATAAAAAGAACCCAAATTGGCATAGCCATATACCTTCCTCGGGTAATACTGAATCAAAGCTTCAGAAAGCCTGACCAACATCTGATCGGTCTCGGGAGTTTCAAGCCGAAACAACTTACTGCTGTATGGCAGCACACTCTGAATCATAAATTCCTCCGGCGTATCATCCGCCATGCCACCGACTTTCCCCCACCGCCAGTTATTGTCGATTTCACGCGATACTTTCAGCAGATTAATAAGCTGCTCGGTAGCGATGTGCCATTCGCCCATACGGGAAGCTACGGCGGCAATGCCCAGCTGAATATCGAGGTATTCGGGAAACGACTGAAGATTTCCCTGTGCCTGACGGATCACATCAATGACGGCCGCTTTATCAACGACCAGTTGGCTTTTTTGATTCGCCAGAAAAGCATGATTCAACATCAGAACCGTATAATCCGGGTCGGTTTTGGCAAGTTCAGAATGTTCTTTCAGAAACACGGCGACCGGTTCAAATTGCTCGCTCTGCAACTGTGATAACACATGTTCAAACTGTGCTTGTTGCAGTGCTTTTGCCGGTAAGCTGGTGAACACCAGACACAACGCCATAGTCATGGCAGTAGTACCCCGCTTAATCGAGGTAAGTAGTGTGACCATCACACGAGATCCTTGTTATTCCCTGTCTACCCCTACCCTCTTACCCTCAAGAGCAGTACAACCCTGGCAGACTCATTTATATTGATCCCGATATTACCAAATATTTATATCAATGAAATGGCATTAGACGCCAAATGGCCATCAAACCACTACACCTACAGCTTTCTGCCAGTATTCAATCAGCTTACTCCCGGCCTGCTCATACAACGCCGACTTCAGGAGGTGATGGTAAACAGAGACCAAGCGCTGGAGTGTCGTTTCTGAAAATATCCCTGCACAAACACCTGAATCCCCGCTGCCCCGTCTCATACCAAAACCTTACATTTCCCCTCCCTTTAATACATAATGCGAATCCTTCTCATAAGCGCTAAGTTTTTAAGGATCAGGATATGAGTCTCTCCGTTGCCCTGCTGACCATGGCCACCGCCGTCAGCGACGCCAACAATACCGCCACAGACCTCGTCGATCTCGACAATGTGATTGTCTCCGGCAGCCGTTCCAGCGAGCGGGTTGCCACCATCCCGGCCTCCATTGATGTGCTGGATCAGCAAACCATCGAAGAAAGCCTGAAGGTATCGCCGGAAATCCAGCAGCTGTTATCGATTAAAGTGCCGGGCTTTTCCCCGGCCAAAGCCAGCACCAGTAATTCCGGGCTGAAACTGCGTGGCCGTAACGCCCTGATTCTGATCGACGGCGTACCCCAATCAACACCGCTGCGTAACGGCGCGCTGGGTGTGCGCACCATCGATGCTGCTGCCCTGCAACGGATTGAAGTGGTTAAGGGTTCGTCATCGTTATACGGCCACGGCGCCTCCGGCGGCCTGGTTAATTACATCACCAAACAACCGGCCCCGGATGCGGCTTTCTCTGGCGATATTGGCCTGAGCACGCGCTTTTCTGCGGTGGAGTTTGAAGACAGCCTGAGTAAACGCATCGACTCCACAGTCAGTGGTACTGTCGGGCAGTTTTCCTATCTGGTCAGCGGCGCCTACGACAGTTACGGCGAACAAAAAGACGCCGACGGCGATACTCTGGGTCTGGTATACGGTTTATCCGACCTTGATACCCAGAATCTGTTAACCAAGCTGGGCTGGGCCTTTGATGAGCAACAACGCATTCAGCTGAGCTACAACTATTTTGATTCCCAGCAAGACACCAACCTGATCGACCAGACCGGCAGTTACGACGAAGGCCGCAAAACCATTGCCGTCGATAACAGCACCGGTACCGCGCGTCCGGGTGACCCGCAGGGTCCGAAAGACAATTACAACCTGATGCTGAAATACAGCCACGATGAAATCTTTGCCAACACCTCACTGTCGGTGGATGCTTATCAGCAGCGGATTAAAAATATCTTTTTCTTCAGTACTGCGCTGGCCAATCCGGACGAAGGATACAGCGGTGGCCAGTCATTGATTAAGTCGGAAAAACAAGGGCTAAGAACCGATTTATCCACCCTGATCCGCGTTGGCGAATTTGAAAACCGCATCACCTACGGTGTCGATTATCTGCAGGACGTCAGCTCCCAGCCGCTGGTCGACGGCCGTATCTGGGTACCGGAAATGGATATGACCAACGCCGCCGCTTACCTGCAGAACAATTTAAACTGGAACGATGAGTGGATGATTAAAGCCGGTGTGCGTTATCAGCAAACCGATATTGAGGTCGACGATTACAACACCTTAAAACTGTGTCGTGATGCCAGCACCTGTTCGACGCCGTTTGCGGTCAAAGGTGGCGAGTTAGATTACGATTTAACCACCTATAACCTCGGTATTCGTTATACCGCGAACCCACTGTTCAGCCCGTTTATTAATTATTCCGAAGGTTACGATATTTCCGACCTGGGGCGATTATTACGCAGTGCTACGGTTACCGATCTGGCAGACGTAGAAACCGAAGCCTCAAAAGTTGAGCATCTGGAAATCGGTGCCAGCAGTGATGTCGGCAATCTGCACCTGGAGTTTGCCGTTTACCAGAGTACCTCGACGCTGGGGACTTCCACGGTAGAAGATCCGTCCAGCGGTGTGTATCTGCCGGTGCGTGAACCACAGGATATTATCGGCGCCGAAATGCTGGCCGATTACCGCTTCAGTTCTGGTACCGTGGTGGGCATGACCTACAGCCATATCCGCGGCGAAAACCCCGACACCAACGATCCGCTGAGCAACCGTTTTATCAGCCCGGATAAAATGACGGCGTTTGTCGACTGGCCGGTTAACCACGCAATTACTGTTAATGCCGACATGACACACATCGGTGAGCGCAACGAATTCGACCCTAACGATCAGGGTAAATACGCAAACTACGAAGGTCCGATTAAAGGCTATCAGCTGGTCAATGCACGCATCACTTATCAGGCCAGCGACTGGCAGGTGTACAGCGGTATCGAAAATCTGCTCAACGAAGATTATTTCCCGGTGGCGTCACAAACCCTGACCACCAATGCCAGCTATTACACCGAAGGTGCCGGCCGCACCATCGTGCTGGGCAGCCGCTGGCAGTTCTGATTATTGATAAACCACGTTAGAATGATGGCCCGCTCCGCCGGCGACACAACGCCTGCCGGGCGGGACAGCACAACAATCTCTTTTATTTCGAACAAGAAGATTTTATGTTCAGCCACGCCCGACAAAAACAACGTTTTGTTACCCTGCATCGTTACCTGGGTTTAACCGCGGCGTTATTTCTGATCATTACCGGCATTACCGGTGCGCTGCTGGCGTATTATCATGAGCTGGACGAATGGCTCAACCCGACGTTATTTTTTACCCCGCAAACAGCCTCCCAACAGGGAGACAATTATTTACCCGCCAGTGAGCTGTACCACGCCGCACAACAATACAGCGCCCGCTACGGCGGCAACATCAGCACCGTGGCACTGGATTTCAGCCCGGGAAAATCCCTGCGTTATTACGTCAGTGGCAGCGAGCAGTTTAACCGGGTATTTATCAATCCTTATACCGCCGAGGTCATGGGCAGCCGTACCTGGGGCGATTTATCGCAAGGTATTGGCAATCTGCCGGGTTTTATTTACAAGCTGCATTACACCTTATGGTTGCCCGACCGCTGGGGCGTGTTATTACTCGGCATCATTGCCCTGCTGTGGACGCTCGATTGTTTTATTGCCATCGCCACCACCTTACCGGTCAGCAAACAACCTTCGCTGCGTCAGTTTTTCAGCCGCTGGCAACAGAGTTTTAAAATGCGCTGGCACAGCCGCGGCTTTTCTTTTCATTTTTTATTACATCGTGCCGCGGGCTTATGGTTGTGGGCATTATTATTTATTTTTGCCTGGTCATCGGTAGCGTTTAACCTGCGCGACGTTTATAAGCCAGTGACCAATACCTTATTCAGTGCCGCGCCGGCGGCGCCAGTCACAGGCCATCAGCTGCCGCCGATGAACATCGACCAGGCGTTAAACGCCGCCCGCCAGGCACGGGGTGCGGCGATTCAGCAGCAGGCACAGCAACAACCTGAGCAGCCCATCCACAGTGGCCGTGAACGATCGTTGCGTTATATTGCCAGCGCCAATACCTTTCAGTACCGCTTTCATTCATCCCGCGATGTCGATGCCGATATCGCCCGCAGCGTGGTCTACATCGACGCTCATAATGGCGAACTATTAGCCAGTTACTGGCCCAGCGGCCAGTATTCCGCCACCACGGTCACCCAGTGGTTATACGCCTTACATATGGCCGAGGTGTTTGGCTGGCCGTATCAGTTACTGGTGTGTTTATTGGGATTGATGGTGGCGTATTTCAGTTATTCCGGGGTCAAAATCTGGTGGCATAAACGCCGCAAGCGGCGTTAGCCGGAAATATTCCCCGTCATCTCAGGGCCGGGCAATTCGCCCTGTAATTCGGCGATACCGGCCATTTGCTGGCGCAGATAATCGCGCAGACAGCGGGCCCGGGCACTGAGCAACCGGCCATCCGGCCAGACCGCATAAATATCCCGTAACGGCCCGCGCCATCCAGGCAGCAACGGCACCACCTCGCCACGGGCCAGCGCTTCGCCCACTTCACTGTAGGGCAGCAGGCTGATACCGAGGTTATGCACCACCAAATCCAGTGCCATCCGGATATTGGTGACCCGGGTGCTGGCACGCGGATGAATTTCCAGCTGTTGCTGGCCGTCACTTAACTGCCACACCGGCAAACGTTCAAACACCACCAGCCGCCGACGATTCAGTTGCTGCGGCAGTTGCGGTAACGCCTGTTGCTGCTGCAGCTGTTGCGCCAGCCCGGTGCCGATAAACAAGCCGGTACGCACCTGCCCCAGCCGCTGCTGAGTCAGGCCGGAATCCGGTTGTGGACCAATACGGATCGCCAGATCAACCTGCTGGGCCTGTAAATCGACGGTCTGATCCGACAACAACATGGTCAGCTCTATGTCAGCATGTTGCTGAACAAAGCGGCGCCAGATCGGCCGTAATAAACCAATCGATAAGGTACTGGGCGCAGAGACGGTCAGCGGTCCGCTGAGTTCGTGGGTTTGTTGCTGTAACTGCTGAAGTGTCGCGCCCCAGTCGTCACTGCGGGCCGCAAATGCCTGATAATAAGCCTCACCGGCACTGCTGAGCTGAAAACGGCGCGCCGAGCGATACACCAGCGTCACCCCCAGTGCCTGCTCCAGTTTTTTCAGCCGCCGGCTGACCGTTGCCGCCGGAATCCCCTGCTGTTCGGCCAGTGCCGCCAGGCTGCCAGCCCGTACCAGCTGCACAAACAGCTGGATATCGTCGAATGATGATTCCATTTTTGGTTTTTAAGATTCAGATTTGCCGTCTTAATTTCATTGCAAGCATGTCATAAAGTAGCGGCCGTCACCAACACTGCGGAGTATTCCCGAGATGAAACAACGTATTGCCTTCACCTTTGCCATGTCACTGGTGTTATCAACCCTGATGAGCTGCTGGGTGACGTATCTGAACCTCGGGCTGGTGCCCGATTTCCTGCTGCGCTGGGGCAAAGCTTTTGTGCTTGCCTGGCCGGCCGCTGCCAGCATCGCTTTTGTTTTCGGCCCCCGCATTCAGCGCTGGTCGCAAAAATTTGCCTGACCCGACAACAAAACAAGCGCTGGTGTTACGCCACCAGCGTGGCTGACAGAATCGCCAGCGACAAATAACCAAACCCCAGAGTGGCGGGCACAAACCCCAGACACACCAGTAAACGCCCCAGCAGACTGTCGCTGTTGCCCATTTTCGGGTTGATGGCTTTGGCGATAAAACCCGCCGGGTTATACAACACACCGACGCAATAGATCACAATCACCCAATCGGGAATGGTCAGCGCCAGATGTTCCACCACCAGGTAATACATACCGGTCAGGGCCGTCATAATGGTGTAATCAACGTGCGAGCGGATCAGGTTATGGCTGGCCGGAAACAGCTTCTTCAGCGCCCCGACTTTGGCGTACAGAATCAGGGTAACCAGCCAGGCTTCCGCCAGCGCAATTAACATCATGATGGCGGCGCTGATTAACAGCCAGCGCGGGCCGATTTCGGGTAGTTCCACGATAATTCCTCTGAGTGACCGGAGCGCAGCACGATAACGCCGCCGGCAGCGGCAGCGCCATTGCCGCGCCGGACAACACTATGGTATTTCCGGTCAGCCCTCCCACACCCGCGCATTGCGGTCGTGCTGATAGTCGTCGAGGCTGAAATAATCCTGGCTGCCGGCACTGGGGTAATAAAAATCATTACGGGCCAGCTGAGCCAGATCGAGGCATTGCTCGTTAAACGTCTGCGCCAGACAAGCCCCCTGCTGCAGCCAGCGCTGCAACAAAGATTCATGAATCAGGATCACATTGTTCTGCGCAGCCAGATGCAGCGGCAATAATAACCGCTGTTCCTCAGCGACCTGTGCCAGGCGCTTTTCTGCCCGGGCCGGAGATAACGCCTTATGGAAACACAGTGCGCTGAAGCCGTTGTGCTGAGTACCGGTGGCATCGTTTAAGGTAGCGCGGGTGCGGGTAATGCCCAACACCGGGGCAAACTCAATGCCATCGAGCAGGTCATCACGCAGCATATACACCAGCGTGCGTCCCCAGCAGCGGCTGATGACAGGCATCCGCAGTGGCTGGCCCTTCAGCCGGGCGGTTAATAACGCCGCTTCATCGCCGCCACGGCAACTGTCATCGGGCTTAAAGCTCAGCGCCTCATCAACAAACAACTGTGGCACCTGACGCTGGTCGGTGTGTGGCTGCCAGATAAAATCGTATTCGTTTAAATACGGAAAATGTTCGTCGCCATAGTCCGGATGTTTGTCGTAGATATCACCGGGGAAAAAAGGTTGCAGCGGTCGGTAATGCTGCAAAATTCCGTTTTGATTTAACATAATGACGCCCTCAGTCGATATCGTTCAGTTGTTGTTGCAGCTCTGCCAGGGTATTCGCCAGCCGTTGCTGGCCCTCGTTATTCAGCTCATTGAGCGTCAGTCCGGCACGTTGTTGCGGCGTCAGGCTGCCATCATGGCAACAGCTGTCTAAGGTCAGCTCCAGCGCGATTGTCTGCAGCAGGCGTTTGCCACGGCTGGGATGTAAGGTCAGCAGTCTGATCAGCCGTAAACGTCGCTGCGGCTCGGTTTCTGTACGCAACAGTGGTAACAGCTGTGGCTGATACGGGTTGCCATCCTGCTGGCGGATATCCAGCTGTTTGGTCACCAGCAGAGGTTCGGCCTGACGGCGGTAAGTAGCAAAGTCGGTCTCACCAGCAATAAACTGCAGGCTCAGCTGCGTGAGCAGCCCGATGTTCTTGTGGCTGTCATCAAGATTCAGGTTACGGGCATGGTAATACAACTCCGCCAACGCCTGTGGCCATAAGTCTGGCAGCGGCGAGCGGAACTGTGCATCCTTCAGATACACATCGAGATAGAACGCCTGAGCGGCGGGCCAGTACAACCGCTGAATGCCCTGATCCCACTGTGCACGTTGTGCTTCATCGGCGGCTAAGTAGCTATCCAGCAGCTGCCAGTACTCATCGTCGTTGGCTTCTTTTTTCGCCAGCCGCATCTTAAACGCATAGAGGTCACCAGCCTCTGGCCGGGCGCTGTGCAGCGCAAAATAAAAGCCTCTTTTGCGGCCGTCGTCGGCAAAGCCACGGAAACCATCGCGCACCAACCGGCTGGCACAGGATAACGTCGCCTGCGGCGCCAGCTTCAGAAACAGTTTTACCAGACGTAACGCCTGACACTCTTCATCCGAGAATACCCGATACCAGGCGGCGGCTAACACCGGCAGAAACTTACTGGTGGCACTGAGGGCATCATAAGCCGGCTGGTTGAAGTCGCGCTGTGACTGATAACCTTCCAGCTCCAGCTGCTGACTGAGTTTTTCTGCCAGCGGTTCCAACAGCTGCTCTTCGCTGTAAAGATAAGGACGGAACTCCGCTGGCAACGGCTGGCCGTTTTCGGTGTATCGCTCCAGCGTTTCTTCGGCCAGATTGGCCAGCGAACCATCCACCCGCTTAAACAGGGCTTTACTGTAATCGTCGTAGATGTCTTCGTCGTAGTCGCACCAGCACATCAATGCCGCCAGCAGCAGCGCCTGCGGTGTATCATCGACCCACCACTGACTCAGGTCCGCGACCGCGCGGTTTTCTTCCCGCAACGCCAGCAGCATTTTCAGCTGATCATAATCGGCACTGTAAAACCGTTTCAGGCTTTTCATCAAACGTTGTAGTTTGGCCTGCTGGTTGCTACTGATGACCCCTTCTTCAGGGGTTTCGTCGCCGCCGAAGCGCTGATGATACTGCGCCGCAGTCAGGCATGCCGTGTCGTCGTCTTCCACCAGCATTTCATACAGTGTCTGCGACAGCGGCTGCTGATCAAGCAGGTGATAAAAAATATCCAGCAGACGCAAAAACAGCTGCTGATCCGCCTCATCATCACTGTCTTCCAGCAATGCTTCGGCCGCGTGCTGCAACACCTCATCCAGATCTTCGGCCAGCTCGATCTGATCGCTGACACCGGATAACTGCTCACACAGGTGCTGATAAAACGCCGGCGCAACCTGGTGTGCATGAGCAAAAATCAGCACCTGATCCAGATCCAGCAGGATATTTTGCTGCTGCAATTGTTCCAGACCTTCACCGCTTAACAGGTAACACCATAAGGCTTCGCCCCCCGGCAGATGCCAGATAAACGGCGCCAGTAGCTCCAGCGAGGCTACAGGCGGCCTGGCGACGCCGTCTTCCACCAGCTCAGCCGTTGCCGCTTGCCAGGGGCATAACTGCGCCTGTTCCTTGTCAGTCTCATCTCTCTCTGCTTGCCGTCCGGCCGGATTCACCGTCAGGGCCGATTTCAGCCGGCTCACAACGGAACTGAATAAACCACTTTTTTCGGCTGCGTCTGACTGTGCCGTCTGACGATACGCCGCCAGACCAGGCCAGCGGCTGCGGTCGGTAAAATCGTTAATCGCCACCCGGCCGTCGGCGCCAACACTTAACGCCTGTGGCTGCTCCCCGGTCATCAGCCACAACAGCTGCTGCCAGCCCTGGGTATAGGTGTCCAGCGGGTCAGCCAGCGGGTTATGACGAAACACCGACACATAACCGTTTAACGACTGCAGCGCTGCCGCCAGGGCATCGGCCAGGACTTCGGCTTCCTGACTGTCTCCCCAGCACGCGCTCCAGTACAACCGGCTGTCCGTGCTGACCGGGCTGGGCTGCGCCAGCGCCTGTTCGCTTTGCTGCACGGCCTGCTGCACACGTTGCAACACACGCTCCGGTGCTGCGTCGGCATAAATAAACAACAAACAGGGATCGTCGTAATCCCCCAGCTGAGCCAGCTGCTGGCGTTCATGATCGCCTGGCTCGGGTAAGGTAAACGGGGTGTTTTGAGACATAAAAAATAACTTAAAAATAACTTAATGACTGAACAAAATAACCGGCCAGTAATTCACTGACTAAGCTATCAATAATAACAGGCCTGTCATCACTCTGTCGCATGCCACGATCATTTTATCTGTCGTTTCGTGATCGCCTTGGCACGGCTGTGGTCGCCCGCCAGAGACGTTATTAAGAAAAATAACAGTATTCTGCCTGAAGTTTGATCTGACGCTTTGGCCGATCGCCGATTCCGCCCTACACTGAGGCTTATTCTGTTCCCGAGCCGCCAAGGAGACGCATCTATGCTGGCCCAACTGCCTGGTTTTACCTCTGTTTTTCCCGCCCAAACGGCCATTAATCCACTGTTCGGCCTGCCCGCCAAAGCCTTGTCCGCCGATGACATGGCACTGGCGCTGTTACCGGGGCCAGCTGATAACCCTGCCGGGCTGCAGGGTGCGCGCCATTGGCAAAGTGAACTGAACGGCATCTGGCTGAAGCAGCTGTTAACCACCAGCCAGCTGCAACAACGCGCGTTAACCCCGTTCGGCTTCACCTCCGACTGGGCGCTGCAATGGGCCCGGCCACTGATACAAGCCACCGAACAATCGGTTGGCCAGCACGAAAATCCCGACCTGGTGGCGCGCGACAATCAACGCATCGAAGGCGATTACGCCGCAGCACTAAAAGCGCTGGTGGGTTATTTCAGCCAGCCTGATCCGGACGCCGAAGACGACCGCTTATGTTTTGCCAGCGAGACCTGCCAGTGGGCGCGGGAAACACTGGCCGGCCAAACCTGGCTGGCAACTCAGCTGCACAGTTTTGCCCTGCTGGAGTGGCAGTATCACAGCCTGGGTCAGACCCATTTAGCAGCGCTGAAAAATCTGTTGCGTTCGTTATTGCAGGTGCTGGCGCAGCAACCCTTCAGCGATCCGCAACAACAGCCCTTTCGTAAAGCCGACCGCGATGGCAACTGGCGGGAAACCGATCAGCAATATCTGCACGATTGCAGTCGCCGGTTGCTGGAATTATTGCAACACGACGCCTTTGACGTCGCCCGTTTTGCAGCCCAGTCCCCCTGTGCCCGGTTAGGCGCGTGTGAATGGCACAGCGTACCCGGCTCCGAGCTGTACACGGCCCGGCTGCGCCATTACCCCCGCCCCGACGGCGTTAAAGCCAATGGCAAAACCCTGTATATGGCCAGCCCGATGATTAACCGCTGTGAGTTATTTGATCTGGCACCGGGCAAATCCGTGGTGGAAGGCATGCTGGCGCTGGGTTACGACCTGTACATGGTCGATTACGGCGATCCGGGGCCGGAACAAAGTGAGCTGGGGCTGGCGTTTTATGCCAAAACCATCCACGACCAATACCTCGATCTGGTATTGCAGCGGCATCCGCAGCAGGATATCGAGGTCATGGCCTATTGTATGGGTGGCACTCTGTTTATGCCCTATCTGGCGCGGCGTATCGAAGAAGCCAACATCAGCGGCGACGATATCCGCATCCGCCAGGTGGTACTGATGACCACGCCGGTGTTATTCGATGACGAAGACAGCGGCCATAAACCGATGCGTGATTTAATCCGCAACGATTACGACGCCGATATCATGGCTTTGTTTTACGGTCATGCAAATGTTTCGCCGTTTGCCATTGGCCTGGGGATGAACAACATTCAGCCCGGGGTGGAACAAAGTGCGCCGGAAGGCTTTTTCAGCCGCGCCCACGTACCGGGGGCGATTGAAGATGCCGCACCGTTTCTGAAATGGCTCAGCAGTGGCACCCGCTTCCCGGCCCGCGCCCACCGGGAATGGATTCAGCGGGTCTTTATGGGTAACGAAATCTGGCGCAACGAATTCCGCCTGCCGTCACGCTATCCGCAGCTGGATAACCAGCCGGTGAATATGGACGCGTTAAACCGGGCCGACATCGCGTTGTTTGATTATTGTGGTCTGCGCGATCCGATTGCTCCGGCCGGTTCCTGTAAAACCAGCGAACGCTGGGGACGGCTGGAAAACAACCAGCGGCTGGTGCGTGAAGGTCTGAACCGCCATATCGAAAAAAACATCGGCCATATTTTTGTCGTCAGCCGTAAGTTGTTAACCGAGTTTCTCGATACCGTAGCCGATTTTCTGGCCGATGAACCACCCGCCTATCAGGGCCATCACAACGGCGATCCGGGCGCTGACAAACATCCCAACAACACCTCTGCCAGGGCCGGCAAACAGCCGTGATCGCCGCTCCGGCGGCATTGGGCTCGGTCTGGCGCTGGTGAATACCGCCTGCCAGCGGCTGAATATTCACCTGAGCATGGCCGACAATTTGCCCGGTTTGCGGGTGACACTGACATGGCCAGGTTAAACAAGGTAAAAAACCCGCGTATCTGGCGTGGTTTAATATTTAACCACTGGCCCGGCACGTCTATACTGCCTCTGAATCACAGTTATCCAGGGAATCAGGGTTTGTTCAGATCTTTACGCATGGCTTTGCGGCCGGTTATTCGCTTGCCATTCTGGCTGTTAGCCCTGGCCTTACTGGCGCCGTTGCCGGCGATGGCCCAGAGCGAAGACCTGAGAGACAAGCGGATATTGTTGCTGTATTCCTATCACCCCGGCTTTCCGACCTCGGATAAAATCCTCGCTGGCCTGCAACAGGCATTCGGCGATTATCCGCCCCAGCTCGACATCGAATATATGGACAGCAAGCGCCATCAGGATGCTGCCAGCCTGGAGAACCTGCTGCAGCTACTGAGCCATAAACTGCGCAAACGTCAGCGCTACGATCTGATTATTACCGCCGACGACAATGCACTGGATTTTATCCGCCATCATCGCTCCCGGCTGGCGGCCAACACCCCGGTGGTGTTTCTTGGCGTCAACGACCCACGCAAAGCACAGGGCATGAACAATGTGTCCTGGGCCACCGGCGTGTTTGAATCCTTATCCTTTCCCCGCATGCTGACGCTGGCGGAACAACTGATGCCCGGACGGCGCAACGTTTACGTCATCACCGACAGCCGCAAAACCTCACAAACCGATCTGCATACCCTGCAGCAGCAGATGGCGGACTTTACCGGCCTTAACTTCCGGGTATTGTCACTCACCCAGCTGTCCTGGGACGACTTACGACTGCAACTGCAGAATCTGGGAGATCAGGATCTGGTGTTGCTGATTGGCGCCTACAGCGACCGCTTTGGCCATGAACTTTCCTTCTACGACAGTCTGAAGCTGATTCGTGAAGCCACTCCGGTGCCCATTCTGCACCCTTATGAACACGGTATCGGCCAGGGGGTGTTGGGCGGCGTAGTGGTCAGCCACACCGAACAGGGACGTCAGGCCGGGCGCATGGCCAGAAAAATTCTCGCCGGTGAAGATATCCGTCTGATCCCGGTACTGGATAAAAGTCCGAACCTGCCCATGGCAGATGAGCAGGAGCTGCAGCGACTGGGGATTGATCGTACTCTGTTACCGGCTGACACCCGCATCATCAATCAATCGATTTCGGTGTGGCACACCTACCAGGCGGAGATCATCAGTGCCAGTCTGATTTTTGCACTGCTGTTTCTGCTCGCGATGTACCTCGCCAGTCAGAATATCCGCATGCGCTTACTGGCCGATAAAGTCGAAGAAAAAACCAGTTATTTGCGCCTGCTGATGGAAACCCTGCCCGATCTGGTCTGGATTAAAAATCCGGACGGGGTTTATCTGACCTGCAACAAGCGTTTCGAACAGTTCCTCGGAACCTCTGAACAACACATTACCGGTAAAACCGACTACGACTTTGCTGATCGGGAACGGGCTGATTTATTCCGCCAGCACGACATCGCCGCCATGCAGACCCCGGGGCTAACCGTCAGTGAAGAACACATCACCTTTGCCAGCGACGGTCATAGCGAATTACTGGAAACCATTAAAACCCCGGTGTACGACCATAAAACCGGACGTTTATTAGGCGTGTTAGGGGTTGGCCGCAATATCACCCAGCGCAAGGCCAATGAAAACATATTACGACTGTCGGCCAGTGTGGTGGAAAACACCATTGAAGCTATTATGATCATCGATGCAGACGGCAAAATTGTGCAGGTCAACCGCTCGTTCTGTGACATTACCGGCTACAGCCGCGATGACGTATTAGGAAAAACACCGGATTTTTTACGCTCTGACGGTTACGACGACGACTTTTATCAGCAGGTGGATCAGGCATTGCTGGAACAGGGGCGCTGGAGCGGTGAATACATTAATCGCCATAAAGACGGCAGCCTGTGCCCGGTGTGGCAGACCATCAGCACAGTGAAAGACGATCAGGATCAGATCCGCAATTATGTGTCTGTGTTTTCCGATATCAGTCAGATTAAACAATCACAACAGGAAGTGTTTCATCTGGCCTATCACGATACCCTCACCAATCTGCCCAACCGCTTGTTATTACGCGAACGACTGGATCAGGCCATTAAACACGCTCAGCGCAACGATAAATCTTTCACATTAATGTTTGTCGACCTCGATAATTTTAAAAATATTAACGACAGCCAGGGCCACCCTGAAGGCGACCGGTTATTAAAAAATGTCGCCGACTTTTTAAAACAAACTCTGCGTGAAAAAGACACTGTCGCCCGGGTGGGCGGCGATGAGTTTGTTTTATTATTCGACGATCTGGGGGAAGCAGAAGCTGCGGCGCGACTGGCACAAAAAATCCTCGATACCCTCGACCAGCCGATAGCCCTGGCGAGCGGCAATGTGCGGGTATCTGCCAGTGTGGGGTTGTGTTTATTCCCGCAGGACGGCGACAACGCCGATGATTTATTACGTAACGCCGACGCGGCCATGTACCGGGCCAAAAGCCAGGGGCGCAATAATTATCAGTTTTATACCGAAACCATGACGCGCGATATTATTGAACGCGTGAATATCGAAAATGAACTGCGCCATGCCATTAGCAGTAATGAGCTGAGCCTGCATTACCAGCCCCAGATCGATTTAACCAGTGGTCAGGTAATTGGTGTCGAAGCCCTGCTGCGCTGGCATAACGAAAAACTGGGACGGGTGCCGCCGGATCGTTTTATTGCCATTGCCGAAGACGCCGGGCTGATGTTAACCATTGGCGAATGGGTATTAAATCAGGCCGGCAAACAGGCCCGCGACTGGTTGGATCGTGACATTCCGTTCGGCCGCATAGCGGTTAATATCGCCGGCCCACAAATTACCAAAATGAACCTGGTGGAGCAGGTCTCAGCGATGTTACACCACTGCCGTTTACCGGCAACCTGCCTGTCACTGGAAGTCACCGAAACCTTTATTATGCAGAACCGGGATTCCTCGGTGAAACAGCTGTACCTGTTGCATGAAATGGGGGTGGAACTGGCGATTGATGATTTTGGCACCGGCTATTCATCGCTCAGTTACCTGAAAAAACTGCCGATCAGCAAATTAAAGATCGATAAATCCTTTATCCGTGATATGCCTGAAGACAGCGACGACATCGCCATTTCCAACACCATTATAGCCCTCGCCAACAGCCTTGGACTGGACGTGATCGCCGAAGGTGTGGAAACCCGGGAACAGGCGCAGTTATTGTTACAGGCCGGTTGTCAGCAGGCCCAGGGATTTCTCTACAGCCGGCCATTAACTGTGTCTCAGCTGGAGCAATATTTCAGCGCCAGCCCGCAACAATCCATTGCCCGCTGACTCTGCCATACACCCCGGCCGGGTTATTGCGGCACGGCAAACCCCTTCACCGGCGGTAATACGTCCAGTGCCGGCGCCGGATGTGGCCTGGCAGACTTCAGTCTGCCAGTTTCGCCAGCTCTGCCGCCAGTTGTTGTGCCAGCTGCGGATTGCTCAGTTCACCACGTTCACCATCGAAGTTATCGTAGAATGATGGCACCGATAAGCTCCCTTTAACGTCCATGGCAAAATACGGCGCCGAACCACTGGCGCTGGCCAACACACTTTGTGCTCCTCCAGGGCCCGGTGAAGCGGCCATTAATAGTGCCGCCTTATTCTGGTAGACCTTCTGATCAATACGCGATGCCCAGTCAAACAGGTTTTTGTAGGCTGCGGTCACGTTACCGTTATGCTCAGCATAAGAAATCAGCACTACATCGGCCTCGCCGATTTTGTTAAAGAAGGCCTGAGCCGGCTCAGGAATGCCGCCCTGCTGCTCTCGGTCGATGCTGTAGATTGGCATTTCAAAATCGTTCAGATCCAGGATTTCAAACTCCGCACCGGCATTACGCTGCAGCAGTTCCGCGGCATGGGTCACCAGCGCTTTGTTGATTGAGTGACGCGAGTTGGTGGCGGCAAAGGCTAACACTTTCATAAGGTACTCCGTGATTCGGTCATTGCTTAACAAGATGATGTCAGGATAAATTAGCCACAGATAAAGATTAATATGGCAAATGGATAACCATATTTTCCATCTGACTCGGAATAGTTCCACACCGCCTCAGGAGCAGCGATGAATTACAACCCACAGTTACTGGATGGCGTACTGGTGTTTGTCGAAGTGGTCAACGCCGGCAGTTTTACCGCCGCCGCAGAACAGACCGGCCACTCCACGTCTTATATCAGTAAGGAAATCAGCAAACTGGAAGCACGGCTGGCGGTGCGGCTGCTCAATCGCACCACCCGTTCGCTGAATCTGACGCCGGAAGGCGAGTTGTATTATCAGCAGTGTCAGCAGCTGGTAGCGGATGCCCAACAGGCCTATCACCTGTTATCCGGTCAGCAACAGCAACCCAGTGGTCTGTTGCGGGTCAGTTGTCCGGCCAGTTTTGGTGTGGTGCGCATGCAGGATATTTTTGCCGACTTTCTGTTACAGCACCCCAAAGTCAGTCTCGACCTGGATCTCAGTAACCGTAAAGTGGATATGGTCGCCGAAGGCTTCGATGTGATTATCCGCGCCACGCCAAAACTGGAGGACTCCAGCCTGATTTCACGCAAGGTAATGGCAGCCCGGGCAGTCACCCTGGCCGCACCGGCTTACCTGCAACAGCACGGCACACCAGAGCAGCCGGAACACCTGGCCGCCAGCCTGCAGCAACACAGCTGCATTACCTATTCGTATCTGAAAAATCCGCGCTTATGGCAGTTTACCAACCAATACGGCAAACCGATTCAGGTAGAAGTCGACAGCCGGGTCAGCAGCAACAGCTCAGAGATGGAACTGCATCTGTGCCGCCGCGGGCTGGGCATTGTGCGGCTGCCCTCCTTTATGCTGACCGGCGAACTGGAGCGCGGCGAACTGGTGGAACTATTCCGTGATTACCGGCCACTGGCGATCGATATTTTCCTGATTTACCCGAGCCGCAAACACCTGTCGGCACGGGTACGCAGCTTTATCGATTTTGTTGCTGCCCGGTTATCCGAAACCGACGTCAGCGATAATCCGCCGGCACCAGCCGGGCAAGAAAACGGCTGACAACACATCGCCAGCGCCGGGTTATTGTCCCGGCTCCAGTAACGCCAGCAACTGTCTCAGACTGTGATCCAGCCGCTCAACAGCTTCATCATCCAGGCCTGCGAGTATACGACGCTGATTGGCGACATGAGCCTCCAGCGCCTGGTCGATCAGCTGCAAGCCGGACGCGCTGAGCGCCACCAGCTTGCTGCGCGCATCCTCTGGATTGGCCTGCCGTTCGATCAGTGCCCGCTTTTCCAGCTGGTTCATACGATGAGTCATGGTGCCAGAGGTCACCATCAGAGTGGAGAACAGCTGCGTCGGCGCCAGTGAATATGGCGCTCCGCTGCGCCGCAACGTCACCAGCACATCAAATTCCCAGGCACTCAGATCAAACTCGTTAAACACCCGGTCGAGCTGCTGCTGCAACAACGCGGCGCTACGTTTCAGCCGGCCAATGAGTCCCATCAGGCGGGTATCCAGCTGCGGCCGTTGCTGTTGCCACTGTTCCAGAATGGCATCGACGGCATCCGTTGCCGGCGGCAGATCGTGATTCGCTATTGGCTTCATTATTTTTTCCATGAGTTACCCGGCACATTTACCTTGAACTCAAGATAAATATCCATACACTGCGTTTATCTTGAATTAAAGATATTTTACTGTCGAGATTTTATGCGCACATTGTTACTGATTCTGCTGACCGCTCTGGCGCCGGTGTTATGGGGGTCCACCTATATTGTCACCTCAGAACTGTTGCCCCAGGGGTTACCCTTCACCTCCGCCGCTATCCGGGTCCTGCCCGCTGGCCTGATCCTGCTGCTGCTCAACTTTGCCTGGCCGCAACGCCGGCACTGGCCCAAACTGATGTTGCTGTCGCTGCTGAATATCGGCCTGTTTCAGGCCATGTTATTTGTCGCCGCTTATCGCTTACCCGGTGGCCTGGCTGCGGTATTAGGCGCGATCCAGCCGTTGGTGGTGATGTTACTGATCTGGCTGGTGCAGAAGCAGGCGCCGGCACAGGCCGCTGTGGTGGCGTCTGTCGCCAGCATCGCCGGCATGGCAGCCCTGTTATTGTCGCCCGATAGTCAGTGGGATCTGATCGGGGCAACAGCAGCGCTGGTGGGTGCCATCAGTGTTGGCCTGGGCGTGTTCCTTACCCGCCACTGGCAACTGGATTTACCGGTGATGAGCTTTACCGGCTGGCAGTTATTACTCGGCGGGGTGTTACTGATTCCGGTAGCCCTGACGCTGGAACCAGGCCTGCCGTCACTCAGCCAGACACAACTGCTGGCGTACGGTTATTTATCTCTGGTCGGCTCGCTGCTGGGCTACCTGTTATGGTTCCGCGGCATTCAGCAGCTGTCCCCGGTGGCGGTTTCATCGCTGGGATTATTAAGTCCGTTATCGGCGGCATTATTAGGCTGGTATTTTCTCGGCGAAGCGCTGGATGGCCAGGCATTAGCCGGTTTTATCACCGTCCTGGCCAGCGTGCTGATCGTACAGTGGGCAATGTTGCCAGCCGGCCGCCGTCAGCAGGCTAACCCCCTCACCAGCCGCCAGGCCTGAACCCGCGCTGATCACTGCAGAGCTGGAAAAACAGTCTTTTCCAGCTCTGCACCCAGCGATGTCTTATTTCTGCCAGCACTCTGGTTTATGCTGCACCGGTTGTTTTGATGCTCGTCGCTGGTAGTTTGTTATGGCTAAGGATTCGCGAATTCCTGTCACCCGCTTTATGTTACATCCCAGATACTGGGGCGCCTGGCTGGTGGTGTTTTTTATGTGGCTGATCTCCTGGTTGCCGTTGCCGCTGAAAGACAGATTAAGCCGCCTGATTGGCTACCTGTTATACAAAACCCTGCACAGCCGCACCCGAATCGGCCGTAAAAACCTGAGCGCCTGCTTTCCCGAATACTCCGCGGCAGACATTGAACGCTTACTGCAGAAAAACCTGCAACAGATGGCCATGGGACTGCTGGAAACGCCCCAGGCCTGGTGGCGCAATATGGCAGAACCGGTTAACAACGCCCGCATTATCGGTATGGAACATGTGTTGCAGCCGTTACAGAATGGCCAGGGCGTGTTATTGATGAGCGGCCATTTTACCTCGGTCGATTTCGCCTTAACCCTGTTTAAAGCGGCGTTACCGGAACAACATAAATTGTCTTATATGTACCGGCCACACGATAACCCGGTAATCGACCGTATGATTGTCAACGGCCGTAATGGCCGTAATGCCCGGGGCCATACCAAATACCAGGTGAAAGAGCTGATCCGCTGGCTACGTGGCGGTAATATCGCCTGGTATGCCTGTGATCAGAATTCCGGCAAAGCCGCGGATTTATTTGCCCCGTTTTTTGGCGTACAAACGGCTAATTTATCGGCCCCCAGCTGGATTGCCAAAGCCGGCCGGGCGGCGGTGGTGTTTATGCGCATGCACCGGCTGCCGGGTGGTGTGTATGAAATTGAATTCAGCCCGCTACCGGACTTTGGCAAGCAGCCACAGGCTGACTGCGAAGCCTGGAACAAAGCGCTGGAACAGGCGGTGCGCCAACAGCCAGACCAGTACTTCTGGATTCATAAACGCTTTAAAAAACGCCCGCCAGGCGAAGCGCCGTTTTATTAACCAGCAGACGATATCAGCCGTTACTGAGGTGCCAGCCCTCCCCCAGCCAGCTGAGCAACGCAGCAACGGCCTGGGGATGCTGTAACGTGTCAACGGCGATATTGCCATCCAGATACACCTGTTTGCTGAACCGGCTATGCCATAATTTTTCCAGTGCCACAATCAGCTGCGGAAAATCCTGCAATTGCGTCATCTGCGGCCAGTCGAAGCTGTGGTAAGCATCGCGTTCAGTGTGCAAAGCAGTACCCTGCGGCCGCCACTGATAACAAAAATCGCCGTCTTTACGCTCAAAATCCACCCGCCAGCTTTCGGCTTGCAGAATTAACGTCAGACATAATTCAAAGCCATCCACCTGCTGCGGCGCAATTGCCCAGTCGCGGGGGTCACAGCTTGAAACAGACAGGTATAAGGTCCAGGGTTTATTGGTGTTCAGCCCCAGGCTGGCTAAAAATTCAGAGTTAGTCATAAACATCCATCAGAGTATTCTTCATCATTGCCGCTGCTGGCGGCAGCGCTGTTCCAGATCGTCATCAGCACTGATTTGCAGGCCGTGGTACACACCACAAGGCCAGCTCAGTGGTTGTTCGCCCAGATACCAGTACACCGGCTCCGGTGAGCAGACTTCCAGCTGCTCAAAACGCCAGCCTCCCGGTTGCCACTGCATCACAGCCCACAGCAACCCATCCAGTTGCGGCTCACAGCCGTCAATGCGGCTCCAGTCGAGAGTTTCACCCGCCGCCGTCAACACTTCGCCGCTGAACAGATACCAGTGATCCTCCTGGTTGGCGATATCCAGCTGCAGACTGACCGGCTGCCCCAGACGTTGTTGCAGCTGTTGTGTTAACGCCTGGCGGGCCTGCGCCAGAGACGACTCATGCTCCTGTGCCTGTGCCTGTGCCTGTGCCTGTGCCTGTGCCTGTGCCTGTGCCTGTGCCTGTGACTGTGCCTGTGACTGTGCCTGTGACAACGCGGGCAGCAACAGAACACACAGCAAGGGGGCCAGCAGGCCGCTGGTTAATCTGACCATAGTTACACCTTAAAAAACCGGATACTCAGCGGGTACGGCCATAATTCCCCGTCGTTAGCCCGGATGGCTGCCATCACCGCAAAAATCACGTTTAATATCGCCAGCAGCACAAAGGCCAGCGCACCGATCAGCAGCCACCACAATATAAAACAGACAAAACCATAAATGACGGCACTGATCAGCCAGTTCAGCGTGACTTTACCGTGTTGGTCAATCTGCTCATTTTTATCTTTGTTTAATGCCCACATTAATGCCGGCAGCACCAGTCCCAGCCCGGGAATCAGAAAACTGCTCAGCTGACTGAGGTGTAACAACATGCAATAGGTATTAACCGGCATGCCCCAATATTGTGGTTCCTGATTCATTGTGATGCCCCCAATACCGGCACCTGCTCAAAAAAGCCAACGACCTGGCGCGCTACTTCGCCCAGAGCTTTTGCCAGTGCTTCCAGCTCAGCCTGTTTGTCGCGTTCATGCGCATTATATTGATCACTGGCTGGCGGGCGATCGTAATCTTCCTGGCTGGCAATCGACTGCACAATAATGCCGGAGCGGACATCCAGCAACACGGCTTCAACCTGGCAATAGGCGCGGCTTTTATTCTCGTCAAAAAAGCGAAAACGCCGGTAAGTCTGACACTGGCTGCTGTAAATCAGCAGCGTATCGGCCTGAAAACGCGCAGCAGCTTCACGCAGAATCGGCAGATTATATTCCGCCGGTATCAGCATGGCGGGTAAAAACGAGGCATCATACACCCGCGCAGAAGCGCGTAATGGCATAACCAGCGAACTGACCAGCGAGTCACTCAGCTGATTAAAATTATCGGAGTAATGGCGCCAGTAATTGTCCGGGCTGATTTTCAGAATGGCCACCCGGTTCAGTTGCGGCAGTGCAACACGATGATCCAGCATGGCGGCAATTTTCTGGTCGTTATCGCCAAACAGCGACTGGCCGACCAGAGGTTTACTGTCGCCCTGGCTGTTTTCCTGATAATACGCCGGCGGGCGGAAATCTGAGCCAACGGCGCTGCAGGCGGTTAATAAAACCAATAACGCTGAAATGAATATTCCACGGCCTGATTGATTCATGGGCATCCTGTCCTGATGATTGTTACACTATTGATCAGCAGCTTAACATGTCCAGTAAATCCTGGCCTGTGCATCGATCACACCCGGACCATCGGAACAGCCACCGACCTCACTGGCCTGCTTATCCTGCTCGTCATGTACCAGAATCCACTGCTGCGACGGCTGATGCCAGTACAACTCAGCATCATCCACCAGCCCGAGCGGAAACACGCCGGCGTAATCACGGTTATAGACCCGGATGCGCGGGAAACGGATTTCAACCTGCAGCTGAAAACTGTCCATCAGTGGTTGCTCGGCATAGCGGTGCTGAAAAATATAATCACCGTCGGCCAACGGGAAATCCGCAGCCCGGGCGCACGGCAATGTCATCCACAACAGCAGTGCAAGCGTCTGCAATCGCCACTGCCAGCCAGATACCCTCATCATAACCTCCTGTTTTGCTGCGTTACTGTTTTGCTGATTAACCCGGCCGTTCAGTGCCGACCGGCCAGACGATTATGGTACAGATCTTCCAGCGGAAAAATCATCCGGTAGTCGTGCCAGTTCAGATTGCCATCACACAATTCAAACGCCAGGAACAGCCCGGGCTGGCGATAACAATGAATATCCGGATGATCACAGGCAAAAATAAAAGGCGCAAAATCGACCACACTGATATGGCCATCGCTGAAATGAATTTCAAGAATATGACCATGGAGATGTCTGGCCTGAACGACACTGGGAAAAGATGACATCATCTGGCTCCGCTCAGGCGCTGAAATAGCTTTTGATCCAGCCGTAAACAGTGTCTGCATTCACCTCGGCGCTGGGTAATTGCAAATAGTCATCAGCCGGGTCCTGATCCAGAAAACAATACTGATACTGAATCACACCAGGCTGCTGATCGTGTAACACCACCAGAATCCGCTTTTTACTGGTTAAACAGTCGATGCTGATCACGTCAGCCGGAATGCCCATTTTACGCATGCCCTGCATCACGCCAATCACCGGATTAATATCGGCAAAATCCTGCTGAATACGGCCATGGGCAGCACTGGCAATATCGGAGAACGTTAACAAGGCCTGGTTGGCGTTCATAATAATCTTCCACAACTGTAAATTATGGCAACTGTAACACGCGCATCAGCCAGACAGCGAAAGTGGCGGGATATTAACGCAGCCGGAAAAGAAACCGGCCGCGATTAAACAGCTGGTTATCAAACCGCCCGGGGAAATCGCCAGCGCCGCTAACGTCCGGTCGCTGGCAATATCCGCGCGAATGGTATCGGTGTAACGCTGTAATGCAGCGCTGTTGGCGCATTGCGCATCCCCCCAACAATCCGGGGTTTGCAGCAACCAGTTATCACTGCGATCACCGTAACCCACGATGCGGTTATTGTAACTCACCGGCCACAACGCCTGTTGCGAGGCAGGAAACGCCGTCATTAAACGCGACTGGACAAAATCGATATGTGGAGTATCGGTATGCCCGGGTACAGAGATCAATATAATCAAAAAGCTAACAAGGATTTTTATTTTTATTTGAAGTAATACAAGGAGATGATGGTAGTGTTTCAAAGCAGTGATCATTTCCATAATGAAGCCTTTTATCCCTAAGTCAGATACAAAAACGGGAGCCGAAGCTCCCGTTTTTTTAAGCACTTAAAACCAACTAAATCTTAAGATTCAGCTTTAGGTTTCTCACGCAGTTTGATATGCAGTTCACGCAGCTGTGCGTTGCCAACCTGCCCAGGCGCTTCGGTCATCACACACGCCGCCGACTGAGTTTTCGGGAAGGCAATCACTTCACGGATCGACTGAGCACCGGTCAGCAGCATCACTAAGCGGTCCAAACCAAATGCCAGGCCACCGTGTACCGGAGCACCGTACTTCAGTGCGTCCAGCAGGAAGCCGAACTTCTCTTGCTGTTCTTCTTCGCTGATGCCCAGTACGTCGAATACGGTTTCCTGCATCGATTGTTCGTGGATACGGATCGAACCACCACCCAGCTCACAGCCGTTCAGAACCATATCGTAAGCACGAGACAGTGCCGTGGTAGGCTCTGCTTTCAGCTCTTCCGGAGAGCAGCTTGGTGCGGTGAACGGGTGGTGAATCGCAGTGATGCCACCGTCTTTGGTTTCTTCGAACATCGGGAAGTCGACAACCCACAGAGGTGCCCAGTCACAGGTGTACAGGTTCAGGTCTTCGCCCAGCTTGCAACGCAGTGCGCCCAGCGCTTCGTTAACGATCACTTCTTTGTCGGCACCGAAGAAGATGATGTCGCCGTTTTGTGCGCCCAGCTTGTTCATGATGTCCATGGTGTTTTCTTCACCGATGAACTTGATGATTGGCGACTGCAGGCCGTTAACGCCGTTTTCAATCTCGTTGACCTTAATCCAGGCCAGACCTTTGGCGCCGTAGATGCCAACGAACTTGGTGTATTCGTCGATCTGCTTACGCGAGATCTCAGCACCACCCGGTACACGCAGCGCCGCTACGCGACCTTTCGGATCTTTCGCCGGACCGGCGAAGACTTTGAATTCGATATCCTGCAGGAATTCAGCCACGTCCACCAGTTGCAGCGGGATACGCAGGTCTGGTTTATCAGAACCGTACTTTTCCATCGCTTCGGCGTATGGCATACGCGGGAATTCGCCCAGCTGCACGTTTAATTCTTTTTCGAAGATTTCAGTGATCATGCCCTGGGTCAGAGACATGATTTGCTCTTCATCGATGAACGAGGCTTCGATATCGATCTGGGTGAATTCCGGCTGACGGTCTGCACGCAGGTCTTCGTCACGGAAACACTTGGCGATCTGGTAGTAACGGTCGAAGCCGGACACCATCAGCAGCTGCTTGAACAGCTGTGGTGACTGCGGCAGTGCGAAGAAAGAACCTTCGTGAGTACGGCTTGGCACCAGGTAGTCACGTGCACCTTCCGGCGTCGCACGGGTCAGGATCGGCGTTTCGATATCCAGGAAACCGTTGTCTTCCAGGTAACGACGCACATGAGAGGTCACTTTAGAGCGGAAGCGCAGCTTCTCCTGCATTTCAGGACGACGCATATCCATGTAGCGGTACTTCAGACGGATGTCTTCGCCCACATCGGTGTAACCATCCAGCGGGAACGGCGGCGTTGCAGCCTTGTTCACCACATTAATTTCTTTACCCAGCACTTCGATCTTACCGGTACGCATATTGTCGTTGATGGTGCCTTCCGGACGACCACGCACACGACCGGTGATCTGTACAACAAACTCAGAACGCACACTATCGGCGGTATTAAAGGCTTCGACGGTATCCGGGTCGAAAACGACCTGTACCAGACCTTCGCGATCGCGAACGTCTAAAAAGATGACGCCACCGTGGTCACGGCGACGATGTACCCAGCCACAGAAGGTGACGGTTTGGTCAATCAAAGTTTCGTTGATATCACCACAATAGTGCGTGCGCATTATTTGTTCCCGCGTTAATACGTCGTTGAAATTAGTTTTGAAATATAAAAAGGCGGGCAGTATACAGAATTTTTGCAGGGCCGCCGATACCCCGGCGGCAATTTCCCGCCTTCATGCCACAGAACAATCCCAATCGCGACACAAATGCACCTGTGACGCTTCCTGTTGCCCGGGTAATCTGGCCAGCCTGTCACAGCGAAAGCCGCTGTCATACAACAATAACAAGCGTCATGCGGAGTCCTTTTTATGCAGTCATTTTCCAATAAAGTTGTCGTGATCACCGGAGCGGCCTCCGGTATTGGCCGGGCACTGGCCCGGCAACTCAGCCACGACGGCGCCCATCTGGCGCTGTCGGATGTCAATATGGCCGGTCTGGAAGAAACCCGGGATATGCTTCAGGGGCCAGGCAAGGTAACGCTGCACACGTTAAATGTTGCGGATCGTGCCGCCTGGCAAGCCTACGCCGACACAGTAATCAGCGATCATGGTCAGGTGGATGCCATCATCAACAACGCCGGCGTGGCGCTGTCGGAAACCGTGGAGCAGATGAGTTACGACGATATGGAGTGGATCGTTAACATCAACTTCTGGGGCGTGGTGTATGGCACCAAAACCTTCCTGCCACTGCTGAAGCAACGGCCGGAGGCAGCGATCATTAATGTATCGAGTATTTTTGGCATCATCGCACTGCCGACACAGGCGGCCTACAATGCCACCAAATTTGCCGTACGGGGTTTCACCGAATCGTTACGCCAGGAACTGGCGGATACCCATATTATGGTGACCACGGTTCATCCGGGCGGCATTAAAACCAATATTGTCCGCAATGGCCGGATGAAAACCTCATTGGCCGCCAGCCAGGGGGCTGCCGAAAAAAGCCTCGACCAGCAGGCCCGGGACTTCGAAAAAATGGCCCGCACCACCCCGGACCAGGCCGCCAGCACTATTATCAACGGCACCTTAAAAGGCAAACGCCGCATCCTGATTGGCGCCGACGCCCGGGCCATGGACCGCACTCAGCGGCTGTTCCCGATCCGTTACTCTGAAATATTCGGCTGGCTGCTGAGCAAGATCGCCTGAAGCGCAGCAAATTTCAGCCACGTTGGCGACAACTCAGATGATACTTTTGTGACTCAGGTCGTTTTCCGCCCTGAGTTCTTACAAAAGCCTACAAAAACAGGTATTTGGCGCTTGCCAGGCAAACGGTTTTCTATAAAAATCAGCTCAGTTGACTGACGAATCGGTCAATCTTCGGAAGTAAGTTCGTTAATGAAGTACGTTCGGAAATAACAATACTGTAAGGACCATAGACTTATGCCTGCCAAGAAAGCCGCTCCAGCCCGTAAAATCACGGCTGTAAAAGAAAAGTTCACTAAAACCCAGATTCTGAATGAAATCGCTGACAACACTGGCCTGAGCCGCAAAGAAGTTTCTGCCGTACTGGAAGAACTGGGCGTGGTGATTGAGCGTCACATCAAAAAACGTGCGGTTGGCGAATTCACTCTGCCAGGCCTGCTGAAAATCAAAACCGTTAAAAAGCCTGCTCAAAAAGCGCGCAAAAACGTACCAAACCCATTCCGTCCGGGCGAAACCATGGACGTAGCGGCAAAACCGGCTTCCACCAAAGTGAAAGTACTGCCGCTGAAAAAACTGAAAGACATGGCACTGTAAGATTGGCATCGTCGGTTAAAGCGGTCATTCTCTGACCGCTTTTTTTTGCCCGGAATTTGTCATGAGCCATCTGATTACGCTGTTACAGGATATTAACTCCTGCACCTTATGTGCCGGACAACTGCCACTTGGCCCACGCCCGGTGGTTCAGGCAGGTGCCAGCGCGCGGATACTGATCATTGGCCAGGCACCGGGCAGCCGGGTGCATGTCAGCGGTATTCCCTGGGATGATGCCAGTGGTAAACGGTTACGCCAGTGGCTGAATATCGCTCACGCCACGTTTTATAACCCACAACAACTGGCCATTATGCCAATGGGGTTTTGTTACCCGGGCAAAGGCAAAAGTGGCGATTTACCACCTCGTCCGGAGTGTGCTCCGCAATGGCATCAGGCTCTGTTACAGCAGTTACCGCAGGTCAGCTTAACCTTATTAATTGGCCAGTACGCGCAACAATATTACCTGGCGAACACGGATTTTATTCGCCAACACCGCTCGCTTACCGCCCGGGTACAACACTGGCACCAGGCGCCGGCTGGTTTTTTACCCCTGCCCCACCCGTCACCGCGCAACCAGATCTGGCTGAAGAAAAACCCCTGGTTTGAACAACAGCTGGTACCCGAACTGCAAACCCGGGTGGCCAGCTTACTGGCACAATCACCCCACTTATCTCAGGAATAAATTCATGCTGAAACGCTGGCGCTTATGGTGCAGTTATCCGCCACTGGCAACAGCTGGGCATCAGCAGCCACAACAGCCAACAAACTGTCCCAAAATGCACATACTCTGTCCCACCCGGTTGCCTGCCCGGGAGTAATCTCACTAACATCCATAAAGTGTGACGAAAACAACAATAAACAAAGGTGCTAAACCATGACTGCAGCGCATCAGCCAGGACAGATTCCGGTACGTAAAATGAACTTCGAGTTCAAAGATGTCCCGAAAGACTACCTTAACGGCAACCTGCCGTTCAGTAACTTCTTCAACGGCATGAATCTGCTGTTTCCCGAAGGTGAACGCTTTTTTATGCACGCGGTTCGTGACGGCCTGAAGCAACTCGACAACCCGACTGAAGACCTGAAGCAACGCGCCAAAGGTTTTTATGGCCAGGAAGCGCAACACTCTCTGGAACACCTGAAATATTTCGACATTCTGGATGAGAACGGCTACACCTTCCGCGAAGAACTGACGAAGTTCGATAATTTCATCATCAAAATGCGGAAAAAACTGCCGGTTAAGCTGCGCCTGGCAATGACTGCCGGTGCAGAACATCTCACCGCCATTGCCGCTCAGGTTGCACTGCGCGATCAGGACGTGGTGGAAGGTCACCCTGTTATGCGCGACCTGATGCAATGGCATGCGATTGAAGAAATTGAACACAAAGCCGTGGCCTACGACGTTTATCGCGAGGTGTCCGGTAACTATTTTCTGCGTCAGTTTGGTTACCTGTGTGCGGTACTTGTGGTGTTGGGTTATTCCTTTAAATTCGCCCACCAGTTTATGCGCCAGGATGGTTACAGCGGCCGCCAGGCACGTAAAGCCATGAAAGGTTCACTGCGGACAGTACTGAAACGTAACCGTTATCTGCTGAAAGATTTTCTGGCCTACCTGAAGCCCGGCTTCCATCCTGATCAGATCGATGACGAGCGTCTGATTGAAGAAGCCCGGGTCGATCTCGCCGCTTACTGAGTCTTTTATTGTCTCATTCCGGCCGTCAGTGCCCTGTGGTTTCTGCAGGGTACTGGTTATACTGCCCCCATGAATGAACTGAAACAGCTGAAATTTCCGGCCATTTACAGCCAGCTGGCCGCCGATTTTATTGCCAGCGTGCCACGCATGCAGGTGATGAATGTGCCGTTAACCCGGGTGTACGAATTATTGCACATCCCACGGGTGACCCTCGACGACCCACACGCCACCCTGAATGGCAAACAGGTCGAAATCCTGCTCGCGACAGGCAATCTGATTGCCGACAAATCGGAACGTTTCAGTATTCAGTTATGCCGCCAGTTTAAAGAAGACACCCTGGGACTGCTGGGTCTGGCACTGGTGAATTCACCCACCGGCGGTGATGCGTTAACCACCTTTCAGCGTTATATTTTTTTATACAGCCCGGGCATAGATTTTCATATCAAACGCAGCCGCCACCATCTGGAAGTGGTGTTATCTCCGCTGGTGCGTTTCGACAACACCATCGAACAGATTCTGTTCGAAATTATCTTCTGTGCGGTTAGTTTTTATATGCAGCGCGCCGGTATCGACGTCAGTGCTGAATATTATCTTCCTTATGTACTGGGCCAACAAAAAGCGGAGTTTGAGCACTTCACCCGCGGCCAGCTGTTCGAAAATGCGTCCCAGGCGAAAGTACGTTTTCCACTGGAAGTGCTGGATATGCCACTGCCCCGCCCCAACCTGGCAACCCATAAGTTATATATCGAGCAGCTGGAAAAACAGGCCGAAGAAGCCCGCGCCGCCGAAAGTTTCAGTCTCAAAGCCCGGCGTCACATCGAGCAGCAGGCCCAGGCCGGCCGCTTTATCAGCCGCGATGATCTGGCCGGACACATGGCGGTATCGGTGCGCACGTTAAACCGTAAATTAAAAGAGGACGGCCTGTCGTTTCAGCCATTACTGGATCAGGCACGCTTTGCCATCGCCCGGCGATTATTAATAGATACGGATAAAACCACCAAACACATTGCCTTTGATGTCGGCATTCAGAATCCGGCCGTTTTTTGTCGCGCCTTTAAAAAGTGGAGTGGAAAAACGCCGGGCGAGTTCCGCGAACGTCACCGTAGTTAAATCCGCTTGCCTGGCAGCATTCAATTAAAGAGGAATACCAGGCTGATTGTTATTTATTGATATAAACAGTCCTGAATTCAAGGATATTTTTCAGTGACTACCATTGATCCCGCAACGCCCGCAGCGCCTTAAACACATCCCGGTCACCCTCCCCAAGGTGAGGGAAATCGTGTTTCAGCTGCGCCCGGACGGCTTCACTGTGTAACCGCAAAAACGGGTTATACAAACGCTCCTGCCCGAGCGTCATCACCGGCATATCATCATGTTCCGTATCCGCCAGCTGCTGCTGCCAATGTAAGGCATCCGGATTGCCGGGATCACGACTCAGGGCAAAGGCCAGATTGTTTTTCATATAATCATGGCCGGGATATAACAGCGTTTCGTCCGGCAGCGGCAGCAGCTGCGACACGAACGTGTCGTACATGGTATCGACATCTCCGCCATTAAAACAATTACCGACACAGGCGTTAAATAAGGTATCGCCGGAGAATAATACCGGCTGCGGGTTATAGTCATCGGCCTGGGCTAATAAACACAAATGCACCGGCGTATGCCCCGGGGTATATAACACGGTCAAACGGATGGTTCCCAGCTCAACCACGTCACCGGCGACCAGACCGTGATCGACATTGGGAATTTTTCCCAAGGCATTTTTGTGCGCCCAGATTTGCGCTCCGGTCGCTGCTGCAACCACCGGGTTGCCTTCAATATGATCGTGATGTTCGTGGGTATTAATGATGAGTTTGATTTGCCAGCCCTGCTGCTCGGCCAGTTGCAGCATGTGTTCGCCGTCAAGCGGATCCAGGGCAATCGCCTGGCGGGTTTTCTCACAACCGATCAGGTAATTAAAATTACCCAAACGGTTAAACATGTAACGTCGTAATATTTTCATCAGGGAAGTCGCTTAATGAACAGAACCAGCATCATCCCTGAGGCATAACAACAGAAAATTACCAGTAGATATTATTTTCGGCGTCGTCTTCGCCGTGCAGGTCTTCAACAAAGTGACTTTCAAACAAACCTTTTAATTCATGCACCCGTTGCTCCAGCTGATCAGAGCTGTACGCCAGCGCCGGACTGTGCCCCCAGACCGGGCCGGGCCAGGCCGGATCATCTTCGTTGCGCACCACATGATGAACGTGTAACTGCGCCACCACATTACCCAGCGCGGCCACATTCATCGATTTGGCGGAAAAGTGATCGGCCATCTTTTCCGTTACCCAGACCGATTCTTTCATCATCTGCTGCTGATCGCTGTCCGACAAATGGTAATATTCGCGGATATCATTACGCGCCGGCACCAGAATCACCCAGGGGTAACGGCTGTCGTTCATCAGCAGTACCTGACACAGAGGCAGGCGACCAACCAGAATGGTATCGGCCTGCAGGCGTTCGTCGAGATTAAACATCATTCTACTCCTGTTGCTGATTCAGCCCGGCGAAGCGCATACAATGCCAGCTGAAGATCCGGATATGTTTTTCATCTTAGCTCTGATAACGCAGCAGGTCACTGATTTATGGCGAGTTTTTCTCCTGTCTACAGCATCGAAGAGATACCGCAACAACGCTGGCAGGCACTGCTGGCACAGGCGGACAACACCCAGCCGGGGCTGCATTACCCGTTTCTCGATTACCGTTTTCTGCTGGCACTGGAGCAACACCAGTGTATTGATGCCCGGCAGCCGGATCCGTTAGCGGCCAGCCACAGCGGCTGGCTGGTGCATTACCTGGTGGCCAAAAACAGCACGGGTGAGATCGACCAGATATTGCCGGCATTTATCAAACAACATAGTTATGGCGAATACGTATTCGACTGGAGCTGGGCCGATGCCTATCAGCGTCACAGCTTTGATTATTACCCCAAATTACTGCTGGCTGCGCCCTTTACCCCGGCCAGCGGACCACGCCGGTTAGGCCGGCCAGACGCTGACTGGTCCGGCGTTTGTGAAGCGTTGCAACAACATTGCGCCACACTGGGACTATCGGGCTGGCACCTCAACTTTATCATGCCTGACAGCCACCAGCTGCTGAGCCAGCAAGCCGGTGTTCTGCCACGCATGGCCTGCCAGTTCCACTGGTACAACCGTCAGTACCAGCACTTTGACCACTACCTCGAGGGTTTTACCAGCCGTAAACGCAAAGCGGTACGTAAAGAGCGGCAGAAAGTAACGCAGCAAGGCCTGACCCTGGTACGTAAAACCGGTAACGATATTCAGCCAGACGATATCGAGGTGTTTTATCAGTGTTACCAGATGACGTACGCCCTGCGGCGCTCCCGCGGTTATTTAAATCGCGGCTTTTTTCAGCAGCTGCGTGACACCCTGAACGAACAAATGATGCTGGTGATGGCCTGTGATCAGCATCAGCAACCCCAGGCCTGTGCACTGTACTTTTTTGACCAGCACACGTTATACGGCCGCTATTGGGGGGCATTACAGGAGTTTGATGCGTTACATTTTGAAGCATGCTATTACCAGGGTATTGAATTCTGTATCGAACGGGGATTACAACGGTTTGATCCGGGCACACAGGGGGAGCATAAAATCAGCCGCGGTTTTGAGCCCACGTTAACCTACAGCGGCCATCAGCTGATGCATCCGGAATTTCAGCGGGCAGTGGCGGATTTTGTTGCTCAGGAGCGCCAACAGGTATTGCTTTACCGTGACCAGGCAAACACCCTGTTACCCTTTAAAAACGCACCGGACTAACCACCGGCACGCTTCTTTACAGTTACTGCATAGACAGCCGCATTCACCCTTCTAAATACCCCGGGTATTTAACGTTCTGGTCCGGCCATGACATTTTCCGTAAAACAGCCGTTGTTACTCTGGCTTCTGATGTGTGTGATTGCGTTGCAATCACTGTTCGTCAGTGCCGACGTACATCCGGCGTTTGACGCTGAATTAAGCCACAATGCCGCCGCACTGGAACATCGCCACGGCGCCGAGCAAGCGTTACACGGACACCGTGATGGCGAATACGGCAGCCATCACCAGGCCAGTGAAGCGGCCACCGACAACCACACTGGCGACGAGAACTGCCAGCATTGCTGCCATTGCCATGCACCGACGTTCAGCTCCCTGATAAACAAAGACCTGCATCTGCCACAACCACAAAGCAGCGGTTTACGCTGGCCCACAGCGCAACAATTTCCGCCCGGATATTATTCCCCCGCCCTGCGCCCTCCGATATTGCTGAGTTAATCCGTTGTCACCGCAGTGGCCCGTCGCCGGGCCACTGCGTTCTTTAACGCATTAATAAGGCACTTTCCATGACCGGATTTGTACCCCATACCCCGCTGTCCCTGATACTGGCCAGCGGCCTGGCGCTATTGCCTGCAAGCCTGCTGGCAAACGAGCCATCGAACCCGCCCTACAAGCAACCGGAAAAACCGGTGGTGGCGGCCAGCCGCCCTGCGTCTGCGGCGTCAGTGACCAGCCCGCAACAACCGCTGGCCTGGCTGCGCCAGCAACTGGATAACCTGCCGGACAGTCTGGCGGCACGGCAACAACGAGACGCTCAGATCGCGGCAGCAGAAGCTACACAGCAACCGCTGTATAACCCGCAACTGAGTGGCAGCTATGAACAGGAAGGTAACAGTGAAAACCTGCAACTGGGTGTATCACAAACCATCGACTGGTGGGATCAGCGCGGCGCCCTGAGCCGACAGGCACAATGGCAGCGCCAGCAGGCCGAACAGCAATATCAGCTTGAGCGCCAGCGGATGCTGAGCCAGGCATTGCAGGCACTGGTGAACTGGCACAGCAGCCAGCGCCGTTATCAGCTGGCACGGCAACAGGAGCAACAACTCGATCAGCTCGCCAGCCTCACCGAACAGCGGCTGAATACCGGCGATCTGGGTCAGATTGATGTCGAGCTGACACGCTTGTCGTTGGCTGGCACCCTGGCCGACACCGCCGAGGCGGTTGCGGCTTACCAGACTGCGGAAAACGATGTCCGCCGCTGGCTGCCCGACTGGCGCCCAGCGGTTTTCAGCCCGGATGAGACATTCTGGCAAACGCTGTTGCGCCCTCTGAGCCAGGCCCAACAGCCGGCCACTCAGCAGCAGCTGCAACAACTACCTCAGTTACAACTGGCCAAAGCCCGCTGGCAGCAGGCTTTGGCCCGGGCCGACAGCCAGCAACGTGGCAACCGCGCCCGCCCCAGCCTTGGGGTCAGTGCCGGGCGCAATGCCGATCAGGACGTGATTGGCCTCAACCTGTCGATTCCACTCAATCTGCGTAATAACTACCAGGCCAGTAACCGTGCAGCCCAACAGCAGGCACTGGCGGCCGAATCCGGTTACCTGGCCCAGCTGCGTCAGCTCGACTACCAGCTGGAGTCGGCCCGCTCACTGGCGCAACAGTACCAGCAACAGCTGCAACGCTGGCAAACCCTGATGCACAACAGCCAGGACAACAGCGCCACCTTATTACAGCGCCAGTGGCAATCCGGCGACCTCAGTACACAGCAATATCTGCTGGCCCTGAGCCAACGACGGGACGGCATCGAAGCGGGCCTGCGACTGCAACGGGACGCCCGGCTGGCATTGATCCGCTGGCTGGAAACCAGCGCCCGGCTGCAGCACTTGCCCTAACACAGTTGTGACCTGTTTTTAACGAATTACGGACATCTATTATGACTATTTATACAACGGGCTTGATTGCCTTTATTACAGCCAGCGTGCTGCTGGCACCACAACCAGCCAGTGCCGGTGACAATCATAACCACGCTGCTCAACCAGCGGCACAGCAGCACAGCGATTCAGATCACGATGACCCAGACCACGATGATTCAGACCACAACGATGACAATCATCAGGATACCGGCCACGAAGCGGCCAGCGTCAGCCTGAGTCCGGCACAAATTCGCCTGGCCGGCATTAAGACTGAAACGTTAACGCCACAACGCATTGATTATCAGCGTTATGCGCCGGCGGAAATCAAAGCCAACGGTTACCGCAGCTACCTCGCCGCGCCACGGGTTGATTCGGTGGTATTACAACGCCACGCCACCCTCGGAGATCACGTTAAACAGGGCCAGCCTCTGGTGACCCTGTTCAGCGAAACCATGGCCGATGCCCAGGCGCAGTTTTTAACCTCCCGTGCGGAATGGCAACGGGTACAACAACTGGGACGTAAAACAGTGGGTGATCAGCGTTATATCCGCGCCCGGGCCGATCATCAGGTATCACTCAGCCGGCTGTTGGCCTACGGTCTGGAGCGCACGGCCATCGATACTCTGGCACGTCAGCCTGCCAGTCAGCTGGGGCAATACACCTTAACCGCCGCCATCGACGGTGCCGTGCTGAATGATGATTTTAATCAGGGCCAGCGGGTCGACGCCGGCACGGAGCTGATGCTGCTGGCCGACGAAAGCCAGCTGTGGGTGGAAGCACGTCTGCCCGCTCAGCCGTCTCTGGCATTACCCGCCGGCAGCAGGGCCAGCGTCGAGGTCGCCGGCCGGCGTTACGACGCTGAGGTGGTACAACAGGCCCACACCATTGATGAACAAACCCGTACCCGGGTGGTGCGGCTAATGGTTAACAACCAGGCACACCAGCTGCATCCGGGGATGTTTGCCGACGTGTATTTTCAGTTCCGCAGTCAGCAGCCCCAGCTGACTGTCACAGAAACCGCCTTAGTCCGCAGTGCCGATGGCGACTGGCAGGTGTTTGTTGAACAACAGCCTGGTGAGTTCGTCGCCGTTGAGGTGGAACGCGGTCAGAGTTTTGGTGAGCGCCATGCCATCCAGGGGCTGGCCGCCGGGCGCCGGGTGGTCAGCCAGGGAGCCTTTTTTGTCGCCTCAGAGCTCGCCAAAGGCGGCTTTGATCCACACAACCACTAAGCCGGGAGTCATGAATTATGTTTTATAAAATCATTGATTGGTCGGTGAAGAACCGGCTGCTGGTGGTCATTCTGCTGGCGCTGACAGTGGTGGCTGCGTTGTTCACGATCCCCAAATTAAATCTGGACGCCTTTCCCGACGTGACCAATGTGCAGGTTGCCATTAATACCGAAGCACCCGGACTGGCGGCAGAAGAAGTCGAGCAGCTGATCAGTTACCCGATTGAAGCCGTTATGTATGCCCTGCCCGATGTCGAACAGGTACGCTCGATTTCCAAAACCGGCTTATCCGGCGTCACTGTGGTGTTTAAAGAAGGCACCGATATTTATTTTGCCCGCCAGCTGGTTTTTGAACGGCTGCAGGCGGCACGGGAATTAATTCCCGCCGGCGTTGGTATTCCCTCCATGGGGCCCAACACCTCCGGCCTCGGCCAGGTGTATCAGTATTTATTAATCGCCGATAACACAATCGCGGATTATTCAGTGATGGATTTACGCTCGCTGAATGATTGGCTGGTGAAGTTATTATTAATGCCGGTAGACGGCGTAACCGACGTGTTGTCATTTGGTGGCGCTGTGCGCCAGTACCAGGTCAATATCAACCCGGCAAAACTGCTGGCGTATCAGCTGAGCCAGCAGGACGTGGTACAGGCGCTGGAAAATAACAACAGCAATGTTGGTGGCTGGTATATGAACCGTGGCCAGGAGCAACTGGTCATTCGCGGCACCGGCTGGTTAGCACCCGATCAACAGGGGCTGGAAGACATTCGTCGCATCCCTGTTAAAACCATCGATGGCACCGTGATCACTATTGGCCAGCTGGCGGAGGTGCAACTGGGCAGCGAAATCCGCCAGGGTGCGGTAACCATGAGCCGCAAAAATGCCGCCGGCGAACCACAAGCGCTCGGCGAAGTGGTCACCGGTATCGTCTTAAAACGCATGGGGGCTAATACCAAAGCCACCATCGATGGCATTAACCAACGGGTGGCGCTGATTAATCAGGCCTTACCTGAAGGGGTAGAATTTAAAACCATTTATGACCAGGCCGACTTAATTAATCAGGCGGTAACGACAGTGCAACATGCCCTGTTGCTGGCATTTGTTTTTATTGTGGTGGTACTGGCGTTATTTTTAATGAACGTGCGCGCCACCTTGCTGGTATTAATTTCTATCCCGATCTCAATTGCCATCGCCTTAATGGTGATGTCCTGGTACGGCCTGTCGGCCAACCTGATGTCATTAGGCGGTATTGCGGTTGCCATTGGTATGCTGGTCGATGGCTCAGTCGTGATGGTGGAAAATATGATTAAACACCTGAATAACCCCGGCGCCACGACCGGCATTAACCCGCCAGGCCAGGATGCGGTTGGTTTGCGTCTGAGCGCCGCCGGGCGTGAAGTGGCACGCCCGGTATTTTTTGCCACCAGTATCATCCTGGTGGTATTTATGCCGTTGTTCAGTTTTGAAGGGGTGGAGGCTAAATTATTCCAGCCAATGGCCATCAGTATTATGCTGGCGATGATTGCCGCGGTCTTCGTCGCCCTGGTCATAGTGCCGGCGCTGGCGACTTTTTTATTCCGCACGCCGGTCGCCGAAAAACCAAGCCCGGTGTTGCGTCCGTTGCAACAGGCTTACCACACCAGTCTGAGCTGGGCCATGGATCACACCCGGGTGGTGCTGAGTGCTGCGCTACTGCTGCTAGCTGGTGCCGCCTTATTAGTGCCGCAACTGGGCACCGAGTTTGTCCCCGAACTGGAAGAAGGCACCATCAATTTACGCGTTACGCTGGCCCCCTCCTCCAGCCTGGAAACCGCGTTAAGTGTTGCCCCACAACTGGAGACGCTGTTACTCAGCTTTCCGGAAGTGCAATACGCCATGAGCCGGGTTGGCCGGGCAGAGATCGGCGGCGACCCGGAACCGGTTAATAACATCGAAATCTACCTTGGCCTGGCACCACTAAGCGAATGGCAATCGGCTGACAACCGTGCCGAGCTACAGACATTGATGGCGCGCAAGCTGGAGCAATTCCCCGGCTTGTTATTCAATTTCTCTCAGCCGATCGCCACCCGGGTGGATGAATTATTATCCGGTGTGCGTTCACAACTGGCGATTAAATTATTCGGTAAACAACTGGATGTACTGGCCGAAAAAGGCCAGGCCATTGAAGCCGTGGTTAAAAACGTGGCCGGCACCCGTGATGTGGCACTGGAACAAATTGCCGGTGAGGCACAGCTGGTGATCCGTCCGGATCGGCGCCAGTTATCACGCTATGGCCTGAGCGTCGCCGATTTAATGACCCTGGTGCGCGATGGCCTGGGGGGTGTGGCAGCCGGACAGATAATTAACGGCAATGAACGTTACGATATTTACGTCCGCCTGGCGTCTGAATTTCGTCACAATCAGGATGCCATTCGTGAGCTGCGTTTGCAGTCTCCCAGCGGCGCCTGGGTACGGCTGGCAGAAGTGGCGGAGGTGGCAATGGAATCCGGCCCACCCCAGGTACGCCGCGATGACGTACAACGCCGGGTGGTGATTCAGGCCAACGTTCAGGGCCGGGATATGGGCAGCGTGGTGGCCGATATCCGCACGGCGGTTGGCCAGCAGGTTGACCTGCCGCCAGGCTATTCACTGGAAATTGGTGGCCAGTTCGAAAGTCAGCAACGAGCTCAACAACGACTGGCACTGGTGATTCCGGCATCGCTGGCGTTAATTGCCTTATTATTGTATTTCGCTTTCCACTCCGTCGGTCAGGCGTTGTTAATTCTGGTCAACGTTCCGCTGGCGGTGATTGGCGGCGTGTTTTCGTTGTATATTTCCGGCCAGTATTTATCCGTGCCCGGCTCGGTCGGTTTTATCACCCTGTTTGGTGTCGCGGTATTAAACGGCGTCGTGATGGTGGAAAGTATTAATCAGCGTCTGTACGGCCAGCGCCAGCCCACCAGCGATCAGATTCGTGCCGCCGCCTTTGCCGGTGCCTTATCGCGCCTGCGTCCGGTATTAATGACGGCATTAACTTCCGCACTGGGATTAATTCCCATGTTACTATCGAGCGGCGTCGGTGCCGAAATTCAGAAACCACTGGCCAGTGTGATTGTCGGCGGCCTGGTCACAGCCACACTACTGACCCTGTTCGTGTTACCCGTGTTGTACCCCTGGTTTTCAGCACGCAAGTTAGCCGACATCAGTAACGACTGAAAACGGCGACTCATAACAGACACTCGCGACCCTTTCCCACCCTCGGGTGGGAAACCTCTGACGGATAAGGATGTAATTTTTCCTATGGGCCATTCACATCACCATCACCACGATGCCAGCTCGTCACGACTGGGCTGGGCATTTGTGCTGAATTTCTGTTTTACCATCATCGAGTTTATTGGCGGCTGGCTAACCAACAGTACCGCGATTATGTCCGATGCGGTGCACGACCTGGGCGACAGCCTGTCGATTGGCAGCGCCTGGGTATTAAATAAACTGGGCAAAAAACCGGCTACCCATCGTTTCAGTTATGGCTTTCGCCGGCTGTCATTGTACGGTGCGCTAATCAACAGCCTGGTATTAATTATTGGTTCGGCGTTTGTCCTCAATGAAGCCATTCCGCGGTTATTTGATCCGGTTATGCCCCATGCAGAAGGCATGCTGGGGCTGGCGCTGCTCGGTGTACTGGTCAACGGTTTTGCCGCTTATCGCTTAAGTGCCGGCCAGACATTAAACGAAAAAGTGCTTAACTGGCATTTAATGGAAGATGTACTCGGCTGGCTGGCAGTGCTGATTGTTTCCGTCGTTCTGATGTTCGCCGACATTCCCGTTCTGGACCCGCTGTTATCTGTGGTATTTACCCTGTTTATTTTACTTAACGTAGCACGCAACTTCTGGAGCACGCTGACGTTATTTGCCCAATCAGTGCCGGACGAAGACATGGCAGTGGAGATTCGTAGCCAGCTACTGACGTTGCCGGCAGTAGCCGATATACACCATCTGCACTTCTGGTCCTTAGATGGTGAACACCATGTATTAACGGCTCATCTGGTATTACACCAGCCACTGACAGCAACAGAACAAGCCGCTTCAAAAGCCGATATTCAGCAACTGCTGGCACCCTTCAATCTGGAACACACCACGATCGAACTGGAGTTACCACAAGAGATCTGTCGCGACCAACCGGCAACCGATCAGAGCACCACCCGGATTCTGAAGCAGCCTGAAAACAACCATTAAAACCACTAATGATGTGCCTGCAGGAATGCGAAGGTACCCTGGATTTACTGGAAGGAAGTATCCCCACCTAAACCATGGCTTTTGGTGTATACTGCGCGCCCCATTAGATCGACGGAAGTCTTATCATGTCCTTACCAGCCTGCCCTAAATGCCAGTCTGAATACGTTTATCAGGATCAGGATCTGCTGATCTGCCCGGAATGTGCTCACGAATGGAACCCGAACGAAGAGCCGGAAAACGACGAACCTACGGCAAAAGATGCCAACGGTACCCTGCTGCAGGCAGGTGATAAGGTAACTGCTGCTAAAGACCTGAAGGTCAAAGGCAGCTCTCAGGTGATTAAAGTCGGCACCAAAGCGGTGATCCGCCGCATTATCGATGCCAAAGACCACGAACTGGACTGCAAAGTGGATGGCGCGGGCGAAATGATGGTCACCGCCGCTTTTGTTAAAAAAGCCTGATCGGCCATTCTGCGCATTAAAAAACCGCCAGCTGGCGGTTTTTTAATGTGGTCCTGATAATCCAGACACAGCAGAGTGATTCAAAATTGCTGCCTCTGCTGCCATCAGCCTTTCACGTTAACAACCTGACGCAGGGTATGCACGACTTCGATCAGGTCATCCTGGAACGACATCACCTTATCAATATTTTTATACGCAGCCGGAATTTCATCCAGTACTGCATTATCCGTTCGGCATTCAACCCCTTCCGTCTGAGCAATTAAATCATCGATCGAATACGCTTTACGTGCGGCCGCTCGGGACATTTTTCGCCCGGCACCGTGGGAGCAAGAGCAAAATGATTCACCATTCCCTTTACCGCGAACAATATAAGATTTGCTTCCCATCGACCCCGGAATAATTCCCAACTCGTCTTGTCGCGCACGAATGGCACCTTTTCGTGTGACCCACACTTCGGCTCCGTAATGCACCTCCCGGTCAACAAAGTTGTGGTGACAGTTAATCGCCTCTTTGGTGACGGTAAATGTCGGCAAACGGAACGTCAGCGAGCGCAATACCGCATTCATCATGTGCTCACGGTTTAACATGGCATAATCCTGCGCCCAGCTCACCGCTTCTACATAATCATCAAAGTGTTGACTGCCTTCCAATAGGTAACCCAACTCTTTATCCGGCAAATGCACCTGATGACGCTCCATTTCGCGTCGCGCCAGCCGAATAAAATACTGGCCTATCATATTGCCAATACCACGGCTACCGGAGTGCAGCATCACCCACACATCATCATTTTCATCGAGACAAATTTCGATAAAGTGGTTACCTGAACCCAAAGTGCCTAATTGTTTGGCGTATTTAGATACACGGCCATGTTTATTCAAATCCGGATGTTTCGCCAGAATTTTATCTAACCGCGCGGCCAGCTGACTGCCACCAGCAATCTGATCGTATTTATGCGCACCACCAGCACCTAATGGCACAGTGCGCTCAATATCATTACGAATCTGCTTCAGGTTATCTGGCAGGTCTTTTGCCTTAATGGATAACCGTACCGCGTTCATACCGCAGCCAATATCGACACCAACCGCCGCCGGAATCACGGCATCGGTTGTGGCAATCACCGAACCAACGGTTGCGCCTTTACCCAGGTGCACATCCGGCATCGCCGCAATGTGCTCAAAAATAAACGGTAAACTGGCAACATTACGCAACTGATTCAGCGCATCGTATTCAATTTCGTCAGTCCAGATTTTCACTGGCTTCTGATTGTCTTTCGCTTTAAGCAGCGTTACTACCGGCATGCTTAAATCCTCCATATTCCTGCAACTGCTGTAAGAACAACGCGTTTAACGCGGTATCTGAAGAGGCCGGATGAGATTGTAAATCCTCTCCCTCACTCAGTTGCTGTAATTCCAATTCAATATAATCGTTTAAGACCCGGATCTTATTTATTTGATCCAGCTCCTGACCACTGCGTTTTAACCGAAGCAAATCATCAATGGCTTCCCTTACCTCACCGTCAGGTAACAGGTCGTTTAATAACGTGTCAAACAACATAGGTGGCTGACTGCCATATTTCACTATCCAGCGCACGCACAGCAGAGGACGCAAGACATAGAAATACTTTTTGGTCCGTACTACATCACCCTGCAAATAACCACGGTAATTTTTCTTCGCCATACTGAAGTAGTGATAAAAACTGCTGACGACTGAAAAATACGATGTCGCCAGTGTTTTTATCGCGACAGAGAAATCGTCTTTCTGCTGATAAACCAACGGCGAGGACACCCACTCCAGAATCGATGGATTTGATTTCGCTAATAGCTTTAGTGCTTTGCGTAAATCCCAACCCACCAGATCCAGGTCATCCGTGATGGGTCGCTCGATCACATCACGCTTGTGTTCAACGGATATATCGAGATACCACTCAATTGGCCGAAGATAGACAAAACGCACATCGTAATCACTGTTCGCCGATTCAAATCCCCAGGCACGGCTACCCGATTCAGCCGCAAATAACACGACAATAGTTTCTTCTCTTTCAATATCAGTCAGCGCACGCCTGACCTCGTTTTTCATGGCTTCGCATACCATCTCCACTTCTCCTTATCAGCAGCACATCCCTGTGCGATACACGACTCAGCACACAACTTAGCTGAGCTGCACCGTACCCTTCATTAAGCCATCCAGACCGCCGTAGACACTGATTCGGTCTACCTTTTCCGATACTTTTTCCAGCGCTTCCAGCTCTTTCAGGCGCAGTAACGTCGGGTTGTTTTCCATCATTTTAGCCGTGTTGTTTAAGCTGCGGGTTGCTGCGGTTTCTTCCCGGCGTTTTATCACATTGGCTTCTGCCGCTTTTTGCGCTTCCACCACCTGGTTTAAAATCGTACGGATTTCACCCGGCAAAATAATGTCTTTCACACCAACACGGGCTAACTCAACACCCACCTGAGTAAATTCGTCAGCCACCAGCGCTTTCACGGTATCGTTAACATACAGCTTATCTTCCAGTAACTGATCCAGAGTTTTGGTACCCACCGCTTCTCGCAACGCCAACTGCATAGATTTGTACAAATACTCGTCCAGCTTATCGACCTGCTGTGCCGCCATGATCGGATCAACCACTTTCAGGTTAGCAGTCAGATTGATACGAATGCTCACCCGGTCTTTGGTCAGAATTTCCTGACCGCTCACCTCCAGGGTGCGCGAACGCAGATCGTAGTTACTCACCCTAAGGTCGTTATTTAACTGCCAGAAGGCATATACACCAGGTTGTAACTTACGTTTCAGCTCGCCATCCTGATACAGAATACCCACGTGTTTTTCAGGCACCTGAGTCGTCAGCAAAGGCTGACGCTTTAACGTTTCCCGGGTTAACAATTTATTCGCCTGGTTTAAACCACGCGCTTTAATTTTGCTCAGAACCTGATGGTCGACTTCCAACGATCCGTCCAGGTCAAAGCGCTCAACACGCAGATCGCCAACACCTTTCCACATCAACAAACGCTCGTCCGGTGGCACAACACCTAACATCTGGTTATCCAGGTAGATATTGACAACCTCCGCAGCATCAGTAATGATCTCATCGAACAGCTCAGCAATCTGTGTATTTTCTCTGGCCAGCTTATTCAGCAGTTCGTCATTCGGAAAAATATCCTGAGTATCAAAAACCTGAATTTCCGTGTTATTACCAAGATGTAACACGCGGTACTTACCGGGCTTCAGCACACGTTGGAAACGCTCATCACGGAATAGCAGCGCTACTTCGTTATCACCCACCGCAATGGATGTATATAAAAAATTCTGTTTTAACTTAGCCATTGTATTACTCCTTTTAATGGCAAATTTTTAAGAGCATCAGTGCCACACACGTGAAAAACAGTGGCCTGCCGAAAGGAGAAAATGCTGTCTGCTTGCTACTGCATTAACCTGTTTCAGCGGCGACTGAATAACAGCGGCCCGGGCGACTGACCTCTCCTTTCTTTTAACTATCAGGGAAAGACAGTGTTATCAGGAGTTGAACCTGAGATCTTTCGATCATCCAATTTCAAGGAGGGACTCGAACCCTCAACAGGGAAATTAACGTTTCCTGCTCTACCAATTGAGCTACGTAAATCGCTTATCAATGCGGCATACGTTACGGCAGAGCCGACGCACCGGGATGCAATACAAACATCACCATCAACATTGATATCTCGTCTATAGCGAGGGGCGTGCCAGCTTTTCAGGAAACCCAGGAGAAATATCGTATCTTATTGTTTTAATTGAACTTTTAACCAACAAAACACATTCAGAACAACAAATTGACATTCCTTACATCAGAATTAAAATATCTTTAAAGATATTATCCTATTTTTATTGATAGCCACCATGAAACAAAGAAAAGCCTCCTCCGGCAAACAGAATGTCGTTATCGGCACATTAGGCGTCGTTAAAGATGGCAAGGGCCGCGGCGCCAAACGCTGGAATATGTGGCGACCAACCATCGGCCTGGTGAAACAGGACGATTTTGTGGTTGATCGGCTTGAGTTGTTTTATCCGCCCAGTTATCTGCGCATGGCTCAGCGGGTAGCGGATGATATCCAGCAGACCTCCCCTGCAACCGAGGTGGCACTGATAGAAGCGGCCATCAGCGACCCATGGGACCTGGCAGAAAGCTATCGCTGGCTGGAAGAGTTCGCCCGGCATTACCCGTTTAACACGGATAAAGAAAATTATTATCTGCACATTACAACCGGCACCCATATCCATCAGATATGCATGTTCCTGCTGGCTGAAGCCAGACTGTTTCCGGCACAGTTAATTCAGACATCACCACAACCGGATGCCGATGACAAAGCCAAAGGTCAGTTACTCACGATTGATCTGGAGTTAGGAAAATACGATCTGCTGGCCAAGCGTTTTCAGGAAGAAGCTCAAACGGCGCAGGAGTTTCTGAAAGAAGGCATCAATACCCGCAATGCCGATTTCAACCTGATGATTGCTGAAATCGAACAGGTCGCTCAACTGTCTGATGCGCCGATTCTATTAAACGGGCCAACCGGCGCCGGCAAAACCCAGCTGGCACGTAAGCTGTACGAGTTGCGGGTTAATAAAGGGCTGACTCAGGGCAGCTTTGTGGCGGTTAACTGCGCCACTCTCGTCGGCGACGGTGCAATGTCTTCTCTGTTCGGCCATAAAAAAGGCGCCTTTACCGGTGCTGCATCAGACCGCAGCGGTTTTTTACGTCAGGCCGACCGGGGGATTCTGTTTCTTGATGAGATTGGCGAACTTGGTCTCGATGAACAAGCCATGCTGCTGCATGCCATCGAACAACAATGCTTTTACCCAATGGGCAGTGACCAGGAAGTCCACAGCCAGTTTCAGCTGATTGCCGGTACCAATAAAGATTTACAGCAGGAAGTAGCTAACGGAAGTTTTCGTGAAGACTTATTAGCGCGCATTAATATCTGGCAATGGGCACTGCCCGGACTGGCAGACCGGCGCCAGGACATCGAGGCAAACCTAGATTTTGAGCTGGAAAAATACAACCAGATTCAACATAAAGTCATACGCTTTAACGCACGAGCAAAACGCCGATACCTGAAATTTGCCTTGAGTGACAATGCCAGCTGGAAAGCCAACTTCCGTGATTTAAACGCCAGCGTGGTGCGCATGGCGACACTCAGCAATCACGGACTCATTGATGAAAAAAATGTTGATATCGAAATCCAGCGCTTACAGCGACGCTGGCAAACCACACTACCAGACACCAGTAACAGCGCGATTGAGCTGTCGCACTACCTGTCGCAACAGGCAATAACACAACTGGATTTATTTGAACAACTGCAATTAACCAGTGTGATTCAGATATGTCGCCAATGCAGCAGCATGGCCGAAGCCGGTCGGCGGTTATTTAACGTCAGCCGCGACCAGAAAGCATCCAGCAACGACTCACACCGCATTAAAACCTATCTCAACAAGTACGGACTGACATTTACTCAGCTGCGCGCCGGCTAAGCTGCCAGCCACTGTCGGCTGAGCATCACCAGGGCAAAGCCAACACTGTAGGCAATCAGCAGTACCGGAGTAAATTTCAGATAATTCATAAAGGTTAGGCCTTTAACCTTATTCATAGCAACCACCCCGGCGGCGGAGCCAATCGACAACATGGCGCCGCCCACACCGACGGAAAAAGTCAGACCCAGCCAGTTGTTCACAGACATATCGATGCCCGACTTCAGCAATGCTGAGGTCAGCGGTACGTTGTCGAAAATAGCCGAAATAATACCCAGCACATAATTCGCTATCAGCGGTGACCAATGCTGGTAAATCAGCAGAATGGAATCCAGCGCATGCACTTCTTTCAGCGCTCCCACCAGCAGCAATACCCCCAGGAAAAACAACAGGGTATCGAATTCAATTTTACGGATATAGTCGAGCAATGGTTCATTGCGATCGATAAACTGCGCCACCATAAACATCAGCCCCAGACCAAACAGGAAGGTTAATACCGGCGGCACACCATAGAATACGTTGGCAAAAATCACCGTCAGAATGGTCAGAAAAAACAGCCCGGTAATGGTCCAGTCAACCCGATCAAGCACCGCCGTGCTTTTTTCGATCTGCAACTCCCCTTTTAACCCCAGACTCAGCAAACTGCACAACACCATTACCGAAATAAACGATGGCACAATCAATCCCAATAAATCGGCGATGGCTACTTTACCGGCCAGGAAAATCATCAGAGTCGTCACATCCCCGGTAATCAGCGATACGCCACCGGCATTCACGCCATACACCACCGCCACAGCATAACGCAGCTTCTGACTGGCCTGCAGGTTCAGACCATTAATTAACGCCAGACACACCAGAGTAGCGGTAATATTATCGGCCAGAGAAGAGAATAAGAAGGCAAAACCACCGATAAAAAACAACAGAGACTTCAGCCCCATTCGCGATGGCAATAACCAGGAAGCCACGGTCTGAATTACCCCCTTCTCCGACAAATAAGCAACAAACGTCATGGCCGCAAACAGGAACAACCACAGGGAGGCAATATCAAGCAGGTTTTCCTTAAAGGTATGGTGAACCCCTTCGGCCAGCAACGGATTCTGTGCATCATGGCTACCGATAAAATACACAAACCAGGCCAGCGTACCCCAGAACAGAGTCGACTTGGCTTTGTCGATTTTAATCACTTCTTCCAGAATAATGGATAAAAAACCAATGGCAGAAATCAGTATGATGGCAAGTGTCATGTCGGGTTCGGGCTCCGGGTATCCGGCTGAATAATCACAAAAAACATCCCCATTGCGGGGAAAAATCGGGCACAACCACAGGCAGCAGTTGCGTCAGGCACCGAATTAGACGCCTATTTTCCGCACTTGGCAAGACGGTTTTGATGGATCAGATTGTCGCAGCCACAAACGGCGCTAAATAACCCTGGGTTACCTACAGGCTTTAGCGACACTCTGTTCAGCATTTTTATTTTCTGCTGTCACCGGAGACAACATGATGACAGAGACAACAACCAAGTGGGCACGGGTAACCGGAGCGTCATCCGGCATCGGCGCCGAAATTGCCACCTCTCTGGCAAAGCGCCGCTACAATCTGGTGATCGTCGATGAGCAATCGCTGACGACAAAAAATGGCTTACTGAATCACCAGTAAGCCATTTGTCGGAACGGTTCACGTTCGCTGCCCGCTATTATGGCCGGATCAGCTCAAATGTTTCCCAGCTGTCGACCACTGACGCACCGGCACTCAGACCCGCGCCCCCGGCAAAGTCTGCACGCAGGTATTTACCGTTATCGGCTTTCAGCGCGATTTTGCCATCACCCCGCTCTACCAGCTCAAACTGAGCAGCCGGACCCCGGTCGTGATTATTCGCCTTCAGAGTACCCAGCAGATAAGAGTCCAGCGCCACATAATGCCCATCACGAGCACGCAGCAACACCTTGCCATTATCATGTGTTTGCAGCACAAAACTCTCCCAGCTGCCAACCTGATCGGAACCCGCAGAAATAAAGCTGTTACCACCGCTCATCGCCCGCACAAAATGACCGTTGGCGGTTTTCAGGTGAACCACTTCATTTAAATACGGAAATGCTGCACGACTGACGCCAGCGGCATCAAAACGAAAAACACCACGGGCAGCGTAATGATCGGATAAATCCCACTCCCCCCATAACACATCGGTAGTGGAACGAGGTGCAATAATTTCCTGCGTTGCCTGCAATGGTTGCTGATTTACCCGACTGAACAGCGTGTAGTCCAGGTATTCCAGATACGGTTGTTCTGCCCAGTGGTTACTGTTGGCATCGTAGCTCAGGTTGTGCCCCAGATTCGCTGGCTCCTGCGCCTGCAATACCGCTTCCATATAATCACGATCCTGCGGCAGGCCAATTTTATTTACATTAAAATCACCGGCCATAATGACGGCTTCATCCGCAGCAATATTCAGACGACGAATATAATCCCCCATCTCCTGCAACTGAGCTTTACGCGCATTACGGTTAGCGTCATCATCGGATGACTGAGTATGAGTGGCAAAAATATGGTACGGCTTACCCTGTTTATTAATCCGGGCATAAATCACCCCACGGGTGGCAGCACACTGAATACCATCGCAGGCGTTATAGATATGGGCATCTTCCACTTCAAATGGCCAGCGCGACACGATTCGGGTGCCGGATGACATTAATTTTCCGGCTTTAAAAATTTCACCGCTCTGATACGGGTATTCCGCCCGCAGCGCATCCAGCAACTTATTAGCCGGTGCCAGGTCAAACACTTCGGTCAGCACCAGCACATCGTAACCCGACATCACCTGCGGCATCAGCTCCAGCCGGCTATCGACTTTTTTCGAGCCGTAGATGGTGGTGGCCCAGATGTTATAACTCAGAACATTCAGCGAACCGGCATCGGCCAGTTCCGGTTTATTATCCGCCTGCTGAATCACATACCTCAGCTGACCACCGTCGCTCAGGTCTGTACCTTTAAACGCCAGCTCAAAGCGGCCGGCCTGAGGATTAAAACGATGAATCGCTTCATCGCTGTAATCATTCAGATCCCAGCCGCTACCCTCTGCCGAAAACTGCAGAGCCGTCCCCTGAGTCTGTTGCGTCAGGCTGAGGTTGTAGCCGGCACTGCTGAGATGCATATCCAGCTCACTGTTACGGCCGCTGTCGCGCCCCAATACCGCCACGGTACGGCTTTCTAACGCCGGAATCTCCGTGGCCTGAGACTGGTAACGGGCATCACCGGCAAACGCAAGTGTGATTGGCTGCAAGGTACTGTTGGTCACCACAATATCGGTATCCAGCTGCGTTGGTGCCTGCGACATCGCCATCGCGGTCAGTGGTGCACCCAGCAAACTGAAGCCCAGCCGCCGTGCCACCTGACTGGCAAGATGAGTCATCATCTTTCCTCTTTCTAAATCGTTATTGAGTAGCCTAACTGTAAAGCAAGGCGGGTTTATTTATTACAAAATTAAGTCTTTTTTATGACAAGCATCAACATCAATCCAGCCCCTGTCCGCATTTACCACCCGTTTTGTCCCGTATGGTGACTCACTGCCACAACCGGTCATCTCAGCGACAGATCGCCGCAGCACTGGTATTCGGCCAGCGCTCTGGTATAAAGTGCGGCCATATTTCCCCAGCGCCAGAGAGACCGCCGTGCCCCAAGCCCCGATGCCCCTGAAAGCCTATAAAGTCCAGGATATGCTGGTGTTTGCCACCAAAGGCACCGAAGCCAAACTGCTGGCCGCTCCACGTATCCGGACGGTCGAAGAATGGCGGATTGAGGTGGGAGCCTGGGTGGCACTGCGCGCCGAGCGCGAACCTCAGTTAGACGAACTGCTTGATCCATCGCGCACCGAAGCCTATATCCACGAAGCCAGCTGACAAGGCTGGCATCCGGCAATAACCTTGATTTTTATCGGGTGATAACCCGGAAGCAGCCCGCTATAATCCGCGCCCGGCCCCGGGCCGCTCCAACTTTTTATCACTCAGCACCGGATTTACGCTCCGGCCAGCGAAGGTTGTTATGACACATAGCCAATATTCTGCCGACCACCCCGTGGTGGTTTGCGCCCTGTACAAGTTCGTTACTCTGGATAATCACACGGCATTACGCCAGCCGCTGCTCGACATGATGTTGAGCCACGACATCAAAGGCACCCTGTTGCTGGCCAGCGAAGGCATTAACGGCACCGTTGCCGGCAGCCGGGACGCGATTGACGCCTTACTGGCCTGGCTGGCACAGGACGAACGACTGGCCAATATCGTTTACAAAGAATCGTATGACGAAAGCAATCCGTTTTACCGCACCAAGGTAAAACTGAAAAAAGAAATCGTCACCATGGGCGTCGAAGGCATCGACCCGAAAGAAGTTGTTGGCACCTATGTTAAACCCCAGGACTGGAACGCACTGATTTCCGACCCGGATGTGGTACTGGTGGATACCCGCAATGATTACGAAGTGGAAGTGGGTACCTTTAAAGGCGCAATTGATCCACGCACCAAAACCTTCCGTGAATTCCCGCAGTACGTGCAGAACAACATGGACCCGGCAAAACAGAAAAAAGTCGCCATGTTTTGTACCGGCGGCATCCGCTGTGAAAAATCAACGGCCTACATGAAAGAACAGGGTTTTGAAGAGGTGTACCACCTGGAAGGTGGCATTCTGAAATACCTGGAAGACGTGCCGGCAGAAGAATCCCTGTGGCAGGGTGAATGTTTTGTTTTCGATAACCGGGTCACGGTTAATCATCAGCTGGAAAAAGGCGATTATGACCAGTGCCACGCCTGTCGCCGGCCGATTACTGAAGCCGACAAGCAATCGGATAAATACCAGCAGGGAGTCAGCTGCCACCATTGTTACGATGAATATTCAGCGGAACAACGGGCACGCTTTGAGCAACGTGAACGTCAGATGCAACTGGCCAAACAACGTGGCGAAGATCACCTCGGCAGCGACTTACAACAGGTCATCAGCCAGCGCCGGCAACAGAAGCTTGCATTAAAAGAGCAACAACGTAAGCTGAATTCGAAATAGTTATCGGTTATCGCCATCAACAGAAGTCCGTTACGTATTTCGCCACCAGGGCACTCACCGTGCCTTTGTGGTTCGTGCAACATCCCGTTGCTGCCTGCATAAATAACGGCCTTTCTGTTTTTCTGAACATACCGACAGGGATTACTATGCACATCAGAAAATCAGCCGCCATTGGCTTATTCACGACACTCCCATTGTTATTATTAACCGGCTGCGATAATTCTGAAGTCGGCGATGTCTCACTGGGATTATTTACCACCAAAGACATTAAAATAAATGTACTACAGGACCCGGTCGTTAGCGGTGTAACCTGCCATGTCGCCAGCATTGAGGCCGACCTGGATTTTTCAGATCCGTCCGACAGCTCCATCGCCTGCCGCCAGACCGGCCCGATTACCGCCGCGATGCTGGCCACCATCGACAAATCCCCGTCTGGCGAAGTGATTTTCCGCAAATCCAAAAGTGTGTTTTTAAAAAATCTGAAAACCCGCCGGATTTACGACGCCGCGTCACAAACACTGATGTACGTTTCCTATTCCACCAAAGAAATTAATGGCAGTTATAAACACAGTCTCAGCACAGTGCCATTATTTAATACCCAAGCCTACAACCCGGGCCAAAGCCAGACCCATCCGGCAACCCCTTAACCGCTGGCAACAATACAGCGGTAGCAACAATACAGCGGTGGCAATATCACGGTCCGCCGATCTCACGCCGGGCCGGGCAAGATCATTCACCATCGGTTACAAGGTAACAAAGACGGCAACCAGAATTCGGCTAGGCTTAAGGTGTTAGCACACCCGGACTGGTTGACGGAGAAGGTTATGAAACGTACCCGGCTCGCTGTGTTTTTATTGACCATCCTGTTGTTGGTTGCAGGCGCTGGCATCGCTGCCGCGTATATCCAGAAAATTCTGCCCAAACTGGGGCTGATCAACGACTTCCCGCAGGTCATGGCGTTGCCACCCGGTGCCGTCAAACCGAACCTGCCCCCGTATCAGGGCCTGCATCCGTCTGACTCTGCCCGCCCCGACGAAACCTTCGCCTTTCCGATCAAATACGGCGAAGTGGGTCCGGTTCGGCCACTGTTCGCCGGCAGCCAGCGTTACCCGTTTTTATGCCAGACTGAAGATTCGCGTCTGGGCCAGCCGCTGATTGATAACCACCACCGCTGGGGAGTGCCGGTGTTTGCCATGACCCTGAATGGCAAACGCACCGACAAGGTCATCGGCTACAGCAAAGATTGTTTATTACCGACCCGCCACCACTACTTGTATTTTGCCAAACAAAAACACCGTATTCCGCGCCGCCAGGATGATCATCATCTCGGCATTCCGCGCGATGTGCATTTATTAATCCGCGCCGAAAGTGGCACCATCAATCGCCACCTGTACAGTATTTTACTTCCCACCACGTTTAACGATCAGATCGATAAACCCGATTTATCCCGCTGGAACGGCAAACTGATTTATTATTTTCGTGGCGGTATCAGCATAGGATTCCAGCAGGGACGGATGTTGATGTACCGCATGGCCAAAGACATGCGTTATGCCCTGGAACAGGGCTATGCCGTGATTTTCTCCAGCGCCACCGAAACCGATAACACCTACAATATTCAACTGCAGGAAGACACCGCCCTGCGGCTGAAACATCAGTTTATCAGCCGTTACGGCAAACCAGAGTTCACCATCGGTTTTGGTGGCTCTGGTGGCGCCATTCAACAGTTTTTATTAAACCAGAATCACCCCGGCATCCTCGATGGTTCAGTGGCGGTTGTGGCCTATGCGGATATGGTGACCCAGCTGCCTTACACTCTCGATTGTGAGTTGCTGGAATATTATTTTGATCACCTCGCCAGTGATAAAGATTTCTGGCGTCAGCCCGCTAAACGTCAGGCGGTAATGGGCCTGAGTACCAACTATTCACGTGGCCCGATGCTCGCAGGGCTGACCAATCTGGCGCAGGTGTTACGCTGGCAATGGCCACAACACACTGCCCCGGGGTCGGAATGCAATGCTGGCTGGCGTGGTTCAGTGGCGATGATTAATAATCCGCTGTTTCACACCGAGGGCCACCGCTTCAGCGAAGCCGTACGCAACGTCACGGCCTGGACTCACTGGCAGGAAAACTCTCATATTTATGGCACTGACGACGACGGCCAGGCGCCCTCCTGGTGGAACAATGCCGGCGTGCAATACGGCCTTGAAGCACTGCGTAACGGCGACATCAGCGCCGATCAGTTTCTGGAACTCAACAGCCGCATCGGCAGCTGGCGCGACGCCAAGGAAATGCAGCAGGAACATTACTGGTACCTCAGCATGGACCCGAACCTGTCGCGTTTCAGCCCTTACGGCGAACACAATATGTCGCATCAGGGGAAAATACGCACACTGGCCCCCCGCTATCAGGGCAATTTAGCGGCGGCACAGGCCGCTTATCAGGCGGGCATGGTATTTCTCGGCCGGCTGACAACGCCGACCATTGATGTACGCCAGTACCGCGATCATCAGCTCGACATCCACCACGGTTTTGCCAGCGGTGTCATCCGCCAGCGCATTATTGATGCCGGATACAATCCCGATCTGCACGTTATCTGGATGTCACAACCTGACTTTAACCCGATGTGGCAGGCACTGGATGTCATGGATGAATGGTTAAGCGCACGCCCGAAACATAAGCCGGTCGCCGCCGAAGACAGCTGCTTTGATCAATCCGGCCAGCTGATTGCCCGCGGCAAAGGCGTCTGGAACGGCCCCTGGAATCAGCAAGCCAAAGGTGAGTGCCAGCAACACATGCCATTTAACCGCACCAGCCGGGAAGTGGCCGGTGACGATATCCGCGGTTATACCTTACACTGTCAGCGCATAGCGGTTAAACAGGCACTGCAGCAAGGGTTTTATCAGCCACGCGATATGTCACCCTACCTGACCCGGCTACAGCAGATTTTTCCGCAGGGCGTATGTGATTATCGTCAGCCGGACGCTGCCCGCCCCGATTCACTGAAATAACCAAGGAACTGTTGTGCGCCTGTTAAAACGGAGTTTACTCATCGCCTTCGCTCTGACGCTGCTGTTAACAGCGTTGTACGCCACCCTGCACCTGTACGTCCGCGACAAACTAAAGTTGAACCATTCTTATCCACTGGTAGAGTCTATGCCAGCCGACGCGCTGCGTGCCAACCTGCCCGCCTACCAGGGGTTACCTCCCTGGCAACAACAGCGCCCCCGGGATCCCTTTCCATTCCCGATTGCTTTTGGCGACAGCGGCCCGGCACAAGCGTTATTTGCCGGCGATAAACAATATCCCTTTATGTGCCAGGGGCTGGATTCCGGCCTGGGCCAGCCACTGGTCGACAATCAGCAAGGTCTCGGTACGCCGGTTTACCAACAGGACGACGATGGCCGGTTAACCCGTCAGATTATTGGTTACAGTCAGGATTGTTTATTACCCACCCGGCTGCATTATTTTTACAGCAATCAGCAACAGGACTGGCAACGCAGCGATGATCAACTGCCGGCAGCGGCTGATGATCAGCAACTACTGGTGCGGGTGGAAAGTGGCACCATCAACCGGTTTATTTATGCATTATTTATCCCGACCAGCCGCCAGGACCAACGCGAGCAACCGGATCTCAGCCGCTGGAATGGTAAATTAATTTACCATTTCAAAGGGGCCATCGGCATCGGTTTTCAGCAAGGCCAGGCACGACTGAAACGTATTCTCCGGGATATGCGCCCGGCACTGGAAAAAGGTTATGCCATTGTCTATTCAAGCGGCAATGAAACCGACAATCATTATAATATTCTACTGCAGGAAGACACCGCGTTACGGGTGAAACAACAATTTATCAGCCGTTACGGCCGCCCGGAATATACCCTGGGGTTTGGCGATTCCGGCGGTGCTTTACAGCAGTATTTATTAGCGCAAAACCGTCCGGGCCTGATCCAGGGTGGCGTTGCGATTGTGGCCTACCCGGATATGACCAGCCAGATTTTATACGGCCTGGATTGTCCGTTGCTGGAATATTATTTTGATCATCTGGCAGAGGATAAAACCTTCTGGCAAAGTGCCGCCAACCGCAACCTCATCAGTGGCCTGGCGTATCACCCTGAATTCAGCGCCCGGGCCCAGAGCATCGAAAATGCCACCCGCCTGCTGCGGCTGGAAAAACCGCTGCAGCGCCGGGGGGCAACCGAATGTAATTACAGCTGGCGTGGCACAGTACAAATGGTCAATAACCCGCGCTTTAATACCCATTACGCCCGCTACAGCAACACCGTTCAACAACAGAATTACTGGACCCACTGGCAGGATAACCGCGATGTTTATGGCACGGATCAGGACGGCCGGGCTCCGGTACCCTGGAGTAATCAGGGGGTCCAATATGGTTTAAATGCCTGGAAAAAAGGCGCGATCAGCGCCCGCCAGTTCTTTGATATCAACCGCAAAATTGGTGGCTGGCAACCACAGCAGGTCTTTCAGCCAGAACGTTATTGGTTAGTCAGTGGCGCCTCTTCGCTGTTGGATTTTTCTCCCTACCAAACCGCCAACTTCAGCCATCAGGGACAGGCCATGACCCTGGCACCACGCACCCCCGGCAATCTGGCTGCAGCCCGCGGAGCCTATTTATCCGGCAATGTATTTCAGGGCCGGCTGACCATTCCGCTTATCGATGTCCGGGTTTATCGCGACGATATTCTCGATATCCATCATTCCTGGGCAGCCTTATCCAGCCGTCAGCGCATTCTCGATCACAATGGCGAGAATCTGTACCAGAGTATCTGGATGGCCGAAAGAAACTACAAACAGATACGCTGGGATGCCTTTACCGCCCTGGAGCAGTGGCTGGATCACGACGGCGGCCAGCCGTCCGGACGGGCTTTATTTGCCCAGGATCGCTGTGTTGATCGTCATGGTCAGCTGATCGCCAGTGGCGCTGACGTCTGGCATGGTAACTGGAATCAACAAGCCACTGGCCGCTGCAGCCAGCGTTTTCCGTTTTTTCAGAGCAGTCGTCAGGTTGCCGGAGACTCCGCAGCGGCCAGCACGCTGTTTTGTTTGCGCATCAGTATCGACCACGCCATCCGCAGTGGTTTATATCAGCCGTTAGACGTCAGTGACTATCGGCAACAACTGCTGCAGACATTCCCGGATGGCGTCTGCGATTACCGGCAACCCGACCTGGCCAGTCCGCAATAATTTCAGGCGTTATCACGTCTGATGGCAGACGCCATCATCGCCGGCATGGAGCAGGACAAACATCCTCAGGAGTCAGCATCCGTGGGAATTCCCGGGCTTATTTAGCCGGGGCATCCATAAAACGGAAACACCCTGCCAGTAAGGCAAGATACAACAGCGGCAGCGCAGCCGGAAACAGGCCAGGCTGCCGCTGCAGCCAGAAATAACAACCGCCATACAACAACGGATACAACACACATCCCCAGTGAAACAGGCGGTTACAGCAGCGGTTAAACCAGGGTAACGGAATGTTGTTTTTGCTGCCCAGGGCCATCAGACTGGCCAGCGCAGCCATCGGATACAACAACAGCACCGCCCCACCCAGCCATAACAATAATGACTGTCCGGACTGCAGTAAGGTTGCCGCATCAGCTATCATGAAATTTTGCCATCCTCGGGCCAGCGAAAATCAGAAAAGTCCTGCAGATCCCGAACATAAGCCGCCGGCAGCGAACCATAGTCACGCTGATAAATCTGCGCCATCGCCAGCAGGGTGTAACCGCCCTGGGTTTTGCCCTGACTGTCAATCAACATCCAGTCCTCGATGTCATCCAGCTGCACCCGTTGACGTGCAGGCAACGCCGGATCCGCAGCGGTCAGCGGTTCTGAAGCCAGCGATACAATAATCTCTTCACCCCGTCGCTCATGTGCCAGCGCCCACAGGTGCTCGGTTTCATCAGCAAATGCCTGCGGGTATTTGATATAAGCCTCCAGCTCGCCCTGTTCCAGCCCGGTTAAAAAACGCGGCAACTGTTGTTGCGCCCGGCGAACCTGAGCCAGCATCAACGGCTCATCCGCGTCCACCACCAGCGCTGCCAGGTCGGGTTTGGTTCGCCAGATACGGCTGATCAGCAATGGCAGCCCCAGCCAGCTGATCAGTAATGCCAGCCAGAACGCCGGCTGCTGAGGCAAACCAGCCAGGTTTTTCAACAGATACAAGCAGGGTAAAAAAGCTACGAAGCCAATCAGAGCTAAGGTCAGGTTGCGGAGCATAATAACGCCATTAAACAGTCATCCGCTCAGCCTACCACAGCCACTTATGAATATTGTACTTACCAGCCTGCCTTCAGCTTTTGCCGGCATCCAGGCTCTGTTCCAGGATGTCGAGGTGCTCCTGATCAAGGCCGTCCTCAGACAACATTTCCAATACATCCAGATGCATCTGCAGCATATGCATGGCGGCCTGTTCCTGTTGCTCAACCGTCATATCCTCATCGCCGAAATGACCAGCCACCTGGCGCCAGACCGAATGAATCAGCTTATCCACCAGCGACGCCTTCATGTCGTAGCTGCGCAACTCACATTCCATACGCTGGTATAACGCCCGCGGAACCGGCCCTGCGGTTGCCATACGTTCGGCGATTAACCGCGCCCGCAGCCGGGTGCGGCGTTTCTTCAGCCACCAGACAATCACCACCAGCAGAACGCCGAGCAACACCAGCACCAATTGCAGTTCAGCCGTCAGAGTGAAGGCATCCGTCATTTTATTTCCCTCAATAAAAAACCCCGCTTCAGGCGAAGCGGGGTTTGGTTGTCCAGCCGGGTGAAATTATGGACGGTCGTCCACTTCTTCCAGCTCCGGCGGCATCAGATCTTCGCGGCTGATATTCATCAACAGCAGAATATTCGCTGCCACATAAATCGATGAATAGGTCCCCACAACCACACCAATCATTAATGCCAGTGAGAAGTTGTGAATCATTTCACCACCAACAACCATCAGCGCGGCCAATACCAGCGCGGTGGTTAACGAGGTCATGATGGTCCGTCCCAGTGTCTGGTTCAGCGACTCATTAATCACAGTAATCGCACCACCCTGACGTACGATACGGAAGTTCTCCCGGATTCGGTCGGCAACCACGATGGTATCGTTAAGCGAATAACCAATCACCGCCAGCAACGCGGCCAGCACCGTGAGGTTAAAGTCCCACTGAAACAGGGAAAAGAAGCCGAGGATAATCACCACATCGTGAAACAACGCCGCCACGGCACCGACTGAGAACTTAAACTGGAAACGGGCCGCTACGTAAACCATAACGATAAACAGCGCCAGCAATAATGCCAGACCACCCTGGTCGCGTAATTCTTCACCGACGTTAGCACCAACAAATTCCGACCGTTTCAGCACAATCGGATTGCCCTCTGCCTGCTGCTGCAATACATCCAGAACTTCGTTGCCGAGATCATCGCGGAACGCTTCCGACATACGCACCAGCACATCGGTTTCAGAACCGAAGTTCTGTACCGTCACGTCTTTGTAGCCGGCACCATCCAGAATACTGGTAATTTTATCCAGATCTTCAGGCTGCTGATATTCCACTTCCAGCAAAGTACCGCCGGTAAAATCCAGCCCCAGGTTTAATCCCTGGGTCGCCAGTGAACCAATAGAAACCACAATTAACAGCGCTGACAACGCCATCGCGGCCAGACGCAGTTTCATAAAGTCATAATTCGGTACTTTGCTCATGCCTGACCTCCGATAGACAGGGAATCAATACGACGGCCACCATAAATGGCATTGATAATCGCACGGGTCAGTACGATGGCGGTGAACATGGATGTGATAATGCCGAACGACAGAGTAACAGCAAAACCTTTCACCGGACCGGTTCCCGCAGCGAACAGAATAACCGCCACCAGCAAGGTGGTCAGGTTGGCATCCAGAATCGTGACAAATGCACGATCGTAGCCTTCGTGAATCGCCTGTTGTGGCGACCGTCCGGCTAATAATTCTTCACGGATACGGGAGAAAATCAGGACGTTGGCATCCACCGCCATACCCACGGTTAACACGATACCGGCAATACCCGGTAAGGTCAGCGTCGCGCCGATAATCGACATCATAGCCACCAGAATCACCAGGTTAGCCAGCAACGCAATATTCGCCACCATGCCGAACAGGCGGTAGAACACCACCATAGCCACTAGCACCAGAGCCAGACCAGCCAGTACCGAGTTCACACCCATTTCAATGTTTTCCTGACCCAGGCTCGGGCCAACCGTCCGTTCTTCAACAAAGAACATCGGCGCCGCTAATGCACCGGCACGTAACAACAAGGCCAGCTCAGACGCTTCCGCCGATTCCAGTCCGGTAATACGGAAGCTGGAGCCCAGCGTGCTCTGAATAGTCGCCAGCGAAATAATCGACTTCTCCACCACCTGAATGGTTTTCGGCGTTTCGACGCCATCGACTAATTCATAGGTGGTTTTCGGCTTACGCTCGACAAACAATACCGCCATGCGGCGTTTGATATTTTTGCGGGTAACCTGCTTCATCCGCGCGCCACCCTTGGCGTCCAGATCAATATTCACTTGCGGGAAACCATTTTCATCAAACGACGGCTGGGCATTGGTTACGCTGTCGCCGGTCGTGATGACGGTTTTCTGCAGCCGTGCAGTACGGAACTCATCGTTGCGGAACGGATATTCGTCGGTCTGGAAACGACTGGCACCCGGCTTCGCCTCAAGACGGAATTCCAGGTTAGCGGCTTTACCAAGGATCTTTTTCGCTTCCGCGGTATCTTGCACACCAGGCAGTTCCACCACAATGCGGTTACGACCCTGACGCTGCACCAGCGGCTCAGCCACGCCCAGTTCGTTTACCCGGTTACGGATGGTGGTCAGGTTTTGTTTGATGGCATAGTCTTCAAACGATTTAACCTGCTGCTCCGTCACCTGCAAAACCAGATCAAAATATTCGTCTTTGTCTTCACTGCGGCGGATAAATTCGTTGTAGTTAGAAGAAATAAACGACGACGCTTCATCGCGCACCGCGGCGTCACGGAAGCTGATACGCAGGTTAGAACCTTCAGTCTGAATACGACGGTATTTCAGCCCCTCCTCCCGTAACCGGGTACGTAATTCATCGCGATAATTTTTAAATTTACCCGACAAATAATCTTCCATATCCACTTCCATCAGGAAGTGCACACCACCGGATAAATCCAGACCCAGCGTCATCGGGCCGGCACCCAGATTTAATAACCATTCCGGCGTGGTCGGTGCGAGGTTTAACGCCACCACAAATTCATCACCCAACAAGCGTTGCACCGCGGCCTTGGCCGGCAGCTGACTGGCGGTTTGTTTCAGACGGAACAGCGCCGTACTGCCATTAACCTCTTCACCAAAGAATTCAATATCGCGGTTATTTAATGCGCTGCGGATGCGCTGAAGCGTGGCTTCGCTCATTTCCGCACCGGAACGTGATGGCGTCACCTGAATCGCCGGATCGGGTGGATACAGGTTAGGCGCTGCGTAAATCGCTGACAGCAACAGCACCAGCAGTATCAGTATGTGTTTCCAGATGGGTGTTTTATTGAGCATAGAACTGCACTTATCCCTTAACTACAACCTTAAAAACGATAACAGACGGCTAACCTGCTGCGGTTGCCGTCTGATAAAAAGAAGCCCGTGTTCAGCGTTACTGAGCACGGGCCTTTAAGGTAATTACGCCTTAATTTCTTTAATGGTGCCTTTTGGCAGCGCGGCGGTAACCGCAACTTTCTGAACCGGCAGCTCAACACCGCTGGCTACTTCGATCACAATAAAGTCGTCGGTAACTTTGGTGATTTTGCCCAGCATACCACCGGCAGTCACCACTTCGTCGCCCTTGCTCAGGCCACCCACCAGCGCTTTATGTTCCTTCTGGCGTTTGCTTTGCGGGCGCCACAGCAGGAAGTAGAAGATCAGCAGGAAGCCGCCCAGAAAAATCAGCTGGCCGGTCATACCCATTGGCTGAGCGGCAGCACCTTCTGCGAAGGCCAGAGGTGAAGTGGCTAAAGCCAGAGCGGCTAACAATGCTTTCATTTAAAATTCCCCAAGTTTATTGCGGTGTTGAGACTAACACCGGGTTATTACAATTCGTTATGGTCCGGCTCATTATTGTCCAGCGCTGGCGTTTCCAGCCCACGCTTGGCGTAAAATTCGTCCACAAAGTCGGCAAATGTACCTTCTTCCAGAGAACGGCGCAAACCAGCCATCAGCGTCTGATAATAATGGAGGTTGTGAATGCTATTTAAAGTGGCACCCAATATTTCTTTACACTTATCCAGATGATGCAGGTAAGCGCGGGTGAAATTTTTACAGGTGTAGCAATCGCATTCATCGTCCACCGGTGCGGTACTGGTGCGATTGGCAGCATTACGGATTTTTAACACCCCGGTTGAGGTAAACAGATGTGAATTCCGTGCATTACGGGTGGGCATCACGCAGTCGAACATATCTACCCCACGACGCACGCCTTCCACTAAGTCTTCCGGCTTGCCAACCCCCATCAGATAACGCGGTTTGTCGTGGGGCATTTTCGGCGCCGTGTGTTTCAGGATGCGCATCATATCGGGCTTGGGCTCACCCACACTCAGGCCACCAATGGCGTAACCATCAAAACCGATATCCGTTAACCCGGCCAGCGATTCATCGCGCAGGCTTTCATACATGCCGCCCTGAATAATGCCAAACAGCGCGGACGGGTTATCACCATGGGCATCTTTGGAGCGCTGCGCCCAACGCAACGACATCCGCATGGAAGTGGCGGCTTCCAGCTCGGTGGCCGGATACGGGGTACATTCATCAAAAATCATCACGATATCCGACCCCAGGTCACGCTGCACCTGCATCGAGCTTTCCGGCGTCATCAGCACTTTTTCGCCATTTACCGGCGACTGAAAGGTCACGCCCTCTTCGGTGATTTTGCGCATATCCCCCAGACTGAACACCTGAAAACCACCGGAGTCAGTCAGAATGGGTTTATCCCAGCCGATAAAATCGTGTAAATCACCGTGTTGTTTGATGATTTCCGTTCCCGGACGCAACATCAGATGAAAAGTATTACCGAGAATAATATCGGCCCCCAGATCATTAATCTGATCCGGATTCAGGCCCTTCACCGTACCGTAGGTGCCAACCGGCATAAAGGCCGGGGTCTGCACCTCGCCACGGGGGAATTTCAGCGTGCCGCGGCGGGCATGACTGCTGCCATCGGTAATTTCCGAGTGCAGCTCAAATTTCATAAAACATTCGCGAGTCATAGTCACACCCGATTAATTATCTGAAGAAACAGCTGGCTCACCAGCTGGGGTTACAAACATGGCATCGCCATAACTGTAAAAACGGTAACGTTCGGCAATCGCCTGCTGATAAGCCGCCATCACCGCCTGCTGACCGGCAAAGGCCGACACCAGCATAATCAAGGTCGATTCCGGCAAGTGGAAATTGGTGATCATGGCGTCCACACTGCGGAACTGATAACCCGGATAAATAAAAATTTCACTGTCGTCATAAAACGGCGCTATCTCGCCACTCTGACTGGCACTTTCGAGGCTGCGAACCGAGGTTGTACCAACCGCAATCACGCGCTTACCGGCAGCCCGGGTGCTACGCACGGCATCCGCCACATCCTGAGAGACTTCAATGTATTCCGAATGCATCTGATGATCGTGAATATTATCAACCTTAACCGGCTGGAACGTGCCAGCGCCCACATGCAGCGTCACATAGGCAAAATTGACGCCCTTTTGCTGCAGTCGCGCCATCAATGCATCATCAAAATGTAAACCCGCCGTCGGGGCTGCCACGGCACCGGGTTTTTCTGCATACACCGTCTGATAGCGGTCTTTGTCTTCTTCGCCATCATCCCGCTCCATGTAGGGCGGCAACGGCATATGACCGACCTCATCCAGTAACGTCAGTAAGGGTTTATCCGCAACAAATTTCAGATGAAATAACGCCCCCTGGCGGGCCAGTACCTCTACCGCCGTACCCTCTGCTTTTCCGCCACCCAGATAAATCGTTTGGCCCGGCTTAGGCGAACGGGAACATTTGATATGTGCCAGTGCTTCGCGGTCATTCAGCACCCGTTCGATCAGTGCTTCCAGCTTGCCACCACTGTCTTTTTCGCCGAACAAGCGCGCCGGAATCACCTTGGTATTATTGAATACCAGCAAATCCCCCGGTTGCAGCAGTGCTTCGATATCGCGGAAAATTTTATGCTCAACAGCGCCATCACGCCCGTCCAGGCACAACAAACGCGACGCACTGCGCTCTGCCATCGGATAACGGGCAATCAGCTCATCCGGCAGGTCAAAATTAAAATCACTGGTTTTCATCGGTTTCGGCTGGTCTGTACATTCTGCATCGGTGGTGGATACCCTCATGACATATCGCTCAGGAAGGCCGGACTCAGGTTACCAATAAGCGGTAACATCAGAGAGCGCCAAGATTACCGGATAAGCGCCACTAAGTTAAGGAAATCCTTAGAAAAAACTGTTGACAGCCCAAATATCATCTGTAGAATGCGCCGCCACTGACACAACAGACACCGATTTGCCAGAGTGGCGAAATTGGTAGACGCAGGGGATTCAAAATCCCCCGCCTTAACGGGTGTGCCGGTTCGAGTCCGGCCTCTGGTACCAGTTATTGCAGGTACGCTTCGGTATCTCGGTCAGTGACAATGATTCAGTAACTCTCTACTCGTTACTGAATGAAAAATGCCCAGGTGGTGGAATTGGTAGACACGCTAGCTTCAGGTGCTAGTGGCCTTACGGCCGTGGGAGTTCAAGTCTCCCCCTGGGCACCAATTATCAATTGATAGTTGGTGCCACATTTTTCGCAGATACACTTTATTCAGCTTTGCTGAACGCCTTGCCCAGGTGGTGGAATTGGTAGACACGCTAGCTTCAGGTGCTAGTGGCCTTACGGCCGTGGGAGTTCAAGTCTCCCCCTGGGCACCATAACCTTCAGTGGTTATGGCAAACGTTATGAGCACAGGTGAACACCTCGCCCAGGTGGTGGAATTGGTAGACACGCTAGCTTCAGGTGCTAGTGGCCTCACGGCCGTGGGAGTTCAAGTCTCCCCCTGGGCACCATATCCTTCGATACAAACCACCCCTTTGATACAAAAACTCCTCGCTCAATCCGTTAAACCCAAATCCGCTATACCTGATCGTTTTTAGCCGATTGATTGCGCACAACAATGACTCCTTGTCTAAACTGAAGAAAACCCCTGGCAAGGAATCCGATATGAGCCGCCTCACCCCTGGCATCAGGCTATTGCTGACCCTGACCACTGCCCTGCTGCTGGCCGTCATCAGTGCATTTATCAGCGACAACAACCTGCTGGCCATCGCTATACCGGCAATCCTTACGGCCACACTGGTCAGCATACTGCCCGGCAGCACCGCACCAGCGGCGCCACAGGACAACGACCAGCCTGACAAGAATGAAGAACTGCACACAAACATCGCCCGCTATGGCGGCGATATCGCCATCGCCGCCGCCGAAGTGGCCTTTGGCGCCGACCAGCTACAACGCAAAATTCACGATGAACTGAACGACACCCAGCAACTGATTTTTTCGACCGATGCTATTCGCGACAGCATCAACAACATTGCCAGCCAGACACAACAAGCCTCCAGCACCACAGATACCGCCAAAGAAGCCAATCAAAAAGGCAAACAGGCACTGGAGCTGATCCTGCCACAAATGGAAAATACCCTGCAGCAAACCCACGCCAACGGCGAACTGGTCGCACAACTGGAAGCCAAGTCCGAACAGATTCAGAAAGTGACCAGCGTTATCAGCGACATCGCCGAACAAACCAACCTGCTGGCCCTGAATGCCGCGATTGAAGCCGCCCGCGCCGGCGAACAGGGCCGCGGTTTTGCAGTGGTTGCTGACGAAGTACGTGGCCTGGCGGCTAAAACGTCCAATGCCACCGAAGAAATCGGCAAAACCGTGTTACAGATTAACCAGGAAATCAAACAAACCGTTGCCAACAGCCAGTCACTCAGCAATACCATTGACCAGAGCATGACGATGACGCGCGAAATCGGCGAACACCTGAACGAAATCTTTCATTATTCCGATACCATCGAGCAAGCCATTAAAGCCATTCACAGCAGCGTTGAACAAAACAGCCAGAGCATTCATCAGATTTCCGATATTCTGCAACAAACCAGTCACCGATTATCCGACAACGAACAGGATATCCGTACGATTTCACGCCGCTCGTTATCGTTATCCGAAAGCGCTGAACATATTTATGAAGCCATGGGCGAACAGGTGCTCAGCGGCGTCCATCAACAGGCCCTGGCTGAAGCCCGGCAAGCCAGCCAGGCCATCAGCGAATGTTTCGAGCAGGCACTGCGTGATGGCCGCATCAGCGAGTCCGCCCTGTTTGACCGTAACTACCAGCCTATCGCTAACACCAATCCACAAAAACACAGCAGTGGTTTTGATCAGTTTACCGATCAGGTGTTACCGGCGATCCAGGAGCCCATCCTGCAACGCCAGCCAGCCTTTATCTACGCTGGCGCAGTTGATAATAACGGCTACTTCCCCACCCACAACAAATGCTTCAGTCAGCCATTAACCGGCGACTATCAAACCGATCTGGCCAACAACCGCACCAAACGCATTTTTTCCGATCGCACCGGCTCACGCTGTGGCGCCAATACGCGGCCTATGTTGTTGCAAACTTACAAACGCGATACCGGTGAAGTGATGCACGATTTATCCGTGCCTATTGAGGTCAACGGCCGTCACTGGGGAGGCTTCCGCATCGGTTACCGCAGCCACTGACACACGCCAGGCGACAAAGTCGACAACCTGGTACCAGAGTGCCAGCGTTTTTCAACAATCAGTCACATTATTCGCACCACACCTCTGCTATGGTTTGCTGACAACAACGATAACGTCGCTGGCAGACGCGCCAGCAGGAAGACGCCGGATTCTGGTGGCAGAGGAACTTTCATGAACAAACACACCGACATTGGCTGGCAGGCCTTATGGCTGCTGCTGGCTTGTCTGACCCTCAGTGGTTGTATCAACGACTATTCCGGCGACGTTGGCGGTGCATCCGCCGGCGGTGATGGCTTTGTTGCCGGCCAGGTCAACGAGTCAGGGCGTCAGCACTACCTGACGCAATGTGCCAGCTGCCACGGTGCCGATGGCAATGGTACGCCGTCCGGCTCGTCACTGGTGGGCTGCGCCACCTGCTCAACCCTGAGTGTGTTAGCCGATGAAATTGAACGCACCATGCCGGTGGGCAAAACCTCACGCTGCGTCGGCGACTGCGCCAGCGACACCGCCGAGTTTATCCTCCAGGCCTTTAACGATCGCATTCTCAATGGCAATACCACCAGCCTGACCGGGGTCAGCAACAGCAGTCAGCAAACCACCTTACGTCAGGCAGCCCTGCAGCTGGTTGGCCGCTTACCCAATGCTTCTGAAGTTGCTCAGGTACAACAACGCGGCGACAGCGGTTTAAGCCAGGTGTTATCCGGCATGATGACTGAAGACGCGTTTTACCAGACCTTAATGGAAATATTTAACGAGCAGCTGCTGACCGATAAATACCTCAGCCGCAACCTGAACGAAGGCGGCATCAATCTGCTTGATAACGACGATTTCCCGAACCGCAAATGGTACAACGATGAGTACCCCAGCCAGGGCGACAGCGATCCGTTACGAAACCTGCGCAACTGCGCCCGTACCCAAAGTAACGATGCCGTCGCCCGCGAGCCACTGGAGCTGGTGCGTTATGCGGCTAAAAACGATCTGCCACACACGCTGTTTATGACCGCCGACTTTATCATGGTGAACTGGTACAGCCAGCAGGTTTACCAGGCCGAACTGCTGGATAAAAACGCCAGCTTCCGCCAGCTGCCACAACCGGTATGCGAAGCTGACGGCCAGAGTCTGAGCTGGGACCCGGATGATTTCCGCCCGGCACGCATCAACAAAGCGCTGCAGTATGAAAGCAATGGCATTCCCCATGCCGGCGTATTAACGTCAGCTATGTTCCTGAACCGCTACCCAACAACCTTTACCAACCGTAATCGTCATCGCTCAAAAATTGTGTTCGATTATTTCCTCGACACCGATATCCTGAAAATTCAGGGGGATCGCCCCGGCGATGGCATTGGCAACGGCATGCCCAACCCAACCCTGCTGGATCCGGCCTGTTACGCCTGCCATCAGGTGATGGATCCGGTGGCGTCGGCGTTCCAGCACTGGACCGACCGTGGCCAGTACATTATTACCGGTAATACTTCAGTTAACCGCTGGGACAGCTCCGACATTGAACCTGCCGGTCTGGGCGGGAAAAAAGTGCCGTTATCCGGTGATACCGGTTATTTCCGCAACATGCTGCAATGGCTGGGTAATGAGATTGCCGCCGATCCACGCTTTATCCGTGCCACAGTGCGCACCCTGTATAAAGGCCTGGTCGGCCAGGAGCCGTTGTTATCTCCCGGCGAACATGCCAGCGATGCCGATATCAGCGCCTTCAACGAGCAACGCTCGGTACTGAACGCCATTGGCCAGGCGATGGTGGCCGACAACTGGGACATCAAAACCGCCATTAAAGGCATCATTATGACGCCCTATTACCGTGCTGCTGCGGTGAATACCACGGCCCGGCCAGCCAACCTGCACATCGGTTCCAGCCAGTTCCTCAGCCCGGAACAACTGCAGCGGAAATTGCGTGCCACACTGGGCATTGTCTGGGACGATTTGCGTTACGAAAGTAATCGCCTGATGTTAGGCGGCATGGACTCGGACTCGATTATTGAGCGTATCCGTGAACCCAGCGGTCTGATGGTGGCCATCCAGAATCGCATGGCGGTGGAAATGGCCTGCCGCGCGGTACCTTACGACTTCAGCTGGCATAACAGCAAACGGCGGTTATTCCCCTATGTCGAAACCAGCAGCAGCCCACTGAACGAAAACGGTGCCCCCGATGCCGTGGCCATCGCCGCGATCAGACGCAATCTGCAACACCTGCACTGGACCTTATTAGGCGAACAGCTGAGCGACAACAGTGCCGAGCTGAATGCCAGCTATCAGCTGTTTATGGACGTTTTTAATCAGGGCCAGATCATGATGGCTTCCCCTAACGACTTCGACCCCTGGCCCAGAAGTAACCCATGCCAGGCGACCCGCGACTTCCGTGAGGATGGCCGCACCGCTGCAGCCTTTGAGGACACCAGCAATAACAGCGATGTTGCGCCTGCAGACCGGCGCCAGCGTATCACCGATGACAACAACTACGTGGTACGCAGCTGGGTCGCTGTGCTGACCTATCTATTATCCGACTACCGCTTTGTGTACCAATAAGGAGGCTGCCATGAAACGACGTCAATTCTTACAGCTGCTGGCCGCCACCGGAATCACCACCAACCTGCCGGCCTTCAGCGCCCGCGCTCAGGCGGCAACCGCTCCCGGACAGTATCTGGTGGTGGTCAATGCCGGCGGCGGCTGGGACCCGACCTCCATCTGCGACCCCAAAGGCCTGAACCAGGCTTACAGCGATAATTCCAGCCGTCATCAGGGGTCAACCAATTCCGTCGCACTGGATAACAACAAACAGTTTGGCCAGATCCGCTGGAGTGCCATCCCCGAGTTTGTCTCCAATGACGACGCCGTACGCAGCCGCATTGAACAGCAGTTTGATCAGTTTTTCCGCGGTTATGGCGACCGCCTCACGGTCATCAACGGCATCGATAACGGCACCAACAATCACGATACCGGCAGCCGGGTAACCTGGTCAGGCAATGATGAGATCGGCTACCCGTCAATCAGCGCGTTATACGCAGCGGCCGTGTCTCCGACACTGCCAATGGCCTTTATCAGCAACGGCGGTTACGATTTTACCGACTCATTAGTCGCCCGGGCACGGGCTAACAGTGCGGGGTTTATCAGTGAAATTGCCGACCCGAACCGGCGTTATACCGATGCCGGCGACGGCTTTGTTCACGGCGTGAACTACCGCTCCCGTGATCAGCAAACCGATATCTATGGCCAGATCCGGCAAGCGCAACAGGCGCGTTTACAGCGCCAGCAAAACCGCGAAGCCTTGCCACAACGACGGGCCCAGTTAAGCCAGTTATTTACCGTACGCAGCAGCGACAGCAATCTGGGGGCACTGACCGTTCACCTGGAAGACATTAAGCAGAACGTCTCGCGCGACGAGCACTGGAACACCGACCGCGCCCGCTCCTTAAAAAGCCAGGCGGAAGTGGTCAGTGCTGCATTTAAGGCCAACCTGGCAGCCAGTGCCAACCTCAATGTCGGTGGTTTTGATACGCACGGCAACCACGATGCCAACGCGTATCCGCGTTTAGGCGATTTACTGGAAGGCGTTCATTTCCTGCAAAAAACACTGGAATACGCCGGTATTGCCGACCGTACCACCATCGTCATCGGCTCAGATTTTGGCCGTACCCCGTATTACAACTCCGGCAATGGCAAAGACCACTGGCCCATCAGCAGCGTGATGGTATTACATCCACAGGGTTACAGTACCGGCGGCCGGGTATTTGGGGCCTCCAGCACTGATTTCCGCGCTCAGAAGATCAATCGCCAGACCGGTCTTGCCGATGTGAATGGTGATATTCTCGGGCCTCACCATGTTAATAATGCCCTGCGCCAGCTGATGGGCATTCATGATCGCCCCATCAGTACCAACTATCCGCTAAACTTTACGGCGTTTGATATCTTCAGCTGAACTGAATAAGGAATTATCGTGCGAATTTTTGTCCTGCTACTGTCGTTATTGTTAGCCCCGCTCAGCCAGGCGCTGGAACTGGGAGATCCGGCACCGGGGTTTAAGCTGCCGTTGCTGACCCAGAAAGGCACCCTCAGTCTGTCGCAATACCGCGGCAAGGTGGTGTATCTGGATTTCTGGGCATCCTGGTGTGGCCCGTGTCGCAAGTCCCTGCCGTTGCTGAACGACCTGCGCCAGCAGCTGCAAGACCAGCCGTTTGAGGTGCTCGCCATCAACCTCGACGAAGACATCAAAGACGCACGCCAGTTTCTGAAACAATTCCCGGTCAGCTACCCAACGCTGCATGACAGCCAGGGCGACTCCCCCCAACGGTATCAGGTACGCGGTATGCCAACTTCCTACCTGATCGACAAACAGGGCAAGTTGCGCGCCGTACACGCGGGCTTCAAACCGTCGGATATGAAAAAAATCCGCCGTCAGGTCAGCGTACTGCTGGAGCAATAAGCCATGCGTGTCTTTGCAATCATCACCATTGTGGTACTGGCCAGCGGCTGCGCTCAGGTTAAACCCTGGGAACGGGGTAACTTATCGCAGGAGGTGATGGCCTGGCAGATCGATCCTCTGAAAAGCTCGCTCGATAACCATGTGTATTTCAGCAAGGAAGGTTCGTCCGGTGGCGGCCAGGCCGCTGGTGGTGGCTGCGGCTGCAATTAACCGACGAGTAACAATGGATGAGTCATAAAACCAACGCCTTAGCCGCTCTGGCTGCCGCCTCTTTGCCGCTGCTGGCTCAGGCAGAAGCCCGCCCGGAAGAAAAAGTTATGGCTTATCGCTACAGCCATTACAGCGAAAGCGATAATCCCAGAGCACGGACCTTTACCCCGGAAACCCGGCGCTACGATATCAATGTCCATCAGTTCCGCCACGCCCGGCCGTTGGGTGAAGACTGGTATCTGGATGGTGAGTTGCAGTACGAAACCCTGTCGGGGGCGTCGCCGCTGCAAACCTACCAGCAGGATGGTAAAAGTGTGCTGGTGACGTCTGGCGCCACCATCGACGAACAACGACTGGACATCAAAGCCTCTCCGCGACGTTATTTCAGCCAGGGCACGCTGGCAGGCAACGCCGCACTGTCTTTGGAAAATGACTATCAGTCGCTGGCTTTGGGCGGCGACGGCACCCTGGAATTATTCGATAAACACACCACCCTGATGGCCGCCATCAGTGCCTCCTACGACACCTTATCGCCCAGCGATCAGGACCAATACCCGGCACGTCAGGCGTTTGACCGTAAAAACAAACGCAGTGTGTCTGTCTATCAGGGCGTCAGTCAGATCCTGGACAAAAACCGGGTCATGCAACTGGGTGTGGGCCTGACCCATTTATCGGGCTATTTATCCGATCCGTATAAAACCTACGACCAGCGCCCCGGTGAGCGTGATCAGTTCACCATCAATTTTCAGTACCGCCATTTTCTGAACGTTGGCGATGGTGCCGCACTGCATGCTGACTACCGCTTTTATGCGGATGACTGGGGTATCTGGTCTCACACCGTCAGCGGCCGCTGGGCACAACAGATTCGTCAGGACAACGGTGTCGGCTGGCAACTGATTCCGCAACTGCGCTATTACCGCCAGAGTGAAGCCGATTTTTATACGCTGGAGCGTTATCCCGGTGGTGAATTTTACAGCTCAGATGCACGCCTCTCCAACTACGGCGCGATTACGCTGGGACTGGAAGGCCGGGTACGCTGGAATAACTGGATCGTCAGTCTCGACGGCCAATATTATTTTGCCGACGAAACCCTGTCGCTGGTGCAGCGCAGCGCTGATGAAACGCCCTCATTGTTAAGCTATACCCTGCTCAGTCTGGGCGTTGAATACCGCTATTAAGGCGCAATGAGCAAGCCACGATGAAGATTCAGCACTTCCATTTCAGCGCCATGGCTTCCCCCTGCCAGCTTCACCTGCTGGGCGACAATACACAATGCCGGCGGGCTGCCGCAGCCGTCGAGCAGGAAGTGCGCCGGATCGAGCAAAAATACAGCCGTTACCGCGACGATTCCGTCCTCAGCGAACTGAATCAGCGCGCCGGCCAAACCTGTAATATCGATGCCGAAACCGCCTATTTACTGAATTACGCCCGGGTTTGCTGGCAACAAAGTGATGGTCTGTTTGACATCAGTTCCGGCGTCCTGCGCCAGCAATGGGATTTCCGTAACGCCCGCCTGCCCGACCCTCAGCAGCTGCAGACGCTGCTGCCGCGGGTTGGTTTTGACCGCTGTCAGCTACTGCAACATAACGAACAGCACCAGTTGCTGATGCCCGCCGAGATGGAAATAGACTTCGGCGGCATTGGTAAAGAATACGCTGCCGACCGGGCCGCAGCACTGTGCCGCCAGCATGGCATTCACTCAGGTGTGGTGGACTTAGGCGGCGATCTGTTGGTACTGGGGCCTAAACCGGATGGTTCTCCCTGGTTACTGGGGGTACGCCATCCGCGCGATCCGGACAAGGCGTTTGCGCAGTTACCGGTCTATGAAGGGGGCATGGCCACCAGCGGCGATTATGAGCGTTATTTTGACCATCAGGGCCGGCGTTATTGTCACCTGCTTAACCCCAGCAGCGGCTGGCCGGTGGACTATTGGGCATCCGTCACCGTACTGGCTCCCAGCTGCCTGTTGGCTGGCAGCTTCTCCACCATTGCGATGCTGAAGCAACAACAGGCGCAGGACTGGTTACAACAACAAAGCCTGCACTTTCTTGCCATCCGTCCGGACGGCAGCCATATCAGTCAACGCAACCACTGACAACAACGCCGTTAAAACAGCAACCGGAACCATGGTTTTATTGTGTGGCACTGATAGAATCTCAGCCAGTTAACAATAATGATAAGGTATCGCCATGGACAGTTCCGCTGCCCCCTCCTCTGCCCGACCACACAAACTGCTGAGCCAGGATGATTACCAGAGTTACGATGCCATGGGTCTGGCACAGCTGGTCAAAAGCGGCGACGTCAGCGCCGAAGAACTGTTACAGGCGGCCATTCAGCGCGCCGAGGTGGTTAACCCTGCAATCAACGCCATCGTCACGCCGTTATACGATTTCGCCCGGCAACAGATTCGTGCCGGCCTGCCCGATGGCCCCTTTACCGGCGTGCCGTTTTTATTAAAAGATCTGCTGTGTGCGCTGGAAGGAACGCCGATGAGCAACGGCAGCAATGCCTTCAAAGGGCAGATTTCTCCCAGCGACAGCGAACTGACCCGGCGTTATAAAAACAGCGGCGTGGTGATTTTTGGCAAAACCAACACTCCGGAATTCGGTTTAATGGGCGTCACCGAACCCAAAGCCTTTGGCGCCAGCCGTAACCCCTGGAATACCGCCCACACTCCGGGTGGCTCCAGCGGTGGCTCAGGTGCGGCCGTGGCAGCCGGGATTGTGCCAATGGCCTCAGGCGGCGACGGTGGCGGCTCAATTCGTATTCCGGCGGCCTGTTGTGGTTTATTCGGCTTAAAACCCAGCCGTGGCCGCACTCCGACCGGACCGTATTTCTCAGAATTATGGGATGGCGCAGCCGTGGAGCACGTGTTAACCCGCAGCGTGCGCGACAGTGCCGCCATGCTGGATGTGATCGCTGGCCCGGACGCCTCCAGCCCGTACCCGATGGCGAAACCGGCCTCTTACCTGCAGGCACTGCAACAACCGCTGCGGCCGTTAAAAATCGGTTTTACCAGCCAGTCGTTTGTCGGCAAAGCGGTTGATGCCGAAGCGGTAAAAGCCGTTGAGCACAGCGTCACGTTGTTACAGCAACTGGGCCATCAGGTCGAAGAAGTACAACTGCAGTTTGATACCGAAGCACTGGCCGACAGCTACCTGACCATGTATTTCGGCCACGTTGCCGCCGATATGGACTACGCCGCACAACTGTTAGGCACCGGCTTTGGCAATCTGGATGTCGAAGACGCAACAAAAACCATCGGCTACATTGGCAAAAATATTTCCGCCGGCGACTTTGTCAGTGCCAAACGCCGCTGGAATCAGTTTGCTCAGACCATGGCCATGTATCACCAGCGGTTTGATCTGTTATTAACCCCAACCCTGGCTTCTGAACCGGTGGCAATTGGGGCGTTTGAACCACCAGCGTTTGAAAAAGCCGGCATGAAACTGGTCAACGCTTTTGGTCTGCACAAATTATTACTGAAAACCGGCATGGTGAAACAGATGGCCATGGACAACCTGGAAAAGCTGCCGTTTACTCAGCTGGCGAATCTCACCGGTGCACCAGCGATGTCAGTGCCGTTACACTGGAGTGCCAACAATCTGCCATTAGGAGTGCAGTTTATGGCACCGATGGGAGATGAAGTCACCCTGCTGCAACTGGCTCAACAGCTGGAACAGGCACAACCCTGGTTTAACCGGGTTGCCACGATTTAAATTAAGCCGACATGATTTTAACCCGCAAGGAATCAGCATGAAGCCACGCACTGTTTTAATTACCGGATGCTCCAGTGGTATTGGCCGGGCATTGACCGAAGCGTTTTTGCACCATGGTTTTCACGTCTACGCTGCGGCACGGAACACCGACGCCCTGAGCAATCTGACTGCTGAGCATCTGACGCTTGTCAAAATGGACGTTAATAACGCTGACGAGATCAGTGCGGCGGCCGAACAAATACAGCAACAACACGGCCAGCTGGATTGTCTGATAAACAATGCCGGTTACGCTGCGATGGGCCCGGTGGTGGAATTATCCGCCGACGACCTGCAGCGTCAGTTTGCCACCAACGTGTTTGCGCCGATGGCGTTAACCAAAGCATTATTACCGCTGCTGCGCGCCAGTGGTAATGCCCAGGTGGTGAATATCGGTTCGGTATCCGGCATATTAACGACGCCGTTTTCCGGGGCTTATTGTGCCACCAAGGCAGCACTGCATGCGTTATCGGATGCTCTGCGGATGGAGCTGGCACCGTTTAATATCCGCGTTGTAACAGTACAACCCGGCGCCATCGAATCAAAATTTGGTGAAAATTCGCTGGCAAACCTGGGCGATTTAATCACCGAACAATCGATTTATGCGCCACTGAAGCAATCCATTGCTGCCCGCGCCACCGCCTCGCAGGACAACCCAACACCCGCCAAACTGTTTGCAACTGAGCTGATGGCCCAGTTACTGAGTCGACCGGATGCGGTGATCCGCATTGGCAACGGCAGCCGGGCTCTGCCGCTGATGCGGCGCTGGTTACCACTGGAATGGCTGGACAAAATTTTAAGTAAGAAATTTGGCCTGAGTTCGTTAGCCGGCAAGGCACCAGGGGAATAACTCAGATGCCAGAGAAATAACCTCCCAGGAAAACCGCCCGCAGGCGGTTTCAGTCACAGGCCTGGGCACCCGGTTTCACCAGAACAACCAGGCGTAAAAAGTAATCAGAACAATACAGACCAGATTCAGGCGCACACCTACCCGCATCATATCTTTCTGATCGACATGACCGGAGCCAAACACGATGGCGTTTGGTGGTGTGGCAACCGGCAACATAAAAGCACAGGAAGCGGACACCGCAATAACGGTCGATAACACCAGCGGAGACACTCCCAGGCTTTCAGCTACCGCAGCAAATACCGGTACCAGCAAGGCTGCACTGGCGGTATTACTGGCAAATTCCGTCAGGAAGACAACAAAGGTAACCACACTTAACAGTGCCACCAGCACACCGGCCTGATGTAAAAATGCACCCATGGTTTCTGCCAGAAAAACACTGGTACCGGTGGCTTTTAATACCGCACTTAAACACAAACCACCACCAAACAATAACAACACCCCCCAGTCGGTAGTCCGTTCGATATCACGCCAGCGCACCACGCCAAACAGCGCCAGCAGAATAATGGCATTAATGGCAATAATACTGTCAATTTTAGCGAGGCCGCCGAGCAGCTGATTCAGGCTGCCACTGAAAATCCAGCACAACGCAGTAAAGGCAAAAATAGCCAGTGTCATTATCCGCGCCGGCGTCCATTCCATCACTTGATGTTCAGCATCAAAGCGGTATTTTAAATCCGGTTTGGTCACCCAGTAGAGCACAGCAATAGCGACCGGCAACAACATCAGAGCCACCGGTGCGGCCAGTTTCATCCAGCCAAAGAAGTCCAGCCCGGTCTGAGCTGCGGCAATCGCATTCGGCGGACTGCCCACCATGGTCGCAATACCACCGATACTGGCGCTGTACGCTACCCCTAATAACGCAAACAAATAGGTTGGCTTTTGTTTTACCGGATCAAGCTGGCTGAGAATCCCCAGTACCAGTGGCAACATCATCGCCGTCGTTGCGGTATTACTGATCCACATCGACAAACCGGCAGCCACCCCAAACAACATCAGCAAAGCCAGCATCAGATTGCCCTGTGCCAGATGTAATACTTTATTGGCAATAGCTGCATCCAGCTTCTGGGCGTGTAACGCTGAGGCCAGGGCAAAGCCCCCCAGGAATAAAAAGATAATCGGGTTGGCAAAATTCGACAGCGCCTTCGGCGTATCGAAGACATCAAACGCCACCGCCAGCAACGGCACCAGTAATGCAGTGATACTGACGTGAATGGCTTCGGTCAGCCAGAGAATGGCGATAAACACCAGAATGCTCAGGCCGGTCACCACTTTCGGGTCAAACGGCAGGCTGTTGTATAACACGGCAAACACAATCACATCGATCAGGATGATCAGGTGATTGCGATCAAACAGCGGTTCAGCCGGTACTTTTTCCGGCGTGTATTGTGGACGTATATCGGACATACAGGCTCCCGTTTTATTATTGTCCGGGCCAGCGACCCGGGACGTTATGCGGTAATACATTAGCGCTAGCATACGCCTGGCCCGGGGTCCGGACCAAATAGCCCCGCTGTTTCAGAGCATAAAACGGGCCATTTATAAGCAGCCGAAAACCCGCTGCTTTGTAGTTCGTCGGATTGACTCCAGCCCCGTCATTCCGTTAAGTGCGGAGACAAAACCAACGACTGGATTAACGTGCAGATTCTTTTTTGAGTGGCATCCGACACCCCGGCTTTTCAGCAGCGGAAAAAATCCACCCATTCAGAGTAACGGACACCAAACACAAAATAAAACAGACTGTTTCGTTTTTGGCAGTAATTATTTTGCAGCACCCGGCAATTTCTGGCGCTGACTGGCAACCAAACCGGGCGCTATAAGCCATCTGCCGTGATTGCTACAAAGCCCGGCGGGTAGTGTTTAAAACCCCAGACTGACCACCGCCTCATCTCCCTGCTGAGGCTGGCAGGTTGTTACCCGTTCCAGCGCCTGAGGGTGATGTTGTTTAAACCAGCTTTTCACCAACAGCGCCCGGCTGAGCGCCAGCTGTTGCCAGTTTTTCAGCCCGGCCTGAGGATTGTCTGCCAGGCTCTGGGCTTCGCTGTGGCTGGCAAAGCCACATACCTGCAGCTCCAGCGCAGGTTTTTTCAGCATCATTTCGGCCACTTTATTCAGGTATTCGCCCTGCTCTTCGCTCACTTCTGCCTGCAATGGCTGGTAACGTAAGTCGTCGAGGCGGATCGCCAGCAGGTAATCACCGGCATAACTGGATAACGAAATTAATGTGCCATAAGGCTGTAACGCCTGCCTCAGGTAATAACCGGCCGCCTGTTTTAATGCCAGGGTGCTGAGCTGCGAGGTCAGATCATCCAGCCCGACATCCGGATCATCCACCCGGCCGGTTAACGGCACTTTTAAGCGGATATTGTTGTTATCGTCTTTTAATAATGACAAGGCCGTTTCCACCGGCATAGAAATCTGCTTACTAAGGCGGTCGATGGTGTCTTCATCAACCGGTACAAATTTGCTGTTGCGCAATAACAGTTTGCTGCTGCCATCCAGCTGAGCCTGGTCCACCCGCACATCGGCCTCCAGCTGCAACGATCCTTTATGTACCTGATAACCCATGGCCTGAGCCAGGTAACCGTTAAACGCCACCAGGTTGAGCTGACGAATTTCGACCACCATCCGCCCTTGCGGATAACCTTCAACCAGCGCCAGAGTGCCTTCAGCCAGCAGCTGATTGTAATCATCCAGTGCCGCTTCCAGCTCCAGCAACACCGGCTGGGTCAGATCGGCACTGTTGATCTGACCAATCTTCAGTGTCTTTATCTGTAAACTCAGCTCAGCCGCGGGCGTCACACTGGCGTCGTGAAAGTGCAGCTGTGATTCCTGCCCGAGCTGACGGATACCAGCGATAATCAGCTCTGGAGTGGTGTCGGCTGTTTTTTCCTCCGCCGCAGTAGCGACCACCTCGGCGACCCGTTCGTTTTCGTCACTGGCGGCCTGCTGAGCAGCATCCACATCGTCTGCAACGGGCCCACGGGCCTGACTCTGTATCGGCACACCGCCGTCGGCTGGCTGCCCGGCGGCTACTAGGCTGGCAGCATCACCGTCACTGAACGGCGCATCGGCCACCGGTGTCGTCGCTGCCTTCTCCCGGCTGTGTTCTGCCGCCGACGGCGCAGCGGCCGGAGGCGTGTGGCCTGCCGGACTCAGGCCACGAAGCGTTCCGTCAGCCTGTTTTTCCAACTGTGCCACCAGACCGCGATAACCGTGCAATCCGGTGCTGAAGCGTTGTGCCTGAGGATCAGCCTTAAGGTGTTCAATCTGGTAACTCTCCAGCGTCAGCAGCGGCTGCTCGGCAGCGCCCAGGCGCAGCCCGGAAAGTGTCAGCTGCTGCAGTTGTTGCTGCCACTGATCAGCACGAATCCCCTCCAGCTGCAAGCCCCCTAATGCCACTGGCGGCAGGTCACTGGCTTCCAGCTGCAACCCCGACAAACTCAGGTCACCACTGAAGCGCGACTCCAGCAATGGCCGGTATTGCCAGCTAAGCTGTATCTGCTCCAGCGTTAAGCGCTGCAATTGCGAAATGCTGCCACCATCGGGCTGATGTACGGCGATATCCAGCAGCGCCAGGCGCCCCTGCAATAATTGCAGATCCCAGTCGGCAATTTGCAGCGTTTGTCCCGGATATTGCCCGGCATACCAGTCTTCGGCGTAACGAATGGCAAACATAGGCCCGGCCGTCAGCACCAGTCCCAGCAACACAGAAATCACCAGCACCAGATAAACACTGGTTTTTAATAACGTCCGTAGCACCCTTTTTGCGGTCAAAATCCTGCTCCTGTTTCTTCATCGTCAGATCCGGCCTGCGCCGCATCCATCACGGTTTCATTCACTCAGCCATAACTGGTCGCGCAAACCACTGGCACGTACCACCCGACTGGCCACGCCGGTTTTCCAGCTGCGCAGACTGGTCAATAAACGAAAACGCTGTTTCGCCCGGGTAATAGCGGTGTAAATCAGTTCGCGGGTAATCACACTTTGCCAGTCTGCCGGCAACATCAGAAAGACCGAACCAAACTCGGACCCCTGACTTTTATGGACAGTCATGGCAAAAGCGGTTTCGTGATCGGGTAAGCGGCTCGGCAATAACAGCCGCAACTCACCATCGCTGCTGCGAAAAGCCACTTTCAGCCGTGGCTCACGCCCGGCTTCTGTGACCGCCACCACAACCCCGATATCACCGTTAAACAGACCCAGGTCATAATCGTTGCGACTGATCATAATCGCCCGACCAGGATACATTACACCATCGTATTGCTGCTGCCGGTCCAGCTGAGGACGCAACAGCCGTTCGATACGGCGATTGATTTCCTCCACCCCAAAACTGCCCTGGCGGGTGGCACATAACACCTGAAAATCATTAAACCGTTCCAGAATCTCTGCACTGTCACCCTGCTGTACAGCGCGGCAATAATCGCGGTAACCCTGATTCACCGCCAGTTGCCAGTGGTCATTATTAACCGTCAGCCGGCTGTTTTCGTCATGCCAGTTGACCTCAATATCATCAAAACGGCGGAAACAATCCAGGGCCTGCTGATAATCACCCCGGTTAACGGCAGCGGCCAGCTGACCAATACCACTGTTGGCGTCAAACCGATGCGACACACGCAGCTGGGCGATCGCATTCTGGATACCACAGTCCTGGTCGCGTTGTTCGATAAAACCACTCAGGTCTTCACCACACACCTGCTGCAGCCGCGCAGCAAATTGGGGCGCCGGGCCGTGTTCATGGCCGGCATCACATAAATCAGCCAGCACACTGCCCGCTTCAACCGAGGCCAGCTGATCACGATCACCCAGCAGAATCAGCCGGCACTGCGGCGATAACGCCTGCATCAGATGGTACATCATCGGCAAGTCAATCATCGATGCTTCGTCGACCACGATACAATCGTACGGTAAAGGGTGACCGGCATGATAACGAAATCCGCGCGGGCTCCAGCCTAACAGACGGTGCAAGGTGAAGCTGTTATCCGGAATCTGCTCACCGTGGGGCAACAAGCGGCCATCACGCGCGGCCAGTTTGGCGTTTCGGATCGACTCGGTCATTCGCGCAGCGGCCTTACCGGTGGGCGCTGCCAGAGCGATGTGCATCGCGGGCTTGATACTCAGCAAGGCACTGAGCAGACGGGTAACCGTGGTGGTTTTACCGGTACCCGGGCCACCGGTGATCACCGCAAACCCCTGCAGGCAGGCCGTTGCCGCCGCAACCTTTTGCCAGTCAATCCGCTCACTGGCGACAAATAACTCCGTCAGTGCCTGTTGTAATACCGCTGACTCAGCGGCATCGCAAAGATCATGACCGGCCTGCAAACGGCTCCGGATCGCCTGATAAACACCCCGTTCGTAAAAGAAATAGCGCGCCAGATAGAGCCGGGGCTGAGGCTGGCACACATCGAGTACCAGCGGCTGATTACACCACAGCAACTCGTCAGCCGGCGTATGCCGGACATAAACACAGTCACACTCCCCCAGCTGCGTCACCAGCCGCTGGGATTTTGGCCAGTGAATCGCCAGTTCGGCCAGCGGACACTGCTGCAACGGCAGACACACCTGACCTTTTGCCAGTGCCACACTGAGTAACACGCCACTGAGATACAGCAGCCGGGCAACCTCATCACTGGCATCTGGCTGGTAACTTAACAGCTGCTGCGCCAGTTGCAGGTCGATGGCACGCAATTTATTGTCCTGCTGCAACTGTCTACAGGTGTGCTGTAACCCGGCCAGGCCACGGTCGGCGTTCACGTCATTAATCCGCAGCATCAGCCAACCTCCGGCAGCAAAGTCTGTTGCCAGCGCTGTAGCGCATCAAAATCAACCGCTGCATAGTACACCCCGGCATGTTGCTGCAGTCGCTCGGCGTCTGCACCGGTATCGCTGTCGGTAAACAGGTCATCTGCGCTGTCCTGCTGCAAACTGCCTGCGGGCTGATCGCCGAATTCACGGATCATGCCGCGCAGATAAAAATAAAACACACCGCCAAGGTGTTGCTGCGGCTGATAGTCCGGCAAACGCTGGCGTAATAAGCGGTCCAGGGCCAGGGTATAAATCCAGGCCTGGATATCGTAATGGTGCTCTTCCATGGCCTGATTCAGAGACTCGGCAACATAATCCTGAGCCTGATAACCCAGATGGTTGGACTTATAATCGGCGACATAATAACGCCCGTTATGGCAAAAAATTAAATCAATAAATCCTTTTAAATAACCACTGACCGCATCAAACTGCAGCTGCTTGCCCGCCATCAGGCGATTCACCGCCGCTGCAGTCAGTGGCTGGGTGGTGTCGGGCAGTGGCAGGTGAAACTCCATTTCATCCAACCGCTGCGACCGTTCCAGCTGCGCCAGAGTAAAACACTGTGTGCCTTCAGGAGCGCCAACATACAGCGGCGTGTTAACCACCTGCTGCAGCCACTGGCAGACATCCTCCAGCCCGGCGTTAATGGAAAAATAGGTTAACTGCTCGGCACAGATACGCTGTAACTCGGCGGCATCACGAAAATCCCAGTGTTCCAGCATGGCGTGTAAACAGGTACCCGGGTTGGCACCTTTGGGGAAACTCAGGGCTGGAGGTAACGCTGCGGGCAAGCCGGAGGTGGTGTTTTCCGGCCGCGGCTGAACCCCCGCTGCCTGAACTTCCCAGTCCAGCTGTTGTAAATCCGGGTCCTGCCAGTCGGGAGTTGTACTTTCGTGAACCGGGTGACCGGCCGAATGGGCGGTCAGCTGGCTGTAACTGGTGACCCGCCAGCTGTCCCATAACCGGCCACTGAATGACTGTGCCACCACCGCCGGCACAGCTCCCCGGGCCGCAGCACTGCCCGGGTAATCGGTTGCACAAAACGGCGCAACGGCAATCGCCTCATGACTCAGTTGTTGCTGCAGCGCCTGCCAGTCCGGCTCAGCGTCCAGGCCAAGTAAATAGCCCAGCGCGGTGTGTTCAATTAACGCCTTGTTGCGCCGGCCATCACGGGCATTGGCCAGCCAGATATAACAGCCAAATTTTGCCCGGGTCAGGGCGACATACAATAAGCGCAGATATTCCGCTTTAATATCGCGGATCGCCAGCGCTTTGGCATCCTCGTCCGGCGCCAGATCCAGCACCATAGCCGCAGGCCGGTCATCGTCGTAACCCTGATAATACTGAGCTTCGGTCTGGCGCGCCGGAATATAACTGTCGTCCCACAAAAACGGCAGAAAGACCAGCGGATACTCCAGTCCTTTCGACTTGTGAATGGTAACGATAGTCACCAGATTGGCATCGGTTTCCAGCCGCAACTGAGCCTCGTCGCCGCTGCGCTGCAGGTCCAGTACACGTTCGCTGAACCAGCGAATCAGCCCCTGACTGCCACGAATGCGACGTGCTGCCGTTTGCAACAATTCTCCCAGGTGTATCAGGTTGGTCAGCCGCCGCTCGCCATCCGGGTGCTGGCGCAGAGACACCGCCAGCGCACTGTCATCCGTATCCGTCAGCGGAGTTTCCAGCCAGGCCATGATAGCCGCCATAATGCCGCGCTGTTGCCAGAGTTGCTGATAACGCACCATGTGTTCCAGTTGTTGTTCCCAGGCCTGCTCGTCGTTTAACAGACGATCCAGCTCGGTTGCGCTCAATCCCTGAGTCACGGTTGCCAGCGCGGTGCGCACCGCACGTTCATCCGCCGGTTGTTGCACGGCATTCAGCCAGGCCAGCACATCCCGCGCTTCCTGGCTGTCATAAACACTGTCACGGGTCAGGAATACACTGCCGACCTGTTCGGCGCTCAGCGCATCGCGGATCCAGCCAGCCTGACGGCGGCTGCGTACCAGCACTGCAATGTCGCCGGCGGCCACCGGTCGATCTCCGAGCCGCTGCTGATCGTCATAGATCAGGCTGGCGATCTGACGGGCACACTGTGCGGCCGCCTGTTGTTGCGCCTGCACACGGCTGACGGGCTCAGGCTGCAGCCAGAACTGTAATGGTTGCAGCGGCTGCCAGGATTGATCCACCTGCTGCTGACGCAAACCACCACCATCATTGTTGCCCGCCGCCGCTACCGGGTGAAAACCGATATCAGCGGCAAACACAAACGGATTCGGGTGGCATTGCCAGACATGATTAACCGCCGCAATCAGCTGCGAATGGCTGCGCCAGTTAGTACCCAGAGTAAAATGGCGCGTTTCGGGCAGCTGTCGCCGGGCCTGCATATAGGTAAAAATATCCGCCCCGCGAAAACCATAAATCGCCTGTTTCGGGTCACCAATCATGGTCAGGCCATAACCCTGCCCCGAGCCATCACAGCTGTCACCGGGAGGGTAAATCGCATTAAAAATCTGATATTGCTGCGGGTCGGTATCCTGAAATTCGTCGATCATGGCAACCGGGTAACAGGCGCGGATCTGCTGCGCCAGGTGCTGCCCCTGCGGCCCCTGCAGGGCACTGGCGAGCAGGCGTAATAAATCGTCCGGAGTCAGTGCTGAGGCCTGTTCCAATAACAGGAAATAGCGCTCACGCACCTGTTCAAACAATTGCATATCCAGCTGCAGCGCCAGCGCTTCGGCCTGCTGATAAAACTGCTCGATTTGCTCAAATAACGGCTGTTGTGGCGCCTGCCCTTTTTTGGTTTTCTGCTGCAACACAGAAGCACAGAACTTTTCCAGTTCCTTAACGACCGGCAACCGGAAGCCGTCGTTCAGATAGCCACTCACCAGGGCCAGCCAGCGCGGTAAATTGCGCGTGCTATAAGAGCGTTTATCAACCCCGGATGCACTGATCAGATCGCCCACAGCACTGTCGCCCAACTGCTGCCAGCTTTGTTTAACCGCCTCAAACTGCTGTTGCAGCTGCTGCCAGCGGGTTTCAAAACTGCCATGCTCCGGTGACGGAATAAATTGCAGCTGTGGCCGCGATAACCAGTTGCGGAAACGGGCCAACAGCGCCTCTGGTCCGGCATAGCGGTTGAGCCAATAACGTCCCTGAGACGGCGTCAGGTGATAGCCCCCCTGACGCCAGATGTCTTCGCAGGCCTGTTGCAGATAATCATCAGCATCCAGCACCAGCTCTGAATCAAACATCACACCGGAATCAAACGCGAACTGCTTCAGCATGCGCTGGCAAAAGCCGTGAATAGTAAACACGGCGGCCTCATCCATCTGCGCCAGGTTGGCTTGCAGCCAGCGGCTTAATGCTTCCGGTTCGGCGTCGTCCAGCTCAGCGATCAGCGCCGCAAACGCAGGATCCTGCGCCTCGCTGCCCGCCGCCAGACGCAAACAATCTTCAAAACTGAGGCGCAGCCGCTCACGGATACGGCCACGTAATTCTTCCGTCGCCGCCCGGGTAAAAGTCACCACCAGAATCTGATCACACCCCAGACGAGGCAGTGGACTGTTATGGCCAAGCAACAAACGATTGTATAACGCGGTAATGGTAAAGGTTTTACCGGTACCGGCACTGGCTTCAATCAGCGCCTGGCCGGTCACCGGGAAAGCCGCAATATTCAGTGTTTTCATGCCTTGACACCTCCCGGAGCCTGACCGGCTGGCGAGTCATCCAGCAGGTGTTGCGCCATGGAGCTGACATACACGTCGTATTGCTCCAGCCAGCGCTGAAAAAATTCCGGCTGCTGTAACTGTGAAGTCAGGTGCGGCAAACAACGCTGCAGGTAAATATCCGCTAACGGCGAATATTCATTATTCAGATGCTGTTGCAATAATTTTTCCCGCGCCTGTTGCTGTTCATCCGCCTGGTCGTATTTACCCGAAGCCATTAACTGCTGATGTTCCCATAACACATCAATTATAAAATCCAGTGGTTGTTGCCAGCATTGCCAGTAATCGTCCACCGCTCGCTGCACCAGTGCCTGCGCTTCGTGGACGGCCGGAGCCCGCAGCCGGTACTGAATAACAGCGCCACTTTTTTTATCCAGACCATAAATAACCGCCTGGCGTACCTCACTGGCTCCCGCGGCACTGGCCATCACCAGATCCAGCCAGGCCGATAATAAATGTTGCCCGCGCACACCACCCACGCGATGAAAAATCAGTTGCTGCTGCCCGGCTGCCTGCAGAAATGCCTGTTGTAATTCGCCAATCACCCGACCTTCCGCCAGAGTCAGCTGCAGCGCCCGGGCTTCCAGCGGCTGATCACACTCGGCCTGCAGAGTGTGTCCCAGCGGTAATAATTGTTGCTCAATCTGCTCAGCCCAGACCCGGCCAAGATTATTAACCGGCAATTTACCCAGTGCCTGCTGCCGGGATAAAAACCGGTCTTCGTGTTGTACCTGAAAATCCTCCAGCCAGCGCTCGCGTAACTGGAATAATTCCAGGCCGTCAGGAACAAACGGTTCTTCCGTTTGTTGTGATTGCCAGAATAAATCCAGCCCACAGCGCAACCGGCGACGAACAAAAAAACGGGCCGGATTTAATAACGCCTGCTTAACATCGTCCCAGAGGATTTCCTGGCGATCCAGTTCTGCCGGAATGCTCAGCGCCCGGGACACAAAGTCGGCGACGTCCGTTTGCTCGCGGCTGTTGCTGACGGCCGCCCAGATCGGTTGATAACTGCTGAACTGCGTGGCATTAAACGGTTGCAGTGGTAATTCATGCAACAAGTGTTGGTGAAGTTTTTGCCGGCTGCTGGTATGTGGTAATGCCTGCCACTCTGTCAGCGTGTAGCCATCACAAATATAATCCTGTAATTCGCTGACCAGCACCGAGGGTTGTAATTCATTGTTTTCCCGTGCATCACGACCACGGTAACTGATGTATAAAAACTGCTGCGCCGAACACACCGCCTCAAGGAATAAATAACGGTCGTCGTCACGGCGGGAACGATCACCACGACGGCTATTACCCGACACCATCAGATCAAACCCGACCGGTGTTACCCGGCGAGGATAATCTTCGTCGTTCATGCCCAACATACACACGGCTTTAAACGGAATAGAACGCATCGGCATCAGGGTACAGAAGTTAACCGGCCCGGCCAGAAAACGCTGCCAGCCGCCCTGCTGCCCCAACTGTTCGTTAAACCAGCTGCGTACCACCACATGAGTTAACCGGGCGTTAAACCCTGCATCCAGTAAACTTTCCTGCCAGCGGCCAATGGCATCGCGGATTTTCTGCAATGAGGCGCTGTCATTCAGATCGGGCAGACAAAAAGCATCGATTAAATCCAGCAGCTGCTGTTGCCAGTCCGCTGCCGTCCGTTCTGTTGTCAGCTGCTGTTGCCAGTATTCCAGGGTATCGATCAGTACCATCAGTTTTCCCAGCAGCTCCGCAGCCGCACCTTCAACGGCGGGAACCGGGACATCCTGCTGCCACTGGCCAGCGTCATCCGGCAACATCAGACCCAGCATTAATTGCCGCAATCCTTTACGCCAGCTGTTCTGCTCAAAAGCCGGTAATCCCAGACGCTGACGATGTTCGCCATCCAGTCCCCAGCGGATTTCCGCCCGCAGCAGCCAGTCTTTTAATTGTTCAACGTCATCATCGCTGAACTCAAAACGACGGCGAATCGCGGCCACATCCAGCCAGTCCTGCACATCGGTGACCAACAAGCGGCTATCGGGCAACGCCAGTAACGATAACCAGGCTTCGATCAGCGGATTTTCCTGGGCCATCGACTGGTCAGCAATGGCCCAGGGAATACGGGTACTGTCATGGACTGACGAAAACACCGCATCAATATAGGGGGCGTACTGGTCGATATCCGGCACCATGACCACCACATCGCGCGGTTTGAGTTGCGGGTCGCGGCTGAACCAGGATAACAACTGATCGTGTAACTGCTGCACCTCCCGCAAGGCACTGTGAGCAGAAACAAAACGAATGCTGTCGTCATCCGCAGCAACCGGCGTTTTAAATTGACTGTGCTGTAATGCTGCAGCGCTGAAAGCGGCCTGCTGTTTATCCTGCAACTGCAGAATGTCCTGCTGAATATGTTGCAACAGCGTTGCCGGCTGATCCGTCGTCACCCAGGCTTCGATATCGCTGATGTCACTGTCATGTACCAGGGTTAAAAACTCGCGTCCGAGCTTTCCCCAGGATGCCAGTAACGGGTTACCACGATCAAAATAATCGGCAGCCTGAGGTTGTTTTTTTAAAATCTGTAAACGCCGGCGATCATCAATAATATCGCCCCAGAAATTTTTACACGGATTTAATAAAAAAAAGTGCACATCGGTTTTTGCAGCGATGGCCTGTAGCACATCCCAATAACTGCCGGGCAACGCCGCAATACCAAACACAAACAAGCGTTTTGGCAAATTTTCCAGCTGCTGCGGCTGTTGCTCCACCAGCTGGCTCAGCTGTTGTAATAACCGCGCCCGGTGATCGAGTGAATGACCCAGCTGCTGACTGTCATTAATTAATTCCCGCCATAAATGCGGTTGCCAGGGATGACGCGAAACATCCGTGTCGGTTACTGAATCATCTCCGCTTTCCCAGCTTAATAACCAGTCGGGCCGGTACACCAGATATTGGTCAAAGACATCGGCAATTTTATGTGCCAGCTGGTAACAACGCAGACCGTCATGGTCGTTATCCAGATAATGGGCAATTGGCTGGTATACAGGCTGTTGCATTAACTGCGGTAATAAACGCATTAATTTCCACGCCATCGCCTGTTTTTCAAAATGCGAGCGTTGTGGTAATTCCGGTTTCAGCTGGTTAAATACGGTCCAGACAAAGCTGGATGGCAGTGGAAAATCAAGCTGAGCAGCAATGCCCAGGCCATCGGCTAACTGCAGTTTAAGCCAGTGCGCCATCCCCTGACTCTGAACCAGAATGGCTTCCTGTTCGAAAGGTGTGGGCGGTTGCTCGGCCATCAGTTTAACTAAGATGCCGCGCAGAACTTCAAGATCGTTGGAATGGTATAAGCGAAACATGCGTTTCCTGGCCGATGAATTAACCGACCGTTAGAGTAACAAAACGCAGCTTTCAGCATAACTGCCCGCCACCGACAAGGCGGGCTTTTTCGCGACTATTTTTTTAGCCACCATTATTCAAACCGATCCGGTTTCATCCGTTAAGAGGACAACAGCGACTCACGGGAAGAATAATCAACCTGCTGACTGGCCGCCACTTCGGCACTGGTTAACTGGCCGCACCAGATATTCAGCCCCTGCAATAAAAACGGGTCATCCAGCAACGCCTGGCGCGTGCCCTTATCGGCCAGCGCCAGCACAAATGGCAACGTGGCATTGTTCAGCGCCTGGGTTGAGGTACGGGCCACTGCGCCCGGCATGTTGGCCACACAATAATGCACCACCCCTTCTTCAACAAAGGTAGGGGCGCTGTGGGTGGTTGGCCGGGCGGTTTCCACGCAACCGCCCTGATCGATAGCCACGTCAACAATCACACTGCCGGACTTCATCGACTCCAGATGATTGCGGTTAACCAACTTTGGCGCCGCGGCGCCCGGAATAAGCACAGCCCCAATCACCAGGTCCGCCTGAGGCAATACTTCATCCAGTGCCGTGCGTGTAGAGTTCAGTGTCTGAATGCGATTGCCAAATTGCTGATCAAGTTCACGCAAGGTCTGCATCGAAGTATCCAGCACAGTCACATCGGCGCCCATACCGCAGGCAATCGATACCGCGTTACGGCCGACAACGCCGCCACCAATCACCACAACGTTACCGGCGGGTACGCCAGGTGCTCCGGATAACAACACACCGCGACCGCCGGCTTCCATCTCCAGACTCCGGGCGCCGGCCTGTACCGCGATACGCCCGGCTATTTCAGACATCGGCGCCAGTAGTGGCAGCCTCCCGCTGCGGTCTGTTACCGTTTCATAGGCGATAGCAATCACACCACTGTGCTGCAATGCCCGGGTCAACTGCGGGTCCGGTGCCAGGTGGAGAAAGGTAAATAACGTTTGCTGCGGCTGCAGCAGAGGAATTTCTTCAGTTTGCGGTTCTTTGACTTTGACAATCAGCTGCGCCGTACGATATACATCGGCCGCCCGCTCCAGCATCAGCGCACCGCTGGCCAGATACGCATCATCACTGAAACCGATGGCTGCACCCGCGCCCTGCTCCACCAGCACTTCATGACCATGATGTACCAGCTCCCGCACACTGTTGGGCGTCAGTCCGACACGATATTCGTGGTTTTTAATTTCCCGGGGCACACCAATTTTCATAGCCAGCTCCATCCGCAACCGTCACCTGACTCTGAGTTTAGTTTAAAAAACAACCCGGATCAGATCGTTTTGCCGGACAGCCACGGCAGGGAAAGATCGAGATCAGTTCGGTGCAGGGTTCAGCAGCTCAGCCAGTTGCTGATAAAGTGTCTCGGCCTGCACCGGTTTGGCCAGCACCTGATCCATACCAGCGGCCAGACACTGTTGTATTTCTTGTTGAGTCACCGCCGCCGTGAGCGCAATAACCGGCCCCAGGTAACCCCGGCTACGCAGTTCCCGGGCGGTACTGAAGCCATCCTTTAGCGGCATTTGACAATCCAGAATGATGACATCCGCCAGGCTGAAATCATGTTGCAATAACGGCAAACCGTCATCAAAAGCCTGTACATCCGCTCCGGTTTTACTGAGCATATGTGCCAGCACTTTACGGCTGGTGGCATCGTCTTCACATAACATCAGGTATTTACCACTCAGCGATAACACCTCTGCTGGCTTGCTCTCGTCCAGCGCCCCGGCATCCGCCAGCGCCAGTTCCAGCCAGAAACAACTGCCATCGCCCTCATGACTCTCCACTCCAACTTCACCTCCCATCAGCTCAGCCAGACTGCGACATAAACTGAGCCCCAGTCCGGTCCCGCCAAACTGCCCGGCAATGGTTGCATTCTCCTGCTCGTAGGCATCAAAAATATGGGTCAGACGATCAGCGTTAATACCGACGCCGTTATCAATCACCTCAAACCGGATACGTCCGGCCACCGCCGGCGACAAGCGCAGAGTAATAGTGCCGCCCTCGGCGGTAAACTTAAACGCGTTACTGAGGTAGTTCATCAGGATCTGCTGAATACGTAACGCATCACCCTGAACAAAACGTGGCAGCCCGGTGGCAATATCGGTATGAAAGCTGACGGACTTAAGCTGCATATTGGCAGAAAAAATAGCACCGACTTTATTCACCAGCTCAGCCAGCTCGAATGGCTGCGGATGTAATTCCAGCTTACCGGCTTCTATCTTCGATACATCCAGCACATCGTTTACGATCCCCATCAATGCTTCGGTGGTGTATTTCAGGTTATCCAGCAGCTGTTGCTGTTCATCGTCCAGGGTTGTATCCGCCAATAACTGTACGGTCCCCGCCAGGCCATTTAACGGCGTCCGGATTTCATGACTCATATGAGCCAGAAACTGGGTTTTTGCCTGGGAAGCTTTATCCGCGCGAGCGACCTGGCGGCCAAGATACTGAGCTTTAATAATATCGTGATAATTGCGCAGCGCCGTGGTCAGGGAAAAAAACAGCCGTCCCTGAGTAGCATCGGATTTGGACAGGTAATCGTTAATATCGTAATCGCGGATCACTTCGTGCTGGGGCGCATAACCGGGCTGGCCGGTACGCAAAATGATACGCACATTATGATTATCGAGCTGGGTACGGATCGCTTCCACCAGACGCAAACCCGCGTCATCGGTTTCCATCACCACATCCAGCAACAACACGGCAATATCCGGCCGCTGGGTGAGAATCTGACGGGCTTCGGCAGCACTCTGAGCTTCAAGAATTTCCAGACTACGCTCATCATAGCGGAAACGAGACAACACCAGCCGGGTCACTTTCAGAACCGACTCATCATCATCAACCACTAATAAAGGTAACCGGTCCTGCAGCAGATCCGGCGGATAGTGCTCAGCGCTCATAACGTCCCTATCTGATTTACCCGCACCAGTATGACACGCCAGAGAGTATAGCCGAAATGTCCGCGATCAATTTTTACACAGTCATACATTTGTAAAAAAACTCCGGGTCGTACGACGCGGAGTTTTTATCACATCAGCTGTTCAGCATGTCGTCTTTCAGACTGTCCTGAACCGGGTCATCAGATAACCAGATGCCAAACAGCGCCTGTTTGAACTTCAGCCCTTTAACATTCGATTTGGCTTCACCATTGCGGTACACAGTGACACCGGATTGAGGTTCATACACCAGATCAAAGGTATCGCCTTCATCAACAGCATCCTGGAAAGCGCTGATCAGCTCTTCGATATCGTCTTCAATTTCTGCCGTTTTACCACCGGTTGAACGCACAAAGCCATCACGGGTAGAGTCCGACATCCGCTTCGGATTGATCATACCGGAGACAATATGCAGACGAATCGCCATCGGTTCATCCGCGGCAATAATATCGGCAGCGCTCTGGCCACTGGCAGGCAGGTATAAAGCAGCGACATACATGTCCATGAAAAATTTGGTACGGACACCAACGCCGTTCAGGGAAAGGGAGGTACCGGCGGCCTTCAGGGTATCGGCAACATCAACACCAGAGACTTCTTTGGCTGTCGCACTAAACGACAACGGCAACAATAACGCCAGGCTCAGGAGAATACGCAACATGGGAGATTCCTTTATGTTTGTTTTTATCAATTAGCTGGGAGCCGTTTTATAGTGTCCGCCGACGGGAAATGCAAGCGCGGGTTGTGCCAAACGACTTCCGTCCGACACGCTACAACCAGTGTGGTAAAAAAACAAGAGAGGCGACAACCAGGGATGCCAGCGCCGTCAGCAAGACCGCGCCAGCAGCGATATCTTTGGCCTTACCGATCAGCGGATGGTGCTGCGGATGCAGCGCATCGGCCAGCGCTTCCAGTGCGGTATTAAGTCCTTCAGCTGCCATTACCAGAGCAATGCTTAATATCAGTGCCAGCCACTCCCAGCGCGCCAGCCCGGTGATCAATCCGGCAACAATCACCAGCAGCGCCGCCAGCAAATGCAGCTGCGCATGGGTTTCGTGTCGGAACAACTGCGCCACCCCACTGAAGGCATAGCGGAAACTGGCTATCCGGGTACGAATCCAGTGCATCAGACCTCCACAGGCCATCAGGCTCAGCCACATCGGGCTGAGCATCCGCGGTGGCGGAATCAGCGAAAGTCTTTCAGGTTTTTGGCAACGAAGCGTAACGTCATCTCGACCAGATTTTCACCGGCATCGTAAAAACGATCATCCAGTTCGGCAATGTCGTCTGCGTGTTCACTTTCGATATGATCGAACAACTCAATCCGTTCATCTTCATCGGCAGGCACCCGGCGGTCACTAAAAAAATCGACCAGCCGATCGAGTAATTTATGGGTTTCTTTGGCTTTAATGGCTTCCAGTGCCAACAGGGTGTCGTCCGTTTTGGCGCCCGCTTCATGATGGATAAACTGCACAAAACCGCCGTTTTCCATTTCCCGTAACAAGTGGTCGATACAAAAAACCACTTTTTCCGAATGACTCAGGGCGTCGTAGCCGAAATCTGCTTCCTTGTCGTAGATCACATCCGTAATCTGCAGAAATGAATCGGTTTCATCAGCGACATCCAGTGCCGCCTGAATCTCCATGTTCATAAGATGTTACTCGTTTCTCTCTTATTGTCAGGGTTAAGCCACCATAGCCTACCCCTTATTGTTTGACAAAGGTTTTACAGTGCCGGTTTTATTATCGGTCGCCCAACAAAAAAGTCATGTTGTCAGTTTTGGCGCAATCGGCACCAACGCCGGAGTGGCCAATGCCCGTTAAACGCGGCCGTCGTTGATAATCGCCAGGATACGTTCGCTGGTTTCTGCGGGCTGTTCCATCGGGAAGCAGTGGCTATGGCCAAAACGCTGCCAGCGAATATGATCATTTACCCTGGCTGCCCGGCGTGCTGATTTGCGAATAAAGCCGTAACTGTTATCCGCCACCAGAATATCCACCGGTACTTTGACGTGACGCACCGCATGCCATAAACCACGCGGATAAGAGCCAAAAATAGCGCCTTCCCAGCGCGGATCGCAACTCAGTTGCCGTTCGCCCTGACAATCAAAGCTACCGCTGTCGACAAATGCCTGCAGTACTTCCGTTTGCCAGTGACGGTATAACGTTTTCTGCTGCAGATCCCGCAACATATCCGCTGCCGACGGCCAGCGCTGGCGACGATTACTGACCGAACGAACCAGCGCGCTGCGTTTCCAGGCGCCGGTGACCCGCATCACTTGCTGACCAAGAATCAGTTCCGGTGAAAATAACACCGGGTCGAGTAAAATGATGCGCTTAAATAATTGTGGCTGGCGTGCCGCCGCCAGCAGTGTGATCACCCCACCCATCGAATGGCCAATGCCAATGGCCGGGCCCTGATCAGCAAGGTTCTGGCGCAGTGCCTGGGCAACCGATAATGCCATCGCCGGCCAGTCGGGCATACGATGCTTCGGTTGTTGTGAACCACCATGACCGGGCACATCGGTCAGCCATAACGGCCAGTCATCGGGCAACCCCGCAGCCACACCACTGAGGGTTAATGCCGAAAAACCATTACCGTGCAGAAAATGCACCGGTGTTTGCCTTACATCACCGCTGCGATGGTAACCATGTAGCGTATGCCCATGGCGGCTGGTCGGGTCGGCCAGCGTCCATTCATTAAGGGAATCCGGGGCAAGAATGCAGGAGGTGCTCATAAAACATTGAACCAATAACTATCAGGCGCGCGATCATACCCAGCACAACTGACAAAAACCATATCAGATCTGCGCAGCCGGATTAGCGGATTTGTCAGCAATGGGAAAAATGGCTCAAAAAGTGTACTGCTCAGATATTGCACAGCCGTCAGATTACTCTAAGCTGGAGCGTGTTGTTCAAGCCCTGAATGGAGATTCGTGACAATGACGTCTGCCACCGTATTATCCGCACTGGAAGCCAACCGTCGTTTTACTGATTTAAAAGATGCCGAAGCCCGGCTGTCACAGGCTCGCCGCGACCTGGATGCCCGGGTCATCGACGAACAGGAATATCAGGAAATTACCGATGTCTGCCTGAAAATCATCCGCGCCAGCCGCGACTGACGCAACACGTCAGCTGGCCTGCGCCGGAACACCGCTGTGAAAGCGGAATTCATCATCTTCGGATTCAATCAGCTGTTGCTCCAGCTCACGGAACAGCGCCACCCGGTCGTCAATTGGCTGACCGGCGTATTGCGCTGCCAGACCCAGGTAGTCCTGATAATGGCGTCCTTCGGAACGTAGCAGCGAGCGGTAAAACTTTTCCAGTTTGTCATCCAGAAACGGCGCCAGTTTGGCGAATCGCTCACACGAACGCGCTTCGATAAAAGCCCCGACAATCAACACGTCCACCAGCTCAGCGGTGGCATCACCCTTACGCACGGCATCGCGCAACCCCGACGCATAACGTGATGACGACAGATGGCGATAACGAATACCGCGCTCCTTCATAATGTTAACCACCTGCTCAAAGTGCAGCAGCTCTTCGCGTGCCAGCTGACTCATCTTTTTTAATAAGTCGTCACGTTCAATGTGTTTGTACAGCAGGTTCATGGCGGTTGTGGCGGCTTTTTTTTCACAGTTAGCGTGATCGATCAGCAGAATTTCCGGCTGTTTCAGAGCCTCGGCCACCCAGCTGTCCGGCGTTTCACAGCCGAGAAAATCATTAATTTCTGCCAATACTGCATCGATACTCATAGTTAACCCACTGAAAAAAGAAAAGCGGGCGGATTCTAGAGAAAAGCCCGGGCGGCGACAATGACGGAGCGCAATTTGTCAGGAACGCGCCTGCCAGCGCAAATCATGCAGATTAATCCCCAGCGGCACATCCAGCCGCAAGCGGGCGAGAATGCGGGTTAATAACGCACTCTGCCAGTGCTGACGCAGCTTATGGGCCGCCTTTTTATTCGCCGATTGTTCAAGCGTATCAAGCTGCACCAGAATATGATCCAGCGAGCCGTACTGATCCAATAAATGACCTGCGGTTTTTGGACCAATCCCTTCCACTCCGGGCAGATGATTGGTGCTGTCACCGGTCAGCGCCCAATAATCCACCAGCTGCTCCGGCCGTAACGCAAACTTCTGTTCCACCATCAGCTCGTCGTAACTGAAACGATCAAAGTGATTACGTACCTGAATACGGCCATTCACTAACTGACAAAAACCTTTATCGGTCGATAAAATCATCACCGGCACACCGGCAAACGCCGCTTTATCGGCCAGCGTGGCAATTACGTCATCGGCTTCCCAGCCAGCCAGATCTAGGCAGGGTAAACCGTTACTGCGGAAATAGGCCGTTACCGCTTCCAGCTGATCCGCCAGCGGCTGTGGCATCGGCGGTCGGTTCAGCTTGTAGTCCGGCCATAATTCGTGGCGCCAGGTCTGGCATTTCTGCTCAAACACCATCACCACATGAGTGGCCTGGAATTGTTCGGCATTGCGGGCAATGGCGCTTAAACAACGGCTTTGGGTAGCTTCTATCTGCAGTTCGCCTTCCGGCGCCGCCGCATAAATACGGCGTATCAGATTCATCGCATCAACAATTAACAGTTTCATTTATCCGTTTCCTTCTGCATTTGCCACAGCTGGTAATAGCGTCCCTGGCGCGCCATCAGCTCACTGTGGCTGCCCTGCTCCACCACCTGACCCTGTTCCAGTACAGCAATACGGTCAGCGTCCACCACCGTCGACAACCGGTGGGCAATAATCAGCGCCGTATGTCCGGCGGACACCTGACGAATGGCTTCCATAATGCCGCGCTCGGTATGTGAATCCAGTGACGATGTGGCTTCGTCAAAGACCATAATGGCCGGTTTCTTTAACAACATACGGGCAATGGCGATACGTTGTTTTTCACCCCCGGACAATTTCAGACCGCGCTCACCGACCCGGGTATCCCAGCCCTGTTCCGCCTGAGCCAGCAAAGTTTCCAGATGCGCCAGGCGAATCACCTGCTGCAATTCAGCGTCGCTGGCATCGGGTTTGGCATACAGCAGGTTATTTTTTAACGTGTCGTTAAACAACACGGTATCCTGCGGCACAATCCCCAGCTGACGGCGTAATTCGTCCTGAGGCACCTGATCAATCGGCTGACCATCAATACGGATAGCGCCGCTGCCAACCTCATAAAAGCGGAATAATAATTTTGTCAGGGTCGATTTCCCGGCACCGCTGGAGCCAACCACCGCCAGTGTTTTACCCGCTTCAATGGTCAGCTCCAGCTGTTGCAATATTGGCCGCCCGGCATGGTAAGCAAAGCTGATGTGGTCAAACCGGACTTCACCAGCGCCAATCCGCAACGGCTCAGTGCCGTTATCAGCAACAGCCGGCGTTTCATCCAGCAGTTCAAACATGCGCTCGATATTGGCCATCGATGCTTTAATTTCGCGGTAGACAAACCCGAGAAAATTCAGCGGCAGAAACAACTGAAACATAAACGCGTTCACCAGGGTAAAGTCACCCAACGTCATCTCACCCACCACCACGTAATAAGCGGCAAACATCAGCATGGCTAACATCGCCAGCGATATGATCAGCGCCTGGCCCGCGTTTAATCCAAACAGAGTTAAGCGATTTTTACGGCGTGCCTGTTCCCAGCCAGCCAGGGCTTCGTCATAAGCACTGGCTTCACGTTGTTCGGCGGTGAAATATTTCACCGTCTCATAATTTAATAAACTGTCGAGCGCCCGGGCATGTGTGGTGGAATCTGCCTGCGCCGCCTGACGCACATAATGAGTCCGCCATTCGGTCATTTTGACCGTGTAAGCGACGTACAACACCACGGCCAGCAAGGTAATCAGCGCAAAGACCGGCGGATAATTAATCAATAACACACCGATCACCATCACCAGCTCCAGCAGGGTCGGGCCGATATTAAAAACAAAAAAGCGCATTAAAAAACTAATACCACTGGTGCCGCGTTCAATATCACGCTGCAACGCGCCGGTCTGCCGGTCGAGGTGAAAATTCAGACTCAGGCTGTGCAAATGGCGGAACAAGCGCAGCGACATACGGCGCATGGCCCGCTCGGTAACCCGGCCAAACAACAGGTCACGGATTTCCCCGAGCAACACATTAAAAAAGCGCACTGCGCCATAGGCTAATAACAGCCCCAGCGGAAACCATAACCACCAGTTATCGGCCGCCGTCTGTTGCAGCCCGGATAAGTGATCAACCTGATATTTCAGCAGAAACGGCATACCCACACTGGCCAGTTTGGCCGCCACCAGGCACAACAAAGCCGCCACCACCCGCCAGCGGTATTCCATCAGGTATGGCCATAACGTGACGAACCAGCGGCGGATACGCAGTTGTTCCGGCTGACTGACGGGAGGCTGGGAAAACGATTTCATCAAATTGTTACTCTTCACTGATGTGATAGTGGGATGCTGCCGACGGCACAGCGAAGAGTAAGGACCAGAGACCTGTGATTCAACGCATTTACCAGATAAAACGTGCATTACCCGAATTATTCGAGCTGGAAAAACTGATCGACACCGGTCATCAACATTTGCGGGTCAGTGTCGCAGCTGACATCTCCTTCGATGATGCCCAGCTGCCCGCCAGTTTAACACTGCCGTTTTATGTGCTGGAAACCGGCTCAGATGCGCCACTGGCACCAACTCTGGTACTGATCGGCGGAGTGCACGGCATTGAACGCATCGGCACTCAGGTGATCCTGTCGTTTTTGCGCACCTTATTACGGCGGCTGGAATGGGACCCGGCAATACATGAACAGCTCGCCCAGGTACGGCTGGTGATGATACCGCTGGTAAACCCCGGTGGCATGTGGCGCAACACCCGCGCCAACCCGAATGGCGTCGACCTGATGCGTAACGCCCCGGTTGAAGCGCAACACAATACCCTGCTGGTTGGTGGTCAGCGGCTCAGCAAACACCTGCCCTGGTACCGGGGCAAAAAAGGCGCGCCGATGGAGACCGAAAACCAGGCGCTCACGGAAACCATGCGTCGTGTATTAACACAACAAAAACACTGCATCAGCCTGGATTGCCATTCCGGCTTTGGCTCCAAAGACCGGATCTGGTTTCCCTACGCCAAAAGCCTCGATCCCTGGCCCAGTATTGCAGAGGCCTATGCGCTGACGCAGCTCTTCGAACACACCTACCCCAGTCATGACGTTTATTTGTTTGAGCCCCAGGCCCACGCCTACACCACCCATGGTGATATCTGGGATTATCTCTACGACGATTATTGTGCGCGCCAGCCAGACGGCCTGTATCTGCCCCTGACACTGGAAATGGGGTCCTGGTTGTGGCTGCGTAAAAACCCGCGCCATCTGTTGCGCTACCACAGCTTTTTTAACCCGATGTTACCGCATCGCCATCAGCGCATCCTGCGCCGTCATCTGACCCTGTTTGATTTTTTATTATCCGCCGTCCGCAGCATGCCGGGCTGGGCGCCGGATAACACGCACAGCAAAACCCTGCTGCACCGGCGCGCCATAGAACGCTGGTATCCGGCCACACTCAACAGCAGCCCGGGCAACAGCCAGACATAACGTCAGCACCGCACAGCCCCTGCTGCGGGCTGAAAAAGTAAACTTGGGTCAATCAGCCGGAGACACCACACAAAGTGAGAAAAATTGCGTATGATAGCGACCTGTTTTTTCTGACTAAGTTTGAATCCATGTTACGTGCACCCTTTGCAGCCATTCCGTTTGCCCTGGCGCTCAGCGCCGCGAGCCATGCCGACTTTAACGCCGACATTGGTATTGGCAGTGAATATCTGAAAGACGGTATCAGCCAGTCACGTGGCCAGGTCGTTGGCCAGGCCGGACTGACTTACCACAATGATCTGGGCCTGTATGGCGGCGTATGGGGTTCGAATATCGACCAGCGAAATAACAGCGCGCATTCCGAACTGAGTGGTTTTGCCGGCTGGTATCTGCCACTGACCTCAGGCCTGGCACTGGATGCCGGACTGACCCATTACCGTTATCAGGGCGATGCCGCGTTATCCGGCAACGCCTATGACGAAGGCTTCGCTAAAATCCTGATCGACGACGCCTGGATGTTAGGCTGGCGCCATGCAGAGGATTATCTCGGCAGTGAAAAAGCCCGGCGCTCGCTGGAAACCGCCTATACACTGCAAACCGAGACCTTCTCGATCGAATTTTATCTGGCACAGAATCGTTATCTGGAAATCGACGCAGACACCAACTACGGTAATAACCGGGACGACTACTGGCATGTGCGGTTTGGCCTGGAACGCAGTTATAACAACTGGGATTATCGTCTGAAACTGGAGCGCACCAATTTAGGCTCACGCTTTGATGCCGGTACCGCGATCACTTTCAGCATGCACCGCTATTTTAACTTTTAACCCGGCAATAACGGAGACGCGATGAATACAGACTCAGCCACCATCGCGTCACCGGCTACCCCAACGGTGCTGGTGTTGTTACGCGGCCTGATACGCAGCCGTTTCCACTGGCAACAGTTTCCTCAGCAGCTACAACAAACCTTTCCTGACGCCATCATCCTTACCCCGGAACTGGCTGGCAATGGCGAACGTTACCTGGAGAGCACTCCGGCCTCGATTGCCGGCATGATGGCGGATATCCGCCAACAGGTGAAGCAACAGTACCCTGCCAATACGCCGCTGACTCTGGTTGCCATTTCCATGGGCGCCATGATTGCCACCGAATGGGCGCAACAGCACCCGGAAGAAATTCAGCAGCTGCATCTGATTAACACCAGCTTTGCCAATGTCTCGCCGCCCTGGCACCGCATGCGGGCGGCAGCGGTATTATCATTAGCGGCCAAAGCCTTAAATCGGGAGCAGCTGGAGAATGCCATCATCCGCTGGACCATCAACCTTAACAGCGACCCTCAGCTGAATAATCGCTGGCAACAATTTGCCCAACAACATCCACTCAGCCGCCGCAATGCACTGGCACAACTTCTGGCCGCCAGCCGTTATCGCGCCCCCCGAACGGCACCACAAGCGGCAACCTGGTTGTACAACAGCCTGGGCGACCGGCTGGTTAACCCGGCCTGCAGCCAGACGATTGCCGAGCGCTGGCAAAAACCGCTACTGACGCATCACTATGCCGGGCATGATTTGCCCATGGATGATGGCGAGTGGCTGGCGCAGTGTATATTTTGTAATGTTGGATTGGGGCAAAACACCACTAAGAATCAACAGAGCAATCCTTAACAACGCAAATCTCTAACGCATATCGGCGTACCAACTTCTCGGCAACACTTCCGGCAGCCTGACTTACTTACGCCATTACAGAAAACACGTAAAAATTCCGAAGGTGCTCTCTGGAATCTCCCTGTATTTTTAAACAAAAAAGTGTCTGGCGGCGATTCACATTGAGAGTATTAACAGCATTGCAAGCATGTTATTAATGAGTGAATTTTTAAGAAAAAGGCATGGTTATTTTCAGAGATATGATTATAATATCTTTAATTTTTTATGCTGAATTTTTCAACAATGAAAAACTCACACACTAAGAATTATAAATGCTCACACCACCCACAGGAGTATTCATTATGTTTTCTAATATTACGCGAATAAATTCCGAAGGAAATTCAATAAAAGTTAATAGCATTGGAATCCAACAAGAAAAGTGCTTTGGATTATCCTGGGGGAGTAAAAAAATATTTTTTGACAACTCTATAACTGCAACCTCAATCAATAACGATCAATATCTTCTGATTATTGAATCAACCTCACCAGAAACACTCATCGTATTAAAGCCTGACTCCAGTGAGTTATTTTCGCTACACCCACCAAAACTAAACGGTAAATATTTAAATTTTCTATACCCTCAAATACATAAAATCGATAGAAAACTAGTAGGACTAGTATTCACAGACGGAAAGATTGACTATAAAACATCTTTCTCCTTAGAAAATCCGTCTTATGACAAACTCATAGAAGTGCCTAAATAATAAAAAATAGTCGTTTAAAAATAAAAAAGACTTATAGATCAAAATTTGGCATAACTTAATTACCACAGAAAACCCACCAACCAAAAAATTTAAGTCTGTAGCACATATCAATACAACTACATGCCAAGTTTTGAGAGCGCAACCCCAGCCACACATTGCATTGCCGTCAAGAATGTGCTCACGATACCAGGAAGAAACAAGGTCTACATAGTCATCTGTTCTGTCTAACATTTATCCAACAACCACATCGTACAAACAGTCAGGTGGCGCACATTCTTCAAAATCTGCAAGTATCTTAGATTCTAACTGCGCAAGATTTACAGTTTTCACCTCTTCTATCTGACTACTATCCGTTATGGCTACGACGAAACGCGTTGCTTTAGCTTCCTGAATCATAGTCATAAGAAAATCTATCAACAATTGCAGGCGTGCTTTACCCTTACAAGGAAAACCAATATCAGTATCCAATGCATAATCTACGTAATCGGTCAGATAGCTAGTGTTTGTTTTTCCCGGCTTATCTCCGACAACAAAAGCTATACAGCTTTCAGTATCAATAGGAGCCATCCGCTCTGGATAGTTATATAACTCAGAGACGAGTATCGACTTAACCCCAATACCTGTTTTCTCTTCAAGAAATTTAAAGAACAAGTCTTTGTTTGAAACTTCGGAGCCTTCAAAATAGCCATAAACTTCGTTTGACATATCATCACCTATTCACTGATCCATGGACCTACAGGTTTACCGCTACGATCCAACTCTCGATATTTTTTACCGGTCGGTCCTCGATCACTCCAATCGACTCCATGCTCATGTGGAACTGAACGACCATCAGCACCACGGCCTAGCTGACCATGAGTACGTTGCTGCCCATAATCCTCTCTTGAGAACATTCTTCCTTTTTCATCATAGTAAGTAATACTCTTACTTCCATCTGGACGGGTTTGCTCATGAATAGAATTTGGCTGGTTTGTTTTGGGTGCACCAGCAGTCTTATTCCCTCCAGTTACTTGAGTGTGAGGGGTATTTACCTTCGTTGCAACATCAACCGGCTTAGCTTGTTCAAAGCCCGGTGCGCTCGTTTGAGGCTTAGGCTTCAGAGGTCGACTACCAGTCACCTCTAAATTATCAAACGCATCGTTTCGATCCTCAAACTCAAACTGCTTAACACCACCCGGTAATGTACGATCTAGTTTTTCATCGTACATTTCTCTGGCACTGCCGGAGTTTCCTTTGATCGGCCCTGTTGGTTGCATCGTGATAACATGCAGGTTTTCAACATCATCATCTTTCCAATCCTTTTTAACCGCTGTTAAGTCACGTGCCTCTTGTACAGTTTCAGGCAATCTGTCTTTACTTGCCCATCCACCGATAGCTGGCTTACCAGCAGCAATCGCTTCTAGTTGACCTTCGGTCACAATCATTTCTAATTGATTGTTATCACCCGGAAGCAGAGTTTCATTGGTAACCGTTGTATTATCACTCCAGGCTGGTTCTTTATTATTCTCAGCCATAGAGTTATTTACAGACTCAGAAGAGTTTCTGTTATGTACAACGGCATCATTAGTTGGAGCATTTTGCCCCACCATTTCAGCATCACCGATCGCACTACCATTATTCCCTGATGGTAAATCAGCTTTAGTTGCTACTTTGTCGTAGATATCTCCGGCCTGCTTCAAGCCAACTTTCGCTGCAGCACTCTCAACTACTGCAACCCCAACGGTTTTCGCAAGCTCTACCGAGGCATTTCTGTCACCCTGATGTGTGTCAGAACTAAAGGAATCCTGAACACGCTGACCATTTTTATACTCATGGTCACCAACAATTTTTTCCAGACCTTCTTTCGCCTCAATTCCACCAAAAGTCGCCAACGCAACACCTGCTGGCACGGCCGCACAGCTAATCCCCAGAGATGGGCCACAACCTGCCACACCACCACCGGTTATGAGGCCCCCACCAACAACACCGGCAACACCGCCCGCTGCCTGTGCTGCGCCATCTGCTTTAGCCACCAATTTTTCAGCGCTATCAATACCATCATTGATCACATCCCCTGCACCATACTGAAACTGCTGTTCATCGCTGACTTCAGTACGCGTCGTCGCAAGGAAGTTATTCGTAATTTCCGTTTCTTCCTGAGCAACCGTACTAACCCCTAAATCGTCAAGCGTAGCCAAAATATCAACGCCTTCCGTAGCCTTAATACTTTCTCCTTCTGCTTGCAGAGCGCTTAGCTTTTCATATAAAGGATCATTCTCTGAAACACCTGCTGCGCACTGTACTTCTGCGCAGGCTAAAGCATCTAAACGCTCTAACTGCAGTTGTTTGTCTGCATCATTGCTATCGCTGCGATTGATTTTATCCCGCGCTTTATCCAGCATACTGGCTTCATTGCGATTCAGCTGGCGAGCTTTGAGGTCGTTGTTGTTAATGGCGGCGATCTGCTGGGTGCCACGCTGAACGTTGGCGCTGTTACGATTGGCATTATTCCAGTCTTGCTGGCTGCTACTGCCCTGAGTGCTTTGCCCAGCCAGGCCACTGTAGGCTTCCCAGACTTCTCCTGCACGATCACCACGATTCGTCGCCAATGTCGTTTGATCATCGCGGCTAAGCCCACCTGCCTGGCCATTCTGAGCCATTTCATGACGAGCCTGCTCATGCACCAGCGTTGATACGGTGTCGGTACTATTGGTCATATCGGTGTTGTCGATATTGACGTAAATACCGTCACCATTTTCGTGATACGCACCTTCAACCTCGGTTTTGTTGACGGCGGTGCTGTCGATAGCGAGGGTGTTATCCTGCAGTTGCGAGCCATCGTAAAGCGAGATGTCTGCGCCGTTTTCCAGCCCCTGAGCATCGGTCAGTGCATCGCTCAGATTTTGCAGACCTTCTTCACTGCCTTCTGCACCTTCGTCACCACGAAGTTTAGCCTGCTGCGCTTCGTCCGCAGCTTGTTTCGCCAGGACTTTACGATCAGTGGCGTAATCGTCAACACGCTCAAACACATCAGTCGCGCCCAGATCAGTTGTGGCAACATCTTCGATGGTTTGTCCAATTTCCTGTGCATGCTGCGAACTGTCGACAAAGTCTTTAGCAATAGAAGAACGCCCTTCCTCACTCGCCAACCGATGATCCACGGTCACTGTGGCATCCAGCCCTGCGGTTTGCTGGTCTTTGGTAATTTCCTGGCTGCTGTTCAGGTCGCGATTTGTATCGGCCAGGTCATGTGCAGCACCGTCCTTCTTCGTGACATTGCCCCCACCTAAAGTTGCAAAGGTGGTTTGCTCACGTTCATGGCCATTACTGGTTAAACCAACGGTGGTACTGCCGGTTCCCGAATAACCACTGGTGCTGACATTAAAGCCATCACTTTGGCTGTGATTTTTATCCTGGATGTCTTCGACGATGAGTTCGTCGGTGATGAGCGTCAGGTTGTTGTTATCGGTTAATGTTCCGTCTTCGTTTCTTGTAGCGCTGGCAACCACTGCACCGCGCACAGTGGTTTTATCGGCGCTGATATTTACTTCGCCTGTTCCACTGCTGCCGCCAATAAGCGTTGTCTGCGAGTTCACCCATTGTGAGTCAGAGTTGCTGTTGTTCTGGTTTGCACCAAAACTACCCGGGCTCAAATCCGCGTCTGCACCAAAGTTACCGCTGACGTTGTAGCCTTCGGTTTTACTGCTGGATGTGGCAACGTCCTGCACACTTTCAATCAGCAGATTGCTGGTTTCAATATCGATATCGCCCGCGATTTCAACATTGGCTCCCGACAGCGTCAGGTTCTCACTATTGCTGCTCAGGCTACCGGCGTTAATGGTGCTGTTGATATGAGTTTTGCTGTAGCTGTCGGAGTCAGTATTGCTACCACTGGCATTTACTCCTCCGGCCAGGTCTGAGCCGCCCGAGCCGTAGCTTGCGGTTACTCCGGCGGTGCGAGTGGTCTCAGAGCTACGGCTGGTATTTTCTTCTATACCGGCTTTGATGTTTTAATTGAAAGGGAATATATAAAGTGCCCACCTGCAATGGTGGGCATTGATAAATTTTTTATTTTTTAAAGAACGTGGAGCTATATATGTGCCAGGTCAGGCCTGAACCACCCCATCTAACTAGTTAGTTTTCTATTACATTAATATTTTTTATTTCCTTTAAAAACAATTGCATAGACCTTATCACTAGGATCTACTTTTTCACCTAAAAAAAGAAATGAATATTTTTCTGTCTCTATCTTTTTATGAATAAAAGAACCATCAACTGCAATTCTATATGCCGCCGACTCCTGATAATTCTCACCTTGATGTTTCAGCCAGTCAGAAATACCTTCGTATGAATAGTCGTCTAAACCTTGAATAATCCCCACCGGATTATTATTAACTGGACCAGAATAAGCCTCAATATTCATCTCAACAGCCCTTCTTGCAGCCTCATCCGAGTCAGCCCACAAAAATGACCGGACTATATTCTTAGATGACGTTATTAGATATATATCATCAGAGTATTTATATAGCTTTGAAGATAATATATGTGAATCACAAATACTATCGACCACATCAGAAAGCAACTCTTTTCCGGTCAGTTTTTTCAAAGAAACTTTACCAATCATTTTGGCCACCTTGATATTTCACTTCTGACATCGCCATTCTCCAACGCCTCCAGTGCATCGTCTTTGAGCTCACCATCCGGCAAACTATTAATCACTTCCCGCGCCTCATTAGTCCACCTCCTGGTTTTATCATCAGACACCTTTGAAGGATAACTCCCGCCATCCTTTCTATATTTAGCGTCCCATAACACTACTTCACCAGTTGAGCTGTCAAATGTAATATAGTCTACCCCAGGGGCAGTTACTTTCCCAGGGCCTTGTATCCCAATATGACCACTATCAATTGCCCCCTGATAGCCTCTTATCTCTCCAATAGCACCATTAACATGATTTATATTAGCCCCCGATATTCGATTATCTTCTGTGTCCTCTGCCATCATCACCAGATCATCCACGGTGATCGGCGTTTCCTGATAACCGCCACTATTTGCGTTTGTATCCGTTCCTACCGGTATATTTTCCAGCAAACCATTACCGGTGCTTTCCTCTGACGGGGTCGTATATGGCCCTGTGTCCAGATCTGTGATCTGATTTCCACCTGTATTACTGTCTCTTGGGTTGGTTTCTTCTATCGGTGTTTCATAACGGCCATCACCAAGGTCGACATTATCCAGCACTGAGAACTGCTGATCTTCGGCTGGAGAGGCTTCCAATATTGCTGGCGCCTGGTCTTTGACTCCGAAAAAATCTTTAATATCATCCTCAACGACTTCAAAACCGACTGCCGTTGCAAGAGCTGCTCCCGCCGTCACGGCTTCTGGCGAGGCTACCAATACAGGTACCGCGATTTGTAAAAAATCGTCACCTTTACTCTTATCCAGCTGGTTATAGCTTTCTGTCTGGACTCTTACCTTGATACTGTCATTACCCATATGCTGATTTTTATCAGCCATACTGCCATTGCCGGTTACGGACATGGCAACATTAGTGTAATCACCAAAGTTATTCCCATACTGAGTGGCGTAAATTTCGTTATCTTGTTCGCTGTACTTTGTCTCACTGCCATCATGATCATCCATCGCATGGAACATCTCATGCCCTACGGTAGTGACTAAGCCTTCCGTGTCACTGATAAGCGCATCGTTGATATAAGCATTCTGGGTTTCTTCTGAATAGAACCCATGGCGCTCGAAGATCGCACCGTCTTTAACAACATGATCCTGGCCATCAGCTACCAGTACATTTTGGTAATCGCCTGTACTGTAACCCAGTTCGACCATGACACTGCGTGTCAGTTGATTAAGCATGGTTTCTTTTTCGACCGGCGTTAAATCCTCACGCTCAAGTTGCACCGCTAACTCTGGGTTGTTGGCAATTTCGGATTTGATGGCTTCGTACGTTGTGTGGGATTTTCCGGTTTCTTTAAAGAAGTCAGTAACACCAACACGGTCGGTAGTGGCAATTAATGTCACCGTATCGACGATCATGCCTGACTTGGTGATGTCTTCCTGGATTTTCGCGCGCCCCTGTTCCGTGGCTAACCGGTGATCAACCGTCACTGTGGCATCCAGCCCTGCGGTTTGCTGGTCTTTAGTAATTTGCTGGCTGTTGTTAAGGTCGCGGTTGGTATTCTCCAGGTTGCGGTCTTCTCCATCACGGTTTTTAACCGAGCCACCACCTAAGGTTGCAAATGTGGTTTGCTCTCGCTCATGACCATTACTGGTCAGGCCAACGGTGGTACTGCCGGTACCCGAGTAGCCACTGGTGCTGACATTAAAGCCATCACTTTGGCTGTGATTTTTATCCTGGATGTCTTCGACGATGAGTTCGTCGGTGACTAGCGTCAGGTTGTTATTATCCGTTAAAGAGCCATCGTCATTGCGCGTGGCGCTGGCAACCACTGCACCACGCACAGTGGTTTTATCGGCGCTGATGTTTACTTCGCCTGTTCCACTGCTGCCGCCGATCAGGGTGGTTTGGTTATTTACCCACTTGCTGTCGCTGCTGCTGTTGTTCTGGTTTGCACCAAAACTACCCGGGCTCAGATCCGCTTCTGCACCAAAGTTACCGCTGACGTTGTAGCCTTCGGTTTTACTGCTGGAGCTGGCTTCGTCTTGCAGGCTTTCTATGGTGAGGTTGCCGGTATCGATGTCGATGTTGCCGGCGATTTCAACGTTGGCACCAGAGAGGGTTAGGTTGTCGCTGGTGCTGGTTAAGCTGCCTGCATTGATGGTGCTGTTAATATGAGTTTTGCTATAGCTTTCAGAATCGGTGTTGCTGCCACTGGCATTTAAACCACCACTTAGGGCATCGGAACCACCAGAGCCCTAGCTTGCGGTTACTCCGGCGGTGCGAGTGGTTTCAGAGCTACGGCTGGTATTTTCTTCTGTACCGGCTTTGATGGCTAAAATGGAAAAATGAGAAGGGGATATATGAAAATGCCCACCTGAATTGGTGGGCATTGATAAATGTTTTATTTTTAAAGAGCTTGGGACTAAATAGGTGTCAGATCAGGTCTGAACTACAACATGTTATTTCATCATGTATTTTTTTAGCAAAGATATAGTGTTCCTTAGCATTATACTTAGAGTTTAAAAAAGAGAATAAAAAAACTTTTTGTCCTTAGAAAATCCCATAAGAGACTGTAGATAAAACTGTGTAACTGCTTATCATCCCCTAACCATCAGGATAAGCAGTTATGAACAAGAAAGACCTTGAAGCCTTTGCACTCGAAGCCGCCAAAGGCATTAAAACTCAGGAAGATC
>NZ_JBHRYB010000006.1:0-35457 GCF_042648445.1 Bacterioplanoides pacificum
GTAGAACGCCGTTGGAAACATTACTTGATGGAAAACGAATCTGGGCTGAAAAGAAATTAACCCAGATTTAATCTGACAGACACCAGCTTAAAACGGGCGACTGTCAGATCGAGTCTGAACTACTACAATTAAGCCGTTGTAAATCAGCCATTGGCTGAACATCTGCTTCGTTAAATCGGCTACGTCTGACATCAGCATCCGCTGAGTTTTATGTATGCTCCCGGATTCCTAAAAATCCCGATTTTCTCGAATAATATCTAAGGCATCTTGAAGTCTGTCCACTGTTGGTAGCTGGACTTTTATGTGATGCACGGATTTAAATTATTAAGGTAAGTTGTTAGAGTGGGTGTCTAAATAATCAAGAGTGGGTGTCTGAATAATTGTCCGCGACTGCCATTCAATAACCTGATCAATAACGGAATCGGTTACCTTCGAAATCAGGCTGGGAGAGACATCCGCATCGTACATTTCTTTGAAAGTGGCGACGATATCTCGCGTACTTAAACCTTTGGCGTACAGGCTGAGAATGCGGTCATCCATGGAGGTGAAGCGGGTTTGTTGCTTCTTCACCAGCTTGGGGGAAAATGACCCGTCACGATCCCGTGGTGTTTCAATATCTACTTCGCCATGATCGGTAATAACGGTCTTCCGTGATCGGCCATTGCGGCTGTTGGGATTATCATTGGATTGGTGTTTTTCGTAGCCCAGATGATCATCCAACTCAGCATTCAGTGCTGCTTCTACGGTGACTTTGGTGAGCATTTTCTGGAAGTCTGCGAGATCTTCCTGAGTTTTAATGCCTTTGGCGGCTTCGAGTGCAAAGGCTTCAAGGTCTTTCTTGTTCATAACTGCTTATCCTGATGGTTAGGGGATGATAAGCAGTTACACAGTTTTATCTACAGCCTCTGATCTATTGATCCATATGAGACTTAGAAGTAATTTCTCAATGGAGTGGGGTTTGTCTGATTTGATTCAGTATTCTTTTAGCTTCATTATCACTTAACGCAAGATCTAACTTCATACCAATCAGGTTTCTTTTAGCAGTAGTAGCTACAGAAGTTGGATACGTTACAGTTACTGATTTTCCGTCTGGAGAGGTTTCGAGGATAATATCAATAACCTGAGTGGAGTAATCCTTTCCCATCGAATTAGTTCGCTCCCCCCCCCTGTATGTAAACTTAATCTCACATAAATACTGGGATTCACATCTTTGCTTCGATATATAGTCCTTAAAATAAACCTTAGTCGTTGCTGTCGTTCTATATATCGGCTGGATTCCAATAGATCTCTTCAGATTGGCATGGAATCTAGAGGTTATTTCCTCCAAAGAGTGCCCTTTAGGCACTGAAACAAAGTCTTCGCCGTCAACAGGGTAGCTATTCATAACGGTGCTAGCGCAGCTTGCCACAAAGATTGAGGCCGCTAGTAATAAGTATTTTTTCATATTTACTCCTTCAAAAGTATGTTAACAATTATTAATTACCACAAGGGTGCCAGTTCTGAATTTTATCCCAATAGACTGCTCCTCTCTCCGCCGTAAAATTGCCGAGCTGTGGAATGGTACTTGCGTAATATTTAAGATGCCCCTTAGGGGTTGCATGGCTATGAACTGAGAACTTAAGTCTTAATTTATCAGGAGAGACATCTTCTAAAAACCCTATAAGCTGCCCAGGTTCTTGACGATTTCGATACCCAGTATCCTTATACGTCAACATACCATTTCTACAGATCTGGATACCTATATTGCTTCGGTTAGATATTATCTCGCGATTACGTTTTTTCAACTCCTGCTGTTTTATTCTTTCCTGCTCTCTTTCTTTTTTTCGTTGTTCGATCTTTGCTAACCGGAACGCTTCAACTTGCCTCTTATACTCTTCATTTGCTTTTCGAATTGCATCAACTTCATTATCTCTTTGAGTTACAAATACCTTATGAATATCATCAGCAAGAGGCTTGTTCCGTATATCAAGTCTTTCAAGCTCTTTGAACGGATGTATTACTTTAGGTGCGTATTTAATCCCCTTATTACCTTCATCAGCGATAATAAGCGGCCACGCCTGATGGCTATATGGTGACTTCAACTTTTCGTCCAGTTCATAAGTTCCTATAAGAATCTCTGAACCGTTTCTAAGCGTTACCTTCTGTTGTTTGTCATCTACTCGTTCAATGTGGCTTACATCATTTAATAGATCCAAGTAGCACCCCCTACCATAATGAATACTTAAGGGCGTCTGATTTTCCAGCCTTCCGAAGCTAATGACATCAAATACTCGACCATCTTTGGTTTTCAGTCTGGAGGTATGCTTTGAGTCTTTAATAATTTGATTGCCTTTATAAAGGCTACAATCCACTGCTTTAGAGTTAGGGTTCACATTAATACTGCTGCACCCATACGTAACTAGCAGAATTGCTTTGATAAAAATAATTTTACTAAGATTTTTGAAAGACATGGTCAGTGAACTATTTCCTTTAAGTCAAAATTGCTTCCAAATCGATCAATATACAGACAACAACCAGGCTTTATATTGAACTTCAACTTCCATTAATTAGGATTACGCGGCTTCAACCAACAACAGGCGCTCCGCGCCAGCTAAGTATATACCAGGTAGCTGAGATAACTCTACGCGGAGGTATATACAGATTAACAAGCAATCATAACTGAATCGCCACCAGTTTGCTAGACACCTTTTAGTTAGAGAAAATGACTCAAACAGAGGTGTGCATGAGCAACAAACGATATCCCGAAGAATTTAAGATTGAAGCTGTGAAGCAAGTGACGGTTGCCGGTCATAGCGTTGCCGATGTGGCGGAGCGACTTGGAACCACTACTCACAGCCTGTACGCCTGGATTAAACGCTACGGCCCTGATGCTGACCAACATAATCAAGCTGCAGCCGAGGCAGCTGAGATTCGCCGTCTGAAGAAAGAACTTCAGCGAGTCACCGAAGAGCGTGATCTGTTAAAAAAAGCCGCGGCGTACTTTGCAAAGCACCCCGATTAAGATACGCCTTTATCCGTGAATATCAGAGCACAGTGTCTTTACGGCGGTTGTGCTCACTATTTGATGTTCATCCTAGTGGGTATTATGCCTGGCTGAAAAGACCTAAGTCGAAACGGCAAAAGCGTAATGGGCAGCTGAGCGGTCTAATCAAACAGTTCTGGTTAGAATCTGGTTGTGTTTATGGTTACCGAAAAATCCATTTGGATATTCGCGATCATGGTGAACTTTGCGGAGGTAATCGTGTGCATCGGCTAATGAAGCAAGAAGGCTTAAAAGCTCAAGTTGGTTACCGAAAGCCCCGCTATAAAGCCGGAGAAAGTCATATCGTCACTGCTAACACGCTGAGCCGGCAGTTTAACCCTGATAAACCAGATCATTCATGGGTAACGGATATTACTTATATTCGAACTCACGAGGGCTGGCTCTACTTGGCAGCCGTTATGGATTTATTTTCACGGCGTATCATTGGCTGGGCAATGGGACCAAGAATGACGAAGGAACTGGTACTGGATGCGTTACTCATGGCGGTATGGCGTCGCAATCCAAAGGAAGAAGTGCTGATTCACTCAGATCAGGGAAGCCAATATACCAGCCATGACTGGAGTGATTTTTTAAAAGAGCACAATTTAAAAGGCAGCATGAGTGGAAGGGGGAACTGTCACGATAACGCTGTTGCTGAGAGCTTTTTCAGAAGATAAACGGACACCCACCCTAGCGCTTCTCTCGTATTGATCGTTTAACGGCATAAACCAACCTGAAAAACCGTTTCAGGAGAAGACTCATGTCTAAACCAAAAAAGCAGAAGGTCTCGCTAGACGCTACGCCCGACCGCCAGGGTTAAGCCGTTGTAAATCAGCTATTGGCTGAGAACCTGCTTCGTTATATTGGCTACACCTGACATCAGAATCCGCTGAGTTTTATGTGTGCTCCAAGATTCCTAAAAATACCGATTTTCTTGAATAATTTCTGAGGCAGTTGGAAGTATGGCCACTGTGGTTGCTGGGCTTTTATGCAATGCACGGATTTAAATTATTAAGGTAAACTGTTAAGATGGTTGTCCAGACAATCTGGCTAGATAACCTTTCTACTTTTCGTGGATAGGACCAGCAATCAAGGAGTATTTATGACAAAGGATGAATGGATCTGGGTCGCAATAAGGATATTTGGTATCTATCTATTTGTACTCGCTGTTATCGCCATACCTGAAGCGATTGGCAATATGTATGCCTATATTAAGATGTCATTTTCTACTCAAGACGCAAGTGACATTCCGAAATTAGCCGCTTCACTTAGAGAAGCTGCTATTGCTAAAGGTTTTACTGCGATTGCTCAACTAACCTTGTTTAGTTTCGTATCTTATTATTTTTTGAGACATGGGAAGCTTATTCACAAATTAGCTTCGTCAGAAGATGCATAACAAAGCTAGCCAATTCGCCAGCAAGCTGGCTGGACTCGTTTCACTCGCCGTTGCTGGCAGGCGTTATATGGGGTTAGTAGTAGACGATGAATAATTTAAGGATAAACAGGATAGGATAAACAGGACACCCACCCTAGCATTTCTCTCGTATTGATCGTTTAACGGCATGGACTAACCTGAAAAAACCGTTTCAGGAGAAGACTCATGCCTAAGCCAAGAAAACAACAGGTCTCGCTAGACGCTACGCCTTACTATCACTGCGTTTCACGCTGTGTTCGTCGGGCATTCTTATGCGGGACGGACCACCTGTCAGGGCAGTGTTACGAACATCGCCGTGGCTGGCTGGAAGACAAACTACTAAGTCTGCCTGAGATCTTTGCTATCGATATCGCAGCTTATGCGATTATGAGCAACCACTACCATGTGGTGTTATTCATCGATGCCAGAAGAGCGAAAACCTGGAGCGATATCGAAGTGATTGAGCGTTGGCATCACCTGTTTAAAGGAAATTTGTTTTCACAGAAGTTTATAAAACGAAGATAAACAGGACACCCACCCTAGCACTTCTCTCGTATTGATCGTTTAACGGCATGGACTAACCTGAAAAAACCGTTTCAGGAGAAGACTCATGCCTAAGCCAAGAAAACAACAGGTCTCGCTAGACGCTACGCCTTACTATCACTGCGTTTCACGCTGGGGCGATAAACAGAGCGATAAACAGGACACCCACCCTAGCACTTCTCTCGTATTGATCGTTTAACGGCATGGACTAACCTGAAAAAACCGTTTCAGGAGAAGACTCATGCCCAAGCCAAGAAAGCAGCAGGTCTCGCTAGACGCTACGCCTTACTATCACTGTGTTTCACGCTGTGTTCGTCGGGCATTCTTATGCGGGACGGACCACCTGTCAGGGCAGTGTTACGAACATCGCCGTGGCTGGCTGGAAGACAAACTACTAAGTCTGCCTGAGATCTTTGCTATCGATATCGCAGCTTATGCGATTATGAGCAACCACTACCATGTGGTGTTATTCATCGATGCCAGAAGAGCGAAAACCTGGAGCGATATCGAAGTGATTGAGCGTTGGCATCACCTGTTTAAAGGAAATTTGTTTTCGCAGAAGTTTATAAAAGGCGAAAAGCTTGATCATGCTCAGCGAGCCAGACTTCAGATTTACATTGAAGAATGGCGTTCCCGCTTGTCGAGTATTAGCTGGTTTATGAGAGTGTTGAACGAAGCGATTGCCCGAGAAGCGAACATCGAAGATGGCTGTTCTGGCCGATTTTGGGAAGGACGGTTTAAGAGCCAGGCTTTGCTGGATGAAGCCGCTCTGGCGGCGTGTATGGCCTATGTTGATCTGAACCCCGTGAGAGCTAATATTTCAAAGACTCCTGAAGCATCAGAATACACATCGATAAAACGGCGCTGTGACGCGGCGAAAAAATCAACCAATCCCAATCACAAAGCTCAGCAAGTTGAAACGCTTCATCCTTTTGTGGGCAACCCCCGTCAGAACATCCCGCAGGGAATTCAGATGAAACTGACGGATTATCTTGAGTTGGTTGACTGGACTGGCCGAATTCTTAGGCATGATAAGCGCGGAGCCATATCGAAGAGCACCGAGAATATCCTTACTCGCCTCGGCATTGACGATAGCCAGTGGTTGGAAATGACCGAGTGCTTTGAAGAGTGTTTCCGGACGTTTGCGGGTGGTGAGCAAAGCTTACGTGCCGCTTGCGAGACGCTGAATTACAAACGACCGCCAGGATTAAGCCGTTGTAAATCAGCCATTGGCTGAACATCTGCTTCGTTGAATCGGCTACACCTGACGTCAGCATCTGCTGAGTTTTATGTGTGCTCCAAGATTCCTAAAAATCCCGATTTTCTTAAATAATCTCTGAGGAAGTTGGCAGTTTGACCACTGTTAGTGGTTGGACTTTTATGTAATGCACGGATTTAAATTATTAAGGTAAGTTGTTAGAGTGGGTGTCTAAATACTCCCTAGAGTGGGTGTCTAAATACTCCCTGTCTAAATACTCCCTAAATACTCCAAATACTCCGTTAGAGTGGGTGTCTAAATACTCTCTAAAGAGGCTATGTCGCAGCATGGTTTAGCTGGCTAGAATGGATTGGAGTAACAGCTGTTATTTTCGTATTAACGAGAAAAACAGAGTCTATGCTGTTGCAAGTTGTAGGTGTGGTTTCTGTGGCCCTACTGTTTTTTGTAGCTCTGGCTGCGATTGAAACCTTCACTGATGAATTAATGCCACAGCTTAAATTCAAACAAATCTATATAATATTGTTAACTGTATTAATTACGGGTGTCGGTATGCAGCTAGCAATGAGTGTACTTATGGTGTTGTTACCTGCGTCAATCACATAACAAGCCACTGTGATTCAATCCGTAGATAAAAATTAACTAATAGCGACTGTGTGGTTCCAGCCTTACAGCGCGTATAACCGAGCCGCTTCGGCCAGCGCCAGCTGATCGGGCAGTATCTCCAGGCAATCCAGCTGATCCAGTGGCTGCCAGAATATCGCCTCCGCCTCCAGGCATTGTAATTCCCCCTGCCAGTCACTGATCAGATAATAATGCAGCCGCTGAACTTCAGTGCTGTCAGCCGACTCTGCAGTATGAATTAACGAACACACATAACCGGCGGATTCAGCCTCAATATTCAGTTCTTCCAGCAGCTCGCGCGCCAGCGTATCCAGCTGGGTTTCTCCCGCTTCCATATGACCACCGGGAATCATCACCATGCCGGGGTCGAATTCTTTATCAGCGCGGCGTTGCTCCAACAACACCTGGCCGTCCCGGATCAGGATAAAGGAAACACATTCGGAAAATTCCATGCTGGCGCCCGCTTAATAAACATCAGGCGCCTATGCTACACGGCCGGGTTATTGTGCCGCAATCACTGCCATGGTTAAACGCGAGATACAGCTCAGTTTGCCTTCGTCATTAACGATGCGGATTTCCCACACCTGAGAACTGCGGCCACGGTGAACAATGGTCGCGATGCCGCTGAGTTCACCACTGCGCACGCCCCGCAGGTGGTTGGCATTAATTTCCTGGCCAACGGCGTATTCTTTGCTGTTATCCAGCACCAGGTTGGCCGCCATACTGCCGAGGGTTTCGGCGAATAATACATTGGCACCACCATGAACCAGACCAACCGGCTGAAACGTACGTTCATCGGCCGGCATGGTGCCTTTTACCCAGTTATCCCCGACTTCGGTAATACGGATACCCAGATTGCTGCAGGCGGTATTCTCCATTTGCCGGTTCATATCGGCGATATCAGGGGTCGCAAACCAGATTGCAGTCATATACTTCTCCACAGGGTTGTTGTTATCGACAATTTACTAAACAACAACCAAAGGCGGAAGGTGATTTGTGCCAGATAACACTGGGCAACAGTCGGATTGACAAACCTCCAGCCACAAAAAAGGCTCTGCAGCACACTGCAGAGCCTGGGTTTAGTCACCGAACAGCGGCCAGCGGCCGTGAACGATCAGAAGTTTTTACGGATACCTAACACGAATTCCAGCTCCGAATCGTCTTTATCGGCATCGTTGCCAAATGGCGTGGAATCACTGATAAAATCCAGTCCGCCATAAATATCAATGCCGTGAAATTCCGGGAAGTCACGTCCCAGCTCAAGACGCGCAGTCAGTGCGGTATCATCAGCATCATCCTGTTTCCAGAAGCCGACAGAGCCATCCAGATATAAGCGGTTTTTCAGGAATTTTTCATAGCTGATTTCCGGGTACCAGGTTTTGCCTTTAATACCACGATACAACTCCAGGTCCAGTCCTTTTGCCAGGCGGGTACCCAGTTTAAATTCGGTTTCATCCGCCATGCTATCGACCAGGAAGTTGTAAGTAATAACTTCCACATCGATATTAAAGCTGTCGAATCGGTTGTTATAACCAAACGACACGTCCATCTCTACCGGCAGGCCTTCGGCGCCATCCGGAGTATCAATATTAATCGCTTTCACCGATGCATACGCATCACCGCGCTGGGTTTTTCCCTGCAGGTACACCGCCGGACCGTGATCGGTGCGGGTCAGCCCACGGAACAGATAGTCGGTCATCAGACCAGCCTGATAGCCGGCGGCCTGGGCCGGCAAAGCCATCACAAGGCTCAGTGTTGCAGCCGCCAGTGAATGCTTCAGCAGATTCGCGGGGCGCTGGGTGCGGATTGTCTGGGTCATGCAGATACCTGTGTTATGTCGTTCAGTTAATTTTTGTTCAGTGCTCCCTGCCTGACTGTGTCCGTTTGTATGACAAAAACATACACATCTTTATGTCATTGCTCTACCAAACAGGTCTCAACTTTTGCACCCTGAGGTTACCTTTTTGTTACCTCAGGATGTGTTATGCCTCGTCTGGACGACTATACGATTCGCTCTGCTTTTGCACGTTTATTTGCCGCCGTTTTTATGGCACTGACGCTGGCACTGGTGTTTTCATTATTCAGTGATATCTGGCAGGAATTAACCAGTGGCACCGAACTGATGCAGGTGTTTCTCGGCAGTATTAATACCGGCATTATTGCTCTCGCTGTGTTTGAGCTGGCGCTGGTGATTCATAAAGAATATTCGGTACGCGAAGAAGAGGATGATGTGGTTGCCAGCTTACGCCGCACAGTGCCTCGTTTTATCGGCACCGTGTGTGTTGCGTTATCGCTCGAAGGTCTGATTATGGTGATCAAATACAGCCAGCTTGATCTGGCCGGCAACCTCTATTATCCGGTGGCCATTATTTCCAGCACGGCTTTGCTGTTACTGGCGCTGGGGGTATTTATTTATCTGACTCAGTCACGGGATCATTGCACCAAAAACTGATACAGTCCGGCAGGTTTGAATCACACCGGATGAAATTCTGATGCAATGCCCGAAGTGCAGCCGGTTAATGACTAAAGATGGCCGTAATCACAGAAAATCCACAAAGGAAATTGTTATGACGATGAACCACTATTCTGTATTAGGTTTTTACGAAGAATCCGGACAAAGCTTTTGCCATCACGTTCGTGCCGTCACACCTCAGGCAGCGTTAAAGTGTGTTGCAGAAGCGTTTTCTGAGGCCTGTTTTGTCGCCGTTATCGATGGCCTGCTGGAGGAAGGACAAGGCATTACCTTTCCCGATGAAGATCTGATCAGCGCGTTTGCCATCGAGGAAAAAACCGAGCTGTATCACGGTGATGCTGAGCTGCTGTAATTCAGCAGCCAGCATTCTGCCGGGGTTACTGCATTAATCCCAGTACTTTGTCTCGCAAGCCATCCGCCGTCACGCTGTCCGGGGTGACGGCAGCACCGGCGGTCAGCGATACCTTAGACCAGAAACGTTTTGGTTTGGTGGTTAACGCATGGCCGTCTTTATGGGAAAAGAAACTGCCCCACAGGCCTTGCAGCGCCATTGGCACCACAGGCACCGGCGTTTCGCTGATAATACGTTCAATACCTTTCTTAAATTCATCGACATCGCCGTCTTTGGTAAGTTTCCCTTCGGGAAAAATGCACACCAGCTCACCGGCTTCCAGCTCAGCTTTAATGCGCTGAAACGCCGTTTCATACATATCGGCATCGGCTTTGGGTGAACAGATCGGAATGGTTTTGGCGTATTTAAAAAAGGTTTTTAAGCCAGGCATCTGGGCAATGGTCTTATCCATCACAAACCGGATAGGACGCTGATAAGTACCGGCGATTAATAACGCATCAACGTAACTGACATGGTTACACACCAGTACCGCCGGGCCCTCCTCCGGAATATTTTCCAGCCCTTTATGCGACACCCGATACATAGTGTGACTTAATATCCAGATGCAGAACCGCAATACAAATTCCGGTACCTGAGCATACACATAGGCCGCCACCGCCAGATTCATCAGCGCCAGCACCAGGAAATAATCACCAATGGATAATTCCAGTAGCGCCAGCAAAACAATCCCCAGTGCCGCACTGGCAACCATAAACAACGCATTTAATACGTTATTCGCGGCGATAATCTGGGCCCGGTTTTTATCGTCGCTGCGTTGCTGAATCAACGCCTGCAGTGGTACAACAAATAACCCACCAAAAGCACTGACCAGCGCGATATCCATCATCAGCCGCCAATTAGCACTGGCCTGTAAAAAGGCCATGGCCGACATACCGTCACTGACCTGTAACTGATCGATGGCAAACCATAAATCAATGCCAAACACACTCATACCAATCGAACCGATCGGCACAATCCCCAGCTCAACCTTATGACCCGATAAACGTTCACATAACAATGAACCCGCTGCGACCCCCAGTGAGAACAGAGTTAATAACAGGGTCACCAGCTGGGTTGAGCCACCCAGGTATTGTTTTGAGAAATTCGGGAACTGAGTTAAATAACTGGCGCCAATAAACCAGAACCAGCTGATGGCAACGATGGATAAAAACACGGCGCGGTTTTGCTTTGCCTGCTTCAGGGTATTCACCACTTCGGTGAACGGGTTCCAGTTAATGGTTAACCCCGGATCATTCGCCGCTGCCGTCGGAATAAAACGGCTGCTGAGCAGCCCTAATACCGCAAACGCCACCACACTGGCTGCAATCCACTGGCTGCTGTTGCTGAAATCAAACAACACCCCGGCACAAATGGTACCGCCGAGAATCGCAATAAAGGTTCCCATCTCCACCAGTGCATTGCCGCCCACCAGCTCATCGCGGCTCAGGTGTTGTGGTAATAAGGCAAACTTCACCGGACCAAAAATGGCCGACTGCAGCCCCATCAGGAACAACAAGGCCATCAGCCCCCAGACATTGCCGGCCAGAACCGACACAGCCGCCAACGACATAATCAGTAACTCCAGGCCTTTCACCCAGCGAATTAACTGCGACTTTTCCATTTTGTCGGCAATTTGCCCGGCAATCGGCGAAAACAGGAAAAACGGCAGAATAAAAATACCGGCAGCCAGGTTGGTTAACAGCGCACTGTTTTCTTCGCTGCTGATGCCACCAAAAGCGATCATTAATAACAAGGCATTTTTGTATAAGTTGTCGTTAAACGCCCCCAGTGCCTGGGTTAAAAAATAAGGCAAAAAACGGCGTTTAGCTAACAGGGTAAACTGACTGTGTTCACTCATAATGTCGTCCTGATCGGGGTTCCGTAAAACAGCACTGAGCTGTTGTCTGTGCCGGGAGTTTAATCCGGCTATTGCTGTTGCCAGTCACTGACATAATGCCGGATCAGTGACGCTATCATATTCTCAACGCGGATATCGCTGCTGGCGAACAGCTTATCATCCAGCGCCAGCGCACAGATACCATGCACCGACGCCCAGATGGTGCGTGCTGCCAGTTGCAGTTGCTGAGCCGTCTGCGTTGGCGCCAGCTGTGCCAGGGCCGACTCAATCACCGCAAATAAACGGTTAATCCGTTGTTGCTGCCAGTCCGGTACGGCTTCTTCATCCGGCAGGCGATGTTCAAACAATAACTGCCAGCGGTAACGATGTTGCCGGGCAAACTGCAGATAAGTCTCAGCGAAACTCAATAACTGCTGTTGTGGTGTGGCCTGCTGTGGCTGCTGTTCAATCAGACGGGCCGCCAGCTGATCGAGAGTATCAGCATTGGCGCTTAACAACAGCTGATCATAACTGCCGAACACATTAATCAGAGTGGCGGGCGAATAACCAATCGCCTGGGCCAGCTTACGCAGGCTCATATTAGCCAGCGGTCCGTTGCTCAGATGTTCGCCCAGCCGGGCCAGTGCCAGCTGACGGATTTGTTCGTGTGTGTGGTCGTTACGACGTGCCATGCAGTTTGCCTTCATTATTCCGGCCAGCCAGGGCCGCTTTCTGTGTCATGGTTAACAGTTTGTCCGGCATTATAATAAACAGCGTTTAAAATTCTAGCTTTATTTTAAACGCTGTTTATAATTCAGCAGAATGGATCTTAACCGATGGCAGGAATCGTTATGAATATCACCCCTGAGCGAGCAATTACTTACACCCTGGGCGTTACTGCCGTTGCCTTGTGTCTGGCAACAGGCAATAAGCCGGCACTGCTGTTACTGGCCGCGGTGTATGCTGTCCGGCGCCTGCGCGCTTTTCAGCGACTGATGAGTTAAGCTGTCGCGATGCGACTTAAATACAGCAAGTTTTTGTTTTTTATCGAGATACTGATTCTGATGTGGCCCGCTTTGTGGGGGCTGATGCTGGCGGGCGGATTTATTCTCTCCGGGGCATTAGCCGGGTTCAGTTATACCACCGTGTTGCAGACACTGATCGCCCTGTTTATTGCCACGGCGCTGCTGTGCGGCAGCTGGTTATCATTACGCTTCCTGAGCGCAGACCTCCATCACAGCAGTCGCTTTTGCTGGATTGTCTGCACTCTGGCGGCGGTTTTATCCTTACTGTCGTTGCTGCACCAGCTGCTGCCAGCTATGGAAACCTACAACTTTCATACCCTGATACTGGCGTATGGCAGCCCTTTTGTGGTGCCGCTGATTCACCTGTATTGCGAGTCCCTGCGAAGCGCATCCGACTGATCCGGACAGCCGCTATAACCATAGTGTGAAGTTAGTCATTGCTACTATTGATACAATTATGATCAAATATCCGTAACGCCATGACGGTCATTTTGCGCCATCTATTTACTGGCATCATGACGCAACAACCGGACCATACACCTATGAAAACCACCATTGATCATAACCGCAGTGAAATTCTAATTAAGATCGAACTGGACGAACTGCAATCAGCCAACAGCCGCCAGCAACTGGCTGAGCAGTATGTCGATTTGTCAGCCCGGATTGACCAGCTGGTCGAAAGCACAGGCGTTAATATCGAGTTCGGCAGCCTGCCTTTTAACATTGATGTATTTGTCGCCGGTACCCGGTTAGAAGAAGAAGCAACCTTCAGGCTTCTGGCTGAAGATGAACAGAATGCAGAAAAACTGGCGCAGTTTATCACCAACGTAAACCGTTGGTGTCAGCAGCACGAAGCTGAATTATGGCAGGAGGATGATAGTCAGCAGGGTGAATTTGCCGCTTATGTGCTGTGTATGAAAGACGAAAAATATATCCCGCTGTACCGTGAACAGCTGGCACTGAGTGATATGGATCATGAAGTTTATCAGTTCGAACATATTGAAAGCATTGTTAACCAACACGGTTTAACAAAAGCGGTTTTAGGCTTGTTGGCAGAACGTATTGGTGCCGCCTGTGGCCAGCATGGCACGGAACAATTAGATGAATTCAGGCAACCGATGTTCGAGCTTTTCCGCCAACAGCCAGCGATGCAGGAGTGGTTTCTCAGTTCAGCGTCAGAGTCGTTTTATCGTGCCTCAGAGGGATATCAGTTGTGGTTCGAAGCCATTCGCGTTATCGCCAGTCACATTGAAGATGAACAGCAGCGTGAACAATGGCTGGGGCAGCAACAGCAACGGGCAGAACAACAGTTCGGCAACAGCATTGACTGGACTGAATATTAAAACCTCAGAATGTTAACAGTAAGCGGAAGATCAGCGCAGCAGTGACCGGGGCCGTTGAGCTGTTACCGCCCGAAAGCCGTAACAAATTCCTCAGTTTTGTTTAAGCAGGCGTTACGATAAGAGCGATAATAATGGACGAGCAACAAATAAAGAATTACTTCCAGGTTCTGGAGCTACAGCGGCGGTTGTGGTGGTGACTGAGCACAACACAATCACCTCGCATCTGAGAGGATCAGGCAAGTAATCGCCCGTTTCGTATACGCCGGATAGGTTCCACGCGCCGTACAATACATTTAAGTTGGCTTGACGTTCCACCACTCAGATGGTTTGTTTAGCCCCTGGTAAAACACAACGTTAGGAGTTTCTATGAAAACGGTTGGTTACGCAGCACACTCCGCAGATGCACATATGGTGCCTTACCATTTCGAACGCCGGGCCTTACGGCCTAACGACGTGGCCATCGAAATTCTCTACAGCGGTATCTGCCATTCCGATTTACATACCGTGAACGGCGACTGGGGCCCGCAACCATACCCTCTGGTACCGGGCCATGAAATTGTTGGCCGCGTACTGGAAGTTGGCAGCGCAGTAAAACACTACAAAGTCGGTGATCAGGTCGGTGTTGGTTGTATGGTCGACAGCTGCCAGGATTGCGACCAGTGTCATCACGGTGAAGAACAATATTGTCGTCATGGTATGACCGGCACCTACGGTTCCAAAGACCGCATCGATGGTGAGATCACCCAGGGCGGCTACTCCAAACACATCGTGGTGCGGGAAGAATTTGTATTACGCATTCCAGATGGCCTCGATATGTCCCGCGCCGCACCCATCTTATGTGCCGGCATCACCACATTCTCACCACTACGCACCTGGAAGGTTGGCCCGGGCAGTCGCGTTGGTGTGATTGGTTTGGGTGGCCTCGGTCATATGGCGGTCAAATTGGCGGTGGCGATGGGTGCTGAGGTGACGGTATTAAGCCGCTCGGATAAAAAAGCCGAAGAAGCCAGAACTCTGGGCGCTAACGGTATCCTGGTATCCTCAGATAAAAGCGCCATGAAAGCGGCCAGCGCCAGCTTCGACCTGATTATTGATACCGTACCGGTAAAACACGATGTATCCCCATATTCTCCGCTGCTGGATGTCGACGGAACTCTGGTGATCGTTGGCCAGCTCGGTGCAATGGATGAATTTGTCGCGGCACCGCTGGTGATGGGACGGCGCCGGGTAGCCGGTTCTCTGATCGGTGGTATTAAAGAAACTCAGGAGGTGCTGGATTTCTGTGCCGAACACGATATTCACCCGATCTGTGAAATTATCCGCCCGGACCAGGTGAACGACGCCTATGCGGTTATGAGTAAAGGTGATATTGCTCACCGTTATGTGATGGATATGTCCAGCCTGTCTGTGGAATAAAGCCATCGCACACAAGTTCTCTGTTTCTGCCAGCAGCGGAAACAGAGATATTTTCTTAACCGGCATTATTACGATACACATCCTCACGCCGGTCTTTCAGATTACGTACCGTGCCTTCGGTGTGTAATAACCGCAATTTATCCAGATCCAGATCAGAGAACAGCAACATCTCTGTGTTGGGAGTTGCTTCCGATAAAATGGCATCGTGTGGAAAAGCAAAATCAGATGGCGATAACATCGCCGATTGCCCGTATTGCACGTCCAGACTTTCGACCTGAGGCAAATTGCCGACACTGCCGGCCAGTACCACGTAACATTCATTTTCAATCGCCCGCGCCTGAGCACAATGCCGTACCCGCAGATAACTGTTTTTCGTGTCAGTCCAGAAGGGTACGAATAAAATTTCCAGCCCCTGTTTTGCCATTAACCGGCCCAGCTCCGGAAACTCCACGTCGTAGCAGATCAGAATGCCAACTTTACCGGCATCGGTTTCAAACACCGATATTTTATCGCCCCCCTGAATCACCCAGTCATTTTTTTCGTGTGGGGTGATATGAATTTTCTTCTGCTCGTCAATCTGGCCACTGCGATGACATAAATAGGAAACGTTATAAATATGTTCACCTTCTGCCAGTGGCATGGAGCCGGTGATGATATTGGCATTGTATTCGATCGCCATCTGCGACATTCGTTCGCGAAACAACGGAGTGAACTCAGCCAATGCCCGAATGGCTTCGGTCTGGTTGGTGTGTTCTTCCAGCCCCATTAACGGGGCATTAAAAAATTCCGGGAAAACAATAAAGTCGCTCTGATAATCAGACACCGTATCGACAAAATATTCCACCTGGGATAACAGCTCTTCGACGCTGTTTACCGTCCGCATCTGCCACTGAACTGAGCCAACCCGAACGGTACTTTTACGTGCCTCCAGCACCGTGTCTTTGGGCTCAAACAGAATATTATTCCATTCCAGTAAGGTGGCATAACCTGAGCTGTCTTCGTCTTCTGGCAGGTATTTTTTTAGCAGCCGCTTTACCTGGAAATCATTGGCCAGCTGGAAGCTTAAAATCGGATCATAAATATCGCGCCGTGCCACCCGGTCGATATATTCGGCCGGGGTCATTTCATCTTTATGATCGCGATACAGCGGAATACGGCCACCAGCGAGGATGGCACGAAAATTATACTGACGGCACAGTTCTTTACGGGCGTCGTATAACCGCCGCCCGAGACGCAACCCGCGGTGACTTTTGCCAATCACCACATCCAGGCCATACATGGCATCGCCGTTTTTATCACTTTTGATTTTATTGTTGGAGCCCACCACATCTTCATAGGTGTGAGGGTTGGAAAAACGGGCGTATTTAACCTGTAAGCTGAGCGCCAGGCCAACCAGCTGACCTTCGTCGAGAATACCTAACTGCCCTTCCGGAAAATCAGCGATCAGCTGCTCAATGGTATGGCGCGGCCAGGCACCACCCAGATCCGGATAAGCATCATCCATCAGGGCTTTGATCTGAGGATACTGATCCAGTGTCAGATTGCAGATTTCAATACGTGCCGCTTCAATTGCCATGTTTCATGCCTCACAGTCAGATAGGACGATGGTAAACCAGCGCTGAAAGCAGTGTCTATGGTTTGTGACCGCCGTCACTTCCGTAACAATCTGTTGTCCTCCGCGACGGCTTAACACTGGTAAAAAAACAACGTCCGGGTAAAAATAAGACATCTATCAATTAACCTTCAGCAGCGGCATGAGCCTTTTTCTGACATCGCCTCCACAAGCCGGCGACAACGTGACTCTGGATGGTCGTCCGGGGATTTTTTTATCGCCGCAACCGGTTGTTTCCTGCAGCGATGATCTTTTTTTATCAGCGGAGCAGATTCTGCGTCAGAACGATGTCACGATGGATATCGGCTTTGGCGACCTGGATGGTGATTTTGCCTCGCACACGCGCAGTGTCATTTTTATGTTATACGTGTTTAGTGCGATTTTTATTTCCTCTGGTATGCAGGATGGTGTTTTTGACCACTTCGACCTGATCCTGACCCTGGTCCCCTGCGCGGCATTACTGGTTATTTCTGCGCTGCTGTTTGGCTGGCAGATTTTTCGCCGCCGACGACGTTCAACCGTACGTTTTAACCGTCAGCGACGCGAGTTATGTTATCGCCCACCGGGCAGTAAAACGGTTCGTTATGTGCCGTGGGAAAAACTGGTTGCCTATATCTACAGCGGTGTTTTCCAGGGCGCTACCGCATCAGGAACGCGTATTAAGATGAACGACTACGGCCTGCGGCTGGCGGAATACAATCCGCAGGACAACAGCTTGCAGTGTTTTTATCGCGGCGAAAGCATGTTAATCGGCAGTTTTTCCTTAGGGCACTGGGAAGTCATCCGCCGCTTTATGGACGAACCTCAGGGTGCCTGGCTGACGCCATCACAGCCACTGCCGGATATGCACAGTTTCCGCCAGCAACGCAGGGAGTTGTGGCAGGCTTTTAAACACAATGCCAACAAACGCTGGCTGACGGTTAATCTGCGCGACTTCAGTGAGTCGTGGATAACCATGAGCGGTTATTACCTGTTTCATCTGCTGTTCTGGTGGCAGATACCTTATCTGGTCTCCGGCTGTTTTCTGCGTTTTGCCGCACTGCGCCCCTGGCCGCAGGAAGTATTACACTGGTCCCGGCCATTACCCCAGGCGCAATGGGCACAAGCCAGCGAGCAATACCTCAGTGCCCGTCAGCAATTTATGCAGCAACAATCACACAGAGCTGACCCGGCGGACGATATTCGTTGCTGAGTCAGCGCCACAGGTCTGCTATTCTGTGGCGATCTGATTCAGTGAGGTTTTTCTGGTGTCACAACAACCGGATCAACAACCCGGCTGGCGGGCCAGGCTGCGCCACTGGTTAATGCAACGAGCCCGTAACGACCGCGCCAATCTGCGGCTGTTTGTTACCGGTGCCGCGTTGTTTTTTGGCGGCCTGGGTATTCTGCTATACGCCGAACAACGTTTGCTCGCCTCCCTGACTCAGGAACTGATCGCCGCCGCCGGACTGCTTTTTGCTGCCTGTGGTGCCGTTCTGGCCACCCTGGGCTATCTGGCTCTGAGTCTTTTACGCATTCTGAGGTTTATCAGCGACGATGACTGAACGTTTTCCCGATATCGAAATTTATTTAATGAAAGCTGAAGCACAGCCGGTGCAACAATGGCTGCAACAGGCTTTAGGTTCATTAACCGTAAAAAACGACAGCAGCGAAACCCAGCACTGGCAAGCCGGCGGCATGGATATTTATTTCACCGAAAATGCCGAAAAAAACTTCTCCAGCCTGTGGATTAAACAAAACCACAGCCCCTGGCTGAACGACCTGGAATGTGCCCGCGCGGCCCATGCTGCACTGGCTTGTGAAATACGCTGCAGCGATTCCGGCTGGCAGGAAAACGAAGGTGACAACAACCCCGGCCAGGGCTGGATCAAACTGATCCGTGGTGAAGAAAAAAGTTTTACCTGGAAGTAGGACAACCGGCAGATGACTCATATTTCCTGGCTGGAGCTGGCCTGGTGTGCCATACCGGTAATACTGGTGTGTCTGATTTATCTGGCCTGGCAGGGCAGACCCAGTGAAGTATTAATGGCCTCTGCCCGCATGGTGCTGCAACTGGTGGCGGTTGGCTATGTACTGGTCAGTATCTTTGACAACCCCTCCCCCTGGATCAGCCTCGCTATTATGGCGCTGATGACGATTATCGCAGGCTGGATTGCGATTCGCCCGGTGCGCCATCAGCGCGGCTATTTTATACCGGCATTGCTGGCACTGCTGCTGACCGTCAGTTTGCATCTGCTGATTTCCGTTGGCCTGGTATTACAACCAGACAGCTGGTTTGAACCGCGCTTATTAATTCCGCTGGCGGGTATGTATTTCGCTAATACCATGAACGCCATCAGTCTGGCAGCAGAACGTTACCAGGCTGAACGGCGAAATCAGGTGGACGCGACTCAGGCCCGTCTGAATGCCTTTCACGCAGCCATGATTCCACAAATAAACAGCCTGCTGGCGGTCGGCCTGGTCGCCCTGCCAGGCATGATGACCGGACAAATTCTGTCCGGCGTATCACCGCTGATTGCTGTGCGTTACCAGATTATGATTATGACCATGATTTTAGGTTCGGCCGGTATTGGCGCCGCTCTGATGCTGTGGTTGCTGGGACGCCTGAACACCAGCCCGCTTACCAAGGAATAAAAACCATGCTGATAACCTGGATACAGCGCCACTGGGCGCTGTTAACTGCTCTGCTGCTGGTACTGATCAGTGTGCTGTCGCTTTCTCCGGCCAGCCAGCTGCCGGCGGTTCCCGGCACCGATAAAACCCATCATTTTATTGCTTATGCCGCCTGTGTGTTCCCACTGGCGTTACGCCGGCCAAGGTATTGGTTATGGCTGGCGCTGGCGATTATCGGCTGGAGTGGCGCGATTGAACTGATCCAACCCTATGTTAACCGCTACGGTGAATGGCTTGATCTGGCCGCGAACAGCCTGGGGGTCTTGATTGGCGTGATCCTCGCCAGCCTGTGTCGCTTATGGCCGGGCAAAACGCCGCTGTAACGCCGCGGATATTCCGCTAAAGCCATCGTTACTGAGGCGTTCGGCTTAAATTGACAAAATCTGGCAAAGCCATCTTGCAAATGCGAATTATTATCATTATTGTAATTCCATTGCTAAGGAGATGCTTATGCCCCAGACCGTTCCGACTCAGCCCAGCAATGTGATCTCATTGCACCATACTCAGCCAGCCCGACAATCCGGCCAGCGCTTAATGCTGGCGAGCAGCGGCCAGCCACACACCATCCGCCGGCTGGAAACTCTTGAACAACGCATTAAACGCTATCAGGGAAACGTTTTGCATCCGGAGTGGCTGAATGAATATATCGATCTGGGGCTGGAGCTGGCTCAGGACGCCAGCCAGCGACATTTACAGCCACTGCAGGAAAGCTGGCTGAAACGCATCTACAACACGCTGCGTGATACCGCGTTTAATCTCGATTGCCAGGAGTGCTGGCGCCAGCAATGTCTGGAGTTTCTTTATCAGCCATTTTTTGCGCTGCAACATTTTTACCGCGAACACCCGGCCGGGCGACAAAAGATTCGTTTGTTATTCAAAGATTTAAATATGATCAGCCGCTATGTGGTGTAACCAGCCAGCGACTGAATAACAGACTCACGAATGGGACTGAGGGTCAGCAGGGATGCTTTTCTTCCGTTAACCTTTTTAAGGACAAGCGCCATGCAAAGAATTGGATTAATTTTTGGTACAGATACCGGTAACACTGAAGAAGTTGCCCACAAACTGCAGGAAAAAATCGATTGGGCTATTGTGGAAAGCCATGATATTGCCAGCTGCTCGGTCGAGGATATTCAGCAATACCCGGTATTAATTTTCGGTATTCCGACCTGGGATTTTGGTGGCATTCAGGCGGACTGGGAAGACTTCTGGCCAATTATGGAAGATATGAGTTTTCATGGAAAAATTATTGCACTGTACGGCCTGGGAGATCAGTTTGGTTATGGCCATTATTTTCTGGATGCCATGGGTTTATTACACGACGCCGTACGCGATCGTGGCGCCACCATCATCGGTCACTTTTCGGTGGAAGGCTTTGATTTTGAGGAGTCGCGCGCATTAACAGACGATGGCCGACATTTTGTTGGCCTGGCACTGGACGAAGATCAGCAGTTTGAATTATCCGACAGCCGTATTGAGCGCTGGCTGCAACAGATTAAACACGAACTGCAGGGGTTGCAGGCCCAGTCTGCCTGAGTTTATTGATACAGGAATAAACACGTCAGGATATTGCTTTATATCCTGGCCCGGGCCTATAAAGTGGCCCTAAAAGGGCCACAGGTAGCGCTGTTTTCCACCACCATGACAGCCGAGCGGAAGCCGCTGAAGAGAACTAACCGTTATCTCTGATATCCAGCCAGCGCTGTACAATACGCCCGGTGGCCGAATCCCAGCCTTTCAGTTTATCCAGCGGAATGATTTTATATTCATCCAGTTCCTGCTCGTCCAGATAAATTTCGCCATCCGCACGTAAATGAAAACCCATAATCAGCTGATTAAATAATTCGCCGGAGAAGCCTTTACCATTAAATAATTCAAAACCAATAAATTCTGCCTTACTGGCCTGCAGCCCCAGCTCTTCCTGAGTTTCCCGTAACGCACACTGCTCCGGCGTCTCACCTTTCTCGAGAAAACCGGTAATAATACTGAACGCACCCGCCGGCCAGTTTTTATTGTGCGCCAGCACCACACCGGTCTGGGTTTCAACCACAACGGCAACCACCGGCGTGGGATTATCCCAGTGTACGAAGCCACAACGGTCACTGCAGAGCAGCCGCTCTTCACCATCCAGGTCAGCGATTTCCAGTGTCGCACGGCAGGCCGGGCAATATTTCATATAATTTCCTGTTATTGGCTTGTAGGCGGAACAGCCCGATTATAATTCAAGAAGCAGAATCTGCGGATCATGATCTGAACTGCGATAAATTTCCTGCGTTGCAGCATACGGTGCCAGCGCCGGATTTTCTACGGAATTAATCGCCCAGCTGAGATACCCGCGTACCTTTGAGCGTAGCGATGGTGACAGAAAAATATGGTCCAGGTTGCCTAACAGGCCACGATAATTATAACTGTGTGAGCGCGTCTCGCTGAAACCGGCAGCACGCAACCAACCCGCCTGAAATAATGGCTGCAGCGGCTGCTCAGCAGTATAACTGTTAAAATCCCCCACGATCAGACGATGATCCGCGGCTAATGCCTGATGTTTTAAAAAATGTTGCAGCGCCAGCACCGCCCGGCTGCGGCTCTGATTACATCGACCACCGCCATTTTGTTGCTGTGCTGTTTCACCACAGGAAGACCCTTTCGACTTCAAATGCAGCGCCGCCAGCTGAATGGTTTGCTGCCGATGGCGGAAAGTCTGAATTAAAACCGGCCGGTTACCATAGTCGTTAAATAACGCTTTACCCTGAGCATCTGGGGCGGAGTTATGCTGGTGTAACACCTGCACCGCGGCCACCGGCTGTAATACCGCCGGGCGATACAACAGTAAGGTCCGGATCGCATCACTGCCTTTGTGCGCCGGAGTAATCAGGCGGTATAACCCTGATTTTTCCTGCTCGCGGTTCAGCGCATCTAACAATTGCCGCGCCGCACTGTGTGCGCCAAAGCCGTCATTTTCCACCTCGTTTAACACCAGCACATCGGCATTAATCGCCACCAGGGTACGCACCAGCCGCTGTGTCTGAGCCAATAGCTGGGAAGGGTTGCCGGCTCCGCGTGAATGACGAAACTGCATCTTGCCCTGCGGCCCGAGTACGCCATTAAAATAGTTATTCACATTAAAACCGGCCACCACCAGACTTACCGCTGGCGGATAATCGGGCAACGCCGGTCGCGGTTGTGGCTCTAGCTGCAATTCAGTGGCCAGTACCCGTGGCTGGATTGCCTGTCCCGGCCGGGTAAAGCTGTCCACCACACCACGAAAAAACGGAATCCGGCTGCCCAGCCTTAATGGCAGTTGTGAGCGCCATAAAGGCTGCCTGCCTGCAGCCTGTAACAATAACCGCTCGTGGCGGTTATTTTGCCCCCGCACTGCAGCCGCCGGCGCCAGCTCGGTGGGTTGCCACATCAGTGCAGCAGATGCCCACAGGCTGGAGCCGCTCAGTATCCCGGATTGCTCAGTAAAACCGGACACCAGGGCATGGCCTTCAACCCGCATACCTTCCACCGCTTCCCACTGAGCCGCCGTCAACGGCAGCGTCAGCCGGGTAGCCTGCGGAACACCGGGCTCAGTTGCACAGACATACATATGTTCCGGGGTCAGGCGGGTAATACTGTGGCGTTCGCTGATTCGGCCTGTCAGCCGCATACGCTGGCCCGTTTTAACCAACCGCCGTGAAGCAATAAATAATCCTTCCGAGGTGGCCGGATTATCATCCTGCTGCGCCGCCGGGGTCTGTATCCAGAAACCAAATGGTGCCCGCTGATGCACCACACCTTCGGTGGTCAGCCGCTGGCCGGCATAAGGGCTGTGCTGCCCGTCTCCCTGAATATCAGCAATGGTGTGATAGGCCGCGCCACAAGGATCGGCTGCCGCCGGTAAAGTCAGCAAACCCAGCAGCAGCCATAAGCGGATCAATGGTGTTCGACACACGCCAGCAGTTCCTGTTGCCGCTGCTGTTGCTCCAGCGGCTCCGTGGCAATCAGCTCCAGCCGGCTTTCTTCCAGAGCCCGGGTCGGCATTTCAGTTAACACACCATCGCGCATATTGATTACGTAGGTGCCTTGGGTGGTATTCACTAATCCCTTGGCCCGCTCCACAGACAGTGACGACAGCCAGTCACGTAACCGGGTCAGGGAAAACAGAGTTTTCCCCTGCACCAGCCAACCCAGCGAAAAATGCCCCTGTCCCTGATTGGTTAAACAACGCAGCGCTTCATCAGCGGCCAGCGCCGGCTGGCTGTCGAGAGACTGTCGCTGATGTTGGGCATGAGCATGGGGGTGTAACGCCAGTCGTTGTGATTCAGCCGGGAAGTCCAGCCAGCGGATATCCAGCTGGCCCTGTTCCAGCCAGCCAGTGGCTGCTTTAGGTGGTGTTGCCTGAGCGACATAGTCGGCAAATGCCTGCTGATCGTCGTCGCTGGCGAGATCCGTTTTATTTGCCACCAGTACATCAGCCAGCTGCAGCTGATCGATAAAGGTTTCGTGCTGGCGATAACGGGGGTCACTGAGATGACGGGGGTCGACCAGGCAGATACTGGCGCCGAGCTGCAGAATATCGCGGTAGTGATCGCTGCGCAGAGTCTCCAGAATATTACGCGGGTGACCCAGGCCGGTCGGCTCGATGATCAGTACATCGGGTTTTTCTTTACTGATCAGCAGGTTGAGGCCCATCTGAAACGGCAGGCCAGACACACAACATAAACAGCCACCGGGAATTTCTTTGCTGACAACCGAACCATCCCCGGCACTGGCGGCCTGCAGAATAGCGCCATCAACGCCAACCTCTCCGAACTCATTGACCAGAATGGCCCATTTTTCACCTTCGGGTTTCTGCTGCAATAAATGCAGAATGGCCGTGGTTTTCCCGACCCCGAGAAAACCGGTGACGATATGTGTGCGGATCATAAAACAGCCCTGACAAAATAGTTATAATATAACAATCAGCTTTCAAGCTCACGCAACACCTGTAACGGTGCCACATTCACTGCAGCACGCATCAACCAGGTCCCCAGCACAATTAACAGCAAGGCCGTCAGTGGTGGCAACCAGATCCAGGCCAGGCCGAGGCCGGCAAACGGCCCCTGATAAGGGATATCCAGTAAAAAACGGTACAGCCCCCATAGGATGGTTTCGCCCCCCAGCAGTGCCAGTAACGCCGACAACCCACCTAACAGGGCGAACTCGGTCATTTGTGCGCGACGGATGACATCACTGCCGGCTCCCAGTGTGCGCAGCACCGCCCCCTCTCGCAGCCGCTCGCTCAGGCTGGCGATCAGCGTGGCCACCATCACCAGCGCCGCCGCCACCAGCACAAAGGTAAGTATCAGCTCTACCGCCAGACTGACTTGAGCCAGCAGGGTCTGGATCTGCCCCAGCACCACCTGCATGTCGAGCAGAGTCACCGCCGGAAAATCACGAATCAGTTGAGTCAGCTGTGACTGCTGATCCGCAGGCACGTAAAAACTGGTCAGGAAACTGCCCGGCAACCGTTGCAGCACATCGGCCGAAAACATCATATAAAAGTTGGGTGACAACGATCCCCAGTCGACCTCACGGATGCTGCTGATGGTGGCATTAAAATCCACCCCTCCAGCCCGGAACGACAACTCATCTCCCAGCGTCACGCCTAACCGCGACGCCAGTCGTTGTTCAATCGACAGCTGATTTTTCTGCTGCTGCAAAGCCTGCCAGCTACCGCTAACAATCCGGTTTGATGCCGGTAAAACCGTATCTGAGGTTAGCGCCAGATCGCGGTTGATGGCGGGATCATCCGCCACTTCCAGGCTCTGTACCGATTCACCGTTAATCTGCACCAGGCGCCCCGGCACCATGGTGTACAGGCGCTCAGCACGATAGCCGGCCTGCTCCAGGCGCTGGTAAAAGGCATCCTTCTGATACGGCTGAATATTGATGGCAAACACGTTCGGTGCATCATCCGGCAGACTGGCCTGCCAGTCGGCGATTAAATCATTACGGACCACACCAATCACCGCCATCACCATTAAGGTCAGTGAAAAAGCCAGCACCTGACCCGCCGTCTGACGACTGTTACGGCTCAGATGTTGCCAGGCGAAACGCACCACCAGCGGCAGTTCACGGTTACCCAGACGACGGCGTAAGCCACGGATTAACAGGTGCAACAGCGTTAATAAACACATCACCACCAAACCACCACCCAGCATCATCCCCAGTGTCAGTGCCATATCCGCGGTGAAAAACCACAATAATAAAGTCAGCGCGGCAAGAGACAGCAGGGTAATCAGCCAGCCGGACAATGGCACCGGCGTCAGGTCGCGGCGTAACACCCGCAAAGGGGTCACCCGGGATAACGGCAAAATATAGGGTAATGCAAAACCGAATAACGTCAGAATGCCGCTGCTGGCACCTAATAACCAGGCGCTGAGCGGTGCCGCAGGCAGGTTTTCGGGTAACACGCCCTGTAACAGACCAATCAGCAACTGCTGTATCAGCGCCGCCAGAGCGCTCCCCAGCAAGGTCGCCAGCACGCCCAGCAACAACAGCTGAGTGGCGTAAATGCGATACACCTGGCGCTGCTGTAAACCAAAAGTACGCATCAGGGCACTGATATCAAAGTGGCGCTGTGCATAACGCTGAGCACAGATCGCCACCGCCACACTGGCGAGTACAACGGCCAGCAGAGCCGCCAGCCCGAGATAACGCTGGGCTCGCTGTAACGCGTTAGACATCGCCTGATTGCTGTCCTGCAGGGATTCAAAACTCTGATTGGCTTCCAGCGGCCACTGTGTCCGCAATTGCTGCAGTATCCCGGCATCGCCTTTCAGCAACAGACGATAACGCAAACGACTGCCCGGCCCCAGCAGACTGGAGTTTTCAATATCCTGCCAGTGAATCATCACCCGGGGAGACAAGGTATAAAAGTTACCACCACGGTCACTCTCTTCCAGAATCACCGCCCCGATTGTGTATTCCGCCTCCCCCAGTTCCAGCCGGTCGCCGACCTCGGCTCCCAGCAACGCTAACAAACGTGGTTCAACCCAGATCTCCCCCACGGCCGGCCCACGTTCAGCCAGCCGGGCATTTGTCTCTGGCTGATCGTCATACACCCGATCACTGATCAGCAAGCGACCGCGTAACGGGTAACCGTCATCCACGGCTTTAATGGCCGCTAAGGCCATTTCATCACCCTTCAGCACCACACTGGGAAAAGTCAGCGTACGGGCGGTTTCCACCCCCAGCTGTTGTGCCTGCTGACGCCATTCGTCGTTGATCAGGGTAGTGGACTTCAGCCGCAGGTCCGCTCCTAACAAGTCATTTGAGCGCGCCTGCATCGCCAGATCCAGCCGGGCGTTGAATACCGCAATGGCAGTGGTGGAGGTAACGGCAATTAATAATGCCACCAGAATCAGGGTGAGCTCACCACTGCGTGCCTCACGGCTTAACAAACGCAGTGATAACGCCCATTGTTGCCACAGGCTCATGCGCTGGCCTCCGCAGGCTGCAAACGACCGTCGCTCATTTCCAGCTGCCGCTGACAACGAGCTGCCAGCTCCGGATCATGGGTGACCAGCACCAGTGTGGTGCCTTGTTCAGCATTCAGACGGAACAATAACTCTTCGATCTGATGGCCGGTACGGCGATCAAGATTGCCCGTCGGTTCATCAGCAAACAAGATCTGAGGCGATCCGGCAAATGCCCGGGCGATGGCCACCCGTTGTTGTTCGCCACCGGATAATTGCGCCGGATAATGACGTTCACGGGCAGCCAGACCCACCTGATCCAGTAACTCAGACGCTTGTTGCCGCGCCTGTTTATCACCCCGGATTTCCAGCGGCAACATAACGTTCTCCAGGGCTGTCAGACCAGGTAATAGTTGAAAGTTCTGAAATACAAAAGATACCCCTCTGGCCCGGACGGCCGCCCGCTGATCTTCGCTGAGGCGGTCAATTCGCTCCCCCAATAACTCAACTTCTCCCCGGCTGGGTGAATCCAGACCCGCCATCAGACCAAGTAAGGTCGATTTGCCGCTGCCGGAAGCACCAATAATGGCGACGGTTTCGCCACACTTGATATCAATATCCACGCCCTGCAATATGGCCAGCGGCTGACTGCCTGCCTGCACCACTTTATCCAGTTGACGGATCTGCAGCGCCGCTGCAGCAGCTGACGTTTCTGAGGAGGTTGTTGTGTTGTTATCTGCTGTCATATCTGTTCGTAACCTGATTAGCGTATTGCTGCTGACACTGCTGTGTGGGAATTCGCTGGCGGCAGAAGCTGACACCCCGGAGAAAACCATTTTAGTGTTGGGAGACAGCATTAGTGCCGGATTTGGCATCCCGTTGCAACAGGGGTGGGTCGCCTTACTGGGTAAAGAATTGCAACGATCCGGAGCCAGAGTAACACTGATTAATGCCAGTATCAGTGGTGAAACCACCAGCGGTGGCCTGAACCGCCTGCCACAGCTGTTACAGCAGCACCAGCCACAACTGCTGATTCTTGAGCTGGGCGGTAACGATGGCTTACGTGGCACCCCTGTTAAGGTGATAAAAAACAACCTGCAACGTATGATCAGCCTTACCACTCAGACAAAAGGCGACATTTTATTAGTTGGCATGCAGATACCGCCTAATTATGGACGGAAATACAGCAATTTATTCCGTGAGATATTTCCTACACTGGCCAGCAAAAATGCCACCCGGCTGGTGCCGTTTCTGCTTGAAGACGTTGCCACAAAGCCTGCTATGATGCAGCCCGATGGCATTCACCCAACGGCTGCCGCCCAACCTCTGATGATGCAACAGGTATTACCCGAAGTACAAAGCTGGTTGTCGCCGTAGGCCATAATCCGGCAGCTAACTGGCAGACACCACCTATACTGATCTGAACCCTTTGTTTTTAATCAGATCAGTAATGACACACAAACGCCCCGCTCTATTACTCCCGCCTGAACAGCGCTCCGGAAACCGCGGTTTCCTGATCGCCTGGCTGCTGTGTAGCGGAATTTTTGTCCTTATTGCATTCCACCTGTGGCAGGACAGCAAACAAGGCGTACAGGATATGCTGGTGCGCGAGCAATACCCGGTACTGCACGGCCTGCAACAGCAACTCCATGCCGCTGCCCGCAGTGACTCAGCCACGCCACTGGCGCGGTTTCAGGCGATCAACTGGCAGGCGTTACCCACCATCAGACGTACCGGGCCAACACGGTCGTTGCAGCTCAACCTGTTCAGCCAGGATGGCCGCCTGTTGTATATCGATTATCCATCTCAGCAGCAGGCGCCGGAACACCTGCTTGGTGAACAGGCGCCACTAAGGGTCATTCAATCGGTTACCACAGCAGCCCGCGGCCAGCTGGAGCTGGTCCCTTCTCATCTCAACCTGACCAATCAGAAGAGTTACCATCTGGTCAGCGCCGATCAGCACAGTCAGACCATTATTGAATTGTCGATTCCGGCTCAGGTGGTGTATCAGCAATACCGGGAAAAATTATTGATCAGCGCTTTTTTCTGGTTATTGCTCAGCCTGGTACTGGCCTTCACCCGTCATATCATTATCCGCTGGCAACGTCAGACACAGGTTAAAGAACACACGTATTTACAGGCCCTGGATAAAGCCGAAAGTACCACCTCCTTATTTATCAACAATATTCAGGGCTGCGTTTATAAGTCGGCCTATCCCAGCTATTTATTAACCTTTGTAACTCAGGGCAGTGAAAACATTTTTAATTGTGATGCTCAGGTGCTGATCAGCCGCCAGGCCTCGCTACTGGACTTTATTCACCCGGGTGATAAAGATGCTTTTTTACGCCAGCTGGAAAAACATATCCGCGAACAATCTGCCTTTGAATTTATTTTCCGCCTGACCCTTCCCGATCAGGAAATAAAATGGGTCATGAACCGCGGCCGCGTTACCATCGAAAAAAATGGTGTATTAGCGCTGGAAGGCTTATTACTGGACATTACTGACCATAAATTATCACAGCAACAAGTAGAATACCTGGCTACCCGGGATCCGCTGACCGAGCTGGCGAACCGTTATTGTTTTAACGATGAAATCATCAACCACATAAACAGCGATCAGGAGCACGAAATTCCGTTCGCGTTGCTGTATATCGATCTCGATCGTTTTAAAACCATTAATGACTCGCTTGGCCACCAGCTCGGTGACCGCCTGCTGAAACTGGTCGCCGAGCGGCTGCATGTAGTGGTCGAAGATCGTCACCTGTTGTCCCGCCTGGGTGGCGATGAATTTATTATTATGATGAAAGAACCCAGTGGCCGGGATGAAATTATTCATCTCGCCAAACGGGTGACTCATACGTTATCGCAAACATTCCAGCTGGATTATTACAAACTCAGTACCAGCTGCAGCATTGGTATCAGCCTTTATCCCGATGATTCCACCGAATCTTACGTATTGATGCGTAATGCCGATACCGCGATGTACAAAGCAAAAGAAAAAGGTGGCAACTGCTATCAGTTCTTTACCACGGATATGAATCGCCAGGCTCATGCACGCCTGACTCTGGAAAACGAACTGCGCAAGGCGATTAAAACGCATCAGTTTGAAGTTTTTTACCAGCCCCAGGTATCAACCTGGGACAATCGTTTGTTAGGAGCAGAAGCACTGGTGCGCTGGAATCATCCTCAGCGCGGTATTATTTCACCGGTGGATTTTATTCCTATTGCTGAAGAAACCGGCCTGATTAAGGACATTGGTGACTGGGTACTGGACGAAGCCTGCCGGACCTTCAGCCAGTGGAATCAGGAATTTGGTCTGAAACTTCAGATTTCGGTGAACGTATCGGTACGTCAGCTGGATGACCTGTTTGTTTTCCGGGTACAAGAACTGCTGAAAAAACACAATATGCCCGCTTCGCAACTGGAACTGGAAATTACCGAAAGCCTGTTAATGGACAACCCACAGGAAAATATCCGGCTACTGGAAAACATCAATAAGCTGGGAGTTGAGTTTGCGATGGATGACTTTGGCACCGGCTATTCTTCGCTCAGCTACCTGAAACAGTTTCCGGTCAGCAAGCTGAAAATTGATCGCGCCTTTATTAATGACATCACCACAGACAAAGATGATGAGGCCATTGTGCAGGCAATTATCGCGATGGCAAAAACCCTGAAGCTGAAGCTGGTTGCAGAAGGGGTGGAAAATCATGAACAACTGTCGCGGCTGCGGGATTTAGAATGTGACAGCTACCAGGGGTATTACTTCAGTAAACCGCTGCCTCAGCAGGTGTTTTACGAACGCCACTTATTAACCGCTGAATCACGCCGCAGCGCAACAACATTGCAATCGTAACACCGAGCGATAGACTGGTGAAAAACACAGGAGAGCGCCATGTCATCCTCCATACTGGAATTTGCAGAGCGTTGCGCACGTCAGGCTGGCCAGCTGATTGCCGGACAACGACATCAGCTGACTATTCAGTTTAAAGGAAGCGCGGCTGAAGAATTGGTAACTCAGGCGGACATTGCCGCTGACACCCTGATCTGTGATGCCATTAAAGAACAGTTTCCTGAACATCAGATCCTGTCAGAAGAGTTATCACCCGATAATCCGACCGATGTGGCTCACCTGTGGGTGATTGATCCGATTGACGGCACGGTCAACTACGCCCATCAACACAGCCAGGTGGCGATATCGATTGCCTACTTTTTTCAGGGCCAGGTCAGTGCAGCCGTTGTTTATAACCCCTTCAGCGACGAACTGTTTGCCGCCGAACAGGGCCAGGGCGCAACCCTCAATGGACAGCCAATCCGCTGCAGCGATAAAACGGAACTGAAGCGGGCATTAATTGCCACGGGTTTCCCTTATGTAAAAGATGAATTACCGCTATTAATGCGTCGCCTTAATACAGTGCTGGCCAATTGTGCAGACATTCGTCGCCTTGGTTCAGCCGCACTGGATATTTGCTGGGTAGCCTGCGGCCGGTTGGATGGTTATTACGAATCAGTGAAACCCTGGGATTTTGCCGCCGCCCAGCTAATCGCGACGGAAGCCGGGGCACGGTTTGGTCATACCTATGTACCGGATGGCAACCCTCAGCTGGAAGGTGACAACCTGCTGATCAGCAACCCGGCATTATTTGAACCCCTGCGCCAGTTATTACTCAGGGCTGATCAGTTGTCGCTGTAGTCTGGGACAACAGCTGCATTGCGGCCGCTAAACGTTTTTGCTCAGTTTCACTGAAATGTTTATGACGATAGCTCTGTAACAGCTGCTCCCGGCTGCTGATATCAACATCCTGCAACGCCGCAGATTCACGATAAAGCTGATACTCTTTCAGCCGCTGTTGCCAGTGTTGCTGACGCTGATCCAGTTGCTGTAATCTCTCTGCAGCCGCGTCACCAAACTGCTGCCGGCGCCATTGCTGCAGTTGCTGAGCATCTGCTCCCTGCTGACGCAACAGTGCCTGCTGTTGCTGCAGTGTCATAACCAGCCGGGTACGCTGGCGCATCTGTTGCAGTGGCTCCGGTAACTGTTGCTCCAGCCGTGCGATTTGTTGTTCATCGGCACCGGCAGCACGGGCTTCCAGGCGTTGTATCATATAATCGTCGAGCAACCGGTCACCGGCAAAAAAAGCCTCGACGACCGGCGGCTCAAACCATTGTCGGCGTAACCGTTGTTGCCAGCGCACCCGAGCGATCATATCGGCGGTAACGGCCTGATTCTGGCGTTTTTGTTGCTCATTATCGTAATCCGCCAGCTCCTGCAGATAACCCAGATAATGTTGCAATAACTCTTCTGCCTGCTGACGGCCAGGTTGGGCTAACGCTGCAAATTCCTGCTGCATCAGACTAATAATGTCTGCCAGAGGTAACTCCCCCTGCGCTGCCAGATGAAAATCAAACCACTGCCGCAATGCAAGATTAATAATAAGTTGGTTATCACCATCCAACCGCAACTGACCATCAACATCCGCGCCCCGGAAAGTTCGCAATTGCTGTAATAACGGCGGATTATGACCCTCTTCCTCCCCCGACTGTTGCGGTCCGGCGGCGGTCGCTGGCAAACGATGAATATCGAGTTCGACATCTGCCGTCTGCCAGCTACCAACCAGCCAGATCACCGCTGCCAGGACAGTACAGATCATTGCGCCGTGCAGCGGTTTCATCATTACAGCCCTGCCATCTTCAGACGATTGGCATGAGTGCGGAATACAGTCAGCGGATCAGTTTCAGTCAGATGATGGATACCGAGGAACAGGTTAACTTCATCCAGATGATTCATACGGAAATCATCCCGGATTACCATTCCCAGGTGAGACGAACAACGACCAACTAACCCATCATTGGCCACACCGGCCGGAAAGAAATGCTGAGTGGTGCCCGTCAGCAGATCCAGCGGATCAAGCACATTCGTCACCGGCTGAGTGCCACTCCAGGAATAATAACGCACGCCATTCACTTCATAAGCACCTTCACCACAGGCGGTTTGCGGAATACCAGCTCCATGCTGCTGATTAAATGCGGCGGTTTGTTCACTGGTCATGGAACGCATCGAAGCAATAATATCCTGCGGGTGACCACCGCCGGAAACTCCATCTATAATCTCTGCCAGCACATTACCTAAGGTGGCGACCAGCCCTTCAAAAGCGGGAGAATCATCACTCATTTCAGATATTTTATCCGCGACCGGCGTGCCGCGGTTAACGCCGGCAATCGTGGTCACAGATGCCACCAGATCCGGACGAACCGAGGCAACATAACGGGTTGTCGGACCACCGTGGCTGTGGCCGATCAGATTCACCTTTTCAGCACCGGTCAGCGCCAGAATCTGTTCGATTTGCGGAATCAGCTGCTCACCACGAATCTCCGGCGTATTGGAGTTTGAAACCGTGGTAATAAAAACATCAGCACCATCCTGTTGCAGTGTTTCCGGCACTTTGTACCAGTAATCCACACCTAACAGGTTATCAAACCCATACAGACCGTGGGTCAGGACAATCGGGTAACGGGTTTCGGTATAACCGGTACTTGGCGGCTTGGACATCGCCAGAGCCTGAACTGATACCAGCATCAGAAAAGCAGCTGCAATAGCAGCCATTGCGCGCGTATACATAAAACATCCTTCTATTGTTCTTGTTATCTGAGGCAGTTCATGTCTGTCTGAGCAGACTTGCACACAGTGTAGACAACTGAAGTAATGTCCATAGGATTATACAGGCCAGCTTGTAACTGGTTCAGGCCAGTCAGCCACAATCCGGCCACAGAATTTTATTGCCAGAAACGTGCCTGTGCCTGATGACCTTCATGCGCCTGTTGCAGAACCCGATCAACCACCTGCTGTACCGTTGGTAAATCGTCGATTAATCCCTGTGTCTGGCCAACAAACTGCACGCCGTTATCCAGATCACCGTCAATAGTGGCGGCTTTCAGGCGCGGCACACTGGCACCAAAATAGGCCAGCAACTTCACCTTGTCCATCATTGCCAGCATACCCAGCAATACCTTCCAGATCGGCTGCTTGACCATTCTGGCGGCTTTGGTCGCTTCAATACAGGCCAGTATAAAATTCATCGGCCTGCGGGTTTCTTTAACGGAACGCGGAGTTTTCATAACCCGGGCTGGGATACCATCAAAGTTTTTGCTGTAGATGGTGTCCTGCTCCGTCTTGCTAACAACGGCTTGTTTGGTCGTTTCATTCAGTGGGCTGTCCTGCGTCGTGGCGAAACGGGATCCCATCGCAATAGCCTCCGCTCCCAGAGCCAGAGCCGCCAGCAAACCACGGCCATCAGCAAAACCACCGGTTGCAATCAGCGGGATATCCACTTTCGCCGCAATCGCCGGCACCAGCACCAGCGAGGTCACATCACCACCATGAGCTGCAGCTTCATGGCCGGTAACCAATAAGGCATCGGCACCAATTGCCTGAGCCGATAGCGCGTGTTTTTCCGTCACCACAGTGGCAATCACTTTGCCTCCGTATTCATGAGCACGTTTAACCAGCCAGTCACCTTTACCCAAAGAAAAGTTAATCACCGGAACCTGCTCGTCCAGTGCTACCTCGGCATTTTCTTTCGCCCCTGGCATCAGCAAGGTCACCCCGATACCAAATGGTTTGTCGGTAAGCTGGCGGATTTCACGAATTGCGTTGCGGGTTTCGTCTGGCGTCAGCGGGCCACTGGCGAGAATCCCCAGTCCACCCGCATTGGACACAGCAGCCACCAGCTGAGGAGTGGAAATCCAGCTCATACCCGGCAGAATCAACGGATGTTCAATAGCTAATAATTCTGTAATACGTGTTTTCATGGAAGTGCCCTGCCCGGAAGAAAGGCGACACTTTAGATAGAGGAGGGAAAAGATCAATGGCCGAACTGACGACGGACCAGCCGAATTAACGCGGAGCGTTTAAACCACGATCCTGAACAAAATTCTGAAAATGCTGCAGGCGCTGCTGCTGAGACATACCACGCAGCTGCTCAATCCGCTGCTGACGCTGTACCCGATCCATCGATTGCTGTAACTGCAGGTTCTGCAGATTCTGATAAAAGTTATCCAGCGCCTGACGTTGCTGTGGCGCCTGATTACTCCATTCCAACTGAATCCCAGGATGACCGGAAGCCGGCTGAGGGATTTGCTGACGCAACTCAATAACACGCGATGCCGAAGGATCGGCCTGCGCAAGAACGGGCAGCAAACATAACAATAAAAACAGACGTAACAAGATGATTAATCCGGCAATACTACAACCTTGTTAGTGTAACCAAGCCCTGATCAAAAAGCAGTCAGGGCTTGGTAAAGAGAGACTATAAATAATTCTGTGTAACTGCACTGATTAAATATAGTCTCTCAACTGCTCTTCAAACTCAATAATGAAATGATTTAATGCCGGCTTCCAATTGCGAATCGGCATTGTCCATTTTCTTGAT
>NZ_JBHRYB010000007.1:0-75646 GCF_042648445.1 Bacterioplanoides pacificum
GGTCGTTTGTAATTCAGCGTCTCGCAAGCGGCACGTAAGCTTTGCTCACCACCCGCAAACGTCCGGAAACACTCTTCAAAGCACTCGGTCATTTCCAACCACTGGCTATCGTCAATGCCGAGGCGAGCAAGGATATTCTCGGTGCTCTTCGATATGTCTCCGCGCTTATCATGTCTAAGAATTCGGCCAGTCCAGTCAACCAACTCAAGATAATCCGTCAGTTTCATCTGAATTCCCTGCGGGATGTTCTGACGGGGGTTGCCCACAAAAGGATGAAGCGTTTCAACTTGCTGAGCTTTGTGATTGGGATTGGTTGATTTTTTCGCCGCGTCACAGCGCCGTTTTATCGATGTGTATTCTGATGCTTCAGGAGTCTTTGAAATACTAGCTCTCACGGGGTTCAGATCAACATAGGCCATACACGCCGCCAGAGCGGCTTCATCCAGCAAAGCCTGGCTCTTAAACCGTCCTTCCCAAAATCGGCCAGAACATCCATCTTCGATGTTCGCTTCTCGGGCAATCGCTTCGTTCAACACTCTCATAAACCAGCTAATACTCGACAAGCGGGAACGCCATTCTTCAATGTAAATCTGAAGTCTGGCTCGCTGAGCATGATCAAGCTTTTCGCCTTTAACAAACTTCTGCGAAAACAAATTTCCTTTAAACAGGTGATGCCAGCGCTCAATCACTTCGATATCGCTCCAGGCTTTCGCTCTTCTGGCATCGATGAATAACACCACATGGTAGTGGTTGCTCATAATCGCATAAGCCGCGATATCGATAGCAAAGATCTCAGGCAGACTTAGTAGTTTGTCTTCCAGCCAGCCACGGCGATGTTCGTAACACTGCCCTGACAGGTGGTCCGTCCCGCATAAGAATGCCCGACGAACACAGCGTGAAACGCAGTGATAGTAAGGCGTAGCGTCTAGCGAGACCTGTTGTTTTCTTGGCTTAGGCATGAGTCTTNCATACTGTTTATCCGACTGTTTATCCGCGAAATTCATTTCAATCATACCGATGATGAAAAACGCGGCGAGGCCGTATAGTAAAAAATTACCCAGATAGTCGGTTTTGTGCTTTTCTTCTTCGCTCATAACAGACTCCCTTGATTGACTTAGATAAGCCTATGCCTGATGCGTGAACAAAGGAAGGGCCTGGCTATTAATCACTGAAGTTATCTATCGCGTCAACTTTTTGAAGGCTGTGTTGCTAATGAGAAAGTACTAATATTTTTTTTGTAAGTAATGGATGTAAAACTGATTTGCTAATATTTCGACCTCTTATTTTTATTTTACTTAAGGACGTTTGAAATGAACCGTTTTTTACTAACTCTCGCCACTGCAATTCTGATATCTGCCTGCGGTAGTGATTCATCTGATGATAAAGAAAAGTCTTTATTTAGCCTTTGGAAGTCGGTTGATGGTGAAGAGACTCTTGATTTAAATGGTGGAGCATTCAGTAAGGCTCAAAGCTGGATTTACTTTCCTGACTCCAGTGGGTCGCAGTGCAATTGTGAATTAACTCTTATTGGCACGGAGTCGCAAGGCAACTACATTATAAACAGTTGTAGGTATGTTTCAGGATCATCTTCGGTTGGTGACCCTGGTTGTAACTCACTGAACCAAACGGGCACTTATAAGAAAAGCTCCGACACTTTAAGGATCTGTATTGCTGAGCCTAACTGCGTTGAGTATAAATAACAAAAGACAAGGCCCAGCAATTGCCGGGCTTTTTGTTTAATGCTGCCTCATCCAGGCTCGAACCTGATCAATACGAGAGAAGTGCTAGGGTGGGTTTCCTGTTTATCTTCTCTGTTTATCTTCTGTTTATCTTTAAAGAACCTCTTAGATAGTTGACTGATTTTAAATAAAGATGACCACATCAACTTCACCCGCTCAGGTGAAATTGATGTGACGATTGCTACAGCACAGTCGCTGCAATAGCTGGAGCTTCAAATTCGAGCAGGTTGCCTGCATTCGTATTGTCATGACACCAGAGCCTGCCAGTGGCTGCTGGATCACGGAAGCCGGTAATAGAGCCTGTGCAATGCTGAATATCACCGCTGCTATAGGTCTGCTCTCCGATCTTCTGATCTTGGCCGGCATCCCACTGAATGGCATAAACACCCGTTGTGCCGCTGACCGTATAAATTCGATAGTCGTTGGTGTTTTTCTTCCAGAGATGAATATCCGCAACATTCATAAATCCATTCGTACCAGTGAACTTATTCTGTTGAGTGATCATTAAAGGCTGATTGTAGCTGTCTCCAATAATACGTATTTCATTAGAGTTGGACGTCTTTGTGTAGCTCGCCACAATGGCTTTATCAGAACTGAAGCCCGCAACCGAGAGATACTCTCCCTGTGCCGTATTCACATAGCTTACCAAGGTTGGAATACCAACAACACGAGTGTCTGGAGCACCATTTTTGTTGTAATCCATGTCTATACGCACAAGAAATTCATAAGCCTTTGGACCATTATTGGACAAAGTCCCCTGACCAATAGCCCACAGCACTAATCCAAAACCCGATGAGGCTGTTGTCACAGAGGCAATGGAGATTTGTCTACAATTTTTTATCGTCCAGGTTTGCAGAGTCCCCTGAACAATCTCTTGCTTAAACAGCGGAACCTCTGCCAGATACGGGCTTGGGTTATTCTCCGAGTAAACCTTTACCATTGCGCGACCGGCAGAGCTTGTATTGTCACAACTCATCAACCAGCGATTTGACGAACCATCGGCTTCGGTATATCGGACCGATTCAATATCGCGAAGGAATGGTTCGCCATTTGAAGGGTCTGTGGTAACAACAGGGGTAAAGTCACTGGCGTCGACTGTATCTGTTGCGGAAATACCCTTCTCAATCGAGTGAGAATTCGAGTTATTAAAGGTTGCATAGATAGGCGCCCCTACCTGTAAATCGCCGGCCGGCCAGCTCAGTCCTCTCAGAATGGTTGTACCCACGGAATAATCTGCGTCAGAAATAATCAAGTCTCGGGTTAAAGTGTTATCTTCGTCCTGACTCGTGTCCTCTTCACCTCCATCGTTTTGAGAATCATCCAGAACCGGGTCTGTGCCAACATCGGTCAGATCTTCATTACTGCTATCACTGGAATTGCTCCCGGAGCCACCGCCACATCCAGTTAGTAAAAAAGAGAGGAAAGCAACGTTTATGAAAAGCGTTTTATAGTTCACTTTATGAATACCTTTAGTGCATATTTAATTGAAACCAAATAGTATTTTTTCAGACAACTCCTTTCCAGAAAAGCGTGCGCGCACACTATTTCGACCACGGGATGCCTACTATCTTGTAAACCCCGTCCGTAAGCCACTGATTTCTTTAGTGTTTAAAATATCACCAGAGAGGAATGCAGGCAAGTACGAAAGCAAAGAGCGCTACCTTTTCTGGGAAAGCCCAATAAACACTGTTTATTGGGCTTGGGGGAGGTGTATGGCCAGGATTTATATCAACTCACCCAGTCCTGCGGTTTACCCTGAAGGCTACAACCGCCGGCTGCGCAGGAAGCCAATAACCACAACGAACAGCGCAAAAATGATCAGGGCAGTCTGAATCCAGGCGTATTGATTCTGTTGCTCATTTTGTTCGCTTGTTTGTGATGCTTCGCTGTTTGCCTGCTCCGGCTGTTGTTTATTCTCTGCCACATTCTGAGCCTGCTGCAGTTTTTCCAGTGTATCCGGTTCCAGCTCGGCAATGCGGGTATATTTGGCTTGCTGTTTGGCTGCTTCATCAACAGCAGGGCGAGCCTGGTCGATCTGTTGTTTTAAGGCCTGCCATTGTGGCTGCGATACATGTTGTTCCAGCCAGCCTAACATCGGGTTATCCGGGTCTGTATGGCCACTGCCCGGTAAACCGTTTTCGGCAACCAATTCAGCAAACTCGCTGGCCAGTTGTTGTGTGGTTTGTTCATCGGCGCGCCAGAATTCTTTATGAATCGCAACCAGCATAATCGCCAGCATATTGGCTTTTACATGAGCGTTATGGCCCTGTTGTAAAAATTCGTCCAGTTGCAGCTGGTGTTTATCGTCGATATACACAGCTTTAACTTCTTCCCAGGCCCAGTCGCCGACCAACGTCGGGTTGGTAACCTGCCAGCCCCATAAATATTCCAGAAATTCACTGCCCATGGTACGGGCGCCGGCGTAGCCGTGTTGCATCAGTCCGGTTAACCATTCCGGGTTTAAAAAGCGGCCACGTAATTCCTGGCGCAGTGCCAGGCCCAGCGGGCGGACTTTAAACTGCTGTGGATCACTGTGGTCGAGCACATAATTATTCGGCACCTGACCGCTGACCGATTCCACCGCCAGGCTGAGGCCGCCAAGATAATCAAAGGCGTCGTTGTTATCGATTAAACCGTATAAATTACTGGAGCGGCCAAAGTAGGTATTTTCGGTATTTTTCAGCAGGTTTTTGAAAACCTGCTGGGCCGGTGTGCCATAGTCGTTCAGGCCAAAACTATGCCCCAGGCGGCGGATATATACATCGGCCAGTTCGCTGCGTTGTTGCCAGGCGCCGGAGCGTTCCACCATGCGGTTTATACCGGCGCCATAACTGCCCGGTGCATCGCCAAATACCCGCATGCTGGCTAACACACCGGCCTGTTCCTCAGCCTGGCCCTGACGTAATAATAATCGTGTCTGTTCAACCCAGTGTGCGGCCACCCGGTTTTGTTGCAGCGTTTCATCGGCCGGCTGGCCGGCGTTATAGTGGTCGTGGGCCTGTAGCGGTTGCAGCGCCTGCTGTAATGCCAGCGTCAGTGCCGGATAGTCTTTGCGAATGGTATCGGCTGAGGCGGCCAGCGCCATTAATCCTGCCTGATTTAATAACACCATTTGTGGCCGGTATAAGTCGCGGAATAATCCCGAGCTGGTAAATATCATGTCGCGCCGTGTTCGGCCCGCTTCCAGCGTCTGGCGTTTTAAACCTTTCACCAGGCCACGGCTGTTCCACACCGGCTCCAGCCCTAACATATCCAGACCAAACGCAATCATAACGCCTTCGTCGCGCACCACATCCGAGGCCCATAAGATGACCGCTTCGTTTTTATCGGCATTCTGAGGATTATTCTGGCGTGCATGGCTCGCCATTTCTCGGCCCAGCTGCCAGGCTGTTTTGGAGGGAATTAAACTGGAATCGAGCGCATAAAAATTACGCCCTGTCGGTAAACTATCGGGGCTGCGAATCGGATCATTGCCCTGGCCGGGAGCCACATAACGGCCATTTAAACCATTCAGCAGGGCATTGATTTCGGCGGCCGGAGATTGTTGCAGCAGCTGTTTCCAGCGTTGTTGTTCTGCGCTGCGGTCATCGTTGTTAGTGCTGATATCGTTATCCTGATGGCGACCTAACATGGATTGCAGCATCATTTCGACCGCCGGATCTTTCCAGTCTTTACCAAAAATATGCAGCCCCAGCGGCATAAAACGTTCCTGCAGGTCGGTGAGGTAATGCCCCACTTCGTGTACCAGCATATCGTCATCCACTTCTTCAAAACTGATGCCCATGACGGCCAGTTCTGCCGACATCGCCTGAGCCAGTTCGTCGCGTAATTCCAGCTGATCGACTTTTGCCACAATCTGCTGCACCAGGCGCTGGGCCACGGCTTCATTACCACTGCCGTGGCTGGCTTCGAAGCTTTCAATCAGCTGACGCAGCTGCAACAACTCATCGTATAGCGGGGTGCTTTTTAACGGTGGCGTCAGGTGGTCAACCATCACGGCCAGGCCGCGGCGTTTGGCCTGAATACCTTCGCCAACACCATCGACAATATAAGGATAAATGCCGGGAATATCGGCGCCGATAATGCGTGAATAATCATCTTCCCCCAGGCCGACGCTACGGCGGGGCAAAAATTCATAGGTTGAATGGCGACCCAGATGCACATAAGCATCGGCGTTAAATTCATCGCGTAAAAAGTGATAAAAAGCCAGGTACTGATGGGGCGGTGGAAACGCCAGGTTAGCGTGTAATAATTCTTCGTTAATTTCCCAGCCGCGTGGCGGTTGCGGGCCAATAAATACATTACCAAACTGCAATCCGGGTAATAACAGCTGTTGATTGACCGTCATTACTTTGCCCGGGGCTTCTCCCCAGCCACCCAGGCCTTCTATACCGGTTTGTTGCAGCGCACTGATCAGTTGTGGTGCTTCTTTATCGAGGCAAGCGGGGTAACGGCCATCATTGTTTTGTTCGGCATGTTTTACCGTACGCAGATAACATTGCTCTAACTGTTCAATTAATTTCAGCGCTCGTTGCCGCCCGGGATGATCAACGCCTTCCAGCAGGTGATGCATTTCTTCAAAGGTATGATGTAACAGGCCATCGGCCAGCTGTGGTTTGCGGGCCGTTACAGCGGCTTTCAGCTGCTCGTGTAATAACCCGAACGGTCCATTTTCCATTTCATTTTTAACACTGGCGGGCAGGGTATTAAACCAGCGCCGGTAGTCATCCGGAGCCATGGTATGAATTTGTTTCGCCATGTTGTGCAGTGCTTTGGCATCACGCGGTAAATTAATGCCCCGCTGTTGCATCAGATCAAGCAACGCCTGCTGCGATTGCGGCAATTCTCCCAGGTTATAACCGCGCGCTTTGAGCTGATTAAGTATCTGCCACAGCGATGCCGGTACATCGAGATTATCTGCCCCGATGTTATGGCGGCCGGGCGGATGGTTGTAATAAATAATGGCCAGGCGTTTATCCTGATTGGCTTTTTGTTGCAACGTTTGCCAGCGTTTCAGGCGGGCGGTTAATGCCGCCAGACCATCCTGTTTGGCTTCAATGGCGCGAATGCGGATACCACTGAGCGGGTCGTTATGTTGTTCGCCGGCGGTGGCAATAATCAGCGGCTGAGAGGCACCCTGCAGTTCCGGCATGGCGACCTGGTAATATACTTTTTCTGCCGCCAGTCCGTCGGCTGATAACTGATGCTCCATGGCACTGCGGTCGCGTAATTTAATCGCTTTCAGCAGCGGCACATTAAAGTGTGTTAATAACTCGGTAACCCGCTGACGACCTTCGCCGCCACCAATCACAAAATCCTGCAGCATCACGATGGCACTGAGTTGTTGCTGATAAGGCACCAGTTCATTTAAGGCATTAACGCCGGCTTCGCCCCAATAGGCCAGTGCCGCGATACATTGTTGTTGCTGCTGTTCTATCTGTTGGCACAGGTTGCGTAACAATGCAGCATCCGCCGGGCGGCCACCTCCGGCATGGTCGATCACCACAACCAGCGGACGCGGGTCGGGCGCGGGCAGCTGGTTATGCAGAGTACCTTTGCTGTACCAGCGTACCCGGGGTTGTGGCACAGGTGCTGCTGCCTGCAGTGGTTCTCCCAGTTGCTGATAACTCCAGTTCAATAATTGTTGTACGTTATGTTCGCCACCGGCCTGCCAATAAGCGCGGGCCTGTAACCACTGTGCCTGTTGTGGGTTGTGCTGTTGCTGTTGTTGCAGCCAGGCGGCAAAGTTGTCTCCCGGGCGTTGTTTGCTCAGTTGCCGCAGCTGTTGCTGATCGCTGAATAAGGTTCGTCCTGCCAGTGTGCTCATCGCGACCAGGCGATGATCACTGCTGAACACCAGCAGCGGTTTGTGCTGCTGGCGGAAGGTGGAAAATAGCGGGCTCAGTTCAGCAACGGCCGGGCCGAATAATCCGGCACCAATAATCGCCCGGGCATTTAATACCAGTTGCCGGCGTTGTTGTTCGGTTGCTTCATAAATCTGGCTGTCGGTACGGGCCTGAACGGATAACTGTGGATGTTGCTGCTGAAATAAACGGACCGCTTCGGCAACGGTTTCCGCATTTCGCTGGGAGGTTAACAGCAGCAGGTAATCGTTATTGCTGGTTTCTGCCTGACTGAACAGCGCCGTGCCGGCGATTGCAAACAACAATAATAACCGTGTCAGCCGGGTGGCAGACAATAAGCGATAAAACAACATAAATAACCTCAAGTCGGTTGGCCTTGAGGGAGAGAAAAAGTACCGCGGAGGCGGGTAACAGAACCACGGCTTCACTCGCAGTACCGAGTATTCCCGCCCGGTGTACTATCCAGCGACGCTACGTGTATCTGGCTCAGGTGGGTGTGCCACCCTGACAGTTGCGGGTACAGCCCCGGAGTTACACCGGGTTCCACGTTGCCACAGATCGGGTATACCGAAGCGGGCAAAAACGTCGGCGCTTGTTCTACCCCCGGCCAGCCGGAATGTCAATTGTTGTTGCTTTTCAAGGGTGGGCTTTCCTGCTAATGTGCCGCTCACTTTTCGTTGCGCCACCGTCTGCTGGCCCGACATTTTGTGCCGGAGTATTTATGTTTTCTTCGTTGTCGTTAAATGTGATGCATCAGGTGACTTCGCTGTTATTACAGCCGGTTGTCTGGGCGCTGTTATTCTTTCTGTTGCTGGCTTTATATGAAACCGGCCTGGCATTGGGAGAGCGCTTTGGTGGTATTTGCCGGCTGATCAAACGTGGTGATAAAACGTTATTAACAGAAGTGGGCAAGCGCCGGATTGAGCGGGCTGATTTTATTACCCGTATTGCTCCTATGCTGGGGTTAATGGGCACTCTGATTCCGCTCGGGCCAGGGTTGGCAGCACTGGGTGACGGTGAATTATCGGTGTTAACAACAGCGATGACGGTGGCATTTGATACCACGGTGGTGGGGTTATTAGCCGGCATTGTGGGGTTTGTTTTAGGCCGGGTTCGGCGCCGCTGGTACGATAAAGCCATTGCCGCACTGGAGCCGGCTTATGACTGATCGCTGGCGCAGTTCTTCCTTCGATGCTCAGGATGATGAGCCACTCGGTCCGTTAGCCAATCTGGTGGATATTATGCTGGTGTTTGCCTGTGGCTTAATTGCCGCACTGGTCGCGGTCAGCCCGGAATTACGCCAGCATTTTCAGTTGCAGGATACTATTCAGCTGCAGCACAGTCGTGAATTAACCGATATGCCGGAATCATTACGCCAGCAACTGGAAAATGGTAAAACCCAGGGTTACCAGTCGATGGGCCAGGTTTACCGCGATCCGGAAAGTGGCAAATTAATTTTAATTGGCCAATAAAAGAATGTATTGCTGGGTTATTGCCCGTCTGCCTGAAGCACCTTATTTTCTCCTTCCTTTTTTTGCTTCAGCTTTCATGGAGTGATGTGTTTTATGGCCGCTGAAAAAGCGGCCAGAAGTATCTTTTCAGGATAAAAATATCACTGATTGAGTATTCAATCTGGTTTGCAATATTACTGTCATCTTGTGCTTTTACGATCCGGCACCACTTTGCTTCGGGGCAGGAAGCCACCCGGCAATCCCGATTAATAATGAACAAAAATAAGGTGTCATGAAGGTATGAAAATGTTAACCAAGCTGTCGGCTGCTGTTCTGACGGCATCCATGCTGACTGCCTGTGGCAGTGACTCAGATTCCGATAATAAGTCCGAACCCGCGGGTTCTCAGGGACAGGTTAAAAACCTGATTCTGATGATTGGTGATGGTATGGGCGCACAGCAGGTTGGTATTCTGGAAGAATATGCCCGTCGTTCACCGGCCAATGCCGCACATATTGATCGTGTCACCGGTCTGCAGAAGCTGGCAGAAAATGGTTCGCTGGGTTTATCAATGACCGCACCGATGGGTACTAATGCCGGACTGGTGGTGGATTCCGCCTGTTCTGCCACTCAGCTGGCGACCGGGCAGGGCTCGATTTCTGAGGCGGTTGGCCTGGATGATAACGGTAATAAAGTCGAAACCATTCTGGAAAAAGCCCGCAAAATGGGTAAAGCCACCGGCCTGATTACCGATACCCGTTTAACTCACGCCACGCCGGCGGGTTTTGCTGCACACCGTCCTCACCGCAGCCTGGAAAATGACATTGCGGAAGATTTATTAGCCGCTCAGGTTGATGTGTTACTGGGTGGTGGCTCACGTCACTGGGTTCACGATCCATTGGCGGGTGTTGATTTAACCGGCATGGATGACGATCAGAAGAAAGCGCTGCGGAAAGAGAAGTTTGCTGAACTGGCGACTGAGTTAAATGCACCGTCGCACGTGATTAAAAAAACCAAGCGTAGTCTGGATGATGATCGCCGTTTATTAACGGAAGCAAAAAATGCCGGTTACGCTCTGGCCTTTGACCGCACTCAGATGAACGCGGTATCCGGCGGTAAATTATTGGGTCTGTTTGATGATTCAGCGATGAACGATGGTATTGAATATACCCACTGCAAAAATGCAGCAACGGTTGAGCCGGGCAATAAGTGTGCTGATGAGCCATCGTTAAAAGAAATGACCAAAAAAGCGCTGGATATTTTGTCTCAGGACCCGGATGGTTTCTTCCTGATGGTCGAAGGTGGTCAGATTGACTGGGCAGGTCATATTAACGATGCCGGCTGGTTACTGCACGAAATGCTGAAGTTCGACGAAGCGGTTCAGGCGGTGTACGAATGGGTTGCAGAGCGTGACGATACGCTGGTGGTTGTCACCGCCGACCACGAAACTGGTGGTTTTGGTGTGGCTTACCACAAGCATGATATTCCGCAGGCTAAAACCCTGGCGGGTGACGGGATGGTCAACAGTGACGGCAGTGCGCGTGATTACAAACCGAATTACAACTTTGGTTCGCTGGCCACACTGGACAAAATTTATGCACAGAAACGTTCGTTCTACGACATTCTCGATTCAGTGAATGGTGACTGGGATTTCTCAAACAGCAGCGCAGCGGCCTGGGTTGAAGAAGTGAATGCCAGTGTGCATGAAGACTTCCGCATCGATAACGAATCCGGAGAACGTATTGCCGCCCGTTATGACGTGCCTGTGGAAGAACAACATCCGGATCACGGTTACCTGAAGGCCACGAACATTCCCTTGTTCAACGACTTTTCAGACTTCTATGTTTACGCTGACGAAGATACCGGTGCCCTGATTGGCCGCGAGCTGGCGGCTAAACAAAGCGTTACCTGGGGCAATGGTACTCACACCGCAGCACCGGTTCCTGTGTATGCCTTTGGTCCTGAAGCCATCACTAAGCAGTTCTCGACACTGCAACATCATACTGACATCGGTCAGAAGATGATGGCGGCTCTGATCGCTGAATAAGGTCAGTAACCTGCGATTGGGCTGATCGCAGGTGGTACTGAGCACCCCGGCTTGCCGGGGTGTTTTTGTATGGGCCCCGGGCAGCGGATTGATTAATTCAAATGAGAATCTTAATGAGAATGTATTGCAAATATGATCTTTGTCGATATAGTTCGCAGCAAATGGTAATTGCTCTCATTAAGGAACCGGATTATGACAATACTTACCAAAACCCCGCTGGCCGTGGCTGTTCTGCTGGCAAGCGTGGCTCATGCCGCTGACGATCAGGTTACCCTGAGCAGCGTTGTGGTCACCGGCCAAAAAACAGAACGCAGCCTGCAGGATACCGTCGATAGTGTAAAAATTATCGATGCTGAGCAGATTGCTGATGAACGCCTGACGGATATCTACGATACCTTTGATCGCACTCCCAATGTGACGCCGGTTACCGGCACAGGTAACAGTTTTACGATTCGCGGCATTGATGCTTTAGGGGTGTCGGGTGGCGGTAATAGCTACCTGGCCAGTATGTATCTGGATGGTGCGCCGTTATCCTACCGCGCCCTGAAACAAGGGACTTCTGTCTGGGATGTGGCCCAGGTTGAGGTATTGCGCGGACCGCAGTCGACCCTGCAGGGACGTAACGCGCTGGCGGGTGCGGTGATTATCCGTACCGAAGATCCGACCTATGACTGGGATGCCAAAGCGCGGCTGATTGCCGGCAGCCATGGGCGTAAAGAATTAGCGGCTGCGGCGGGTGGTGCTCTGATCGAAGATCAGCTGGCATTTCGTATTGCCGCGGAGGAACGTCGTTACGATGGCTATATCGATAACCCTAACCGCAGTGAGAATGCTGATTATCGGGAAAGCGCCGATGTTCGCGCCAAGGTTTTATTTGAACCGCGTGCCGTCAGCGGCCTGAAGATTTTATATACCCATTCTCAGAACAATAATGAGGTTGGCGTTCCCTGGCAGTCTTTGCAGTCGAAAGACCGTTATGATGATCCTCAGGTCTTCTTTAACGACCGCACCCGTGAAACCCTCGATGGCCGTTACAATATTCTCGATATTTCCTATCAGCTGAGCCCCAACCTGGTGCTTAATGCCATCACGTCACACAGCGATATCGATTACCACTATGACTGGGATGGGGATGCCGGGGCAGATCAGAATCTGAAACTGATCGATGACCGTGATGAACAGACGCTGACCCAGGAAGTGCGGCTGAATTTTGAGTTTGAGCGGGTATCCGGTGTATTCGGCGCTTATTACTCCGATCAGAGTGTTAAAGATGTCTCTTCCGGTGATCGTCTGATCCAGCTGTCACAATACGGTATTTCCGGCCCGGGGCTGGTGGCGCTGGGTGCGTCACAAGGCATCACGCTCGATCTGCCAACCGCCACACTGCTGGCGAATCAGTATCCTGAATACGCCGGGCTGGACTACGGCAGCCAGTTCGAAGTGGATGTTGCCACTCAGGCATTGTTTTCTGACCTGACGTTTGCGCTGAATGATCGTATCGATCTGCTTGCCGGCATCCGTTACGACCGGGAAAAGCAGGAAAATGAAAGCGAAGATGTGGTTGCGATTGCCAGCCAGTTACCGGACCCGGCGGCGGTGGGTGCTGCGGTGGCACAACAAACCGATGCGCAGACCGGTCAGTTAGCGGCGGGTGCCATCAGCCTGATTAACGGCCGTCTGTTACAAACCGCCACCGATGCCTCGGTGGTGAAGCCACGGGTTGATAAAACGTTTTCTGCCTGGTTGCCAAAAATCGGCGCTACTTACCATTTCAGTGATGCGGTTTCTTCCAGCCTGGTGGTACAGAAAGCCTATCGTTCCGGAGGGGTGGGGCAGAACCTGGCTCAGGGTAAGGTATACAGCTATGACCCTGAGTACGTCACCAATTATGAATGGGCTGTACGCAGTCTGTGGCTGGATGGCCGTTTAGCCGCCAACACCAATGTGTTTTATCTCGACTGGCAGGATCAGCAGGTCAGTATTCAGGGCGATGCCGGCCAGTTTGATACCGAAACCGTGAATGCCGGTGAGTCGACCGTGAAGGGCGCAGAACTGGAGTTATTGTACTTTGACGCCAACTTTAACGGTTACTTTGGCCTTGGTCATAGTCAGACTGAATTTACCCGCTTTACCGAAGGGGATGATGATCTGAAAGGCCGTGCCTTTGCTAACGCCCCGGAATGGACGGCAAACCTGGGTGGTAGTTACCGCATGGATAATGGTTTTGTTGTTAATGCCAATGCCAATTATCAGGACACTTCCTATGTGCGGGTGAATCCAAATCTGCAGGATGGCAGCCGTTATGATCCACGCAACGATGCACGTACTGTGGTTAACGCGTCGGTCGGCTACGAATGGGATCATGTGACGCTGACGTTCGCGGTTGATAACCTCTTTGATCGTGAATATGTACAGGCCGCCAGTAAACAGCCGCAGGGCTCGCGTAATGCATCCGAAGTGATCGGCCTGCCGCGGAGCTACTCGCTGAGTCTGCAAGCCAGCATGTGGTGATGCTGCAGCACTGATTTCGCCTGTTGTTCAACCGCAGCCGGGCCTGTCGTTCAGGTTTGGTTGCGGTTTTTTATTTTGACTGGTTAAAAAATGATCAATCTGTCGGAGAGCTAATGTAAAAGCCTGTTTGGCATCGTTATAAGCAACTCATTCACAGAATTATCCACAGAAACTGTGGAAATCCATGATTGATTTTCCCCAGGCAAATGTTCGTCCGAATGAATTTTTATCCGCTTTGCCCTTGACTTTGATCGCCTTATAAAAAATTGGCACTTTCGTATCAGATCGGGCTGGAGCCCTTGAAATATAAGGTTTTTTCGATTTTTTCTCAGCTGTGTAAAAAATAGACCAATTTGTGATAAGCCCGGTTTTACTGGCTTTGTGACAGTTTTAATCAGATTACTCACAAAGTTATTCACAGTTTCTGTGGGGAACTTAACGCTTGACAGAGGTTTCTTATGCACAAGAGCGCGACGGTGGAAAAAGTTGCCATTTCAGTCGTTTCAGGGCTTGACTTGTGCACAAGTAAAACAGGTACAGCTGTTTTTACGGGTTTTTGTCAGCGCATACCTTGCCGGCTTTCACCCGCCAGCGTGCGAGCTCAGTTTAGTGGCATAAAAAAACGCATTCAGGCCAGCACCCTCAGGCTGGTCTGAATGCGTTGTCTGCACTGAGCCGGGCGTTACCACACCACCCTCATAGTCTGATAAACGCCGGGATTTGTATAACTCGGTGGTAATAAATAGTAGCGCTTCGCCAGCCGGGCGTCGCTGTGGCGGGTTGTCGCAGCCGGCCACGCCGACTTGCGGCTAACTGTTTAACATTTGAACCGGGCGCCGCCCTCTGTTAACATCCGCGCTCCATTTTGTCCGTCAATTGCTCTACTGCAGAGTAATACACTGTTCCTGTTAACAGTGAGGGCAAACTCCTTGCCTTACCGGATGGGCCGGAAGGCTATAACCCATAGGGAGCTGACAATGCGTCACTATGAAATCGTTTTTCTGGTACACCCAGATCAAAGCGAACAAGTACCAGCTATGGTAGAGCGTTACACCAATACAATCGAAGCTGACGGTGGCCAGATTCACCGCTTCGAAGACTGGGGTCGTCGCCACCTGGCTTACCCAATCAACGACGTTCATAAAGCACACTACATTCTGATGAATGTTGAGTGTTCTCAGGACGCTCTGGACGAACTAACTACCAACTTCCGTTACAACGACGCTGTTCTGCGTAACCTGGTAATCCGTCGTGACGAAGCTGTTACTGATATGTCTCCGATCAAAGCTGCTGAAAGCCGTGAAGATCGTCGTCGCAGCGAATCTCGTCAGGAAAACTCTGAAGAGAAGAAAGAAGCACCAGTAGCTGAAGAAGCTGCTGAAGAGACCCAAGCTGAAGACAGCGCTGAGTAATAGGAGACTGAGTCATGGCACGTTTTTTCCGTCGTCGTAAGTTCTGCCGTTTCACTGCCGAAGGCGTATCTGAGATCGATTACAAAGATCTGGATACTCTGAAAGGTTACATCACTGAAACCGGCAAAATCGTACCAAGCCGTATCACTGGTACCCGTGCAAAATATCAGCGTCAGTTATCCACTGCGATCAAGCGCGCTCGTTATATTGCCCTTCTTCCATACACTGATCAGCACGATAATTAATCGCTCTGGTTTTTAGCGTATGAAGAAATTGGCTCAATGGGCCATGACCGGCCGCTGGCAGGCAACTGTCGCGGCCGGTGCTTGTCTGGCGATACCGCTGTTTTTCTGGCTTGGCGCTGCAATTTTAGCGCTGGTTATTTTGCGGTATGGCTGGCAACAGGCGGCTCAGGTTGTGTTATGGGCTTTATTGCCGGGAATTACCTGGCTGGCCATGGGCGACCCGACGCCGTTGTTAACTGCTTTGGGCACCAGCGCCCTGGCGGTGGTGCTGCGGGCAACCATTCGTCTCGATTGGACGGTGATGGTGTCAGCGGTATCAGGCATTGTGGTGTATTTCCTGTTGCCGTTGCTGTTACCCGAGGTGTTACCTCAGGTAAAAGACAGCAGTGAGCAGCTGATTGCGGAAGCCTTAAAGGAGCAACCGGAGTTATTAACTCAGTTGCAGCCGTTAGTGGCACCCATGATCAGTGGAGTATTAGCCGCGTTGCATGCGCTGGTATTTATGTTGTGTCTGTTACTGGGACGCTATTGGCAAAGCACCTTTTATAACCCGGGCGGGTTTGGTGCCGAGTTCAAACAGCTCAGACTGCCACTGGCTTTTTCATTACCGGTCATGCTGGTGATGTTAACTGCTGGTCAGTTGGATCCGGAGCTGGCAGGTCTGATGCCGGTATTAACCATACCGCTGATGCTCGCCGGACTGGCTCTGTTCCATGGCCTGGTCTCTCAGACCAAAGCCAGCCCGAACTGGATGATCGTTGTTTACATCGGTTTATTCGTGTTAGGGCAATACATGTACACATTACTAATTTTCGTAGCGTGTCTGGACAGTGCATGGAACTTCCGCGCGCGACTACCAAAAGACACGGCAGACTGAACCTTTTAACGGTCTGGCCCTGTAATGAGGAATTGATTATGCAAATTATTCTGTTAGAAAAAGTAGCAAACCTGGGTGAACTGGGTGAACAGGTAACGGTTAAGCCAGGTTACGCACGTAACTTCCTGTTCCCGCAAAACAAAGCGGTTCCTGCAACTAAAGTTAACGTTGAGCAGTTCGAAGCTCGTCGTGCTGAGCTGGAAAAAGCAGCAGCTGAAAAACTGGCTGAAGCAAACAGCCGTAAAGAGAAAATCGAAGGCATCGAGCTGTCTGTTGCAGTACGCGCAGGCGACGAAGGTAAGCTGTTCGGTTCTCTGGGTAACCGTGACATCGCTGAGCTGGCTACCGAAGCCGGTGTTGAGCTGAGCAAGTCTGAAGTTCGTCTGCCTACCGGTCCTATCCGTTCTGTTGGCGAGTTCGACGTTGCGATCCACCTGCACGCTGAAGTGAACGCGGTACTGAAACTGCACGTTGTTGCTGAGTAAGTATTGTTAGCAACTCATCCGCCTTTGGCCGGATGACAGTTGCAACAGAAAAAGGCACTATTAGGCTCTTTTCCTTATCGGGGATTGTGCAGATAGTGCCTTTTTTGTATCTGACGATTCCTGCGGTGTTACAGACGACTCTGGTCTGATAAACAACGGGCTGATAAACAACGGGCTTATGAACGACGACTACATTCCACACGCCGATGGCGATATGAATGCCAGCAGTGGCACAGGCCGTACCCCTCCTCATTCGGTCGAGGCAGAGCAATCGGTACTCGGCTCGCTGATGCTGGATGAACGGGCCTGGGAAGCGATCTCTGAAACCACCCAGGACAGTGATTTTTATCGTCATGATCACCGTATGATTTTCCGTTCCATCAGTCATCTGGTGAAATCGGAGCAGCCGATTGACGTAGTGACCGTTGCCGAAGAGCTGGAAGAGCGCGGGCAGCTGGAAAAAGTGGGCGGCGCGGCGTACCTCAGCCAGCTGGTGGATATGACGCCATCCATTGATAACTGTGGTGCTTACGCTGAGATTGTGCGTGAGCGTTCGCAGCAGCGACGGTTAATTGAAGCCGCCAGCGAGATGATGGACAAGGCTTATGAGCCGGATGGTGCTACCGCGCTGGATTTATTGTCGGATGCGGAAAAGTCGATCGCTCAGATTGCCGAAGGTAACCGCAAAGACGGTGGCCCGCAGGTGGTGGCGCCACTGTTAAAAAGCACGCTGGATCAGCTGGATGAAATGTTTAACCAGCCGGATGGTTTATCCGGTCTGACGTCCGGCTTTACTGAAATCGACAACCGTACCTCAGGCTGGCAGAAATCCGATCTGGTGATTATTGCCGCCCGTCCGTCGATGGGTAAAACCACCTATGCCATGAACCTGGTGGAAAATGCTTTGCTGGGCAGTAAGCGGCCTTGTCTGGTGTTTTCGATGGAAATGCCGTCGGAATCGATTGTGATGCGGATGTTATCCTCAATTGGCAAAATCGATCAGACCCGTATCCGTAGTGGCAAGCTGGTTGATGACGATTGGCCCAAGCTGTCGGCGGCGGTCAATATGTTAAAAGACCTGCCACTGTATATCGACGATACCGCTGCGTTAACACCGCAGGAAATGCGCGCCCGGGCACGCAAGGTGTACCGCGAAAACAACAACGACCTGGCGATGATCATGGTCGATTACCTGCAGCTGATGCGGGTGTCGGGCCCGTCGGAAGGTCGTACCCAGGAAATTTCGGAAATTTCGCGCTCGTTAAAAGCGATGGCGAAAGAATTTAACTGTCCGATGATTGCGCTGTCGCAGCTTAACCGCTCGCTTGAGCAACGTCCGAATAAACGCCCGGTTAACTCCGACCTGCGGGAATCCGGTGCCATCGAGCAGGACGCCGATATTATTCAGTTTATTTACCGCGACGAAGTGTATAACGAAGACTCGCCCGATAAAGGCGTGGCGGAACTGATTACCGGTAAACACCGGAACGGTCCGATTGGTACCGACCGTTTAGCGTTTATTGGCAAATTTACCCGATTTGAAAACCTCGCCCATGGTTATGAGGGCGATGATGATTATTAAGATCGCCAATTTCGAATAAAAAATAGCAGTCTAATGTTTTCGAGAGCAGCAACAGGATGTTGCGTTCGCGCGGCAGGCACAGGGATGTGCCTTCGGCGCGGCGGCAGAAAATATTAGGCTGTTATTTCTACGGACATCCGTAATGAAATCAGCGATTAAACCAAGCATTGGTGATACTGCATGAATTTTACTCCCGAGCTGCAATTTGAAGGTGCAGACTTCCGTGGCCGCGTTCGCTCCCTGAGCGACGATGATCAGGCCAACCTGTTAAATCTCTACCAGCATCCTGAACTGCCGGGACAACGGCCGCTGGATCCGGCGTCCGAAGCCGCCCAGGAGCATATCGCGCGAATGATTGAACTGAGCGTGCAAATGGCGGCGACTCAGCGTGGAATGATGTGGGCGCTGGAAATTAATGGCGAATTTCAGGGCATGGTCAGCGTGTTTGACTGGCAACCATCGCAGTTACGGGCGACGTTGCGGGTTGATGGCCTGGCGGCGTTAACCCTGGCACAACGGGCGTCGGCGTTAACCGTGTGTATGGATTTTCTGAGTGAAAAATACCATATGCGCAATTTTGCTTATCAGTGGATTGTCGGGCAGGATCAGGCGCTGCTCGACACTCTGGCAGGTATTGGTTTTGAGCCTTGTGCAACCCTGCGTGATGGCTGGAAGCTGATTGCTGACAACGGTGAAAAAACCTATGTCGATGTCATCCAGTTGCATCGTGTTGCTGACCTTCAGACTGGCGGAGAATAATGATGAACTGGAATTTTTCGACTCAGAATTTTGCCCTGCGGTTGCCGGATGCAAATAAAGACGGTGATGCGTTATACCAGCTGTTAAGTCAGCCACGGGTGATGGCCCATATCCCCAAAGCTGAAATGACGGTATCCGCTCAGGCGCTGGATGAACTGCGGCGGGTGGCCATGCGTTTCGAGGTGCGTGAAAGTGCCTGCTGGCTGGTAGAAGGAGTGTTTGACCAGCAACTGGTTGCGCGTATAGGCATACAAAAAATCAACTGGATGACAGATAGCGCACAGATTTGGTGGGAGCTTAGTGATAGCATTAACTTTTCGGTACTTGCCGAAGTCGTTCCGGCGGTGATGAACTTTTGTTTCGACGAGCTGCAGCTGCACAGACTGGAAATGCGCCTGGCAGCGGGTTCGGAAAAACACGAAAATTATCTGAAACAAATCGGTTTTCAGCATGAAGGGTGTTTACCGGCACAACAGGAGTTTGACGGTAAAATCATCGATCTGGAACTGTATTCGTTTCTGGCGCAAGACCGTCAGAAAAACTGATCAGCGGCTTAACGCCGCAACATTTTTATATAAGGAAATACAATGGAAGCTTTGATTAATATGATTCTGTCAGTAGAGGCCTTTGCGCTGATACTGGTTGTGATTCTGCTGAAAAGCAGTATTAAATTTGTACCGCAAAACCGTGCCTGGATGATCGAACGTTTTGGTAAATTCCAGGGCATTAAAGAAGCTGGCCTGAATTTTATTATTCCGTTTATCGACCAGGTAGCAGCTGACCGCAGCTTAAAAGAACAGGCGGTGGATGTACCTAGCCAGTCGGCGATCACCAAGGACAACATCACCCTGTCGGTTGACGGCGTGTTGTACTTCCGGGTGCTGGACCCTTACAAAGCGACTTATGGTGTGGACGATTATGTGTTCGCTGTGACTCAGCTGGCGCAAACCACGATGCGTTCTGAGCTGGGTAAAATGGAGCTGGATAAAACGTTTGAAGAACGTAGCCAGCTTAATGCAGCGATTGTTGAGTCCATCAATGAAGCGTCTGAGCCATGGGGCATTCAGGTTCTGCGTTACGAGATCAAAGATATTGTGCCACCACGTTCGGTGATGGATGCGATGGAAGCGCAGATGAAAGCTGAGCGGGTGAAACGTGCTCAGATTCTGGAATCCGAAGGTGACCGTCAGTCGGCCATTAACGTCGCGGAAGGTAAAAAGCAGGCGCAGGTACTGGCGGCAGAAGCCGATAAAACGGAACAGATCCTGAAAGCCGAAGGTGAAGCACGTGCGATCACCGCAGTTGCAGAAGCACAGGCCGATGCATTACGTAAAGTGGGTGAAGCGGCTGATACCGAACAGGGTCAGAAAGCGATTCAGCTGGACCTGGCAACCAAAGCCATCAACGCGAAAGAAGCGATTGCCCGTGAATCTTCCGTGGTGTTACTGCCGGAAGGTGGTACTGACGCCAGTTCTCTGGTGGCTTCTTCAATGTCGATTATTAACTCGCTGAATAAAAAGCAGAGCTGATACAGAGCGAACCAGAGAGTAACGCAATGGACTTTTTCAGAATGGAAAATATGGCAGAAATCCTGATGATTCTCGGGATTGCTGCTCTGATTATCGAAGTGGCGGTATTAGGGTTTGCTACCTTTGTATTGTTGTTTTTAGGGATATCTCTGCTGCTGACCGGTATTGCGATGAATGCCGGTTTGCTGGAAGCCAGTGTGATGACGGCGTTGTGGAGTAACACCCTGGTTACAGCGGTATTGGCGGTGACGTTATGGAAACCTCTGAGCCGTCTGCAAAATAACGTTGAACATAAAGCAGTCGACAGTGATTTTGCCGATCAGACATTTATTCTGGAGCAGGACGTTGACAGCCGTGGCGAAGCACAACGTAATTATTCCGGCGTCCGCTGGAAACTGAAAAGCCGCCAACCTCTGGCTGCCGGGACTGAAGTGAAAGTCGTGCGCACCGAGGTTGGTGTAATGTGGGTTGAAGCCGTTTAACTCAGCGCCATACACCAACCTCATTAAGATGCCACAATCAGTACAGATTGTTGGCATCTTTTTTTACCACCCGGTCGACCACCAGGTGGGTTAATTTCCCCATCATACCTTTGCCTTTCATATGAGTAGCCAGTGCTTTGGCAAACGGCGTCAGCCCGCTAACCGGCTGTTCTGATAATTGCCAGAACGTGGCATCAAGTGCGCTGTTATTCAGCCAGTGAGTCCGGACGTCAGCGATTTCAATTACCAGCTTAGCCGGGCGGTTATCGACGGCGGCCTGTTGCCGTTTTTCTGCTGCGGCCGATATTCTGGCCATGCCCTGGACACACAACACCCGTTCACAACCGGGAATAATTAATGCCAGCCGGATGCGTGGGTCGGTTAACAGGTTACGTAAACTGGCAGCCACTTTATTGCCCGGACGCTCGGGTAACAGCAGCTTACCATCGGCCAATAACTGAATCTGCCCGGCCTGTTCTCCGCGTGGTGAAATCAGCACCTTGCCATCGGCCCCGAAACTGGCAAGCAAAGCATAGCGTGCCCGGTGGATAAAATCGGCCGGGGTTATTGTGGCGCTAACCGTTTCGGGCTGCCACAGGCGGGCACGCATCGCCGCCCGGCCACAATGAAAATAACTCTGTTGTATGTGCAGCCGGCCGCTTTCGGTCAGCTGGCCATTAATACGTAATACATGATCGACACCGGCAATCAGAAAAATCAGACTGACGCTGGCAGAGGGCAGGGATACAGCGCTCAGCTGCAGTTGCTCCGGTGACTGAATCATAAGCTGATCCGTTGGCAGAATAAAAAAATCTGCCTGATCCTGTGCCTGGTAAAACCCCATTATTAACTGACTGGCGTGAATAAATTCCAGGCATAAATCATCCAGCCGGGTCTGAATACGCTGGTCAAGAATGCTGGGGTAAGCGGCAATGTGCTGGCGTAACTCGACTTCATTTCTGATCGGGTCGGGGGTATTCTGCATCGCTGATCTCCTTGTTTATGCAAGGATAAAAACAGCGCCTGAGCAGTGACAGGCCGATTGTTGCAGGGTAGAGGAACGTGGTTGCAAAAGCGGATAAAAACGGCAGCGCTGACGGCACGGGAGTATCGGCCATTGCAGTGGTCGATCTGGCGCGGCAATTGTGGCAGCGTCAGCTGTTAACTCCCGGACAGATCGGTGATTTATGTGGCAAAGCGGTTTTTGCCGCAGCACAACAGTTACAGCAGGGCGGTGATGTTTCCGGGTTATTGTCCCGGCGCTTACCGCGGTCGTTGTTGCTGACATTGTGGCAACAGGCGGCATTAACGGCGGAGCCGTTAACCGGCTGGCAGATGGGGGCACAGATTCATCAGAATGCCCGCGGGATATTAGCGCACTGGTTATGCCATTGTGCCAATCTGCACCAGGCTGTTGATGTATTTTGTCGCCATGTCGCGTTAATGAACCGCGATGAGTTATGGCGTGTAACAACGGATAACGACGGTTTGCCGCATATTCTGTTCAGTTATCCCGTTGCTGCGGGTTATCCGCAGCTGGCCGAGGATCGCAGCCTGGCGGGTTTTAAAAGCTGGGCGGAATATCTCAGTGGTGAACCGTTAAAATTGCAGCGCGTTTGTTTGCAACGGCGCCGTTGTGCGACAACGGCCGCTTATATTCAGCATTATTTTGATTGTCCGGTGGACTATCAGGCAGACCATAACCGTATTATTCCAGAGCCCGGCGAACTGCAGAAACCACTGCTGCAGGCCAACGCGTACCTGGCCGGATTACTGCAGCAACAGGCTGGTCAGCAGCTGGCGGCGCTGAGCGAGGATATTGTGCAACGCCTGGCGTTACTGTTCAGTCGTTCCGCCAAACAATTCAGTCATGCCGACTGTGTCGCTGCGGAGTTGGGGATCAGCCGTACCACCTTATATCGCCAGCTGAAGCAGCAGAACACCAGTTTCAGCGCCCAGCTGGAGCAGTGGCGTTATCATCGTTATCAGCAGTTGCTGGAGCAGGGTTATGACGACCCGCTGACGGTTTGTGAATTATTAGGCTATGCCGATGTCAGTTCTTTTTATAAAGTCCGGCGGCGCTGGTTACAGAATTATTGATAATGATTGTTGGCCATAAATCGTTGCAGGCTGGTCATTGCCATCCGGCTGACCTTATGGCGTAAAAACGGTGACCAGCCTAATAATAAACCCGGTAATCCCAGTGCCTGTCGGCTCCAGCGCCAGAAATTAAAGCGGTCGATATGGTGCACAATTTTACCTTCTTTAAATTCAAATTCGGCATCAATAATATTGTGTACCGTACGGCCGGTCTGGCTGAAGGTGTATCTGGCTTCCCAGTGGGCGCTCGTGCGTCCGTTGTTCTGGGCCACAGAAAATTCCAGTGTCATATCCTGGCCACGTTCACACAACATATGCCACATGGCGCCGGGTTCGTTACCGCTTAACTCGAAAGCTTCATCGCGGAAATAGGCATCCGGGTGATAACACTGCGCCATGAAGGCAAAGTCTTTTTGCTGAAACGCGCGATAAAAATCTTCGATCAGTTGTTGTTGCTGCTGTTGTTCTGATTGCTGTGCATCTTGGCGGGGATTCATAACCGTCACTCAGGGCTGGATAACAGCAGTTAGTGTAGTGTGAAGCTGGCGCGATGTGTGGTGGCTTATATGACAACCTGGGGGATAATAAGGCCATCTTATTCTTAAGGGCTTGTTGTATGAAACGTTGTGTCATTTTAGCGCTGGATGGTTGTCCGCTGACCTCCGTTACCGGGCCTATGGAAATTTTGTTATTAGCCCGGCGGCTGGCAGAAGACAGCCAGTGGCAGGTGGAGGTAGTGGCAGAAAACGGGCGTCAGGTGCAGAGCAGTGGCGGGTTACAGATTGTTGCGCATTGCGATATCCGGGAAGTGGACAGCGCGGATTTATTAATTGTCGGTGCTATTGATGGCCCATACCTGCATCAGGCCCGGGTGGCGGCGCCGACTCTGGCCTGGGTACGTCAGTTGCACCAGCAGGGTTGTCGTATGGTGAGTGTCTGTACCGGTGCTTATGTGCTGGCGGCGGCGGGAGTACTGGACGGTCGTCAGGCGACCAGCCACTGGAGTGTGATTGACTGGCTGGCGCAGCAGTTTCCGGATTGTGATTGGCAACCGGGTGCCATGCTCACTCAGGACGGGCAGGTGGCCTGTTCCGGCGGAGCGAGTGCTTACCAGGATATGAGCCTGCTATTAGTGCGTCAGTATTTTGGGGAAGCGATTGCCCGGCAAGTGGCGAAATCGGTGTTAATCGATCTGGACCGTCATAGCCAGCTGCAATACGCCAGCTTTATGCCCCAACGCCAGCATCAGGATCATTTAATTCATCAGGTTCAGGATTGGCTGGAACAGCATGTCTGTGAGCAATTTACCCAACAGGATCTGGCGGAATTAATTAACCTCAGCGAACGTCAGTTTAAGCGACGTTTTAAACAAGCCGCGCAACAAACACCGCTGGCGTATATTCAGGCGCTGCGTATGGAAGTGGCGAAAAAAGCGCTGGAAACCAGTTTAAAACAAGTCGATGTGATTGCCCGTGAATGTGGCTATGAAGATGTGCGTTTTTTCCGCCAGTTATTTAAGCGTCATACCGGGCTGGCGCCGAGTGAGTATCGCAGTAAATTCGGTAGCTAAGTGCTGGTTAACTCTCAGCTGTCATCAGTTTCAGCAAATGCTCCAGCACACATTGCTGATCTTCAGTCATGGAATCCATTTCCAGTTGTTTGATGTGCTCGGCCGTCTTAGCCAGTGCGGTCAGGCATTCATCGTATAGTGTATTAGCTTGCTTCAGAGTCAGGCCGCAGCTGGTTACTCCGAAGTTAAGCAGATGTTTACGCGGCCACCATTTGCGACTGCCCATCATGGTCAGTGCCGACATATCGTTACGAACATAAGCGGTGGTGCTAACGACGTCATAAGCTGGAGCCAGCTGAACCTGTCGGTAATCCGGATATAAAATCCCGAAGTTTTTTAAATGTGCATCACCGTTTTGCAAACGCTGATTTATAACCATCAATTTAAAAAACTGCTGGAAACTGCGGGCTTTTAATGGCGGAGAAATAAAGGCATTCAGCGTTTTAGCCAGCTGTTCATAACTACCGCTGTATTTATCGTCGCGCTGGCGCGCCTGTAATACACACAAATCTTCAAACCCAAGTGCGCTGCCATCGTCCAGCAGATCAAAGCGTTTCATAATAAACAGCTTATTGTCATCCGACAGGTAAAATTCAGGCACATCAATTCCGGCATTTTTAATCGCTGTCATACACCAGAACTCGTTCAGTGCTAATTCGGGATATTCTGGCCCCCAGGCCTTAACAATATAGTCGTCCAGTTTTAACGTTGCTTTATTTAAAACCCGGGCCAAAACCTTGGGTTGAACGCCGCTGAGTGGAGATTTTAAAGCAAACTTTTGCACCAGCTCGTCAAATAACTGCTCACTGTTGGGGTGTATCAGGCTCTCCAGCGTGAGTGGTTCATCCTTTGTACTGCCTGCATCGTAATTCAGCCGACCTCGAATGCCGGGTGCCAGCAGTTGTAATAGACTCAGGTCATCCTGAGTTTGTCCTTTTTCATGTTGCAGCTTGCCAAAGTGGCGCTGAATCAGTGCCAGTAAATAACCTTCCGGCAGGTGCATTTCGAAGATGGGGAATAACTGAGAATGGCTGTAATCACGCTTCCGTGGTGGCATTGTTAACGACACCGCGTTGTTCAGAGAGGCTTCGCTGCTCTGATGCTCGTCAGTCTGATAGCGGAACACATAATTGTTCTCGTCACGGAATAATTCGCCAGCCGGTTGCTGATTAATGCAGACATTAAGTGAGTTATCCATGGTCCCGCTCCGGTTGTTTTGCTGACGTGTTTCTCTCGATGTGCTTACTTGTTGGTTTCTTCCCGGATTTGTTCAAACGTAGGGAAGGGCGATTTATCGACCACAGTCAGTTCCATGCCCAGGTAGTCCAGGATTTTTATGATCTTACGGATGCCAATGTCACCGCTACGACCTTTTTCTAAGCCACTTAACGTTGCACGCGAAAGTGCCAGATCATTAGACATCTGTTGTTGTGAGATACCTGCGGCAAGGCGCAGTTGCCGTATCTGTTGGCCCAGTTCAACTGTATTCATGATATCGCTTAAAGATACGATGGGTTTAACTCAGTTTGTATAAAATACTATACAAAATCAAGAAAACACATGTATTGTAAAGTATTTTGTACATTTCGAGGCGGTTAACCATTGTCGCTGGAAGGTGCTCTAGGCCTGATCTGCGCCAGCCCGATACTGCCCCGGTGTCTTCCCGGTGCAGCCATAATGCACACAGGCCACCGGCCGGTAACCCCGCCAGATTGCTTTCCCACGACACATAAGCGTTTACAGGCAGTAAGCCCAGTGCCAGGCTGCCGTGTGAAATCCATGTGTAGGCGCAAGTATATCGACTTATGCCGCTGAACACTTTTGTTAAACCGTGTCGGCGTTACGGCCACTTTCCTGCGGCGTTGCTGGTGGTAGGCTAGCCGTTCATAAAAATAACAGTGGTGTGTGTGATGACGGGTTATCAATCGGTATTTGCCCCGGGTTTATTTAACGATCAGGTGATTGTTATCACCGGCGGTGGCAGTGGTATTGGTCGCTGTACCGCTCATGAGCTGGCCAGCCTGGGTGCCACCGTGGTGCTGATGGGGCGTCGTGAGGAAAAGCTGCAGCAGGTGGTGGCAGAGATCGAAGCAGACAGCAAAGAAACCGGCTCCGGTGGCAAAGCGGACTTTCGTGTTGCCGATATTCGCGATGAAGAGCGTGTGGTGGAAGTGATTCAGAGCATTGTTGAGCAGCATAGCCGCATTCATGGCCTGGTGAATAACGCCGGTGGTCAGTTCCCGGCGCCGCTGGAAAAAATCAGTAAAAACGGTTTCCAGGCCGTTGTGGAAAACAATCTGGTTGGCGGTTTCCTGATGGCACGTGAAGTGTACAAAGCCACCATGCAGGAAAATGGAGGTTCGATTGTGAATATTACCGCCGACTGCAGCAATGGTTTCCCGGGGATGGGTCACACAGGTGCTGCCCGCGCCGGGATGGAAAACTTCACCAAAACCGCCGCCTGGGAATGGGGCCGTTATGGCGTACGGGTGAATGCGGTTGCTCCGGGTATTGTTGCTTCCAGCGGTTTAGCCACCTACGACCCGGCTACCCGTAAGCGTTTATTAAAAACCGGTGAAGCCATGCCGCTGCGTCGTTTATGTACCGAAGCCGAAGTCAGCTCGGCGATTGTTTTCCTGTTGAGCCCGGGCGCGGCCTTTATTACCGGTGATACTGTGCATATCGATGGTGGTGCACAGTTTGGTTCCAGCCATATGTATATGCCGTTGCCGCGTCCGGAAACCAACAATGTCGAGAGGTACGATGGTTTCCATCGCTCAAATCTTGATGAATTATCAGAAGAATAATCAGCCCTGGTTAATTCAGATAACTTTAAATCAAGCAGCTATAACTCGTTTATAGCTGCGGCACTTGTCGCTTAATTGTTGTGAATAACTGGAACCACGAACGGCTGGCACAGCATCAGGTAATTCGCCATAAGTTTGTGGAAATGATTCGCCAGCTGAATGCTTTTTACGCTTACCTGGATACCTGTATTACTCAGGTGGATAACGGCACGTACCTCAGATATTGCTCTGTTAAAAGTACAGGCGACCTTAACGGCAGAGTCGGTGTACCGCGAATGTCTGCAGATTTTAGGTGGCGCTGGTTATATCAGAGATTCCTTAAACATCCGGTTTGCGCCTGGCGGCAAGCTCCGGTCAGGCGGCAAACTGTTGCAGGAAATCCCGTCCGCTATTGAGCCCCAGCTGATAATCCTGCTGCAGCGCCTGACGCGGGCTGCCCACCAGTGAACTGGCCAGCGGCTGCGGTGGAAACAACTGCTGTATTTCAACATCAGCCGGTGGGTTCTGAATAAACGCCAGGTTGCGCTGGTAGCTGTCTTCATGATGGGTAATCAGATCCAGTATTTTCGGGCAATAATGCATACTGCAAAACAGGGCTTTCAGTTTATGGGCCCAGGGCGATACCAGGCTGGTATCTTCTGCCACGGTTCTTAACACGGTAATTTTTCTGGCGCCGCGGTTGTAGGCTTCTTCCACCGGCAGTGGAGCCGACAATCCACCATCCACATACTGGTGTTCACCAATTTTAACGCCACCTTTATACAATACCGGCAGGGCGCTGGACGCTTTTAACATCGCCAGCCAGTTGTGCTGATCGGGTGAAAAAAACTCCGCCCGGCGGTTATCACTGCGGGTGGCAGAAAAATATAACTGACGTTGCTGCAAGCGCGAATGACCGCGGTTGATATCCAGTTGGCTGGCGGAGCTGTTTAACTGATCAAAGTACCAATCCAGATCCACTGCGTGTTTACCAATCAACGAGCGTTGCCATTTAAAAAACTGCGGCTGAGAGGAAAACTCGGTAATCGCATTCAGGCCAAAACCCGGTTGGCAGGTCATATAGCTCGACAGGTTCTGAGCCCCGGCGGAAGTGCCAATCAGGATTTCGAATGGATTAAACCCGGCAGCCATCCAGGCGTCCAGAATGCCGGCAGTAAAGACACCCCGCTGGCCACCACCTTCCGCCACCAGAGCGGTACGTGGCAATGGTGTTTCCGGCCCGCAGTGATGGCAGGGGGACTGAGATGTTTTTGCAGTTGCCTGATGAGATGCCTGAGTCATAGTGGTGTGGCCAGCGGTTAAATCAACGCTAATCAGCTTACGCTTCAGGCTGCATCAGCAGAAATTACAAATTTAAACCGGCGTTATAGTTTTTGCTGATGGTCTGCTTTCAGTAACTGCCATGTGATATCCGCCGGGCTGGCCTGAGGCGGGTAATCATTTCAGGCATAACAGTTAGTGCCGCGAATGTCTTAATAATGAAGGCTTGGGATGTATAATTTACCGCGATCACAATGGCTTATCAGGCGTGTCTTGCATTAATTAATGTCTGTGCATCTTTTGCAGAGCTTATTCGTGTTTATATTCAGAGACTACAGAATTGAGGTAACACCATGTTGCACTGGTTTACTGATCTGGCCAGCTGGCTGACGTTCACCGTGCTGGCGCTGGAGCCGGATACCCGGCTGGCATCCGGGGTGCACTTTTTTATTGAAGACAGCAGTAAAATTCTGGTGTTACTGATGGTACTGATTTATATCATTGCTCTGATGCGGGCCAGTTTAAACCCGGAACGGGTCAGGGCTTATTTGCAGGGTAAAGGCCGCTACAGTGGTTATCTGCTGGGTTCTTTGTTTGGTGCGGTAACGCCGTTTTGTTCCTGTAGCTCGATTCCGTTGTTTATGGGATTTGTGTCTGCCCGCATTCCATTGGGGGTGACCATGGCATTTCTGCTGACTTCGCCGATGATTAATGAAGTGGCCATTGTCCTGCTGAGTTCGCTGCTGGGTTTGAAGTTCACCCTGCTCTATCTGTCGGTGGGTTTATTAACCGGCATTATCGGTGGCTGGCTGATTGATGCGCTGAAAGCCGAGCGCTGGCTGGTGGTGTTTTTAGCCAAGCAATATGAACAGGGCGATCAGGCTGCTCAGCTTATTTATGAGTCCCCCCGGCTGGACATCCGGCAACGCCATCAGTTTGCCTGGCAGGAAACCCGTGAAATTTTTCAGCGTATCTGGAAGTGGGTGTTTATTGGTGTTGGGATTGGCGCCTTTATTCATGGTTTTGTGCCGCAGCAGTGGTTTCAGCAATATCTGGCAGACGGACAATGGTGGTCGGTGCCGCTGGCCGCGCTGATGGCTATTCCAGTGTATGTGAATGCAACGTCTGTTATTCCGATTATGGAAAGCCTGTTGCTTAAAGGTCTGCCCCTCGGTACCACGCTGGCATTTTGTATGAGTGCTGTGGCCGTGAGCCTGCCGGAATTTATGATGCTTAAACAGGTGATGAAATTTAAATTACTGGCCTTGATTGCCGCCTATTTGTTAGTGGCATTCTGTCTGGTTGGCTGGCTGTTTAATGCCGTTAACGTTTTATGATGCAGCTTTTGGAAGAGGAAAAATGATGAAGCAAATTAATGTTTATGGTTCTGGTTGTAAAAACTGTGTCACCACTGCGGAGCGCCTGGAGCAGGTGGCTAAAGAGCTGGGCCTGGCTGTTAGCGTGACTAAAGTGACGGACCTGGAAGCGATTATGACCGCAGGGGTGATGAGTACGCCGGCGGTAGGGGTTGATGGTGTTTTAAAACATTCCGGTTCGGTGCCCACTGAGGAGCAGATAAAAAAGATGCTGGAATAACGGTGATGATGAATCTGCCAGCGCGATAAAACAGGCCGGATTGCTCCGGCCGATTATTACAAGGCGAAATGGTAACCGGCCTGGGCTAATATCAGCCGGGTAAGCTTCAGTTCGGTTTCACTGAAGGTTTTAATTTCATAACAATGTTCACATAACACCGGGCTGCGCAATTTCAGCTGCTGCAGGCTGACGTCTGTGTCCTGATGGCAATGGTCGCAGTTAATCGGAATCATCACCTGATCGGATAAGATGGTGCTCACGGTCTGATGTTCCTGATCCTGCCTGGCACGAAGTGCTTGAGTCATAGTGCTCCCTTTCACACAGAGTGTATTTAACAACTGTTCTCAGAATAGCAGGCTCTGCCATTGCCCTTGTGTCGTATCAGGGCCTTCTTGTGAACTTTTGTATAACCTTCTGGGTTAGTGAGTGTTCGATCAGATTACAGTGTAGCTCCGACGTAACATTTCTGCACACGTGGTCGATTACAACCTGTAAAATCGTTATAAGCTTCTGATTATTATGACTATTTTCCGTCAAATGACGCTGTTATTCGCGGCTAACTGAGCGTTCTGCCCACTCGGCAAGCGCCAGTGATGCGGTTAATCCGGGGCTTTCAATACCAAATAAATGCAGTGACTTTTGTGCCTGATCAAGCCGCAAGCAAAAGTCCGTGGCGGACTGGCTGGCGTTATGCAATTTGGGGCGGATGCCGGCGTAGTCGGGCTGTAACTGCTGTTCGTCGAGGGCGGGAAAATAACGCCGGATTGCACTGGCAAATTTGTCACGTAATTGCGGCCTGACCTGGTAACTCAGATCATCTGATGCCAGGTATTCGGTATCCGGGCCAAACTTTACCTGGCCGCCCAGATCGAGGGTGGCATGAATGCCCAGGCCGGTGAGGTTCTTTTCCGGCAGAGGGTAAATCAGGTGGCGAAAAGGGCTGCGGCCGCTGTAGCTGAAATAATGCCCGCGGCAGGGGTATAAGTCGGGAATGTGTGTGGCGGCCAGACCACTGGCTGCGGCTACCTGCTGAGCCTGCAGGCCGGCACAGTTAATCAGCCAGCGGGCACTGGTGGTAAAGGGTCCATCACTGGTGTGCAGGGCTATTTGCCAGGCAGGGTCGTGATTGGTTTGCTGCGCCGCTAAAAAACGCGTCTGGCGCATTACTAAAGCACCTTGTTGTTCAGCCTGGTGTGTCAGTGCCTGCATGTAGCTGTGGCTGTCGATAATGCCGGTGGTGGGGGAATATAAGGCTTCACTGGCTCTGACCGCGGGCTCCTGTTGCTGCAGTTGCTGCTGGTTCCAGCGCTGTAGCGGAATTCCCAGTTGTTGTGCTTTGTGTTGCAGCTGGTCCAGCGCCGGGTCATTAGGTTGCTGGGCCACAATCAGCTTACCAATCGGGCGGTGTGGAATCTGATAACGCTGGCAGAAGTCGTATAACAGGTGTTTGCCGCGCAGACACAGGCTTTCTTTAAGTGATCCCGGCGCATAATACAGCCCGGCGTGAATCACTTCGCTGTTGCGGCTGCTGGTTTCACTGCCAAGCAGATCGTGTTGTTCTGTTAATAACACACTGCCCAGCGAACTCAGCTGGCGGGCGATCGCCAGGCCGACCACGCCACCACCAATAATGCAGAAATCAAAATCGCTGCTCATCTTTCGTTTTTCCCGCTGAGTGATACTGTACAGACATCGTGTTTAACCGGGCCATTGTAGCGCAACGGGAGTCGTATGGATCAGTACAGTTTCTGGCAGCAGTTTTCGCAACGGATTGAGCGCTGGGGGAATCGTTTACCAGCACCTGTGGTGCTGTTTATTGGCCTGTGGTTTCTGGTAGTGGTGGTTTCAACCCTGGCGGCCTGGCTGGGCTGGCAGGTGGAACATCCGGCCACTGCCGAGCTGGTCAGTGCCCGGCCACTGTTCAGTGAAGACGGTGTGGTGTGGATGTTGTCGGCGGCGGTTAACAATTTCACCGGATTTGCGCCGGTCGGGCCGGTGATTGTGGTGATGCTGGGGCTGGGCATTGCAGAGCGCAGCGGCATGCTGGCCAGCTGGTTGCAGCAACTGATGCGTCATCTGCCGGGGGTCGGTCTGACTCTGGCGGTGGTGTTAACCGGCATTTTATCGAGTCTGGCTTTTGATGCCGGTTACGTGGTGGTGATTCCGCTCAGTGCGGTGTTATTTCAGCTCGCCGGGCGCTCGCCACTGGCGGGTATTGCGGCGTCGTTCGCGGCCGTTTCCGGGGGCTACAGTGCCAACCTGATGATGGGGCCGGTGGATGCCATTCTGGCGGGTATCAGCAGCGAAAGCGCGCAGTTGATTGATCCTCAGCGGCAGGTCACTCTGGCAGCTAATTATTATTTTATGGCCGCTTCCACGGTGTTTATTACGCTGCTGATCAGCCTGGTGTTACACCGCTGGGTGGAGCCGGGCCTGCCGCCGGCAAATGCCGACGGCACGGCTTCGTCTTCTGTGTCAGTCGCGACGGGTGGCGCAGAATCGGCTGTGCCGGCGTCGCCTGGCGGGTTGCTGTCGCCTGCGGTCGTTTCGGCCCTGACGGCGTTGCTGCTGACACTGTTATTGCTGGCCAGTGCTCTGTGGCCAGCGGGCTGGCTGGCCGGAGACGGGGGTTTTCTGCAATCGCCGCTGATGCGTAATCTGAGTGTGCTGGTCGGGCTGGTGTTTGCTGTCAGCGGCTGGCTGTTTGGTCGCCTCACTGGCCGTTATCACAACAGTCATGCGCTGGTGGAGGATCTGGAACAAACCATCCGCACGCTGGCGCCTTATTTGGTACTGATGTTTTTTGCAGCTCAGTTTGTGAATGCCTTTGGCTGGAGCCGGTTAGGCTTGCTGGTGGCAGTCCAGGGAGCGGCGTTATTACAATGGCTGGCATTGCCCCAGGCGCTGACGCTGGTGATGTTAATTGTGCTGGTCGGGCTGATTAATCTGTTGCTGGGCAGCGCTTCGGCCAAGTGGTCGTTACTGGCACCTGTGCTGGTGCCTATGTTGATGCTGGCCGGTATCGCTCCGGAAGTGACCCAGGTGGCTTACCGGGTCGGGGATTCCAGCACCAACATTATTACGCCTCTGATGCCGTATTTTCCTTTGGTTCTGGCGCTGCTGCAGAAATACCGCCAGGATGCCGGTGTTGGTACTCTGCTGGCGATGATGGTGCCGTTTTCATTGGTGATGCTGGTGGGCTGGAGCGCTTTTCTGGCTGTCTGGCTGGTGTTGGGTATCCCGCTGGGGCCGGGCTAAGGCCCCGCAGCGCTCAGCCTTCTTTTCGTTCAGCACATTCATAATGGGAAGGATCGCTGCGGCAGCGCAGCTTAAACATCAGCTTCATCATGGTTTTGTCGTATACCCCGGCGGCCGTCAGCGTCAGGCGGATCTGGCGCAACATCTCTTTGTATTCGGTTTCTTTACCGGCCGGCAGATCAAGCCAGTATTGCTCGGGAATACCGGCTTCGGCATCGCGGATATGCTGCAGTGCTTTGTCAAAGTTGTTATAGGCAAACTCACGGCTTTTCTGACCAAAGCCTGCGGGAAATTTCTGATGCCGAATTACCATCTGAAAGTTCATCTGTGCCATCGAAAAACGGTAGATTCCGCCTTGCTGGCCTAATCCCTTGTACATTTCAAACGGCTGATAGGCGACCGCCGGGGCATAGGCGATATCCACGTCACCATTGTTAAAGCGCGGCGCAAAGGTGGCGACGCTGGAGGGCACCATAGTCGCCCCGACGTGTTCCACCACATGGACGGAAGCCTGATCGTAATCGAGGGTGGCGATGCGTTTGCCTGCTGCGGCCTCGATGGAGTTAATCTGATTGTCACGCACAAAAATATACACCGCTCCCCCTGGCAGGATGGCGGCAACTTCATATTCCCCTTCGACCAGGTAACGGCTGGCTTTGGGTTTGGCTAACATGCCGAGTAACTGTTGCATCTGCTGGTAGTCACTGAGGCCTCCAAGCGCTTCGATACTGGCCGTAAAGCTGTTGTAGGGCCGTACCCGGGTGCCGGTAACGCCCATGGCATCACAGTGGCCGGCCTGGAAATCGGCGACCGCCACCGCTTCGTTGGTATAGGCTTTGAGCTCCAGATTTGCCCCCCAGGTTAACGCCTGGGTCTGGTAATCAAGCATGGCGGAATAAATCGGGCCACGGGCGCCGACCGGGTCAAAAACACAGAAAATTTGTTTCGGTTGCTGGTGGTCAGCGCTTTGCCCGGCACTGACCAGAGTGGTGCTCAGACACAGAAATAGGGTGAGCCAGATGCGCATATAGTCATCCTTTGGTGAGTATGTTGTTGTTATTGATTGGCCAGCATCATACCGCCTGCGTGGTGCCAATAGCAAAGCTCTGTTACCAGAGCCATCACAGGAGTACACTACGCGCCGTCTGATTCTTCCTGAGTAGTGAAATTATGAATGCAGAACAGTTCGAAACCTGGGCATTACGTATTGGTCTGACGCTGTTGATCTCTTTTATGGCGTTTATTATTTACGATCTGGGCCGTCGTTCGAATGCCGGGAAGTTTGGTCAGTTTATTTTGTTTATTGGCCTGTTTGTCGGCGTGGCGGGTTTCCTGATCAAGCTGGTGCTGGAGCAGTTTCTCAGCGACGTTATCTGAGCCGATAGCACAACAGACAGGAAGTTAGTGGCCATCTGGCCAAAAACACTTTGACTCAGGCTCTGAAGTCTTAGTAACGTGGAAAAAAACAACAGGGAGTTGTTATGGGTGCTATCAGTCGGCTGGAGGTTGTGCCATATCCGGGAGGAGTGCCGGTTCCGGATAGTCTGGCAGGGCATGGCCAGGTGTTTATCAATAATCTGCCTGGTGCGGCGTCGCACTCCGGGACGGGAGTTTTTTCGCCTGAGTTGCAGCAGTTAATCGGTACCACGATGCCGCTGGTCGACGATCTCAGTCAGCATCACCATATTCAGCACCGCCCGGTGCAATTGTTTTATGCCAACCCGTCTGAAAGTCTGATTCACAATACCCAGAAGTTACTCAAATTGTTGCAGTGGTTGCAGGGCAGCGATCATATTCTGGTGCCGTTTTCGACCAATCACAGTCTGATTTTTCATACTCTGCGTCAGGTGGTGCCTTGTGCCCGGGGGATGCAGCTGGAAGACGTCAGCCTGTTTTATATCGGCGCTGCTGCCAACCGTAATCCGTTACAGGCAATCAGCTCCAGCTGTGATATGGCGTTCTATTTTCTGCATAACCCTGATCTGGATTAGCCTTCTTTCGTGTCAGGTTGCTAAACTGGAGGGATACTCAGAAGGAGAAGTAACATGCCCCGGGAATCCCTGAAACAACAGTTACAACAACTGCACGATACCCTGCAGCAGCATCCGCAGCTGGATGATGAAAGCCGTGAATTATTGCAATCTATCGCCGGTGATATCGCAGGTCAGACGGAAGCGGGTCAGGCTGATGAAGCACTGACCGAACAGTTGCAGCAGCAGGCGATTCGTTTTGAGCAGGACCATCCAACACTGGCCGGTGTGTTGCGCCAGATCGTTGATACTCTGGGCCGCATCGGAGTCTGATCGGTCAAAACCATCTCAGGAGAGTGATATGCGTCATATGCCAACGGTGGGGGAGATCATGACGGCCTTCCCGGTTCATGTGGAAGAGTCTGTGCCCTTGTCTCAGGCTGCGGACCTGATGAAAGAACACGATTGTCATCACCTGCCCGTGATGTCTGGCCATAAAGTGATCGGTTTATTGAGCAGTGAAGATATCAAGCTGGCACGTCAGCCCGGCCATACCACGGCTGAACTGACCGATCTGACCGCTGGTGATATGTGCCAGCAACAGATCAAACAAATTGATTTGCATACCCGGCTGGATGTGGTGCTGGAAGGTATGGCTGACCAGGGGGTGGATGCGGTGCTGGTGCTGAAGCAGGATCGCCTCGCCGGTATTCTCACCAGCCTGGATGCCTGTCGTGGGTTTTCTTTGTGGCTTAAAAAAGAATACCTGCCGGATGATGATCCGGGAATTGCCTGAAATATGCACCGCGGTGGTTCGTCATCGTGGTCTCCGTGCCAGAAAATAGCGCATCCAGGATGCGCTTTTTTGTGTCCGTTGATAATGGCCGCAGCAAAATCCGCATAACTGCGGCTTCTGCTTTTCTGGTACGGAGTTTGCGATAGCCAGTTGAAACAAGGTCCTCAGGGGTTAAGGAGCTGGTATGCATAAAGTGGCAGATATTCAGGATTATCGTTCGGTAGCTCATGCCGGACACTTTGCGGGAAACGCCGGACGGGAACTGGCAGAGCAGGATGTGTTTCAGGGGCTGACCCGTATTCTGGAGCAGCGTCAACAGGACGACGACAGCATTCAGGCCATTTTAACCCTGTTGTGTGATGTCTCCGGTTTGCAGAATGTATCGCTGGCTGTGCCTGAGTCTCCCAGCCGTTTCAAAGCACAGTTCTGTTCGACCGGGGTCAATAACGGTGTGTACAGCTTTGCCGTGCAACATGCGTTGTGTCGTCAGTTTGAGTCGCGTGAATGGCTGGTGATCCGGGATGGCCAGGAACGTGCTGACGCCTTTGTACCCCAACACTCTCTGTTATCCGGGCAGGAGCGTTGTTTATTGTTGCCACTGACGTTACGTCAGGCGGTCCTGGCAGTGCTGGTGGTCGATTTACGTCATTGTGAACACACACCGGATCTGAATCTGCTGCAGTTTATCGGTGCGCAAATTGCGCAGTTGCTGGTGACTCAGGTGGTGCCAAACTTCCGGACCCTGTACGCCCGTCCTTATCAGCGGGTTCAGGGCGATGAGTTGGATGATATTCATGCAGCCATTGAAAAGTGTAATGGCAATAAAACCATGGCAGCGAAGGTGTTGGGGCTGACGCCACGGCAGTTACGCTATCGGCTGACCAAGCTGGCACAGGACTGAGCGCGGGCCGTTTCATTAAAGTGTCATCATCTGCGGGGCACACTGAGTCGATGAGACTGAGAGATTCCCGTTTATGGCGCCGATACGCATCAGCATAGTCACTGAAACTTACGTCCCTGACGTTAATGGTGTGGCTAATTCATTACGACAGCTGATCCGGGCGCTGGATCCCCAGCGTTACCAGATTCAGATTATCCGTACCCGGCCGAAGAGTGACTGGACGGCGGAACATGAAGAAGTCTGGCTGCCCGGGCTGACCATTCCGATGTACCCGGATCTGCAGATCGGTCTGCCGGCGAGCCGGCGTATTCGTCAGGCCTGGCAGTCGTTCCGTCCGCAGCTGGTGTTTATCGCCACCGAGGGACCGCTGGGAAATTCGGCGCTGAAAGCCGCACGTCGTCAGGGGTTGCCGGTTCTCAGTGCCTTTCATACCAATTTTCATCGTTACAGCAGTTATTACGGCCTGGGCTGGGTTAAAAGTCTGACGCTGTCCTGGCTGCGGCGTTTCCATAATCGTACGCTGGGCACGCTGGTGCCATCGCCGGAAAGTGCCGGCTTTTTGTCCCGTTCGGGCTTCGATAACGTTCATGTTTTGCCGCACGGCGTGGATTGTGAATTGTTTCAGCCGCAGCGCCGTTGTCAGTCGTTGCGGCAGCAATGGCGGGTGCAGCCGGATCAGCCGGTGGCGCTGTATGTCGGGCGTATTGCGGCAGAAAAAAATATCCCCCAGGTGATCGTCACTTTACGGGCGTTACAGCAACAACAGCCACGGCTGAAGCTGGTGATGGTGGGTGATGGCCCGATGCGTGCAGAACTGGAGCAGCAACATCCGGATATTCTGTTTGCCGGGGTTCAGACCGGGGCAGCGCTGGCGCGTTATTACGCCTCTGCCGATCTGTTTATTTTTGCCAGCATGACCGAAACCTTTGGCCTGGTCACCCTGGAGGCACTGGCCAGTGGTCTGCCGGTGGTGGCCTACGATATGGCGGCTGCCGCTCAGTATGTGCGGCCGGGGATTGATGGTTACCTGGCACAGGAAAACTGCGGCGATGACTTTACCTGGGCGGCGCAGCAGTTATTGCAGCTGGATCGGATTGAGGCCGGTAAAGCGGCCCGGGAAACGGCAGAAAAGGCCAGCTGGGAGGCCGTGGCACAGCAGTTCGACCAGCATGTACGCAGCGCCCTGACACAACCCTGCGGTAAAATCCGGCCTCATCTTCAAACTATGGTATGAGGTTTGCTTTCCTTAATAACAGGGCACCAAGTTATTAAGGAGATGAGTCTGTGGAATTTAATCGCCGGAGCATTGCTATCCTGCAAAAGATCAAACGCCTCGCCAAAGATGAACAGGGCTGCGACATTCACTACGACTCGCCAACGCTGGAGCACGAACTGCGGACTCTGGTGCAGAGTGGTGTCAGCCCGCAGCTGCTGGCGCTGATAGAAGCATTTTTACCGACTCAGGAACCAACCACCGCGCTGACCACGGAACCGCGGCGTTATCGTGGCGCCCAGCAACTGGTCGATGATGCTGAGCGTACGGCAAAACGCAGTCAGCGGGTGTATCGAGGCCAGGTGGTGATGGCCTGATTCCGTGTTCAGTGGCGTGCGACACCGTGGTGCGCCTGTGGTAATGTTTGCCCAATCCAGGGACGTTTTTAAGGCGACGTTATGCGGTGGGGAGGTATTCCACGCTCACGCTTGTCAGCCATCTTAGGGGTGGCGCTGACAGCGTATCTGATTGTTCTCAGCTTGCAGGTTAACCAGAACAGCAGCCATTGGCTGAACCGGCTGGAGTTTCTGTTGTATGACCTGCGTTTTAACTGGTCACTGCAGTGGCAGCCGCGCCAGCCCGGTGAACAACCGATTGTTATTGTTGATATTGATGAAGCGTCGCTGGCAGCCCAGGGGCGCTGGCCCTGGAGTCGTCATACGCTGGCGCAGCTGGTGCAGAAATTCAGTGACAGTGGTGTGGTTGTGGCGGCGTTTGATGTGGTGTTTTCTGAGCCGGAACGAAATCCGGTGGATGAAATCCGTCAGCATCTGCCGGCGAATAACGCCTGGTTATCTGCCCAGCTGCATCAGCAGGTGGATGCCGACCGGCATTTTGCCGCCATTATGCCGGCCACCGATGTGGTGCTTGGCTTTTTGTTTCTGGAGCAGGATGACGTCACCGTGGGTCAGCTGCCGCCAGCTGTGTATCAGCTGACGGAAGAACAACAACAAACGCTGGTGATGATCACCAAATCGGCCTACGCCGCTAATCTGCCACAACTGCAGCAGGCCGCTGCCGGTGGGGGTTTTGTCACTACTTTTGCCGACCCGGATGGTGCCATCCGCCGTTCCCCGCTGGTTATCCGTTATGGTTCTCAGGTTTACCCGTCGTTATCGCTGGCCACGGTTATGACCTATCTGTTTGATCAGCAGTTGCAGCTGGAAACGGCCAGGGTCGGCAGTGTTGATGTGTTACGCCGGGTGGGGCTGAAAGATCAGATGGCCCGGACAGATGGTTCCGGGCGGGTGATTGTGCCGTATCGCGGGCGGCAAAAAACCTATCGTTACTATTCAGCCACGGATGTACTCAGTGGTGAAGTGGCGGCGGAGCAACTGGAAGGCGCCATTGTTCTGGTGGGCGCTTCCGCACTGGGGCTGGCAGATTTACGGGCAACACCGGTTGGCAGCCAGTACCCGGGGGTGGAAGTACACGCCAATATCATCGATACCCTGTTGCACGGCGAATTTCCATACCGGCCGGAATGGCAGGCGGGCGCTACCCTGGCGCAGCTGTTATTGCTGGGGATGTTATTGTCGTTATGGTTGCCACGGCTGGGGCCGGTGGCGGCGATTATCAGCAGCAGCGCCACGGTATTGCTGGCGCTGGCCGGTAATTTTTACCTGTGGCATTACCATCATCTGGATCTGCCGCTGGCGACCATTGTGCTGCTGATTGTGGGCTTAACCATGCTCAATCTGGGGTACGGTTTTTTACGCGAAAATGCCAGCCGGCGATTGCTGAAAGTGATGTTCGATCAGTATGTGCCACCAGCCCATATCGACCGTATGATGGCTGACCCACAGGCGTATCAGTTTGCCGGGGAACATAAACAGCTGACGGTATTGTTCAGTGATATTCGTGGCTTTACCCGGATTTCCGAATCGTTATCGGCATCGGAGTTAAAAGCATTTCTGAACAGTTATTTTACTCCTATTACCAAAGTGATCTTTGATAACGAAGGCACCATTGATAAATACGTTGGTGATATGGTGATGGCTTTCTGGGGAGCGCCGCTGGAAGATCCGCGTCATGCCTACCACGCGGTGTTTACGGCGCTGGAAATGCAAAAACTGACACGCCGCCTGCAACAGCAGTTTATCCGCCAGGGTCTGCCGCCGGTGGCGGTTGGGGTTGGGGTAAATAGCGGGCCGATGAACGTTGGTGATATGGGATCGTCCTACCGGCGTGCGTATACCGTATTAGGGGATGCGGTGAATCTGGGCTCGCGGCTGGAAAGCCTGACCAAATACTATGGTGTTGATATTCTGGTTGGTGAACAGACCCGGCAGCAGGCACCGGAATTTGTGTATCGTTACATCGATCGTATTCAGGTAAAAGGTAAAGAACAGCCGGTTGAGGTGTATGAGCCGTTGTGTCTGCTGGCAGAGCAGCAGGCCGGACTGAGGCTGCAGTTACAGCGTTATGAGGCAGCGCTGGTGTGCTACCGCCAGCAACAGTGGGCGCAGGCGCGCCAGGCGTTTGATCAGCTGATTGAGCAGTACCCGCAGCAGGCGGTGTATCGCTTATACCGCCAGCGCATTGATGATCTGTGTGAGGCCGGACTGGGCGCTGACTGGGATGGCGTTTTTCGCCATACCGTTAAATAGCGTCAGCGTTGTGGTTCCGGGTTGTCGCTGGTGGGCAGTCCGGAATCAATCCGCCCCGGCCAGGCGAACAACCCGGCGGCGCTGTTGTCGAGCTGATCGATCAGCTGAAAACCGCCGGCAAAACCGGGAACTGAGCCAGGTTCCTGTGGCGCGACCAGGATGCCTGTGATCGTACTCTGATCCAGATTCAGTGTGGCTTCGCCATGGTTGCCACCAGTGATCTGAAAATCAGAACCGCTGCTGTTAAGCTGACCGGCAAAGCGGGCATACCAATAGTCGTCACCATAGGCGGCTGTGAGATTACCATCGTTCACCCGGCCATTGGCCAGGTTAACGTCGAAGCCGCCGAACACCGTCAGATCATTCACGGCTTCACCATTAATCAGGCCGGGCTGCGCACCACCTTCGCTATAAAAAGACAGGCTGCCGTTGATGCCAAATACATCCAGGCTACTGGCCGGGTTGGCGGTTAACCATAACAGCGGCTCATGAATTTCGTTGATTAGCTGGCCCTCGCTGTTGTACTGGCGAATCGGCTGTTCGGCAGAACCGTTCCAGATGCCCCAGTTGACATTCGCCACTGCAGGTGGCGTGACGCTGGGGTCTGCGGGGCCATCAAAGCGGGTCAGAGTCAGGCCGGACAGCTGCTGCTGGGTAAAGACCGGCTGTTCACTGCCATCGTACATCACACCACCGGGCTGATTGCCTGCTGAGCTGATCAACTGACCATATTGCAGGCTGTCCATCTGGCCATTGCCGATCAGAGTGGTTTGTGTGGCAGCGTCGGGTTCTTTGTCGATCGGGTTGGGCAGCGGCTGTGGCAAGTGGCTGGCGCCGTCGCTGTTATCCAGCGCCGGCGTGGCGGGTTCGGCCAGGGCTGATTGTTTGTCCTGTGCTTTTTCCGCTGTCAGTGGTGTGGCGGCCGTGCTGGCTGTTTCCAGCTGTGCGGGTGGGGTCAGTAATCCTTCAAAGCCGGTACCGGTGAAACGGCCAAAGTCGTAATCGGCCCCGTCCCCCAGAGAGGTGGAACCCTGAGGGCCATCCAGTTGGATGCCGCCGTTCCAGACACCGGCTAATAACTCGCGGTTACTGAACCAGACGCTGTACATAGTGCCGCGAATACCAATGCTGCCTACCGGGGTTTCGACTTTGTAGGCTTCTTTATTGCCTTTGCCGATCGTGCCGGTCAGGGTGCGGAAGCCACCTTCCACCAGTTTCATCAGAATATCGCCGTCATCCTGCTGATCCGGGTCCGGCTGGCGGTAGGAACGAATACTGAGTTCGGAGTTTGCTTTTAACGCCAGCAGACCTTTATCGATAAAACGAATCTGCAGCCGGCTATCATCGCCGGTGAGGATAGTGTCGCTATCGTACACCGGGTCGCGGCGTGACAGCGGCCGTTGCTGTCCCTGGTCATCGCGGGCGATAACGTCGCCTTTGACCATAATCACATGGCCGGCCACGGCAATAGCATGTGTCTGGCTGCACAGCAGCACCAGGCAAGCGGTGTTCAGCCAGAAAAAAAAGCGTGTCATATCAGGCCTCCTTAAAACACCAGAGTCAGTCCGCATTCGATCAGGTTGCGGTCATACTGGTAAATGTCGATGTTGCTCTGGTTTGTCATATAGGTCAGCTGGCCATACAGGCTCAGTTCGTTTGTCAGCTGGCGGGATGCCCCCAATACGGCCTGCAGCAGAGTTTCACGCCGCTTTTTGCCATTAACCAGCACATTGTCGTGATCGCTGTGCTGAAACATCATCTGCCGCCATTGCCCTAAAGCGTAAGCACTGGCGTGTTGAGACAACAGGTACTGGCCGCTGAGGTTGATGCCAAGGCTGTTTTTCGCCAGCGGGCTGTTGGGCGCCGAATCGCTGGCCAGCATTATACCCGCCTGACCGGCAAACACAGCACTGGCGTATTCGAAGCCGCTATTGATTTCTGCCTGGGTGGCATCCAGGTCGTCGTTCAGCTTGTTGTCCTGTTCACGAATTTCCAGTTTGCTGCTGAACTGCAGATCCGCCCGGGTAAGGTATTTCCAGCTCAGGTTCAGTGCCGGTGTCAGTTGCAGGGTTTTGTCATCCAGCCAGTAGTGCTGGTAAGCGGCTCCGAGGCGCCATTGATGGCGGCCGCGGATCAGCTGCATGCCGCCATCAGCGTAGATGGCGTTCAGGTCGTAATCATCATTGCGGGCGTTGGCTTTACGCTGGCCACTGAGATGCAGGTCGAAGCCACTGCGTTTGCTGACCGGCCGGCGGTAGAGGGTGCTGGCGTTGAGCTTGTAAAAACCACTGCCACTGGCAGTCTGATCTTTGTTTAAGCGCACTTTGCGCTCGGCACCGGCTAGCAGGATGTCGATTTCATTGAGGTCGGTGGAAGAGTTGATATTGGAATCGTAACCCGCGCCATAGCTGAGGCTGGTGTTCCAGTGGCTGCGGTATGTCAGCCGTTGCTCGGCGATGCGATCGAGGAATGCGTCGATAGTAGTGCGTACGCTGGCCGGTGGCTGGCTGCTGAGTACCAGCCTGAATTCCCGTTCGGCATTGTCCAGCTGGCTGAGAAAATAATAACAACGGGCCAGTTCCAGGCGATAACGAACCACGTCCGGATAATGGTTGCTGAGGCGCTCGAAGACAAATAAGGCTTCGTGAAATAATCCCGACTGTGCGGCGCTCAGGCCGTAATAGAAATCAAAATCTGGATCACCTTCTGCCTGATCCAGATGTTGTTGCGCCAGTTGCAGCGCCTGCTGGTAACGCTGTTGTTCAATCAGCTGCTGTAACTGTGGCATAAGCGGCAAAACCGCCGGGTTGTCATTGGTCTGGGCCTGCAGCACTGGGCTGCTGATCAAAGTCGTCAGGCTGAGCAGGCACACAAAACAGATGCCGGGTCCTTTCGCCATAATGGAGTCCTTAACAAGTGCGCAATGCGCCGGAAAGCAGAGCGATACCGATAGTTTGCCTTGGTTTGCCAGAAATGCCAGTGCCGGTAGGGGTTGGTATGGCTTTTTGCCGATAATTTCCGCTTTTGTCGCGTATTGGGCTGATTATCGGGCTGCTGATAATTTTTATATCAGCAAGGAATGCACCAATCCCTTTCTTAAAATGTGGTTATTTGACCTGTATCAAGCTTGGTTTCGCCCTTCGGACTGGGCGGAAAATCTCTTGATATGAGTCAACTCCGGTTGTTCTGGCGTTGCTACATTGACGGCATAGCAACTGAGCTGGCGCGGTCGCTGGCCTGAGCCGATAACAACTTGAGAGAGGTGAGCGCTATGTTTATGGATGAAGTGGTATTTGCAGGTCTGGCCATTGTAACTCTGACTTGTGCCTTCTTTATAGGTGTATACGTAGCCGTTAAAAAAGACATGAAAAAGCACGGCACCGGTGAATAACACCAGCCGCTGCTGAACTGTTTTCAGCTTTGTTCCGCGCAGTGGCAAAGCTGGGATGATCGTTTCCGATTTCTGCGCTGAGTACCTTGCCTCCGGGCCTGATCCTTGTGGTCATGGCCCTTTTTTTGTGCTCGTCGGGCGTTAGAGCTGATGTCTGGCTAATAACAGTGGCTGACCTAAGTTCAGCTGTTGCAGTTGCTGCAGCAGTTGTTGCAGGGGGTCACCTTCCTCTACCGGGCCAATCCGCACTTTATGCAGGGCCGGCTGGTGGCCGGTTTCCGGGGCTGTAACGGTTACCGGCCAGCGCTTTGCCAGTTGCTGCTGCAAACGCTGTTGCAGCTTGGCCGCAGCGCTTGGGTCTGATAAGGCGCCTACCTGAACCCAACGCTCGGTTTTGTTTTTCGGCGGGTGTAATACTTCCACCCGGACCGCCGCGGTGCCTTGTTTATGAATGCCGAGTTTCACAGCTGCGGCATAAGACAAATCAATGATACGGCCGTCGTGGAACGGCCCGCGGTCGTTGACTCTGACCACTACCGATTGCTGGTTATCCAGCCGTGTAACCCGTACATAGCTAGGCAACGGCAGGGTTTTATGGGCGGCGGTAAACTGGTAAACGTCATACACCTCACCGTTTGAAGTGCGATGACCGTGGAATTTCATGCCGTACCAGGAAGCCAGGCCTTCTTCGCGGTAATCATCGGCTTGTCGCATAACCTGATATTCTTTGCCAAGCACGGTGTAACGCGCCGGGTTTCCCATCACGCTGCGGGCTTCGGCTTTTGGTTGTGGTTCCGGCAGAGCATGGATATCGGCGATCGCCGGTGGTGTGAAATCCTGATGATGCTGATAGCGTGAGGTACTGCAGCCGACCAGCAGTACCATCATCAGGGTAACCAGACCATAGCGGCGTACCATCAGTCGGCCAGCTCGCGGCTGAGCTGATACACCGCCATGGCGTACAACCGGCTGTGGTTGTAACGGGTGATAACGTAGAAGTTATATTCTCCGAGCCAGAATTCAGCGCCGTGTTCGCCTTGCAGCTGCATCAGCGTAGCTGGTTTGTCATCGGCGATGGCCTCGGTGGGTTTCACTCCCAGCGCTTTTAATTCCGCCGCACTCCATTTGGGTTTGCGGCTGTCGTTAACCACATCCTGGTACTGATCGCCGGATACCCGGACCCGCTGAACCACAGGTTCTCCCTGACGCCAGCCATGACGTTTGAAGTAGTTGGCGACGCTGGCGATGGCATCGGCCGGGTTTTGCCACAAATCACGTTTGCCATCGTTGTCACCGTCGACGGCATACATCAGGTAACTGGTCGGAATAAACTGCCCATAGCCCATGGCGCCGGCATAGGAACCTTTGATCTTGGCCGGATCCAGTTGTTCTTTTTCTGCCAGCGAAAAGAAGGCTTTTAATTCGCGCCAGAATAATGGCCGTTTGGGGTAATCGAACGCCAGTGTGGCGAGGGAATCAAGCACCCGGTAACGTCCCTGGCGCTGACCGTAGAATGTTTCGACACCAATAATGGCAGCGATGACTTCTTTATCAACACCGTATTTTTCTTCAGCGGCTGCGAGTAAATCCTGATATTTTTTCAGGAATTCACGGCCTTGCTCAATGCGTTGTTTGGTGAGAAAAATCTGCCGGTATTCGTGCCACTCTTTACTGCGCTCGGCCGGACGTTGAATGGCCTCCAGTACTGAGTCGAGTTTTTCTGCCTGGGCCAGCCAGCTTTTGGCTTCGCTGGCCGGGATCTGGTATTCGGCTTCAAGTTGTTGGGCAAATTCTTCGAAGCGTGGATGTTTGTCGTAGGCTGCCTGGGCGCTGGGGAGAGACACACCCATAAACGCAATAACGCCAGCAGCGATACCTGATAAACGCATAATGTAATTCCTGTTTTCTCCGCGGTACTTCAGTACCCGGCCCTTTAGGGGCTCTGGTTTTTTCTGTGAGTATTCATCGACATCAGAATACCAAACGCAGTCATCAGACTGACCACGGAAGTACCGCCGTAACTCACCAGCGGTAAGGGTACGCCGACCACTGGCAGGATGCCACTGACCATACCAATATTTACGAACACGTAGATAAAAAAGGTCACTGACAAACTGCCGGCTAATAAACGCCCGAACAGGGTTTCACAACGGTTGGATAAATACAGGCAGCGCATAATAATCAGGCAATACAGCGTCAGCAGAATTAATACGCCAATTAATCCCAGCTCTTCTGCCAGCACGGCAATAATAAAGTCGGTGTGGCTTTCGGGTAAAAACTCCAGTTGTGACTGGGTTCCCTGCATAAAACCTTTACCTTCAATACCTCCGGAACCAATGGCTGTCTTCGACTGAATAATATTCCAGCCGGAGCCGAGCGGATCACTTTCCGGGTTGAGGAAGGTTAATACCCGTTGCTTCTGGTATTCGCGCATCACAAAAAACCACATCAGCGGGGCGCTGGCTGCGACGATACCAATCATAGAAAAAATCAGCCACCAGGGAATTCCGGCAAAAAATAACACCAGAAAACCCGACGCGCTGATCAGAATCGAGGTGCCGAGATCGGGTTGTTTTAAGATCAGCACGGTCGGCAGGGCGATGATCAGCATCGCTTTGGCCAGATCGAATAAACGCGGTGGTACCGGCCGCTTGGCCATGTACCAGGCGACGGTCAGCGGTAATGCCAGTTTAACCAGTTCTGACGGCTGGAAGCGGGGCAGTCCGGGCAACTCCAGCCAGCGCTGTGCACCTTTGGCGCCGACACCGGCAACCAAAACCCCAATCAGCGCCAGTAACCCGGCGCTGTAGGCCCAGGGTGCCAGGCGCTGGTAAATACGCGGTGGCACCTGAGCGGCAATAAACAGCATGATAAAACCGATACCAAAATGTATCGCCTGGCGTTTGACCATGCCCCAGCTCTGGCCGCTGGCGCTGTATAACAATAATAAGCCGCCGCCAGCCAGCGCCAGTAATAACAAGAACAACACCAGATCGACGTGAATACTGGCAAACCAGGCGCGGCTGCGGCTGAAGCCATGCTGAGGGCCGGCTTCGTTCATGGTGCGGGAAAAGTCAGTGGATGCCATCAGCCTTCCGCGCCTCCGAGGTATTCATTGATAATGCTTTGCGCTATCGGCCCGGCAGTACGACCGGCCGACTCTCCGTTTTCGATGACCACGGCAATCGCAATTTCCGGCTTCTCTACCGGCGCAAAAGCAATAAATAAGGCGTGGTCGCGTAACCGCTCCTGCAGCGCTTCAGAATCGTATTCTTCGTTTTGTTTGATGCCCACCACCTGAGCGGTGCCGCTTTTACCGGCAATCGGGTATTTCAGTCTGGCACGCAGTCGTCTTGCCGTTCCCCAGGGGCTGCTGATCACTTTTTCCATGGCGCGGAACATACGATCCCAGTGTTGTTCGTTCTGCAGCTTAATGTCCGGGATATCCGGGTGTGGAACGGTATCCAGCTCATTGTTATGGGCGTAAATCAGCCGTGGAGTGACCCATTTTCCACGGTTAGCTAACACCGCGGTGGCGGTGGCCAGTTGTAATGGTGTAGCCAGCATATATCCCTGGCCAATACCGAGGTTGACGGTGTCACCGGCATACCAGAATGAACCGTTATGAGCGCGCTTCCAGTCCCGGGTCGGCAACAGGCCAGTTAAGGTATTGTTAACGTCCAGGGTCATATCGCGGCCAAAACCAAACTGCGCCAGAAACGGCGACAGCGTATCAATGCCGGTGCGTACGGCGGTTTCATAAAAATAGGTATCACACGACTGTACGATGGCGGTTTCCATATTAACCAGTCCGTGGCCACGGCGTTTCCAGTCGCGGTAAACCCGTTTGTCATTGGGTAACTGGTACCAGCCGGGGTCGTGGATCTGTTCATCCCAGCTGGTGATGTTGGCATCCAGCATCGCCAGCCCGACAAACGGTTTAAGGGTGGAAGCCGGCGGATATTGACCGCGCCGGGTGCGGTCGAACAGCGGCAGGTCCGGATTATTACGCAGGGAAGAGTAGTCTTTATGGGAAATGCCGGTGACAAACAGGTTGGGGTCGTAACTCGGGTTACTGTACAGGCTGATAATGCCACCACTGGCGATGTCGATGGCAACCAGGGCGCCACGGTAGCCCTGCATTTCTTTTTCCGCCAGCTTTTGCAGACGGGTGTCCAGTTGCAGGGTGATATCGTCACCGGGCACCGGGTCGGTTTGTTCAATTACCCGTAAAATGCGGCCGCGGGCGTTGGTTTCTACTTTCTGATAACCCACCTGCCCGTGCAGGTCGCGTTCATAACGGCGCTCGATACCAATTTTGCCAATGTAGCGGCTGGCGCTGTACTGGCGTTTGGTATCTTCATCTTCATCCAGTTTTTGTTGTTCTTTCTGGTTAATCCGGGCGACATACCCCAATACGTGAGCAAAGGTGTCTCCCTGCGGGTAATGGCGTACCAGTCGTGCTTCGACATCGACGCCCGGCAGGAAGGAGCGGTTCACCTGAATGCGGGCAATTTCGTCTTCGCTCAGCTTATGGCGCAATACCACGGGTTCAAACGGACGACGGCGGTATTTACGGCGTTTTTCAAATTGCTCGCGGTGACGTTCCGATATGCCGATCAGCTGATCGAGGTAGGCGATGGTTTGTTCCAGATCGCGTACCCGCTCCGGCACCAGAGTCAGGCTGTAGGCGGGGACGTTTTCAGCCAGTAATACACCGTTACGGTCGTAGATCAGCCCGCGGTTGGGGGCAATGGGTTTCAGCTGGATGCGATTGTTTTCTGACAGGTCGCGATATTTTTCATGCAGGTCGATCTGCAGGTACATCATGCGCCAGGCCAGGCCACATAACATCAGAAAGATGATGCTGCCGAGAACAATGGTACGGTTTCGGAAAATGGATTTTTCGGCCGATGTGTCTCTGAACGACTGCTCCCACATGACCGTCCCTTATTTATGGTAAGGGTGGCCCTGGAGGATACTCCAGGCGCGGTACAGTTGTTCGGCCATCAGTACCCGCACCAGTGGGTGCGGTAACGTCAGGTTGGATAACGACCAGCGTTGTTTCGCCAGTGCCAAGACATCGGCCGTCATGCCGTCCGGGCCACCAATCAGCAACGCCACATCGCCACCCTGCATACGCCAGTCGGCCAGGTTGCCGGCCAGCTGCTCGGTGCTCCAGGGTTTGCCTTTTACATCCAGCGCCACCACATGATCCTGAGGACGAATGGCTTTTTTCAGCGCTTCGGCTTCCTGCTGCATGGCTTTTTCTTTGCTGGTGTTTTTACCGCGGTGACCCGGGTTCAGTTCCACCAGCTCCAGCGAGCAGTCATGCGGCAGGCGCTTAGCGTATTCCTGATAACCCTGTTCCACCCAGGCCGGCATTTTGGTGCCCACGGCCAATAAACGCAGCTTCATAGGGGATTATTCAGCGTTGTCTTCCGGTTCACCCCAGAGGCGTTCCAGATCGTAAAAGTGACGTGACTGATCCGTCATGACGTGGACCACAACATCGCCCAGGTCGATCAGTACCCAGTCGGCCGCTGCCCGGCCTTCAGTGCCATTGGGGCGCAGTCCGGCGTGTTTGGCCTTTTCTTCGACATTGGCTGCTACGGCTGTGACGTGGCGATTAGAGGTACCGGTGGCGATGATCATCCAGTCGGTTACGGAGGTGCGGCCGCGGACATCCAGTTCAGTGATGTTTTGGGCCTTCATGTCGTCCAGGGCGTCAACCACCAGAGATTTAATTTGCTCAGTTTGCATTCAGGTACTATCGATAGAGTTGATGTTGATTCAGGTATTCCAGTACCGCGTCCGGCACCAGAAAGGTGACATTGTCGCCTTGCTTGATAGCACGACGCAAGTAAGAGGCCGAGATATCCAGTTCCGGCAGCGGGTGCAGACAAATTGCTCCGGCGTCAGACTGTAATAAACCCCGGATATCGGTCTGTCTCAGTTCCAGCTGTTGTTCCTGCCAGTGGCTGGTATTTTGCAGTCCCGGGCGGCTGACCACCAGCAGGTTAGCCTGCTGCAATAATTCCAGTGGCAGATGCCAGTGTTCAAATCCCTGCCAGGCATCCTGACCCATAACCCAGGTAAAGCGGACGTCAGGGTATTGTTCATTAAGTGCTGCGACAGTAATGGCGCTGTAGCTGTAATCGTCGCGCTGCAGTTCGACCGCACAGGGTTCGACGCCATCGAGCGGCACACATGCCAGTGTCAGCATTTGCAGCCGTTGTTCACCGTCAGCCTGGGGTTGTGGCCGGTGTGGCGGAATGCGGTTCGGAATCAGCAGAACTTTATCAAAGCCGAGGTCGCGCAAATGGGCGGCGATTCTCAGGTGGCCGATGTGGATCGGGTCAAAGGTGCCGCCGAGCAGGGCCCAGCGGCCAGTAACGTCAGACATCAGTTACGCACTTCACCGTTACCTAACACCACGTATTTCTGAGACGTCAGGCCATCCAGACCAACCGGACCGCGGGCGTGGATTTTATCGGTGGAAATACCAATTTCCGCACCCAGGCCATATTCAAAGCCATCGGCAAAGCGGGTGGAGGCGTTGATCATCACCGAGCTGGAATCCACTTCGGTTAAAAAGCGGCGTGCCAGCGTGTAGTTTTCGCTGATAATGCTGTCGGTATGGTGCGAGCCATAATGATTGATGTGCTCAATCGCCTGGTCCATATCATCGACCAGCTTAATCGACAGAATCGGTGCCAGGTATTCGCTGTGCCAGTCTTCTTCGCTGGCCACCAGCGCATCGCTGAGGATGGCGCGGGTGGCTTCGCAGCCGCGCAGTTCAACCCCGATATCGGCGTAAGCGCTGGCCAGTTGCGGAAGAATCTCGGCTGCCACAGCCTGGTGAACCAGCAGGGTTTCCATGGTATTGCAGGTGCCGTAACGATGGGTTTTGGCATTAATGGCAATATTGATGGCTTTGGTTTTGTCGGCAAACTGGTCGATATAAACGTGACAAATACCGTCCAGGTGTTTGATCACCGTTACCTTGGCATCACGGCTGATACGTTCGATCAGGCCTTTACCGCCGCGCGGCACAATCACGTCGACGTATTCCGGCATGGTGATCAGCTCACCGACCGCAGCACGATCGGTGGTTTCCACCACCTGTACGGCCGCGGCGGGTAAACCGGCAGCGGCCAGCCCCTGTGTAATACACACGGCCAGCGCCTGGTTGGCTTCAATGGCTTCAGAACCACCACGCAGAATAGCAGCGTTGCCGGATTTCAGGCACAGACTGGCGGCTTCAATGGTAACGTTCGGGCGGCTCTCATAAATGATGCCAATTACCCCCAGCGGTACCCGCATCTTGCCAACCTGAATGCCGCTCGGGCGGTATTTCAGATCGGTGATTTCACCCACCGGGTCAGGCAGGGCGGCGACCTGGTGCAGACCTTCGATCATGGTGTCGATGCGGTCATCGGTCAGTTCCAGCCGGTCGAGCAGGGCGGCATCCAGGCCGTTATCGCGGCCACGCTGCATATCACGCTGGTTGGCAGCTTTCAGTGTATCGCGTTGTGCGGTAATAGCGTCGGCAATGGCCAATAACGCGGCGTTTTTGTCCTGAGTAGAAGCGCGGGCAACAGCACGAGAGGCTTTGCGGGCGTTCCCACCCAGAGATTTCATATATTCGGTTACATCCATCGGGCACACCGGTTTGCGGATCGTTGACGATAAAGCGCGCTAGTATATACCAACTGCGGTCTGTACTACACTTAAACGGCCTGTGCCCGAAAAGTGATAATAACGCCCAGGCAGAATATTATTCACCCGTTCCCCGGATCAGTTTTTCATGGAAAAAGCACAGTTTCACAGTCTGGTCGTGTTGCAGGTTAAAGTGATTTATTGCCTGCTGGCTGCCGCCGGTCTGAGTGTGATTGCGGTTCTCGACCTGCTCGAAGACAAAAAAATGTTTGCCGCCGTGGCGGCTGGCTTTTCGTTATTGCTGGTGTTGTACGCCGGTTTTTTATTAGTGCGGCGTAAAAAACGTTCGTCACCGTATCCCGAATGGATTCTGGTCGGGCTGTTATCGGTATTTACCCTGTTTGGTATGAATCAGAATTCTCAGGTGGTGCACTGGATCTACTTTGTACCGATTTATACTTACTTCCTGTTTCCGTTCCGGGCGGCCAGTTATATTTCACTGATCTACAGTGCGGTGCTGATTGTGATGGTGCTGGATAAGTTCGACAGCTATATCCGCATGCAGATGTTATTTACCTACGCCGCCTGTTACATCTTTTCGGTGATGTACGCGCTGATCAACGAACGCAACAACCAGGGGCTGATCGAAATTGTCAATACTGATCCGCTGACCCAGGTGTATAACCAGCATCAGCTGGATCTGGACCTGAACAAAGAAATGACCCGGGCTGACCGGCAGCGCAGTCAGCTGATGTTGCTGGCCATTGCCACGCCGCGCAGCTGGCACAGTCTGAAAGTAGACGATTATGAACAACGACTGAGTTATCTCGGTAAAAAGCTGCGTAAAAGCCTGCGTAACTATGATGCCTGTTACCGGCTCGACAGTGATGACTTTGTTATTCTGATGCCCCACAGTGGCCTGCCGGAGGCACAGCAGCTGAAGCAGGAGATTCATGGCAGCATGCAAAACAGCCGTTATGCCGAATTAAAAAGCCTGACGCTGCATCAGGAACATTATCGGGCTGACGACGACAGCCACAGTCTGATCCGCCGGGTGATGGAGAATCTTTATGCTGCTTGATATTCCCCAGGAGCAACTGCAACCCCGGTTACAGATGATTGTGTATACCCTGGCTGCTCTGGCCGTTACCCTGCTAATGTACGATCAGTACCGCCAGGGGTTGTATCCGCTGGTGCTGAGTAATGCCATCGCTATTCCTGCCTTTTTGTTCAGTGCCATCTTTATTTATATCAACCGTGACCGCCAGACCTACGCCTGGATTAATTATCCGCTGATCCTGCTGCTGGTATCACTGGCCCTGTATCAGTTACCGAGTTATCCCCAGCAGATGATTCATTATCTGTATGCGGTCCCGCTGTTCAGTTATTTCTGTTTGCCGATTGCTCAGGCGACCGTTTTTAATCTGCTGGTGGCGGTGTGTGTGATTGTGATCGTCTGGAGTGAAAGTAATACCGCCTACGGTTTGCGGACCGGCACTAACTACCTGCTGTTATTGGGCTCGGCTTGGTGTTTTGCCTATCTGACGCAGCTGAAGTCAGAATCACTGAAACGTCTGGCGTTAACGGATCCGGAAAGTGGAGCTTATAACAGCCGCCATTTTGTTAATGCACTGGAGCGTGAAATCGCCCGCAGTGAAACCACCCGGCAGCAGGTTTCGCTGATCGGTCTGGTGATGGAAGATTATCGCCAGCTGATCGATATTCATGGCAAGCGTGCGATTCAGCAGTTATTACCGGATTTTGTCCGCCGCGCTCAGGAGCAGATCCGGGCGGCAGATGATGTGTTTCGCCTGGGCGACGATAAGTTTGTGCTGATTTTACCGCACTGCCCGGAAGACGGTGCCATCATTCTGATGGAGCGTATTAAGCGCAATATGCAGGCCCAGACCTGGAAACCGGTGGCGGAAATGACTCTGGGCACCGCCGCGGTGACCTGGCAGGCCGGGCTGGATAGCTGGGAGCTGGAAAAACGACTGGATATGCGGCTGAAAAAACAGAAACGTGCCAGCCTGCAGCTGGCTGCGTTTCAGGATGACTGATCAGACACTGGCGCGGATAATCCGCACCAGTGTCTGGGTTTTCGCCTGTGGCACGTTCAGCTGGCCATAAAATTCTGCCGGGTCGTGGACCCTGACATCGCTGAACCCATCCTGCTTAAAACCACTTTCAATGGCCTCATCGCTGCGATAATGCAGCGGCCACTGGCCGCGGGTAAAAAAGCCCACCAGTTTCTGCGCGAACTGCACGTATTTGTACGATGGGTGGTGGACGAAATCCGGGTATAGGTCGGTGACGTAATAACCGGCCGGGAATTGTTTCAGACCGCTGGCCATGCGTGCCCAGACGCCACGAATCGTCGCAAGATCAAAATAATTCACCAGCCCTTCAGTCACAATCAGGGTTTTTTTGCCCGGGTCGAGCTTATCTAACAGCGCCTGGATCGATTGTTCGCCGTGTTGCTCGAGAATATTGCAGGCGAAGACCTGATGTTTGTCGGTCTGACTGATGTCCGCCAGTAACGCCTGTTTGCGTTGTGCCATACCGGGCAGATCGCCTTCGATATAATGCAGCTGTGGGTATTTTTGTGTCAGCCGGTAACCACGGGGCGATAAACCACAGGCCAGTTCCAGTACCTGTTCCACGCCCTGTTGTTCAATCAGCTGTTCGACCTGATGATCGATCACTGAGTGGCGTTGTAATAAAAATACGTCGATATCGGCGCCGGCGACCAGCCTCAGAAACGCATTAACCGGTGTCAGGGCGGCATTGGCAATACGCCCCATGGTCGTTACAAACCCCGGGGCAGACAAACCGTGTTTGTACCAGATGTAACCTGTGTAGTGGGCGCTGATGCTGATGCGGGAGGTATCGGTATCTTGAGTTGTGGCAGCGGTCATGGTGAACTCAGTTATCTTATCATTGTTATCACTAAATCCGGCCTTATATCCGGTTTAGCGATAAACCATACCCTGAAACCCGACAATGAGCTATGCCTGAACTGATTCCCGATTTTCTGACCCAATCGCGCGGCTGGCTGCTGCTGGCCATCTGCCTGCTGGCACTGCTGGAGTCATTAGTGGTGGTAGGGCTGCTGATTCCGGGAGTGGCATTGCTGGTATCGCTGACCCTGCTGGCCCAGCAGCAGGGCATAGATCCGCTGTTGTGGTGTGCACTAGCGGCTGCGGGCGCCTTCGCTGGCGATATGATCAGCTATGAACTGGGTTTTAACGCTCAGCAGCGCATTCGCCACTGGTCATATTTTCGCCGCCATCCGCGCTGGCTGGCCGACGGTGAAAGCTTCTTTTTTCGTTATGGCGTCTGGAGCATTGTGCTGGGGCGCTTTATCGGGCCGTTGCGGCCGCTGGTCCCCGCGGTAGCGGGTGCCTGTGCGATGCCACGGCGACAGTTTTACAGCGCCAACGGCTTGTCGGCTCCGGCCTGGGCACTGCTGTATTGTTTGCCGGTATTCTGGCTTGGGGAGGCGGTACAAGACTATCTGGACGGCAGTCAGCTGGTATTGATGCTGCTACTGGCCAGCGCCGTGGCGCTGCTGTTCAGCTTCTGGCTACGGCGTCGCTGACCAGCGTTCAGTCAGGCTTGTGCTGACTGCGGTAATGGTTCAGGTCTTTGCGGGCCTCGTTCAGCTGATATTCCAGATCAGCCACTTTTTGTTGCAGCTCACGGCTGGCCTGCTGCTCCTGCTGATGTTGTTCCAGCACCTGCTGCATATCGGCTTTGGCGATCTCCACTTCGTTTTTCCAGCGTTTGCTCAGGGTGTAAGCCACGCTGCCGGCGCCGATAATCATGCCGGCGATAATTGCGAATAGCAGTGCCATATTTTTATCCTGTGGTGATGATTCGGCAGCAGTTTAACATCACCGGTGAGATAAAACCGCGGACAAAGCGGCGTGGGCCTAAAAGCCTGTTGCTGAGTCTGATAAAATCCGCATTTTGCACAACCATTCCAGAAGGGCGATCCAGTGACCATTGGCCAGTTAGTAGAAAAAAGCGGCGCACAAATGCGCATATTTGACCTCGGACGTCGGATTGAAAAAATCTCCCGCAAGGATTTTGCCGCCTTTGAGCAGCTGGCCAAACCTTATCCAACCCCGTATCTGAAACATGCCTGGGTGGGCGTGCTGAGCTGGAACCCTAAACAGCCGGGGCAGCACAATATCTGGTTTCTGAAGCTGCCACTGGACGAACAGAACATTCTGCAGCCCGGGCCACGGGATCAGTTTCTGGAGCACTGGTTACGGGTAGTCGCTGATCCGGATAAAGAGCACGGTGAAGCGCCCTGCAGCTTTAAGCCGGATGCTAACCGTATGGCGTATTTTCATGCCCTGGCGCTGATGACGCTGGGGCAGCCGGTGACTCAGTATTACGCCACGACACGGGCGTATCTGAGTGGTGATCTGGGCTGGGACAACTGGCAGCAGCTGGGTTTACAGGGGTTGGCCGAAGTGGTGGCCCGCAGCAGTCAGGACCATAACGAAGCCCTGCTTGCCCAGGCGATTGGCCAGATGCCGGCACTGCCACGTAATGTGCTGCTGGGGTATCTGGAGAACATTCAGCCAGGTCACGATCTGACGGTTGCGGTCAATGACTGTTTATCTCAGGTGGTGGCTGCTGGCCCTGAAGCGGCAGACCTGGCGGCCTTTGCCCGCGGGTTGTCGCACAGCGTAAACCTGCAGCAGCGTAAGTTGTTGTTGCAGGCGATTCTGGCTCACCCCAACAGCCGGGCGGTGGAAGTGCTGGCCGCCATTGGCAGCCGCTGCTGGTTGGATTTAACCGGTGAAATATTGTTCGCTTATCTTGAGGCGCTGGCAGATAACGAACAGGGGAGTAATGTCTTTACTGCCCTGGTGGCCGATTTGATGACGTTGCCGGGCATGCGTGAGCAGATTTTACAGGTGTTCCGTCGCGAAGACCGCAGTGACAAACTCAGCGCTGCTATCGGTGAGCTGATGAGCCTGGTGCAGAACGCCAGCGTGGTTCAGTAATAATGGCCACTGATATCCAGACCAGCGAGCTGTGTCCGTGCGGCTCTGCTGAGCGTTATCAGGACTGTTGCCAGCCTTATCATCAGGGGCAGGAGGCGCCCGGGCCTGAGGCCCTGATGCGCTCCCGTTACAGTGCTTTTGCCCTGCAGCTGGCCGATTATCTGGCTCACACCTGGCACCCACAAACCCGGCCGCAGCAGCTGCAGCTGGAAGCGGATACCGAATGGTTGCGGCTGCAGGTGTTGTCCAGTAGTCAGGATGCTGAGCGCGGTCAGGTCCGTTTTATCGCCACCTTCCGGGAAGGCAACGAATGGTTGCAACTCAGTGAAAATTCGCAGTTTCTGCTGCTGCAGGGCCGCTGGTATTACCTGGACGGGGATGCCCGGTTTACCACGCTGAAACCGGGACGCAACGATGCCTGTGTGTGTGGCAGCACGAAAAAGTTTAAGAAGTGTTGTGGCTGAGACTCAGGAATCCTGAGCGCGTGTCATGCCTTTCAGCAGCATACCCCAGGTCATGGCCAGGGCACCTACCACCGACAGCAGCATCATCAGATTAACAAACAGGGTGTGGCGGGCGTAATAGGTTGACTGTGGCTGTGGCTCGCTGGCGCAGTCCCCGGAGTTGAAGTTGTAGAATCCGCCACTCTGGCTGCAATCGGTAACGGCCGACATCTCCAGACCGTACAGGGTCAGTAATAACAGCCCGGGCAGGGCAAATAACAGCGAGCCGTAGCGCAGCCACATAAATTTTCTCCGGATTTTTACAGTAAAAGCACGATCCAACTTGACATATACGGGCTAATGTTTTCAGCTTACCGGTTAGAAATCTGCCTACAAAACGATAATAACCGAAGCCGCCCATATTATGTTACGAGCTATTAAATTTGCGCTGATTGTACCAGCCCTGTTGCTGGGCTTCCAAAGCCAGGCTGCCACACAGGACCTGGATCAGCTGTTGAAGTCCATCAAAGCCGATATTCAGAACAAGCGATTGTCGAGTCCGGCGGGCAATAATGCGCTGGAGCGTATTACCGCTTTCCGTGAACAGGCGCCGTTTGATTTTCGCGTGGTGCCTCTGACCTACGAATGGGGTGAGGCTTACGTCGCGATGGCCAACAATGCGATGGCCAATGGTCAGTATGGAAAAGCCCAGAGCTATCTGGAGAAAGTCTGGTATGTGGCTTCTCTGACCCCGGGTCTGGAGCAGGCTCAGGCCCGGCTGGACGCTGAACTGAAAGGTTCCGGCGGTAAAGCGGCTAAGGCTGAAACCAAGGCTGCTAAAGGGCCAAGTAAAGAAGAAATTGCGCGCCAGAAAAAAGTAGCGCAGCAGCTGGCCAAAGAAAAAGCGCGGTTAGAGGCCGACCGTAAACGTAAACTGGAGCAGGCGAAAAAAGAGGCGCTGGCTGAGAAAAAACGTCTTGAAGCAGAGCTGAAGCGTAAACAGGAAGAGGAGCGTCAGCGCCGCCTGGCGGCGGCAAAAGCTGAAAAACAAGCCGCAGCCCAACGTGCGAAAGCGGCGGCAGCCGGTAAAGCGGTGGTGAAAGCTGCTCCGAAACCGGTGAAGGTGGCTAAAAAGGTCAGCAAGGCGGAAAAAAATGCCGCTTCAGAATTGTGGCACTCGGCGAAAGAAGATACTGCACCACTGGCCAGTTACCCGATTTCGGCTGAACAGATCGCTAATCGTGACCGCTCAATTTCGGATGATCTGGAGCCTGTGTGTCAGGCGATTCTGGATAATGATGCCTCGGTTGTGGTGCACACCCCGGATAAAGCGGATTATCGCTGGCTGACGGTACGTCTGACCTTATGTCTGCGTCGTCTGGACACCTCTTTCCGCTTACGTCACAGCCATCAGCTGGTCTCTGATGAAGGACCGTTCGTTACCTTACACCCACCTCGTGGTGTCTCTCTGGTGCGCAAAGTTGAGCCGTAATCAGAACTCGTTAACCGCTTAACGCAAAAAACTCCGCCAGCTGGCGGAGTTTTTTTTGCCTACTGCAGCGTATCTGTGGCAGGAATAGCTGTTGATATCAGGGTGCAGCCTGCTGCGCTTTGGGGTTCAGTGCGTGTTGCAATACATGATAAACCCAGTGTTGTTCCATGGTGCCACCAAACAAATGAGCCCAGGGGCCACTGGCGTATAACGCCACGTCTTCACCACCGTGTGTTTCACTGTCCAGCGGCACCAGCGCCTGCTGGCGATAGTCGGGGCTCTGTGTGGCTTCAGGGTTAACCGAAGGGCGGCGGTTATGTTGTTGCCAGTCGACGGCCCCCGGGCCGTTGCGGTAACTCATGGTGGTGTAATAGCCGCCGTCATCCAGCCGGTAAGGCTGACGTTCTGGCCGGCCCTGATCATCATTGCTGATGACCACGCCGGTAATTGGGTTACCGCGCGTCGGGTAACCCGCCAGGGTCAGGGTATGACTGTGATCGGCGGTGACCACCAGTAATGTGTTGTCTCGATCTGTATGTTTGAGCAGCCAGGCCACGGTCTGATCCAGTTCCGCGGTTTCCTGTAATGCTTTTTGTCCTTGTCCCTGATGATGCGCATGGTCGATGCGTGCCGCTTCGATCATCAGGACATAGCCCTGATCGTTATGTTGTAAGCGCTGCAGTGCCGCCCGGGTCATATCCAGCAGGCCTGGTGTGCTGGCATCGCGTTCAGCGACGTAAGGCAAGTGAGAGGCGGCAAATAATCCCAGCCAGTGGCCCTGACTGAGGTCGGCCTGCAGTAACTGTTGCCGACTGGTGGCGACATGATGATCAGCCTGTTGTTGCCAGGCCGTCATCAGGTTACGGCCATCGCGGCGCTGGCCATCGCTCATGCTTGCGGGCAGAAAGTGGCGCCGGCCGCCGCCAAAAATAACCTCCAGCCGCTGTTGCTGCTGTTGGTAGTCGATCAGCTGGGCGGCGATATCCTGGCAGCCCGACTGTCTGGCGCTGTCGTTTAACTGATCGTCACTTTCCCAGTTTCGTTCGGCGCTGTGGGCATACAGGGCGGCAGGGGTAGCGTGGGTTATGCGGGCGGTGGTGACGATACCGCTGGCTTTACCCTGTTGTTCGGCTACGTCAAACAGGGTTTGCAGTTCGTTACCTGCCTGGCTGGCGCAGTCTGAGCGTATTACCTTGTCAGATACGGCCAGCACTCCGGCACGGGTTTTACTGCCACTGATCAGAGCCGTCATGGTACCGGCGGAATCCGGTGTCTGCTGGTCGCTGTTGTAGGTTTTAATCAGGGCGGAATGGGGCAGGGTTTCAAAACTGAGATTATATTCCTCGCCTAATAAGCCCTGTTGCTGACCGGTAAAAATCCGGGCGGCAGTGTGGGTGGTAATTCCCATACCATCCCCTACCACCAGAATCAGGTTTTTTGCCGGGCCGGTGTTGTCGGTCTGGGCGGCCGCCAGCGCCGCTCGTTGCTGACCTTGTTGATACCATTGCTCCGAGCGGGTGTTGTCTTTAACCGGTAAGGTCGGCTCACAGGCGGATAGCGCAAACAGGCTGAGTAATAACGGCAGGCGTAAAAAGTAAGGCATATCAGTTCTCCTGCTGCAACGCGCGGCGAATACGGTGATAAATTTCATGTTGCTCTAACAGGCCCTGGAACAACCGGGCGCCGGGGCCGCGGGCGTGTAATGCGACGTCGTCGGCACCGTGAGTTTCGGCATAAATATCGGCCAGCGCGGCTTGCTGAAAATTGTCACTGTGTGGCTCGGTCTGGCGGTGTTCCGGTTGATGCCAGAGGATGCGGCCGGGCAGACGCTCTGAATGCCGGGCATTGGCACTGCCACCCGGGCCATTGGCATAACCCAGCGTGGTGTAAGGCGACTGATCGTTAGCCAGCAACAGGCCTTGGTTGGCAGCAAAGCCGAGAATATCATTTCCCCGCTGTGGATAACCGGCCATCGACAGGGTGTGGCTGTGATCGGCAGTGACCAGCAGCAGGGTGTTGTTATCACTGAGCTGATCGGCCAGTTGCACGGCGCGGGCCAGTTCGATGGATTCATCAAGGGCGCGTTTGGCATTACCGGCGTGGTGACCGTGGTCGATCCGGGCACCTTCAACAATCAGCAGGTAACCGCGTTGTGGATGGTGTTGTTTTTGTTGCTGCAGAAAAGCCAGCGCAGCACGGGTCATCTCGGCCAGATCAGGCTGCTGTCCGCTGCGATCGAGATGGTAATCCAGATGGCTGTCGGCAAATAATCCCAGTACCGGGCCTGGCGTGTCAGCACGCAACTGCATCAGCTGCTGGCGGTTTTCCAGATATTGTCCGCCCGGGAACTGTTGTTGCCAGTCGGCAATCAGGTTGCCGCTGTGTCGTTCGCCATCGCGGCTGAAATTGCGTTTGCCACCTCCCAGTGCGATATCCAGCCCGGCCGGATAGGCCTGATGAATCAGTTGCCAGGCGATATCCCGGCAACCATAACGTCTGGCTTCGCGGCTGAGGTCACTGTCGGCCTCCCAGTTGCGTTCCGGCGAGTGGGCATAACTGGCGGCAGGGGTGGCGTGGGTGATACGGGCGGTGGTGACAATACCGGTGGCATAGCCCTGCTGTTGTGCCCATTGCAGCAATGTCGGCTGGTGGTAGGCCGCAGCACCCTGACAGATGCCACGATCCTGCTCCGGACCTATTGCAATGACTCCGGCACGGGTTTTGACCCCGGTGGTGATGGCTGACATGGTGCCGGCTGAATCCGGGGTTTGCTGATTGGTGTTATAGGTTTTGACCAGTGCCGAGTAAGGAAACGTTTCGAAATACAGACGGTGTTCCTCACCGCTGAGTCCCTGGTTTTGCCCCTCCAGAATCCGGGCTGCGGTTAAGGTGGTGATACTCATGCCGTCGCCGAGAAACAGGATCACATTCTGCGCCCGACCGTGTTCTTTTTGTTGTTGGCGTTGTTGCTGACGTTGCTGCAATCGTTGTTGTAGCCATTGCTGGCCCTGCTGGTAATCCGGCTGCGCCGCCAGCGCTGTGGTTGTGGCGGGGGCGGCGTAAAGATGTGTCGTTATTATCAGCGATAAAAGTGTCAGCCTTCTGAATGCCGGGGTCATTTGCAAAGTCCTGTAAACGCGGTTGAGCGTGAGTCTATATCCGCCATCATGCTGACTGCAAAAAATGTTCAGCGTGTTACAATGCGCAGCCTTGTTAAACCCGTATAGCTTGTTGAGTTTCATGTCTTTTTTAAACCGGATTCTGATTGTTACCGCCGCACTGCTGACCTTCAGTGCCCAGGCTTCTGTAATTGTTCCTTCTGCCCCTCAGCTGGATGCCACGGCTTATATTCTGATTGATGCCGACAGCGGCCAGGTACTGGTGGAAAAAAATGCCGACCAGCGTTTGCCTCCGGCCAGCCTGACGAAAATGATGACCAGCTATATTGCGGCGCATGAGCTGGAGCTGGGCAATGTTGAAGAAAATGTGTCGGTGCCGATCAGTGTCAAAGCCTGGCGTAAAAAAGGCTCGCGGATGTTTGTCCGTGAAGGTACTCAGGTGCCGCTGATTGATTTATTACGCGGCATTATTGTGCAGTCGGGTAATGACGCATCGGTGGCAGTGGCGGAATATTTTTCCGGTTCGGAGGAAGCTTACGTCGACTGGATGAACCAGTATGCCGAACGTTTTGGCATGAATAATACCCAGTTTAAAAATGCCACCGGCTGGCCGGCAGATGGCCATTATTCCACGGCCCGTGATATGGCGACTCTGTCGTTACGTATCGTTAAGGACCACCCGAAGTATTATCCGATTTATGCCGAAAAATATTATGAATACAACGGTATCCGCCAGCCAAACCGCAATAAATTATTGTGGCGTGATCCGAGTGTCGATGGTCTGAAAACCGGCCATACCGATGAAGCCGGGTTCTGTCTGGCGGCGTCCGCGATTAAGGACGGCACGCGTTTTATTGCGGTGGTGATGGGCACCCGCAGTGAAGAAGCCCGGGCGCGGGAAACCCAGAAGCTGCTGGCTTACGGCTTCCGCTATTTTGAAACGCATAAGTTATACGCTGCCGATGAAGTGTTGCAGACCAAAAAAGTCTGGCTCGGCGAGCAGGAAGAGGTCAGCCTGGGGCTGTCCGGCGATTTGTATCTGACTCTGCCACGTGGCTCCAAAGGCGAACTGGAGATCGATATGATTTCCAATGAATTTATCGAAGCCCCGATTGAGCAGGGACAGGCCATTGGTACACTGGTAGTACGCATGGCTGGTGAGGTTCAGGCTGAGCGTGCACTGGTGGCTCAGAATGCCGTCGAGGAAGCCGGTTTCTTTGGTCGTCTGATGGGCAAGATCAAACTGTTCTTTGCCAAGCTGTTTGCCTGACCCGGGTGACGGTAACGCGCAATAACATGGCTGCCACGGGCAGCCATTTTTGTTTAAGCTAATGTCATCCTGACTTTTTATAATATCGGCCACTCTTAGCGGCGGGAGTTGCCGCTAAGGTCATATGGCGCTTGAAATCAGGGTGAGTTACAACCATATAGGTCTGATTGTTAATTCCGATGTCAGATCAAGAGAGGCGAAGTGTGAGTCAGCCAGACGCTCCCAAAATTGAGTTTCCCTGTGCCAATTACCCCATCAAGGTGGTGGGCAAAGGTGCTGAAGATTATGATCAGGTGATCTTCGAGATTATCCGGGTCCATGCGCCGGAATGCGATTTCGAACGTATTTCGGTACGTGATAGTAAAAATGGCCGTTTCCGGGCGATAACGCTGTATATCACGGCCACCGGTATACAGCAGTTGCAGAACATTCACACCGACCTCAGTGCTCACGAATACGTACATATGGTGATCTGATGGCGTCAGTAACGCTGCGCAACCTTGGCCTGCAGGATTATGACACTGTGTATCAGCGGATGACGGCGTTTTCTGCTGGCCGCGATGAACAGACACAGGATGAGTTATGGTTTTTACAGCATCCCAAAGTATTTACTCAGGGTCAGGCTGGTAAAGCAGAGCATGTTCTGATGCCGGGTGATATTCCGGTGGTACAGAGCGACCGTGGTGGGCAGGTGACTTATCACGGTCCGGGTCAGCTGGTGGTTTACCTGATGGTCGATATCAAGCGCAGTGCGATGGGGCCACGCCAGCTGGTGTCTGCCATCGAAGAGGCCATTGTTGCGGCGTTGCAACCGTTTGCGATTGATTCGGCCCCGCGAGCGGATGCCCCGGGTGTTTATGTCGCCGGTAAAAAGATTGCCTCGCTGGGGTTACGGATTAAACAAGGCCGCTCGTTCCATGGACTGGCGCTCAACATCGATATGGATCTGGAGCCTTTTTTGCGCATTAATCCGTGTGGTTATGCCGGGATGGAAATGACGCAGGTGGTGAATGAAACCGACATGCCGGTTAGTTTCGATGACGTCGCCCGGGAGTTGCGTCAGCAGCTGGTAACCCGGCTGGGGTATGACAGCAGCGAATGGATCGATGAGAGCGGTTAAGCGGCCGCCTGATGTCAGCTGAAAAAAGCCAGTTCACTGAACTGGCTTTTTTTGTTGGGCATGGCATGTAAACCAGCTGGGTTATACCGACTTCAACGGGATCAGGTTTTCTGGTTCGCCCGGTACGGAAGGTAACTCGATGCCCAGGTTATTTTTTTCGAACACCTGATCGGCACGATAACTGGAGCGCACCATAGGGCCGGAGGCCACTTCCATAAAACCTTTTTCCAGGCCGATATCACGGTAGTGGTTGAATTGCTCCGGTGTGACATAACGATCTACCGGTAAGTGGTTTTTGGTCGGACGCAGATACTGGCCCAGAGTTAGGATATCGACACCTATGGCGCGCAGATCGTCCATGGTCTGATAAATTTCGTCATCCGTTTCACCGATACCGACCATCAGGCTGGTTTTGACCAGTACATCCGGATTGTGGCGTTTGGCGAACGCCAGCACGTCCAGGGTTTGCTGATAACCGGCACGTGGATCGCGCACTACATGGGTTAACCGTTCTACGGTTTCGACATTCTGGGCAAACACGTCCAGTCCGGAGTCCACTACCAGAGCGACGTGTTGCTCCACACCGTTGAAATCCGGCGTTAAAGCTTCGACTTTGACGTCCGGGGTGCGCGTTTTAATGGCGCTGACGCAGGCGGCGTAATGAGCGGCGCCGCCGTCGTCGAGGTCGTCGCGGTCGACTGAGGTTAATACGATGTAGCGCAGCCCCATCAGCTCTACCGATTCGGCGGTATTGGCCGGTTCATCCTGGTCCAGCCAGCCTTTTGGATTGCCGGTATCCACTGCGCAGAAACGGCAGGCGCGGGTACAGACTGATCCCATCACCATAATGGTGGCCGTGCCGTTGGCCCAGCATTCTCCCATGTTCGGGCAGTGTGATTCTTCACAAACGGTACTCAGCTTATGAGCGCGGACATTGCTCTTAACCGCCTCGAAGCGCTGGCCTCCGGGAATCTTGGCACGCAACCAGCTTGGCTTGCGGCCGACCGGAGCGTTTTCAGCATGGCCGGAAGTGGCCTTGATGCCATCTTTGATGGCGTTAAAGCCGTGTTCACTGACAAACTTTTCACCGCTGCGGGTGGGCTGCTGATCCTGATTGTGATCCTGGCGGGATGAAGAAGACTGGTGGCCTGCTGCGGAATCGTGACTCATGAAGTTCCTCTGGCTGAACGGCTGCCCGGAGAGTGGGCCTTACTGGCAAACTATACCATAACCGTCGCCTGGCTGGCCCGGCAATAGGACTTATTGCGGAGGTTGTTGGCCGTTATAAAACAGGTAGTTTTACGCAGCGGTGGCGGCGGCATAAAAAACCCCGGCAAAGCCGGGGTGGGGTGCTGTGGTATGCGCTGGTGCGGGATTCAGGCTTCTTCAGTGGCCTGTTTCAGCATGCCGTATAACTCATCTTTGAGATGCAAGCGGCGCATTTTCAATTCTTCCAGGCGTTCGTCCGAGGCGGCTTCTGCCTGTTCTTCAATCTTGCGGACTTCGCGGTCAACATCATGGTACTCATCGAATAACCGGGCAAAGTGGCGGTTTTTCATTTTCAGTTCGCGGATTTGCTCACCCATTTCCGGGAATTCATGGTGAAGATCGTGGTGTTCAATCATTGTTTTTGCCTCCTGTGAATGACAGTTTCAGATTACGCCGGAAGTGGTTTGTCATATTGATACAGGTCAGGTCGTATTCGCTGTCTCAGCGGCTTTGTTTTTTTGCTTGATACATATCAAGCCTGCTGAATTTTCAACAGTGCCTGAGCGATCCACTGTTTCAGCTGGGCTGCAGGCAGTGCGCCTGCCAGGCGGTCAATTTCTTTGCCCTGATGGAAGACGATCAGGGTGGGAATTGAGCGGATGCCGTACTGGTTGCTGATGTGTTGCGCCTGTTCCGTATTGACCTTGGCAAACCGGGCCTGGTGCTGCAGTTCACCGCAGACTTCTTTAAACAGCGGAGCCATCATCTGGCACGGGCCACACCAGCTGGCCCAGAAATCGACGACCACCGGCAGGTCGTTTTTTTGCAGAAAACGGCTGAAGTCGGCGTCGTTCAGATCGACCGGGTGGGCGTTAAATAAATCGTGTTTACAGCGGCCACACTGGCCTTGTTGATTATGGCGTGTTGCCGGAATGCGGTTGACCGCGGCACACGACGGGCAGGTGTAATGCATAATAGTGTCTCCACAGGTTGATGGTCTTTATATAACTCCGGGGTAATGGTTGTTCAAGGGGGCGGAGCAAAAATTCCTGAGGCCGGCTAAAAAGCCCTGCGGATGCAGGGCTGTGAGGTCAGGCTTCAGCCTGTTTTCTGGCGCGTTTGTCGCGTCGTTTTTCTTTCAACGATTTTTGTGGCTGCTTTTTTTCTTTACCTTTTGCCATTGCTATTATCCTGATCAAATCCGGGCTGGCATGCCTGTTTGTGCCGTAACAAACAGCTTGCTGGCCGAAATGGTGTGCCGGTTTGTGCTGTTTTTACGCACGCGGCAAGCGGTTGACTCCAAGCCGACATCCTCCGTACTGGTTGGTGTGATTCAGCGGTGAATCTGCAATAAACGAAACGGTACGGTTAAGCCACAGCTGCCTGCACAGCCGGCTTCTCCCGGAGATTTTCCCACTAATGCCTGTCCCAGTGGTGACAGCAGTGACACCTTCAGCTGGTCCGGGTCTGCCTGAGATGGGCTGACCAATGTCAGCGTACAGTGTTCGTCGCTGTCGGGCAGGTATATGGTGACCCGGGAATTGACGCCACAAACAGGTTGTTGAGGTGCCTTGTGCGCTTTTTCATATAACGCAAATAATGACAGTGGCCGCCGATAGGCAAAGCCGTCGTGACGTACGAGGTGTTGTGGCAGATCGTTAATAAACGTGTGCCATAGATTCAGAATTCTGGAATTCACCGAAAACTCTCCTTAATAAATAACCTGACAAGATCAGAGCTAAATACCCGCCGGAGAGTTATGTGACTCTCCGGCTCAGATATGGAAGGTGACGGTTCTGGAGGTAAATGCTTTATTCATAAAAATATTATTTCCGACTGATGTGGTCATCATAGCCCGGCCGGAATTAAAAGCAAGGCACAAAAAAACGCTGTTTTTTCAGACTTTTGCTAAAAAACAGCGTTTTATTCAGGGGGCGGATTCAGGGCTGGTATTCAGGGTTTGGGAAAGTGTTGTATGACTTTTTCCTGAAACGGCGCTTTTTTAATTTCACCGATAATACGGGCATCGGCGACTTCTTTGCCGTTGCTGAAAAATAATACTGATGGTGGGCCAAATACCGCGTGGTCCTGCATAAACTGCACGTGTTCCTGATTGTTGTCGGTGACGTCCAGCTGCACCCAGGTGATATGGCTGAACTGACGTTGCACATCAGCCTGAGAAAAAATCTCTTCGTCCATCACTTTGCAGCTGATGCACCAGTCGGCGTACAAGTCGACCATCACCGGGCGTGGGCTGTTGGCAATAATCTGCTGCAATTGCGCCACTGAGGTGGTTTTCTGAAACGCACTGCCGTGGCCGGAGCGGGTGTTTTCAGATGACACTGCCGCCGTTTGTGTTGCTAACGGTTGCAGCGGGTTGCTCTGACCCTGCAGTACGCCAATAAAAGCGATCGCACCGTACAGGAAAAAGACCCAGGCGATGCCTTTAACCAGCCGTTGTCTGGCGCTGGCAGCGGCTTCGAAGGCGCCTAATACCACGCCGTACATTAATGCCAGCAGAGCCCATAATAACAACGAGATCTGGCCTGGCAGAAAACGTGACAATAACCAGATGGCGACCCCCAGTAACAACACTCCAAAAAAGGCTTTTACCTGATCCATCCAGCCACCGGCTTTGGGCAGGAAGGAGGCGCCGCTGGTGCCTAAGACGATCAGAGGTGCGCCCATGCCCAGCCCCAGTGCTAATAAAGCGCTGCCACCGAGCCAGGCATCCCCCGTGGTGCTGAGGTAAACCAGAGCGCCAGCTAATGGCGCTGAGACGCAGGGTGAAACGACCAGAGCCGACAGCACCCCCATGATAAAGACGCTGAACCATTGTCCGCCTTGTTGCTTCTGGTTCAGATTATTCAGCCGGTTGCGTAAGCCGGATGGTAATTGCAGCTCGTACAGGCCAAACATGGCCAGCGCCAGCGCCACAAATAAAACGGCGAATACCACCAGTACCCAGGGGGTTTGCATCCAGGCCTGAATATTAGCGCCGGCGCCTAATAAGCCAACGGTCAGGCCGGCGGCGGCGTACGTCAGTGCCATGCCCAGCACATAAATACTGGATAAGGCAAAACCTTTGGCTGCGGAGGTGTTTTTCTGGCCCAGTACCACCGAGGTCAGAATCGGCACCATGGGTAATACACAGGGAGTAAAGGTCAGGCCCAGGCCGAGCAGGAAGAATAAGCCGATCACAGCCCCCCAGGAGCGGTTGCTGAACCAGTTGTCGTCTGCCGCTGCTGGCCTGGTCTGTGGTTGGGGAGCGCTGTTAGCGGCCGTGTCAGAAGGCTCGGCGGTTAAGCTGGCGGTTACTTCAAACGGCTGATAAGTCAGTGTCAGCCGTTGCGGCGGATAACATAAACCGGCATCGGCACAGCCCTGATGGTTCAATGTGTATTCCCCCGGCTGTAATGCCGTCAGATCAAACACCACATCCAGTTGGTGATAAAACGCGGTGACCAGACCAAAGGCTTCGTCGTGTTTTTCTTTGCCTGGCTGGGAGTAGGACTGGGGATAAAATTTTTCGCCGTTTTGTTTCAGGTACAGGCGGCTTTTATACAGGTAATAACCATCGGCGCTGGCGAAACTGACGTGCAGCTGGTTGTTATCTACCCCGGTAGTCAGTGGGAAGGCCTGTTCTACCGGTAGGAACTGCGGTTCATCGTTGCCAACCAGTTCATCCAGCAGGCTGGCGTGGGCCGTCAGCAGGTTAAAGGTCAGCCATAGCAGCAGCAACAGCGGGCCGCGGCTAATTGCGCGGCTGTGAATCAGGGTAGTCAAAATCAAGCGTCCTCATAGTCAAACCGGGTGACGATCAGGGCTCATCAGGTGTTGCGTTTTACCGCCAACAAAGCGAGCGCCTTCAGCGCCTGTTTGGCATCCGATTCTGGTAAAAGTTGCAGATGCTGTTGTGCTTTTTCAGCACATTCATCGGCTTTTTGGCGGGTATAGGCCAGCGAACCGTTGTCGCGCACGATACGTAATACTTCGTCCATTTCATCCAGCCCACCTTTACGGATGGCCTGACGAATCAGTTTGGCATCGGCTTCCGGAGCATGGGCCATGGCATGAATCAGTGGCAGGGTGGGTTTGCCTTCTGCCAGATCGTCGCCCACATTTTTGCCCAGTGTTTCGGCATCACCTTCGTAGTCGAGTACATCATCGACCAGCTGGAAAGCCAGCCCCAGCTCTTTGCCATATTCTTTCAGTGCGTTGGCCTGCTCATCCGTCAGTTGCAACAGGCGGGCGGCGGCATGGGTGGATGCCTCAAATAACATGGCGGTTTTGCCATGAATCACATCCATATAACGCGCTTCGTCAACGTCGGGATTTTTAACGTTGGTCAGCTGTAGCACTTCCCCTTCCGCGATCACGCTGGTGGCGCTGGAGAGAATATTCATCACCGGCAGTGATTCCAGCTCTACCATCATCTGGAACGCCCGGCTGTATAAAAAATCACCGACCAGAACGCTGGGGGCGTTGCCCCATTTGGCATTGGCGGTTGGATTGCCGCGGCGCATATCGGAGGTATCGACCACATCATCGTGCAGCAGAGTGGCGGTGTGAAGGAACTCGATCACAGTCGCCAGTTTAACGGCGTCGGCATCACAGCGGTCAAAGGCTTTGGCGGTCATCAGTACCAGTAGCGGGCGGATGCGCTTGCCGCCGCTGGAAACAATATAATCGGCAATTTTCTCAACCAGTGGCACCCGGGAAGCCAGTTGCTCGTGAATCAGTGCATCGACGGCCTGAAACTCGTTTTTGATAACAGCGAGGATATCTTGAATTTGCATGATAAAGGTTGGCGGGTGCCCAAATAGATGATGGATAAATTAAAGTGGCGCAAATGCTAGGCAGCCAGGGCGATACTGTCAAGGACGGACATTGGTTGCCGACTTGCGTTGTGTTGCTGGCTGCGGTATAGTCTCGCGCCCCGAATTTCTGCTCCCTGCCATATGGAAACCAGAGTGTTGCCATTAGAAGCAGGACGCGACCGGCGGACGGTCCGGGTAAGCAGCGGTGATAATGCCGGGTTATTGAGGCCTGTTAAACAGGCTAACTTAAGCGATAAGCGGAGATACGTACTATGTACGCTGTAGTGGTAACTGGCGGTAAGCAATACCGTGTAGAAGAAGGCCAGACTCTGAAAGTTGAAAAACTGGAAGTTGAAACCGGTTCTTCTGTTGAGCTGGAAAAAGTTTTACTGATCGGTAACGGCGACGATGTTAAGATCGGCGCACCGGTTGTAGAAGGCGCTAAAGTAACTGCTGAAGTAGTTGCTCATGGTCGCCACAAGAAAGTTAAGATCCTGAAGTTCAAGCGTCGTAAGCACCACATGAAACAGATGGGTCACCGTCAGTGGTTTACTGAACTGAAAATCACCAGCATTGCTGGCTAATATTTTTTAAATTTGTTTCCGAAGCCCGGTGTCGATACGCCACATTGACCACATCCGCAGTGTTGTAGCGGCTTCATTGAAGGAGAAAGATTATGGCTCACAAAAAGGCTGGTGGTAGTACCCGTAACGGTCGCGATTCCGAAAGTAAACGCTTAGGCGTCAAGCTGTTCGGTGGTCAGGCTGCTAAAGCTGGTAACATCCTGGTTCGTCAGCGCGGTACTAAATTCCACGCAGGCACCAACGTTCGTATCGGTCGTGACCACACTCTGTTCGCAACTGCTGATGGTGCAGTTAAGTTCGAAGTGAAAGGTCCTAAGAACCGTAAGACTGTAAGTATTGTTCCAGCTGCTTAATTAGCAGCTGGTGAATACTCGTCTGTTGTAAAACAGATCAAATTGCCCTGGCTGCATCCGTTGCCGGGGCATTTTTGTATCTGACCCTATCTTGCTATAACCATCTTCGTCCGAGGTGAATGATGAAATTTGTAGATGAAGCTCCGATTGTCGTCGAGGCAGGCAAAGGCGGTAACGGTTGCATGAGCTTTCGTCGCGAAAAATACATTCCGAAAGGTGGCCCTGACGGAGGTGATGGCGGCGACGGCGGCTCAATTTTTCTTGAAGCTGATGATGCGGTAAATACCCTGATTGATTACCGCTATACCCGACGTTACCGCGCGCCGAATGGTGGTAACGGCACCAGCCGTAACTGTACCGGTGCCAAAGGTGAAGACCTGATACTGAAAGTGCCCGTCGGCACTACAGCTATTGATATTGATACCGGCGAGGCGCTGGGTGATTTAACCGAAAACGGTGAGCGCCTGATGGTGGCCCGTGGTGGTTATCATGGACTGGGTAATACCCGTTATAAGTCCAGTACCAATCAGGCGCCGCGTCAGACTAAGCCTGGTCAGCCGGGGGAATCCCGTAACCTGAAGCTGGAGCTGAAGGTATTGGCTGATGTGGGTCTGCTGGGGTTGCCGAATGCCGGTAAGTCGACCTTTATCCGTGCCGTATCGGCGGCTAAGCCGAAAGTGGCTGATTATCCGTTCACTACGCTGGTACCGAATCTGGGGGTGGTGAAAATTGAAGATCACCGTTCCTTTGTGGTGGCCGATATTCCGGGGTTGATTGAGGGCGCTTCTGAAGGTGCGGGTCTGGGCACGCGCTTCCTGAAGCACCTGGTGCGGACTCAGCTGTTGTTGCACATTGTTGATATGGCGCCGTTTGATGAGTCGGATCCGGCCGAGCGGGTGAAGGCTATCAGTGAAGAACTGGAGCGTTTTTCACCGGGTCTGGCCCAGCGAGATCGCTGGCTGGTACTGAATAAACTGGACATGGTGGATGCCGATGAGCGCCAGCAGCGGGTTCAGGACGTGCTGGATAAGCTTAACTGGCATGGGCCGGTATTCGAGATTTCGGCGCTGCGGCGTGAAGGCACCTTTGAGCTCAGCTGCGCCATTATGGATTACATGGAAGAACGTCGTCAGCGCGCGCTGGATGATGAAGAGTTCGCCGAGCAGCTGTTGCTGGAGCGCGAAACAGTGGAGCAGGAAGCTCGTGAGCATGTTGAAATGCTGGAGGAGCGTCGTCGGCTGGAACGTCTTGCACGTAAAGCGGCAAAAGATAACGACGACGATGATGACGATTACGACGTTGAAGTGGTTTATACCCACGAATAAGTCTACAGGCGACGAACAAGCCAATGAGCAACGAACAGGCCCAAAGCCCTGATTCCGGCTATCTGGAGCAGCGTAAAAAGCTGGCGCAACAAAAGCGCTGGGTAATTAAAATCGGCAGTGCCCTGCTGACCAATGACGGTCAGGGCCTGAATCGTGATGGCATGGCTGCCTGGGTGGATCAGATCGCCCGGCTGCTGGAATTAGGTCATGAGGTGGTGCTGGTTTCCTCGGGTTCTGTCGCCGAAGGCATGACCCGGCTGGGCTGGAAACAACGCCCGGATCAGCTGCATCAGTTGCAGGCAGCGGCGGCGGTGGGTCAGATGGGGCTGATTCAGGCCTATGAAACCTCGTTTGCCCGGTATCAGCGATCCACCGCTCAGGTACTGCTGACCCATGATGACCTCAGTGATCGTACCCGCTATCTGAACGGTCGCAGCACGCTGAAAACCCTGTTGCAGCTGGGTGTGGTGCCGATCGTTAATGAAAACGACACTGTGGTAACCGATGAAATCTGCTTTGGCGATAACGATACCCTGGGGGCGCTGGTTGCTAATGTGGTTGAAGCCGATGTGCTGGTGATTCTGACCGATCAGGATGGTTTGTTTACCGCCGATCCACGTACTAATCCGGATGCGGAAATTATTCATCAGGGGCTGGCCTCCGATGAGCGGTTTACCGCGATGGCGGGCGGCGGCGGTGTCCTGGGTCGTGGTGGTATGGTCACTAAGATCCGGGCTGCGTCATTGGCTGCCCGTTCCGGTGCCGCGACGGTGATTGTGGGCGGCCGCATCGACAATGTGATTTCGCGATTATACGATGGCGAGCTGCTGGGTACTCTGTTATTGCCTGATAAGGAACCATTGGTGGCACGCAAGCAGTGGATTGCAGGTCACTTACAGACCCATGGAGACCTGGTGCTGGATGCCGGAGCCGTTAACGCGTTGCGCGACGGTGGTCGCAGCTTATTGCCGATTGGGGTGGTTGCTGCACATGGTCGTTTTGAGCGTGGTCAGGTGGTCGCTTGCCGTGATGAGCAGGGCCGGCTGATTGCCAAGGGGCTGGTGAATTACAGCAGCAGCGAAGCGCTGAAAATTTTAAAAACACCGAGCAGTCAGCTTGAGAGTGTGCTGGGTGTCGTCAGTGAGCCGGAAATGATTCATCGCGATAACCTGGTGGTTATTTAAGCTGCGTAAAAAAATCTCTGGCGATATCAGCCTGAATACCGATTTAAGGAATGGAGAAGCGATAATGATCGAGCAAGTAAACGTTGCTGGTATTGAAGTAAACAACGACAAACCATTCGTACTGTTTGGTGGTATGAATGTACTGGAAAGCCGCGATCTGGCGATGGCGATCTGTGAGCATTATGTTCAGGTCACCGAAAAGCTGGGTATTCCTTATGTATTTAAGGCATCTTTTGACAAAGCGAATCGCTCTTCAATCAACTCCTATCGTGGCCCGGGTATGGAAGAAGGGTTGAAGATCTTTGAGGAGATCAAATCGACCTTTAACGTGCCAATCATTACTGATGTTCACGAGCCATTTCAGGCGGCTCCGGTTGCCGAAGTGGTTGATGTGATTCAGCTGCCGGCTTTCCTGGCGCGTCAGACTGATCTGGTGGTGGCGATGGCGGAAACCGGTGCTGCGATTAACGTTAAGAAGCCTCAGTTCCTGGCGCCACACGAGATGCGTCATATCATCAAGAAGTTTGCCGAAGCCGGTAACGAACATGTGATGCTGTGTGAGCGGGGTTCCAGCTTTGGTTACAACAACCTGGTGGTGGATATGCTGGGTATGGATGATATGAAGAAGCAGGCGCCGGTGATTTTTGATGCGACACACGCGTTGCAGCGTCCGGGTGGCCGTGCTGATTCGGCTGATGGTCGTCGTGCTCAGGCGTTTGAGTTGGCGCGTTCTGGCATGGCGCTGGGTCTGGCAGGTCTGTTCCTGGAGGCTCATCCGAACCCGGCAGAAGCCAAGTGTGACGGCCCGTGTGCGTTGCCGCTGGATAAGCTGGAACCGTATCTGGCACAGATGAAAGCCGTCGATGAGCTGATTAAGTCGTTCGAGCCGGTCATCATCGATTAATTTACTCAGTTTGGGCCGGCTAAACAGTTGACAGTTCTCTGTGATATCTGGATAATTCCGGCCCTCTTATATGGGGCGCATTGATAGCCCTTTGACATGAATAACCAAATTTGAGGAGCCGACTGTGGCAAATTCCGCTGGTTCTCGTAAACGCGCCCGTCAGGCTATCAAACGCCGCGCGCGTACCGTTGCACTGCGTTCTATGGTTCGCACTTACATCAAGAAAGTACAAGCTGCTGTAGCCGCTGGTGACTACGAGCAAGCACAAGCTGCTTTCACTAAATCTCAGCCTTACATCGACAAGATGGTTAACAAAGGTATCATGCACAAAAATACTGCTGCACGTACCAAGAGCCGTCTGAACGCTAAGGTATTCGCACTGAAAGGCTAAGCGCTGCTCAGTTCGACAAAAAAACCCGCAGTTGCGGGTTTTTTTATGCCTGTTTGAAACGTCGGCAAGCTCAGTCTGTGTTGGAGCGGACCTCGTCCGCGATAATTGAAAAATCGTTTGTTCGGGGGCGGGGCCTCTCCTACCGCTGCGTTTGGCGGTGTATGAGCTAAACGGTGGGAGCGGACCTCGTCCGCGATAATTGAAAAATCGTTTGTTCGGGGGCGGGGTCCCCT
>NZ_JBHRYB010000008.1:0-150139 GCF_042648445.1 Bacterioplanoides pacificum
GGCCGTCAGTAGAACCACATACCAGGATAGCGCCGTCCATCTGAGCCGCACCGGTGATCATGTTTTTCACATAGTCGGCGTGTCCAGGGCAGTCTACGTGTGCGTAGTGACGGCTTGGGGATTCGTATTCAACGTGGGAAGTTGAGATGGTGATACCACGCTCACGCTCTTCCGGTGCGTTATCGATACCTTCAAAGGCAACCAGTTCGCCGCCCCATACTTCTGCACATACGCGGGTCAGCGCTGCAGTCAGAGTGGTTTTACCATGGTCAACGTGACCGATGGTGCCTACGTTTACGTGCGGTTTGGAACGCTCAAACGTTTCCTTAGCCATGTTACAGCCCTCAAAAACAGGAAAATGTTGTTAACAAAACCCCTTGGCAAGGCTGCTGCCAGCTGGCGTCAGCGCTTGTTTCAGGGCGAAATAAGTCGGCCATATTAATGCTCTGAACACGGTAGTCAATATCCACGCGTCGTTGTTCATGCTGACTTCATATATGTGTCACATGCGAATGGCTGTATATTGTGTCATTCCGGGCCGGTTCTGGCGGCATTTTGCTGTTTGTCGCGGCTGTATGAAATTGCCCGTGAAAGACAGTACCTTTCGTGGCCTAAACCTTGTAGAATGGCGCGCGATTTTGAACCCCGCTTTTTGAGTAACGATATGACTGACTTAAGCAAATACAGAAATATCGGTATCTTCGCTCACGTTGATGCCGGTAAAACCACCACAACTGAGCGTATTCTGAAGCTCACTGGTAAAATCCATAAGCTGGGTGAAACCCACGAAGGTGAGTCTACGACTGACTTTATGGATCAGGAAGCTGAGCGTGGTATTACCATTCAGTCAGCGGCTGTTACCTGTGAGTGGAAAGAACACCGTCTGAACGTTATTGACACTCCTGGACACGTTGACTTCACCGTTGAAGTATATCGTTCCCTGAAAGTACTGGACGGCGGTATCGGCGTATTCTGTGGTTCCGGTGGTGTTGAGCCACAATCCGAAACCAACTGGCGTTATGCGAACGAATCTGAAGTAGCCCGTATCATCTTCGTTAACAAGCTGGACCGTCTGGGTGCTGACTTCTACCGCGTGGTTGAGCAGGTGAAGAAAGTGCTGGGTGCCAAGCCACTGGTTATGGTTCTGCCAATCGGTACTGAAGACGAATTCGTTGGTGTGGTTGATCTGCTGAGCCAGAAAGCTTACATCTGGGACGAAACCGGTCTGCCAGAAAACTACGAAATCACTGATATCCCGGCGGATATGGTGGATGACGTTGAAGCGTACCGTGAAGAGCTGATCGAAACCGCTCTGGAAGCGGACGAAGACCTGCTGATGGAATACCTGGAAGAAGGCACCGAGCCTTCTATGGAAGACATCAAACGTTGTATCCGTGAAGGTACCCGTACCCTGCAGTTCTTCCCGACTTACTGTGGTTCTGCTTTCAAGAACAAAGGTATGCAGCTGGTTCTGGACGCGGTTGTTGACTACCTGCCTGCACCAACCGAAGTTGATCCTCAGCCTCTGACTGACGAAGAAGGTAACGAGACAGGCGAACACGCTATCGTTTCTGCGGAAGAGCCACTGCGTGCTCTGGCGTTTAAGATCATGGATGACCGTTTTGGCGCCCTGACCTTTATCCGTATCTACTCCGGTGTGATGAACAAGGGTGATACCGTGCTGAACTCAGCCACCGGTAAAACCGAACGTATCGGCCGTATGGTGGAAATGCAGGCCGACGACCGTACTGAACTGACGCACGCACAAGCCGGTGACATCATCGCGGTTGTGGGTATGAAGAACGTTCAGACCGGCCACACTCTGTGTGATCCTAAGCACGAATGTACTCTGGAAGCCATGGTATTCCCAGAGCCGGTAATCTCTATCGCGGTTAAGCCGAAAGACAAGGGCGCGGTTGATAAGATGGGTGTTGCGATCGGTAAACTGGTTGCAGAAGATCCGTCTTTCCGTGTTGAAACTGACGAAGATTCCGGTGAAACCATCCTGAAAGGTATGGGTGAGCTGCACCTGGACATTAAAGTCGACATTCTGAAGCGTACTTACGGCGTTGAGCTGGAAGTGGGTGAGCCTCAGGTATCTTACCGTGAGACCATCACTCAGCCGATCGAAGACACTTACACTCACAAGAAGCAGTCTGGTGGTTCTGGTCAGTACGGTAAGATCGACTACACCATGAAGCCAGGTGAACCAGGTTCTGGTTTCGTGTTCACCACGTCGGTTGTTGGTGGTAACGTTCCTAAGGAATTCTTCCCTGCGATTCAGAAAGGTTTTGAATCCATGATGGCTGAAGGGCCGCTGGCTGGCTTCCCGGTACTGGACGTTGAAATTGACGTACACGACGGTGGTTACCACGCGGTTGACTCCTCTGCAGTTGCCTTCGAAATCGCTGCAAAAGGTGCATTCCGTCAGTCTATGCCTAAAGCAGGCGCACAGCTGCTGGAACCAATCATGAAGGTTGACGTATTCACTCCGGAAGACAACGTGGGTGATGTGATCGGTGACCTGAACCGTCGTCGCGGCATGATCAAAGACCAGGAAGCGGGCGTAACCGGCGTTCGTATTAAAGCAGACGTACCTCTGTCCGAAATGTTCGGTTACATTGGTCACCTGCGTACCATTACCTCCGGTCGTGGTCAGTTCTCTATGGAGTTCAGCCACTACATGCCTTGCCCATCAAACATTGCTGAAACAGTAATGGCTGAAGCAAAAGCACGTAAAGAAGCTAAGTAATTTTTAATTAATTACTGAACTTCAGAAAAACCCCGTTAATGAAAATTAGCGGGGTTTTTTTATGTGCGTAGCAAAATTCATTGTGCAATATTCACTAAAGGCGGTGCTTCAGTGTGTCAGAAAGCAATTTAGGCTTTTGTGGTCGTGATCAAAGTTAATGGACCGCTGGTAGGATAAAATCGATATAACCATTCAGTTCGGTAGATTCAAATTCCGGGATTGCCAGATGTAATCTCACCATTCCATTTTTCAGCTGAGTGATTTTATAGCTACCTTCATGACGATTCACTGTCGTGTGGTCTGGGCTGCTAATGGAGATGTATTGCCGTCCCCCTAAATTACCGCCAGAGCCTGAAAAATCCAGCGATGAAATACCAATAGTCATGCCGGAACCGCCTTGATCGTGGTGGGTGATGCAAAACGGGTAATCATCACAGCGGGCACTGACGATATCCACACCAAGTTCTTTGCGACTACCAAAATCGATAATGCGGGTTTCAACCCGATCAGCCAACCATGGGCTGCTCATAATAACCCCCTGTAATGGCTGCTCTTTAAATTCATAGCAATATTGGTGTAGCGGTTTTGTATTGCTGTGTTGGCGAGCCTGCTCCCTGAGTGTGCGCTCAAATTCTACATAATACCGTTGCCCTCGTTGTTGCATATAAATTTGCACATCAATTTCTGGATAACAAAAGCGTGTAAAACCCATCACTACTCCTAGATCATTAATGGCTTTAACTCGATAACTGTCCGCTACTAAGCGCCATCCATCTTTTAGTGCAAGTACAGCATCGGGGTCGGTGACATAGCTTTTAGCCGCATGATCAAAATTATAGTTTTCGAGAGTTTTATATAGATAAAGAGCTGTATCGGCTTTCCACTTATCTTGTTGGTTTGAATATTTAAGTGGCTCTGCAGAGGCTGATGAAGGAGGCTGTAAGCTTCCTGGCTGCAGATATAGATAAAGACCTATGAAGATCATCAGGATTAATAATATTTTCATTGTTTCTTCCTTGTGATGTTTGTATTTGTTACCTGGTGTGACTTTTTCCCCGGAACTGAGTGGGCGACTCTCCAGCCCAGTTCTTAAACGCTTTGGTAAAGTTACTGGCATCGCTGTAGCCCAGCTCAGCGGCGATGGCATCCAGTGACAAATCTTCCTGTAACAATTCCTGTGCGCAGTTAAAGCGGACTTCGTCTTTCAGTTGCTGGAAGCTGACGCCTTCGGCTTTTAAACGCCGGGTCAGGGTTGCAGCGGACATATGCAGCTGGCTCGCCATCCCCTCGACGGTTGGCATACGGGCGGGATTTTCTGTTAGCTGACGGCTGATTTTTTCTTTTAGCGTGGCCGGCTCTTTAACCAGCGTTAAAATTTTCTGTAATCGTTGTTCGGTGACGGTTTCCATCTGGCGGTTAAAAAACGGCAGTGGTTGAGTAAACGCCGACGCCGGCCAGACCAGCTGATTATGATCACTGACGTGAATGGTACAGTGCGGTAAGGCTGTTTGCAGTGCGCTCGCGGCGGACTGCCAGTGGTCTGACAACTGGATATAAATATCACTGCGCGCCTGTTTACCGTTTTCGCTGACCAGGGTACGGCAGATGGTTTCTATGCTGGTCAGGAAGGCCAGAATAAGAAACGGTGCGGCGCGTTCGCTGTGGAAGCGTGGTGATACCAGCAGGCTGCGTGTTTGTTCATCGGCCTGGCGCTCCATACGGAATATCTGCGCCCGGGTTTCGAGAAAACGGGTCACCTTTTCACCGGCATCCGACATCGTTTCGCTGTATTGCGCGGCGTAGCCCAAAGCGCCGTGTTTCGACAGCGTCATGCGTTTACCAAAGTCGACGGCGATCTGCAGGTCGTTGGTAAGTTCACAAAAGCGTTCGACAAAACGGATGGCCGACAGGTTGCCGACCCGAGTATCGGGTGACAATAGCAGGCTTTCATCCAGGCCGGTGTGCTGCAGCAGCTGTGATAACGCCAGGCCGTGTTCAAATGCGAGTTCGGCCAGCAGAATCAGGTAATCTGAAGAGATATAGTGGTCACCATGACCCAGGGTTTTTATTGTCATAGCGGCACGCTACTGCCGAACGGCATTTTGCGCAAGGGTAGGAATAGCCAAGGCCGGCAGAAACTGTGCTTTTTGACAATATTCGTGGGCTGCGGCTTGCTCAGGCTGCATGCTTTTCACCGGAGGATGTCGGAATAGCACCGAGCCAGGGCCCGAGGGGTATGCCAGTATGAAGCCTATAAAAACAACAATGTGGTTGAGGAAGCGGCATGACAGACAATAAATCCCAACAGCCGGAGATCCGGGCGCGACGCATGGCGTTTGATATGGATGAACCGATGCGCACGTATTGTTTTCAGGATAATTCACTGATCAGTACGTTTTTTTATGCCTTGTCCTGCCTGTTCCCGGAAGGCGAGCGTTTTTTTATTCATTCCGTGCGTCACTATCGTGACCAGGTAACCGATCCCCTGCTGAAGGAGCAGATCCGCGGCTTTATTGGTCAGGAAGCGCATCATGGTCACTCTCATGAAGGCATGAACGATAAGCTGGAGGGCATGGGTTTTCCGATCAGCCGGATCGTTAAACGACTGGAGAAGCGGGTAAAGTTCCTTAAGACGCTATCGCCGCAACGGCAGCTGGCACTCACCGTGGCGATGGAGCATTTTACCGCAACCCTGGCCGAGCAGGTGCTGGAAAACCCCGACTATTACAGTGATATCGACCCGACCATGCGTAAGATGCTGATCTGGCATGCGGTGGAAGAAATTGAGCATAAAGCGGTGGCGTTTGATGTCTATCGGCAGTTCGTTGATAACGAATTTATGCGCAAGCGGGTGATGGTGGTGGCGATCATTGGCTTGTTTGCACGTTTGTCGATGTATCAGTGTTCGTTGCTGTGGGCCAAACGTAAGTTACCGAGCTGGAAAGAATGGAAGGAGGCGTTTCATTTTTTCTGGAATAAAGACAGCGGCATGTTGCGCCATACCTGTAAGGCGCTGATTCCCTTCTTTAAAACCGGTTTTCACCCCTGGGATATCGACCAGACGGAATTGATCGAAGGCTGGCAGGAACGTTTCCCGGATGTGGCGCAGCTACAGATTTCCTGACGGGTATTGATTCACAGCCCGGTCGTTTACCAGCAACGGCCGGGTGTGTCGGTCAGCGGATACGTTCGTTGGGAATAACAAAACTGAAGGTACTGCCCTGGCCTGGCTGAGATTCAATCTCCAGCACGCTGTCGTGATGTTCCAGGGCGTGTTTCACAATGGCCAGTCCGAGGCCGGAACCACCCATGGTGGATTCACGTGAATCGTCGACCCGGTAAAAGCGTTCGGTTAAACGTGCCAGGTGTTCCGCCGGAATGCCCATCCCCTGATCGGTGACACTGACCCGCACACCGCTGCTTTGCCGCTCAATCCGGAAATCCACATCACTGCCGTTGCCGTATTTCACGGCATTGGTGATCAGATTGCTGAGTACCGAGCTCATCTCATCACTGAAACCGTTGATCTGTAATTCGTCGTTACAGTGGAAATGAATGTTGGCGTCACCGTATTCCTGCAGCTGATCCACCACCGAATGTCCCAGGTTTTTCAGGTTGACCGGTTCACCGTCGCGTTCGCTGTGGGCACTCTCCAGCTTAGACAGCTGAATCAGGTCGTTCACCAGGCTTTTCATACGCTGGCCCTGACTATTCATCTGGCCGACGGCTTTACTCAGACTGGCGGGCAGCTCCATATCGGATAACATTTCCAGATAACCGTTAATCACAGTTAACGGTGTGCGCAACTCGTGGGAAACGTCGGCAATAAAATTCTGGCGCATGGTTTCGACGCGTTTACGTTCGGTAATGTCGCGCACCAGCATCACCTTCTGATCGAGGCCAAACTGAGTAATCTGTACCTGTAATGACTGCTGGCGAACCAGGTTGGTATCAAACTGCAGTGAATCGTCGTAGCTGCCCTGATCGAAATATTTAATAAAACGTGGTGTACGGATCAGGTTTTTGATGTGCTGACCCATGTCTTCCTGACGCAGGGATAATAACCGTGCTGCGGCACCGTTAAAGTTGCTGATATAACCTTCCTGATCGATGATCACGACACCGTCGTGCAACGACTCGATACCCTGGTTATAGCGTTTTAATTGTTTGTTTTGCTGCGCCAGTTTGGCTTTGAGGTTTTTTTCCCGGCGGATGAGTTTGTCCACGCTGTAGCCAATCAGGCCGCTGTCTTGTGGTGCCGGCCCCTGACGGTAACTCCAGCGGAACAGGTCACCCATGGTACGGATTGACATCACCTGGGCCACAATCAGGCCGGCCAGTAAACCATACAGGGGTTGTTCTACTGTCCAGCCAGCGGCCAGTCCCAGGGTTGTTACCACGCCAACTTTGGTCAGCTCACCCTGCCATGCGGATTGGTGCAATGTTCAAACCTCGTTTAGGGTGGTTATAACCACCATTTAATCGTCCGGACTGAAGCGATAACCCGCACCACGTACGGTCTGAATCAGCTTGTCCTGGTCGTCGATTGAAATTGCCTTCCGTAGGCGCCGGATATGCACATCCACTGTACGATCTTCAACGTATACGTTGCCACCCCAAACCCGGTCCAGTAGCTGGGCGCGCGAGTATACGCGATTCGGATGCAGCATGAAAAATTCCAGCAGACGAAATTCCAGCGGCCCCAGAGAAACCTGAGTTTCACCGATGGTGCACTGCTGGCTGCTGCGCTCCAGTTGTAATTTGCCGGCCTTCAGTTGGCCATCGCCGCTGCTGCTGGTACGGCGTAAGACGGCGCGGATACGGGCCACCAGTTCGCGTGGCGAAAACGGCTTCACGACATAGTCATCGGCACCGGCGTCCAGCCCGGATATGCGGTCATCTTCATCGCTGCGGGCGGTCAGTAAAATCACCGGGATATCGGCGGTACGATCATCGCGCTTCAGCTTTTTGGTCAGTTCCACACCCGACATCATCGGCATCATCCAGTCGAGTAATACCAGATCCGGACGATCGTTAACGATCACCTGATGAGCCAGAGCGCCGTTGGCTGATAATTTCACCTTAAAACCGGCCAGTTCCAGGCTGGTGCTGATCATTTCAGCGATCGCTGGTTCGTCATCCACTACCAGAATATAACCACTCATTCGGGGGTCCTGATTTTACGTTAAAACTCGGAAAGCGATTGTGACATTTTTATTAAGCCGATGCAGCGTCAATCTGGAGTTTGATCCGGATTGGATAAAGTGAAGTTTTTCAGAAGGTTAGCAAAAAAAGTGGTTGACGGCGGGCCGTTTGGTCATTAGTATTCGCAGCCACTTAGCCGCTATAGCTCAGTTGGTAGAGCAACTGACTTGTAATCAGTAGGTCCCGAGTTCGACTCTTGGTGGCGGCACCATATTAAAAAGCCTTCAGAGCAATCTGAAGGCTTTTTTTTCGTTCCGGATTGTACTCAGCTGCGTAATACGTGCTGCGGGCTATGGCCGAAATAGCGTTTAAATTCGCGGCTGAACTGGGTCGGACTATCGTAGCCGACCTGAGCGGCGGCCTGCTTCACCCGGACTCCCTGATCCATCAGTAATTCCCGCGCCCGGGTCAGACGTATTTTTTTCACATACTGAATCGGTGATGAGGCCGTGACCTGACGAAAGTTACGGTGAAACGTCGACGGACTCATGTTGGCCATTGTCGCCAGCTGTTCGACATCCAGCTGCTCACAAAAATGGTCGTGCAGGTATTTCAGCGAGCGTTCGATTCTGGCCAGGTGAGTATTGTGGGATGCCAGGGAAAACAGCGGTGCTGCCTGTGGCCCCTGCAGCAGGTGAAACAGAATCTCCCGCAGCAGCCCCGGCCCGAGAATATCGCTTTCCAGCGGCGACAACAGACACTGGCTCAGACGCTCCACCACACATTTCAGTTCGTCACTGCTGCGGCTGACATACAGGCCTTTGTCTTCACTCAGGGTGTGGCGTGGCAGGGGTTGATTGTGCTCATCAAACAGGCGCACCAGCTGGTGTAATAATCTCAGGTCGATATCGATAATCAGCGATAACAGCGGTTTGCCTGGTTCTACGTGGGTTTCGCACTCGGCGGGCAGTGGTAATGTCAGGACCAGATAGTTATCCGGGTTGTAATCGTAGGTCTGCTGGTCGAGGAAAACCCGTTTGTTACCCTGAGCAATCATGACAATGCCCTGGTTGTAACACAGGGGAACCCGTGGAGATGATTGGCTGGCTTTAAACACCCCGACTCCGGGTAATGCGGTACGGTTATAACCTTCGTGCTGTGCCAGAGCGGCGAGATTATCGGTCAGGGATGTCATTGGTGCTGTCCGGCCGTTGTTGATTCTCTCAGTGTAACTGAATGACCCGGGTGTTTTCTGCCAAATGCAGTGCATGTGAGAGTATCAGGCAGGATTCTGGCCGGAATCTGCTTGTTTTAGTAGCGGCAATGTTCAGAAATGCATGGTCATTTCTATGCGGTAACCCTGCTGCTGTTCCAGTTTACTGAGTGAATAACGCCACTCGCCGACTTCCGGTTCGCCCTGATAAATGTCCCAGGCCGTTTCGGTCCAATGTTATCAACTGTTTTGAACCTCTGTGTATAGCCTGACCCCAAGGCGCAAAATACAAACGGTTACATCGTTACTCTTCACGTGAAAATACTCTGTGTGGAGATAAAAATGGACTATCAAATATTTAAATTCTATCGCTTATTTATCCTGATCTGGCTTACTGCTGTGAATCTGGCTGGATGTGGATCAGGAGACTCTTCCGACTCTGATTCTGGCTCGGATTCGCCACCCAGCTCTGAAGTTAAAAGTTGGCTGTTGTTCGACCTTGAAGCCTTTTCTGGTGCTCTACGTCTTGAAAATGAGGACGGTAGTGATTTTTTAACGCTTTCATGGGATGCGGGTGAAAATCAGCTGAAGTTAGTTAATCGTATGGCGGATGAAATCCCGCTGGTTGACGGGCAGAAGGTTCTGTTGGCGGACATCTCCTTCGATTTAGACCAGGCTGTGCTTAGCCAGGTACCGCATGGTCACTTCTGCTCAGTCGCGTCAGAGCGTGAGCAATATCGTGTTCAGTGTTATACCGGCAAAGATGCGGCCCAGTTCTGTGAAGCGACGGCTGATAGTGATGAAGATGGTCTTAACGATTGCATTGAGACGCTCAATTACGGCACAAATCCCTGGCAGGCAGACACCGATGGCGATGGAAAAATCGATGGTGACGAAGTTCAGGACTTTGACCCAGGCAATGCCTATGATCGCAATAATCCACGTATTGCCGATATGTATCAGTTTGAGTTTTCGCTGGCGTCGGTTCCGGCGATCACTCTGTATACAGAACAGGCTATTAACAATAGCAACGAGTTGTCGGTTCAGTACAGCGATAGCCAGAGTGTGAATACCAGTCGCGACTATGCCACTAATTTAAGTAAAGAAGTGAGTCGTAGCGATACCCATACCGTTGGCGCATCGTTATCGATTGAGGCAGACATCAGCTTAACACCGTCGGTGTCGACCACCGTTGAATCCAGCTATGAATATCAATCGGAACGCAGCCAAACCCATGGCGTGAGTTTTGAGTGGAGTGAAAGTCAATCACAAGCAAATGAAACCGTGTATCAGCAAGGGCAAGCAATCTCTAGCAGTGAAACGAACACGCTGACGGGTGGTAAGCTTGCTATTGCTGTTCGCCTTGAAAATCGCAGCCGCACAGACTATCAGGTCCGAAACCTGAGTATCAGTGCATTTTTCGATGATCCGGTTAATGGCCAGCGAGAGCCGATTGATACACTTCAGTTTGCTGATGGAAGCTTTAATCCGATCTATCTTCCAGCCCCGGGGGCCGGGGCGGTAACGACAAGTGGTGATTTGATTTTTACAGTGGATCTTACCGCAGGACAGGCACAACACATTCTGAAAAATTCTGAACGTCTGTCATTTGAGCCGGTTGCTTTAGATTTAATCGACAGTCAGGGGCAGTCGTTGTTACCAAAAGCGACATTGCTGGATAGAACAGCAGTTGTTGAGATCAACTATGGTGAGTCTGGTAATCCCGGTATTAATAAACGCATTGCAATTAATACAGGTCTCGAATCCAGTGTCAGCCTGGCGGATGTGCTGAATGATATTTTGGGTATTGATTACGATTACGGAAAAATCAGCTGGGACCTTCCATCTCCGATAGAATTTTCAGAAACCTATTCGAATATCACCTCTATCGCGGGTATTCGCAGTAATAATAATACAGGACAGTACTGGGTTATTGCCCATAATCATAACTCACCGGGTGGATTTAATGGTCGGGTGACCGATATTTATTCCCCTTTTAAAGAAGATGTTGATCTGAACACTATTCGTGTCAGCTCTGAAGACAAAATATCTTTCATCTATGTTTCCGACCGGGATAAGGATGGTTTAAGCGATGAAACTGAGCGCGAGTTAGGCACCAACCCGGAGGTGATCGATACCGATAATGATGGATTGCCGGATTTTCTTGAAGTTATGGGATGGTTCAGTGATGGTGCAGGTCCGGACTGCAGTGACAACCTTGATAGCAGTAAAATTCTTATTACTTCAGATCCGCTGCTTGCTGATACCAATGAAAATGGTGTTAACGACTTTGATGAGGCAAAAACCTGCCAGGATCCCGGGAAAATATTAAAATTGAAGGTGACTAGTAACCTGAATCCCAAGCCGGATTCTGATTATCCGGGGTTAGCTGATCAGAGTGAAACCGTTCTATTGGAAGTTGATACAACGGGCAGCACTGTGATGGAGAGTGATCTGCGCTATCACTGGAGTCTTGTTTATGGTTCCGACACGACATTAGAGCCAGCAGACATGCCTTTGTTGACCAATAGCAGAAGCCTTGTTATTCCGGCTGCTAATTTATTGGGTTTACAACACTGGCAGGTTGAGGTCACTCAGGTTGATGGCAATCAGGATGTATTAGCGCAAGAAATTTTTGATGTACAGTTTTTTGTGGTTAAAAACAAAGCTCGAGCCAGGTTTGTTGACATTCAGAATGACGAGGCAGGTGACGGAAGTTGGAATAATCCGTGGAATAACGCAAAAGACGCCATTCGCTCACTTAAAAATCCAAATAGCATGGATATGTATGTTAATGGCTTGGCTGCCATTACCTATCAGGAAACCATCGAAATAGCTGAAAGTAATAGTTTATTTGCAGGGTTCGATAACTGGAAAATGACTGAAGGACAATGGCTGGAATTAAAGTCGCACTTTACCCCGGCTATGTCCGTTGCATTGGGCAATCATTCCAGTGAAATATACGGTGTTAAGTTGTTGCAAACAAAAAGTTCACAGGCCAGTGATAATGATCATGTTAAAGCGATGAAAATCAACGGGAGTGATGGCAGTAAACTGAGTCTGGTGAATAGCGCTATCTATGCTACCGATGCGTTTACTGCCGATGGTCAGGATCCGAGGGGGATCAGCAACTATGCGATCAGCCTTGAAGGGGCCGCCAACTTATTCATGCTCAAAAGCACGGCTGTTGCTGGTGCTGCAACGGATGGTATGTGGGGGCTTTCTGGTGCCTATCAAGCCCCGGGAGGTGGGTTAAAAGGCGGGCGCAGCTCTTCAGACTGGGACACGCGCAAAGGTCAGGGGAATCAGGTTCCGTGGTCAAACAGTCAGTGTGATCGTCATGTTCGTGACACCGTTGTGGATAATGGTGATCATGGCCGCGATGGCGTTGACGGTAATGATGCACCGCCAACGGCAGCAGCGACCTTCACTGATGCTGGCTATTTGGCTGGCCACGGCTTCGATGGGGAAGATGGTCAGCCAGGTTCTGGTGGATTTGCTTGCTGGAGTGATGGCTCGCATGGTGGCGATGGTGGTAGTGCTGGTAAAGGTGGTAAGGCAGGTCAGGCCGGAGGTGGCAGTTTTGCCCTTTGGAGTGCACCCTACGAACTGCCGGGCAAGCGCCGCATAGAGCTTGAACGTTCTTATTTCTTAAGCGGCCAGGCAGGCAGTGGCGGAACGGGCGGTAAAGGTTCTGTCGGTGGTTCAGGCAAAAATGGTGAGTGGATAAACGGTGACTCCGTCGGCGGACGTGGAGGAAAGGGCGGTAAGGGTGGTGACGCCAGTCATGGCCGGGGCGGTCTGACGGTCCCAATTTTATTAAATATCAATAGTGATATGACGTTTGATCAAGGCCACTTAATTGGCGGACAGGCGGGTAATCGGGGTACCTCACTGATTCTCTATGTTGTGGATGAGAGCCGTACTGCGATTGATTTTAAAAACCTGAACGAGTCCATCATCACGTGCGGTACGCTGATCTCCGGTGACCTCGGTGGCAATATGAACATCGCAGGCAGTAACAACGACGGAGCGATCGTCGAAGATGGTGCAACGATTAAATATTGTTCACCACCGAATTCCGGTAATTAGCCGGGTATTATCTGTCAGCTGTTCTGAAGCCGGCTGCATACTCTGAGGGTGTGCAGCCGACTCTGTGCTTAAAGCTGCGGGAAAACTGACTGCTGCTTCTGAATCCGCACTCGCAAGCCAGTTGCGTCATGCTGAAAGGATAGCCGTCATTCAGCTTTTGTTGGGCAAGATTGGCCCGCTGAAAGCTCAGCTCGTCACTGAAGCTGGCGTCTACTCGCTTCATAAACCTTAGAAAGCCGGAACGCGACATTTGCATCAGTGTGCTGATTTTATCGACATTAAAATTTTCGTCGGACAAGTGTATCCGGATCAGCTTGCGGCACTCGATAAGCAGGCACTGATCTTTATCAGGCGTTTCGTCTTTATCCTCCAGCAGCAGTGACCGGACCAATGAAAAAACAGGATGGTATAAGCCTTCGGGAGCATTGGCATACTGACTCAGGCTGTAAGGCAATAGTTGTAGATAATTTTTGAGGAGCCAGCCACTGGCGGTGTTGGCATTAAAATACAGAATGGCCTGATCGTTGGGCCCTGCAATCAGATCTTCAATTTCGCGACGCGGGATATGCACGCTGGTCATATTCGTTTTTCCGACCATGCTCGATTGTATCGGTTGTGCCATATCTACCAGGTAGATGACATCCTGTTTAAGCGGCACTATTTCATTTTTTCGCTGTAAATAGCCACTGCCGGAATCAAGAAAAAAAAGAAGATATTTATTGTAGCCATCCTCGGTATGCTGTTGCGTGCGAGTGCTGTTGTTACCATCGAAAAGCGTTTTAGAAAAACTATGTTGCCCGATTCGGTAAGCGATTAAATGAGCATTGTAATCAGTAAGTTCAGCTGGTTTGTGTAATGCACATTCATAGGCTGACGCCGTCGAAAACAATTGTACCCAGTTAGACCAGCGCTCCTCTGGAAGCCAGATATCCGTTCTTAATGTTTGCTTGGTAACCATGTATCCCTCCCGTTGAACCTGATTGCCTACACTGAGCTGCGTCTCTTCTTAACAGCAGACACAAACATAGATAGTAGCAACTTTGAACGTAGAGAGCAGGTCTGGGGCTAGGTCATGATGACTTAAGCCTCAACTCATCAAATACTGGGTTAATGGCCGGGTAGTATCGAATCTTCAGAAATGCATGGTCATTTCTATGCGGTAACCCTGCTGCTGTTCCAGTTTGCTGAGCGAATAACGCCACTCGCCGACTTCCGGCTCACCCTGATAAATGTCCCAGGCCGTTTCTGCTGCCAGCTTCACCAGTTGCACAGATGGGGTACGATCACCGGCGTGAGACGGCGCCGATATCCAATGGCTGTTATTAGTCCACTGCTGAATCAGCTGTTCTTCGTGGTCGCCGGCGAAGCAACTGGAAAACGGGCTGATCAGCGCAAAACAGGCAGCACACGGGCGCAACCAGCGTTGTTTGCTGAGGGTACGTTTTAACGCTGCTGAGCTGATCAGGCCCATATCCAGTAAAACTTTGCCGAGTTTGTCGCGGCTGTGTTGCTGTTGCTGCAGTGCCTGTTGCAGTTGTTGTGCGGTTATCAGCTGTTGCTGCAACAGCAGGTCACCAAGGCGATTGGCTGGTTGGGGTGAGAGTGTACGATTGTTCCGTGTCATGATCAGTCTGTCCCGCTAATCGTTATGTCACAAGCATGGCATAGCCAGTTCACTGTACCAGTGTATTTATGACTCCTTTATGTAGCCTTTCGTAAACGTGTGTCGCCGGATTTTTTATTTGCAGCTAGTCTGCTGGCTGATTGGTTAAATGACTTTGGAAACGTTATGACTTTCTGGCACTGGGCGGCGTCGAATATTCGCCCATACAGCGATGATATTGCGCTGGCGATGGTAGCCACCGGGTTGGTTATTTTTGGTGATCACCTGAATGATATGTTGCGGCTGCTGGTAAAACGTCAGCCATTATGGCTGAGATTACTGGCATTTATCGCCTTGTGTGCGGTGGGGTATGGCGCGTTGTCGGTCTGGCTGACACCGATGCTGGAAGGTTTATTGCGACGTTTGCCGGACTGGCAGTTGCTGGCGCTGATTATTAGCAGTTTTGTGGCTGTAGCTCTGCTGGCGCAGAAACAAAAGCGGGTTTAGCCTGATTACCTGAGTGTGAACAAGGTTTTGCCTGGCCCATAAACAAATCGGGCGGTCCGGACTTCCTGTCCGGACCGCCACAGCACCCTAAAACCGTCCTGGTTTAAGTTCATCCCTGCCACCTTACCCTGGTGGTTGATCTTCCCTGACTGCTATCCCTGTCGTTGTATCGTCCTGCGCTTCCCAGCGTGCCTTCCCTAAAAGTGATCCATCACCGCGTGCGTTCCATCTTCCTTTACAGGCATCCGTTCCGGCCTTCCCTGATAGCAACCCTTGCCATCCTCTCAGGGCTCCGCCCCGTGTCCTGTGAAGCTTCCTGCTTCGTCATCCGTGTTGATCATCCTGATCGGCCAACTCCCTGTTGGCGTTGCGTCTTGCGTGATTAAAGATAGCAAAACCGCCGCTTCGGGGAAGGTGGTTTTCTCTATACTGGGGTAATTAAGGTATCGAAGTGAAAATAAAAAATCGTTTAAAATCAATTGGTTATTGTTTTTCCTCAAGTGTGGTCGGCGAATTGACGAAGGTTATTTATCGATATGTCCTACCACCTTGTGAGATATATCCTACACGCTGACAGGGCGTTATCTTAAGAGGGCTCTATGGCAGAAGTATTACCAGCAGAACTACCGACGGCAGATTGGTGTTATCTGCCGCTCAGTAGTGAAATATTACCTTTGCTGAAGTGGGGATTTCTGCCACTGCGGCGTCCCGATCAGCCCTGGATGCTGCCTCATAAAGTGGCAGCGGCTGCCGTTTCGGAACAGGATTACCTGAAGCATATGCAGCGTGAATATCAGCGTTTGGGGGATAATCTCAGGTCTTTGCTGACCTTCGAGCAGTTTCTGCAACAGGCTCAGAGTAAGCGCCGGGAAATAGAGCAGGCACTGCAGCGTTATGCCGATGATCAGGCTGAACAGGCGATGCCTGATCCGGAGCGCTGGCGGTATCAGCATTTTTATCGTGAGTTGTATTCGTCACTCGCCTGGCAACAGGGTAATGGATTAGCCAATACCTGGCTGGCACTCGATCCACAAGCCTTTTCGCAGCCGTTTCAGCCCGTGCTGTATGCTGACGACGCCCCGGTACGGTTCCAGCAACGCCTCAGCAGTGCGCCCCGGGCAAACAGCGCTTTGCAGCAGTGCAGCCTGGTGTTACCCGCGACAGCCATCGAAAAACAGGTGACTATAGAGGGGCAGCAGCTGTCTTTGATCAAACTGCCCGCCAGAGCGGTGAAGATGGCGGTGATGGGAGCCGCTGTACCGCTGGAGTTTCGTAAGCAGTTTATACAGTTCTGGCGCTCGGATATGCGTTATCAGCGTTTACCGCTGGGCCAGATGGTCTGGCCGCAGGGAGACTACCGCTTTCGCATTGAACAACTCTGACGCGGTTTGTGGTTATTTTTGCTGGAACCGGGGGGAGTTGATCAGCGCTGAAAACGCCTGAGGATCGGCCAGCTCTCCGTCTTCACGCAGTGCCGGGTAGGGCAGGCCGTATTTTTTGCACAGCCGGGTTTCGATCGGCCGGCACCATTCAAACATCAGCCGGTTATAGGTGTCGTCATCGAGGCGACGCTGGTCGTACAGTCCGGCTTTCTGCCGCTGGTGCTGGGCTTCGGTCAGGATAATGGCGGCCGCAACAGATACGTTAAACGACTCCACCATGCCCTGCATCGGGATAATCAGGTGATGGTCGGCCAGTTCGGCCGCAGTGTCACTGATACCTTCTTTTTCCGTCCCCATCATTAATACCGTAGGCTGGGTGAAGTCATAGTCACGGTAGTTAATGGCTTCGTCACTCAGATGTGCGGCGCACACTTTATAGCCCTGAGCCTGGAATCCCTGAATGGCGCTGCCGATATCCGGATGGGTGTGTTTTTCGATCCAGCTGTCGGAGCCGGCCAGCGCTGCGGTTTTTAACCGGAATTCGTCATGTGGCCAGACGACATGAACTTCCGGCACTCCGACCGCATCGCAGGTACGGGCAATCGCAGCCAGGTTATGTGGCTTGTACACTTCATCGGTCAGAACCGTCAGGTCAGGCTGGCGCCGGGCCAGAGTATCTTTAATACGTTGCAGACGTTCAGGGGTCATGCGCGGAGTGTCTCCGGGTAACAGTAATAGTCAGGTGTAGTAATCGCGGGGGGCGCATTGTATAAAAGCGGCTCACCGGATGCACGCTGAAATCGAACCAGCGGGCTTATGAGGTAAAACGACAAGGAGATTTTATGAAGGGCAATCCGATCCTCGGATGGGGCTATTTATGGCGTGGATTTCAGCAGCTCAGCCAGCCGGGGCTGAGACGGTTTGTTGCCTTACCGATTCTGCTGAATGCGGTATTGCTGTCGGCACTGAGTTATGGCGCTGTTCAGTGGCTGGATGGCACCACCGAGCGGCTGCTGGATAATTTACCCTCCTGGCTGGAATGGTTGTATTGGCTGGTGATGCCGTTATTGGTGATCACTTTGTTGCTGGTGCTGGCGTATTTTTTCAGTGCTCTGCTGGTGACGATTGCCAGTCCGTTTAATGGCTTGTTAAGCGAAAAAGTGGAACAGCAAAAAGGTTCACGGATCGCCGAGGAAACGCTCAGCAGCATGATTCGCCGTACGCTGGCGCGGGAATGGACCAAAATTAAATATATGTTGCCACGTTACCTCGGCCTGCTGATCCTCAGTTTTATTCCGTTGGTTAACCTTGCCAGTCCGTTCCTGTGGTTCTGGTTTGGCAGCTGGATTGTGGCGTTGCAATACATCGATTATTCCTATGATAACCATGCCCGCAGTTTCGCTCAGATGCGTGGCGGGCTGGCTTCGCAGCCGCTGACAGTGCTGGGTTTTGGCGCCACAACAGCGTTGCTGATGATGGTGCCGGTGCTGAACTGGTTTGTGATGCCGGCTGCGGTGATCGGTGGCACTTTGTTACGTCTGGAACAAATGCCGTTGGCGGATAATAGCGCTCAGCCGGGCAAAGCCAGCGCGGTGGACTATGCTGTCAGTACTAACAAAGATACCAGACTGACTGATGGCAAAACTGAAAATACTGGTCGTGGATGATGCGGCGTTTATCCGTGACCTGGTTAAAAAAGCCGTAAAAGAAACCTACCCCGGTTGTGACCTGTTTGAAGCCACTGATGGCCGCAAGGCCATCAGTACGATGAACAGTCAGGAGATCAGCCTGGTGCTGTGTGACTGGGAAATGCCGGAAGCATCCGGACTGGATGTGCTGCAGTGGATGCGGGCTGATGAACGTTATAAAGAAACTCCCTTTATGATGATCACCAGCCGTGGTGAGCGTGACCATGTGGTGAAAGCCGTACAGGCCGGGGTGTCCGATTACATTGGTAAGCCCTTCACCCGTGACAACTTTGTCGCCAAACTCAGTAAGCTGGTGTTTAAACACCTGAAAATCCGTCCGAATACTCAGGAGCGTCAGCACGCTACCGGGTTGGGCGGTGACTCCGCTAATGTGCTGGCTGCTGCCAGTGCCAGAGCTAACCCTCAGGAAGCCAAAGCTGCCAAACCCGCAGCCCAGGATATGGGGGGCGCTTCGGTACTGATGGGTAGCAGTCAGTCCGCCAAGGTGGTGTCGGAATCGGCACCGGCCGGCACGAATAAAAAAGCTGCAGCCCGCGCCAAAGGTATCGTCAGTGTGCGTTTTGGTTCCGGCAGTACCGCCAAGCTGGTGATTAAAGACATTAACCTGCAGGAAATGCTGGGAGTATTCCGGCGTGACGGCGCATTGCCGGGTTTGCTGGAACAGGTGGTGCTGGATATCGTTGACTCCACCGGAGGCGAAGTCGCCCGAATTAACGGTTATGTGCGCATGATGCAGGCACAGGAACCCCATCCGGATGCCGAGACGATTCAGATGCTGATTCGTTATGTCGATGATGATCCGGAAAAACTGGCGACCTTATCCCGTTATATCGCCAGTGTGCGCTAAGGATTGTGGCCGCTGCTGATCGGCCTGATCGTCTGCCGGCGGGCTGAACAGACAACGCGCCGCCGGGAAGTGACAACAAAACTCACTGCCCTGTCCCAGTTCGCTGTGGATATGCAGCTCCGCCTGATGGCGTAACAAGACGTGTTTTACGATGGCCAGCCCCAACCCGGTACCGCCGGTCTGATTGTTGCGGCTTGGGTCGGCCCGGTAAAACCGTTCCGTCAGGCGCGGGATATGGTGCTCGTCAATGCCCGGGCCGTTATCCGTTACCGTCAGTCGCGCTCCCTGTTGATCATGTTGCCAGTCAACCTGAATATGGCCGCCGGCCGGGGTGTACTTCACCGCGTTAAACACCAGATTCGAGAAAGCACTGTGCAGTTCCTCTGCATAGCCGCGAATCCGGTCCGGCTGGGCAACCTTGAGTTCGATCCGGTGTTGCTGTTCGCCACTGAGTGCCCGGGCGTCGGCAACGATGGTTTGCAGCAGCGGCATCACCGCAACTTCCTGCTGTTGCGTCTGATGGCTGGTTTCCAGCCGTGACAACATCAGCAGGTCGGTGATCAGATTTTCCATTCGCTGACTTTGCTGACTCATCTGCTCAATCATACGGGCCCAGCGCGGCGGCAGCTGATCGGCTGCCATTCCCATGGTTTCGATATAACCGGATACGACGGTCAGTGGTGTGCGTAATTCGTGGCTGACGTTGGCGACAAAGTCTTTGCGCATTTGCTCCAGCTGCTTTAAGCGGGTCACATCATGGACCAGAATCAACCGGTCTTTACGGCCAAATAGGGTGATATTAAATTGCAGTTGCAGCTGGCTGTTGACCGGCGAGGCAATCGACAGCGGTTCGTCATAATCGACGGAATCGAAATAGTCTTTGAATAACGGGTTGCGGATCAGGTTGCTAATCGGCTGACCGACATCGACCGGTTTTAATCCGAGAAAGTCGCTGGCAGCGCGGTTCCACCATTCCAGATTACCGTGGCTGTCGACCATCAATACCGCATCCTGCAGTGCTGCGGTGGAGTCCTGAATGCGGTTAATGATGGCCTGCAGGCGTTGCTGATTTTTCTGGCTGCGGCGTTGCAGGCGTTGGGTCTGGCGGAAAATTGAACCCCAGATGCCCAGTGTGGAAGGCAGTTGTGTGGTTTGTTTCTGTTGCAGCCAGTGATGCAGTCGGTACAGCTGTAACCATTGCCAGATGATGTAGCAAAAACAGCTGATGGCCAGGGTCAGCTCAAGTTGCTGAAACTGATAACCGATCCCGGCAGCGGCGGCTAACAACAGCAGAATGCGGCGCAACTCCCTGCGCCAGGCCGGAGCCATGGTTCAGGACGCTTTGGTTGAAAAACGGTAACCGGTACCGCGCACGGTCTGAATCAGATGGTCATGTGCTTCGCCCAGCGCTTTGCGTAAGCGCCGGATATGAACATCAACGGTGCGTTCTTCAACGTATACATTGCCGCCCCATACCTGATCCAGCAGCTGCGCCCGGGAATAGGCGCGTTCCTGATGGGTCATAAAAAACTGCAGCAAGCGGTATTCGGTTGGGCCAATATCGATGGGCGCATCGTGGGACATAACCCGGTGGCACACCGGATCGAGGATCAGCCCGCCAACAGCGATGGGTTCTTCGATGCCCTGTGGCGTCGCACGGCGTAATACCGCTTTCAGCCGGGCAACCAGTTCGCGCGGCGAAAACGGTTTGGTGATGTAGTCGTCAGCACCGGCCTCCAGCCCCTGTACTTTATTATCCTCTTCGCCTTTGGCGGTCAGCATAATAATCGGCAGTTCAGCGGTCAGCTCTTCACGCTTAAGACGACGGGCAAACTCCACACCACTGGTGCCGGGCAGCATCCAATCGAGCAGAATCATATCGGGTTTCCGGTCGACAACCTGCGAGTGCGCCTCCTGAGCGGTGGCAGCTTCCAGGCATTCATATCCAGCCATTTCCAGTGCGACCGCAATCATCTCGCGAATAGGGGCTTCGTCGTCGACGATCAGTACGGTTTTACCTGCTTTACTCATAGTTCCGTCACGCAAGTGTAATAATCGATAATGCGGACGTATTACACTGGCGCAATGTTACAGACAGATGACAGGTTTGTTTTTTAGCCGGTTTTTATTCGGAGTCGCGGGCGTAACCGCTGCTGCCAGGGGGTTACAGCCGATAGTGTTGCAGCAGATAGTGGCCCACCAGGCCCAGCCAGACTAACAGGCCGAACCAGTGACTCTGGCGGAAAATAAAAAAGCAGATATCACGCTGGCGTGAGCGGATCGACCAGATCTGCCAGGCCATAAAAGCGGCTCCAAGCAATAAGCCGAGGTAATAAGGCCAGCTCAGTCCCAGTTCATTGCCAGCCAGCAGCAGTGCAAATACTGCAATGCCCTTTAACAGCGCCACCATCACCACATCCAGATCGCCAAACAAGACGGCGGTGGATTTCACTCCGATTTTGAGGTCATCATCGCGGTCGACCATGGCATACACGGTATCGTAGGCCACGGTCCAGCTCAGATTGGCGATGTAAAATAACCATACAACGGCCGGTAACTCGTTACTCTGTGCGGCAAACGCCATGGGGATGGCCCAGGAAAACGCTGCTCCTAACACCACCTGAGGCAGATGGGTATGGCGTTTCATAAAAGGATAAAGTGCTGCCAGCGCCAGTCCCGCAAACGACAGGGCGATGGTGAACGGGTTGGTAAACAGTACCAGCACAAATGCCAGGGCAATCATGATGACAAAGGTCAGCAGCGCTTCGCGGGCGCTGATTTTGCCGGTGGCCAGAGGACGCCCGTTGGTCCGTTTGACGTGGCCATCAATATGGCGGTCGGCAAAGTCGTTAATCACACAGCCGGCTGCGCGCATTAAAAATACGCCGACAACAAAAATCAGTACGTTGGCGAACGCTGGCTGGCCGTTTCCCGCCACCCACAATGCCCACAGTGTTGGCCACAATAACAGGTACGAACCCACCGGCTTATCGAAACGGGTCAGCTGAACCCAGTCGAACCAGCGCGGCAGGTACTGATCGAGTTGTTGGCGCAGAGGCTGAATAATGGATGGCATGGGCGGTGTTAACAATAATCAGGAAAGTCGGATACAAACGCTTCGGAGACCATCAGAGCTTTCTGCTCCAGTGTGAACACCGAATGACGGCACCATTCTAGCGCTAACGTATTGGGATTGCAGTGCGAAACGATCAGAGGCTGACGTTGCAGATCCGGTTGGGCAAACAAATAACTGCCCAGTGAGCGGTCTCCCAGTGATTGCAGTCGTTTGCCACGGCCTGTCAGTGTGGCATGGGGGATGGCGGTACGGGCATACACCAGCGGTCTGTCATTTACCCGAAGCACCACTTCGCGCACCCAGACCCGGGCCTGAGCGGATAATTTCAGCCGCTGGCGTTCCAGCTGCGACGGGCTGCCATGAAACTCCCGCAGCAGGCTGACACGAAAAGTCCCCAGCCCCTTTAAGCGGGCGGTCAGGGAGCCGCTGTCCAGCAGCCAGTCTTGCCAGAATTCCGCCAGACTGTATGCTGCCAGGCGATTGCGGGTAGACCAGGCGGGAACCTGAGGGTGCAGAATATGCTTCAGAGTGTTGCTGTTCATCGGCGCGCAGGATGCGCCAAAGCGGGCATTTTCGCAAGAAAAAAGCAGCGCAGATCAGACTGTTGCAGCGTCTTGGCGCGTGCAGTGCTCGCCCGGATTTTGCCTTAATAGCACCGCTATCTGCCCGGAATTGACCGTTGATTTTACTCCGGTGCATGCGTAGTTTTACCGCCCGCCTTGATGGTTGTAACGATTTTAAAAGGAATCAAGCGATGAAAAAGTGGCAATGTGTTGTATGTGGCTGGATCTATGATGAAGCCGAAGGTGCGCCGGAAGAAGGTATCCCGCCGGGTACTGCCTGGGACGATGTGCCGGATGATTTTGTCTGCCCGGATTGTGGTGTAGGCAAAGAAGATTTCGAAATGGTGGAAATCTGATACCACCCTGACCGGCCGCTGTCAGCGGCCGTTTCTGATCTTATCTGACTGCTGGAATTCCTTATGAGTGAAGCCCCGATTGTAGTGATTGGCACCGGCCTGGCCGGCTATAACCTGGTGAAGGAGCTGCGCAAGCTGAATCCTGAACAGGCCATTACCATGATTACCGCCGATGACGGCCGTAACTACTCCAAGCCGATGTTGTCGACCGGCTTCGGCAAAAACAAAAGTGCGGATGAGCTGGCGATGGCCACCCCGGCGGCCATGGCAGAACAACTGAATATCGTGATCCGCAGCCATAGCCGGGTGACTCATATCGACTGTGCCGCCCACACGCTGTACCTTGGCGAAGAACCACTGCGTTACAGCAAGCTGGTACTGGCTTCCGGTGCCGAAGTGGTAAAACCACGGGTTGAAGGGGATGCCGAAGATTGCATCTACTCCATCAATGATCTGTCGGACTATGGCCGCTTCCGGGCAGCCGCTGAAGGTAAAAAGCGGGTGTTGATTATGGGAGCCGGCCTGATCGGGGCAGAATTTGCTAACGATATGGCGGCGGGTGGTTTCGAAATTGATGTGGTGGCGCCGTGTGATCAGTTATTGCCGTCGTTATTACCGCCGCAAGCTGCTGCTGCGGTACAGCATGGCCTGGAAGGACTGGGGGTGCGTTTCCACCTCGGCCCGCTGGTCAGCCGTATTAATAAAACCGCTGCCGGTTTGCAGGTTACGCTGAGTAATGGCGAGCTGATTGATACCGATCTGGTGGTGTCGGCGATTGGCCTGCGGCCGCGGCTGGATCTGGCGGTAAAAGCCGGACTGCAGGTAAATCATGGCATTGTGGTTGATCGTGAGCTGCAAACCAGTGAAGCCGATATCTATGCCTTAGGTGATTGTGCGGAAGTGGAAGGCCGGGTGTTGTTGTACGTGCTGCCACTGATGGCCTGTGCCCGGGCGCTGGCGAAAACTCTTAACGGTGAGCCAACGGCCGTCAGTTATGGTGTGATGCCGGTTACGGTAAAAACCCCGGTGGTGCCGGTAGCGGTGGCACCGGTCGCCGCCGACCAGGCCGGAAACTGGTCAATTGATGCACAAGGTCATGATGTTCAGGCAGAATTTCGCAATTCTGACGGACAATTGCTCGGCTATGCTTTGACCGGAGCCAAGGTTATGAATAAAGTAGCGCTCAACAAAGAATTATCACCTCTGATGCCGTAACCGGTGGTGTAAAACCCCATCAGAAGTGTGGCCACCAGGTTTCCGAGTGGCCTCAATTCGTGTTAATTGTTATTTTCCGATGTATCCGCCCCGGCTGGGGCTGTTATCAACACAATAAGGATTCGAATCCATGCGTAAACCAGAACTGGCTGCGGCCATTGCTGAACAAGCTGACCTGAGCAAAGAAAAAGCATCTGAAGTGATCACTGCTATCACTGATCAGATCGCAAAAGCTCTGAGTGAAGGTGACTCCGTAAGCCTGATCGGTTTCGGTACTTTCGAAGTGCGCGACCGTAAAGAACGTCAGGGCAAAAACCCGCAGACCGGTGAGCCAATCACCATCGCGGCGGCAAAAGTTCCTGCATTCAAAGCCGGTAAGGCTCTGAAAGAGGCAGTACAATAAGTACTGAAGCCGGACTGCTGACCCGCGAATGGGTTAAGCAGCTGGTGATCGGCGAAGGGCTTTGTCCCTTCGCACATCCGGTTTTTTCCAGCCTGCTGATCGACGTCAGCGCCAGTGATGAGCTGGAAACCGTCACCGCCGATTTTATGCGACTGCTGCAACAGGTAGCAGAAGCAGACCCCGAGCAACTTCCCACCGCCCTGTTTGTCAGCCCGAATGTGTTACATGACTTTGACGAGTTCTGGAACTGGGTCGGCATCTGCGACAACCTGCTGTACCAGATGGGTTATGAAGGCCTGCTGCAGCTGGCCACATTTCACCCCCATTATCGCTTTGAGGGCGAAGACGAAGCCGATATGAGTCATTTCAGTAATCGTGCTCCGTTTGCCACGTTACACATCATTCGTGAGGCTGATATGGAAGAGGCACTGGCCTCAATCAGCAAACCGGAGCGGATTCCAGAGCGAAATAAACAACATATGCGCCGATTAGGGCGAGAAGGGCTGTTAAAAGCTATGCCAGCTCTGGCAAAATCCCGGGTGTTTGACGACCACCGCCATAAGTGACCTGTTACAACCGCGGCGTGTGGCTAACGAGCGACAACTCCCATTTGATGTAACCGAGGATAACTCCCGATGATTAAGTTCCGTCTGCTGCTGTGGGCTTTAAGCCTGCTGATGAAAAAAGGCGCTAAAAACAACCCCGACTTCCGCAAGCAACTGCAGGGCAAAGACTTTGCATTTCAGCTGCAAACGGCGGATGGCGGCATTGTCCGTCAGTTCGTGATCAAGGACGAAAAAGTCAAAAGCAAAGGTAAAAGCCACCCGGAACCGGCTTTCACTATCAGTTTCAAAGATGCCGATACCGGCCTGGCTATTTTGACATCCAAGGATAAAAATGCTTTTATGAAGGGCATTCAGGATAAAGATATCCAAATATCCGGTGATTTATCGCTGGTGATGTGGTTCCAGGGCATTACTAAATACCTGAAACCGAAAAAGAAAAAATAACGCCGGCGGCAGAATAAGAATCACTGGCTGGTGCGGCGAGCAATAATAATAAGGAGCCTGTATGAATCTGACCCGTAACGTGCTGATTGCGATGGTATTGGCGGTGCTGCTTGGCAGCCTGGCTCATGTCGCGCTGGCCAATCCGGAACTGAACGAGACACTGCGCTATGTGCTGAAACAGGTATTAGCGGAAGGCGTGTTTGACGTTATTGGCCAGATTTTTATCGCCAGTCTGAAGGTGATGGTGGTACCGCTGGTATTTGTGTCACTGGTGTGTGGAGTCTGTCATCTGAAGGATCAGAGCAGTCTTGGCATGTTAAGCCTGAAAACCATCGTGCTGTATCTGCTGACCACCGGGCTGGCGATTACCCTGGCTTTGTTTCTGGCCAACCTGCTCGACCCCGGGGTTGGCGCTTCGATTGAAACCCAGGGCAATTATGTGCCGCCGGAAGCCCGCTCGCTGAAAGACGTACTGGTCGATATCTTTCCAACCAATCCCATCAAGGCCATGGCCGAAGGCAAGATGTTGCAGGTGATTGTGTTTGCGGTATTGATTGGTATCGCTATTGGTCAGGCCGGGAAAGCCGGTGAGCGCATTGGCGCTGCGTTTAACCACTGGAACGAAGTGCTGATGAAGCTGGTGACACTGATGATGCAGCTTGCTCCGTTTGGCGTGTTTGCCTTGTTGTTCAGCATTTTTGCCAGCAAAGGGCTGGGCACCATTGGTGATCTGGCGTTGTATATGCTGACGGTGATTATGGCGCTGCTGTTGCATGCGCTGGTGATGTATCCGCTGTTATTAAAAACCCTCACTGGCCTGTCGCCGCTGATATTTTTGCGCAAACTGCGTAATGTGCAGTTATTTGCTTTCAGTACCGCATCCAGCAATGCCACCATTCCGGTGACGTTACGGGCGGTTGAACAACGGCTGGGGGTGAATAACCGCGTGGCATCCTTTGCTGTGCCGCTGGGGGCCACCATTAATATGGATGGCACCGCCATTATGCAGGGGGTGGCAACCGTGTTTATTGCTCAGGCATTCCAGTTGCAGCTGGATATGATGGACTACATGCTGGTGGTACTGACCGCCATGTTGGCCTCGGTTGGCACCGCCGGTGTTCCCGGTGTTGGTCTGGTGACGCTGGCTATGGTACTCGACCAGGCCGGATTACCAGCAGAGGGGATTGGTCTGATTCTGGGTGTCGATCGTATTCTGGATATGATCCGCACGGCGGTAAATGTTACCGGAGATGCTATGGTTTCTGTGGTGGTTGCCAATAGTGAAGGTGGCCTCGATAAAGATCAGTTTAATGACCCCGCAGCAGGAGTGGAAAAAGCATGAAAGGTGTGCCTCTCATTGGCCTTATGACTCTGGCCCTGATTACGGCCGGGCCGTTGCAGGCCAGTCCGGTGGCTGGTTCACTGGCAGAGCAGCAGGAGGGGCAGAGCGCGCAGACGCCGCAGCAGCAACTGGCCGACAGTATAGTGCAGCTGTCGGGGCTGACCGGACTCAGTCTGCAGGCTCGTAACCTGGCTCAACAAGTACTCAACGAGGAGCAGGCCGCACTGGGGTTTCAGTATCAGGTTGCCAGCCGGGTATCGTCGTTATGGAGCCCGGAGCGGCTGACCCGGGTGCTGAAGGAAGCGTTACAGCCGCTGGATGAAACATCGCAGCAGACGCTGCTGGAAGCGCTGAATCATCAGTTGATGCAACGGGCCCGGGAAAAAGAAAACAGCACGGTGGTGGATCAGGACACCAAAGGCTTTCTCGCTTACGTGCAGAAGCTGCGCCGTCAGCCGCCGGCAGCCAGTCGTTTACAGGTGATTACCGAGCTGGATCAGGCGATGCATTTCAGCAAGCTGCTGATGAACACCCGGGCGTCGGTATTTGCCCAGCTACAGGCTGTACTGCAGGGCTGGCAACCGCCGGCCAACTGGCAACAAACCATGCGCAATGAAAGCCGCGAATTTCTGTTATATACCTATCGCCGCACTCCGAACGATGGCATTCAGGCACTAACCCGGCTGTACCGCGACGCTGCGTTGCAGCAGTGGTTGCAGGCGGTTCAGCAGCGCCTCAGTCGCCTTGATCCGGATGTGGCGAGCGCGGGATCCTGAAAACCTTGGCGCGTCAGCCGCAACGATTTTACAGCACCATTGCTGCCTGGCCGCTGGCTATTGCCCGGGCGCTGGAGCAGCGTGGCATTGATCCGGCACCTCTCTTTAGCCAGGCCGGCATTGATCGGCTGCAGCTACAGCAAAATCCTGATGGCCGGGTGGCCATCGACCACATGTCGCAGTTATGGCAGTTGAGTGAAGCGGCGACGGGCGACAGCAGCTTTGGCCTGAGCCTGGCTGACTTTGCTCAACCTATGCATTTCCGTGCTCTGGGGCTGGTGGTGATGACCTGCGACAGTATGTTGCAGGCTATCGAAAAACTGGCCGAATACCATGCGCTGGTGTCCGACACGGTGAACGTCCGGCTGGTACACCAGCCCGGTCGGGTGGGGTTTGTGGTGGATCCGCTGGCCGACGTGTATACCAGTCCGATGGCCAGTGAAGCATTTTTTGCCACTATGGTACGTTTCAGTCAGCAACTGAGCGGTGCCGATCAGCTGGTGGCCGGGGCCGAACTGGTACGGCCGGCACCGGCTGATCCGGCTCCCTGGCAGCAGGTATTCGGATCGCCGTTACGGTTTGCGGCGCCCACTAACTGCTTATGGTTCAGTCGTGCCGGACTGGCGGCTGCGCGGGTCATGGGCAATGCCGAGTTACGCCAGGCCAACGAAAATGAGGTACGCCGTTATCTGGCGGGGCTGCAGGCACTGGGCTGGCAGGCCCGGGTGGAGCAAAGTATATTGACGCTGCTGGTAGCCGGGGAGCCATCACTGGCTGATATCGCCGCCCGGCTGGGTATTGGTGAACGCTCTTTGCGGCGTTATCTGGCGGCCGAAAACACCAGCTTCCGTGAATGTCTGCAGCGCGCGCGGCAACAACTGGCTTGCCGGTTATTGCAGCAGGGCGTGGCGGTGGCAGAAGTGGCTCACCGCACCGGTTTCAGCGACAGCAGTAACTTCAGCCGTGCCTTTCAGCGCTGGACCGGGATGAAACCCGGTCAGTATCACGATCCGGACATCATGGCGTCACCAGATTAAAGTTAGTCTCCGGCTTTTCAAACAAGGTGAAAAAACGGATCAGCTCCAGCACGCTGCCATCAACGGATAACTCATCCGACAACAGGGTTTGTTTTAATCCGGCACTGCCCAGCAACATATCGACAAACAATTCGTGGCTGACGTTGAGGCGCAGTTCGGAATTATCACTGGCGCGCACCGGCCGGTGATGTAACACCGCGTTTTCAATCCATAAATAGTGGCTTTCATTGAGATCGGTGAAATGAATCACCAGTGACTGGAATTCATCAGCCTGTTCCGCTTTCAGCCGTACCGACATCGAATCAAAAAAGTTACTGACCGGCGACTGCATCAGAACGTCTTTCATTTTACTGATATCGATGGCGTTATCACTCACGCCCTGAAGCAACTCCTGCGCGGCGGATAAATAGACGTCCCGCCAGGGGCCGGATTCGGACTGGAAACCCAGCTGCCGATAACTGCGCGCCAGCAGCTGACGACCGGAGTGATGATCGGGGTCGGCAAATACCAGGTGATTTAACAGCTCTGCCGCCCAGCGGTAGTCACCTTGTTGAAAGGCGGTTTCCGCTTGCCGGAACAGCGCCAGGCTGCCCCCCGCCAGTTGTACATAACGGCTGGCGGTTTCACTTTCAGGCAGCGGATCCAGGTGCGCCGGATTGCCGTCATACCAACCCATATAGCCCTGATACACTGCCCGGCTGTTGTGTTTCAGCGTGCCGTAATAACCGCGGTTAGAGAAATTCTGCGCCAGGCTGTCGGGCAGCTGCAGCCGTTCAGCAATTTCACCGGCGGTCAGGCCGTTGTTCAGATGGCGCACCGTCTGATCATGAATGTATTTGTAGGTATCGCGCTGGCCGCTCAGAAACGCCTGGATCTGTTGCTGTCCCCAGATTGGCCAGTGGTGGCTGGCAAAGTAGGTGTCGGCGTCGGCAAATAATTCCCGCGCCTGATCGATATAGGCGCTCCATTTACGCGCATCCCGCACCTTGGCACCGCGTAACGTGTAGAGGTTGTGCATATTGCGTGACACCAGTTCCGCACCACAAAAGGCTTTATGTTGTGGCAGGTAAAACGTCATCTCCGCTGGTGCTTCGGACTCGGGGGTGTATTGGAAAATAAAGGGCACACCGTCAATGGTCATCTCATGGCCGGTCTGGTCAATCAGAACATTGGGCTCAATGATGCCAAAGGTGCCGAAGGCCGGACCTTTGCCCAGCCCTGAACCAACGTGGCCCTGGGCGTTGCGTACCAGCTCGCGACCGTACATATAACTGGCGCGACGGGTCATGGCTGGTCCGGCGATGATATTCTCACTGGTCGCTTCTTCCAGAAAACCGTGGGGCGCAATCACCGGGATATCGTTATTGGCGGCGCGATCTATTAACCCCAGCACACCGCCAAAGTGATCGATATGGCTGTGTGTAAACAATACCGCGGAGACCGGTTTTTGCGGCAGGTGCTGCATGGCGAAATCCATGGCGAACTTCGCGGTTTCTTTCGCCGTCAGCGGATCAATCACAATCCAGCCGCTGTTACCCTCAATCAGCGTCATATTCGATAAATCAAAACCGCGCAGCTGATAAATGCCGTCCTGCACTTTAAACAGGCCGTGAATATTATTCAGTTTGGCCTGACGCCACAGGCTTGGGTTAACACTGGTCGGGGCATCGCCCTGGACAAAGTCATAATCGGCCAGGCGCCAGATAACTTCTCCGTTATCGTTACGTACTTCCAGTGATTCAGGCTTGGCTATTAAGCCCCGGTTGGCCTGTTCAAAGTCGCGTTGATCAGCCAGTGGTAACTGCTGCGCCAGTTGCTGGTTTGCGGCCACCGTGCTGGCGCTGGCACCATCACCGGCAAGGGTATTAGGGGAAGAATCGCAGGCGCTGAGTAATGGCAGACTCAGCAGCAGGGCACAAACAGGGCGGAAAAAAGCGGATGGCATAATGGTCTCCGTTTATTGTTATTGATGCTGGCCAGTGTAGCGTTGCAAGTGGCTGGCGCCTTAGTTCGCACTGACCAGAAAGTGGTCCGCACTGGCCAGCCAGGCCGTTGAGTTGGTTTAGGGCCTTGCATACTGCTTTATTTCAGACTATGTTCAATAATATTGAACGTTCACTATTGTTGAACATATAGGTGTTTAATCATGCATCCCATTAATGCCGCAGAAGACTGTGCCCGGGCACTGAGCCGCAGAGTGAATCTGGATATTGCAATGGCTGAAGATAGCAGTGGCTTATCTAATATTGGAGCCAGTGTGAAGCTGGATGACGATATCCGGCTAGCGGTTTATTGGTTATTCCGAGAGGATATGGAGGCACTGAATGTTGCTGATCTTGAGCTGCTCAGGCCACAGAAAGATCAGCTTATCATTGCCACCCCGGTAATCAGTGCCCGTACTGCTACCCGCTGGCGTAAGCTGGGCTTTCAGTATATGGATGCTTCCGGGAATGCCTGCATTAATAATCAGGGTTATCATATAGTCTCCGTCGGCCATCAGCCTGCTTCTTCGAAAGTGGTTTCCAGCTCTCCTGATGGCAAAACAGGAAAGTCATTCCAGCCCAGTGGCCTTAAAGTCATATTTTCACTTCTGAATAACGAGGAACTGGTCTCTTCTTCTCTGAGAACCATTTCAGAAAACTCGGGAGTGTCTTTAGGTTCTACCAGCGCAGTTTATAAAGATTTACTGGCTCATGGTTATATTCGCAAGCAAGGAAAATATGTGGAGCTCAGCAATAAGCAGCAGCTGATTGAGCGCTGGGCTGAAGCGTACCCGTATCAGATAAGAAACAAAAAACTGATCGGGCACTTCACATCGGATGACCCCGACTGGTGGAAAAATATTGAAAACCTGTCTGGCTTTCAATTCAGTGGTGAAATAGCCGCCAGAGAATTATCAAATTATCTGAATCCCAGAGATGGGTTGGTTTATCTGAATAAGAAAAATCAAACGGATTTTATCCGTACGGCCCGACTCCGAAGAATAAAAAGTGAAGAAAAGCCTGAAATTCGCATTGATCTGTATGAAGCCTTCTGGTTGTTGGAAAACGATCGGATAACGGCACCGCCATTAGTTATTTATAGCGATCTGATAGAAACAGGCGATAGCCGAAATATGGATGCGGCGAGCAGGATTAAAGAGGCATTCCTTGATTGATGTGGCGGGTAAACTCCCTGCTGGTTTGGTGGAAATGTATCAGCTTGTGGAGCAGTGTGCGCATGCACAGAAAATCAGCTTTCTGATTGTTGGCGCTCTGTCCCGGGATCTGGTCTTGCATCATGGCTATGGCGCCCGGATTGAGCGAGGTACAAGAGATGTGGATTTTGCTGTTCAAATTGCAGGTTGGGATGAGTTTGATCGGTTGAAGTCTTCACTGATTCAGCTGGGTTTTCATGAAGATAAAAAGCTGAAATATCGTCTGCATTTTAGCGATCACGAGGGCATCCCCTGGGAGTTGGATTTGTTGCCTTTTGGTGAGGTCAGTGATGGTACCCGGGATATAAGCTGGCCGCCGGATGGCGACTTTAAAATGTCGACTCTGGGCTTTCCTGAAGCGCTTGAGAATGCCTGGTTGGTAAAACTTAAGGAAGACCCGGAGTGTATTGTTCCGGTTGCCAGTCCGGTAACTATGATATTGCTGAAGTTGGTTGCCTGGACAGAAAGGGAACCCATGGTTAGGGCAAAAGATGCTTTGGATGTCGCCTATATCATCAGAAGCTACGAAAAAATCCCCGAGGTATATGCTCAGCTGTATGATCTGGGGTTTATGGAAGAATGTGACTGGGATTCAGAGTTAGCGTCGGCAAGTCTGTTAGGAGAACAGCTGGCTGCTGTTGCACGCTTTGAGACACAGGAATATCTACAGGAAAATCTGATTAATAACCGCCGCCAGAGCGCTTCTTTTATTGCTGATATGCAAGCGGAATCAGCACAACAGTGGTTGCACGCTTTATTGCAAATGAAGCGGTCCCGCTGAGTGTCTTGTTGTCAGCAGGCAGAAGTGGTGGGGAAACCCACAATTGACGTGTTGGCACAGTTGTTTGGACTTCTCGTGCGCTTCTGTCTGCTATAAGCTGGCCTCATTGATGAAAAGCTGTCACAGCTGGGCGCTACACTGCCAGCCAATTCGTTTCACAAGGACATCCCATGATTATTAAGCCCAAGATTCGCGGTTTTATCTGTACCACCACTCATCCTGTGGGCTGCACAGCCAATGTTCAGGAGCAGATCAATATCACCCGGGCACAGGGGGAGATCGGTAAGGGTCCGAAGAAAGTGCTGGTGATTGGTTCTTCCAGCGGTTACGGCCTGGCTTCGCGTATTACGGCGGCTTTTGGTAGTGGTGCGGCGACCATCGGCGTGTTTTTTGAGAAGCCGGCAACGGAGAAAAAAGCCGGTACGGCAGGCTGGCATAATTCTGCGGCATTCGACCAGCTGGCCCATGACGCCGGCTTGTATGCCAAAAGCCTGAATGGGGATGCCTTCAGCCACGAAGCGAAAAACAAAACCATTGAGCTGATTAAACAGGACCTGGGTCAGGTGGATATGGTGGTGTATTCGCTGGCGTCACCGGTACGTAAACTGCCGGATTCCGGTGAGCTGGTGCGTTCAGCACTGAAACCGGTGGGTGAGGTGTATAAAGCCACAGCCGTCGATACCAATAAAGACACCCTGTTTGAGGCCGAAGTGGAACCGGCCAGTCAGCAGGAAATAGACGATACCGTGACCGTAATGGGCGGTCAGGACTGGGAATTGTGGATGCAGGCGCTGGCGGATGCCGGTGTGCTGGCCGACGGTTGTAAAACCGTGGCCTACAGTTACATCGGCACCGAAATTACCTGGCCGATCTACTGGAATGGGGCGTTGGGTGAAGCGAAAAAAGACCTCGACCGTGCCGCCCGGGCCATTGATCAGCGCATGCAGCAACTGAACGGCAGCGCCAATGTGGCGGTGTTAAAAAGTGTTGTGACCCAGGCCAGTTCGGCGATCCCGGTGATGCCTCTGTATATCGCCATGGCGTTTAAAAAGATGCGCGAACTGGGTATTCATGAAGGCTGTATTGAACAGATCAATCGCATGTTCCGTGAACGTTTATACCGTGCTGACGGGGTTGCCCCTGAGGTTGATGAAGAGAACCGCCTGCGGCTGGATGACTGGGAATTGCGTGCCGACGTACAGGACCATTGCCAGGCGTTATGGCCAACCCTGACGGATGAAAATCTGCGCGAGTTAACCGACTATCAGGAATACAAAGATGAATTCCTGAAATTATTCGGTTTTGGCATTGCCGGGATTGACTATGACGCTGACGTTAATCCGCTGGTGCCGTTTGATGTGATCGACATCTGAGTAATAATTAACAAGTCTGGTATTTTTACAAACCCTGGGCGCCAAGCGGCCAGGGTTTTTTTATGCCCTGGCAGATATGTCGGGCAGCGGAACAGGATCTGATGGAATTTCTGCAGCCGGGTTACGGCGTTTTATTTTTATTGTCTTTCAGTGCGGCCACCATTCTGCCGTTCGGGTCGGAATGGTTGTTGTGGTTGATGTGGTCGCAGCAGTTCGCAGTTGTACCTACCCTGGTGCTGGCAACGGCCGGCAACACATTTGGCAGTTATTTCAATTATGCGCTGGGGTATTGGGCCCACGAACAGCTTCAGCGGCGTGGCAGGTTAACCGGACCTGGCTGGCAACAGGCAGAGCGCTGGTTTCAGCGTTATGGTGTGTGGAGTTTGTTGTTGGCCTGGCTGCCGCTGGTTGGTGATCCGCTGACATTGCTGGCGGGCATTCTGAAAGCACCCTGGCAGCGGGTATGGTGGTTAATTCTGCTATCCAAAAGCCTGCGTTATGGTGCATTATATCTGATTTATTTTTATATCTAACTAAAGTTAGTTGAATCAATAGTGTGAGTGGTTAAGTTTGGATTTCTGTTATGCACAATCATAAAGTCGGCCAGAATGTCGCCGCGTTACAAGAGAAAGTGGAGCAGGCGCAATCGCAGGGCGATCTGGTGGCACTGATCCGTAGCCTGAAACATCATCCCGGGCCGCTGGATTATCGTCAGAATCACTGGCGGCTGCTGGCGCTGGTGCTGTTTGTTTGTGGTCTGATTGCCGGCGCGGCGATGTTTGTCGATATCCCTGAGGTATTTATGCCGGTGTTTATCGTGCTGCGTTTTTCCGGCTACTGGCTACCGGTAGTAGCTTTGGCCGGAGCCGCTTTGTGGTATGCCGAAAAGGGCCAGATACCTGGGCCGTTAAAAAAATTAACCCACCCTGGGTAGCGGTGTTGCTGGTTGCACTGCTGGTTCTGGCGCTGAGTTTTATTCCTCACTGGCAATATTTTTACTGGTCCACGCTGCAGACGATTGGTGAATTTATTTTTCCGGTCAGCCTGGGAGATCCGGGGGTTGCTCTGGCGCTGATACAGATTCCGGCATCAATCTGGCTGGCGTATAAGCTGTACCGCCAGGCCAACTGGCGGGCGCCGTTGTCGGATCGGATTACTCAGCGTGATGCGTTGTTTAATAACGGCCTGGAGGTGCTGGAAGTAGACGGCGTCAAAGAGGCGGAATCTCTGGTTAAACGCTTCCATGATTTTCGCCGGGGTAATGATGAGCGGCGTGTCACCCGGTTATGTCAGGGCTATTTTGAAGGGCAGCAGCAGAGTTTCGGTTATCGTATCTGCCAGTATCGTTATGTCGTCCGCAAGGTCACCAGTTACACCGATTCCAAAGGGAATTTGCGCACCCGTACCGAACGCCAGGAGTATTATCGACACAGCCTGATCACCACGCTGGGAGACTCCGTCTGGATGGGGATCAGCGGCGATCGCGGCAAACGCTTTGATGGTGTGGAATATAAATCGGAAGACGATACCTTTAACCGCCATCTCCGGTGTTGGGCGAAATCACACGCTCAGGCAGATGAATTCCTGACGGATGAAATGCGCCGGTTATTATTGCAGATGGTGACGTTAGCAAAAAATCCGGTGTTGGAAGTCCTGAGCGATGGGTCTTTGTGTCTGGCGGTGGACGATGACATGCTGGCGCTGGAGCGCCGCAGCGGGCTGCATGATCCGGATGCCTTTGCCCGCGAAATCGGCGAACACGCTGAGCTGCAGACGCTCGATGGCATGTTACAGCTGATCGAACGGCTGCGGCAGATGCGCGGCAAGGATCTGAGCGGTGAATTAGAGGTCTGTTAATCCTGTGATAGCTGAGCGACGGTTTGTTTTACCTGCTCAGCGCTGTCGCGGATCTGGCTGATAACCTCTGCCGCCAGACTGATTTGTTCACCCACTTTCCGGGTCTGGTTTTCGGCCTGTTGCATTTCTTCCATGGCGGCTTTGGTCAGTGCTTCGTTGGCTTTAACCATTTCGTCAATTTCCTGGGTTGAGCTGTTGGTGCGTGATGCCAGATTACGCACCTCATCGGCCACCACGGCAAAGCCACGGCCGTGTTCACCCGCGCGGGCGGCTTCAATGGCGGCATTCAGTGCCAGCAGATTTGTTTGTTCGGAAATGCTGCTGATGGTGGTCACGATGGCAGAAATTTCTGCCGACTTTGCGCTCAGTTCATTAATGCGCCGGGCAATGTCCGCTACCTGAGTGGCAACGCTGGTGGAGGAGCTGACGCTTTGTTGCAGCAGTTTTTCTCCTTCGCTGGCCTGACTCAGGGTGTGTAATGATGATTCATGGGCCAGCTCGGCAGCCTGTTTCAGCTCCAGTGCCTGCTCGATCCGCGGGCTGATATCGCTGGCGAATTGAATCACCCGGACGACCTTGCCCTGATCATCGAGAATCGGGTTATAACTGGCTTCCAGCCAGACTTCACGGCCGTTTTTATGATGCTGGCAAAACTTACCACGTTGTGCCCGGCCGCTCTGTAATTGTTGCCAGAAATCCGGTTGTTGCTGATAAAACTGCTCATCACACAATAACTGATGATGTTTTCCCTGTAGCTCGGTTAGCGTATAACCCATGGTATCGAGAAAGTTTTTGTTGGCATTCCGGATGGTACCGTCCGGAGAAAACTCAATAATGGCCTGTGAGCGGTCCAGCGCTTCCAGAATGGCTTCCTGGCGATGGCGTTTATCGGTGTTTTCACTGACGTCCTGTGCCAGTTTGATTATCCGGGTCACCCGGCCGTTTTCTTTTACCGGGAAATACGTCGCCCGCAGCCATAAGCGCTCACCATCGCGGCGCCGGCGTGAGAATGAACCGGACTGAAACTGCCCTTGTGCCAGCTGGCGCCAGAAGTCCTGATATTCCTGGCTGGCGGCGTAACTATCATCGCAAAACAGCCGGTGGTGCTGACCAATAATATCGTCACGCTGATAACCCACCAGCTGCAGAAACAGATCATTAGCATCGATGATGATTCCCTCCGGGGTAAACTCAATCATGGCATTGTGATCCTTTAATGCCTGCTCCAGCGCCTGTGCTGAAGTCTGTGTTTGTTGCAGATGCTGGTTTGAGTGTTTTTTAGTAAACCACATAATGTCAACCCGACGCAGAAGGTGACTTAAGTCTAGAAGCTGACATCAGGCCCGCAAGTACCGGGCAGAATAGTCATCGCCACTTCATAAGGCAGATCAAGCGCGCTGTTGTCAGCGGTTGCACAAGGCTGTGTTGAGTAGCTCACGGATCCGATAAATGGCCGCTTACCTGCCACCGGAAAAGTGCTAAAGTCCGGCATACCTGTATCAGGTCACTTTTCTATCAATAACTTCCTCAGGGAATCAAGAGGCTATTTATGTCTGAAAAAGTTAACAAAGAATTCTGGTTGGGCCAGTTATTTACTTTATTGGCAACGGTGGTGGGTGTTTATCTGGCAGCCAATTCCGGTTTTGAAAAAGCCATCGAATTTGAGAATCTGCAACACCAGCGCGATGTGTACCATGTGCAGCAGTCGTTGCTGGGAGAAATGCAGGTGAATGTCGAACGCTTACAAAGCTGGGTCGATGAATTTGATCAGGCGCCACAAAATAACGATATGAGTATGCAGCCGGATAAATACCAGCTGGATACGTTTTTCTGGAATACCACCCAGGAAGGGTCTGCAATTTTTGAAATGCCACATCAATACGTCAGCGCTATTTCGGCTTTTTACCAGCGTGCTGAATATCTGCGCAGCCAGCTGTTATCCGGTAACCCGTTTGAAGCGCCGAAAGCTTCAGAAAAACTGCGCCAGTTAACCACGGAAACCCGCACTCAGTTATTAAAAAATATTCAGCAACATGTAATAGAACAACAACAACAGTTACAGCAAACCGGATTAATCTGATTCTATTGTGACTGACTTTGGCTAATAAAAAAGCCGCCAGCAACACTGAATTGCTGGCGGCTATTTTATGGCCCGGGAACAGGCTTTAATAATTACAGATTACGGAAATAAGAGCGTACAAATTCACCCTGATTCGGTTCATTTTTGGCGGTGGTGAAATTCAGCTGATCAGCCGCCATCTCTACTTTCAGTTTGTCGCCGAATTCACAATGAATGGTTTTGATCGCCTGAACTCTGGCTTTAAATGCCGGTTCATTGTTGCACAGGGTTTCCAGCTGATCGGCCACCACACCACAATAGCCCGGGATACTGACGGCCATCATGATGTCATCTGAGGTGTTATCCCAGTTCACTTTAGTCGTCAGCTTGCTGCCGCAGGCGGCATTGGTGTCGTTATCCATTGCGGCCAGCGCTTTATTATCTTCGGCCTGATGACCCTGACGATCAAAGCGGGCGATTTTTTCCTGCACACCTTTGGCTTTTTGTTGCTGATATAACGCCAGCAGGGCGGTCAGGTCGACACTCTTTTTAAGTTCTTCGTCAGCTGCCAGGCCTACTCGCCCTTGTTCTGGCAGGAAGGCTTCGTAATATTCACCGCGCCAGCCTTTCTGGCGTAATAATAACGCGCGTTGTTCGCCATCACGTTTGAACTGGTACGCTTTGGTATCACCACCGCGGGAGACGATATCACTGAGGAACACCACTCCGTCGATGTCGTGATTAATGCCACTGACTTTAAGCAAGGCTTGCTGCCCGTCTTTGCTGGGGGCTACCACAATATTCACACCGTCGTGTGTACTGAAGGCTTTCGGGTATTTGGCCAGTTCCAGCGCCAGTGTCGGGGCCGCCAGCAGGCAACCGGTGATCAGTGTCGAGATAAATTTCTTCATACGATATCCTCCCTGAGTATGTTATTGATACATCGCTTAGCCATAGTAGATGAAAGTGATGGCTGATTGCAAAAGTCAGCGCGGCTGATGCGCTGACCAATGCCTCAGGATCTGAACTGTTTCACATTCGTTATCAGCGCAACAGGGCGCTGGCAGCCTGACGGTGGCGGGCCATCCGTTCGTTGATATCACCTTCCAGCCATTGTTTGTCTTTGACTTTCCAGTGGCCGTTGATCATCACCGCATCGGCTTGTGAGGCACCACACAACACCAGTGCTGCCAACGGATCGTGAGCACCACTGAAGCGTGGTTCCGTCCAGTTTAAATAACGCCAGGTAGGCTTTGTTACCCACTGCCAGTTCGCCGATATTCGCACGGCCTAACAGCTTGGCTGAGCCTCTGGTGGCCAGTGATAAAGCATCCTGATGAGTAAATTCATCCGCCTCATAGCGCAGGCGCTGAATCAGTAATGCCTGGCGAATTTCCTGCATTAAATTGCTGTGATCGTTGGAGGCGCTGCCATCCACGCCCAGCCCGACCGGGCTGCCGGCCGCTTGTAATTCATTGACCCGGCAGATGCCCGACGCCAGCACCATATTCGATGATGGGCAATGGCAGATACCAGTACCGGCCTGGCCGAGGCGCTGAATTTCTGCATCGTTAAAATGAATACCGTGGGCCAGCCAGGTGCGATCATTCAACCAGCCGACCGACTCCAGATAATCCAGCGGGCGCAAACCAAACATCTGCAGGCAGAAAGTATTTTCGTCTTCGGTTTCCGCCAGATGAGTGTGTAAACCCACCTGGTAACGCTGTGCCAGTTCGGCACTGGCTTTCATGATCTCTGGCGTCACCGAAAACGGCGAGCAGGGCGCCAGCGCAATTTCCACCAATTGCTGGTCATCCTGTTGGTGCCATTGCTTAATCAGCCGCTCACTGTCATCAATAATCTGCTGCTCGGTTTGTACCACGCTCTCTGGCGGCAAACCGCCGTCCTTCTGGCTTAACGTCATTGAGCCGCGAGTGACGGTGGCTCGCATACCCAATGCCAGCGCGACCTCGGCCTGCTGGTCGATGGCGTGCTCCATCCCCTGCGGGAATAAATAATGATGATCGGCTGCTGTGGTACAGCCTGACAACATCAGCTCCACCATGGCCAGTTCGGTGGCGCTGGCGTGTGCTTCGGGGGTTAGTCTGGCCCAGATCGGATACAGGGTTTGTAGCCAGGGAAATAACTTCTTATTGAGTGCCGGAGGGCAGGCCCGGGTCAGGGTTTGATAAAAGTGATGGTGCGTGTTTACCAGCCCCGGTAGCAACACATGCTCACGGGCGTCAAAGGTGTGATGAATATCCGACTGGGGCTGGGCACCCGTGGCGACCAGCTCAACAATGCGATCGCCATTGACGACAATGCCGTTTGTGGCATCGCTGTTGTTGGCGGTAAAACAAGCCAGTGGCTGCTTGATCCAGAGGTTATTGGTTGGCTGGGATTGGTCTTTGTGTGCGCTCGTCGACATAACACTTCCTAAAATAGGTATTTTTCGGGGGGATTACCACAGGATTGGCCAAAAATTTGGAATGAGGCGATGAGATAGCAAATTTGTCTGTTGTGATGTTCATCCGAAATTCTGATCAAAATTTCAGATGCAGGATAAAACCTATTGACGGTCGGTTTTATATGAGCAATAATCGTCCGCATATCCAAGCATTAATTTGAAGGTTGTTCTGTGAATCTGGGAGAACTCGAAAAAGCGGCTTTACAGTATTTCTGGAGCCATGAAGAAGCGGATGCCAAGCAGGTGCATGCCTACTTTGAGACGAAGCGGGGCGGGTCTTTGAATACGATTCAGAGCACACTGGATCGCCTGTTTAAAAAAGGCCTGCTCAAGCGGGAAAAGCAGGGCTATGCCTATGTGTACCGCCAAGCCATGAGCAAAGACGCTTTTATCGGCGAGCTGGTTGCGGATGTGACCAAGGATTTCTTCAAGCCTACCGAGAATGCCCTGCACGCGGCGTTTACCTCCATGTCATCCAGCCTCTCCGATGATGAACTGTCGGAGCTGGAAACTCTGATTGAACAACAACGCAATAATGCCCGCTCGGAGTAGCTAGCGTGATCATTGGTGGCCTGGCTCTGTTTCTTAATTTTTTTGCTGTGGCGACGCTCGCTTTCTTTTTTGGCGTGGCAGCGGTTAGTGCTGTCGGCTTATTTCGTACTCCCTGGCAATCTATCGATGCCAGCGGTCGGCGCCGGTTGCTATGGTTGGCGGTGTCTACCCCTTGGCTACTTGCCTTGGGGGTATCCGTCTTCTTCCTTTTGTCACTCTCGGTTGATGTGTCCTGGGTCGGGCAGTTGATGCACTGGCATCACGTCAACGCGTTTAATTTTTATAGCTGGCATGCTTATCCCTCCCTGTTGCTGTTACTGATATTTGTTGCTGTCGCGGTCAAGACCTATCGCAGTGCAGCCACTCACCTTAGGGCTTATGGCTTGCTGAAGCTGGCGCTGAATGATGAGCAATTACTGGAGAGCAAGGTGCCCCAGGCTTTTTCGGCGGGTTTTCTGGTGCCTGAAGTATTTATCAGCACCGGCTTGATTGATCAGCTGGAGAAGAACGAACTCCAGATTGTGCAGCAGCATGAGCAAGCCCACGTCGAACGCAGAGATTCCCTGAAAAAGCTTGTATTCAGCTTTCTATCTTCATTCTTTCCCTCGCGTGTTGCGCAGCCGATGCGCAAGGCGATGTCATTGTGTATGGAGCAGTGTGCCGATGAATGTGCGGTGTCTCAGGGGACGAACCGGGCTGATGTGGCTATGACATTACTGAAAGTTACCAAACTGATGCGGGCCTACGGCGCGACTGGGGATATGGCCTCTCTGAAGTGCGCCTTTGGTGACAGTGAGGTTAAGGCGCGGGTAGCGTACCTGATGCTGGCTCAACCGGCCCGCAGCGTACCGTTAGTGTTGATGATGGCGCTGCTCAGTGTCATTGCCTTATTGTGTTTGCTCAGCGTGGATAGTGTTCACCACGTCATCGAGACTCTGTTTACTCACTAGGAATACCTTATGAAGAAACCACCTATTCTGCCATTTTTAAAACCGATTGTTAGTCGGTTTTATCGAGTGGTGCTGCCGGTACTCAAAGTACCTTTTTTTTCGCCTAAGAAACCGATTGCGGGTCGGTTTTATGTGAGAGGTAGGATATCAATCAGTACGATGCTCTGCGCGTTGATAGTTTGGCTCCCGGTATCTGCGCAGGCACAAACCGAGCGCATGGCGTCTATCACCATGCAGGACGCGCTCACGAAAACGCTGCTGCAACACCCGGAGTTACCCGGTTATCGCGAGCTGCTGAAAAGCGCTGATGGTTATATCCAGCAGGCGGGCATCGGGGAGCGACCGGAATTGAGTTTCGTTGTCGAAGATGCTTTTGGTTCTGGTGATTTCAATGGCATCGACAATGCCCAGTCCACCTTGAGCTTGAGCTGGCTGCTAGAGGGGGAGTTGCTGGACAAACGGACCCTCGCTGCTCGCAGTCAAAAAAATACCTTTATCGCGCAACAGGAAGTCAAACGCCTAGACATCGCGGCGGAAACAGCCCGCTACTATCTGGCCGCGTTGTTCTTCCAGAAAAAGAAACAGCTGGAACTTGACGCGATTACCCAGCTTGAACGTGTGCAAAGCGAAGTAGCCAAGCGGGTGAAGGCTGGCGCGGCTCCGCATGCAGATTTATATCGCGCACAAGCTAACCTGTCAGAGAAAAAACTGGTACTCAATGACGTCGGCTATGAGATCGACTCCGCCATCCAGAATCTGGCTGCCCAATGGGGCGAGTTCCAGCCGGACTTCGCCACTGTTCAGGGCAGTTTGGATGTGCCGGACCAACCAGTGAACTTGTTTGCCATTCGTGAGCGCTTGGCGCAGAACCCCAATATCCAGCTGTTCTTGAGTGAGGAACGACTGGCCCAATCGAAGATTGATATTGCGAAGGCTGAAGCTAAGGCACTGTGGCGCGTCAACGCGGGGGTGCGCCGTTATGAGGCCACTAATGACTACGGCGTGGTGGCAGGTTTTAGCGTTCCATTGGGCAGTCGCGACAGGAACAAAGGCAAGGTGAGTGCTTTGTCGGCCCAGCAGGCCGTCTCTCGGGCTAACGCCGAGGCAATGCGTATCCGCATGGAGGCCCAACTGGCCAACTATGTGCGTTCCTTCGAGCGTTATCAGGATTCTGAAGCGGCGCTTAAGCAGGACATTATTCCGCGCATTGAGCGTGCTCTAAAGGAGGCGGAGAAGGCCTACAAGCTGGGCAAGTACAGCTTTGAAGAATGGAGCTCGGCCCAGCGGGAACTTCTTGCAGCCCAGGCTGCCTTGCTTGACCTGCAATTCAAGGCCCACCTGAACCGTGTCGAAATCGAGCGCCTGGCCGGTGTGGCCATCTGAGTCTGAGGAGAAATTTTAATGAAACGATTAATTCAACCCGGTGTTGCCATAGCCCTGTCTCTGATTGTGACAGGCACTGTGATGTCAGCGCCAGCCTATGCCGTCGAAAACCAAGAAGCGGCGGCTTATGAAGAAGTGGAAAAGGGGCCGAACAATGGCCGCATGCTGAGACAGGACGGCTTTGCCATTGAGCTGGCCATTTTTGAAGACGGCGTGCCGCCGGAGTTTCGGGTCTGGGCCACTATGAACGGTCAGGCCCTGAGCCCTGATGATGTCAAGGTTCGGGTGGTGCTCAAGCGCCTCGGTGATGTGAATGACCGGATCGGTTTCTACCGCCAGGAGGGTTATCTGCGCGGTGACATGGCCATCTATGAACCCCACTCCTTCGCGGTGGAACTGAATGCCGACTATCAGGGCAAGACTTACCGCTGGGCCTATGACAATTTTGAGGGCCGGGTGGATATTAAGGATGACATCGCCGCAGCTAACGGTATCGAAACGGCGAAAGCCGGTCCGGGCACCATTCACCAGACAATCACCGCTTATGGTGAGTTGATCAATCCGGTTGAAAACACACGCGACATTGTGGCGCGCTTTGCCGGTGTTGTTAAGAAAGTTCATGTCAAGCTGGGTAGCCAGGTGAAGAAAGGCGATTCACTGGTAACCATTGAAAGCAACCAGGGCTTGAATGCCTACACCATTAAAGCACCGATTGACGGCGTGGTATCCGGCCGTTATGTCAGCGCCGGAGAGCAAACTGACGGGCAGACCTTGCTGCGCCTGATCAACAATCGAGAACTAGTTGCCGAAATTTATGTATTTCCACAGGACCGCTCGAAAGTTCGGATGGGTAGTCCGGTGGTGCTGGAAGTCGACGGCGTTGAACAACCGGCTGAAGGTGTCATTAGCTACATCGGGGCAGAAATCATCGAGGGGCGGGGCTTTCCGGTACGGATAGCGATTGATAACGCTGCGGGCGTATTCAGCCCAGGCGCTTTTGTTCACGGCCGTATTACGGTTGCCCGTTACGATGTTTCGCTATCGGTCAAACGCGATGGCATCCAGGCCTTCCGCGATTTCCAGGTGGTTTACGCCAAAGTGGGTGAAACCTATGAAGTTCGCATGCTGGAACTCGGCGCGCAGGCCGGTGAATGGGCCGAAGTGCTGGGCGGGCTTGAGACCGGTACCGAGTACGTGACCAGCAACAGCTATGTCATCAAGGCCGACATCGACAAGTCCGGCGCTTCCCACGATCACTAATCCCACGACCACGAGGTTCTTATGTTAGACATGATACTGCGGTCATCGCTGAATGGCCGCACGCTGATAATGGTCGCGGTACTTTTTCTGTGCGCATTGGGGGCCTGGAATTTTACCCGCCTGCCGATTGATGCGGTGCCGGATATTACCAATGTCCAAGTGGTGATCAACACCGAGGCGTCCGGTTATACCCCGCTTGAAGTCGAGCAACGGGTCACTTTTCCGATTGAAACCGCGATGGCCGGATTGCCGAATCTCGAATACACGCGTTCGGTGTCCCGCTATGGCCTGTCCCAGGTAACGATCATCTTCAGTGACGATACCGATATTTATTTTGCCCGCCAGTTAGTCAATGAACGTCTATCGACGGCCAAGGCTAAGCTGCCTAGTTCAATGGACCCGGAGTTGGGGCCGATTGCTACGGGGTTGGGTGAGATCTTTATGTTCACCGTCGATGCCGAACCCGGTGCAACCAAGGAAGACGGTTCATTGATCACGCCTACCGATTTGCGGACCGCTCACGACTGGATTATCCGTCCACAGCTACTGCGAGTACCCGGTGTGGTCGAAGTCAACCCAATCGGTGGCTTTAAGCGTGAAATCCAGGTGGCTATCAAGCCGGAAAAGCTGCTGTTTTATCAGGTTACCCAACAGGAATTGATCGCGGCGATTGCCGAGAACAATGAAAACCGTGGTGTCGGTTTTGTGGAGAAAAAAGGTGCTCAGCTGTTGCTACGGGTACCGGGGCAGGCCGGTAGCCTGGAGGCAATCGGCAATATCCTGGTGCGTACATTTGATGCGGTGCCGGTGCGGGTGAAAGACCTGGCCGATGTTCAAGAAGGACAGGAGCTGCGCTCCGGTGCTGCCACCCAAAACGGCCGCGAGGTGGTGATGAGCACCGTCTTTATGCTGGTGGGTGAAAACAGTCGCACCGTCGCCAAAGGTGTGGCGGAAAAACTGCAGGCCGTTAATGCCAGTCTGCCGGAAGGCATTGTGGCAACGGCGGTTTATGACCGTACCAAGCTGGTGGACAAGACCTTAACAACCGTGCAGACCAACCTGCTGGAAGGTGCGCTGCTGGTTATTGTGATCCTGTTCTTCCTGCTGGGCAACGTGCGCGCGGCACTGCTGACCGCAGCGGTTATCCCCATCGCCATGCTGATGACCATCACTGGCATGGTGCAGACGCGCGTCAGCGCTAACCTGATGAGCTTGGGGGCGCTGGACTTCGGTCTGCTGGTCGATGGTGCCATTATCATTGTTGAAAACTGTCTGCGGCGTCTGGGTATAGAGGCTAAAAGCGGCCGATCTATGTCTTTGTCTGAGCGGCTCGAAGTTGTTTATAGCGCCACTAAGGAAGTGATCAGACCAGCGCTGTTCGGTGTATTTATTATCACCGCCGTGTACCTGCCTATCTTCTCGCTGACCGGTGTGGAAGGGAAGATGTTCCACCCGATGGCGCTTACCGTAGTCATTGCACTGAGCTGCGCCATGTTGCTGTCGATTACCTTTGTACCGGCGGCTATTGCCTTCCTATTCAAGGAACCGGTGGAAGAGAAGGAAAACAAAGCTTTCAACGCTCTGCAAAACGGGTATGAAAGTTTGTTGGTGAAAGCCATTAAGGCCCGCTGGCTTGTGGTTTCCCTTGCAGCGGTGTTGGTGCTGATCTCAGGCTGGGGTGCGACCCGCCTGGGCAGTGAGTTTGTGCCCAATCTTGACGAGGGCGATATTGCCATGCACGCACTGCGGATTCCTGGCACCTCGTTGTCGCAGTCGATTGAGTTCCAGCGGGTGCTGGAGGAGAGGATCAAGGAACTGCCGGAAGTCGAGCGGGTATTCGCCAAGATGGGTACCGCTGATGTGGCCACCGATGCTGTTCCCCCCAGCGTGGCGGATAACTTTATCATTCTCAAGCCCCGCTCTGAGTGGCCGGACTCCGGCAAGCCGAAGGCGGAGATTGTTAAAGAGCTTGATGCATTGGTCAGCGACATACCGGGTAACCGCTATGAGTTCCTGCAACCGATCCAGATGCGTTTTAACGAACTGCTGTCAGGTGTTCGTGCAGAGCTGGCGATCAAGGTGTTTGGTGATGAGCTCGACAGGCTGGCGGAAGTCGGCGGCGCTATCGAAGAGGCCATTGCTGACGTCGAGGGTATTGTGGATATCCAGGTGGAGCAGACTAAGGGTCTGCCATTCCTGACAATAGTGCCGCGCAGTGATGAGATGGCGCACTACAAAGTCACACTACGTTCTTTGCAGGATCAGCTGGCAGTTGCTATCGGCGGTCAGGTGTCGAGCCTGTTCTACGAAGGTGATCGCAGTTTTGACATTACCGTCAGATTGCCCGAGCAACGTCGCAGTGACCTCGACAGCCTTGGCTCGCTACCGATACAAGTTAGCGGTGAACGCTATGTGCCCCTGAATGAACTGGTCGACTTTGAATACGTGGACGGCCTCAACCAGGTCAACCGCGAAAATGGCAAGCGCCGTGTGGTGGTTACCGCCAATGTTCGTGGTCGTGACCTGGGCTCTTTTGTAAAAGATGTGCAGGCGTCTATTAACGGTCGTGTGGATATCCCGGCCGGTTATTGGGTTGAGTACGGCGGCACCTATCAAAGCTTGCAATCGGCGTCCAATCGCTTGATGTTGGTGGTGCCAGTAACGTTGGTGATGATTGTCGGCCTGTTGCTGTTGGCGCTACGCTCTTTCAAGGATTCCATGGTGATCTTCACCGGTATTCCGCTGGCCCTGACCGGTGGTGTATTAGCGCTGGTCTTGAGGGATATTCCGTTCTCTATCTCGGCGGCGGTTGGCTTTATCGCACTGTCGGGTATCGCCATTCTTAACGGGTTGGTGATGGTGTCCTTTATCCGTGAGTTGATTAAGGACGGCATGGGTATCGACGAGGCAATCGTCAGCGGCGCTTTAACGCGGCTGCGCCCGGTGATTACTACTGCGCTGGTTGCCTCGCTGGGTTTTGTGCCGATGGCATTGAATACCGGGATTGGTTCCGAAGTGCAGCGTCCACTGGCTACCGTGGTAATCGGCGGTGTGATCTCATCGACCCTGCTGACTCTGTTTGTACTACCAGCGCTGTATCGAATATTGCAGCGTCCTGCAAAAATTGTTTCTCAATCTGAAAAAACCATTTCTCAATAATTGGAGAGTTAAAAGTCTATGTTTAAGTTATTATTAGTAGCCGCGGCCGCCTTAGCCAGTGCGTTGGCTTTTGGGCACGGCATGTCGGCAGAAGATCAGGCAAGGGCGTTGAACGCCAGTTACTTCGAATTTGTAGAACTCGGTGCTATTCATATGATCACCGGCTATGACCACCTGCTGTTTCTGTTCGGGGTGATGTTCTTTCTGACCCGGTTCACCGAGATCGTCAAGTTCATCACCGCCTTCACCATCGGTCATTCGATCACGCTGGTGTTTGCAACCCTGGCAGGTATTAAGATCAATTACTTTTTAATTGATGCGGTTATCGCCTTGACGGTGTGTTACAAGGCCTTCGATAACCTGGGGGGGTTTAAGCGCTACCTGAAAACCCAGCCGCCCAGCTTGCTCTGGATGGTGTTTGGTTTTGGCCTGATTCACGGTTTTGGCCTTTCAACCCGCCTGCAGCAGTTGCCGTTGGGCGAGGAAGGACTGGTTGGAAAAATCCTGTCTTTTAACGTTGGTGTTGAGTTGGGACAGATAGCTGCACTGGCTATTATGCTGGTCGTGCTTACCGCCTGGCGTAAACGTGAGAGTTTCTCCCGCTTTGCTGTAATGTCGAATATGGGGCTGATGGTGGTGGGTCTGTTCCTGCTGGCACTCCAGTTGCACGGTTACTTGCACAGCAAATACCCGGATGACTTCCCGCTTAACAAAGATGATCACTCCCATGTGCATGAGGATATGGCTATGTTGGATTATTCCAATGGTCCAGCTAATAGCCTGCACAGTGATGACGGCGGTGTCTCGTATCACAGTGCTCACTCTTCGGCAACAGCTGAAGCTCCTAAGGGCTCACACAGTGATGATGGAGGTGCTTCTTATCACGGTGACCACTCTCCGACAACACCCAAAGCTCCTAACGGCCTGCACAGTGATGACGGTGGTGTCTCGTATCACGGCGCCCATTCTCCGGCAGCCAAAACGCCTAAGAGCTTGCACAGTGATGATGGTGGCGCTTCGTATCACAGCGCCCACTAAATGAAAACTGAACAGGAGTATTGCCATGAAGGCATGCAAAATCATACTGATTCTATTTCTGATGTCAGCCTCTCCCCTGGGAATCGCCCATGGCGGGGGTCACAAACAAGTGAGTGAAGATCAGGTTGTCGAGATTGCCCAACGAGCTCTCAGGCAGCTGTCGTCAGCAGACTATGGTCTGAGTGTCGGAAAATTGAGTCCGACCTGGGCCGAGCTTGATGCGAGCAACATCAAAGTTGTTGAACGTCGTCGCGGTTATTTTGTCGTCAAGGTCCACAATCCACAGGAGAATGACATCGCTTACATGCTGATTTCCGCTGCGGGTGAACTCTACGATATGAATGACACTGGTAAATTTGTCGGAGTGAATAAGGAGTAGTTATGGAGGCGATAATCAAGGTCTTTGCCGCCGCAGTCATTATTGCGTTTACCTCTTGGTTATCTGGAAAGAAACCTGATTTGGCAGGCTTTATTATCGCCCTTCCCATGGTTTCTATCCTGGCACTGCTGTTTTCCTACCTAGAGCATCGAAGCGCTGACATGTCAATCACCCTGGCCAAGAGTGTGATGGTGGGGGCACCTTTGTCCTACCTGTTCTTTATGCCTTTCTTTTTTGCAGAGAAATTCGGTTGGGGTTTCTGGGTGCCTTATATCACAGGGCTCGGTTTGCTTGGTATCGGTTACCTCCTACATAGCTACATTATGAACCTTATCGGCTAGTGGGTGTGTGTCATGGGAGGTACGCATTATTTTTTATTTGTCGCATTAATGTAGAGCCACGGTAATCCCCCCGAAAAATAGCTGAAGTCCAAAGTAGAATTTTCTCGTAATCTACACGCAGGAGATTCTGCAATGAAAAAATCCCGATCATCGTAGCGGCCGGATTATTCTGCTGCCAGAATTACCAAGCCTCTGAGATTGGAAGTTGAAAGAAACAAACGCAGTGCGGATCACCTCAAGCCACCTGACGGATCAATGTTGAAAATTCAAACGCTGATCGCCTGGCTCCCATAACCAAAAAGCCGCCGTTGTTTTCACAATGGCGGCTTTGTTTTTACGCTATCCCGGCATCAGCCGGAATAGTGGTTTAGGCCGTTAATTCGTTAACAGCTTCAACCACAGCATCGGTGGTAATACCAAACTCTTTAAACAGTTCACCAGCCGGTGCAGATTCACCGAAGGTGTCCATGCCGATGATCTTGCCTTGCAGGCCAACAAACTTGTACCAGAAGTCTTTGTGCAGTGCTTCAACCGCTACACGAGCCGTCACCGCCGCTGGCAGTACCGATTCAATGTAAGCTGCGTCTTGTTTGCAGAAGCGCTCGGCACACGGCATAGAAACAACACGAACCTGCTTACCCGACAGCTGCTCAGCCGCTTCCATCGCCAGTTTCACTTCAGAACCGGTGGCGATGATGATGGCGTCCGGAGTGCCTTCGCAATCCTTCAGGATATAACCACCTTTGGCGATGTTGTTTACCTGCTCAGCGGTACGTTGCTGATGCTGCAGACCCTGACGAGAGAAAATCAGTGCGCTTGGGCCATCGGTACGTTCAACGGCAGATTTCCAGCAGGTGGCTGATTCAACCGTGTCACACGGGCGCCAGGTTTCCAGGTTGGGGGTGTTACGCAGGTTAGCCACTTGCTCAACCGGTTGGTGGGTCGGGCCGTCTTCACCCAGGCCGATAGAATCGTGGGTGTACACAAAGATGGAGCGTTGCTTCATCAGCGCCGCCATACGTACGGCGTTACGGGCGTATTCCATAAACATCAGGAAGGTGGCGCCGTAAGGAACAAACCCTTTGTGCAGCGCGATACCGTTCATCATGGCGCTCATACCGAATTCACGTACGCCGTAGAACAGGTAGTTACCGGAAGCGTCGGTTTCGCTCACGCCCTGTGCGTCTTTCCACAGCGTCAGGTTTGAGCCGGCCAGGTCGGCAGAGCCGCCGAGGAACTCCGGCAGTAACGGGCCGAAGGCGTTCAGAGTGTTCTGAGACGCTTTACGGGAAGCCACTTCTTCCCCTTTGGCTTGGCACTCTTCAATGTAGGCCTGAGCTTTGGCAGAGAAATCGGCTGGCAGATCACCGGCCATACGGCGCTTAAATTCCGCCGCCAGTTCCGGGTAGGCTGCTTCATAGGCTGCGAACTTGTCGTTCCAGCTTTGTTCAGCGGCCGCACCTTTGGCTTTGGCGCTCCAGCCTTGGTAGACGTTTTCAGGGATTTCGAAAGAGCCGTGGTTCCAGCCTAAACGCTCACGGGTCAGAGCAATTTCATCGTCGCCCAGTGGTGCGCCGTGGCACTCTTCTTTGCCTTCTTTATTCGGCGAGCCAAAACCAATGATGGTTTTGCAGCAGATCAGGGTAGGTTGCTCAGTGTTGGCACGCGCGGTTTCGATCGCTTGTTTGATCTCTTCCGGATCGTGGCCGTTTACACGTGGAATTACCTGCCAGCCGTAAGATTCGAAGCGTTTAACCGTGTCGTCGGTGAACCAGCCTTCCACTTCACCATCGATGGAGATGCCGTTGTCATCGTAGAATGCAATCAGCTTGCCTAAGCCCAGTGTACCGGCCAGCGAGCAGGCTTCGTGGGAGATGCCTTCCATCATGCAGCCATCACCCAGGAAGACGTAGGTGTTGTGGTCAACGATGTTGTGGCCGTCGCGGTTGAACTGCGCGGCCAGCACTTTTTCGGCGGTGGCCATACCTACGCCGTTGGCGATGCCCTGACCCAGAGGGCCGGTGGTGGTTTCAATGCCGGGTGCATAACCGTACTCCGGGTGGCCCGGGGTTTTGGAGTGCAGCTGGCGGAAGTTTTTCAGGTCGTCGATGCTCAGGTCGTAGCCGGCCAGGTGCAGCAGCGAATAGATCAGCATCGAGCCATGGCCGTTCGACAGGATAAAGCGGTCGCGGTCGGCCCAGTCCGGGTTTTCCGGGTTGTGCTTGAGGTAGTCGTTCCATAACACTTCGGCGATGTCGGCCATGCCCATTGGGGCACCCGGGTGGCCAGATTTAGCTTTCTGAACGGCGTCCATGCTCAATGCACGGATGGCATTGGCCAGTTCGGAACGAGATGTCATGTAGCGACTCCTAAAATCACGGTAAACAAGGCGTTGTTAGTCTGGCACGGATATCAAATCTGGCCAGTGCACCGGCTGAAATCGGCACGATTCCCGCCTGGCGCTGAAAAAGGCGCCATTGTCGCTCAGAATGCGATCAGCGGCAAACCGCATTTGCCATATTGCCGTGCTTTTGTGTTCCGGGAGGTTTGCGGGAGGCGAGGCGCTGGCGGCATAGGCTGCTGCAAAGACGGTTCAAGAGAAAAAACGCGCCAGTGAATACCGATGTCTTCTAAAAACATCAATTTTTACATTATTTGCTCGCTATTGGAAAACTTTGGTTGACCTTGTGGTCAGGTTTATTTAATTAGGCGCCTGTTTTCACTTAACCTATGGGTAAATGATGATCTTATCAATAAAAACAGTTGCTGGCTTATTGTTGGCAGCTTTAACTTTTACTAGCCTGGCACAACAGAAACTGTATTTTTTTACTGAACAATACCCGCCTTATAATATGACTGATGATGGTCGTGCGTTTGCGCATAAAGCCGATGAAATTACCGGCTTGTGTACCGATGTTATTAAAGCCGTCATTCGTGAAACACCTTATGACTCCCGCATTAAATTGCGCAACTGGAAATACGGTATGGAAAGAAGCAAGCGCAAAGCCAATACCGGTGTTTTTTGCGCTGCACGCAGTCCTGAACGCGAAGCCTTGTTTCATTGGGTCGGGCCGATTACTAATCTCGGCTGGGCCTTATTCTCACTGCCGGGTTCGGATATCAAACTGAATTCTCTGGAAGACGCCCGGGATTATAAAATCGGCGGTTATAAAGGCGACGTGATGAGCAATTACCTGATTGAGAAAGGGTTTAACGTCGAATTATCCGACTCATCACAAATGGTGCCACGTCGTTTGCAACTGGGTCAGGTTGATTTATGGGTAACCGATCAGTTGTCCGGCCCTTACACCGCGGCGGATGCCGCGGAACTGGAAATTAAAGAGGTGCTGACCTTCCGGAATACGCCGATGTTCCTGGCCATTAATCGTGATACTTCTGATGATGTTATCAATACCTTGCAGTCGGCGCTGGATAAGCTGCGTAACGACGGTGTGTTAGCGGGTATCGAACAGGCTTACGGCCGCTGATATCGCGCTGATATCGTGACCCGGCTTTTTCAGCCGGGTCGGATCCGGACAATCTTCTTATCTCCTGCTCAGGTGTATGTCCGTTTTTCACTAATATCTGTTTATCTCACTGATTTCCTGATGTTTTCTGGTTGCTGAAGTCGCTTTGCCCAAAGTTGACGAGTCATTCTGTTTTAAATACCTTGGTCGACTAAAGCGGAATCGTGTGTCAGTTTTGTATTAATGCGATTACAGAAGCGGGCTTAACAAGAAGAATAACGATGAAAAAACACCACTGGGATATCGTCATCATTGGCGCCGGCGTCAGCGGCATTGGCGCTGCCGTGCGGTTTTTGCAACAGGGCTTCAGTGACTTTGTCATTCTGGAGAAGTACGACGACCTGGGCGGCACCTGGCGCGACAATACCTATCCGGGTTGCGCCTGCGATGTACCCTCGGCGCTGTATTCTTATTCGTTTGCGCAACGCCCAGAATGAGCCGATCTGGAATCACCGGCAACGCAGTAAAAATCAGCAAGACCATCGCCGCGATAATACCTTTAGGCATATCTTTAGCCGGATCTTTCGCTTCTTCTGCCGCCAATGGTACACCGCGGGCTTTGTTGCCGAATACATAGCAATCAAACTCTTTAAAACCAATATCGCTAAATCGACGCTTAAACCGGTGCCAGTCTTACATAAATACCTGAAGCAACATCCTTAAGCCGGTGATGAGCAGAACAACGGCAAAGACTTTTTTGAGTTTGCCGGCATCTAGTTTTGCCGCCAACGATGCGCCTACCGGGGCAAAGGCAACCGTCAGCGGTACAATGCACAAAAAGCCTGCCAGATTGACTAAACCAAAGGTTCCTGCCGGAGCATCATCCGGTGTGCTGCCCAGCAGGAGCATGGTCAGTGCACCGGGTAATGAAATAATCAGGCCGATGGCTGCTGCTGTGCCAACGGCTTTGTGTGCCGGATAGTTGTATAGGGTAAGCAGTGGCACGGAAATAGTACCGCCTCCGATTCCCACCATTGAACTGAAAAAGCCAATCGAGGTGCCCATGACGGTTTGCCCGGCTTTACCTGGCAGAGCGGAGAATATGGCAGACTTTCCTGTTCTGAACAGCATGTTTAATGCGGATAAAGTTGCGATTACACCGAATAATACAGTAAGCCATGTCCCGTCTGCACGCGTCACCAGCCAGCTTCCTGCCAGGACGCCAATAAGAATAAATACACTCCAGCGCTTTAAAAGATCAACATCGACGTTACCTTTTTGCCTGTGTGAGCGTATAGAGCTGATCGATGTCGGCACAATGGTCGCCAGAGACGTGGCAGTAGCGACGATCATCGCGGATTCAGGCGAAACACCAAAGCCCTGAAAGATAAAAAACAACACCGGCACAATAACAATGCCGCCACCAACCCCGAGAAGGCCCGCCAATATCCCTGCGAAAATACCGGTCGCGATCAGGGCAAGAATAGTCGGTAAATGATTGATAAATAATTCGATAATATTCATTAACAGATGACTTGATTGAATGATGGATAAACGGAATAAATCCAACAGGGGCGGTATCGCCCCTGTTGGATTTTCAGCACAGCAAAGGTATCAGACGGAAAGCTCTTTTCTGACGATCTCTGCCCCGGCCGCCAGTGCATGAAGTTTCCCTCTTGCCACGTCGCGGGACAGCGGCGCCATGCCGCAGTTGGTGCAGGGATAAATCTTGTCGGCATCGGCATATTTCAGCGCTTCACGAATGGTCGCGGCGACTTCTTCGGGTGTTTCAATGGTATCGGTGGCCACGTCAATGGCACCGACCATGATCTTTTTACCTTTAAGAAGGGACAGAACTTCTAAAGGAATCCGGCCGTTGTGGCATTCCAGCGAAATAATATCAATGCTGGATTTCTGAATGGCAGGAAACGTTTTTTCGTAGTGCAACCATTCTTCACCCAGTGTCTTTTTCCAGTCGGTATTGGCTTTAATGCCGTAGCCATAACAGATGTGGACAGCGGTTTCACAGGTTAAGCCGGCCTTGGCGATTTCCAGCGCCTCTATACCCCATTCGTTCACATCATCAAGAAATACGTTAAAAGCGGGCTCATCGAACTGAATGATGTTAACGCCTGCTGCTTCCAGTTCTTTGGCTTCCTGATTAAGCGCTTTGGCAAATTCAAAGGCCAGTTTTTTACGATCCTGATAATAGTCATCATACAGGGTATCAACCATGGTCATGGGGCCAGGCAGCGCCCATTTAATGGGCTGGTTGGTCTGGGCGCGCAGAAATTTTGCATCGTCAACAAAAACCGGCTTCTGGCGGCTGACCGGGCCGACAATTCCCGGTACGCTGGCGTCGTAGCGATCGCGGATTCTTACCGTTTTTTTATTCTCAAAATCAACGCCACTCAGGTTTTCAATAAAGGTTGTTACAAAGTGCTGGCGGGTTTGTTCGCCGTCACTGACGATATCAATGCCAGCATGTTCCTGCTCTTTCAGCGTAATGCGCAGGGCATCTTGTCTGCCCAGGGTCAGCTCAGCACCTTCCAGTTTCCAGGGTGACCATAATGTTTCAGGCTCGGCCAGCCACGAAGGCTTGGGCAGACTGCCGGCGGTTGAGGTCGGGAGTAGTTTTTTCATAATGATCAGTACCCGGCTTGTTGATCAGAGAAGGCGGCCGACCATGCTTCCAGTATCGGCTGGTGGCGCTGAATAAAGTATTCAGCACACCATTTGCCTTGCTCGGTGGCCAGACGATTACGTTCTTCCCGGTCATAGACGACCTGCGTTAACGAGCAATCCTGATTCTTCAGGCTGGGTTGGTAGATTTCACCGGCAATGGAGTGCGCGTTGTAAATTTCCGGCCGGTAAATCTTCTGGAACGTTTCCATGGTGCTCAGCGTGCTGATCAGCTCCAGGGTGCTGTAATCGTTAAGCAGATCGCCAAAGAAAAAGAACGCAAACGGCGCGACGCTGCATGGTGGCATAAAATAGCGCACCTTCATGCCCATCTTTTGAAAATACTGCTCGGTCAGCGACGGTTCATTCGGCAGGTATTCAACACCCAGAACCGGGTGTTGGTTGCTGGTACGACGGTAAATTTTATTGTCTGAAACGCTCAGGCAGATCACCGGCAGTTTGTTGAAATTTGCTTTGTACACACTGGATTGAACAAAGTCTTTAAACATATTGCCGTGTAGGTCGCCAAAGTCAGCAGGCACGGTAAATTCGTTTTTGCCTTCGTTATGGCTGCGCAGCACGACACTGAAATCGTAGTCGCGCACATAAGAGGAGAAGTTATTACCTACAGTACCCTCAATCCGTTTGTTGGTTTTGTGGTCGATGATGTAGGTTTTCAGAATTTCGATGGTGGGAAAAGTCTCGCCATTGCCTGCCACATCAATATCAACATGAATAATATCAAGCTCAACAGAGTAGCGGTCTTTGTTCGGATTATCCCAATGCGCCAGTCCGTTGAAACAGTTGTTAATCATGTCGATAGCTTTGCGCAGATTCTCCTGGCGCTGTTCACCGCGGGCCAGGTTGGCAAAATTGGTGGTTAAGCGGGTATTGTCCGATGGCTCATAGTGCTCATCAAAGCGAATGCTCTTAATGGTGTATGTAAAACCGTTGCTCATTGTTTTCGTATTCCGTGCTGACCGTAAAAGATAACTGTGCACGTTATACATGGCTTGATGCATGAGAAATATTGATTTTATCTCATCAAGTCATTACTTATTCTCATGGGTTTGTCGATTCTGTCGGGTATTGGTAAGCGCGCGCCAGTTCAGTAAAGGCCTGCAGATATTCGATATCGCCGTCATTTTCACGGGTACCCAGATAAATCTGTTTGGCGATGCCACTCTCACCCAGCCTTACGACCGCCAAAGGCAGCCTGGCGCAATATTCTTCTGCCAGCCAGCGTGGTAAGGCCGCCACGCCCCGGCCGCAGGCGACCATTTGCAGCATAATATCGGTGGTTTCGCTGGTTTTGTGTTGCTTAGGCACCACCATGGCCGGGTTGAGAAACTGGGTGTAGATGTCCAGCCGGTCGGTTGGCACCGGATAAGTCAGCAAAACCTGGTCGCGCAGATCTTCTGCCCGGGCGTATTCAACAGCCGTTAACGGATGATGCTTGGGGACCACCAGAACCTGCTCGTAATCAAACACCGGCTGGAAGTTCAGGCCGCTTTTATAGAAGGGGTCGGGTGTTACCAGCAGGTCAATTTCGTAATCCAGCAGTGCGCCAACACCGCCGAACTGAAATTTCTGTTTTACATCCACATCCACATCGGGCCAGGCATCCAGAAATGGCGATACCACTTTCAGCAGCCATTGGTAACAGGGGTGGCATTCCATACCAATTCTTAATGTGCCGCGCTCACCGCAGGCAATCTGTTTAAGTTTGCCTTCCGCATGTTCCAGCACCGGCAGCACGCGGTTGGCAATATTCAGCAGAAACCTGCCCGCTTGTGTCAGCCGCAGGCTGCGGCCTTCCCGCAACCAGACTGCAGTACCGATATTGTCTTCCAGTTTGCGCATGGTGTGGCTTAAAGCAGATTGAGTAACGCAGAGCACCTGCGCGGCCGCCGTCAGCGACCCTTGTTGTTCGACCGCTTGTATAACCCTGAGGTGAGTGCGTTCCAGCATATTTTGCATGAGCCAAAGTAATGGGTGCGTGAAAATAAACCATTTTTGTTCACTAAAGAAGTTTTTTAAGATGCCTGTGTCTGTTCTGTAGTGATCGGCAAGAAAGGGTGAGCAAGGCGTTGCCACCGTTCAATTGGCAGCAGCCGGGCTGGTGTTAAAGCGCGGTTTACTTAATCCAATATCGGCCATGGCCGGTATGTTTATGATTTCTGGTTTGCAATGAATAATCACGTTATGGGTTACCCACTTAAGCAGTACGCCTGCCAGGTCAGTGCCATCGCTCCGCTGAGCGAAAATACCTACCAGATTGATCTGTTGGCACCGGATGATGCCAGCCTGAGCTACCACGCCGGCCAGCATCTTCAACTTGAATTAAACCCTGAACAGGAAGCCGGTATGCAATCGCTTTCTTACACGATTGCGAATGCCTGCAAACCCGATAGCCCGCAACGGCTGCAGCTGATTATTCACAAAAACAGTGAGTTTTCCGGAGAAATAATCAAGGCGCTTGGCTCTCTTTGTGAAAGAAATGAACGCGCCAGGGTAACCTTGCCGCTGGGCAAGGCCTATCTGCAAACCCGGCTTGATCAGCCACATGTGTTGGTTGCTGCAGGCTCTGGTATTGCGAAGATAAAATGCATTATTGAAGAAATCGTAAACCGGAAACCAGACGCGGATGTGACCATTTATTGGTCCAACAGGGGCGTGAATGACTTTTATCTTCTTGATTTTTTTCAGCGCCTCAAAAGCCTATACAAGACAATCACATTCATTCCTGTATTGGAATCAAAGTCCCCCGGCTGGGCTGGCCGCTCGGGCTATCTTTATGAGGTTATCCAGCAAGATTTTGCCAGCCTTGAACATACGAAAATGTATCTGTGCGGTTCGCCGGGGATGGTGTACGGCACCATGGATCAGCTTAAATCCAAGGGGCTTAAAGAAGAAAACTGCTATTCAGATGTTTTCGAGTACGCGCCAAGGTTGCCGCAGTCAGAAGGGTAAGGTTTGGCCGTTGGCAGCCGCTGCCTGGTCAGCGTCTGCCATTCGTGCGGTTATTGCTAACAACCGGCTGTAGTGATTTTTTCGACCAGCTATCGTCTTAATTCATAAATACACATATTCACTGCTGAGGCTAAATTCAGCGATTCGATAGCGCCACTGCCGTTAATAGTGAACGGCGATACTTCAAAATCAGTGAGCAGTTCGTTGGGCACACCGCGTGCTTCATTGCCAAACAGATAACAATCGAATGACCCAAAAGCGGCGCTGCTCAGTGGCTCGCCTGCCATGTCCAGGGTGGCGATGCGGGGGTAACGCTGGTGCAATTGCGCCAGACTGACGTCCTGTTCGATGTCAACATGAAAAATGGCGCCCATGCTGGCACGCACTACCTTGGGGTTGAACGGATCAACACTGCCCGGGCTGAGGATGCATTTAAAGCCACCAAACCAACCGAGGGTGCGCAAAATAGTGCCCAGATTGCCCGGGTCCTGCACTTCATAAAGGTAAACAGCGCGTTGGTCACGGTTGTTGTCGGCTGACTGAAACGGCACCACCGCAATAATGCCCTGGGGTGTTTTGGTATCGGCAATGGCGGCCATTTTTTTGCTGCTGATCAGCGTTTTTTTAAACCGCGTAGGCCAGTCCTGATAAGCTTCCGTGACCAGAACTTCACACTCGCTGAGTGATGTTTTTTCCAGCTCCAGCAGCAGGTGTTCACCTTCCACCAGGTAATGGCCGAACTGTTGGCGGTATTTTTTCTGGTTCAGCTTTTTGATGTCGTCGAGTTTCATAATTGTGCACGCTGCAGCGCTAACGGGATCAGCGCGCATTGTAGCGAAATCGATGTGCCACTGCCGCAGTCATTTTGTACACTCGTGCAGCGGTCAGTCGTTGCTTTCACAGGGAGAAAACATGCAGTCATTAGTCAGCCGGGCACAGCAGTTGTTGCAACAGCAGCCCGACGCGCCGTTTGCGGTGTATTCCTCGGTCAGAGAGCAGGTGTTGCTGAATGTGCCTGTGGTGAAGCCTTTGCTGGTGTGTGTGGCGGATGGCTGTAAGCAGTTGGGTGATCGGGCTGAGATCAGCTGTACGGCCGGGCATTTTGTCTTTCTGCCGGGATCCGGGCGCATCAATATGCGTAATATTCCGGCACAAAGCCGTTACCGGGCGTTGTTAATGGAGTTTGAAGCGGATGATTTTGCTGCTCTGGACGCCAGCCCGGCTGTGGCCAGTGATCAGCCTCCCGCGGGCATTATTGATGAGTTGTTATTACACAGTCTGCAGCAGTATATCGACTGGTCGGTACAGGTTCCGGCTGCGTTATTAAGCTTGCGGCGCCAGGAAATCCTGCGCTTATTGCAGTGGCAGGGGTATCACGGGCTGACGTCTCTGGTACGTGCTCCGTCTCTCAGTCAGCGTTTGCATCAGCTGATCCGTGAACAGCCGGCGGCGGATCATACCGCGGCGTCACTCGGGCGCCAGTTAGCTATGAGTGAGGCTACTTTGCACCGGCGTCTGAAAGCGGAAAATACCCGGTTGCAGGATATTAAAGATGGCGCCCGGCTGGGGCTGGCATTGCACTGGTTGCAAACCGGTAACGATGCGGTCAGCCGTATTGCAGAAAATTGTGGTTATGTCTCGCCGTCGCGTTTCAGTGAAAAGTTCCGCCAGCAGTTTGGCCTGACGCCCAGTGAGTTACGCAAAACCCGGCTGATGGAATAGGGCGAACAGCTGATTGTTTTTGTACTACAGCCGCTGCAGCTTACTGCTTATCATAATTTCCGACCTGTTGCCGTTTTGGTGCAGGCGCTGCGCTTAAGGAGTATGTGATGAAATTAGTTTCTGCGGTGGTAATGACGGGTTTATTAAGCCCACTGGCCAGTGCCGATATGGTAATCAGCAGTGACGATATTCGTGCCGCTGAGTTGATGCCGAAAGCACAAGAGTTTAGCGGTTTTGGTTGTGACGGCGGTAATCAGTCGCCACATTTATCCTGGAGTGGTGCGCCGGAAGGTACTCAGGCGTATGCGGTCTTCGCTTACGATCCGGATGCACCCACTGGCAGTGGCTGGTGGCACTGGCAGCTGGTGAATCTTCCGGCCACGACGACGACGCTGGCAGCGGGCGCCGGCGCGGCTGACAACACGGCGTTACCGCCAGGCAGTATGCAGATGCGCAACGATTACGGCGCTCATGCGTTTGGTGGTGCCTGTCCTCCGGCCGGTGATAAAGCCCACCGCTATCAGTTCACGGTGTTTGCGTTAAAACAGAAACTGGAATTGCCGGCCGATGCCTCAGCGGCATTAACCGGTTATATGGTTAATGCCAATGCACTGGATTCGGTGACGCTGGAAGCGCTGTATCAGCGCGACTGATGCTGCGCCAGTGCCCAGTCGATATGTTCTTTGACCAAAGCGCTGCTGTGCGCTTTGGCTTTTTCTAATGCGTCGGTGACTTCCAGGCTGGTGGGCGCGTTACCTAATGCCACAGCGATATTACGCTGCCAGTTCTGGTAACCGGTACGGCGAATTGGCATACCTTCGGTACGTTGCATAAAGGTGGCTTCATCCCAGGCAAATAATTCCAGCAGACTGGCTTTGTCGAGCTGGTGTCGCGGGCTGAAATCGGGCTCTTGAGTGGTGTTGCTGAAGCGGTTCCAGGGGCAGCCAATCTGACAGTCGTCACAACCAAAAATGCGGTTGCCAATGCCTTTGCGCAGTGCTTCGGGAATAGCCCCATCCAGTTCGATGGTTAAGTATGAAATACAGCGGCGCGCGTCGAGTACGTGTGGCCCGACAAAGGCCTGGGTCGGGCAGATATCCAGACAAGCGCTGCAGCGGCCACAATGGTCTTTTTCGTAACGCTCATCCAGTGGCAGCGGCAGGTCGGTGAGAATTTCGCCGAGGAAAAAATACGATCCGGCTTTGCGGTTGATCAGCATGGTGTTTTTACCGACCCAGCCAAGGCCGGCTTTATTGGCTAACGCCCGTTCCAGCAGCGGCGCACTGTCGACAAAGGCGCGGTAATTCATGCCGTATTCACTGTTCAGCTCAGCAATACGTTGCTGCAGCTTTTTCCCCAGCTGGGTCAGGCGTTTACGGATCAGTTTGTGATAATCGCGGCCCAGTGCATAACGTGATACATAGGCCTGATTTTTGTCCCGTAATTGTTCAGTGATGCTGACGTCCGGCGGCAGATAATCCATTCGTAAGCTGATCACCCGAATGCTGCCGGGCTGCAGCTCGTCCGGGCGTGAGCGCATATTGCCATGGTCGGCCATATAGCTCATTTCGCCGTGATAACCCTGTTGCAGCCACTGCTGCAGACGTTGTTCGTGATCACCGAGGTTGACGTCGGTAATGCCCATTTGCTGAAAACCGGCCTCAGTTGCCCATTGCTGCAGTTGCTGGCGCAGCGTTTCCGCGGTGTTGTCAGGCTGTCCGCAGGCGACAGTAAAATGGGGTAAATCTGAGGTCATGAGCAGGACTTGAGCAACGCTTGTCGATATAATTCCGGCAAATTTAACACATTGAAGGCTTAGCAGGGATGAACCGACCTTACTCCGCGAAAGATCATTTACCTGGCGAACTCTACAGTGCGGCCCAGGTACGTGAGCTGGATACGCTCGCCATTACTCAGATTCAGGATGACGGTGGCGACACCTGTGGTTTTGAGCTGATGTGCCGCGCCGCTGAAGCGGCGTTTGCCTGCCTGCTGGAGCGCTGGCCGGAAGAAGGCTCGGTGTGTGTGTTTGCCGGGCCAGGCAATAATGGCGGCGATGCTTATGTGCTGGCGGCGCTGGCCTGTCATCATGGCCTGGACGTAGTGTTTTACACCTTGGGCGATCACAGCGGATTATCGGCAGCGGCCAGCCGTGCGCGGGAAATGGCGCTGGAAGCCGGGGTCGAGCCGCAGGTGTTTCGGGGTGAGCTGGTGTATGAAGGTCAGGTCATTGTGGACGGGTTATTAGGCACCGGCCTCAATAAGGCCGTGCAGGGGGATTATGCCAGTGCCATCGCGGCCATGAATGCTCACTTTGCCGATGTATTAGCCCTTGATTTGCCATCCGGTCTGAGTGCCGACACGGGCTGTATTCTCGGCTGTGCCGTACAGGCCAGTCTGACGGTGACCTTTATTGGTGTGAAGCAGGGTTTATTAACCGCCGATGGACCGGATATCTGTGGTGAAGTGGCGTTTGCCTCCTTGTCGGTTGATCCGCTGTTGTTTCATCAGTTATCCGCCAGTTGTGAACGCATCAGCTGGGACCGGCTGGAGCGCCTTAATCAGCGCCTGAATCCGCGTCGCGGTAACTCACACAAAGGCGAATTCGGCCATGTGATGGTGGTTGGCGGAGATCACGGCATGGGCGGCGCGGTGGCTATGGCGGTGGAAGCTGCCGGGCGTTGTGGTGCCGGGTTAATCCGTTGCGCTACCCGTACTGAACATGTGGCACCGATTCTGGTGCGTCGTCCGGAAGCCATGGTGCGGGCGGTGGAATCCGGGCTGGAATTACAGCCCTTACTGGCCCATAGCCATGTGATTGCCTGTGGCCCGGGGCTGGGGCAAAGCAGCTGGTCGGAATTGTTATTACAACAGGTGTTAAATGCCAGCACTCCTCTGGTGCTGGACGCCGATGGTCTGAACCTGCTGGCGTCGCCGGGCTGGCGTCGCGACTTCAGCGAGCGGCCGGTGATTATGACGCCGCACCCGGGCGAAGCCGCCCGCTTGCTGGGGTGTGATATTGCCAGTGTGCAGGCCGATCGTTTTAACAGTGCCCGTCAGCTGGCAGCACAATATCAGGCGGTGGTGGTGTTAAAAGGTCAGGGCAGCCTGATTGCGGCACCCGACGGCCGCCTGGCGTTATGCACCGATGGCAATCCGGGTATGGCCTGCGGTGGAATGGGTGATGTATTAACGGGTGTGTTAGCTGCGCTGCTGGCGCAAGGGCTGAGCCCATGGCAAGCGGCGCGTTATGGTGTTTGTGTGCACAGCGGCGCTGCCGATCTGGCGGCCCGGGAGCAGGGCCAGCGCGGTTTACTGGCGACCGATCTGATGCCTTATTTATGGGAGTTAATGAACTGATGGGCCGAGCAGTAAGCGGCGAAACGGCGATGCTGGCGTATGCTGCCGCCGTGGCCGATTTTTTCCGCAGCAACCAGTTGCTGGACAGCGGTCTGGTGGTATTTCTGCAAGGGACTCTGGGAGCGGGTAAAACCACTTTCAGTCGCGGCCTGATTCAGGCGCTGGGTCATCAGGGGGCGGTTAAAAGCCCAACCTATACGCTGGTGGAAGATTATGCCCTGGCGGAGGTAAAGGTATGCCACTTCGACCTGTACCGGCTGGCTGATCCGGAAGAACTGGAATTTATGGGGATTCGCGATTATCTCAGTGATGGGGCATTATGCCTGATCGAATGGGCCGATAAAGGCGCCGGCATTTTACCGCCGGCGGACCTGATACTGCAGATAGATGACCTTGGTGACAGCCGTGAGCTGCACTGGCAGGCCTCCAGTGAGCGGGCTGATGATTGGGCAAACAGACTAAACGCACTGACATTATGATAATAACGCGTGGCTTATTGCTGTTGGGCATGCTGTGGTTGAGTACTATGGCCTGGGCGGATGTGAAAGACGTGCGGGTCTGGCAATCACCGGACAGCACCCGGCTGGTATTCGATCTGACCGCACCGGTTGAACATAAAATTTTTACCCTGAGCAATCCGCACCGGGTTGTGATTGATCTGATGGACGTTAAAAGTCAGCTTGATGTCACTCAGGTTGATGTCGCCGATACCAGCATCCGGGCGATCCGTTCCGGCAAGCGTAACAAAAACGACTTACGCATTGTGCTGGATATTAACCAGGCCCTGAAACCGAAAAGTTTTCCGTTAAAACCGAATAAAAAATACCCCTTTGATCGCCTGGTGGTTGATCTCGAAGCTCAGCAGGCGGTGACCGCAATTGCCGCACCGGTGAAACAGATTCGTGACTCGGGTTCCAGCCAGCGTGACATTATTATTGCCATTGATGCCGGTCATGGTGGTGAAGATCCGGGCGCGATAGGTCACGGCCGTATTTATGAAAAACGGGTGGTGTTATCCATCGCCCGGGAACTGGAGCGGTTACTGAAAAAAGAGCCGGGTTTTCAGCCTTTTATGGTGCGTACCGGTGATTATTATATCGGTCTGCGGGAGCGTACTGCCAAAGCCCGTAAAGCCAATGCCGATTTTTTTGTGTCGATTCACGCCGATGCCTTTAAACATCCGGGGGCCCATGGCTCGTCGGTGTTTGTATTATCTGAACGTGGTGCCACCAGTGAAGCGGCGCGCTGGCTGGCGGACAAAGAAAATGAATCCGATTTAATTGGTGGTGTCAGTCTGGAAGATAAAGAAGATCATCTGGCCATGACGCTGCTCGATTTATCCATGACTGCCAAGCGTAACTCCAGCGTACAGATTGGTTCGGGAATTTTGCGGCACATGGGTAAAGTATCGCGGCTGCATAAAAAACAGGTGGAAGAAGCGGCGTTTGTGGTGTTGAAGGCGCCGGATATGCCGGCGCTGCTGGTCGAGACCGGTTTTATTTCCAACCCGGGCGAAGCGAAAAAACTGGCCGGCAAGCGTTACCAGCAAAAAATGGCGCGCGCTATTTTTAATGGCATTAACGGTTATTTCCAGAATCACCCGCCGCGCGGCACCTTGTTAGCCAGCGGTAAAAATAAGCCGGCAGGCACGACCTCTGGTTTTCGCACTTATGTCGTTCGCTCCGGCGATACGTTATCGGCTATTGCGTTACGTCAGCAGGTGGCGATGGCTGAAATCCGCCGTCTGAATAAACTCAAATCTGACCTGGTCTGGGTCGGACAAAAACTGAAAATACCCAACTCATGAGCTCTCGCATTCATCTGTTATCTCCCCGCCTGGCCAACCAGATCGCCGCTGGCGAGGTGGTGGAACGGCCTGCCAATATCGTTAAAGAGCTGGTGGAAAATGCTCTGGATGCCGGGGCTGACCGGATCGAAATTGATGCTGAACAGGGTGGGGTTAAGTTATTACGCATTCGCGATAACGGCCATGGTATCGGCAAAGACGATTTACCACTGGCGCTGAGCCGCCATGCCACCAGTAAAATCACCACACTGGATGATCTCGAAGCCGTCGGCAGCCTGGGCTTTCGTGGTGAGGCGCTGGCCAGTATCAGTTCGGTCACCCGGTTAACCCTGACGTCCCGGGCGGAGCAGGCAGAAGAAGCCTGGCAGGTCACGGCTGAAGGGCGTGATATGGTGGCCAGTGTGGCGCCGGCGGCTCACCCGCAGGGGACCACCATCGAGGTGCGCGATTTATTTTTTAATACGCCGGCAAGGCGTAAATTTTTACGCACTGAAAAAACCGAATTTTCCCATCTCGAAGAAACGGTCAAACGGCTGGCGCTGAGTCGTTACGACGTTGGCTTTACCCTGCGCCATAACGGCAAGGTGATTCATGCGGTGCGTCCGGCAAGCCGCGATATCGATCGCGAAAAGCGGGTGGCGCAGTTATTAAATCCCACCTTTATGGACAGCGCTGTGCATATTGAACGGGAAGCGGCGGGGTTAACCTTGCAGGGCTGGGTTGGCCTGCCGACGTTTTCGCGCTCCCAGGCGGATATGCAATATTTCTTTGTTAATGGCCGGGTGGTACGTGACAAGCTGGTGGTGCATGCCATTAAACAGGCCTATCGCGATGTGTTGTATCACGGCCGCCACCCGGCGTTTGCGCTGTATTTATGGCTTGATCCGAAGCTGGTGGACGTTAATGTACATCCAACCAAACATGAAGTGCGCTTCCGTGATGGCCGTCTGGTGCACGACTTTTTATTCCGGACTTTGCACAAGGCATTAGCCGATGTGCGGCCTGATGCACAGCTGGCCCCCGGTGGTAAGCTGCTCGCCGCTGATGATCCTGACCGTGGCGGACAGGTCAGTCAGACGCTGAGTCAGCATAATGCCCCCGTCAGTGGTATCGAAGCCGGTGAGTTCAGCGAACAGACGCGCCTTAACTGGCAGGCCGCGACGTCAGCAAACAATGCCGGATTTCAGTCTGGTCAGAGTGTCAGTCAGAATGCGGTGGCCGAGCAACTGCAGGCTTATCAGAGCATGGCACAACCGTTAGCCGGGGCCCGCCTGCCGGATGCCGCGCTGCAGACGGTTGCTGCGCAACCACTGCCGGAAGCGGATGGTGATGATATGCCGCCGCTGGGTTTTGCCATCGCGCAACTGCACGGTATTTATATTCTGGCGCAGAACGCGCTGGGTATGGTGGTGGTGGATATGCACGCTGCCCATGAACGGATTACTTACGAGCGGTTAAAACTGGCGGTTGATGAACAGGGTATTCAGAGCCAGCCGTTATTGGTGCCGGAAACCCTGGCCGTCAGTGAACGTGAAGCGGATGCGGCGGAACAATACGCCGAGGAGTTTCAGCGTCTGGGTGTGGTACTGGCGCGGGTCGGGCCGGAAAGTATTTTAATCCGTCAGATCCCGGTGTTATTGCAGCAGGCCAATGTAGCGCAGTTAATTACCGATATGTTGTCGGATCTGATGCAACACGGCAGCTCCGATCGCATTCTGGCATTCCGTAACGAAGTGCTGTCGACCATGGCCTGTCATGGCTCGGTGCGGGCGAACCGCAAACTGACGTTGCCGGAAATGAATGCCTTGTTGCGGGATATGGAAGCGACTGAGCGCAGCGGTCAGTGTAATCATGGGCGCCCGACCTGGACGCAAATGACTATGCCTGAACTCGATAAATTATTCCTGAGGGGCCGTTAATGCCTGCTGCGCTCGATATGAATAAAGAACTTCCGCCAGCCATCTTTTTGATGGGGCCTACGGCTTCCGGTAAAACAGCGCTGGCGCTGGAGCTGGTCGATAACTACCCGTGTGAAATTATCAGCGTCGATTCGGCGCTGGTGTATAAAGGTATGGATATCGGTACCGCTAAGCCGGACGCTGACATGTTGGCGCGTGCGCCACACCGGCTGATTGATTTAATCGATCCGGCAGAAAGCTACTCCGCGGCCAGTTTCCGTGAAGATGCTTTGCGGGAAATGGCCGACATCACGGCGGCGGGTAAGGTGCCACTGCTGGTGGGTGGCACTATGATGTATTTTAAATTTCTGCGTGACGGTGCCGCCGACTTACCCAAAGCTGATGACGCGGTACGCGAGCGGTTGCTGGCAGAAGGTCTGCAACATGGCTGGCCTTATATGCATCAACGTCTGGCGCAGGTTGATCCTGAATCGGCAGCGCGGTTAAAGCCGATGGATTCGCAACGTATTCAGCGTGCACTTGAGGTGTATGAGGTATCGGGCAAGACCCTGACGCAACTCTGGGCGGAACAGCATCAGCAAGCGCTCCCTTATCATGTGGTGAACCTGGCGGTGTGCCCGCCACAGCGACAACAATTACACGACCGTATTGCACTACGCTTTCACCAAATGCTGGATGAAGGCTTTATCGACGAGGTCCGGGCGTTATACCAGCGTGGCGATCTGAATCCGGAATTACCGTCCATCCGGGCGGTAGGATATCGTCAGGCCTGGGATTACCTCGAAGGCAAAGTGACGTACGAGGAAATGACCGAGCGCGGTATTATTGCTACCCGTCAATTAGCCAAACGTCAGATAACCTGGCTGCGCAGCTGGCCGGATTTGCACTGGCTTGATACAAATGATTCAAAACTTCTGCAAAGTGCCTTGAAAATCCTTGAAGCGAACGCCATATTTAGCGCATCGTCCTGATTTCTTTGCTTACTCCCGAAATTAAGCCCGACATCAGACGGTAATGGGGCATTTTTTTATTCGTCGTCCCCACATTGGACGACCACCTTACATTTTGAGGAGACAACCATGTCAAAAGGGCACTCTTTACAAGACCCTTATCTGAACCAGCTGCGCAAAGAACGTATTCCGGTATCTATTTTCCTGGTAAACGGTATTAAGCTGCAGGGCCAGATTGAATCATTTGACCAGTTCGTAATTCTGTTGAAAAACACCGTAAGCCAGATGGTTTATAAACACGCCATTTCAACTGTTGTACCGTCCCGTAATGTGCGTATGGTGCCGGCGGAAAACGCAGCAGAAACCACTGAAGAGTAATCCGTATCTGTAATTATTCTGTCCGTGCCAACCAGGCCCTGAGTCTCGGGCCTGTTTTAACCAGAGGAAGCGCTGACTTTGTTCTTTGAACGGCCCACTACGAATGCTGAACAAACGCAGGGTAGCGAAACCGCCATACTGGTTCACATCGACTTTCCTGAAGGTGTGAATCGCGAGGATCTGAACGAATTCCGTGAGCTTGTGATTTCTGCCGGTGCCGATCCGCTGGATCTGGTGACCGCTAAACGCACCACGCCGGACCCGAAACATTTTATTGGCCTGGGTAAGGTCGAAGAAATCCGTGAGCTGCTGCAGCTGCATGATTGCCAGCTGGTGATGTTTAATCACGCTTTGTCGCCCAGTCAGGAACGTAACCTGGAAAAGGCGCTGGAATGCCGCGTGCTTGACCGAACCGGTCTGATTCTCGATATTTTCGCCCAGCGGGCGCGCACCCACGAAGGTAAGCTGCAGGTTGAGCTGGCGCAGTTACAGCATCAGTCGACCCGGCTGATTCGTGGCTGGACACACCTGGAGCGTCAGCAGGGCGGGATTGGTTCCCGTGGTGCTGGTGAATCACAGCTGGAAACCGACCGCCGATTGGTGCGGGCGCGGGTGAATCAGATTCATAAACGGCTGGAAAAAGTCCGCGCTCAGCGTAATCAGGGGCGCCGGGCGCGTCAGCGTTCCGCCGTGCCAACGGTTGCGATTGTGGGTTATACCAACGCGGGCAAATCGACTTTATTCAACGCCTTAACCACCTCCGAGGTGTATGCCGCTGACCAGCTATTCGCAACACTGGACCCGACCCTGCGGCGTTATCAGGTGGATGACATCGGTGAGGTGGTGCTGGCCGATACCGTTGGTTTTATCCGCCATTTACCGCACAAGCTGGTGGAAGCGTTTCAGGCAACCTTACAGGAAGCTGCAGACGCCGATTTATTGATCCATGTGATTGACTGTGCGGCTGACGAGCGCGATTCCAATATCGAACAGGTTGAGCTGGTACTGGATGAAATCGATGCCAGTGACGTGCCGCAGTTGCGGGTGTACAACAAAATAGACTTGCTTGAACACGGTGAAGCCCGGATTGATCGCGATGAACAGGGTAATCCTCAGGCGGTATGGTTATCGGCCCGTGAACGCGACGGTTTTGAGCTGCTGAACCAGGCGATGGGGGAGTTGCTGGGTGACGAGCTGTTCGATGAGGATATTCGTCTGCAACCAGCAGAAGCCAAGCTGCGCGCTATTCTGTATGACGCGGGCGCCATTCGTGGTGAGGAATATGCTGATAACGGCGATATGTTGTTACACGTGCGGCTGCAGCGCCAGGACTTTTGCCGCGCACTGGCGCGTGCCGGCATTGCCGAAAGCCGTTTTCTGGCGCAACCCAAAGACCCCTGGCTGGATTAAGCGCCGGCAGCAAACCACGCTTATACCCCGCCGGGATTGACATTCCTTGAAGTTAACAGGCATGTCTATCCTGGCTAAATTGTTTATTATGGGCGGGCGCTGGAGAGCGCTCCCTGAATCGTCTGCCTGACTGGAGAGACCTATGGCCTGGAATGAGCCCGGCGGCAATGGCCCCAAAGATCCCTGGGGTAACAACAACCGCGGTAATAATGACCGAGGTAACAACAATCGCGGTGGTAATCAGCCACCGGATCTGGATGAAGCATTACAACAACTGCTGAAAAAGCTGAACGGCTTATTTGGTGGTAATGGTGGTGGTAATAACCGCAATAATAAGCAGGGCAACGGCGCCGGCGGCATGTTTGGTATCGCTGCCGTTATTGTTGTGGTGATGCTGGTATTTAACTCTGTTTATACCCTGGATGAACAGGAACGGGGTGTGGTACTGCGTTTAGGCGAATACCTGAAAACCGAGCAGCCGGGTCTGCGCTTTAAAATCCCGCTGATTGATCAGGTGATTCCGGTTAACACCACCAAAGTCCGTGAAGCCGAAATCAAAGAGCGGATGTTAACTGAAGACGAAAACATCGTTGAAGTTGAACTGAACACCCAATACCGGGTACTGGATCCGATTGCCTTTGCGCTGCGGGTGGAGTCACCGGAACGTACTATGTTGTCTGCTGCCGAAAGTGCGCTGCGTCATGAAGTGGGCTCTACCGCGATGGACCCGATTCTGACGGTTGGTCGTGCGGAACTGGCGGAAAAAGTAAAACTGCGTCTGCAGGATTATCTGGATCGTTATTCCACCGGTATGGAGCTGACCAACGTCAACATTAAGGATGCGCGCCCGCCGGCTCAGGTGAAAGCAGCATTTGATGACGTGCAGAAGGCCAAGCAGGATAAGGAGCGTTTTATTAACGAAGCGGATTCTTATGCCAACTCGATCGTGCCGGAAGCCCGGGGTCGGGCCCAGCGTCAGCTGGAAGAAGCGCGTGCCTATAAAGAGCGTATTATCGCCCGCGCCGAAGGTGAAGCCGCACGTTTTGAGAACCTGTACAACGAATATCGTAAAGCGCCTGAAGTTACCCGGGAGCGTTTGTATATTGAGACCATCACTGAGGTTTACAATAAAGCCAGCAAAGTCATGGTCGATGTCGATGGTGGTAACAACATGATGTATCTGCCACTGGATCAGATTATTAAGAATATGCCGACACAAGCGGCGACATCCGGCGGTATCTCGGATAACGATATCGCGCGTCTGACTGATCGGGTGCTGAATGAGGTTCGTGCCCGTCAGAATACTTCCAATTCATCTCGTCGTGGGGAGGGCCGCTAATGTCTCCTAAAGCTATGTTAGCTGTCATCGTTATTGGTCTGGGCTTGCTGGTCGCCAGCCAGGGCCTGTACGTGGTGAACGAAACCGAACGTGCCATTAAGCTGCAGTTTGGTGAAGTGGTGGATGCCGATATTGCCCCGGGCCTGCACTGGAAGAGCCCGCTGGTACAAACGGTGAAACGCTTTGATGCCCGTATCCTGACGCTGGATACCAACCCGTCACGTTTTCTGACTGCCGGTAAAAAATACGTCATCGTGGATTCGTTTGCTAAGTGGCGCATTAAAAATGTACGGGCCTTCTATAAGGCGACTTCTGGTGATCGTTTCCAGGCGTCTAATCTGTTAGCCAATCTGGTGAACAAAGGCCTGCGTGATGAAATTGCCGCCCGGTCGTTACACGAAGTGGTGTCCGGGGAGCGTGATGAGCTGATGACCAAGCTGACTGCAGCACTGAATCTGGAAACTCAGGAAGATCTGGGTATCGAGGTGCTCGATGTGCGGGTTAAAGCGGTGGATCTGCCGGAAGATCTGAGTATGTCTGTGTATAACCGGATGTCGGCGGAGCGTGAGAGGGAAGCTCGCGAGCACCGTTCTCAGGGCCGTGAGGTCGCGGAAGGTACCGAAGCGGAAGCGGATCGTAAAAAGACCGTGATCGAAGCAGAAGCCTACCGTGATGCCGAACGCACCAAAGGTGAGGGCGATGCAGAAGCTGCCCGTATTTATGCTAAGGCATACAATAAAGACCCTGAGTTTTATGCCTTTACCCGTAGCCTGAAGGCGTATGAGGAAACGTTTAAACCAAACGACGTCATTATGCTGAAGCCTGACAGCGACTTCTTCCGTTATATGAAAGACGCACAGGGTAAATAAACCTTAAGCGGGTTACCGAGCCGGGATAGTGCAAACTATTCCGGCTTTTTTATGGCCAGCTAGAACCCGGGGTTATATCCAGTACTGGTATTCTTACTCATTGACTTAATCGTCAGAGAATCAAATGAATTCTGAGTAAATCATGTTCATTACCGGATGGCTTTGATAGAATCCTGCAACCGGGCCATACGCCCGGTTTTTTTGTGCGGTTTTAAAGGGTCAACAGCCATGCAGGCGGACTTCTGGCGAGAAATTGCAATCGCTGTTTGCCTGGTGTTTATCCTTGAGGGGGCGTTACCGTTTCTGTACCCCGCCCGCTGGCGTCAGCTGGTACAACAGCTGTCTCAGGTGGATGACCACACGATGCGAATGACTGGCCTGTTCAGCATGTTGCTGGGGCTGGGGCTTCTCTATCTGATCAACTGATAAGGCAGAATCATGATGCGCGCTGACCGTTGGCTGTTGCCGGATGGTATTGAAGAAGTGCTGCCGCCAGAGGCGCGGCAAATCGAGGTATTACGTCGGCACCTGCTCGATTTGCTCGATCATTGGGGTTACGACATGGTGATCCCGCCGGCACTGGAGTATCTGGATTCGCTGTTAACCGGCACCGGTAAAGATCTCGACCTGCGCACCTTTAAAGTAACCGACCAGCTGTCTGGCCGGATGATGGGCCTGAGTGCCGATACCACGCCGCAGGTTGCACGTATTGATGCACACAGCCTAGCGCCGGAAGGCGTCAGCCGGCTGGCGTATTGCCGTACGGTGTTTCATGCCAAAGCGCCATCGTTGCTGGCCAGCCGCACTCCGACTCAGATTGGCGCGGAGTTGTACGGTGAAGCCGGTGTGGCAGCCGATGTGGAAATCATCAGCCTGATGGTGGCGATGATCAACAAAGCCGGTATTAAACAGATTCATCTGGATCTGGGACACGTCGGTGTGTTCCGTGCACTGGCTGATAAAGCCGGCATCAGTGCCGAACAACAGGCGGAATTATTTGCCCTGCTGAAGCTCAAATGTGCCTCCGATCTGGATGCCTGGGCTGATCGTGAACTGAACGATCCCAGCCTGTGTGAAGCCTTTAAACTGCTGACCCGGTTGCAGGGCGACCGCAAGCTGCTGGACGAATCCATTGCTCGTCTGGCGCAGCTGGTTCCGGAAACCTCGGCCGAACTGCAGCATATTCAGCAGGTTACCGATCAGCTGGCAATGCGTTTCCCGCGTACGCCATTCTATTTTGATTTAACCGAGCTGCGTGGTTACGACTACCATACAGGTCTGGTGTTTGCGGCCTATGTTCCGGGTTATGGTGATGCCATTGCCCAGGGCGGTCGTTACGATGAAACCGGTGCGGTCTTTGGCCGAGCCCGCCCGGCAACCGGCTTCAGTGCCGATCTGAAAGTGCTGTCGCGCTTTGGTTCGGTCGCTGCCGATACAAAACAAACGGTTGTAGCCCCGGGTAATGATGACCCGCAGTTGTGGGCCAAAGTTCAGCAATTACGGGAGCAGGGCTACCGTGTGCTGGTGCAACTGAACGCAGAAACGATCCCGGCGGATCAGACTCTGCAACTCCTGGATGGCCAGTGGCAACTGGTCGAAGCTTAATGGTTGGTTCTGAACTGACCCGCATAGAGTGATTGATACCGAGATGGGCAAAAGCGTTGTTGTTCTGGGCACCCAGTGGGGTGACGAAGGTAAAGGTAAAATTGTTGACCTGCTGACGGAAAAAGCCGCCGCGGTTGTACGGTTTCAGGGTGGCCACAATGCTGGTCATACACTGGTGATTGACGGTGAAAAAACCGCCCTGCACCTGATTCCTTCCGGCATTCTGCGTGATGGTGTGCAGTGTGTGATTGGTAACGGTGTGGTACTGGCTCCGGATGCGCTGCTGAAAGAAATGCGCGCTCTGGAGGACCGTGGAGTACCGGTAAAAGAGCGTCTGCGCATTTCCCATGCCTGTCCGCTGATTCTGCCGTATCACGTGGCACTGGATCAGGCACGTGAAATCAAACGCGGTAATGCCAAAATCGGTACCACCGGTCGTGGTATTGGCCCGGCGTATGAAGATAAGGTTTCCCGTCGTGGTCTGCGTGTTGACGATATGTACCAGCCGGAGTTTGCCGACAAACTGAAAGAAGTGATGGAATACCATAACTTCTCACTGAAAAATTATTATGGTGTCGATGAAGTCGACTACCAGGAAACCCTGGCCGCTTGTAACGAGTGGGCTGCGGCGATCAAAGATATCGTGGTCGACGCCGTCGACCTGGTACACACCGTGCGCGAAAACGGTGGCGATATTATGTTTGAAGGTGCGCAGGGCACTTTGCTGGATATCGATCACGGAACATACCCATACGTAACATCGTCGAACACCACCGCCGGTGGTGTGGCAACGGGTTCCGGTGTGGGTCCGTTGTATCTGGATCAGATTCTGGGGATTACCAAAGCGTACACCACCCGTGTGGGTTCTGGCCCGTTCCCGACCGAGCTGTTTGACGAGGTTGGTAAACACCTGGCTGATGTGGGTAAAGAAAAAGGCACCACGACTGGCCGTGACCGTCGTTGTGGCTGGTTTGATGCCATGCTGGTGAAACATGCTATCCGGGTTAACTCGATCAACACCATTTGTCTGACCAAGCTGGACGTGCTGGACGGCCTGGAAACCATTAAGGTGTGTGTGGGTTACGAAGATGAAAATGGCAATGCTCTGAAAGTGCCTGCTTCGGCTGACCAGTTTGAGAAAGTAACACCGGTTTATAAAGAGCTGCCGGGCTGGACTGAATCAACCTTCGGTGCGAAGAGCATTGATGATCTGCCGGAAAATGCCCGCGCTTACATTCGTTTTGTTGAACAGGCCATTGGTGCTCCGATTGATATCATTTCTACCGGCCCGGACCGGGTCGAGACGATTGTTCTGCGCCACAGCTTTGAGCTGTAACAGCAAGGAACGATCTTAGTGACGTTCCTTCCGACATTAAAAAGCCGCCTGTTGGCGGTTTTTTCATATCTGAATTCTGCAACCGAGTGTTATGTCTGACATGTCATCGCCCAATAACGCCCGTACCGATTCCCGAACCGTAGAAACCAATCAGCAAGGTTTGCATGAGCGGCTTGAGGCAATTGTGGCCAAACACCTGGCGGGCCCGTTCCGTAAGCCTTATCACGATGCCACACTGGAGGCCTTTTACCGGGTAAAAGCGGCATGGCAGGCTGATGGCCGGCCACTGATTCTCGATTCCTGCTGTGGTGTCGGAGAAAGCACAGTGAATCTGGCGGAACGTCATCCGGATGGCTTTGTTGTCGGGCTGGATAAATCCGGTTGCCGCATTGATAAACACGACAGTTATCGTCGTGAGGCCGATAATTATCTGTTAGCACGGGTCGACTTAAACGACTTCTGGCGCTTAGCGGTCGCCGATGGCTGGCGTCCGGCTTACCATTATATTCTGTACCCGAACCCCTGGCCGAAGGCGACTCATATCAAGCGTCGCTGGCACGGCGCGGCGGTGTTTCCGTATTTGCTGATGTTGGGGGGACAGTTGCAACTGCGCTCTAATTTTCCGTTGTATTTGCAGGAATTTCAGCAGGCGCTGGCGGTGGCGGGTCTGCAGGCAGAATATTCACCACTGAACTTTGATGGCCGGGACATGACGCCGTTTGAGCGCAAGTACCGCCTCAGCGGTCAACCGTTATTCCGGCTGGATGCGGATCTGAATGGTTTCAGCCTGCCCTGGCAGGCCGGGCTGCAGTTGCCCTGAGTTACCAGAGACTGATCACTGATTGCTAACCACACGGCTCGATTGGCTGTTGGATTGAGGTGACGCTGTTACCTGAACCGCTGAGTTTAACTTAGCGTTTTGCTTCAGGTTGTTTCTGAGTTGCTGGCGGGTGTACTGCTGAACTTCCAGTAGATTTTCGTAATATGCCATTGTTAAACCTCACTGAGCCTGTGATTGGAGCGGTTTTTCCATAAAACCCGGGCCAGTGTAATGGCCCTGCCTGAACCAAGTCTGAATGGTAATTTCAGTCGGGGTTCATTTAAATCGGTTACCATAAGTGCATCTTGGTTTTGAGCAAATACTTGTGTGGTACCGGATTAATCAACTGTTTTCTGTATTAGCACTGTGTCGCTGCCCTGGCGTGTTCGGGCTGGTGCTGCTGGCCAGTGTATGTTGCCAGGCAGAGGACAACAACAGCTGGGTCGAGGAAAAAATTAATCCCTCAACCGAATGGCTGGAAGAAACCGTGAATCCGGTGACCCGCTGGATGGAGCGGCGTATTCACACCCCGGTGCAACCGCAGCCGGTGCTGGATGATGTGCCTGTGCCCGGTCAGATTCCTGCTGAACTGATAGCCCCGCAAGAAGCTGCCCGGCTGTTATTGTTGTTATTTTCCGGCGATGTATTACAAATCCGTTTATTAGCAACCCAGCCCAACGCCTACAGTATCAAGCTGCTATCGGACAGCGGCACAATTTCAACTTTTTATATGGATGCCCGCGACGGCACCTTACTGGAACAGCTTCCACCGCTGGAAGCCATGCCTGAGGATAGCTCTGATGAAAATTCTGATCGTTGAAGATGACCAGCAGCTGCGGCAGCAGATTGCTCAGCAGCTGGAACAGCTGGGTTTCAGTTGTCAGCAGGCCGCTGATGGGATGGAGGGCTATTTTCATGCCAGTGAATATCCGTTTGACCTGGCTGTGATTGATCTGGGGTTGCCACGGATTGACGGCATTGAGCTGATTAAACGTTTACGTACAGACGGCTGTTGTTTTCCGGTATTAATTCTGACCGCCCGGGACGGCTGGAAATCCCGGGTCGAAGGGCTGGATGCCGGTGCCGATGATTATATGGAAAAACCGTTTCATATTGAGGAGCTGGCCGCCCGCTGCCGGGCGTTATTGCGCCGTGCTACCGGTAATAGCAATGTGCTGCAGGCCGGGCCGCTGGCGCTGGAACTGAATACCCAGCGGGTGACGCTGGACGGTAATGAAATGGATCTGACGGCGTTTGAATATAAGATTCTGGAATACATGTTACGTCGTCAGGGAGAGGTGATTTCGAAAACGGTATTAACCGATTACCTCTACGATCAGGATTTTGAACGCGACAGTAATGTGATCGAAGTGCTGATTGGCCGGTTGCGTAAAAAACTGGCGGTGTGCCAGGAGTTTGCTCCTATTGTTACCCTGCGTGGACGGGGTTATCAGTTTCAGAAGCAGGGATAACTGAGCGGATGCTGAATTCCCTGATCGGGCGACTGATGACGTTTTCGACGCTGGCATTATTGCTGCTCACCAGTGGTCTGGGACTGCTGCTGGAGCGGTCGTTTTACGCGTCGCAGTTACGGGGAATGCAGCAGCATCTGAAGTTGCACAGTTATTCGATTTTATCGCTGGCTGAGTTTCAGCATAACCAGTTATATCTGCCGGTTTTTATGCAGGAGCGGCGGTTTAATCAGCCGGGCTCCGGCTTATATGCGCAGGTGATTGACCAGCAGTTTAATGTGCACTGGTCGTCGTTGTCGGCGCGTCAGTTACCGGTATCGGATATCAGCTGGGCCAGACAGGGGGAGTGGTTATATTCCACCGTACAACGCGGCGATGATTTATTTTTATTGGCACGTTTTGGTGTCAGCTGGTCCCAGGCTGGTAAACCCGGGCCGGTATTTAATGTGTTGTTGATGGATAGTCTCGCCGGGGTGCAGCAACAGGTTGCTGAATACCGTAAGACGTTGATAGGGTTGTTAGTTGGTCTGGCAGTATTTATCTTATTGGTGCAATATCTGATACTGCGCTGGGGGTTAAGGCCGTTACGCCAGGTCAGTAATGAGTTAGGCAAAGTCCAGCACGGTGAACAGGCTGAGCTGGATGGTGACTATCCCAGAGAATTGCAGCCGCTGACGTCAAACCTGAACCATTTGTTGCTTTCAGAGCGCAGTCAGCGTGAGCGTTATCGTAATACCATGGCTGACTTATCTCACAGCCTGAAAACCCCGCTGGCGGTGATGACGGGTATTGTGCGTGCCGGGCAGCAGCAACAGAATACCGCAGAGCTGAATGAACTGAGTTACCAGCTGGATAAAATGGCGTCGACCATTGCTTATCAGCTGAAACGTTCGGCCAGTCAGTCATCGCAGGTGAGTATTCAGCGTTTACCTGTGTTGCCATTATTGCAGTCGGTGTGTTCCGCGATGGATAAAGTGTATGCCCATAAGGCCATGCAGATTCATCTGGATGTGGATGACAGTACCGAATTTCGCGGTGATGAAAATGATCTGCTGGAAGTAATCGGGAACCTGATTGATAACGCCTGCAAATACGGCCGCAGCACGGTTGAAATTGCAGCGTACAATGATAGCGGCGGATTTATTCTGAACGTTTGTGATGATGGTCCGGGAATTCCGGCAGAAAAAATAGACACGGTATTACAACGCGGTCAGCGGCTGGATACGGTGGAAGCAGGCCAGGGGCTGGGCCTGGCATTAGTAAAAGAAATAACCGATGTCTATCGGGCAGAATTAATGATTGAACAATCACCACTTGGAGGAGCCTGCTTCCGGATTGAATTTCCGTTCTCAGTCAGCAGGTAGAGGTTTATGGCTAAAACAATAATCAGGCTTACGGCGGGGACTGCGTTGCTGATCTGTGTGACGGCCTGCTCCAGCGTTACAATTCGCCCCTACGGCGGTGAAAAAGATACTTCCCGGGCAACCTACCAGAGCAGTAAAGATTATTATTGGTGGGGACTAAAAAATGATTACACCATTAATACCAGCGAGATCTGTGGTAAACGCCGGGTGATGCAAATGCAGTCGGTCAGCACGTTATCAGACTGGTTGCTGCAAACGGTGACGATCGGAATTTATTTCCCGCGAACGGCCAAAGTCTGGTGTGAGGAAAAAGAATGAAACTGCTGTTCACAAGCCTGGCCGTGCTGCTGCTCAGTGGCTGTGCGACAATGACCTTTACTCAGGATATTGAGCGGCCGCTGCAGGAGGAAAAAATCCAGCATTGGCATAACACGGTATTAAACGGCATGATCGAAGTCAGTGAGCCAGCGAATCTGTATCAGGACTGCCGGGGAAAACCGTGGCAAGCAGCCGAGGTGGAATTCCGGCTGAAAAATGGTGTGGTGGGTGGTATCGCCAATGCAGCAATTGAGGCGGTGTTATTTTCCACCACACTGCTGGCTTTTTATTCCCCCTGGAACGTCGAAATTCAGTGCAGCCGATAACCCGGGAAGCACTGGTAATCACATTATCGGCATAATATAAATAATGCTGTCAGCCCACAGCAGCTTTCCACTTCACGTTAGGCATCTCAGGCTGCTGAGATGCTCTTCGGTCAGAAAAGCCAGATAACTGTTCAGCTGACCTTTGGCGTCAAACAGTGAATAACCTGCGCTTACAATCAGAACGTTCATCACCTGTCAGATACGTTGCATAATCTGGTTTAACGGTAAGCGTGATTTTACCAGGCGGGCATTGTGTGGAAATTAATTACCTCGTAGAGCGCTACAACGACAATGCCTACACTCAGCACAACCGTAACCTGCCGGATAAAAAATGCCTGAATACTCAGGCATTTTTTAGTTTCCGATAGCGAGAAGTTAACGACTTAATACCGGGTAATCGGTATAGCCTTCTGGCCCCGGAGTATAAAAGGTATCCGGGTTGGCTTCATTTAATTCTGCATTTTGCTGAAAGCGCTCAACCAAATCCGGGTTGGCAATAAAGGGTACGCCAAAGGCAACGGCATCCGTTTGCTGGCTGGCAATACTGCTGTCTGCTTCATCACGGCTGTAGCCCATATTTGTGATCAGGTTACCGTTATAAGTTTCACGTGCCGGAGTGACCACATCGCCGGTTTGCAGGCCAAAGAAATCGGCGCGCATCAGATGCCAGTAGGCCAGCTTAAAGCGATTGAACTGCTCGCCTAACCAGCGGGTCATCGCCACCGGATCACTGTCCTTCATGCTGTTGTAACTGTTCAGTGGCGAGGTTCTGACTCCGACCCGTGTGCTGCCCCATACTTCTGTCACAGCTTCAATGACTTCGAATAATAAACGCGCCCGATTCTCCAGAGAACCACCGTAACGGCCGCTGCGTTGGTTACTGCCATCACGCAGAAAAGCATCCAGCAGGTAGCCGTTGGCTGCATGGACTTCAACGCCATCGAAGTCGGCCTGTTTGGCATTTTCAGCCGCCTGACGAAAACCGGCAATGATGTCCGGAATTTCAGCGTCGTCTAACGCTCGCGGCACGGTGTACGGTTTTTTACCTTGCGGCGTGTGTACTTCATCGTCAATGGCAATCGCGCTGGGGGCGACCGGCTGTGCTCCATCGTTCAGATCCGGGTGACAGGCGCGGCCGCCGTGCCACAATTGCAAAACAATTCGGCCTCCTCTGGCATGCACGGCATCAGTTACTTTTTTCCAGCCAGCGATTTGTTCGGCGGAATAAATACCGGGTTCATTCATAAACGCAGACTGGCCGGCCATCGCCATGGTGGCTTCGGCGATTAATAATCCGGCGCTGGCGCGCTGGGCGTAATATTCCGCCATCATGTCGCCGGGGATATGACCGGCTTCGGCCCGCGCCCGGGTCAGTGGTGCCATAATAATTCGGTTCGGGAGTTCGATATCTCCCAGTGTGATCGGAGTTAATACATCAGCCATTCGTAGGCTCCTGCAGGATTGTTGTTGACGGTATTCAATGTATGAACGCTGATAGGCCGCAACAAGCGCTGCTTATTGCAACGCAGCATCATAGTGACAACAACAATCCCCGGTTGCCGGTAACTGGCGGCAACCGGGACAAACACCACCACTCAGAACTGATAACCAACCGTCAGATACACTTCGTCTTTACCGGCGTGCTGATCGAAGCCGTGGGCATACCCCAGCCGAACCGGCAGTGGCATAGCGTAAAACACCACCAGATCGGTACTGAGCTCCACCCCGGCCGACGTGAGGTAATCGCTTGACTGACCTTCCTGCCAGGCGGCGCCATGATCGATAAACAGATTGGCCCCGACATTCCCCAGGCCGACCGGCAAGACCCCCAGGTTACGTTCGATGCTGCTGAGCTGGGTACGCCATTCCAGCGTATTCACGTTCAGCCGGGTACCGGCACGGACGGCATCGTCATAACCGCGTAATGCCCAGCTGTCGCGCCCGAATAAGGTGTCGCTGAACTGCAGGTCGTTGCCGCCCAGAGTAAAGGGTTTTGATTGTCCGGAGGCATAGGCATTGGCGGTGTTAAACGCCAGCACACTGGAACCGGGCAGATCGGCGTAGGCACTCCAGTTAAGGTTGATGACTTCGCCGTCGTAATCGCTGTCGATAACATTATTGGTTTCCCAGATCAGCGCCGCGTTGTGACCCCAGCTGTAGCCTGGTGTGTTGAGGTACGCTTCGGCATTGGAAAAGTCCAGCCGGGCGCCGAATAAGCCTTCTTTTGTGGCCGGCAGCATTTGTACATAGGCCGGGTTATCGTTGTTGCCCGTCAGGTCTTTTTCCTGATCGCTGTGAATACCAACACTGAATTGCAGGCGGTTTTCGAACGCGTGCAACAGATTAATTCGGGCCAGTTCCAGCACGTCCGAGCGGCGGATCTGCAGCCGTTGTTCGCCGTTGATATCGTGTTCGCGATAGCTGTGCTCGCGCAGGGCACTGAACTGCCATTTATTGTCATAAAAATATTGCAGCGAGCCTGCGTTTAAATCGTTATCGAAATCGTAGCTGTAAGATGCAATATAGCTGTGACGTAACAACGCATCGGCGCCATCAATCGCTGCGCCAGCCAGGGTGGCGTGATCATCTCCGCCAAATAATGGCATCCAGCGGGTCGGGCTCAGGGTTGGCCAGGGGCTGTAATCCCGGCCCTCAGAGTGGCTGACCGGTTGCTGATACGGATCCGGATAGTTGTACTGGCCCTGGGTTTCATCAAGCGCGAATTGTGCGACCGGCTGGCCGGGTTTTATCAGGCTGTGCTGATAACCCCGGGCGTTGTAATTCTGGATAAATACCTTGCCGTCAACCCACTGCGGGGCCAGCGCACCGCCCATTAAATGACTCAGCTGAGTAACCTGGCGGCTGTTTAAATCGAGCTGGTAAATGTTATAAGTCTGATCATAATCGGCGGCGTAAATCAGTGTATGCGGGTTGATAAACTGCGGGCCGGTTTCGATGGCTTTGCTGTTTGTCAGCGCCTGCCACTGGCCAGTGGTGATATCAAATAACTCCAGATTCCAGCCCTGATTTTTTCGTTTTACCGTCGCAACCAGAGTTTTACCATCCGCTGCCACTGTGTATTCGCCTAATACATCGTCCAGGCTGCCTTGCCATAAGGTGCGCAATAATTCGCCGTTTTCACTTAACAGATCGAGCTGACTGATACCGTCCTGCAGGCGTTTGGCGATCAGTCGCTGGGGCTGGTTCAACCCCGCGTTTAACCACTGCACCTCGCGGTAGCGGCTGGCTTCAGTCAGACGTTTTTCGCGGCCGTTTTCGAGTGTGAATATATCCGACCAGAAACGGCCATCGGCGCGGCTGGTTAAACGTGTATACAGCAGCTGACCACGCGGGTTAACCGCCAGACTGGTGGCTCCCTGAAGCTGAGCCAGGGTTTGTTGTTTGCCGTCGGGCGAGATTCTGACAATGGCCTGGCGGTCGTCGCCGTTACGGCGCAGATAATAATAATTACGGCCGTCAGAGGCGCTGGCATCGAGGGTATAACCTTCGTTACTGACGGTTTGTAAGGCGGTGGTGTCCTGCGCGCTGAGGGCGGTGATCTGGGGCTCAAATTTCTGTTCTAACCAGCCTTTAAATTCGTTCCATAATGCCGGGTAACTTTTGCCGTAGACCTTTTTTACATCCGGGTTAAGAAATACAAACGGCACGATATTGCGTGAGTACAGCGCCATATACTGGCGCAGTTTCTCTTCACCATAGGTTTCCGTCAGGAACTGGTAATAATAAGCACCGTACAGATAATGTTTACCCAGCGGCCAGTCGCGCAGGCTGATGGTCACCTGATTGAGATCATCAATGCCGTTTAATACCTCCATACGCATCTGCATATCGTAACCTTTGCTCTGACCACGACCGAGACCCAGCTGATGATCTGTTTCGGTATATACCGCCAGGCCTTCGATTAAAAAGCCGGGCTGATAAGCATGTGGGAAGGTCAGTGGGTTGCGGCCCAGTACTTTTCTGACGCTCGCCGGAAATCCCCGAGCCATGTCCAGGTGAATAATATGGGTCAGTTCATGGGTGATCAGCAGGTTAAGCCAGTCGTCATAGGCTTCCAGTGTGGTTCCGCCATCCGGCGGACTGAGAAATACCCGTATCTGATTAAACGGGTCCGGGGTTGCCCAGCCATTCGATGCATCAAAGTCGTCGGTTAACACCATCTGGATTTTATCCTGTGGCGTCCAGCCCAGCCGTTGGGTCAGCAGCGGCCACTGAGTTTCGGCAATGGTGGCCGCCCGTTGTGCCTGCGGCTGGTGCTGGCTGAGAAAATGAACCGCAAAGTGATCGGTTTCCAGTGTTTTCCATTCCTCACCCGGCAATACCCAGGCCACAGCGCCTTCGTTGTTGGCCGACACGATGGCCGGCGCTAAGGCCAGGGCTAGCGCCAGGCCGGTGTAACGGATAACACGACTTAATAAACGCAGGCTGTTGTGTAAACAGGCCATAGGTAACCTCAGGTCAGCAATCAAACATTGAATCGGGTCGCAGTTTAAATGGGCCGGATTAATCGGGTTTTAACTGTTACGGCGTCTTTTATTCAGACAGCGTTCAGCTTTTTAATTGTTGTAGCAAGGATAACGCATGCAAACGCTGCTGTTCATCGTAAATATCGTTGGTAAACATCAGTTCCTGCACGGGCAGGCTGTCAATCAGCCGTGCCAGTTTGGATTGTACTGTGGCCGGGCCACCGGTCACGGCTAAGCCGAGAAAGGCATCGATCTGTAACTGTTCCATCGGGCTGCAGATCGCAGTCATCGATTCAACCGGTGGCGGCAAATACAGCGGCTGACCTTTCAGCAACGACAGCACCCGCTGTTGCGAGCTGGTGCTGAGGTATTGAGCTTCGTCATCGCTGTCGGCCAGAATTAATGGCAGGCACAGAATAGCGTACGGCTCCTTCATGCCCGGCGAAGGCTGGAAATTTTGCTGATAGAGTGCGAGAGCCTCACGGGCTAACTTCGGTGCAAAATGGCCGGCAAAGGCGTAGGGCAAACCACGTTGTGCCGCCAGCTGGGCGCTGAATAAACTGGAGCCCAGCAACCAGATATCCACCTGACTGTCGGCGCCGGGGTAAGCGCGCACCCGTTTTTCAGCATTTGCCGGGCCTAGCAGGGCTTGCAGTTCAGCCACTTCCTCCGGGAAGCGCTCGGCACGCATATCATCACGCCGTAATGCCCGGCTGGTAATGGGATCAGTGCCGGGGGCACGGCCCAAACCGAGGTCGATACGGCCGGGAAATAAACAATCCAGCGTGCCGAACTGTTCTGCCACGATTAACGGCGCATGGTTGGGCAACATAATGCCGCCGGAACCCACCCGGATACGTTCAGTGTGTGCCGCCACCTGGCCGATTAATACGGCGGTGGCACTGCTGGCGATACCGTCCATATTGTGATGTTCCGCCAGCCAGAAACGGTTAACACCGAGCTGATCCGCATGTTGAGCGTAACGCAGCATACGTTGCAGGGTTGCGCTGATGTTGCTGCCGCTGGGAACGGAGGCCAGATCCAGCAGCGAGAAAGGAATATCGGTCAGAGTCGCCATTATTTATCACCATCTGTTTTGCCGTGTCAGCATGGCATATCGGCGGTTGTGCATCATCCCGGCCTACCGGTACAGATTGTTGCGTGAGTGACGTGACGGATCCCGATAATCATACCAGCCCTGCAACCACACCAGCGGCGAGCAGGGGTTATCGCAGGGGTCAGCGGTGATTATTTTTATCCACTGGCGAGCTGAATGAAAATACCGGTAACTGTTCAAATATATGCTGCGGTCAGCGTCTGAACATATCGGCCGCCAGCAGGTAATCAATGACTGCCCGGGTGCGTTGCGGCAGCTGACGCCGTGACGGATATACCAGAGAAAAGATCATGGTGTCGCTGGCCACCGATGGCATCAGCTGAATCAGCTCGCCACGGGCAATTTCCTGACGCACGGTTGTTGGCAATAATGCGCCGACTCCCAGGCCTTCACACACCATCTGCTGCATCATCAGCGGCGAATTACAGCGGTATTGGGAGTCGGGTTTCAGCTCGATGTGTTTACCGTGCTGGCGCAGCCGCTGGATATTATCGACGCTGGTCTGGGTCAGTACGATCCAGTGACATTGTTGCAGCTGCTGCAGGGTTTTAGGCACCCCGTGGCGGTTTAAATAGTGAGGGCTGGCAAACAGTGCAAACTGTTCTTCATGCATTACCCGGGCGACAACCGAATCATCTTTTGGCAGGCCAATGCGGATGGCCAGGTCGATCTGTTCGCCGATCAGGTCGCGCCGGCTGTCATCCAGTATCAGCTCCAGTTCTATTTGTGGAAAACGCTGACGTAAATCCGCCAGCACCGGTAATACGTATTTATGGCCAATATCGTGATTCATGGTGAGAGCCACCCGGCCGGCGGGTTGCTGTGGTGTGGCGATGGCTTCCACCTGATTGAGAATTCCCGGCAACTGGCGAGCCTGCTGATATACCTGCTGGCCTTCGCTGGTGATATTCAGCTGCCGCGTTGAGCGTTGCAGCAGCCGTACCCCGAGATCCTGCTCCAGCTGCGCCACCTGTTCGCTGATACGTGAACGGCTGCTGCCGAGTTTGCGGGCTGCGGCGGCAAAACTGCCACACTCCACAACACAGGCAAAGATGGCTAACAGGCGCAGATGAGAAAACTCTATTGTACTCAAAGTCCGAACTCCGTATCCGGTATTGATCGTCTTATGGTGACGAAAAGTGTGCGCCATACTGGCTGCGAATTCCACATAATGATATTTGAGAGGAGCATTTTATGATTGCCATCACAGGTGCCAACGGCCAGTTAGGCCAGCTCGTAATTCACAGCCTGCTGCAGCAGACCGATGCCGCTAATATTGTCGCGCTGGTACGTAACCCGGATAACGCCGGGTCATTAACGGCGCTGGGTATTGAAGTGCGTCAGGCGGATTACAACCAGCCACAAACCTTAACCGCAGCATTGGCCGGAGTGCAGCAGCTGTTACTGATTTCTTCCAGTGAAGTGGGTCAGCGGGTTGAACAGCATCAGGCGGTGATTGATGCCGCCAGCCAGGCGCAGGTGTCGTTGCTGGTGTACACCAGCATCCTGAAAGCCGACCGCAATCCGATGTTGCTGGCGCAGGAGCATAAAATTACTGAGCAGCGGATTCAGCAATCCGGCCTGCCGGCGGTGATTCTGCGCAATGGCTGGTACAGCGAAAACTACACCGGCAATATCGCAGCGGTGTTAAACACTGGCAGTGTGGTCGGTGCCGCCGCGGATGGGGTATTTTCCACCGCCAGCCGTCAGGACTATGCCGCTGCCGCCGCTCAGGTGTTGCTGCACCCACACAGCCATATTGGCCAGACCTATGAACTGGCCGGTGACCAGGGTTTTACGCTGGCCGGTTATGCTGCTGAAATTGCCCGCCAAACAGCGGATGCCGTGTCTTACCGTAATCTGGAACAGGCTGAATATGTCGCGTTACTGCAACAGTTTGGGTTGCCGCAGGGATTTGCTGCGGCGCTGGCGGATGCCGAAGCCTGTGCCGCGGAAGGCTGGCTGGCGGATGACAGTCAGACGTTAAGCCGTTTGCTTGGCCGACCGACTACGCCGCTGGCGGACAGCGTGCGTCAGGCGCTGAGTTAAGCGCAACAGTGGCGCGACAGCAGGCAACTGTGCTGGTTGTCGTGTCCACAACCGGCTCATCAGCAGGCTGATGGGTAACAGCAGCCACAGATGTTGCCAGAGGATGACCAGCAACAGTGCAGCGCCGGCCAGTAGCAGCAGTAACGCGTTGAGAAACATAGTGTTTTTTGTCATGTCGTCTGGCCGGGTCAGGTAACAGCGCTGCAGGTTAACAGACAAATATGTCAGCGGTATGGCAAACAACTCAATGACGCAGGGTGGTTGTGATCAGTGTGAGTCCGGATCCGCCAGCGGTCGGTCACTGGCGCTGGCCGGGCATAACACAATCTGATCGCGGCCATTGTCTTTGGCGCTGTATAACGCTTCATCGGCCCGGGCAAACAGGGTTTCCGGTGTTTCGTTTTCATCCTGTTGCAGTTCGGTGATACCAATGCTCAGGGTGATCGGTTTGTTGATTAACGGGGCGATGGCGCGTGAGGTTGCCAGCCGCTGGCGCAGCCGCAGGGCCAGGCCGTTGGCTTCCCGGGCACTGGTTTCCGGACAGACGATGCAGAATTCGTCACCGCCCCAGCGTCCCACCAGATCGGATGGACGTGACTCTTTTTTTAATAAATCGGCCACCACCATAATAATGGCATCGCCGGCCAGATGGCCGAGCTGGTCGTTGATGTGTTTAAAGTGGTCAATGTCCACCAGTAACAAAGATAAGGCGTGACGATAACGACTGCAGCGTTCGATTTCGGTGGCGAACAGCCGGTCGATCCCCATACGGTTGAGGGTGTTGGTGAGATAATCGGTTTCGGAACGTTGTTTCAGTGCCAGCTCTTTTTTCTTGCAGCGTACAATAGCAATGCTGTGCGGAATGCCGGCCAGTGATAACGATGAAATAGCGATATCCAGCGGCAGTGGTTCGCCGTTTTTATCCACCCCTTTAAACAGCTCGCCGTTTTGCGCCATCATGCGTAAGCCACCTTCGCCGGAAAAACGCTGCCGCAGTTGTTGATGTTGCTTGGCAAAGTGTGGATCAACCAGATCTTCGACCCGCTTTTGCTGCAGTTCATCCGGCTGGTAGCCAAACATTTCCGCCAGCCGCGGGTTACTTTTGACAATCTGGCCATCGCTGTCGGCCACCAGAAAACCATCCGGAATCATTTCGAATAACGCTTCCAGATCGGCCTGAGAATGGCTCAGGCGGTAAATCAGCAAACCACAATAAATACACAGAATCACCAGTACCGGTACACCGAGATAGCTCAGTTGAGATAACCGCCGTTCGGCAATAATCATCAGCTCAGAGGTTTGTTGTTCGACCTGGTTGTGTTCCAGCGACAACAGCTGTGCCAGTTGTGACAGGGCGAAGGCGGCGGGGCTGTCGTCGACCCTGACCTGATCGTCCAGTTGGGCGACTGACTGCTGGCTGGCCTGGTTATGGCGAATACTCTGTAAACGGCTGGCATAACGATCGATCACCTGTATCAGCTGTTGCAGATATTGTTGCTCCCGTTCGCTCATCGGGTATTGCTGATATTGGCTCAGCAGCTGCTGGCTGAGCATCATTTCCTGTTGCGCCGCCAGCAGGTAGGAAGGGTCACGACGAATGACATAATTTTTAAAATGGTGGATAAAACCACTGTAACCAATCGCCGCCCGCAACTCGTTCAGGCTGTCGTATTTGTTACGTGTCAGGGCGCTGTATTTTTTCCACTCGGTATTGAGCTGGTGGATATCGCGGTTGGTCTGGAAGGTGATCATCAGCAGTGCGGCGGTGGCCAGTAGCAGGGTGATCAGAATCAGGTTTATTCTCAGTAACGCAGCCCGGTCGGCCTTATGTTTAAAATGTTTCTGCTTCACTGCGTAACACCGGATACTCTGTTCAGGACAATCCTGTCAGTGTACTCCGGGTCTGCTGTTGCTGCCGACGCTGTTTAGCTCGTCTTACGGCATTTGTAGGCAATGTCTCACAACTGTCGCTTCAGGACACAGCTGTCAGGTGGGTCTCTGCCGGCTCAGAAAGTCAGGTTTATTCCCACATAAGCGCTCTGACGCTGATGGCGATACTGCCAGCCTAACTCCAGGTATTTGATCAGTGTCAGCCCTGCCTGGGGGGCGATTTCAGCGTCGCGATTAATACTGCCGCCCACAAACAGGGTGGAATAACTGCCGGGAATGGGCAGCACCCAGTCGAGGCTGGCCGTACTTTGCCAGTCTGGCTGGTATTGCGCAGACGGGGCATAGCTGATGTAACTGCGCCAGAACAGGTCCGGGTTTTCATTGTGATAACCCAGCCGGATACCATCCTGCTGGCGCAATGAATGATTAAAGCCCTGTAAAAAACCGAACGCCCGGGCCGTTGGGCTGACCAGCAGAGTCGTCAGCAATAGCGTGCTCAGCAGCATCGGCAGTGGTGTTTTATGGCGTGTCATGCTGTTGCAGCCAGTGTTGCAGGGCATCGAATTGTGGCGGATTAAAGCAGCGAATGCCATGTTGGCTCAGCAGCGCGGCGGTTACCCCCATGCCGGTGGTTAAGGTGGCGCTGAAGCTGCCATCATAAATGCCGTTGGCACCACAGGAAGGTGAGCGGTCGGCCAGCAGTGCCACCACCACATCGTGCTGTTGTGCCAGGCGCAGGGTTTTTTCGGCACCGAGGTGAAACTGGCGGCTGAAGTCATCGCCGTCACGACTGATGATGCGGCCGTCGCGGATTTCCGCCGCAGGACGGGGAGTGGGTAGCCCCCCCAGGGTTTCCGGGCAGGCGATCACTAACCGTTGCTGCTGTTGCCAGTGCAGAATCTGTTGCTGAAAAGCCGCGACCTTACTGTCGTTGGCTCGCCCGTCGTAACGTACCGGCTGGCCCATCAGGCAGGCACTGATCAGTATACGTCCCTTCATGCTTGTTCTCCTTTACGGGCGAGAAAATGAACGTAGCGGCCGAAACGGCGGTAAGGCTCCAGCAGGCCGAATTCGAGGTCTGCTGCACTGACCGCAGGCTGGCCAATGCGGTCGCGGATTTTCTGATGCATATGGTCGTGCACACAACGAATGCCGCGCCAGCGTTGTAACTCAAAACCCAGTTGTTGCAGCTGCTGTTGCACGACATCCGGGTCCAGCGGGTGTTGTGGTGCATTGCCGTGGTCACGCAGATGTGGGTTGGCCGAGCCGGGCGAGTGGGTACGGCCATTCATCAGCTGACGCCACTGGTGGCCGTGCAGGTTATAAAACATCAGTGATAACCAGCCACCGGTTTTAACCCGTTGTGCCAGTAATGTCAGTGCCTCCAGTGGCTGTTCCAGCCATTCCAGTACCGCATGGTTGAGGACGACGTCGTATTGTTGCGGAAACACCCGGGCACAATCCTGCAGCGCGCACTGTTGGCTGGTTAAGCTCAGCCCGGCGGCAGCAAACTGATCCGTCGCCAGAGTCAGCATTTCAGCGGAAATATCACACAGGGTGATGTGTGCTCCCTGCTGCGCCAGTAACAGGCTGAACTGGCCCTGGCCACCGCCGATATCCAGCACCTGGCTGCCGGCCAGCGGAATATTCAGATCGTTAAAATCCGCCTGTAACGCCTGTAGCCGCAACTGACCGCGCGCAGTGGCATAAATAGTACGGCTGAAACGTTCGGCCAGGTCGTCGAAGTTACGGTCTGGCCGGGGTGGTGTTGATGGCGTTTGTTTCATAATTCCGGATCGGTTAAGCGTGCCATAAACGATTAATTACAGCACCGGCGGTATCGCCCTGAAAGTGTGATAAATAACAGAAATATAAAGAAATTTACAGGTCGGCCGGGAACTCAGCTGCTAGACTCAACTCTGTATTGTGCACTTCCCACTAAGGAACTCTTCACTCTATGGCTGAGGCGCTTTCGCAACAGGACAGAATCTGCAGGCCCGCTGAAGCGGAAGACACTGAGCTGAGCCGCACCGGCAACCAGTGCCCGGCCGGTGATGACTGTGCTTATTATCAGGAAGTCATCAGCCTGCGTACCGCTGTGATTACCGATCCGCTGACCGGCTTATATAACGTCCGCCATTTCCGTGAAGCACTGGAACAGGAGCTGGAGCGTACTCAGCGTACGCTGATTTCCACCGCGCTGTTAATGATCGATCTCGATCATTTTAAACAGATTAACGATCGTTATGGCCATGAAGCCGGCAACCAGGTGCTGAAACAAACCGCGCGGCTGATTCGGGAAGGTACCCGCCGGCTGGATGTGCAGTGCCGTTATGGTGGTGAAGAGTTTGTGGTGATTCTCCCGACCACCGAACTGATGCTGGCCGTACACGTGGCCGAACGTATCCGTGAAAGTATCGCCTGCACCCCGGTGTATATCGACGATCAGCAACAGATCCGGGTGACCGCCAGCGTTGGTCTGGCATTACACAGCGCTGAACGGCCAATGACGGCAATCACACTGGTGGAGGCCGCCGACGAGCAGCTCTACCGTGCCAAAGACGAAGGCCGTGACCGCGTGTGTTATCCGTTATTTGATGTGCCGGAAACCCAGGTCTCTGGTGATGAAAAACAGGCGCTGGGTTCCATGTTTGGTGGTGAGCCATCATCTGCCAGCCAGGCCGACAACGAGGACGACCCGGATTTTGAATTCGACCCGGACATCGACGACGCTGATGACTTTATCGATGATGATGACGGTCAGCAGTGGATCGTGTAGCGACCCTGCTCAGCTGCGCTGCCGGGCCAGCCAGCGATCCAGCGCATTGGCAAAGGTTTGTTTGTCTTTATCGGAAAACGGTGCCGGGCCACCACTCTGAATACCACTGGAACGCAGGGTATCCATAAAATCGCGCATATTCAGCCGCTGGCGGATATTTTCCGGGGTGTAGGTTTCACCACGGTTGTTAATTGCCGCGACACCTTTTTCAATCACTTCTGCCGCCAGCGGAATATCCTGACTGATCACTAAGTCGCCGGGCTGAGCCTGTTGGGCAATCAGGTTGTCGGCGACATCGAACCCGGCCTCAACCTGGATGGTGCTGAGAAACGGGGAGGGTGGCAGAGGTATGTGGTGATTGGCAACAAACTGTGCCATGGTCTCGGTGCGACTGGCGGCACGGCAGATAATTTCCCGTACGGCTTTGGGGGTGGCATCGGCATCGACCCAGATGGTGGTCATGAGGCGTTCACATATCAGTTAAAGAAAACGGATAGTGACATAACGGCTACCCGGCTGTCACAGACAGCTGTCGCGTTTTGGCAGAATATCACCGGCTTTTATTGACCGGATAACACCTGTGCACTGACTGGCGCTCTGCCTACTATGGCCGGATAGCAATCAGAATGAGGGCACAGTGATGGCTCAGACATTCCGGTCCGGCGGTAAGGTGGACATTAAACCCCGTCGTATGTCATTCCCGTTTAACGAAGTTAAAAACCGCTTTTTTTATAAAGATAATGCGGTGATCTCGGCGTTTGGTGCGGCGTTATCTTCGACATTCCCACCGGGCGAGGCGGAATTTATTGCCTCGGTACGGTTATACCGCGACAAAATCAGTGATCAGCAGCTGTTGCAGCAGATCCGTGGTTTTATCGGTCAGGAAGGTCATCACAGCCATCAGCATAAACGGGCCAATGAAGCGTTACGGGAGCTGGGTCTGGATGCGGTGCGGCTGGAAAAACACCTGGAAAAGGACATTAAAAAATACACTGCGCGAAAACATGTGACGCCTAAATTCCGTCTGGCGATGACGGTGGGGATGGAACATATCACCGCCATCATGGCGGAATTTGTGCTGAATAATCCCGAAGTGCTGGAGCCGATGGAAGACTCGGTCAAAGAACTGTTGTACTGGCACGCAGTGGAAGAAATTGAACATAAAGCCGTCGCCTTCGATGTTTTTATGAGCAGTGAAAATGATCAGAAATATCTGCGCCGGGTATTACGCCTGGTGACCGTGTTGTTCAGTGCGCGCATTTTCTTTTATATGGTGGCGTTATTGTGGTGGGCACGTAAATGGCCGTCGTGGGGTGAGATAAAGGGCTTTTACCGTTTCTTATGGGGTAAAAAAGGTGTGATCAGTAATATTCGCCAACCTTACCGCGATTATTTTAAAGACGGTTTTCACCCCTGGGATCACGATAATCAGGCGCTGGTGGAAAAATGGAAACAACAGATGTATCGCCCCGAGCATGATCTCGGTGCCGTAACAAACGAACCACAGGCACAGCCGGCCTGAGGTAACTATCGGTTTGACTCAGAGTGCTTGTCACTTTTGCCGGGGCTTTGCCCCGGCTTTTTTTCTTTCCCGGCCATCGTTCTCAGGCCGTTTCAGTCACATCCAGCGCATTCACCAGTTCATGAGCTTTTTCCGCCAGCTCAACGCCCCGGTCGGTTAAGTAACCACCATCGGTCTGAGTGGTTAAGCCTTTATCAAATAAACGTTTGGCCGCAGCCACCATTTCCGGGGCGGCATCGTGATGAACTTTAATGCCGGTTTGCATACTGGAGTGACGATCAAATTTAACCAGCAGGTTCAGTTCGTCGACGATTTCTGTGTGGTAGGGCATAACGGCTTCCTTTTTATAATCCGAGCGTTTCAGACTACTCTGCTGCCCGGCAGGCGGCAATCGATAAAATGCCATAAAAAAGCCGACACTGACGCGTGTCAGTATCGGCAAAGGATGTTCACTGGTTGGCCAGAATCAGTGAACGGCCCAGGTTCCTTCATTCTGATGGTCGGAAGCGTTTAACCAGACATGGGTGATGCCCCCTTTGGCCTGTTTCAGCGCTTCATTCGCCTGGCTGTTTGTCGGAGCGGCAAAGCGGTAGTTACCCAGCTGGGCACAGGCTTGTGCACCATCACTCCAGCGGCCCTGATAGGTGGAAATATTCCAGCTGCCATCACTGAGGTTCTGGCAGGCGTAATGATGGCTGGCTTCACAGCCGGCATCATCCCAGCGGCCATTGCCCCACTGTACGGCACAGTCCTGATTGCCGCCCCAGTTGTTGGGTTCATTCTGATCCCAGGACCAGATCGCCGCAGCCAGCCGGCCGTCGTTATGTGTCATGTCGTCCAGGTTGACGATATTGCCGCCGTTTTTAAACGCCTGTGTGACGTCCCGGGCTTCGATTTTTTTCACCGAACCTCCGGTAAAAAACGCACCGATGGCGCCAACTGAAGTACGGTCCTCCCAAATGCGGTTAATGTTGCCCAATCCGGTGAAGGCCAGATTTTTCATGCCGGCATTGTCGGAACAACCGCCGTCTTTCCATAACACCACTTGTTTGCCGGCGGCCCGAACCTGCGCTTCGCTAAGGCTGGAGGGGATGGATTGGCAGCCGTTTGAGGCATATACCTTGCCTGCGAGTTTGTCGTTGACAAGGTTCAGCAGTTCCTGGTGATGACCATCGGTATGATCTTCAAAATACAGAATGATGACTTCGTCCGGGTTTTCGTTCAGCCAGTTACCCACTTCCTGCAGACCGTCTTTCACAAAGCGGTCAGTCAGGCTGCAACCAAGGTGTAGGTCGCCCATTTCTTTACCGATACCGGAATGACACAACAATAAATCCGTGCCCCATTGCCACGGCCAGCCATGGGTGTGGGCGGTCCAGTGAGCATCCAGTTCTATAAAACGGGCCCCGAGACGCAGCTGGTCGTAAATCGAATGTTTTTGCTGTGGATCGATATAGGCGGTGGCAGTGCGATAGGCTTCTGAGTTGTAGCTATTGTGGGTGCCGAGAATGCTGTTGTCGGCTAACGGGCTGTTAACATCCAGATTGCGCTGTTGCGCCAGTGCTTTTCCCGCCCAGCTGTTCTGGAAGTCTTTGATCGGGTCAGACGGTGGAGTTGAACTCATAGCAAATGACGTGGCGGAGGCAAGCAGCCCGGCGGTAAGGGCAATGGCATGTGGCGCTTTCATGAGAGTGTCCTGTGATGATTCCGGCGTCTGGCGCTGCTGATTGCTGTGGCAGCGATATCGATACCTTATTCTTATAATTTAACCGTTTTAACGGTACGGACGTTTTATCAAAGCAGGGGCAAAGGGGTAAAGAGACTGGCCTGAATGGATCACCGGTCGGTGTTAATTGGTCGTGATATAGCAGGGGATGTCATGAAATGGCAATAGCAGCGGCCTGCTGGCCGCTGCGCGACGGAATCAGTCGGTGCTTGCCGGCGTTTCGTTTTCAGCTTCTGTTGTTGCTTCGGTTTCAGCGGTTGTATCGGTTTCTGTTACTGCTTCGCTTTCTGTAGCCGTATCCGTTTCAGCGGTTGTATCGGTTTCTGCTTCGCTTTCTGTAGCTGTATCCGTTTCAGTGGTTGTATCGCTTGCCGTTACGGTTTCAGCTTCGGGCTCTGCTGTGGCTTCTGGTTCAGCAGTGGCTTCTGGTTCAGCAGTGGCTTCTGGTTCAGCAGTGGTTTCTGGTTCAGCAGTGGCTTGGGGCGCAATAACGGCTTCGGGCTCAGTAACAGCTTCTGCTTCTGTAACGGTCATCGGTACGGCGGCGGCTTCTGGCTCAGCCGCGACGTCGGCGTTTAGCTGAGCCTGCGATGACTGTAATAGCTGGGCTTCCAGCGCTTTAATCTGGCGGCGGTATTCTGCAGCGATGCGCTCGGCCTGCTCTGCAGCAATTTGTTTCAGTGCCAGCGCCTGATCTTTCAATGCCATATGGCGCACATCATCGGCATTGAGGGCACTGCCGATTTCAGCCAGATGATCTTCCATGGTCAGGGCGGCCTGCTCTGCCTGGGCGGCATTCATTTTTACCAGTGTCGCCACTTCACGTCCGATATAGAGCGCATGCTGAGCGGCACGCAGGGCTTCTTTACCGGTACGCGCTACCAGGTCGCGCTCGCTGTAGCTCTGGCGGATAACACGCTCAGCGTTTTCGACCAGTTGTTCGGCGTATTCGAAGGTTTTTACCGCATTGCTGTCGGCATCTTCATCTTCGGCCTGCTCCAGTGTGTCCTGAGCGGGCTGCCAGTGTTGCTTCAGCATGGTGTTGAGTTCCAGCTGCTGTAACTCGATCAGGACGCTGGCGGCGCCTTTGCCGGCTCCGGCGTCATCCCCGGATTCGATCTGGCTGATCAGCTCGCGGAAGCTTTCCATATTGTCGCGGTAATCCGACGGCAGAATATTGCGGGCTTTGATATCGTCGAGCACGGCTTTCTGGCGAATCAGTTCCGGCAGCAGGGCTTCGACCTTTTGTTTGTTTTTCAGGCCGGCTTCCGTCAGCGCGACGACTTTGGCGGAAGTGATGATGCTGGCGTCGCTGTCGCCCTCCAGCTCCAGTGAGCGGGCTTGCTTCAGCGCCTGTTGCAGCTCAGCCATATGCAGCGGTGCATACAGTTCCAGCTCTGCTTGTTTGGCCGCTTCAAATGCGGCTTCAGCGTCGTTCAGGGCGCGTTCGCTGTCACCTTCAAAGGCTTCTGCTTTGGCGCTGGTGAGTGACTCAAACTCATCCTGATAAGCAATTTGTTTACTGGCACAGCCGCTGTTTAACAGCGCCATCAGGCAACAGAAGGTGGTAATAACAAGACGCGGATAACGCATATCAGATCCCTGACTCGAGCTTCGCCGGCTGGCGGTAAAGCGGATAGTTAACATAACGTACGACTGGTGCTGCGGTAACAGGCTGCACCGGCACTTAACGTCCCGCTGCCGTTGGCAGCGGGCGCGCAAGTGTAAGAAAGGTGGCGCGATTAATCCAGCAGCGATTTATCGCGTACCGCGCCTTTGTCGGCCGAGGTGGCGAACTTAGCGTACGCTTTCAATGCTGTGCTCACTTTACGAGGACGTTCTTCCGCTGGCTTCCAGCCTTTCTTGTCCTGCTCATGGCGACGGTGAGACAACTCTTCCATGCTCAGATCAACATTGATGGTACGGTTGGGGATATCGATCTTGATCGGATCACCATCACGTAACAGGCCGATTGCACCACCCGCTGCGGCTTCAGGAGAACAGTGACCAATCGAAAGACCAGAGGTACCACCCGAGAAACGACCGTCAGTTAACAGTGCACACGCTTTACCTAAACCTTTGGACTTCAGGTACGACGTCGGGTACAGCATTTCCTGCATACCCGGGCCACCTTTCGGGCCTTCGTAGCGGATAATGACCACATCACCTGGCTTCACTTCATCGGCCAGAATGCCGGCGACCGCGGTGTCCTGAGATTCGAAGATCTTAGCTGTACCGTTGAATACCAGAATAGAGTCATCAACACCGGCGGTTTTCACCACACAGCCATCTTCGGCGATGTTACCGTACAGAACGGCCAGACCACCTTCTTTCGAGAAAGCGTGTTCCAGATCGCGGATACAACCATTAGCACGATCGCCATCCAGCGTTGGCCAGCGGGTTGCCTGGCTGAAAGCGGTCTGGGTCGGAATGCCCGCCGGACCGGCTTTGTAGAATTCAACCACTTCCGGGCTTGGGTTGCGCATGATGTCCCACTGATCGAGGGCATCTTTCATGGTGGCAGAATGCACCGTTGGGATATCGTTATGCAGCAGGCCGGCACGGTCGATTTCACCCAGAATACCCATGATGCCACCAGCGCGGTGTACGTCTTCGATGTGGTAGTCCGGGGTGTTGGGCGCTACCTTACACAGCTGCGGCACAATGCGGGACAAGCGGTCGATATCGTCCATATCGAAATCCACTTCCGCTTCCTGAGCCGCGGCTAATAAGTGCAGGATGGTATTGGTGGAACCACCCATCACAATATCCAGCGTCATGGCATTTTCAAACGCTTTAAAGCTGGCGATGGAGCGTGGTAATACCGATTCATCGTTATCTTCGTAATAACGCTTGGCATTTTTTACGACCAGACGTGCGGCTTCCAGGAACAGATTTTCACGGTCCGCATGAGTGGCCAGTGTGGTGCCGTTGCCCGGTAAAGACAGGCCAATCGCTTCGGTCAGGCAGTTCATTGAGTTAGCGGTGAACATACCGGAGCAGGAACCACAGGTCGGGCAGGCGCTGCGCTCATATTCGGCCACTTTTTCATCGGAGGCGTTATCGTCGGCCGCAATCACCATGGCATCCACCAGGTCCAGCTTGTGCTCAGACAGTTTGGTTTTACCGGCTTCCATCGGGCCACCGGAGACAAAAATCACCGGGATATTCAGGCGCAGTGCCGCCATTAACATTCCCGGGGTGATTTTGTCGCAGTTGGATATACACACCAGCGCGTCGGCGCAGTGAGCGTTTACCATATATTCCACTGAGTCGGCGATGATTTCACGCGATGGCAGACTGTACAGCATACCGTCGTGACCCATGGCGATACCGTCGTCCACGGCGATGGTGTTGAACTCTTTTGCCACACCACCGGCTTTTTCGATCTCTCGGGCAACCAGCTGTCCCATGTCTTTCAGGTGAACGTGACCGGGTACAAACTGAGTGAAAGAGTTCGCGACCGCAATAATGGGTTTGTGGAAGTCTTCGTCTTTCATACCAGTGGCGCGCCACAGAGCGCGTGCACCGGCCATATTACGACCGCCGGTGGAGGTTTTGGAACGGTACTCAGGCATGGATGTCTCTCGTTATCTCAGCGTTAACAAAAAATGATAGTGGCCATTGTATCAGCCGCTGGGCGGATGCTCACCTGTGGATTTGCCGGCCGGGCTGAAGGCAGCCTGTGCCAGGGTGTGAGTTATTCAGTATTTCTGTGGATAAAATTGGGAATAAGTTTGGGGTAAACGTCGCTAAGCCAGACAACAAGCGCCAGTCTGTTAAATTGGTGAAAAATTAAACGTTTGTCTTAATGTCTTGAAAATTCACAAAAAGCCAGAGCTGGCAAGGGTTTTGTTGAAGTTTTTTGCGGCTCTGGCGGACGATGTGCAGTGGCTAAAGTCAAGACCATCTGATACTGGTGATTTTAACAGTGTTGTGGATAAGTTTGGGGGTAAGGTGAGGATTTGATGTTGACTATTGTACTTCACTGTAAGATTTGCCTTGAAATCGGAAGGATAGTCAAGACAAAAATTAATTGAATCTGTATATGCATACAGCTAAAATTGGTACCTATCTGAAGTTTCGAAAGAGAAACCTCTTATGAGTACCGAAATCAGCATAAAAGATGCTGCTCAAATGTTGAGCATCAGTGAGCAGCGTGTCCGCACGCTTTGTCGTATTGATGAATTAGAAGCGAGGAAGGTTGGCAATTCTTGGCAGATAAATATGGAAAGTCTTAATAAATATGGGTTAAAAACGGCACATATGGTTGCAGAAAATCATGCGGCTTATACGACGACCAGCAAACCAGTTGCACTGAGCTTTTTCTCCGGTGCTATGGGCTTGGACTTGGGTATTGAAAAAGCGGGCTTTGAAGTGCGCTTGGCTTGTGAGGTGGATAAATATTGTCGTCAGACAATCGCTTTAAATAGACCAAATACAGCGTTATTAGATGACATTACTAAATATTCGGCTGAGCAGATAAGGAAAGAGGCTGGTCTTACGGCTAGTGACGATATTGACCTTATTGCAGGCGGCCCACCATGCCAAGCATTTAGTACAGCAGGGAAACGTAAAGGCTTCAATGATGAGAGAGGCAATGTATTCCTAAAGTATTTAGACTTGTGTTTGGAGCTTAAACCCAAATATTTTGTTATCGAAAATGTACGAGGGCTATTGTCCTGCCCTATGGATCATCGTCCACATGATCAAAGAGGAGATGGATTTCCAGATTTAAGTGAAGATGAATTAAAAGGAGGCGCTTTAAACTTTGTTATAAGTCGGCTTGATAATTCAGGTTACGGGTATTCGTTTAATTTATACAACTCGGCAAATTTTGGTACTCCTCAGATTCGAGAGCGAGTAATTTTAATTGGCTCGAGAGATGGAACGCCCCCGCCATATTTGATCCCTACACATACAGAAGATGGCTCTTTAGGGCTGCCAAAATGGAATAACCTACGCCAAGCCATCTCTGATATTGATAAACATGAACACTTAAATTTTCCTGAGAAACGGCTTAAGTACTATCGATTGCTAAAATCTGGTCAGAATTGGAGAAATCTTCCTGAGGAGTTGCAAAAAGAAGCGATGGGGAAATCCTTTTATTCTGGCGGAGGGAAAACAGGGTTCTTGAGGCGTTTAGCCTGGGATCGTCCTTCGCCAACATTAGTGACGCATCCTGCGATGCCCGCCACAGACTTGGCACATCCGGACATGGATCGTCCGTTATCTGTTCAGGAATATAAAAGAATTCAGCAATTTCCTGATGATTGGCAATTAGCAGGCCCGCTTGTCCAGCAATACAAGCAAGTAGGTAATGCAGTTCCTGTAGGGTTGGGATTTTCAGTTGGAAAACTAGTCATGGATTTGATCCAGGGTGTCGATGTGCTATCGCCTGTAGGATTTAAATATTCACGATATAAAAACACCTGCGATGTGGAATGGCGTAAATTATTTAACGCTCAATTGAAAGTAACTGGATCTTTATCTGATAGATTGCAGGCGTAAAGCCTGCAATTTTTAGAAATTGAGTAAAAGTTTTTTAGTTTCAACTCCAACCTCTTCGAATACATCTAAGATTTCTTCGTAAGCACCCGGGCCACCCAAAAAATCCCAGTAATCTTTTCCTATAAGAACTGACTCATCATTATGCATATCAAATATTTTCATGGGAAAAGAGTGTCTGTAATCCGATCTTTCCTTGCCGTTGGGGTTGTAATATAAAGCGAAGAATGCCTCATTTTTGGGGTTGTCTGCTTTGATCAGAAGCATATCTTTTTTAGCAATTTCAGATTGATCTAAGTTTGGCGTAACAGTTTTTATTGAAATGAAGTACTCTTTTTCGGCCTTTTCAAGCCACAGGTCTGAAATGACTCTTCGAACGACAGTGTCACCTTTATTGAAAGATGTTATGGTTTTAACTTCTTTATTCCAGTTTGGCTTTTGATTGCCGCTTCTTAATGCAGAGCTGTTTCGCTCAATTTCATCAACTGCTCCCTTATATACATTTACAAGTGTTTCTTTTTGGCGAGCAGCCTGAAAGCCATTATCAATAGCAACAATTTCTGAGATTTTTTCAATGGGGCCTTGTCCAAAAGACGTGGAAAAGGAACGTTCAAATGAAGATATTTTGACAATGTCGTCGGTTAAAAGAGCACTGTGAAATGGTTTGTGGCTTTTGTCTTTGGCAATCTTATCGGTAGTTCTTTTGATTGCCGCTGATACACAATTTCTCAAAATCTCTTTGACTTGTTCTTTTGTTTCTTGTTTCAACGCCTGAATCCTTTTGGAGCTAGTTACAGGTATAGTGCGTTAGAGAGTGTAATAAATCCAGTACTGATTCATTAGTTTAGTTGTTTGTCGGGTACAGCAGCTTTTAGATTAACTTTCTATATCTGGCGCAGAGCTGTGGGGAAATCTAAGGCAATAGAATCAGTCTTAACCCAGCCCTACACCCAGTTGCACCATGGAATAGATAAATTTAGATATAACTGTATCCAATTGTGCGGCATTTGGTTTATTATGGATATTATTGTATCCAATTTTGCATCTGATGAATAAACTCTTACTACTCGATGACACTGATGTTCAGCGTGCTTTTGCCAGTCACTTGCGCGGTTTGCGTGAAGCAGAGAAGTTATCTCGGGAAGCTCTGGCGCAGCGCAGCAGTGTTCCTGCAGCAACCATTAAGAAGTTCGAACTGACCGGGCAAATTTCTTTTCGTCAGTTGCTGCTGTTGTGGCAGTCATTGGATGACCTGAAACGCCTATTTGAACTGACTCAGAGCCATGTTGCTTCTGCAGAGCAGATGCCTCACTCAATCGAAGAGGTGCTGAAAGATGAACTTTAAGTTAATTTCAGAAACGCTGGAACAGCGCTTGGCTGAAAATAAACACCTGATGCAGGTGAAGAGTTAATACGTCTTCCTTAAGCCCTAACCCAACCCCATTTGCACCAGCACCATATACGTCGCGGTGCCGGCAATAATGCTCAGCAGTGCCTGGCGGAACAGCAGGTGGAGTGCGGCAACCAGCGCCAGGCAACCCAGTTCGGGCACAAAGTCGATGGACAGTGCGGCGTCGTTTTTAAATGAATACACCACCAGTAACACCATCACAATCGGTGGTAAAAAGCGCCCGAGATGTTCCAGCAGCGGATGATCGGCAACCCGTGACAACAACAAAAACGGCAACGCCCGGGTGGCGAAGGTGGCAGCTGCCAGTACCGCAATTACGCCGCTTAAATACCAGAACTCAGTCATGCCGACCTCCGTGCTGAATGCCGCTATGGCGTCGTGCCGCGTATTGCATCATTAACACACTCAGGCTGAGCAAAATGGCAATCAGCAACATATGTTCCCGGCTGATCAGCACCAGTGTGCCGAGGCCAATCACCAGCGCAGCGATAAACGGGCGGATATCACGCAGGTGTTTGTATTGTTCGATGGTCAGCACCATAAACAGCGCCGGTAACACAAAGGCGATGCCGTCGGTGGAAAACTCCAGCTGGCTGCCCAGCCAGGCGCCGGCGCTACAACCTATCAGCCAGTAGCACTGATTAATGGCGGTAATGCCCAGGTGAAACCGACCGGCATCTATGCCTGGCGGCACCGGGGTGGCGGTAATCAGCGAGTAGGTTTCGTCGGTTAAACCAAAGATCTGATACCACTTACGCCAGCCGCGATTGTGCATCCGGCTCATCAGCGACAGGCCGTAAAACACATGGCGGGAGTTGATCAGCAGGGTGGCGATGGCCATTTCCATCAACCCGGCCTGGTTGGCCAGCAGGCCGACCGCCAGAAACTGGCCGGCACCGGCGTAGATAAACAGCCCCATGGCGGTGGCGTATAACCAGTGGTAACCCAGCTCGCTGAATAACACACCAAAGGCGGCGCCGAGCGGCAAATAACCAAACAACACAGGCAACGAGCTGTGCAGCACCGCGGCATTTAACGGGGACAGATTCATGAATACAGAGGGAGTTAATACAGGGGTGGCAATTCTAGTTGACGATTATCTCAGTTTTCAACCCGTCTTTGGTGGCAGGCCTGTAGTGGCGCAGAATGGCGAAGCCATCATATTGGTGCTAACCTCGCGTTGTCTTATTAAACAGTTAAGGAAAATATCAGTATGGCCTACGATTTTGGTAGCCAGGCACTGGGGATCAGCAATCCGTTTAAGACGGAAGGCAAAATTCGTTTAGTCGCCGGCCTTATCATCTCTGCCCTGGCAATGATGCCATTGCTACAAGTGGCGGATACCCTGAAGCAGGATCCGGCCCGGGCCTGGGGTTTTGTTGCCATTGGCCTGTTTTTATTGACCTGGGGTCTGCGCAGTGTCGCGACCGCTGCGATGCAGTTATTCCGCTTTTATGTTGGCCGTTCGGTGCCATCGTCGCTGGCTTATAACCACAGCGCTTCCGAGCGTGAAAACGCTCAGGCGGAAAAACAGAGTGGCAGCCTGGCTTATGACGCTGAAAAGCTCGAATCTATGTTAATGGGCCGCAAAAACACCACCTTTGAAGAGCCTCAGGGCTGGCTCGCACGGCTGGTTCATTCATTAATTCCCGGGCTGATTTTTGCGCCTTATCCGTTGCGTAACTTTGTCCAGGAGCTGGCGGCGGTGTTGTCGTCGACCATCATTGCACTGGCCGCGTTTGCTGTGGCGTCGTTTATTACCGCGACCGGCCTGGCGGGGGGTGCCGGTGGTCTGATTGAGCCGCTGATGTCTTTGCTGTTACTGATTTATCTGGTGGTGATCTGGCGTTCGGCGGCGGCTAATATGAATACCGGCCGCAACCAGAAACTGCACAAAAAAACCGCTGCAGGCATCAGCCGCTTATTTGTGTTCGCCATCGTGGTGCCGGTGTTGATCGGTTTTGGCTACGACAAACTCACTGCGATGATGAAAAGCCGTGATGTAGAACAGTTGAATGCTTTGCTGGCAGACATCACTGTGTTCAGCGCCTGGAGTAACCTGATGTTGCTGGCATTGCTGGCTGTTGTGGTGATGGTACCGGCGTTGTTTATGGTGCGCGAACGGCTGAAACTGGCGCAGAAAAACACCCGTGTCAGTGAATTCCGCGAAAATATGCAGGAGTCGGTGCACCCCAACGAAATTTTTATCAACATTGAAAATATTGTACTGGCCAATCGCCGTTACAAAGAAATTCCTAACCGTATTTACCGCGACTTTGAACCTCAGCTGATGGAACAAAGCCAGGGCAAAGGCACTTTTAAAGGTCAGTTGCTGATTGAGACTCAGCCGGAATATAAACCGATGAAGTTCTCAGCGTTATTCCGCAAAATTCGCCTGTTCAGTACCATTGGTGGTCAACTACTGACCGTTGGCAGTGCGGTGTTGTTGTACTGGTTATTTAATATGGGTTTTGACTCATTTAACGAATTACGCCAACTGGCGTTAGCGAAGGACACGTTTTCCAGCCAGGAAAGCGGGATGGCCTTTTTTGCTCTGGTCGGTAATCATCTGGATGCTTTCCTGACCATGCTTTTTGCTTTTCTGACGGTCTCTTTTGCCGGCCGCATTCTGGCAAATCTAACCCATCTGTTGTGGTCTGAGATGCAGTTCAGCAGTTTGCTGATGTCGATGAAAACCGAGGGTACGTACACCGAGAGTAAAATTTCCACCGGTATGGCGTATAACGATTCGACCCGGTCTGAAAATGTGGTGGTGCGCAGTTCGATTACCCCTTGGGTGCTGACTGCCCGGGTAGTGTCATCCACTTATGCCACGTCCGGTATGCAGAACCTGGAAATGCCTCGTCTGATTCTGGAAATGGACGCCAACGATCAGGAACTGGACACCATAGTGCATGAGATTCGTACCTTCCTGAAAGGACGTGAATTTATTGCTTCCATTAATAACGAGCAGGATCTGGCGAATGCTGAGCGTATTTACCAGGTGAATCAGATCAGTAAATCTGACGACGGTGATATGAAGGCGCTGGCGCAGCAGGAAGCGGAAGCCGCTGCGGTTCTGCAGCAACATCAGGCGGACGCATCGTCAGAAAATATCGGCTCGGGTGAAATCGGTCACGATGCTGAACGGGAAAATCCGTAACGTTGTTTTGCCCTGCAGCCGCGGCTGCAGGGCATTCGGTTATTCGATATTCTGCACCTGCTCATTGAGCAGCCGTTTAATAGAAATAAGCTCAATAGGGATACTATGGTATCCAAAATAGATAAGACTGAGTGTCGAATGGTAAGCATCAGGTCTACAAATTGTTATCCCTAAGGCAACTTTGTGTAGACCTTCGGGGCTAAGCAACGCGCCTTTACCATCTCTGAGGTAAATACTGCGTGAAATACAAAGGCATCACGATATGGGTTTGTTCTAACGCTGATGAGCCTTGTGTGCCCGTTAACTTAAAGGTTTTACTTGGAGTACATTTTTTAACGTAGGATGCCAACGATTTTGCTCTTGTACGTTTACCACTTTTGACTTCAACAGGGATGATATCGCCTTCATCGGTCGCCAAAATAAATTCGATTTCAGCGCGGGCGTCATTCCATGAATAGCTTGGGTCAACGCCAATAGCGGTAAGCTCTTGTTGCACAAAGTTTTCAGCCACATAGCCCCTGTAGTTATAAACAGAAAGCTCATAGTTTTGTTGCTTAATCTCTTTATAACTACTGCCCAGCATATGATTGAGCAGGCCTACATCAAACAGAAATAGTTTAACCATATTGTCTTTTTTATAGGCCGCGAGCGGAGATTTCGGCAATCCTTCAATAGGGTAGTTTGGCAAAGCTAAGCGGCAGCAGTTAAGCCAATGGATCGCGGTTTCAAAATCGCTATAACGAGATTTACGCTCATGCACATGCTTAAATTTAAAGCGTTTAACCGACTCATCGCTGACAAGTGATAGCTGGGCTGGAATGCTATTAAATACCGATTCAATCAGTGTGGCGTCGACCTTGCCCGCGTACTTACCAAAATCGCGGCGATAACCTTCAACTAAATCGGCATGAATTTTTGTGACTTTTTCAACACGCTCTAGAATGCTTGAATCCTTATACTGATACCAAGCAGAAACGGCTTCCGGCATACCACCGGTAAAAAAATAGTCGGTTAGTTTATCCATCAATTTAGTATGCACCGCTGGTGTGCTGGCTTGACTATCAAATGCTTTGATCAGTGCTTGCTCGTTGGATGCGTAAATAAATTCTTGGAAGGTCAGTGGTCGTAAATTGTATTGTTCTACCTTGCCTACAGGGAAGGTATTGAGCAAACCAATGTTCGAACCGCTGGCAGCGACAAAATAGGACGGTGCTTTTTCGGCAAAATACTTCAACGAAGTGACGGCTCGTTCACATTCGCCAATTTCATCTAATATCAGCAAGTCGGTTTCTGGATTGAACGTTTGGTTGGTTAACAACTCAATGTTCATTACCAGCTCGTCAGGTGACAACGAGCCATCGAACGCTTCTTTGTAAGCTGGGTTTTCAAGGAAGTCGATACGAAGGATGTTGGCAAAGGTATTCCCAAACAACTCTTGCAGTAGATAGGTTTTACCTGTTTGTCTTGCGCCATCGATCAATAATGGCTTGCGCACAGGTTGATTTTTCCATGCTATTAGGGCGTTGAGTAAGTTGCGCTGCATTGTCATTTCCCGCCAATTAAGACTGTTAACTGCCAGTAGTGCAACTTAGTCTACATATTTTGGCGCATAAAAGTGAGTGATTTTACATTTTTATGCGCATAAAAGTGTATTTGGCGTTCTAATTTAGCAAGACTTTCCTTTTTTGAAACACCAAAGAACATCACTCGATATTCTGCACCTGCTCACGCATCTGTTCGATCAGCACTTTTAAGTCCACCGCGTATTGTGTGATGGCGGCGGTCAGTGATTTGGACGATAAGGTGTTGGCCTCACGATTAAGTTCCTGCATCATAAAATCCAGCCGCCGGCCAATCGGCTCATTACTGCTCAGGATACGTGTTACTTCATTAATGTGAGTGTGCAGGCGGTCGAGTTCTTCGGCGACGTCGGCTTTCTGCGCCAGTATCACCATTTCCTGTTCTAAGCGGTCGTTATCCAGGTTGCCGCTCAGTTCATCCAGTTTCCCCTGCAGTTGCTGACGCTGGGCGTTCAGGGCCTGAGGCAGTTGTTGCGCAACCTGAGCAACGATGGTGGTCATTTTTTCCAGCCGCGTGCGTATCATCCCGGCCAGGTCGGCACCTTCCCGGGCACGGGTTTGTTTTAAGGTCGCGAGGCTGGCATCGAAAGCCTCCAGTGCTGCTTGTTGCAGTGCTTTTCCATCCACTTCTTCGCTGTTTAACACCCCGGGCCATTGCAGAATCTGCAGCGCATCCAGAGCGTTACCCGGGCCAATCACTGAATGTACGATATCGGCGGCGTGATTCAGTTGTTCAACCAGATCGGTGTTGACGGTAAGTTTGGCATCGCCCTGTAATGGCTGAAAACGCAGCGCACATTCAACTTTGCCACGCCCCAGTTGTTTTTTCAGGCGCTCGCGCAGGTGCGGTTCCAGGTCTCGAAAGGCGTCCGGCAGGCGAAAATGAGGTTCCAGGTAGCGGTGGTTTACGGAGCGGATTTCCCAGGTGAAACGTCCGTGTCGACATTCGCTGCTGCTGCGGGCGAATGCGGTCATGCTGTAAACCACGGCGGTGTTGCTCATTCGGTGCCTCGTAAAATTATTAATGACAGATAAATTAAAAGGTTATTGTACGGAGTTCCTGAAGGGCCTGCTACGACCGGAGCAGACAGCCTGAGCTGCCTACCATCTGTTATGCACAGCACGTATACTGCGCGCATTTCGACAATGCGTTAAAGGACAGCTTTTATGACCGATTCCATCGCCAGACCGAGTGGCCGCCAGGCGGATCAGTTACGTGAGGTGAAAATCACCCGCAATTACACCAAACATGCCGAAGGTTCGGTGCTGGTGGAATTTGGCGATACCAAGGTGATTTGTACCGCGTCGGCGGACACGAATGTGCCGCCGTTTTTACGTGGCAAAGGGCAGGGCTGGGTGACGGCGGAATACGGCATGTTACCGCGCTCGACCGGCTCACGCATGATTCGCGAAGCCGCGAAAGGCAAACAACAGGGCCGTACGGTAGAAATTTCCCGTTTAATCGGTCGCTCATTACGAGCGGCAGTGGATCTGAAAGCGCTGGGTGAAAACACCATCACCATTGATTGTGATGTGATTCAGGCCGATGGTGGCACCCGCACGGCGTCGATTACCGGTGCTTGTGTAGCGCTGGTGGACGCCATTAACTACCTGAAAGAAAACGGCAAGGTTAAAGGTGAGCCGCTGAAGCATATGATTGCGGCGGTATCCGTGGGTATTTATCAGGGCATGGCGGTACTGGATCTGGATTACCCGGAAGACTCAGTCGCTGAAACCGACCTGAATGTGATTATGACCACGGCCGGTGGTTTTGTCGAAATTCAGGGCACTGCTGAGCAGGAGCCATTCTCGGATGAGGAGCTGGCCAGCATGCTGGCGCTGGCGAAGAAAGGTATTGCGGACCTGGCAGCCGTTCAGAATGCGGCGTTAGAAGGTTGATTCTGAATTATTAAATTCAGGTCGCGGACACGGTCCGCTCCTACATTAATCAATGTGTAGGAGGGGCTTTGTCCCCGATATAAAAAAGCCGCGATGCTGTTAGCTTATTCATAACAGCATCGCGGCTTTTTTGTATCGTCAGAATCGGGCGCAGCCGTTAGTCTTCGTCGAACTCGTATTCCACCATCACCGCGGCATGGTCACCAAACTTCAGGTTGGTATCCAGCTTGGCCTCCACCACATACTGGCGGATATTGGGGGTACAGATCTGGAAATCTTTGCGCCAGCCATTCAGATTGCGGCGGGCACTTTCTTCATCCGGCCACCAGGTGAACTGGTTTTCTCCAAAGTTAGCTTCGCGGAAGGCATCGACATACCCCACCGGGCCAAACATCTGATCAAACCAGGCGCGTTCTTCCGGCAGGAACCCCGGCACATCCTGATTGTTTTGCCAGTCGCCCAGATCGACGGTTTTATGTGTCGCTTCAAAGTTGCCACAAAAAATAAAATCGCGCCGTTTGCGGCGGGTTTTGGTCAGATGATCCAGGAAGGCCTTCTGAAAGGCCAGCTTGTCTTCCAGGCTGTTGTACTGGTCAACCGCCGGAAACAAAATGGAACCCACACTGACGTGTTCGAAGTCGGCCTGAATATAGCGCCCCTGCATATCACACTGCGGAAAAGCCAGGCCGGTCATAATGGCTTTTGGCATATCGCGGGTGAGAATCGCCACGCCGGAATAACCATCGGCTTCGGCATCAAAGAAGTAGGCGTTATAACCCTCGGGGTACACGACGCTGTCAGGTAACTGATACTCCTTGGCCTTCAGGTTCTGAATGGCGACAACATCGGCATCGGCGCTTTGCAGCCAGCTGTACAGACCATTTTCCACGGCTTGCGCCAAGCCATCGACGTGTATACTGATAATCCTCATACGTGGTTCCCGACTAGTGAAGCGTGTATCATACCGCATCCTTTTCAATGCAGGTATCACCAGAGTTGACTATGCAAGCCTATCAGAAAGAGTTTATCGAATTCGCCATCGAACAGGGCGTCCTGAAGTTTGGTGAATTTACCCTAAAATCTGGCCGTGTCAGCCCTTATTTTTTTAATGCCGGCTTGTTTAACAGCGGTTCTGCATTGGCCAGATTAGGCCGCTTTTATGCCGCCGCGCTGGAAGCGTCCGGGGTGGAATACGACGTGGTATTCGGCCCGGCCTACAAGGGTATTCCGCTGGCTACCACCGTCACCGTGGCGCTGGCCGACCAGTACAACAAGGATATGCCCTATGTCTTTAACCGCAAAGAAGCCAAAACCCATGGTGAAGGCGGTAACCTGGTGGGTTCACCTTTAACCGGGCGTGTGTTAATCGTAGACGATGTGATTACAGCCGGTACGGCAATTCGTGAAGTCATGGCCATGATTGAAGCAGCCGACGGTGCTGTTCCGGCCGCTGCGCTGATTGCGCTGGATCGCCAGGAGAAAGGCAATGGTGAATTGTCGGCGATTCAGGAAGTGGAGCGTGACTTTGGTATGCCGGTGATCAGCATTGTTAATTTGAAGCAGGTACTGGATTACGTAGCCGGAAATCCACAGTTGCAACAATACGCCGATGCCATCAGCGCTTATCGGGAACAATACGGAGTCGCTTAATATGAAGTTGTTTGTCTGGTGTGCAGTGTTAAGTAGTCTGCTGTTTGCCAGTGTCAGCCATGCAAACAAGTTATATCGTTTCCGGATTGATGGCCGGGTCATCATCAAAGACCACGTACCGGCGGAATATACCCACCTGGGGTATGAGGTACTGAACAGCTCAGGCATGGTGGTCAAGAAAGTGGCTCCAGCGCCCACCGCAGAGGAACTGGCGCAGCGCCGGGCGGCAGAAGAGGCCAAGCAACAACGGCTGGAGCGTATGGCGGAACAACGCAAAAAGGATCTGGATCTGTTGCGTTTATACGCCAAACCCAAGGATGTTGAGCGGGCACGAAAACGTAAAGCCGATGAAATTGACTCTTACGTTCAGCTGCAGCGCCGCCGTATCGGCGATCTGGAAAAGAAACTGGAAGAGTCTCAGGGCGACGCCGCCAATATTGAGCGCCGTGGTCTGGAAGTGCCGGCGGATCTGCGCCTGGAAATTGCTCAGCTGCAGAACCGTATCCGCGACAGCCACCAGAATATCCGCAATCGCCAGCAGGAAATGATCGACAGCACCAAGGAGTTTTCCCGTCATTATGAGCGGGTGCGTATTCTGCAGGTGTATAAACCGGGGACACTCGACCAGGATGTCGATCTGGATAAAGTCGACCGCGAGCTGGATGGCTTCTGATTCCACCGCGCTGCTGGCTTGTTACATAAGCATCACTGAAAAGAAGGTCGCCGCGGCTTCACCCGCTGCGGCCTTTTTGCGATAATCGCGCCCCTTTTCTGTTTTCTGAAATTTATCATCATTATTTGCCGCTGAGGCCAGAGTCTATGAAACCGCAAATTGCCGAGTTGTTATCTACCGTTGTTGCCACCCTGAAGTCTCAGGATGTGATTCCTGCTGAGCTGGAACCCCGCATCAATGTGGAAAACACCCGCGACAAAGCACACGGTGACCTGGCCACCAACCTGGCGATGATGCTGGCCAAACCGGCGAAGAAAAACCCGCGCGAGCTGGCGCAGCTGATTGTTGACGCACTGCCTGCCAGCGAGCTGGTGGAGAAGGTTGAAATCGCTGGCCCGGGTTTTATTAACTTCTACCTGTCGGATGCCTCCACCAACAGCCTGATTAAGGCGGTACTGGAGCAGAAAGAACAATACGGCCGCAGTAATGAAGGTGCGGGCCGCAAGGTTCAGGTGGAATTTGTATCAGCTAACCCAACCGGCCCTCTGCATATTGGTCACGGTCGTGGTGCCGCGGTGGGCGATTGCTTGTGTCGTCTGCTGGACGCCACTGGCTGGGATGTGACCCGTGAGTTTTATTACAACGATGCCGGTGCGCAGATTAACAATCTGGCCTTGTCGGTGCAGGCGCGCTGCAAAGGCCTTACCCCGGACGACGCCAGCTGGCCGGAAGACGGCTACCGTGGTGATTACATCAAAGACCTGGCCGACAGTTTTATGGCCGGTGACACCGTGGAATCGGAAGACCAGAGCTTCACCGGTACCAAAGACGCCGACGATTTAGAAGCCATTCGTCATTTTGCCGTGGCTTACCTGCGTCGCGAACAGGATCTGGATTTAAAAGCCTTTGCGGTGGATTTTGATGTCTATTTCCTGGAGTCATCACTGTATTCCAAAGGCAAAGTGGAAGAAGCCGTACAGCAGTTGATTGCTAATGGCCACACCTACGAAGACGGCGGCGCACTGTGGTTACGCACCACCGACTTCGGTGATGATAAAGACCGTGTAATGCGCAAAACCGACGGTGGTTACACCTACTTTGTGCCAGACGTGGCGTATCACCTGGACAAGTGGCAGCGTGGCTTTGAAATGGTGATTAACGAGCAGGGCGCTGACCACCACAGCACCATTACCCGCGTGCGTGCGGGTCTGCAGGGCTTAGACGCCGGTATTCCCAAAGGCTGGCCGGATTATGTACTGCACCAGATGGTGACCGTCATGCGTGGCGGCGAAGAGGTGAAAATCTCCAAGCGTGCCGGTAGTTATGTGACACTGCGTGACCTGATTGACGAAGTGGGCCGTGACGCCACCCGTTACTTCCTGGCGGCGCGTAAAGCCGACAGCCAGCTGACGTTTGATATCGATCTGGCGCGTTCGCAGTCGTCCGATAACCCGGTGTATTACATCCAGTACGCTCATGCGCGGGTATGCTCGATTTTCCGTAAACTGGCAGAGACCGGTCAGGCCTGGACGCTGGAGCAGGGCATTGAGTCACTGTCTGCCTTAACACTGGATAGCGAGAAAGATCTGATCGTTAAACTGGGTCGTTACCCGGAAGTGGTTAAAAATGCGGCGAATAACCGCGAGCCGCATCAGATCGCCAACTACCTGAAAGAGCTGGCGGCGGATTTCCATACCTATTACAACTCAGAGAAAACTCTGGTGGATGAAGACGATGTGCGGAATGCTCGTCTGACGCTGGCCGAAGCGGTGCGCCAGGTGATCGCTAATGGTCTTTCATTGTTAGGTGTTTCTGCACCGGAAGAAATGTAATTCTGCCGTGGACAGGGTCCACTCCTGCCGAAATAATTATCCGTAGGAGCGGACCTTGTCCGCGACCAGACTAAGATAACAACAGGAATTAAAATGTCAGAAGGCGCTAGCAAAATACCAAAGTGGGTGTGGATCACCACGCCAACCCTGGCGGTGGCGTTTGCCGGTTTTATCCTGTACTTATCCACCATTCCGACCGGTGATGAATTAACCGCGGTTCAGGGGGATGCCCGCAAAGCCTTTGAAAAAGGGGTCGAGCAGGCGAAGAAAAAAGCCGCTGAAGATATTCCCAAACCGGATTACGAATTTTATAAATTGCTGGAAAACCAGACGGTTGAAGTACCTAAGGTTGATGCTTATAAATCGACACCCAAAGATAAGGCGTTGCAATACGAATACCGCCTGCAGGTCGGCTCCTTTCGCTCTCAGGAGGATGCTGAGCGTTTGCGTGCGGAGTTAATTCTGCAGGGCATGAATGCTTACCGCGAACAGCGTGATGTGAATGGGACTGTCTGGCATCGGGTGATGGTTGGGCCATTTCAGAATCGCTCGGTGATGAATAAAGCTCAGGATATGCTGGTGTCGCGTAACATCAGTTCTTTAATTCATAAGACGCCGCTGAAACCATAATGCTCGACGGGCAGTCGCGTCTCCGCAGCTTGTCGTATTTTTAACGCTTCACTTGAGTGCTGCCTGCAGCTTAGGCAAGATGCAGGAAATCTCTGCGTGAAACTGTTATGTCTTCTTCCTCCTGGCAGCCGGTGCTGCAACAAACCTTTGGCTTCGATCAGTTACGTCCCGGCCAGCAACCGGTCGTTGAAGCGTTATTAGCGGGCCGCAGTGCGGCAGCAATTTTTCCTACCGGTTCGGGTAAGTCACTGTGTTATCAGTTGCCGGCGTTATTGTTACCTCATCTGACGTTAGTGGTGTCGCCATTATTAGCACTGATGCAGGACCAGGTGGCGTTTCTGCAGAGTAAAGGCATTGCCGCCGCCAGTATTGATTCCAGCCAGAGCCGTGAACAGGCACAGCAGATTCAGTCCGATGTGCGCAGTGGCAACATAAAAATTCTGATGGTGTCGGTTGAACGGCTGAAAAACGAACGTTTTCGTCAGTTTATCAGCCAGGTTCCGATTTCATTATTAGTGGTTGATGAAGCCCACTGTATTTCTGAGTGGGGCCATAATTTCCGCCCGGATTATCTGAAGCTGCCGGATTATTGCGCTGATCTGGCCATACCCCAGGTGCTGTTATTAACCGCAACCGCGACCCGGGCAGTGATTGAGGACATGTGTGGTCGTTTCCGGATTGCCGCTGATGATGTGGTTACCACCGGGTTTTACCGGCCGAATTTACGTTTGTTAGTCCAGCCGACACCCGTTGAGGAGCGTAAACAAAAAGCGTTGCAGTGGCTTATGCATCTGCACAATAAGCAAACGCAGCAGGGCCGCGATTTTGGCGCCATTATTTATGTCACCTTGCAACAAACCGCACATGATGTGGCTGATTACCTGGCACCGCAGTTGCCGTTTACGGTGCAGGCTTATCATGCCGGCTTAAGCAGTGACGAACGTGAGCTGATTCAGCAGCAATTTATGTCGGGTGAAACGCCCTGTATTGTTGCCACCATCGCCTTCGGCATGGGGGTGGATAAAAGTAATATCCGCCAGGTGATGCATTACGACTTACCCAAATCGATTGAAAACTACAGTCAGGAAATTGGCCGTGCCGGACGGGATGGCTTGCCATCGGATTGTGTCATGCTGGCCGATGCCTCGGGTTTTCAGCTGCTGGAAAATTTTGTTTATGGTGATACTCCGGAGCCTGCTGCCATTGAGCGGGTGCTGCAGCAGATTCGCGATAACCTTAGTTATCAGGCTAATGAGACGCGCTGGGAAGTATTAATGACGCCGTTATCGGCGCTCAGTAATATCCGCTTATTGCCGTTAAAAACCCTGTTGGTGAATCTGGAATTACGGGGTGTGCTGACGGCCCAGTTCAGTTATTTTGCCGACTACAAATATAAGCTGCACATCAGTGAAGCGCAGTTGCTGGCAAAGTTTGATGCTCCGCGGCAGCAGTTTCTGCAGCAGGTAATTAATACCAGCAAAAAAGCCCGCAGCTGGATTACATTCGATGCCGATGCGCTGCTTCAGCACAGTGGGGAGGCCGATAGTCGCCGCCGGGCGATTACAGCGCTGGAATATTGTCAGGAAAAAGGCTGGCTGGAGCTGCAAAGCAAACAGATGACGGATGTCTATCGGGTGGATATCGATAAACTGAATCAACCCGGTCTGGCACAACAGCTGGCGCAACATTTTGCCGAAAAAGAACACAGTGAGATTCAGCGCATCCGCGCGATGTTGCAGCTGTTGCAGGATCAGCAGTGCCTCAGTCGTGCGTTGGCCCATTATTTTGATGACACTCAGATGCAGCAGGATTGTGGTCACTGTTCGGTGTGTATCGGTAAACATCTGCCCTGGCCTCAGCCTCAGGCGTTGCCGGATTTATCACAGTATCAGGCTCAGCAATTGTGCCAGCCATTGCAGCAGGCAATACAACAGCAGTTTGGCGTGGTTGCCCCGGTCGATTTATTAACCCGTTATCTGGCTGGCATCAGTGCCCCCTGGCTGACCCGGGTTAAGGCGCGTCAGCTTGGCAGTATGGGGATTCTGGAGCACTATCCCTATCAGCAGATTAAACACTGGCTTATTGCCCGTGGGGAAAAACACTCCAGTTGATTGTTAGGGTGATTGTTACAATTGGGAACAAAATGCTGCAAACTGTAAAAGAATGGTGACCCTTGCTGTCTTAAAATGTCCATAGATACATTACATGAGTAAGAACCGTGGACATTAACAAATATTTCCCCGATGTTGGTTACACCGAAGAGCAACCTCCTGATAATGTGGTTCTGCACGTGCATATATATGGCACCCTGCTGGCGATGGGGTTGTTGGCCGCTGCTGCCTTGTATTTTGTGCGCTGACGATTTCACTGAGCCCTGATTTTTCTTGCTTCAGCCCGGCTAATGCCGGGCTTTTTTATGTCTTTTTTCCGCAAGCTGACTTTTGTATCGGAAACGCTGACGACGCGTTGATTTTGACTAGTCTGACTAAAACTGAAGGTTTAAGAGATCGACGCTTTGGCTAAATTAGAAGAACACCAGCAGATGAACTGTGATTATGGTCAGGGGTATTTTTACAGTAAGCCGCTGCCGGCGGATGCAATTGCAGAGTGGCGTGATAAACAGCAACATTCTGCTTGAGTTGCGTTATGTAATCGTTATGAATGACTTTATTACAGGCATAAAAAAACCGCATATATGATGCGGTTCTTTAATAATTAAATGGTGCCCAGAGGCGGAATCGAACCACCGACACGGGGATTTTCAATCCCCTGCTCTACCGACTGAGCTATCTGGGCACTGCAAGAAGAAACGTTGCCGCTTGCCTCTCAAGTGGCGCGTATTAAACCCTGTGACGGATCAGCTGTCAACACCTCTTGTTAAATTATTTGTCTTTATTTTCAGGAACATAGCCTTCGGCCTGATCGAACTCTTCACCACTGAGGAATTTGTTGCGTTGCTCCGTGAGGTATTTACGGGCCTGCATGTCCATCATGTTCAGGTGTTTTTCGTTGATCAGCCGGGTCTGATGTTCAGTCCATTCCTGCCAGGCGCGTTTGGAAATGTTGTTATACACCTCTTCACCGGCGGGGCCGGGGAAGGGGGGCTGTTCCAGACCTTCCAGTTGTTGCTGATACTTTTTACAGAATACGGTACGGCTCATGGGGTGTCCTCGTGTCAGATGTCGCTCAGGTGCAGCAGTTTTTTCACTGGTGCTGCCAGTCCCAGTTCGCTGGGTTGCCTGGGATTGTACCAGTGACCCGACTGTTCACCTATGTGGCCAGGCTGGTGCGACAAGCGGATTTTCAGCGGCTGAATATGCAGATGATAGTGGCTGAAGGTGTGGCGGAAACGTTGCAATGGTTCGATATCGGCTTCCATGCCAAATTGTTGCTTCAGCCATAACCGTGCTGCCTGTTCGTCGCTGACTTCGGGAAAGCTCCATAACCCACCCCAGATGCCCGTTTGTGGTCTTTGCTCCAGATACAACAAACCGCCGGGGGCTTCCAGCATCAGCAGTGCGGTGTGTTTCTCGGGTTTTTCTTTTTTCGGTTTGGAATTCGGAAACTGACTTGGTTTGCCACTCTGGTAACCCTTACAGCGCGGTTGCAGCGGGCAAATACCACAAGCGGGTTTGCTGCGGGTGCATAAGGTGGCACCCAGGTCCATCATGGTCTGGGTGTATTCTCTGTGGCTGTGGTCGGGGGTCAGTCGTTCGGCTATGTCCCAAAGCTGCTTTTGTACCGCTGTCGTTCCGGGCCAGCCTTCTATGGCATAAAACCGGGTCAGGACACGTTTGACGTTACCGTCCAGAATTGCGGCGCGGATGCCCATGCTGATGGCGGCGATCGCACCGGCGGTGGAGCGCCCGATACCGGGAAGTGCCGCCAGTTGTTCGACACTGGCTGGGAATTCCCCCTGATATTGTTCAACGATCTGCTGTGCGCAGGCGTGCAGATTGCGGCCGCGGGCGTAATAACCCAGGCCGGTCCAGAGATGTAATACTTCGTCCTGCTCGGCTCTGGCCAGGCTGAAAACATCGGGAAAACGTTGCATAAAACGTTCAAAGTAGGGAATGACAGTGGCCACCTGAGTTTGTTGCAACATGATTTCCGATACCCACACCCGGTAGGGGCTGATTTGCTGTTGCCAGGGGAGGTGTTTGCGGCCATGTTGCTGATACCAGGCCAGTACTACGTCGCTGAAGGAAAACGCCTGTGTCATGTAAAGGTGCTGTTTGCTGCTGAAAGCGCGCAGTATACCTGAGTGCTGCGGTCAGATCTGGTAGTTGTTGGCCTGCCGTTTGTGTTCGTTTTCGCGCAGGAACTGGTGCAGCTGTCCCAGCGACAACGGCCGGCTGAATAAGTAACCCTGGCCCTCGTCACAGTTATTGCGGCGTAAGAAGTGCAGTTGCTCTTCGGTTTCGACGCCTTCAGCCACCACTTCCAGACTGAGTTTATGGGCCATGGCGATGACCGCGGCGGTGATCGCCATATCGTTCTGGTCCTGCGGGATATCCATTACAAAGGAGCGATCGACTTTTAAGACATCAATCGGGAATCGTTTAATGTAAGCCAGTGATGAGTAGCCGGTACCAAAGTCGTCGATGGCGATGGACACCCCGGTTTTTTTCACTTCCTGCATGATGTGAATGGCGGTTTCGACGTCGTCCATCAGGGTGCTTTCGGTGATTTCCAGCTCCAGACACTGAGGCGGGATCTGGCTGATATCGATGACGTTGCGGATGCGGTCGGCCAGATCCGGATCGGTAAATTGTTTGGCTGACAGGTTTACTGCCACTTTCGTGCTGGCGGACAACACCCCGTCACGAATCAGAGAGCTGATCTGACGACAGCTTTGTTCCAGTACCCAGTCGCCAATTTCAAGTATCTGACCGGTTTCTTCGGCCACCGGGATAAAGCTATCTGGCGGGATCAGGCCTTTGTCAGGATGCTGCCAGCGGATAAGGGTTTCCACGCCGGTGATATGGTAGTCAAACAGGCTGATTTTGGGCTGAAACATCAAAGTAAACTGTTCGCGCTGAATGGCTTCTTTCAGTTCTTTTTCCAGCGCCAGGTGTTCGAGAATCGAATGATTCATATCTTCAGAGAAAAACTGGTAGTTATTGCGCCCCAGTTCTTTGGCGCGGTACATCGCCAGATCGGCATTTTTCATCAGTGTATTAACGTCGGTGGAGTCTTCCGGTGTCAGGGTGATACCGATACTGACCGTGGTGACGATGTCCTGGCCTTTGATGCGGATCGGTTTGGCCAGTGTGCGTAATAGTTTTTCCGCCACGACCAGAACATCGGAAGTCTGGTGGACATCGGTCAGCAGGATGGTGAATTCGTCACCACCGATACGGGAAACGGTGTCGTTTTCCCGTACCGTTGCATTCAGCCGGACGGCTACTTCTTTCAGCAGTATATCTCCGGCGTCGTGGCCCAGAGTGTCGTTAATACGCTTAAACTGGTCCATATCAAGAAACATCAGTGCGACCGAGGCACCGGAACGCAGGACACTTTTAATCGATTTATCCAGCCGGTTTTTAAACAACCGGCGGTTGGCCAGACCCGTGAGTGGATCGTAAAACGCCAGGTGTTCCATCTGAATCTGGGCGGCTTTCAGTTCCGATATATCTGAGATCGCCCCGAGGTAACCCAGCAGTTCGCCGCTGCGATCGTGCAGCGTGCCGGCTAACAGATGAATCCAGGTATGACTGCCGTCACGCCGCACCAGGCGCAGTTCCAGCGCGATACTTTTATGATCGACAACCAATCGGTTCCAGGTCTGTTGCACCATAACCAGATCGGCGGGATGCACCTGATCGAACCATTCCTGCAGGCTCGGTTCCGGGTCGTCCATACCGTGAATATCACGCCAGCGTTGGTTGACATATTGCAGTTGTTGTTTGGTGTCAACCTGAAAAATCCCTACCGGTGATAAGGCGGTGAGTTTACGGAAGCGCTCTTCGGAGGTTTTCAGTGAGGCATTTTCTTCTTCAACTGTGCCCAGCAGGCCATTAAATAAATCAACCAGGTCGCCCAGCTCATCGTTGCTCTCTTTACTGGCGCGGATGGAATAGTCCTTTTTGTTCATAATATCCTGCAGGGTATTGCTCAGCTCTCGCATCGGCCGTACCACTACTTCCTGCAGCTGATTGGCGAGAAAAACCGCCAGTACCACCGCCACAGCCAGAATGACGACGGAAAACAACATAAACTGGTTAAAGCGGTTGAGCAGGTCCTGGCGGCTGTTTTCGAGGTACAGCGTGCCGATATGGGCTCGTTCCAGGCGGATGACAAAATATTGGCTGAAGTTATTGCTGTGACTGGATTGCAGGTGGGTCAGCAATTTCGGACAGGCTGTTTCCTGCTCTGATATGCGGTAGTCAGCGGCCAACTGCTGGTTTTCGTCGTAGATACAGCCGCGGACGATATTTTTGTCCGCTTTCAGGGTACGCAGGTTGGTGTGCAGCAGATCGTAGTCATTGAAAGTCAGGGCTGTAGTGGCGCGCTTGGCAATAACTTCGCCGAGTACCGACAGTTTGTTCTGGGCATCATGACGGCTGAGGTAATACTCCAGTGACATGTATGCAAGATTCGATAACAACAGTGTCAGGCCGGTCGTAATCAGTGAGATGATAACCAGCTTACGTCGGAGTGACTGTGTCTGAAGTGCCTGCATTGAGATGGTAACTCGTTTCCATTAGATCGCCGGCGGGGCTGCCTGTTCTGCACTCGCCCTTAAGCCGTAATAACGGTTGCTGATTTCATGTTTTTGCACCATTAACGTTAGCTGATTCCTGACGACAGGCAATGTTTCAGGCGTAACAAACTGCCTGACAGGTGCTGTTTCTGAGAGCTGACTGATGATGGCCGGAATGAGAAGGAAAGCGTTGGCAGAAATAAAAAAAGGCAAGCTGTCAGCAGCTTGCCAGTTGCCATAATGGCAGGGGAAGAAAGAGATTAGCGCTTGGCTTGTTGCACTTCGGATTGTTGCAGTTCGGTCAGCAGTTCAGCAATGGAAATCGACTGTAACCGCTCGCTGAGTTGCTGGCGGTAGGTTTTAACCATGCCCAAACCAGCCACCACGGCATCGTATACCCGCCACTGATTGGTTTTTTTATTCAGATACAGACGGAAGTCGATCGGTACGTTACTGCCATTACTCTGAATCAGTTTACCTTTGACCAAGGCACGATTACCTTTGCGGTTAAACTTGGTTTCTTCAAAGGTGAACTGTTCACCGTTAAATGCTTTAAAGGCACCCGCATAGGTACGGATCTGCAGTTCACGGAAGCGCTGGATAAAGGTTGCCTGTTGCTCTGCATTCGCACGGCGCCAGTGTTTTCCCAGTGCTCCTTTGGCGATTTTCTCCTGGTCGATGGCCGGCACGATATAATTCATCACCAGCCGCCGGATCTGCTCATCGGTGCGGTCTTCCGGGGCCAGTTTCTGCAGTTCGGTAATGACCCCCTGAGTGGCCTGCTCAACCACCTCACGCGGCTGTTGCGCATAGGCAGCAGCACTGAACATCAGCGCCAGAAATATAGAAAACGATACCAGTGACTGAACTGCAATTCTCATAAGCCCCTCTCCGCAACAGATTGATTGAATAATGTTGCTCAGTATGGCCTCAGTCCGAGGGGCTGCATAGGCAGGAAATTGCAAATAAATTGTTCCGCAGATGGAACGTATTCATGATTAGTTAATCAATTGTAGCGGCAATGATGATCATCACACTGAAAACCCCGGTTCTGCAGAGGTTGCCGGAATCCATCGCTAACATTCTGAAATATAAGAGTTTTACCCTCTTTTTCAGCCCATTCACAGAGATGGTGAAGCAGCTGGTGCAGCACGCCCCGGTTCTGAGTGATGGTTCGCACAGCAGCCTGTTCCAGCTGAACACCCTGTTCAGTTTCGGTCGCGATCAGCAGGCCGATGATGCGGTCATTAAAACGGCCCGCGATGATCCAGCTACCGTCAGTCAGGCGCTGAGCCAGCTGCTGTGGGGTGCTGACCAGTCCGGATGAGGCCGTGTCCTGATGGATTTTGCCGATATCCTGCCAATCGGCATCGCTCGGTTGCTGGATATGTTCTAGACGGACTGGCATAAGAAACCTCTCTGGTTGCAGGTAACGCTTAAAAGCAGGAGTTTTTTGTCTGGCTGCTTTATAATGCTTTCCTTTTCATTTTGCGAGAGTTTGGAGCAAGTCCATGGCCACTAGTGCAAGCGTTGGGCGCAGTGCAACCGTTGAGCGTAATACGCTGGAAACGAAAATCCGTGTCAGCATCAATCTGGACGGTACCGGTAAGGCAAAGTTTGATACCGGCGTGCCTTTCCTCGAGCATATGATGGACCAGATTGCCCGCCACGGTCTGATTGATCTGGATATTTATTGTGATGGTGATACTCATATTGACGATCATCATACGGTTGAAGATATCGGTATCACTCTGGGCCAGGCGTTTGCAGAAGCGGTCGGCGATAAAAAAGGCATCGTCCGTTATGGCCACTCTTACGTACCACTGGATGAAGCCTTATCCCGTGTGGTGATCGATTTCTCTGGTCGTCCGGGGCTGGATTTTAAGTGCGATTTTACCCGTGGCAATATCGGCCGGTTCGATACTCAGCTGTTCTGGGAATTTTTCTACGGCTTTGTGAATCACGCCAAGGTTACTCTGCATATCGATAACCTGAAGGGCTTTAACGCCCACCACCAGGCGGAAACCATCTTCAAAGCCTTTGGTCGTGCGTTGCGTATGGCGGTAGAGCAGGACCCGCGCATGGCGGGCGTGATGCCTTCAACCAAAGGAACTCTGTAAATCATGTCGATTGCTAATGGCCGCAGTAAAATATGTGCTGTGATTGATTACGGCATGGGTAATCTGCATTCGGCGCACGGCGCATTACAGAAGGTGGCTCCGGATACCCAGGTGCTGGTGACTTCGAAGGCGGAAGAAATTCTGGCTGCTGACCATGTGGTATTACCCGGAGTGGGTGCGATTCGTGACTGTATGGCGGAAATCCGGGCGCAGGAGATAGACCAGATTGTTGCCGAAGTAAAAAACACCAAGCCTCTGTTAGGAATTTGTGTTGGCTTGCAGGCGATGATGAGTCATTCAGAAGAAAACGGTGGGGTTGATTGCCTCAATCTGTTTGATGGTCAGGTGAAATATTTTGGTGATGATCTGACAGAAAACGGCCAGCGGTTAAAAGTGCCACATATGGGCTGGAATCAGGTAGAAACCCTGAATCATCCGTTATGGGCTGATATTGCCGACGGCAGTCGCTTTTATTTTGTGCATTCGTATTACGTCGATGCCAGCGATAAAAGCCAGGTAAAAGGGCGTGGTTTTTACGGTAAGTCGTTTGATGCGGCACTGGGTCAGGACAACGTGTTTGCGGTGCAGTTCCACCCTGAAAAAAGCCATAAAAACGGACTGCAGTTATTGCAGAACTTTTTAAACTGGGACGGACAGGCGTAACAAACAATGGCATTAGCAAAGCGAATTATTCCCTGTCTGGATGTTGATCAGGGGCGGGTTGTCAAAGGTGTAAATTTTGTTGGCATTCGTGATGCCGGTGATCCGGTTGAAGTTGCCAAGCGTTACGACGAGCAAGGCGCTGACGAAATTACCTTTTTAGATATCACCGCGACCCATGAAGATCGTGGCACTACGGTGCAGATGGTAGAAGCCATCGCCGAACACGTTTTTATTCCACTGACGGTTGGTGGCGGTATCCGCGAGATCAGTGATATTCGTCGCATGTTAAACGCCGGAGCCGATAAAGTGTCGATCAATTCGGCGGCGGTGTATAACCCGGAATTTGTCCGTGAAGCATCGGAAAAATTCGGCGCGCAGTGCATCGTGGTCGCCATCGATGCCAAACGCGTTGCTGGCTCTGGTGAGTTAGGTGATGCGGACAATAAGTGGGAAATCTTTACCCACGGTGGCCGCAAACCAACCGGTATTGATGCGGTTGAGTGGGCGAAAAAAATGGCTGATTATGGCGCTGGCGAAATCCTGCTCACCAGCATGGATCGCGATGGTGTGAAAAGCGGTTTTGATCTGGGTGTCACCCGTGCTGTGAGTGATGCGGTGAATATTCCGGTCATTGCCTCCGGAGGTGTGGGCAATTTGGAGCACCTGGCTGAAGGTGTCACCCTGGGGCATGCTGATGCGGTATTGGCCGCCAGTATTTTCCATTTTGGTGAATACACGGTACAGCAAGCTAAGCAACATATGGCGGCTGCCGGGATTGAAATGCGGTTGGAATAGGCGCTGGCACACAATAAACGATTCCGTTTTTGTCTGGCTCCCACGCTCTGCGTGGTAGTCATAGCTGAGTTGAAAAAAATCAGAAGGTTAAAGCCTGGTTGTTTATCTACCACGCAGAGCGTGGGAGCTAGAATATTAACATCAGGATAACAGCTGGAGTACGCTTTCTGCGCTGGCGTTTGCCTGCAGTCGGGTACTGATCTGGGCCTGCTGCTGTATTTGCCCTTTAATCATTTCAGAAACCGCTTTCGCCAGGTCGGCATCTTCGATGCGGCTACGCGCCGCCTGGTTGTTTTCCTGTTGCTTGCCAAGGTTGGCGACCCGGGCGTCGAGCCGGTTGCTGACCGCCCCCAGCTCGGTACGTCGGTCAACCACGCTGGTTTGTAATGTCGCCAGTGTGTTCAGAGATTCTTCCTGCAGGGGCTGGCTGAAATCCAGGGTGGACAGTGTCTGGTTGAGGTTGTCGGCCAGTGTATTGGCATCAATGGAGAGCGTATCTCCGCTGTCTTCACCGACCTGAAAGGTCTGCGGTTCAGCGTCACTGACTGACGGGAACAGGGGGCGGCCATTAAACTGGCTTTGTTCGCTGATCTGGCGGATCTGATCGGTAATTTGCCGCGCTTCGCCATTGATAGCCTGACGATCACTATCGTTAAGGATGCCGTTACCCTGTTGGATGGCCAGCTGTTGCAATCGTTGCAGGCCGTTGCTGATACTTTGCAATGCGCCATCTTCGCTCTGGATCAGGGATTGTGCGTTGATGGCGTTGCGCTGCGCCTGTTGTTTGCCGCTGATATCACTGCTGATACGGGTGGCAATCGCCAGCCCGGCGGCATCATCGGCAGCACTGTTAATGCGTTTACCACTGCTGATCTGTTGCTGTGCGGCCGCGGTTTGATGGCGGCCGTTGCTGGGGGGGGAGTGCTGTGCCCGGCGGGATGTTGGTCATGGTGGCTCTCCAACACAGTGATGCCTTCATGCGATCCTTTCATACTATGCCAATGCGTTGCGGGCGTTAACTGACGATGGCTTTGTCAGTCGTAAAAGTCATGATATCTGGTCGCTTGCTGAGGGCCCAGCTGACGGCTCCGGCCCATATCAGGCCAGCGATGACGTCGGCGCCATAGTGGTATCTGAGATACATAGTGGAGGCGGTGATCGCCAGTGTCATGGCCAGCATGATAAACCGCAGCGGGTAATTCGCCCTGCGCCAGGTGAGCAGTAAAGTGACCCAGGGGATCGCTGTATGCAGACTGGGAAAGCAGTCATAGGCAAAACGAAAGCTGTTGACCGCGTCGTAAACCATTTCATGACTGGCTGTCAGCGGCACGACAAACTGATCGGCAATAAAACTGATCGGGCCTTCGACCGGTAATAAAAAATAAAAACAGAAGCCGCCGGTGAGTGTGAAAACAATGCCCTGGCGCAGACGCAGAAAGGTGGTTCGGTCATCTGTCAGATGTAAATATATTAATGAACCGATGGGTAATAAATAATAAAAATGCAGATAGGCACTTTCCATTAATAAAGTCAGTGTTGCGCTGATATGGTGTTGTAACAGTTGTGGAATCGTGGTGCCGAATAACCACTGATCAAGCTGAATCATCAGCGTGTCTTGTTGCGGAATTGCAAACTGCTCGATCGCCAGCTCGAGACGGAAAATACGCATGCTCAGGTAGCCCAGCAGTATCGCCGGAACCGGCCAGAACTCATATAAAAACCAGCGTGTTTTCTCGCTCCGGCGGGGCATATTGGCACGGCAGAGAAAAATGAGGCCGATAAAAATAACCGCGCCTGTCAGAGCGGCTTTATTCTCTGCTGGCTGTATCTCAGCCAGGGAGCCGGATGTTATGGCAATTAACAGGCTTATGCAGGGAAATATCAGCGTCAGTCGTTTATCCCAGGGCCAGTGTTTCAGGGTGGTGATCATCGGATTAGTGGCATCATTAAGTTATTGTTTTTTTTATTGGTAAGGTCGATTTTATGTCAGTTTATCGTCATTTTCACCTTGCTTTTCCCTGTTATTGTTGTGTAATTGCCCGCCTCAGGAAACAAACCGGAAACCGGACCGAGTATGTTCAGGGTGTTTTGCAGGCCTTTTAGTTTTTTTATCAGTGTTGTCGTCAGTGTTCCTTTGTGCGCCGACGTGTCTGAGTTTGACGAGTTTGAACCGGTTCTGCCGGAAGTGTTAACGCCGGTGCGTCTGCAACAACCGCTGGCAGAGGTACCGGCCAGTGTTACGGTGATTTCTGCCGAGCAGATTCGTGCCTGGGGTGCTCATGAGATTACCGATGTATTACGTTTTGTCCCCGGCTTGTTCGTTGCGGATGATCTGGAAAGCAACAGTCAGAACGTGGTGTACCATTCCGGCGACAGCACGCTGGCACGTCGCATTGAGGTGCTGGTGGATGGTCGTTCCGTGTATAAAGCTTCGTTTGCTACCGTCGATTGGCAGCAGCTGAATATTGCGCTGGAAGATATTGAGCGGGTGGAAGTGACCCGTGGGCCCAGTGCCTCCAGTTATGGCCTGAATGCGCTGCAGGCAGTGATTCATATTATTACCCGCCACCCGGCGGACAGCAGCCAGGCAGATGTCCGCCTCAGTTATGGCTCAGATCAGCGCCGCCACGGCTATATATCCACGGCTTTCCAGCTGGGCGGCAGCCAGCAACGTTTCAGTGTGTATGGTCACCGTGAGGGTGAGTTCTCCGGCTATCATGCCGATACCGGTAAAGTCGGCGGCTTGCCGGACCTGGCTCAGGTTAAAGGGTTTAACTGGTCAGGTGGTATTTATGACGGCCAGTCAGATATACGCTGGCAGCTCAGCCGGCAGCAGTCTTTTCGTGATGGTCTGGCCGATTCCAATCTGCAGGTGAATACGCCCCTGGCAGAAACCACGTCGGATATGGGCTGGTTACGCTGGCGTTCTCCGCTGAACCCCGATCATCAGTTGCAGTTACAGGGCTACTGGCAATCGGAAGATACCCATGATCGTTTTTCTGCCTGTGTGCCAACCTTTGCCCTCGACCCGGGACTGGCGCAGTTGTATCGACAAAATGATGCCCTGGCGACGGCGCTGGCTTATGGCCTGTTGCCACTCAGTCGTGAGGATACCGACCCGCAAGTGCGGCAGAATACTCTGCAGCTGTATCAGGGGCTGGCTGCGGGTATAGTGACCCAGGCGGCGCTGGAGCAGATACTGGAAACCACACTGTCTCAGGCAGAATATCTGCAGGCTCAGGGCCTGATTGCCAATCTGGTAAATGAAAATGCGCTGCAGCAGCAGGTCTGTGGTCAGGCTGATGCCGATGTGTATCAGCAGCGGGCAGAACTGGAGTTACAGGATACCGTACGCTGGAGTTCGTCATTGCGGTCGGTACAGGGCATCAGTTATCGGCGTGATGAAGTGACGTCGCAGGCCTATTTTGGTGGTACTGAGGTCTCTGAGCAGTGGCTGGCGTTCGTCAATGGTGAATACCGCGCCAGTCCGGACTGGCTGTGGTCCGGGGCGATATTGGCAACTCATGAAAAAGACAGTGGGCCGTTGTATTCGCCACGTCTGGCGGTCAACTATCTGATCTCGCCACAGAGCAGTCTGCGTTTGCAATACGCTACGTCACGCCGCACACCGGACCTGGCAGAGCGTTACCTGAATGCTTCTGCACGGGTAACCGACCTGAGCCAGCCAAATTATCTGCAGACCCGCAGTGGATCGCTGTTTTTGCAGGCCAGTGCTGAGGGCTGGCAGGAGGATCTGCGCGAAGAACAGATTCAGGCCTGGGAGGCCGGTTATTTTGCCTACTGGCCACGGGGTGGCTGGCAATTGGATATCAAACTGTTTCATGAGCGCTTGCACCGCCTGATTCGTTCGCAGATGACGCTGCTGAACGCTGACCTGAGTAATGCCGGTGGGCTGTCCAGTCGGGGTGTTGAGGCGCAGCTCAGCTGGCAACCACTACTGGCACACCGTGTCTGGCTGTCGGCGCTGGCGCAGCGGCGTGACAGTGATCGTGACCAGGAATTATTGCTCGGTAGTGACCGCAGTTTACGAGGGATGTGGTACTACCAGGGCGGCAGCCTGAATACGGCGGCTGGTTTTATCTGGGACGATCAGCCGGCTGACCGCAAGCGACAGGGTTTTCAGCAGCAGCGCTTGCTGGCACGACTGGCACTGAACAGTGGTTGGGGTGAGTGGTCGCTGCAGGCAGAATACGATTTATTAGCGCAGCGGGTGTTGTATCAGCGCGCCCCTGATTGGCTGGTTTGGGGTGGATACCGGCTGCAATGGTAATGCTGCCGCTGGTTCGGACATAAAAAAACGCCGCTAAGCGGCGTTTTTTTATGTCTCAGGTAAAGCCGTCTGCTCAGTACAATACGCGGGCGCGAATGGTACCGTCGACGGTTTTGATCTTCTCCAGTGCCAGCTCAGAAGCTGAAGCGGCAACATCAATCACCACGTAACCAACTTCTTCAACCGTTTGCAGGTATTGGCCACATACGTTGATGTCATTTTCAGCGAAGATACTGTTGATGGCATTCATAACGCCCGGAACATTCTTGTGAATGTGCAGGATGCGGTGCAGATCCGGGCTGGATGGCAGTGCCACTTCCGGGAAGTTGACTGATGAAGTGGTGGTACCGTTGTCGCTGTATTGCGCCAGTTTTTCACCCACTTCTTTACCGATGTTTTCCTGTGCTTCCATGGTCGAGCCACCCACGTGTGGGGTCAGGATAACGTTGTCGAATTCGCGCAGCGGAGAAACAAACTCTTCGTTATTGGAGCGTGGTTCTACCGGGAATACGTCGATGGCGGCACCCAGCAGTTTGTTACTGCGTACGGCGTCGGCCAGTGCGTCGATGTCAACCACAGTGCCACGGGAAGCGTTCAGCAGGATAGCGCCTTGTTTCATCTGGGCAAACTGTTCCGGGCCCATCATCCATTTAGTGGATGGGGTTTCCGGTACGTGCAGGGACACCACATCAGCGATATTCAGCAGCTCGTTCAGTGAACCTACCTGGGTAGCGTTGCCGATTGGCAGTTTGGTGACCACATCGTAGAAGAACACTTCCATACCCATGCTTTCTGCCATGACAGACAGCTGAGTACCAATACTGCCGTAACCGACGATGCCTAGTTTTTTACCACGGATTTCGTAAGAGTTAACTGCTGATTTGCTCCAGCCGCCGCGGTGACATTCTGCATTTTTGGCCGGTACACCACGCATCAGCATGATGATTTCTGCCAGTGATAATTCAGCAACCGAACGGGTGTTGGAATAAGGTGCGTTAAAGACCGCAATACCACGTTTGGTGGCGGCTTTCAGGTCCACCTGGTTGGTGCCAATGCAGAAACAGCCAACGGCAATCAGCTTTTCGGCGGCGGCGAAAATTTCTTCAGTCAGCTGAGTACGGGAGCGGATGCCAATAAAATGGGCGTCTTTAATACGCTCTTTCAGCTCGTCGTCCGGCAGGGAAGTTTTCAGGTACTCGATATTGGTGTAACCGGCGGCATTGAGTGTATCAAGCGCGGACTGATGAACACCTTCTAACAAGAGAAACTTGATCTTGCTTTTGTCGAGAGACGTTTGAGTCATGGTGGTACCTACTTACAGTCAGTAATAAACGAAGTCTGTCGTTTGTGCCGCAGTGGTAATAAAAGCTGATCAATGTAGCAACGTCACTGCGGTGGAGCGACTGGCAAACCTGGCCGGTTGGTCAGTGTTTGCTGCGTTTTTCAGAGTCAAAACTGTTCTGAAAAATAAGGCGCGTATGCTAGCATACGCTGCTCATAAAGTGAGCCTCAAAGTCGCTGTTCGCAGAAAAATAGTCGCGATGATTATTCAACTTGAGGTGAATTTGATTCATTTAGCTGGACGATGTCATGACCGCCCCGACTGAACAAGCCCTGTCACAACAAGCACTGATTGAACTGTTATCCGCCATCGTCGGTGATGATAAAGTGCGCACCGATGCTGATTCGCTGGAAAACTTTGGTAAGGACTGGACCAAAATTTATCCACCCAAGCCCGCGGCGATTGTGTTTCCGAAAACGACTGAACAGGTACAGAAAATTGTGTTGCTGGCAAACCAGCACCAGTTGGCACTGGTACCGTCTGGTGGTCGTACTGGTCTGAGTGCTGGTGCAGTCGCCGCCAATGGTGAGATCGTGGTGGCCTTTGATTATATGAATCAGATCTCAGATTTTAATGCCACCGACCGCACTGTTAAATGTGGTGCCGGGGTGATTACGGAACAGCTGCAGACCTTCGCCGAGGATAATGGTCTGTTTTACCCGGTCGATTTTGCATCTGCCGGCTCCAGCCAGCTGGGCGGTAATATTTCCACCAATGCCGGTGGCATCAAGGTGATCAAATGGGGGATGACCCGTGACTGGGTCGCTGGTCTGACCGTGGTAACCGGTAACGGCGATATCCTTGAGCTGAATAAAGACCTGATGAAAAACAATACCGGATATGACATGCGCCAGCTGTTTATCGGTGGAGAAGGAACACTGGGCTTTGTTACCGAAGCCACCATGCGGCTGACGCGTCAGCCGAAAAACCTGACTGTACTGGTGTTGGGTATTCCCGAGCTGGATAACGTGATGAAGGTGTTAAGCCAGTTTCAGGCGGATATGGATCTGACTGCGTTTGAGTTTTTCTCCGATAAAGCCATGCAGAAAGTACTGGCGCGGGGTGATGTGCCGGCACCGTTTGAAACCAGTACCGACTTTTATGCACTGATTGAGTTTGAAGCCGTGACGGATGCCGATATGGATCAGGCGATGACCGTGTTCGAGCAATGTATGGAAGAGGGTTGGGTGGTCGATGGTGTGATCAGCCAATCGGAAACTCAGGCGGCCAATCTGTGGCGTTTGCGGGAAGATATTTCTGAAACGATTTCTGAATGGACACCCTACAAAAACGATATTTCCGTGGTGGTTTCCAAAGTACCACCTTTCCTGCGCGATATTGATGAGGTGGTGACCCGTGAATACCCGGACTTTGAGATCATCTGGTTCGGTCATATCGGTGACGGCAATCTGCACCTGAATATTCTTAAGCCGGAAGGTCTGGCGAAAGAAGAGTTTTTTGAAAAGTGTGCCAAAGTATCAACCTGGGTATTTGAAATTGTGGAAAAATATCAGGGGTCGGTTTCTGCAGAACATGGTGTTGGTATGACCAAAAAGCCGTACCTGCAATACACCCGTTCGGCAGCAGAAATGGCCTATATGAAAGCGGTTAAGCTGGCGTTTGATCCGAATAATGTGATGAATCCTGGTAAATTGCTGGATGTCTGATTTACATCTGTGATGATAATAAAAAGGCCGCATTGCCAGAGCAATGCGGCCTTTTTTGTTGCTGTCAGAGTCAGAACATTTGCTCCGGAATAAGTTCTGCGTCGCTGTCCGGGCTGTCGTCACCGAAAGCCGGGGCGCTTTTTACCGGTTGTTGTGGCACATTTTCCTCGCGGAAATACTCAAAGATAGCATTGCTTTGTCCGGGAGCTGCTAATAATCCGGTTTCAGCATCAATCCGTACACTGACAACGCCTTCCGGCTGTTGATAAGGGCGTTGCGGTACGTCCTTTAATGCTTCCTTCATGTAATCCACCCAAATCGGCAGGGCGGTGTTGCTGCCATAAGCCCAGCGTCCGAGGGTGACGTGTTGGTCAAAACCGACCCACACGGTGGTAACCAGATCGGGCGAGAAGCCAGAGAACCAGCCATCTTTCTGGTCGTTGGTGGTGCCGGTTTTACCCGCCAGATCATTGCGTTTTAACACCAGCGCGCGTCGTCCGGTACCGCGTTTCACCACGTCCTGCAGCATGCTCATCATCAGGAAATGCGTGCGGCTGTCCATCACCTGAGGAGCCAGTGGGGTTTTTGGCTGCTCTGCTGGCTGCTCCTCGTTTGTTAAGCCGAGGGAGTCGCGCAGCTGCTGTTCAAGAGCCTGCTGGGCATCCAGATCGTTGTTGTTGTCGTTGTTGTCGTTGCGGTCGCAATCAGAGCAGGCGATTGCCGGATTGGCCTGATACAGCACATTGTTGTTATCATCTTCGATACGCTGAATCAGATAAGGCTTAACGGCGTAACCACCATTCGCCAGTACGGCATAACCGGTGGCCAGTTCCATAGGCGTCACAGCAGAAGCACCTAATGCCAGCGACAGGTCACGGCTGAGCTTTTCTCGCGGGAAACCAAAGGGTTCAATAAAGTTAATCGCTTTACCGGCACCCATTTGTTTCAGAATACGGATGGAAACCAGGTTTTGTGATTTATACAGTGCCTGACGCAGGCGCGTAGGACCGTAAAACTTACCGCTGTTGTTTTGTGGTCGCCAGGTGCTTTCCAGGCTGGCATCTTCAAATACGACAGGGGCATCGTTAATGATCGAGGCCGGAGTAAAGCCGTTTGCCAACGCAGCGCTGTAAATAAACGGCTTAAAGGAAGAACCGGGTTGCCGGTCTGCCTGAATCGCCCGGTTGAATTCGTTACTGGATGCTGAAAAACCACCTATCAGAGCCTGGATTGCGCCGTCTCGCGGACGTAAGGATACAAGTGACCCTTCGACCTCCGGGAATTGTGCCAGGCGGTAGCCATCCCCCAGTTGTTCAACCCAGATTTCCTGACCGCGGCTGAGAACATCTCCGGCAGCTTTAATCGGGTCGCCGATAACATTGACGTTAACATAACGTTTAGCCCACTCGATGCGACTGAAAGGGAGCCAGTATTCAGAGTCTTTGAGCAAAATCCAGGCACCATTGTTGTGCACTGCCGTCACCATCGCCGGTTTCAGTACCCCGTTATCTGGTCGACGATTCAGTGTTGAGCGCCATTGCTCCAGTGTTTGTGGCCAGTCGATATCCTGCTGCGGGTCTGCTTTGGCCAGCCATTCCTGCAGTACCGGATCTTGGTGTGCCAGTGACAGCGGTTCTGATGGTATAACGGAGCGGTTGTCGTTGGTGGTACGCCATCCGTGGTCACGGTCATAACTCAGCAGGCCACGCTGCAGAGCCAGGTTGGCTGCCTGCTGGCGCGCAGCGTCAACTGTTGTGAAAACTTTATAGCCGGCTGTGTATGCTTCGCTGCCGAAGCGTTCGATCATATCGCGGCGTACCATTTCGGCGACATAAGGGGCGCTGACCTCAGAGGTCGGGCCGTGGTAGCGTGCACTAATGGGCTCCCGGGCCGCTGTCTGGAATTGTTCATCCGTAATTTTGTCCAGCGTGCGCATGCGTGCCAGCACATAGTTACGCCGCTCAATCGCGCGTTCCGGGCTGTTGATTGGGTTGGCCGCCGATGGCGCCTGAGGTAAGCCGGCGATCATTGCCAGCTGAGCCAGTGTCAGCTGATCAATGGTTTTGCCATAGTACACCCGGGCGGCAGCCTGGATGCCGTATGCCCGTTTGCCGAGGTAGATTTTGTTGACATACAGTTCAAGAATTTCCTGTTTGCTCAGGGCCTTTTCTATTTTGAGGGCCAGCAGGATCTCGGTGAATTTTCGTTTAAATGTTTTTTCGCTCGACAGGTAATAGTTCTTGGCGACCTGCATCGTTATGGTACTACCGCCTGATTTTTTACGGCCGGTACGAATCAATTCCAGCGCTGCCCGGGCCAGGCCTTTAAAATCAACACCAATATGCTGGAAATAAGCATCATCCTCGGAGGCCAGCAGAGCGTCGATAAATTGTTGCGGCACTTCGTCAAAGCTGATTGGAGAACGTCGCTTTTCGCCAAACTCACTGATCAGTAAACCGTCTTCGGTATACACTCTGAGCGGGGTCTGCAAATCAACGTCTTTCAGTTGTTCGGCGTCGGGCAGACTGGGAGCCAGATAGAGGTAAATGCCCAGAGAGACCATTCCGGTACCGGCAGCGCCGGACATAACCAGCCAAAATAAGAAAAAAAGTACAGGGTGTGACTTATGCATAAAAAAGAATGCCAAATGGGTTAGAAAGCCAGCTATTATGCGGGCTGGAGCATTATAAGGGTTTTTTGTTCTTTTAATAGGATTGTGCTTATAATGAACTTAACTCTATAGGATCTGAGTGAGCTTGTGTGCGCAAGTTCGCGAAATTGCGGGGATTTTGTGGTGCTGTCCAGCCTGTTTAATAAGAAGAGCAATACCCTGATCGGAGTGGATATCAGCTCTACTTCTGTCAAAGTGCTTGAGCTAAGTCGCAACAACGACCGTTTTCAGGTCGAGGCTTATGCTTCAGAGCCACTTCCGCCTAACGCTATCGTCGAGCAAAGCATCAGTAATGACGAAGCTGTTGGGGAAGCTATCCGGAAAGCGGTTGGGCGCTCCCGGAGCTCTGCCAAACGTGCGGCTATTGCTGTCGCAGGATCGGCGGTGATTACCAAAACGGTGCATATGAATGCCGGCCTGAACGATGAGGAAATGGATCTGCAGATTCGTGCCGAAGCCGATCAGTATATCCCTTATCCGCTGGAAGAGGTGGCGCTGGACTGGGAAGTTCAGGAAAACCAGGAAGAGGACAGTGACATGGTTGATGTGCTGTTAGCTGCCTGTCGATCCGAAACCGTTGAGCGTCGTAAAGACGCCGTGGAATATGCCAATCTGGAAGCTGGCGTGGTTGATGTTGAAGCCTTTTGTACCGAGCGGGCTTTTCAGTTGCTGGTCGATCAGTTTGACAGCGATGATGTTGAAACGGTTGCTGTGCTGGATATTGGCGCGACGATGACCACTCTCAGCGTATTGCATGAAGGCAAGTCTATTTATACCCGGGAGCAATTGTTTGGCGGTCGCCAGTTGACCGAAGACATTATGCGACGTTATGGACTGAGCGAAGAAGAAGCTCAGCGGGCCAAGCTGGAAGGCGGTTTGCCGGACGATTACGAAAGCGAAGTGCTGGAGCCTTTCCGTAAAGCGGTTGTTCAGCAAGTGAGCCGTTCACTGCAGTTTTTTTATTCCTCCAGTCAGTTTAACGATGTTGACTACATTGTGCTGGCCGGTGGCACTTCTGCGATACCTCTGCTGGCCGAACATGTGGAGGAGGATCTGGGTGTCGGCACTGTGATTGCCAACCCGTTTGTGAATATGACGTTATCTCAGAAAGTGAACGCCAGCTTGTTAGCAAATGATGCTCCGTCGCTGATGATCGCCTGTGGCCTGGCTATGAGGAGTTTTGACTGATGGCAAAGATTAACCTGTTACCCTGGCGCGAAGAGCTCAGAGAACAGCGAAACAAAGAATATTATGCCGTATTAGGTTTAACGGCCGCCGTCGCTTTTTTGCTGGTTTATCTGGTTAGTGGTTATTACCAGGGGCGTCTGGATAATCAGAATGCCCGTAATAACTATATTTCTCAGGAAATGAAAGTGTTGGATGCCAAAATCAGCGAAATCCGGGATCTGCAGGATACCCGCGAAGAGCTGATTGAGCGGATGGAGCTGATTCAGGCGTTGCAGGGTAACCGGCCTGTCATTGTTCGGGTGTTTGATGAAGTTGCGCGCTCTATTCCTGATGACTTGTTTTTTACCGAATTATCGGTGAAGGGTGAAAGTGTAATCGTTGGCGGACTGGCAAAGTCCAATAACCGGGTGGCCGCTTTAATGCGTAACTTTGACCAGTCTGAATGGTTTACTGATCCGGTGTTGATCAGTGTGCGCGCTACTCAGAAAGGAACCAATGAGTTCAAAGTGTCAATGAAGCGTGTTAATCCGCGGCAGGAAAGCGAGGAGAAGTAGCCATGGCCGGACTAAAAAATATCGACTTCAATGCACTCGCTGAAAAAGCAAAAGAGTTTGAGCTTGATGATCTGAATAATATCCCCTGGGACAATATGGGGGGCTGGCCGCTTGGCGGGAAATTTTTCTTTGCTTCGCTGATCTTTTTTGGCCTGATCTTTGGTCTGAAAGTTTTGATGATTGACGATACAACGGCATCTCTTGACCGATCTGCAGCTAAGGAACAGACCTTAAAGCAGGACTTTGAACGCAAGGCGTTTCGTGGAGCCAATCTGGAAGCTTACAAGGAACAGATGCTGGAGATGGAAGAAAGTTTTGGCTCTTTGTTGAAACAGCTTCCGCGTGAAACTGAAGTTCCGGGTCTGGTGGACGATATCAGTTCTGCAGCATTGGGGGCAGGATTACAGCTGAATGTGATTGATCCGCAAAATATGCAGCAAAAAGAATTCTACAAAGAATTGCCAATTGAAATCGAAGTGCAGGGTGGTTATCACGAAATGGGGGCTTTTGTTTCTGCTGTTGCTTCCTTGCCCCGTATTGTTACTTTGCATGATTTCAGTATCAGTTCAGTAGGTAAAGATGGTGAGTTAAAAATGCAGATTCTTGCTAAGACCTACCAGTATATTGCTGATGGGGAGATGGCTAAATGATCCTCCGTGTATCTGCATTATTGTGTGCCGTTTTACTTGCCGGTTGTTCAGCATCTGAAGATATGTCTGATCTGAAAGGGTTTGTAGATGAATCTTTATCCAAACCGCGTGGCAGAATAGCGCCTATTCCTGTTTTTAAGCCCTATGAATCCTTTAATTACAGTGCGGCTGGTTTGCGTTCACCGTTTGAATTGCCGGTGATTGTTGATACCGAAATTGAGGTCAGTGAAGAGGCTGATGATATTTCTCCTGACTTTGACCGGCCAAAAGAACATCTGGAGCAGTTCGCTTTTGGTCAGCTCAGCATGGTTGGTACCATGCAAGGTGTAGATAATACCCTGTGGGCATTGGTCAAGGATGGTGATGGCAGTGTCGTGCGCATCAAAGAAGGCCAGTATATGGGCCAGAATCACGGCCGTGTTATCACTATTATGGAAAACCGGTTAAACGTTATCGAAATTGTACCTAACGGTCTAGGTGGTTGGATTGAGCGGCCCAGGACTCTGGCGCTGGAAGGTATAGGGGAAGGCTGATTATGATTATTACAAAGGTTGCTCTGAAAACCATGAAACAGATTACATTGCTACTATTGGCCTGTCTGACGGTACTGTCTGCTCAGGCGGCAAACCTGAAGGATATTCGTTTTTCATCACTGCCGGGTGATGTCACTGAAATTGAGCTGGAATTTGATGGCACTCCTCCGGAAGTGAAGGGGTATACCATTGAGAAGCCGGCACGGATTTCTCTTGACCTGATGGGTGTTAGTAGCAGTCTGAAGTCAAAGAAGCATCAGATTGGCTCAGGTAATGCCCGCAGTGCGATGGTTCTGGCGACGAAAGACAGAACCCGGGTGGTGATCAATCTGACCCGTCTGGTGGATTACAATACCCGCGTCAATGGTAATCGGGTGATTGTTAATGTTGGTGCTTCTGAGGGTGAAAAACTCTTTAATGCCAATCCTGCGACGTCCTATGCTGACAATACCAACCCGGCGGCCCTCAAAGTTGTGAACGTTGATTTCCGCCGTGGTGAATTAGGTGATGGCCAGGTTCGGATTATGCTGAATGATGATCGTGCAGCAGCGAATATCCGCCGTGAAGCGGGAAAAATTGTTGCTGAAATGGATGGAGTGCTGTTACCGGATGCCTTACAGCGACGCCTGGATGTTACTGATTTTGCCACGCCGGTTCAGTTTATTGATGCACGTTATGAAGATGGCAAGACCATTCTGACGATTGACCCGGTTTCCGATGAATACGATTACCTGGCCTATCAAACGGATAAACTGCTGTCGATTAATGTCTCTGAGTTACCGGAAGAACAAATCGAAGAGCGTAAGAAAAAGTTTCCGTTTACCGGAGAAAAACTGTCGCTTAACTTCCAGAATATTGAAGTGCGTGCAGTGTTACAGCTGATTGCCGACTTTACCGGCCTTAATCTGGTTGCTTCAGATACCGTTCAGGGCAGTATCACCCTGCGCTTACAGAATGTTCCATGGGACCAGGCACTGGATCTGGTATTAAAGACCAAGGCACTGGGGAAGCGTCAGATGGGTTCTGTGTTGCTGATTGCCCCTGCTGAAGAAATTGCCGCACGTGAAAAAATTGAGCTGGAAGCGGTCAAACAGGTTGAGGAGCTGGCTCCTCTGGTCACCGAATATATGCAGCTGAAATATGCAAAAGCGATTGAAATCGCAAAACTGCTGAATTCGGAAGAAGGTTTATTATCTCCTCGTGGCAGTGCAGTGGTTGATGAGCGTACCAATACCTTGTTGATGAAAGACACGGCTTCTAATCTGGAGCGTGTACGTGATGCGATTAATATGCTGGATGTGCCTATCCGTCAGGTGTTAATTGAAGCCCGTATTGTGGTGGCTAATACGACTGTGGGTGAGGAGCTTGGCATCAAATGGGGTGGTGCAGGCTTTAAAAATAATGGCAGCAACTGGACAACCGCTGGTGGCAGTACTCAGACGCTGACCGAAGCCAATCAGATCTTATTCGACCGTGCCAGTAGTGGCAGTAGCGACCAAGAAATTGACCTGGGAGCTGCTAATGTTGTGAATTTTGGTGTTACCAACCCGGCAGCAACTGCCTTTGCGGTCGGTTATCAAACCGCTGATTACCTGCTTGATATGGAATTATCAGCGTTGGAAACTGATGGCCGTGCTGAGATTGTTTCACAGCCACGGGTGATTACGGCCGATGGCCAGATGGCCGGGATTGAATCTGGTACGGAACTGCCTTATCTGCAAGCCAGCTCCAGTGGTGCAACCAGTATTTCTTTCCGTAAGGCTGTATTGCGCCTGGAAGTGACACCTCAGATTACTCCGGATGACCGCATTATTATGGATCTGGTGGTTAATCAGGATTCGGTTGGTGAAGACACGGCAGCTGGCCCTGCGATCAACACCAATGAAGTTGAGACGCAGGTACTGGTTGATAATGGCGAAACCGTTGTGTTAGGTGGTATTTTCCGTTCTGAAACGGTCACGACCATTAATAAGACGCCGTTCCTGGGGGATTTGCCTCTGATTGGAGCGCTGTTCCGTAACACCAGTCACAGCGATACCAAATCCGAGTTACTGGTTTTCATTACGCCACGTCTGGTAAAGGATAGCCTCACCAGCCGCTGAGTTATGAAGTTCCATTCTATTTTTCTTGTTGGGCCAATGGGCGCTGGTAAAAGCACCATTGGCCGACTGCTTTCTGCAGAATTACACAGCGAATTCTTTGACTCAGATAAAGTGATCGAAGAACGTTGTGGTGCCAATATTCCCTGGATCTTTGACATGGAAGGTGAAGCCGGTTTCCGTGAGCGGGAAGAGCAGGTCATTGATGAGCTGACACAGATGACCGATATCGTGCTGGCTACCGGCGGAGGGGCGGTATTACGCGATGCTAACCGTAAACACTTATCTTCACGAGGAACGGTGGTGTATTTGTGCACTTCTGTTGAGCAACAGTTAGCACGTACGGCGAAAGATCGTAACCGACCTTTATTGCAACAGGACAACCCTGAACAGATATTACGGGAGCTGTTTCTCCAGCGCGATCCTCTTTATCGCAGTATCGCCGACATTATCATTGAAACCGACCAGCGCAATCCGAAATGGGTGGTGCAGGAACTGAAAAAACGCCTGAGCTGATTTTTACTGAAGGGCTGGTATGAAAACACTGACAGTTGACCTGGGAGCGCGCAGCTACCCGATTTTTATTGGTCATAATTTATTGGCTGATCCGGCTTTGTATGCTCCGTATATCAAGGGCAAACAGGTACTGATCGTTACCAATGAAACGGTAGCGCCGTTATATCTGGAGCAGGTGAAGTCGGCGTTAACCGGTTATCAGGTTGATGAAGTGATCCTGCCTGATGGCGAAGAGTTCAAAAACCTGGAAATACTGAACCGCATCTATGACGAATTGCTGGCCAAGCAACATAACCGCACGACCACACTGATTGCTCTGGGTGGTGGTGTTATCGGTGATATGACCGGTTTTGCGGCGGCGTCTTATCAGCGTGGTGTGAATTTTATTCAGGTGCCAACTACCTTATTGTCCCAGGTCGATTCATCGGTTGGAGGTAAAACGGCGGTTAATCATAAACTCGGCAAAAATATGATAGGTGCCTTCCATCAGCCACAATGTGTGATTGCTGATACGGAGACATTAAATACCTTGCCTGCGCGTGAGTTGTCTGCCGGTATTGCTGAAGTGATTAAATACGGCCTGATTTGTGACGCAGAATTCTATCATTGGTTACAGCAAAATATGGCCAGCCTGCTGGCTAAGCAGCCAGCAGCACTGGCTTATGCGATAGAACGCTCCTGTCAGGATAAGGCTGATGTGGTGGCTCAGGATGAAACAGAATCCGGTATTCGCGCCATCTTAAATCTGGGGCACACTTTTGGTCATGCGATTGAAGCTCATCAGGGGTATGGTAACTGGTTGCATGGCGAGGCGGTGGCAACCGGTATGCTGATGGCCGCCGATCTGGGTTGCCGTATGGGGGACCTGTCTTCTTCCGATGTGGAAGCGCTAAGAACATTATTACTGCAGGCCGGTTTGCCTGTGGTAGGGCCGCAGGATATGTCGGTTGAAGATTATACTTCCCGCATGCTGGTGGATAAAAAGGTACTGGATGGTCGAATTCGTCTGGTGTTACTGCGCCGGATTGGCGAAGCCTATATGACCTCTGATATTGTGGCTGATCAACTGACTGCAACATTGACTGCGGGAGAGCAGCTCGGTCTGATTTGATTGTGCTGTTTCTTTGGGGGAGATAATGGATAACGGTTTTTCGCTGGAACAGGATGAAGTCACACTGGGATCATCGTTTAAAGCCTCCCCTGATGTACCTCAGGCAGTGATACAGCTGTTACCTGAACAGCAAAAAAATCTTGAGTTGTTATCTCACCTTGCTTCTTATAGCGAACTGCTGATTGTTGTCAGCGGCCCAACCGGGGTTGGTAAAACAACACTGGCACAGGCGTTGGTTGATCAGCGCCAGGTTCCGGAAGAGAGTCTGGTGCTGCAGGCAGACATCATGATGGGCATGTTGGCCATTCTGAAAAATATTGCCGCCCACTGGGGCATGATGTCGTTGCCGGATAATCTGGCGGAAGCAAAAGAAACCATCCGTGATGCATCACTCAGGCGTGCAGAAGACGGTGAGTCGTTACTGGTCGTTATTGATCAGGCCGAGCAGCTGGATGTTGATACGCTGAATGATATCGCCCACGCAGCCCTGTTAGCACCACAATCGCTGTCATTTGCTTTATTTGGTGCGCCCGGTTTTGAGAAAGGTTTTCGTGAGTCCCCGACGCTGGCACCGGTGCACAATGTTAAAATTGCAGCACTGACTGCGGCCGATGCCCAGCAACTGGCAGATCAGGTTTTTAGTAGTGGAGCGTTGACCGAAGAACAGGTCCGGTTTGCGTATTTGCAGTCAGAAGGTTTGCCACTGATTTTCCTGCGAGAGTTAGAAGATCTGTTGTTGGCTGGTGATGGCCGTAAAAGCGGTCACAAGGCTGTCGGAAGCAATCTGAATCGTTTTCCTCTGACTCATATCTTTGCTGTTACAGCAGTGGCTGCAGCGTTATTGCTGTCGTTTCTGTATCAGATGGATGACAGCACCTCTCCGGCGCCCGAGGATCGCCAGCAAACTACGCCGCTGACTGCGCCTGAGCCGGTATTCCGGCAGGATGAAATCAGCCGGCTGGATGCCCCTGCGTTAGCAACCGTAGATGAAGCAGACACACAAACCGACTTTAACTACCAGCAACCTGCGGAAACAGAGGAGGCAGACGTTGCCCCGGTCAGTGAACAGACTGACGTGTTAGCAGAAGAGCGTAATGAGGCGGATGCTAGCGCCACTTTTCTGGTTAAGCCGGCTGAAACAGACCCTCAACCCGTACCTTCTACCGCCGATAAACCAGTGATTAAGCAGCCTGACTACAGTGCTGATGAGCGTGAGCTGATGGCAGCCAGTGGCGTGGTCATTCAGTTGTTAGGTTCCTATAACCGTGCCGGAGCGCTGGATTTTATCGCGCGCTGGCAGGGGAAAGTCAGTGGCCGCCTGTACCTTTACCGGACTCGCCATAACAATAAAGACTGGCATGTTGTCGTTGCCGGTATATACCCGAACCGCGATAAAGCCAAACAAGCGGTTGCCGCTATGCCTGGCCTGTTACGCCAGCAATCCCCCTGGGTGAAAGATGTGCAGGCGGTAGGAAAACTACTTAAGCAGCGTCCGTAGTTACACCTGATCAAAACCTGTGCAAATGCCAGTCAAATTTGTGGCACAGCGTCATGATGTGTAAAATAGCCTCCCTTTTGTCTTGATATTGCTCATTTTTTGTGCGATTTGGCTGTGTAAGCCCTTGATTTAAAACGTTTTTTTCACTGATGAGAGCTGTTCTATGAGAACTGGTCTGTATACTCCAGGCGACTTTAAGGACAACTGTGGTTTTGGATTGTTGGCCCATTTAGAAGGTCAACCAAGCCACGAGCTGCTAACGACAGCGATCGAATCCTTAACCTGCATGACACACCGTGGCGGTATCGCCGCAGACGGTAAAACCGGTGATGGTTGCGGCCTGTTGCTGCAAAAGCCGGATTCATTCCTGCGTGCAGTCACCCAGGAAGCTGGCATTAGCCTGCCGCAACAATACGCGGTGGGTATGTTGTTTATGGACCTGGATCAGGCCATTTATGAACAACAAAAAGCCGCCGTAGAACAGGCGATTCAGGATCAGGGCTTAACCGTTCTGGGCTGGCGTACTGTGCCAACTAGCAACGATTGCCTGGGGCCGATGGCAATTGATTGTTTGCCTCGCTTTGAGCAGGTTTTTGTTGCTCCTGGCGCCGAGCTGGACGAACAACAGCTGGCCGTAAAGCTGTTTTACGCCCGCCGTTTTGCTGAAAAAGCACTGGCCGATCATCCGGATTTCTATATTGCCAGCCTGTCCGACAAAGTACTGTCGTACAAAGGTCTGATGATGCCGGTGGATCTGCCGAACTTCTATCTCGACCTCGGCGATGAACGTCTGGAAACCGCAATCTGTGTGTTCCACCAACGTTTCTCGACCAACACTATGCCACGCTGGCCACTGGCTCAGCCGTTCCGCATGCTGGCGCATAATGGTGAAATTAACACTATTCAGGGTAACCGTAACTGGGCTAATGCGCGCGCCAGCCAGTTCAACACTGAGCTGCTGCCAAACCTGCAGGATCTGGCACCGATCGTTAACACCACCGGCTCCGATTCGTCCTCCATGGATAACATGCTGGAGCTGCTGGCCACGGGGGGCATGAATCTGTTCCGTGCCGTGCGCATGATGATTCCGCCAGCCTGGCAAAACGTAGAAACCATGGATGCTGACCTGCGCGCGTTCTACGAGTACAACTCCATGCATATGGAGCCGTGGGATGGACCGGCTGGTCTGGTAATCACCGATGGCCGCTATGCCGTGTGTGGTCTGGACCGTAATGGTCTGCGCCCATCTCGCTGGGTGATCACCAAAAACAACTTTATTACCGTCGCATCTGAAATCGGCACGTACGATTACAAGCCGGAAGATGTGGTGGCGAAAGGCCGTGTTGGCCCGGGCCAGATGCTGGCCATCGATACTCAGGAAGGCAAGTTGTTGCACACTGAAGATATCGATAATGCTCTGAAAAAAGCGCATCCTTACAAGCAATGGCTGAAAGAAAATGCCATTCGTCTGGAAAGCTCTTTATATCTGAAACACGCTGGTCTGGAAGATATGACCGGTGATGCGCTGAATACCCATCAGAAACTTCACCTGATCACCAACGAAGAGCGTGACCAGGTGTTACGGCCAATGGCGGAAGGTGGTCAGGAAGCGACGGGGTCGATGGGTGACGATACGCCAATGGCGGTGTTATCCCAGCGTGTGCGCCATGTGGCCGATTATTTCCGTCAGCAGTTCGCTCAGGTAACTAACCCTCCCATCGATCCGCTGCGTGAATCGATTGTGATGTCGCTGGAAACCTGTATCGGTGGCGAGAAAAACGTTTTCGAAGAAAGCGCTGACCATGCTAACCGAATCATTCTGACCTCACCGGTATTGTCACCGCTGAAGTTTGTTGGTCTGACCAGCAATGATCGTGAAGCCTTTAAAAACATCAAACTGAGCATGGCGTTTGATCCGGCGGTTGGTCTGCAACAGGCCATCATCGATCTGGCCGATCAAGCCGAGCAGGCAATTCGCGACGGGAATGTCATTCTGATTCTGTCAGACCGTGAAGTGAATGAAGATCAGATGTTGATTCCGGCGCCCATGGCAACCGGTGCCGTGCATCACCGCCTGGCACAAAAAGGCCTGCGTACCAAAGGTAACATTGTGGTTGAGACCGGTGCCGCACGTGATGCTCACCAGTTTGCTGTGTTGCTGGGCTTTGGTGCAACGGCGGTTTATCCCTGGTTGTCATACGACATCCTGACGGACCTGCACCGCACCAATGAGCTGTTGGGCGATCCGCTGAAATCGCATCAGAACTACCGTAAGGCTATTCGTAAAGGCCTGCTGAAAATCATGTCGAAGATGGGGATTTCCACCATCACTTCATACCGTGGTTCGCAGTTATTCGAAGCGGTTGGTCTGAGCAAAGAAATTGTTGATCTGTGCTTCTGTGGTGTCACCAGTCGTATTGAAGGTGCGGTATTTACAGACTTTGAAGATGATCTGAATATCATTAAAAGCGTTGCCTGGAAAAAGCGTAAAAAGCTGGATCAGGGCGGCCTGCTGAAATATGTACACGGTGGCGAGTACCACTCTTATAACCCGGATGTGATCAAAAACATTCAGGAAGCGGTACAAACCAACAGTCAGGCGGCGTACGATCGTTTTGCTGAACTGGTTAATACCCGTCCAACAGCAACCATTCGCGACCTGTTGTCGCTGCGTAACGACCTGACGCCGATCGATATTTCCGAAGTTGAGCCTGCCGAGAAGATATTCCCGCGTTTCGATACTGCGGCGATGTCGTTGGGAGCGCTGTCTCCTGAAGCACACGAAGCCTTAGCTGAAGCCATGAATGAGCTGGGTGGTCGTTCTAACTCGGGTGAGGGTGGTGAAGATCCTCTGCGTTATGGCACGGCCCGTAATTCCAAGATCAAGCAGATTGCGTCCGGCCGTTTTGGTGTGACACCACATTATCTGTCCAGCGCCGAAGTGTTGCAGATTAAAGTTGCCCAGGGTGCTAAGCCGGGTGAAGGTGGCCAGCTGCCGGGTGGCAAGGTGAACGATCTGATCGCCACGCTGCGTTATTCGGTACCGGGCGTGACGTTGATTTCGCCACCACCGCATCATGATATTTATTCGATCGAAGACCTGGCCCAGCTGATTTATGATCTGAAGCAGGTTAATCCGCAGGCACTGGTGTCGGTCAAGCTGGTATCCGAGCCGGGTGTCGGCACGATTGCTGCCGGTGTGGCAAAAGCCTATGCCGACCTGATCACCATCTCCGGTTACGATGGTGGTACCGCTGCGTCACCGCTGACTTCGATCAAATACGCCGGTTCTCCATGGGAACTGGGCCTGTCGGAAGCCCATCAGGCGCTGCGCGGTAATGATCTGCGTGGCAACGTTCGGGTACAAACCGATGGCGGTCTGAAGTCCGGTCTGGATGTGGTAAAAGCCGCTATTCTGGGTGCCGAGTCCTTTGGTTTTGGTACCTTGCCGATGGTGGCTGTGGGTTGTAAGTACCTGCGTATCTGTCACCTGAATAACTGTGCCACCGGTGTTGCGACTCAGAACGACAACCTGCGTGAAAAACACTACATCGGTACCGCCGATATGGTGAAAAACTACTTCCGCTTTGTCGCTGAAGAAATCCGTGGCTGGATGGCGTCCATCGGTGTGCGTTCACTGGAAGAACTGATTGGTCGTACCGACCTGCTGGAAGTTCTGCAGGGCAACACTCAGAAACAACGTAACCTGGATCTGACGCCAATTCTGAGTAATGACCAGATTCCGGCCGATAAGCCACACACCTGCCAGGTTGATCGCAACCGTCCATACGATGAAGGCCTGTTAGCCGAGCGTATGGTGGAAGAAACGCTGTCTGCGATTGAAAACAAGTCTGGCGGTGAATTCAGCTTCCATATCACCAACTGTGATCGCTCTGTCGGTGCCCGCCTGTCGGGTGAAATCGCCAAGCGTCATGGTAATCAGGGCATGGCCGATAAGCCGGTGCGTCTGAACCTGACCGGTATTGCCGGCCAGTCATTTGGTGTCTGGAATGCCGGTGGTCTGGAAATGGTGCTGGAAGGTGATGCCAACGATTATGTTGGTAAGGGTATGACCGGTGGCAAGCTGGTGATCTTCCCACCAAAAGGTTCTGAATTCCGCACCAACGATACTTCTATCGTGGGTAACACCTGTCTGTATGGTGCAACCGGCGGTAAGTTGCTGGCGGCAGGCCGTGCCGGTGAGCGTTTTGGTGTACGTAACTCCGGTGCTCATGCGGTTGTGGAAGGCGCTGGTGATCACTGTTGTGAATACATGACCGGCGGCATGATCTGTGTGCTGGGTGAAACCGGCTACAACTTCGGTGCTGGTATGACCGGTGGTTTTGCTTATGTCTACGATCGCGATAACAGCTTCGTGGATAAGTACAACCATGAGCTGGTGGATATTCATCGTATCGCCAATGAAGAAACCGAAGCGCACCGCAATCACCTGCGCAGCGTTATTCGCGAATTTGTTGCAGAAACCGGCAGTGCCTGGGGCCAGGAAATCCTTGATGATTTCGATGGCTTTATTGGTAAATTCTGGCTGGTTAAGCCTAAAGCGGCTGACTTACAACAATTGCTGAACAACACCCGTGCTCGTCCTGAATAAGCGGACACTTAAGAGAGAAGCGGTCAGGACGAGAGAGAGAGGTTCAAGATGGTACAACGTCTGAATAACAATTTTCAGTTTGTCGAAGTGGGTCGTGAAGACCCGGCGAAAAAATCCATCAACACGCGTAAAAAGCAGTTTGTTGAGATTTATGAGCCGTTCCAGCAGGAGCAGGTAACCGATCAGGCACACCGTTGTCTGGAGTGTGGTAACCCGTACTGCGAATGGAAGTGCCCGGTTCACAACTTTATCCCTAACTGGCTGAAGCTGGCCAGTGAGGGCAACATCATGGAAGCGGTTGAACTGAGCCATGAAACCAACACCCTGCCGGAAGTGTGTGGTCGGGTTTGTCCGCAGGATCGTTTGTGTGAAGGGTCTTGTACTCTGAACGACGGTTTTGGTGCGGTGACCATTGGTAATGTTGAAAAATATATTACCGATACCGCTTTTGCCATGGGCTGGCGTCCGGATATGAGCAAAGTCGTGCCAACCGGTAAACGCGTTGCCATTATCGGTGCCGGTCCGGCGGGCTTAGGTGCCGCTGATATTCTGGCGCGTAATGGTGTAACACCGGTGGTGTTTGATAAATACCCTGAAATCGGCGGTCTGCTGACGTTTGGTATTCCTGAGTTCAAGCTGGAAAAAAGCGTGATGGCTAACCGTCGCGAAGTGTTCGAAGGCATGGGTGTGGAATTCCGTCTCAACACGGAAGTGGGTAAAGACGTCGATTTCCAGAGCATTATTGATGAATTTGATGCGGTATTCCTGGGGATGGGCACCTACAACTACATGAAAGGTGGCTTCCCGGGTGAAGACCTGCCGGGTGTTCATGATGCACTGGACTTCCTGATTGCCAACGTCAATCGTAATCTGGGCTTCGAGAAAGACGCCGGCGATTTTATCGATATGAAAGGCAAGCGGGTTGTAGTGCTGGGTGGTGGTGACACTGCTATGGACTGTAACCGTACTTCTATTCGCCAGACCGCGGCCAGCGTCACCTGTGCGTATCGTCGTGATGAAGCCAATATGCCGGGCTCTGTGCGGGAAGTGAAAAACGCACGAGAGGAAGGTGTTAAGTTCCTGTTTAACCGCCAGCCGGTTGAAATTGTCGGCGACGGCAAGGTTGAAGGCGTGAAGGTTGTTACCACGGAACTGGGTGAACCTGACGAAAACGGTCGTCGTCGTCCGGAAGTGGTTGAGGGCTCTGAAGAGATCCTGCCAGCGGATGCCGTATTGGTTGCCTTTGGCTTCCGTCCAAGTCCGGCACCTTGGTTCAAAGATTTCGGTATTGAACTGAACAGCTGGGATGGCGTGGTTGCTCCGGAGGAGCAGGAATTCAAGTTCCAGACCAGTAATCCTAAGGTGTTTGCCGGTGGTGATATGGTGCGCGGTTCCGATCTGGTGGTCACCGCAATCTGGGAAGGCCGTCAGGCTGCAGAAGGCATTCTTGATTACCTGGATGTTTAATCGTTAAACACTGGTAGACGCTGTAAAAACGCGCCCGCATTTATGATGCCGGCGCGTTTTTTTGTTATGGCCTGTGAACTGGGTCCGGTGCTATGCTTGCGGGTTATCACATACTAGATGGGATAAACCTCAGATGGAGCGAAAACGTATGCCGAGTGCCAACAGATATTTTTCTTTATTTCTATTTCTGTTGTTGACCGCCTGTGGTGGTGGTGACCCTGTTGTATCCGGAGATAGCGATGGGGGCGATAGCCAGACACCCGATGGCTCAGATAGCACCGGTGATAGTTTGATGACTTATTTCCCATTGCAGTTCTACTTACAAGGATCTGGCTATGTGGAGGAAGAGCTCTTTTTGGGTATATCATTTACTCCACAAATTCACGGTTATCTCATTGCTCCGGTCAATGTGAATACGTTGGAGCCTGTCGCTTCACCTGATGTATCGGAATTCACCATTACGATTAATGAAGAGCCAATCCAGCCTGTGGAACAAGGGTTGGTCATGCAGCCTTTGCTTGGTCTGGATGTTGATCTTTATACTCTGCTATTAATTGACACCAGTGCCAGTACACAGCCGGTTAATAAAACTGCGCTGATCAATGAAATTAAAGACTTTATTCAGCAGGCGCAGTCATCTGCTGACCCTGCTATCAGAAACCAGCGGTTTGCGGTTGCAACGTTTGCTGGTGATGTTCAGGTTCTTCAGGGGATCTATACCCGTGATGCCGCTACTCTTAATGCCGCACTTGATAATCTGGCAAATAACTGGCCATCGGCATCTTCTGGTACTGCCCTGTACAAAGCGATTGTGCAGGGAATTGGCAGTTACATTGGCCCAGGCAATGCAGGAGGGAGCGAAGATGATTTTACAACCGATGGCCTGCAGGATGTTATTGAGACTTATACACAGTCTTCGAATGTAGTCAGCGGAATTCGTCTGGCTAATACCGTTGTATTTACCCCGGGTGGTAATACGCCAGGGAAGTACAATTTTGAAGATGCCCAAAGTGCTCTTAACTGGCAGTCTTTGCTGGTATTTAGTGATAGTGAGACAGAAGGGAGTTCGGCCCCTGAAGGGATGGCATACTCTGGCAAGCCTCTGCTATATGTCTCGATTGGGGAAACAGATGTTGAATCACAAAAGCTGGCGGCCGACGTTTTGCCAGCCTCTTACAGTAATTTTGATGGCATAGCTGAAGGGTTGATCCGATTGCAGCAGTCGAAAGTGATTTCGAGAGTGCACAAGGGAAATCAGTACTTAGTACGTTTTGCGCGTTTACTGACGAACGATGGGGAATATGAGCTTGTCTTTTCAAGCAATACAGCCAGTCGGAACTACTCTTTGACATCCAAGCTTGTGGTTGATACATCGGGCGGAGCTATTCCGACTCCACAACCTGCGGTTGAAATTACGGGCCCAAAAAGCGCTTATTTGGTTGCTAACGAAGTCAGTGCCAGTGAAGCTAATAAGCTCTACCCGGCTACCCGCTGGACTGTTCAATCCTATAACGCCGGAAATTATTCATGGAGCGTGGGAGGGGTACCCCGTGCATCGGCCGCCGACGGTTCAATAACCATTTCTGCGTCAGATGCCGGAAGCACAGTTACTTTGACGAACACCTCGTTGTCGGCAACAGCTTCTGTTCTAGTAACCCCTTAACCCTCTTTACCGAGACTGTAGATAAAACTGTGTAACTGCTTATCATCCCCTAACCATCAGGATAAGCAGTTATGAACAAGAAAGACCTTGAAGCCTTTGCACTCGAAGCCGCCAAAGGCATTAAAACTCAGGAAGAT
>NZ_JBHRYB010000009.1:0-3161 GCF_042648445.1 Bacterioplanoides pacificum
CGCCGTACGAATCAGACAACCATTGCCTCAGTCGCTTTGGTCCTGCAGGTATCGCCACTCCGAATTCAGAAAAGGATGAGCGTATACGATTAATTACTGCCGTTCGTTCCTTTATCAACCCTTCCCGTTCTCGATGCAAAAGCAGTACTGCTTGCTGATCCGGGCCTTTGATTGGCACAAACCTCATTGTTGGCCTATCAACCGCCTCACAGACTGCTTCTGCATCCGCAACGTCAGTTTTATTCGTTTTTACGTAAGGCTTCACGAATTGTGGCGGTATTAATTTCACATCATGGCCAAGCTGTTTTATTTCCCTCGCCCAATAATGAGAACCACCACAAGCCTCCATCCCAACTAAGCAACTAGGTAACTTAGCCATAAATGGTAACAACTGATTACGTCGAAGCTTTTTACGAATTAAGCATTTCCCTCTGCTATCGCTGCCANTCCGGCGAGAGTCTTTCGAGCTTAGCTGTGTAACTAACTGATTTCATTGATAAACCTTCCTTAGCCAGACAATTCCTTTCCAGAAAAGCGTGCGCGCACACTATTTCGGCCACAGTATGCCTACTATCTTGTAAACCACATCCGTAAGCCACTGATTTCTTTAGTGTTTAAAATATCACCAGAGATGAATACAGGCAAGCACGAAAACAAACTGCACCGTCATAGCTTGAAAAATGAAAGCACCCCTCTGGTATGGGACCGGCAGAAGTCGTTGCATTCCTGATCTTTCTGGTTCGTACACCTAACGCTCACATTTGCGCTGGTTATCGCGTGAACTCCCGCAGCTGAATATGATTGCCTTCTGGGTCGGCTATATTACAGACTTTGAATATTGGGTTTGACCATTCGCCTTCAAGAGCCTTGCCACCCAACTCTATGGCCTGATGCCTTGCATCCTCAAGGCTTTGTACTGCAAAGAAAATTTTTACCGTATTATAATTTTTTTCAGGAATTTCAAACGGTGGAATATGCACAACTATATTGAAGCCTTCTCCACCCAGGCTTACTAATTCGTTTGTTTCATGCATCACCGACAAGTCAAACATTTTAATATAGAACCTGGATAGTTGCTGAATGTTCTCCGCATATATAATGGCTCCAAATGTTGCTGGCCCGCTCATACTTCTCTCATACTCAAATTCTGCGTAACTCAGCCAGACCTGGTTATTGACTGCCAAACAGGCCTTTCAGGATATAACCCACCAGTCCGACCACCACCGAAGTGCAGGTAAAGATACTGATAATTACTTCTTTGGGAACGGCCTGACCAAGCACCACCTGATGGACAAAATAGCCAGCAACCACAACAAACAGCGCCGCACACCAGAACCATAAAAAACACAAAATGGCGCCGGCAAATGCTGTGAATCACCGGACCGTATTTCCACGCCTGGGGCGCTTCATTAATCAGTGGAGCATCATGAATCGCCAACATATAGCCATTGGCGATATAAATCAGCTTCTGCAGTTTCAGGTTGGTGATCTCAAGCTGCTTGTCACCGGCAACTTTGAGTAAATAATATGCGGTATCAATGGCCCGGTACATACGCTGCCTCCTGTTAACTCCAGCACGGCGTGTGGTGATGTTATACACAGATACTGTATATCTGTCCATTAGCCGGGCCAGGCCCGGTCAGCTGGAGACTTTTAACAATAACCGCGCCACCCGCCGTGCGTTAAACAATAACGCCAGGCTGATGATAAACTCAAACAGTTTCATCATCAGGCCGGCCAGTTCATCCGGCGACAACCTCAGCAGCGCACTCCAGCCCCAGCCTCGTCCGGATACCAGCATCAGGCTGAGGTGATAAATTAACGCCACCACCACGTCGTAGAAAAAATAGAACGCCATCGCCAGCAATAATATATGGGTCAGGGTTAAGGCCGTCAGCGGCTCCAGTGCCGGCTCCTCATTCGCGGGCACAAAACTCTGCACCACCCGGGTCGGAAATAACCACAATAGCAGCGCCACCAACAGCGGCACGGCTGCTGAAGTCAGCATATAGGGTAACTCTGCCAGCATATTTTCCCGGTTATCGAGCAATGCCTGAAAAAAATAGGACGACTGCTGCAGAGCATTCAGCACCAGTCCGATGGCAAACAAACGCACCCCCAGTGCCAGAATTTGGGTTATCGTCATCACACACCTCTCTTAATTACTGACTGATTTGTGGAACACAATAGCATCACGAAAGCCGTTGTTTTCGATAACCGGTTCAGATAACTCAGTGATATTAAAGAACTCAGACATCATATTATTAGCCACATCAAGATTCTGCTTTCCCGCTGAAATAATATTGGGAGGTATCAATATATGATCAAACCTTAATCTGGCCGACAGCATAAAATCCTGATCAGAGTCCTTATAACCGCAATAACCGAATAATACCTTGCCAGAAAATTCAGCCTGAATATCATTCCCATCAAACGATAAAAATTTTATCCTGTTAACATCAACCGGTATATGCTGACCATCGAGATAGACAGAGCCATCAATATAGCCATCCTCAGGGTTAACAGGAAACTCAAACTCTTTATTTTCTATATCTGAAAAAGATCTGAAGTCAACTTCAATAAAGTCCAACTGAATGCTGGTTTTCTCTGTCTCCCCCTGAAATTCAAGCGCTTTTAAATCGAGCGTGATCGATAAAAACAGCGTCATCGGCAAGCCTTGTTGTTCATTACTGAACAACAAAGCATTCATATTGCCACTCTCAGGCCTGATGCTTATGGCCACTGTATCACCCCAGGCAAAAACCGCTGCCGATTGTTAACCATTGCGTCGTTAATCATCAAAATAGACCGCTGCTTCCTGCCGCGCCCGACCAGAGTTAAGCGCGATAAACGATTCTTCCATAATCGTTCTGTCACTATCCGATATCCAGATTATCCAATACCAGATATCGGGGTAATCCGGGGTAACCTGTTTCATTCCGGCCAGATACATAGAATACAGGGTATTCATAAATATCATGGCATCTGTTGTATAGGTGTAGTTTTCAGTCGTTATCTGATGAGTCTCTGAAAACGAGACTGTAGATAAAACTGTGTAACTGCTTATCATCCCCTAACCATCAGGATAAGCAGTTATGAACAAGAAAGACCTTGAAGCCTTTGCACTCGAAGCCGCCAAAGGCATTAAAACTCAGGAAGAT
>NZ_JBHRYB010000010.1:0-76668 GCF_042648445.1 Bacterioplanoides pacificum
CGCCGTACGAATCAGACAACCATTGCCTCAGTCGCTTTGGTCCTGCAGGTATCGCCACTCCGAATTCAGAAAAGGATGAGCGTATACGATTAATTACTGCCGTTCGTTCCTTTATCAACCCTTCCCGCTCTCGATGCAAAAGCAGTACTGCTTGCTGATCCGGGCTTTTGATTGGCACAAACCTCATTGTTGGCCTATCAACCGCCTCACAGATTGCTTCTGCATCCGCAACGTCAGTTTTATTCGTTTTTACGTAAGGCTTCACGAATTGTGGCGGTATTAATTTCACATCATGGCCAAGCTGTTTTATTTCCCTCGCCCAATAATGAGAACCACCACAAGCCTCCATCCCAACTAAGCAACTAGGTAACTTAGCCATAAATGGTAACAACTGATTACGTCGAAGCTTTTTACGAATTAAGCATTTCCCTCTGCTATCGCTGCCATGAANCCTGGCGAGAATCTATCGAGCTTGTAACAGCAACTAACTGATTTCATAAAGAAACCTTCCTTAGCAAGATCATTCCCTTCCAGAAAAGCGTGCGTGCACACTATTTCAGTTGCGGTGTGCCTACTATCTTGTAAACCTTATCTTGCAACCCGTTGATTCTATTAATGTTTAAAATATCACCAGTGGAGAATACAGGCAAGCCTGAAAGTAAAGCGTGCCTGTTATAAGGCCTTTTCGTGAATCATACTGGTTGTAATGACAGTATGTCTTTACATTGGAAAGGTTGGCCATTGTGGCTTGTCGGAGCGACCAAAAAAGCCGAGTGCAATTAAGCTTGCTTAGCAGCCGTTTTCTCAGCCCCTAGTCTTCTCAACCAATCCATTCGCTTGAAGGTCTGGTTAAAAAGTCGACATTAAAGCCATTAAGAACGTATATATTTTGTGTAAAACACGGTGAATGTTAGAAAAAACATACTTTTCTTGCTAGGATGTGTGAAAAGTAGATTAAATGTAGTAAATACTATTTGGAATAACCGTTATGGCGAACATTGAAGACCTCAGTACCGAAGAAATATTGGCCGTAGCCCTTGCTCGCTATCAGCAGCAGAAGAAGGAATTAACCCTGGCCAGCCAGGCAAAGAACCTCAAGCCGCTGGCTGAGGTGGGCGCCGTTGTAGCGCACGCAAGGAAGAATCAGGGGATGGATTCTCGTAGCGATCTGGCAGATCTGGCTGATGTTGCACTGAGTGTCGTTAACAGCATTGAGAACAGCGATGGTGATCTGAAGGTTCAGACCAATAAGTTGCTGAAGGTTCTGGATGCTTTGGGACTAAAGGTATGGATTGGGTGATGACGAATGAATAGAGCAGGGAGGGTCTATTTTAATGGGCGCCTGGCCGGCAGGCTGGAGCAGACAGAGGCTGGATTTACGTTTGCTTATGAGCGGGACTATCTGGCGGGCGGGACACCGATATCGTTCCGCATACCACTGCAAGCAGAAATATTTGAATATGATCAGCTACCGGTATTTTTTGCAGGCCTGGTGTCTGAGGGGTGGATGCGAAAACTGCAATCGAAAGAGCAGCATATCGATGAAAATGATGTGTTTGGGTTATTGCTCGCGAATGGTGAGGATCTGATTGGCGCTGTAACCGTATTGCCAGAAGGGCAGGGCAATGAGTAATAACAGCCGCTGTAAAATTACGCTGAAACCCTTAACCGGTAAAGAGAAGCAACCAGGCTACGTCGACCGTAGTGTTATCGGTTTGTTGGGTTCGGTTGCTGTAAAGCCAAGTCTGGATTTCACCCGCAGCGATTTTTTCCAGCAATCGGTGAAGCTGGTTGAGAAAATGTCGATTTCAGGTGTTCAGCAAAAGCTGTCATTAAAACTGGATGACTCCGCTAAATTGATCGCGACCAGTACCGGCGGTGAATATATTATTAAGCCCAGCCCGGAACAGTATCCAAATGCTGCAGAAAATGAGCACACGGCGATGGTTATCCACCAATATATGGGCATAGATACTGCTCTATGCGGACTGGTTCCGTTTGCCGATGATGAATTAGCCTACATCACCAAAAGGTTCGATAAAACGACTGGCGGAAAATTGCATCAAGAAGATTTGCTGCAATGCTTCGGTGAACCTGGGGTTGGCAAATACGACAAAACATACGAGGAAGCCGGTCGGTTGTTGCTTGAAATTACCAATGGCAAGAAAGCCGTTGTGCTCGATTACGTTAAGCGAGTCATCATGGCGTATGCGATTGGTAATAGTGATTTGCACCTTAAAAACCTCAGTGTGGTGCGTGTGGAAGATAACCCAACAATCTTCTATGACCGGCTGACTCCAAGTTATGACAACTTGTTCTGCGATATTTATAAAGAAATGGAAGGCGGGTTAAGCCAGTTGGCTCTGGGAGTTTTATTAGATCCAGAAGACGGAGATGAAGAATTCAGTAAGGCCCACGACCATTATGGATTCTATACCGGTTATGACTTCGTTCTTCTGGCAAAGCGCCTGGGAATATCTGTAAAACCAGTCATTAAATTTATCCAGAAGCTGGAGTCAGAGGTGGGTTCAATCGTAGAACTTATCAATGGAAGCTATATGTCCATTGAGATGAAAAGAAGAGCTGTAGAATTAGTGCGGGGCCGGATAGGCGCATTGAGTAAAACTGAGTTTAAATAAAAAAGCCGCTGGTAACTAACATTATCAACGGCTTTTTCGGGCATATTAACAGGTCAGGCTTTAGCCGCTTTTTCCGCGCGCAGCTTCTCAACCAAACCATTGGCCTGTTTGCAGGCCAAGCCATACACCGACAGTTGTGGGTTAGCACCGATGCTGGTCGGGAAGGCCGAGCCGTCGAATACCCACAGGTTGTCGAGGTAGTGGTATTTACCTTCGGAGTTGACCACGCAGGTGTCCAGGTCTTCACCCATACACAGGCCACCCATCACATGGGCGGAACCGGCGGTAAAGGCGTTAGGGCGGAATTCCAGTTGCTCGATGCCAGCCTTGGCTTCTTCCCAGCTGGTGAACCACGGTGAGTCGAGGTGCGAGCAGCGCACCGCTTTGGCTCCGGCGGCAAACTCAATTTCAGACATGGTCAGGAACGAGCGTTTAAAGCCATCCCACAGGTATTCGTTGAGTTCATAATTAACGATCGGGGAGCCGTCAGACGCCAGCTCAATTTCGCCGCCCTGGCTGTCAGCGTGGAAGCCATCGCGCATCAGCGCAATCATGGCGTGGGTGTTCGGCAGGTGCTGCATATCATCAAAATGACGCGCGCCGTGGCCCAGTAATAATACCGAGGCCAGGCCGGGTTGCAGTGGTGGCACTTCAAGTTTATAGCCGACCGGGCCATCCACACTTTGCCACTGAAAAGCGTCGGAATAAATAGATTGTGGCGCACCGTAATACGGGTCGATGGTTTCTTCGAAGCGGGCAAAGTTAAAGGCTACCGGGTGCAGGAAGGTACGTTTACCAACACGGTTTTTCGGGTCTGGTGCGTTGGAGCGCATCAATAACGCCGGGCCGTTAATACCACCACACGCCATGATCACGTGTGGTGCACGTGCCACCAGTTTGCTGCCGGTCGGGTTTTTATCCTCGCCTAAGACGGTGATTTCCACACCGCTGACTTTTTTGCCATCGAATAATAATTTTTCTGCCCGGGCAGAATACACCAGCTCAGAATTATTTTTTAATGCCCCGGGAATGGTGGTGACCAGCATGGATTGTTTGGCATTGGTCGGGCAACCGGTGCCGCAATACCCCAGGTTCCAGCAACCGGCAACATTACGTGGAATGACCTTCCAGTCGATGCCCAGTTTGGTGGCACCTTCGCTTAATACGGCGTTATTTTTGTTCGGCGGCACCTGCCAGTCGGCGATGTTTAAACGTTGTTCCATACGTTCGAACCAGGGGGCCATTTCTTCCGGGCTGAAGCCTTGGGTGGCGAAATTCTCGCTCCAGTAGTTCAGTGTTTCGTCCGGGGTGCGGAATGAGGAGGTCCAGTTGATCACGGTGGTGCCACCGACACAGCGACCCTGCAGGATCGACATGGCGCCGTCTTTACTCATGCGGCCGGCACTTTCCTGATACAGATCGCGGTAGGCTTCCCGCTCGTCCATTTTAAAGTCGTTGGTAGAACGCAGCGGGCCTTCTTCCAGCATCAGTACTTTAAAACCGGCTTCGGCCAGAATCTCGGCACTGGTGCCGCCACCAGCACCGGTACCAATAATAATAACGTCGGCGTCCAGACGGCTGCCATCGCTTAAGTCGGCGGCGTCATGTACCTGCCAGCCATCAGCCATGCCTTCCAGCATCGGATCATTAATGCCTGCTACAACCGGAATCGGAGGTGTTCTTTCAGTCATCTTGCTTATCTCTGTAAGTCTTTTATTAACAGCATTTCATTAACAGCTAGCTGTTAAGCGGGCATGGGTATTTTCTTTGGCGGCCCCGGATAACCGGATGCGACAAATGACTCCGGCTGAGAATACCAGCACATGGTAACCAGCTTACATAACGAGGCGTAGCCCATGTTTTTAATCGCCAGGCTGCTGTTTTTCCAGCTGTCGAGAAATGCTTCAATATCTGCCGCTGGCGCACCTTTCCAGCCAGACACCGGAGCACCGACTGCCAGCCGCAGTGGTGCAGAACTCATAATGCCAAATAGCTGTGATAACTGATCTTTGGAATATTGTTGCAGGGTATTAATTAATTCATCGAGTTTTCTGGTCAGCCGTAGCTGGGCATCTTCCAGCGTCAGTGACGCCGGATAAGCCTGAAGCAGAATGACCGGCGCAATGGCATTAACAAATTCAATGTCGTCGGCGGTTAAAAAGGTATAACCACCGTTGCTGTCGGGTTGGCGGGAGCAGCCGGTCATCATTGCCAGGCCGGAGCCCATGGATAACACGGCGGCGCTGCTTGCGCTGAGTTTCATAAAACCGCGGCGCGAAACCTGAGTTGTCATGAAGGTAGTCTCTTTATCGTTATATTTTTATGGAGCCGTTAGTTAACGGATAAATAGTTTATAAATTAATTTATGAATGGCGGTGCCATAGGGTGGATAAATAAACCGGCCGCTGTTAAAGCGTCCTTTTTTATGAATCGCTTTGGCTTTTGATAAGGCAATAAACCCTTCTTTGCCATGATAATGACCCATGCCCGACGGGCCAATGCCTCCAAATGGCATATCGTCCTGGGCGATGTGCATCAGGGTATCGTTAATGCTGACACCACCGGCGTGGGTGTGGGTCAGGATTTTATCCTGCACATTTTTATCGTAACTGAAAATATACAGCGCCAGTGGCCGGTCCCGGTCGTTGATGTAATCAATCGCTTCATCCAGCGATTTGTAGGTCACGATGGGTAAGATCGGGCCGAATAATTCCTGCTGTAATACCTGCATATCGTCGCTGCCGTTTTCGACAATATGCAGCGGCATTTTCCGGGTGCCGGAAAAATCTTCATTTTTCGGGTTAACCACGGTGATTCTGGCGCCTTTTTCTTCAGCGTCTTTTACCCAGGCCTGCAGTCGCTGATGCTGGCGCTCGTTAACCACCGCCGTGTAGTTATCGTTGTCGCGTACCGTGGGATACATTTTGGCGAAGGTGGCCTGGTAGGCATCGATAAACTCCTGTTGCTTGCCTTCCGGCAGCAGGATGTAGTCAGGTGCGATACAGGTCTGGCCGGCGTTTAATGATTTACCAAAGGCGATACGTTCAACCGCATCTTTGATATTCATCCCCGGAGCAATCAGGGTGGGGGACTTTCCGCCCAGTTCCAGCGTTACCGGTGTCAGGTTTTTTGCCGCGGCCGCCATGACAATTTTGCCGACCGCAGTGGAGCCGGTGAATACCAGGTGGTCCCAGGCCAGCTCGGAAAAGGCTGAAGAGACTTCCACTTCACCTTCTACCAGCGCTACCTGAGTTTCGTCGAACACTTCCGCCAGCAGGGTTTTCAGCGCGCTGTTGGTATTCGGGGTGAATTCCGACATTTTGATCATGGCACGGTTACCGGCTGCCAGCGCCGTCATCAATGGCACCAGTGCCAGCTGGATCGGGTAATTCCAAGGCACCATGATGCCTACCACGCCCAGTGGCTGATACATCACCTGGTTTCCAGAGGGCGCATGCAACATGGCAACATGGCGTTTTTCCGGCTTCATCCAGCGCCGCAGACGGGCCTTGGCGTAGTTGATGCCTTCCGCCGTGGTCATGATTTCGGCAATTTTGGTTTCATCTCTGGAGCGGCAGCTGAAGTCCTGATATACGGCTTCGGCCAATGCGTCCTGGTGCTGCAGCAGGGCTTTTTTCAGTGCGTTCAGCTGGCTGATACGCTCATCGGCGCTGGGCATCGGATTGGCACGGAAGGCTTGCTTCTGCTGGCGAAACAGGGAGGTCATGCGTTCCAGTTCGGCATGGGCCTGGTGGATATCAGTAACAGTCGCGACCATGTTGGGCTCCTCGGCTGACGCTTGGCTGGTCAGTTTTTTTTCTGATGAGTTTGCATTATTAGAGCTATTACTCTAAAACGTCAACAGGCAGAGTGCACAATGGCCGCAGCGGAATACAAATTGGCCTGTTTAAACGCGCGCCGGGTTACATGTTATAGTCCGCGCGCCTGTTGACCCCGGAGCCCGAGAACCTGAATGAGTACCAAACAGCGAATCCTGGAAGCCGCCCTGACCCTGTTTAATGATCAGGGGGAGCGGGCAGTGACCACTAATCACATCGCCGCGCATCTGAATATTTCTCCGGGCAATTTGTATTACCACTTCAAAAACAAGCAGGCGATTATTTTTGAGTTGTTTCTGGCCTATGAAACCCGGGTGCTGGAGTACCTCAGCGTACCCGACGACCGGCCACTGACCGCAGCCGATAAAGTGAATTATCTGAAAGATGTGTTTACCGGTCTGTGGCAATACCGCTTTATGCATCGTGATATGGAACATCTGCTGAACGCTGATGACGCTTTGCACGCGCGGTACCGTGAGTTTTTTCAGCTGTGTCTGGAACAGGTGCGGAAAATTTATCGTGGCTTGCGGGCGGTAGGCATGATTGAACTGAACGATGATGACGTCGATGCACTGGCGTTAAACACCTGGATTGTGGTGACCAGCTGGTTCTCGTTTTTGCGTTGTAACCTGATGGAAGAAAATCAGCAGGATATTACGCTGGAGATGTTATGGGGCGGCATCTATCAGATCTTTGCGCTGGAACGGCCGTTCCTGACCGACGATTACCGCGCTGAAATTCTCCGGCTGCAGCAACAGTTGTCGCCGAAGCCGGATTGGTTATCCTAGTTTGATTCGATTATTGGTGGGGGGCGCTTCGCTTGCCCACCCTACAACGATTCATTTTCCAGACATTATTTAATCCCGTAGGCCGGATAAGCGCAGTGCTATCCGGAAATGCCGGAATGCGCCGATGACGAAATCAGCCAAAGCGTTGCTGCAGATACGCAATGATATCACCGGACTCGTACATCCAGATATCGTCTTTACCCGCTTCAGTGATACGTAAGCACGGTACTTTGATTTTACCGCCCTGTTGCTCCAGCTCGCGGCGGGCGCTGGCGTTATTCATCGCGTTACGTTTTTCGATGGTCAGACCGAGGCGGTGAATGGCACGGCGGGTTTTGATACAGAACGGGCAGGCGGTGAACTGATACAACGCCATATTGGCGGTTTGTGCATCGACATCCGCTTGTTCGGCGGCGGGTCGCTGCTGACCCTTGCCGCGGCTGATCAGATCCAGGCCGGCGATACTGTAGCCCAATACATTACGGGTAATCTTTAACAACATAAGATAAACCTGAGGTCTCGCTGAAAAGCCGCGATTGTAGCAGCGCGGCTTCGTCAGGTCTTGTTGGCTTACAGGGTAACCACCCGCACCGCCAGAGCGATAAAAATCACCCCGGTGATCTGATTAATCCGTTGTGAGTGACGCGACAATACCGCCAGCAACCCCATACGGCTTAATACCAGTGCAACCAGTACGTACCAGCAGGCATCAATCAGTGTCACGGTGCTGACCATGATCAGCTGATCGGTTGGAGTGTGGTCGGTGGAAATAAACTGCGAGAACAACGCCAGAAAAAAGATGGCCAGTTTCGGATTCAGTAGCGAAATCATCAGGCCGTCGCGGGCGGCTTCCAGGTAGGCGCTGTGGCCGCTGGTCAGTGGTTTGATCTGGCTGCGCCCAGCGCGTAACGCCTGAATCCCCATCCACGCCAGATAGGCCGCACCGGCATAGGTCAGAATACTGAATGTAAGTGGTGACTCACTTACCAGCACACCCAGGCCAAAGATGGTCAGCAACGCCCACAAGGCCACGCCCAGTGCATGGCTGATACCGGCTACCATGCCGTGGCTGGCATCGTTGTTCATGCTCTGTTTTAACACCACGGCCAGACTGGGGCCGGGTGATAAGGCACCCAGAATGCAGATCGCCACCAGAGATAACCAGTTTGTCAGAGTCATGACCATAAACCTTGTGAACCTTTGTGCACAGAATAATAGGGGATTGCTGCGGTTAAAGGCTATGGTAGGTGCAGCCCGGCCGCTGCGGAAATGAAACCTCGCGATAACCCTTATGACGGAATTGCATAGCGGTTAAAATAGTCGCTTCCCGGCGTGACGACGGGCGCAAACGATCAAACAAAAAAGGTAGCTATGGCGGAGTCATCGGGTTCTTCACAGCGGTCTGGCAGCGGGGTTTCCCGGGGCGATTCTTCCAGGCGCGATTTTTCCGGGAGAGAGTTCTATCGCCGCGGTCCCGATCACCAGCAGCTGCTGGGTGGTGTGATTCCCGATTTTCTCACTATTCGCCAGCTGTTTGGTTTTCGCTCGGTAGATATTGGCCGCTGGGTCAGCAACCGTGAGCAGGAAAAAGCCGCGGCGCTGTTTTTTGATGCGCTGTGTGACCTTAGCCAGTTATTAATGGGGCCGGGGTTTGCCACCCCAAAAGTACTGAAAATACGCCGCCAGCTGATTTCATTACGTTCCACGCTTGGGCTGCAATACGGTACCGGTGGCCGCCCCGGAGTGGCCGCTCACTACTCGCCGTTGCAGCGCACTTTCGCACTGGCAAAAAATGCCGGGCCGGGCAGCATTGCCCATGAATGGTTTCACGCCTTTGATCATTATGTGGCCGATAAACTGTTCGTTGATCAGCCGCTGGCAGCTGGGCCACGGTTTGCGTCGCGGCTGTGGGTCGAGGATGCCGAGACCCGCGAACACCCGCTTAACCAGCGCTTACAGGCCTGTTATCAGGCGATTTTAATCAGTGACGATGGCTCCGGCCCATCGACTTTGTTGCAGCAATCGCTGGCCGCCGATAAAGCCAATGGCAGCCGTTATTACAGCCAGCCGGAAGAAATATGTGCCCGGGCGTTTGAAGCCTTTATTCAGGACGGCAGCATTAAAAATAATTTTCTGGTGGCGGGCAGTAAGCAATCCGCGGAAGCGAAATTCGGGTTATACCCACAAGGGCAACAACGGCTGCGCATTAACGCCGCCTTTGCTCATTATTTTACCGGTCTGTGTCAGGCACTGGCGGCCAGTGGTTAAAAGCATTGAGGTTATTGCCCGGGGCCGGGTTTATTGGCGCGCGACATGGGTGAATACATCGACGAGGTGATTTCATCGGCAATGCTGTTACGCAGCCAGCTGTGTGCCGGGTCCTGTTCATGGCTGTTATGCCAGCATAAATGATAACGATTGGCCGGGCCGGTTTGCGGCAACGCGTTATAGGCCAGCGGAAAATGTTGGCTGGCGGTATGAGCGATGTGTTCCGGCACAATCATCAGATAATCACTGCTGGCTACCGCCGCAAAGGCGGCGGAAAAAAACGGCACCTCAAACACAATGCGGCGGCTGAGACCTTGTTGCTCCAGCTGTTTATCAAAAAACGAATCTTTATCGCCGCCGCTGTTTAATTTGACAAAGTTGTAGCGGCACAAGGCATCGGCACTGATCGTCGGTTGCCGGGTTAGCGGGTGGTCGCTGACCATCAGGCATACGGAATCGTCCTGGCCGAGATAAATACCGTTTAACCCGGCGGGTAATTCGGCGATGGTGGTGGAAACAAAATCCAGTGGCAGCTGTCCCAGTTGGGGTAATTGCTCCGGTTTCCAGACGTGATACACCAGGTCGATGCCGGGGGCCTGTTGTTTTAACCGTTGCAGCACGCCGGGGAAAATAAACTGGGCGACATAATCGGTGCAGGCGAAACTGAAACGGCGCTGGCAGGTGTCCGGGCGGAATTCATCGTCTTTCAGGGTGTCGACGTCATTGAGAATGGCCTGAACCTTGGGCAATAACTGTTTTGCCCGGGCGCTGAGCAGGTAGTCATTTTGTTCGCGGATCAGTAGTGGGTCGGCAAAAAAATCGCGCAGCTGGCTGAGCTGGCGGCTCATCGCCGATTGTGTCAGGTGTAAACGGCTGGCCGCCTGGGTGACGCTGCGGCATTCCAGCAGCACCACCAGGGCGCGTAATAAATTCAGATTTAAACGTTCCACACACAGCTTCTCAGATCGGGGGGATGGGGCTATTTTAGCAGGCTGGTGTTCGCTGCGGCAGTTCAGTAAGCTGCGGGTGTCTTAACACTGAAACCTGCCGATGGGGCTGCTTTTTTATTGGCAACCCCAGCGACTTACAGCGGTTTATAGTGGCTTACAGCGGTTTATAGCGAAAGCGCTAAGCGTGTTCCCTGATCAATCGCACGTTTGGCATCCAGTTCCGCTGCGACGTCAGCACCACCAATTAAGTGATACGACTTCTCCAGGCCTTCGGTTAATGCACGGGCAGGGTCCTGACCGGCGCAGATCACCACGTTATCCACTTCCAGCACTTTCACTTCCTCGCCAACCCGAATATGCAGACCCTGATCGTCGATTTTGAGGTATTCACACCCAGGGATCATCTGTACGCCTTTATTTTTCAGGCCGGTACGGTGAATCCAGCCTGTGGTTTTACCCAGCTTGCCACCGACCTTGGAGGTTTTACGTTGCAGCAGATAAATATTACGTTCGCTGGCACCTGGCTGGGCCTCGACACCTTCGATACCGCCGCGCGCGGCCAGCGTCATATCGACGCCCCATTCTTTCATAAAGGCCGGGATATTCTGGCTGGTGGCTTCACCGGAGTGTGCCAGATATTCAGACACGTCAAAACCAATACCGCCGGCGCCAATTACTGCGACGTTTATACCCACCGGTTTTTTATCGCGTAATACATCCAGGTAGCTCAGTACTTTATCGTGATCGATACCTTCGATATCCGGCGTGCGTGGATTAATACCGGTGGCGAGAATCACCTCGTCGAAATCACTGGCGTTTAATTGCTCCACCGAAATCGGGCTGTTGAGTTCCAGTTTAACGCCGGTTAATTCAATTTGTTTTTTGAAATAACGCAGGGTTTCATAAAACTCCTCTTTACCCGGAACCTGTTTGGCCACATTAAACTGACCACCAATGTCGCTGGCGGCATCAAACAGAGTAACGTCATGACCGCGTTCAGCGGCGGTGGTGGAAAACGCCAGCCCCGCCGGACCGGCACCAATGACGGCAATTTTTTTCGGCTGTGCGGCATCGGTCATGATCATTTCGGTTTCATGGCAGGCGCGCGGATTGACCAGACACGAGGTTAACTTACCGCTGAAGACATGGTCGAGACAGGCCTGGTTACAACCAATGCAGGTATTAATTTCGTCGGCGCGCCCCTGCTCGGCTTTTTGCACAAACAACGGGTCGGCCAGGAATGGGCGCGCCATCGAGACCATATCGGCATCGCCACGCTGCAATACTTCTTCCGCCACTTCCGGGGTGTTAATACGGTTTGAAGTAATTACCGGAATGCTCAGCTGATCGCGGAATTTTGCCGTTACCCAGGTAAACGCCGCACGCGGTACCTTGGTGGCAATGGTAGGGATTCGCGCTTCGTGCCAGCCGATGCCAGTGTTAATAATAGTGGCACCGGCCTGCTCGATGGCTTTACCCAGCGCCAGCGCTTCTTCATAAGTGCTGCCACCTTCTACCAGGTCGAGCATGGATAAACGGTAAATAATAATAAAGTGTTCACCCACGGCTTCGCGGGTGCGGCGTACCACCTCCACCGCTAAGCGCATGCGGTTTTCATATTCGCCACCCCAGGCGTCGTCACGCTGGTTGGTGCGTTGCGCCAGAAACTGGTTAATAAAATAACCTTCCGAACCCATAATTTCGACGCCGTCGTAACCGCCGATCTGGGCGTATTTTGCCAGCTGTACGATGTCGTTAATTTCGTTGTCGATGTCATCCGCGGGCAGTTCACGTGGCTTAAACGGATTAATCGGCGCCTGAATCGCCGACGGAGCCACCGCGTTGGGGTTAAAGGCATAACGGCCGGTGTGCAGAATCTGCATACAGATTTTGCCGTCTTCGGCGTGTACTGCATCGGTAATCACGCGGTGTTCTTTGGCGTGTTCTTCGCTGTCGATGATATTGGTTTGCGGATGGGTCGCGGCATGGGCGCTGGGGCCAAAACCACCGGTGACAATCAGGCTGACGCCACCGCGGGCACGTTCAGCAAAAAACGCCGCCATTCTTTCCAGGCCGTTTTTTTCTTCTTCCAGACCGGTGTGCATGGAGCCCATTAATACGCGGTTTTTCAGGGTGGTGAAGCCTAAATCCAGGGGCTCCAGCAGCTTGGGATAATGTGGATTTGTCATAGTGCTCTCATCGTTGTAACGGTTGTGGGTCGTTATCGTTATGGCTTGAGTATCGCAGGGAACAAATCATCGCGCCTTATCATTTGTTAAGGAAGGGTGTTTGGAACGGTCCTTAGCCGGCTGTTATTCGTGTATGGATGTGGTACAACCTGCGACGACCCTCCGCAGACAGGAAATCAGCATGAAGTTTTACCGTTATTGGTCAGAAAGTAAGCACCACATCCGGGTGGCCGGCCGTGATAAGGAAATCCGTCTGCTGACGGGTTCCGCAGTGTCTGAACAGGATGCGTTACGTGAGGCAGAACAACAGGCACGCCTGATTGAGCAACGTATCGCCAGCGGTGAAGAAAAACAGCAATACGAAACGGCCATTAAAGAGTTTATCAGCGAACAACTCGACGATCAGAATGTGGTCAGCGTGTGTCGATACGGCGCTAAAATTCTGAACAGCAGCCAGTATACCTTTTACGATATCGATCACGTGCGTTATGGCCTGTTCGACTTTTTTAAAGGTCTGCATAAACTGACGCCAAAACAACGTATGGCGCGGCACTTTACCGATGTTGCGAAAAAGTTTCCGCAGCTGGGTACAGACTTCCGGATTTATGAAACGGCGAAAGGTATCCGGGTGATTGGCCGGCAATATCTCGATCCAACGGCGGCCAGCAGTGCCAGAATCATGGCCAGACTGAATGTTGACTGGCTCTATACGAAACTGTCGCGTAAGCAGCAGTGTTATCGTGCTCGTTTAACGCCAAAACCCTTCCGTATGAAAATCAAAACCATCCGCGTGCGCAGCCCGCTGATGTGCCAAACCGATGAATACCGGCAATGGGATGATATGTACCGCCAGGCGGCCAGCCGTTATGCGGTGGTTAACTTTGTTGAAGCCATCGGCCGGGACTTTGCTCAGGAGCCGGTGATTCGTTATCACGACGATTGTTGCCAGGCGCATTCACAGCTGAAGCTGGCCTGAGGGATTATTGTCTGACAGATCATGGATTATCAGTATGAAGATCCAAACACCTGGAAGGGCCTTAATCTTTTAGGGTTTGCGCTGATGGAAGTCAGAGAGCAGCTGAACAACCAGCAAGATGCCTAACCTCCCGGATCAGTGCTTTGATTGGTCGCTGACTGTTTGTATAAACAGCCTAATTCCGGTGTTTTCAGGAAAGCGGGCACGCTTTGTTTTCGTGCTTGCCTGTTAATTCAGGCGGTGATAATTTAAACATTAAAGAAATCAGTGGTTTACGGACGTGGTTTACAAGATAGTAGGCATCCCGTAGCCGAAATAGTGTGCGCGCACGCTTTTCTGGAAAGGAGTTGTCTTGCTAAGGAAGGTTTCTCAATGAAATCAGTTAGTTACACGACCAATCTCGAAAGAATCTCGCCAGAATATCAGGCGTGCACACGAATAAGCTGTTATGAAATCTAGGAGACCGAATCGTGAAGGTTGTTCAGATAGAAGAAGAAACCGTAAATGGGATCAAAGTTCGCACAAAGAACGCTGATGAGATGAACCCTGATTCATCAAAAATATCGGGGCTTTGGCAGCATTTTTATGGCGATATTGCTCCAAAGCTGAAAAGAGAAGCGAGAGTTTTTGGTGTTTACTGCAACTATGAGTCAGATTTCACCGGTGAATTTGATGTGGTAGCCGGTTCTGATATGTTTGAAGGTGGCGTTGACTCTGTCACGATTCAGGCAGGGAAATATTTGGTTTTTGAAGGAAAGGGGAGCCTGCCACAGGCTGTTATAGATACTTGGTCGGAGATCTGGCGGTACTTTAGTTCAGGCGAGCCAGAATATGTTCGTGCTTATACTACTGACTTTGAGCTGTACAAAAGTGATAGCGAAATCCAGATATACATCGCTATCAAGTAGATTTCATAACAAGGCCAATCACAGCGACAGCTTTTCCGTTGCGGCTTCGCCTCCACTACAAAGCTGCGCGTGTTGGCGGCGTTATACGCAATCCAAAACTCGAAGTACAACTTGAAAATCAGGAATAATATGACATACGAAAGTCACGATCTAAAAAAACCCGTTGAATCTGACGATTATCAAGAGTGTTCAGAATTTGTTGTGTCATCTATTGAGTCAATAATGAAAGAGGCCATGGATACGGGAAAAAACAGAATCGAAATAAATACAAATCTAAAACTTGGCATTCCCATGGAGAATGTCAATAAAATTGCAGGACCATTTGTAGAAGCATGGGCATTTGAAATATTCACAGAGTCCTTGGAGGATGGGGAGAACAAGTACGATCTGATAAATGTCGAGGCCGGTGAGCGCCTAAACATGGCTGACGTAATTCTTCAATTCAAAAAGACCCGAAAGCGAAGTAGTGCTGTGACTGGTCACGTAGATGTCAAAGCCACATCCAAAGATATAGAAGGAAGCGGGAAATCGCCTAACATCACTTCATACGCGAGGATACGATCTGCGTACGTCAAAGACCCTGATTTCATATTCATCATTCTTTCAATTAAGCATAGGGTATTCAGCGCCCGCGATGAAGAGACTAAAATGATGATGGGTGTTATGGAGGTTGTGGATTTTAATGCTTACGACCTTAAATACTTATCTGATAGCGATATTAGCTATAATCCAGCACTTGGCACAGGTCAAATTCAGGTTAGGGATATTCATTACGTTACCATCGTAAAAAGAACTACTTGGGAGTTTTGCCAGCTTCTAGATAAGAAGTTTATCGCTTCTAAAAAAGGCTATGGGCAATGGCTTGAATACGCACAGCAAAATAACTGGATTAAGTAATAATGAGTGGTATTGAAATTAAATGCGGCGACGCGATCAGTTTGCTTAAAGAGCTTCCAGATAGCTCAATAAATCTAATAGTTGCTGACCCGCCATATAATCTAGGCAAGGACTACGGCAATAACCATGATCTAAAGGGCTTCGATGATTACCTAGAATTTACAAGGCAGTGGACATCCGAGGCCAAAAGAGTTTTAAAAGATGATGGTTCAATGTATGTGTTTATGGGTGTGAGATTCATTTCATATCTCTATGACATTTTAGATAGGGAGCAAGAGCTATTCTTCAATAGCTGGGTTGTTTGGCATTACACTCAGGGCTTGGGAAAAACGAAAGGATTTTCTCCCCGTCATGACGATATTTTGGTTTTTAATAAAACTAAAAACTTCAAGTTCAATCTTGATGATGTAAGGGTGCCCCAAAAATACTATAGGGCTAGAAACAATATGAGGGGCGCGAACCCTGGTGATGTTTGGAAATTTTCACATGTCCACTACAGTAACCCAAACAGGCAGAATCACCCAACACAGAAGCCTGAAGGTCTTATCGAAAGAATGATTTTGGCTTCTAGTGATAGAGGCGATACAGTCCTTGATCCATTTTCAGGTAGTGGTACTACCTTACGAGTTTGTCAGCAGCTAGGGAGAAAAGGTGTTGGTTTTGAATTAAATCCAGAATACGTTGAAATGACAAAAGCAAGATTGTCAGAGCCATTTAATGGGTTTGATAGTGTAGACCCAAGAATGGAGCGCGTACCTAATGACCTTAGAAAGCCTGAGATTCGCGATGAATATCTAGCCAATCATATAAATTGGTTTTTAAAAAATCATGAGAATGCGATTGATGTTTTTACTAAAGCTGTCAAAGAAAAGTATGGAGTGCTTCTAGAAGCTAAAGGTGAATCAAAAAGCAAGCAGGACGAGCTTTTTTAATGATATATATGAAGATACAAACTAATCGAGCAAAGATAAAAGATTTGCTTTCTCAATTCTCTGTGAACCACTCTTCGAATGAAAGATTTATAGCGCCAAGACCATTGCCAAGAGAAAATTTCAAATTCTACATTGGGTATGCTCAAGTTAATGAAAATTCAAAGAATCACCAGCTGCTAAAAAAAGTGAAAAATCATTCACTTCTAGATGAAGTGAATTATCAATCTTTAGTAAATGATATCGAATACTCATGGCAATCACCGAAAGCAAGCGTATAACAAGGCGCTGCTGTCGGACAAATTTTCCGCTGCGCTCCAAATTTGCCGCAGAGCGCGGCGTTAAGTCGAAAAATCGAGTCGTGGAACCCGGCACCCATTCGTGTCAAAATTGAGTGATACGCGAACGAGAGGTTTTTGCCATGAATCTTCAGAAAATTGAAGACGAGGCGCTCCACCTTCCTAAAGAGGAGCGAGCACAATTGATCCAGCGACTGGTATTAAGTCTGGAGTCTCCGTCAGAAGAAGAGCTCAGGTCCGATTGGTTGCTTGAGGCTCGGCGTAGAGGGGAAGAGCTGGATAATGGCACTGTTCAGGCTGTGCCTGGTGAGGCTGTCATGAGGAAGGCTAGAGCACTGATCAAATGACCTATTCTTTTCACCCGGCAGCGGAAGCCGAGTTTCTGGAATCAGTTGGTTATTACGAATCAAAAGTTCCGGGATTGGGTGGTGCCTTCATAGAGGAATTTGAGGCCTTGGCCAATTTAGTTGGCGAGACACCAAAAGCCTGGCAAGTTGAGTTGCCGCCAGATATTCGTAGAGCGCCCCTTCACAGATTTCCGCTATCCATCGTTTACCGAGAGAGGCCTGATGGTTTTCAAGTTCTGGCTGTTGCCCATGACCGGCGACGTCCGCAGTACTGGCTTGGTAGGCTTTAGCAATCGGCTGCACAGCGACCGATTTTCCGCCGTTTCGCGGCTCCAAACCGGCGCGTGAGCCGGGTGTTGGAACACCAAACTTAAGAGGGAGTTGAGTGGCATCAGAGTTGTTGAGAATCAAAAAAAGAAGGAAACTCGAGATGAGTTGGTTTCCTTGTATTAAAAAGCAGACTCCGCTGGCAAAGATCTGTCGTCGTACGAAGCGCTGAACCTGATCGATTTCTTCCCCATTCCACATTATAAAAACGAACCGTTTCAGCAGATTACTGCTGCCATGGTGGCTAAATACAGAGATCGTCTGAATATTAAGCCGTTCAGCAATAATGAAGCATTCCGGGTTCAGGATGATGAGCTCATCAGGTATTAGCCTTATTTGAAAACGTTGCCAGCCAGCAGGGTTATGATGCTGAGTCGTTAACTGGCGCCGATCAGGTCAGCCAATAACAACCCGGGCTGTTGCCCGGGTCAGCCATAAAACCAACGCTTAGTCTTCAATACCTAATGAACGTTTCATAAACTCCGGCAGGGCAATGCCAGCGGCATGAATTTCAGCATTGTAATATTCGGTGCGGAAGGTTTTTTCCGCCGCATCTTCCACCCGGAATGCGGTTGCGTCGCCACCTTTGCAGGCCAGGGTGCAACTCCACCAACCGGATGGATAAATCACCTGCGGGAACTGGAAGGTGTGGCTGGATGAGGCACCGGCCGTTGCCATATCCAAATGAATATTTTTGATAATGGTATCGCTGTGATACAGCGGAGATTCGCTTTGTTGCACCACGATGCCGCCTTCTCGCAGGGCGTTAAAACAATCGCGGTAAAAATCGACGGCAAATAGTCCTTCTGCCGGACCTACCGGGTCGGTGCTGTCGATGATGATGATGTCGAGAGATTCCGGCGCACAGTCTTTCACCCATTTAATGCCATCATCAAAACGAATATCGGCACGTGGGTCGGCGTTGGACTCGCACAGCTCAGGAAAATATTTTTCCGCCATACGGGTCACCATTTCATCGATATCGATCTGGGTGACGTTCTCCACCCCCGGGTGTTTCAGTACTTCACGCAGGGTGCCGCAGTCGCCGCCACCAATAATAGCGACCTGTTTCGGGTTGGGGTGGCTGAACAAGGCCACGTGCGACATCATTTCGTGGTAAACAAAATTTTCCCGGCTGCTGACCATGGTACAGCCGTCGATCACCATCAGTTTGCCGTAGCTTTCGGTATCGTACATGTCGATGGTCTGAAACTCGCTCTGTACGCTTTCCAGCTTCTGTTTGACCTTTAGTGAAAACGCCGAACCTTCGGCGTCAAACACCTCGGTAAACCAGCCATTGTCAGCAGACACAGCAGATGGGGATGAAGATGTGGTCATGGCAGATACTCAAATGAATGGATGTGCATTAAAATCGGCGCAACGATAACCCAAGCCTGATGCAGCGCCAAGCGCTTTTGCCGGGCGTTGAATGAGCCATTTTAGTGGATAACTCAGCTGTTATGACATCCGATTCGTCAATCACCGGCCAGGCCGGCGATCACTACAATCTGCCGTACTGGAGCGAAGGTTATGTGCGTGCCAATGCTGAGGGGGAGTTGTGTATTTATCCACAGCCGCAGCAGGCGCAACATATCAACCTCCAGCGGCTGCGTCAGCAGCTGAGCAGCGCCGGGTTACGCCAGCCGGTGCTGGTGCGTTTTCCGCAAATCATTCATCACCGGATGCAGTCGCTGGTAGATGCCTTTCAGCAGGCCCGCGACGAGCTGGATTATCGCGGTGATTATCGCCCTGTGTATCCGGTTAAGGTCAATCAGCAGCAGCCGGTGGTGGAGCAGGTACTGGAAGGTCAGCGCCGCGCCGGGCTGCAACGTCTCGGGCTGGAGGCAGGCAGTAAACCGGAGCTGATCGCGGTGTTATCTCAGCTGGGTTCCGACCCCGGCACGATTGTGTGTAATGGCTATAAAGACAGCCATTTTGTAAGGCTGGCGCTGATGGCGGAAAAAATGGGCCATCAGGTGTATATCGTGATTGAGAAGTTGTCGGAATTACCCCTGGTGATGGCCGAGGCGCAGCAGCTGGGGGTCAGCCCGCGGCTGGGAATTCGTGCCCGGCTGGCGACCATAGGTAAAGGCAACTGGCAGAACACCGGCGGCGAAAAATCCAAATTTGGTTTATCGGCTTATCAGATTCTGCAGGTGGTTGAGCAGTTACGTGGTGATGATCAGCTGGATTGTTTGCAGTTGCTGCATTTTCACCTGGGTTCGCAGCTGGCCAATATCCGCGATATCCAGACCGGCCTGGGTGAATGCAGTCGCATTTTTGCCGAGCTGGTGCAGCTTGGTGTGGCGGTGCAATGCCTGGACGTGGGTGGTGGCCTGGGGGTGGATTACGAAGGCACCCGATCGCGCAGTTATTGTTCGATGAATTACAGCATGGCGGAATACGCCCGCAATGTGGTGGCGGCCTTTAAGGATATCTGTCGTGAGCTGAATCTGGCCGAAGAGCCCACCATTATCACGGAATCCGGCCGCGCCATGACCGCGCATCATGCCCTGTTATTAACCGAAATTATCGATGCGGAATCGCCCCACGAAGGGCCGATCCAGCCGCCGTCAGCGCAGGCGCCGCAGGCATTGCGCGGGCTGTATCAGATTTTTGATCAGTTGTGTGTCAGCGACAGCGATTGGTCGGCACGCTCGCTGGCGGAGTTGTATCACGATGTCCAGCACTGGCAGGCGGATGCTCAGGCTGCGTTTGTGCAGGGTATTTTCAGCTTGTCACAACGGGCGCAAAGCGAGGCGTTGTACAGCCGTATTTGCCGGGAGCTGAAGCAACGGTTAAACCCGCTGCACCGTCATCACCGTCAGCTGCTCGACGAGCTGCACGAAAAACAGGCCGATAAGGTGTTTGTTAACTTTTCTTTATTTCAGTCGCTGCCGGATGTCTGGGGTATTGATCAGATTTTCCCGATTGTGCCGCTGACCGGGCTGGACCAGCCGATTCGCCATCATGCGGTGTTGCAGGACATCACCTGTGATTCCGATGGCCGTATTGATCGTTATGTTGATGGCGAAGGAACCGAGCCCTGCCTGCCGTTGCCCAGTATCGCCCGCGGCGAAGCGCTGGCATTTTTTATGGTGGGTGCTTATCAGGAAATTCTCGGCGATATGCACAACTTGTTTGGCGACACTGACTCGGTTGACGTGTTGCTCGACGATCAGGGGCAGCCGCAGTTACACAATCCGATTCAGGGCGACGACATCAGCGTGGTGTTGGATTACGTCAACTTCTGTCCGCAGGATATCCAGCAGCGCTTGTTGCACCAGGTGCAGCAGTCGGGCTTGTCGGTCGCGGATAAAACCCTGTTTGCTTCCGAGCTGAGTGAGTCGCTGCAGGCTTATACCTACTTATCCTGAGAGAAAAAAAGTTGTAATAAATGTGATCGGATTCTGGCGAATGGCTGCGGCTGGTCTATAAGTATTGGCAACTGAATAAAGTTGCCTGAGCGGGCAGCAATACTAACCAGCAACTCTCTCGCAAAGACAGGAGACTGATGATGGCCGATGACGATCTGGACATGCAGGAAAATGATAACGGCTCAGAAGAGCTGAAAGACAAAAACAGCGATGACCATGATGCTTCTTCCGCTGATGATTACGTAACCAGCACCAGCAGTGCTGCCCGGGATGAATTACGGCAATCGATGGAAGATGATGTGGCGGCATTTCTGGCCCGTGGTGGCAAGATTCAGGAAATTGACGATAACGTGATGGCTGATCCGCCGCGCAAACCTCAAACCAGTTACGGCAGCCGGCCGATCTGATCCTGAGTTTTTGTCACTCTATAGTGGTAAGCCTTTGCCGATAAGCCTTTGCCGATAAGCCTTTGATAGTACAGTGAAATATTTGCACGACTGTACCATTAAAGGCTTTTTTGTTGCCCGGACTCGGTCATTGTTCTGAGATTTTGCCCGCTTTTTAACCATATTCGTGCCAATTTGCTGCCAAAGCGGGCCAGTTCGCTAACAAGCATAAACAGAGCTGGTACACTGCTGGCCCAAATAGCAGCATGGAAGCTGAGTTATGTACACCTATTCAAAGAAGTCGCGAAGACGTATGCACGCATTTCCTGCAGCCATCGCTCTGCTGGTGGTGGTTTTATTCTGGTTATTATCCGGCTCCGGCAAAGTATTTGCCTCGGAGGAGCAGCTGTTGCTGTCGGTTGAGCAACTGCCGCACTGGTCGCTGGACTGTGATGACTGCCTGCTGGAGCCTCAGTACGATGTACTGGTCGGCAATGTACTGCGGTTGCAGAGTCGGGGTGAAATGGTGCTCAGCCGCGAGCTACAGCAATCGCCCCGGGCGCCACGACTGAACTGGCGCTGGACGGTAGATGCCTTTGTTGAACGTCAGCCATTATTACGCCTGACGGTGCAGGCTGAAGAAACCGAACACTGGCCGCAGCGCACTTTGCATTATGTCTGGGACAGTGGTCGCGATGCCGGGGATGAACAAAGCCTGTCGGATTTTGAACATCTGATCGTGGTGAACGGTCGTGACAGTAAAGCGGAAAACTGGCAGCAGGTGCAGGCCGACCTGAACCGTGACTGGCAACGGATTTACGGCGAAGACTTCCCCCGTATCGAGACACTGGAAGTGGCGCTGGGAATGCCGGGAGAATCCGGTGGCACCGGTGGTTTTGTGCAGCAGCTGAGTATTTCTGCGGCTCCGGAGCTGGCTGATAACGACATGCCGCCGGCGCCAGTACCAAACAGCGAGCAAACGCTGACGGTCGATCAGGTTAAACAACTGCCGGCGACGGCCGCCGGAGAGTAACAATCACGGCGTTATTGTCAGCCGGAAAAAAGGCCCTTCTGCCAGCAACAGAAGGGCCTTTTTTTATCCGCATTTCAGCGTGCCGCAATCGTTACCGGCGTTGCACGGTACGCTGGTAGGCTGGCTGGAAAGCGCCGCTGTCCGGGTTGACGGTATAAGCGGTGCCGCGTAACTCGTCGCCCTGAATTTCAATATAAAAGAAGCCGAGAATATCATCCTGTTGCCAGTGGTAGTCGTTCAGCTCGGTTTTGGTCAGGAAGTTTTTGGTTTTAGCCCCCGCACCTGGCGGCACAGACCGCTTCCAGGGCCGCAGCGACCTTATATTGGCCGTCTTTGCCGGTGCCGGAGTCGCCGATAGCAATAAAACGCACCACGGTGTCAGCGGCGGGGTATTCCACCGTTTCATCGACGGGGCTGGAGTCGGGGCTATCGGACATGGCAGCACTGACTGCCGGGAGGCTGGCCAGCGCCAGCGCAAGCAACGTTTTTTTCATGGGGTTATCCTGTGTGGTGAGTGGTCATGGCCGACTGCAGACTACCGGGCACAGATGACCGATTTGTTATTGTTTTATTAAGGGCCGTGCCGGCTGAGTATGGCAGTAAAGAGTAGAAACGGTACATCAGTACCTGAAATTGGCCTGAATTGTTAACAGCCCGTGGTCAGGGACGCAGACAACGGCGGGCGCGCTGCTTAAAATAGCCGCCTTTTGTACAGACTCAGGGATGATTTCATGATCATTGGTATCGATTTAGGCACAACCAACAGCCTGGTGGCGGTGTTTCAGAACGGCGAAAGCCGGTTGATTCATAACGCGCTGGCGGAGTTTATGACGCCGTCGGTGGTTGGCCTGGACGATGAAGGCCGGATCATCACCGGTCGTGCGGCCAAAGACCGGCTGCAGACACACCCACACCAGACCGTGGCGTTATTTAAACGCCTGATGGGCAGCGACAGTGTGGTACGGCTGGGGGATCATGAATTTAAAGCGCAGGAACTGGCGGCTTTTATTCTGCAGCAACTGAAACAGGATGCCGAAGCGGCACTCGGGATCGATATCGAAGAAGCCGTGATTACGGTACCTGCGTATTTTAACGACAGTCAGCGGCAGATGACCAAACTGGCCGGACGGCTGGCGGGTTTTAAGGTTGAACGATTACTGAACGAGCCGACCGCGGCGGCTCTGGCTTACGGTGCACACGAGGAACTCGACAGCCAGCTGCTGGTGTTCGATCTGGGTGGTGGCACCTTCGATGTATCGGTGCTGGAAATGTTTGATGGCGTGATGGAAGTGCGTGCCAGCGCTGGTGATAACCGTCTGGGGGGTGAGGATTTTACCCGTCTGATCGTGCAGGACTTCTTCGATTATCTGCAGCAGCAGGGGATTGAGGCACAACGTCTGCAACAGGACTACTGGCCTCACCTGCTGGCCGAAGCGGAGCGTGCCAAGATCGCCTTGTCCAGCTCCGGGTCCTATGCCTTACAGCTGCAGGTTGCTGATCAGCGTTATGTGTTTGACTACAGCCGCCAGGCGTTTGAGCAGGCCGCGGAGCCGCTATTGCAGCGGCTGATGACTCCGGTGCGCCAGGCGCTGAAAGATTCTTCCATTCGTGTCGGCGAACTCGACCAGGTACTGATGGTGGGCGGTGCCACACGTATGCCGCTGATTGCCCGCATGGTGGCACGTATGTTTGGCCGGTTACCGTCGCGCAGCGTGAATCCGGATGAAGTGGTGGCGCTGGGGGCTGCCTGTCAGGCAGCGTTAAAAGCTCAGGATCAGGCCATCGCTGACGTGGTGTTAACCGATGTCTGCCCTTATACCTTAGGGATTGAAGTGGTTAACGACGTGGGGGAGCGTCGTATCGATGGTGTGTTCAGCCCGATTATCGAGCGTAATACCGTGATTCCGGTCAGCCGCAGCGAGCGTTATTACACCACTCATGATCAGCAACAGCAGGTCAGTATTAAAGTGTTCCAGGGGGAGGCGCGTCAGGCCCGGGATAATATTTATCTTGGCAAACTGGAAGCCGAAGTACCCGCCGCTGCCGCCGGGGAAGAGGCACTGGATGTGCGCTTCAGTTACGACATCAATGGCTTACTGGAAGTGGAAACCACCATTGTCTCCAGTAATAAAACCTTCAGCATGGTGATTGCCAATAATCAGCAACTGAGTGAAGACGACATTCAGCAAAGTCTGAAAAAACTCAGCAGCCTGAAAATTCATCCGCGTGAAAACAGCCGTAATATGGCTTTTCTCAGTCGTGCCAATCGCTTATATGAACAACATCTGGGTGAACAGCGCGAACAGATCGGGCGGCTGATTGATTATTTTAATTCGCTGCTGGAACAGCCGGGGCAGCAGGATATTGATCAGCTGCGGCAGCAGCTGGAGCGGGAACTGGAACATTTCGAGTTGTAATTATGGACAGTCTGCAGTTTTTTGAGCTGGATAACGATGCCAGTTTACGTGATTTAAAACGGGCTTATGCCCGCAAATTAAAGCTGACCTCGCCGGAAAAAGATCCACAGGGCTTTCAGCAGTTGCGCCAGATGTATGAGGCCGCGCAGCAGTGTTTGCAGGCCGCCGGCACAGCACAGCCCGTCGCAGATATTGTGCCCGTCGCAGACCTGATAGCAGAGACGGGTGAAGACGCCGCTGCCGAGATTGCCGCTGATGAAACACCTGCGGCAGTCAGCCATCGTCACAGTGGTGAAATCATTCGTTATCTGCAGCAACAACAGCCACAGCAGGCGCTGGCGTATTTGTTGTGGATGAAAGATGAAGGTTTGTTGTATGCCCTCGATGAGCTGGAGCAACTGGAACAGCATATTGTGCCGTTCTTATTGCACTGGCCGGAACAACAGCCCGGCTGGCCGGTGTCCTTTTGTGAGCAGTTTGTGGAGTTATTGCAGCTGACAGAAAAAGCGGAACACGATGAGCAGTGGGCATCCTGGCTGGCAGGCCTGCAGCGCCGCCGTGAGATGGCGCACAATCAGTGGGATGCACAGCAATATCAGCAGCACAGCCAGGCCCGTCAGCGGGCTCATCAGCTGCTGGTGGATATACGTGAAACCTTATTTGAACAGGGCCAGCAGGCTGCGATTGAAAATTTTCTGCAGCATGAGGCCGCGCTGCGTCAGGATGCCCTGGCGGTGCAATATTTCTGTCAGGCGCTGATCGTCGACATTCATCATATTTTCCCCGGCCGGTTACCGCTGCAGCTGATTCAGCAGATACAGCAGCGGCTGGATATCAGCGCGGACAGTGTCCTGTTAAACCGCGAGGCGCAGGACGCTTATGGCGATTTCCGGCGCCGTTGTGAGCTGGCACAACAAACCGCTGACTGGCGTCAGCAGATCGATCAGCGGAGCAATGATCGTAATAAAGCCCGGGCGTTATTGCTGGGTATGCTGGATGTCAGTGACGTTAAGGATTGCAGTTACAGCGTGGCGGCGGAATTACAGCGTTTAATCGCAAGCTGTGATGACGACTGGCTGATTCATTTTGAGCTGGGTGGTCCCGGGCGTATCAGCGATCTGCAAGGCTGGATTGAGCGGGTAGAAGGCCGTGATCTGGCGTTATATCGCAGTGCTGCGGCAGCGCAACAAGGGCTGCTTAACCCGCTGACGATGGTGCGTAATTTTATCCACAACATCTCGGCGTTCTTTTATGCGTTGCTGATTCTGCTGGTGGTATTGCCATCGATTGTGCTGATCAGTGCCAAAGGCTGGTCGGGGCTGGTGTCGCTGGCCGGGCTGGCGGCGGCTTTATTGTCTGGCTTTTTCACCCTGGCGTACCTGCATCATCTTGATCAGCAGTTGCTGCGCCCGGGGTTAATCATGATGCGGGCCTACATAGGTTATCAGGTGCGCTGGCGGCTGGGCTTATGTACGGCTTATGCGCTGATCGCCCTGAGCAGTTATTTTGTCGCTAACCCGACGCTGCAGTTGCTGATGTTTACTGCCTGTCTGGTGGTAGCGGTATTGACGCTGGGGCTGATGCGCAGTTTCTGGTTGTGGCTGGCCGGGGGCATGCCGGCTGTGCTGCTGGCGTCGCTGCTACATGACAGTCTGGGGAAAAATATCTGGCTGATGCTGTTGTTGTGGATGCCCTGGCTGATGTTTATGGCGTTTGCCGCTATCGATCGTTATTACGCCGTTAAACAAGATCAGACACGTCAGGTTATTAAAATAGCGCTGGTGATTGTCAGCTGTACACTGCTGGCTATGCTACACGGCGCTAATAAATAACCTATTGCAGCGCCTGAATGGCCGCCGGTAACTGGCATAAGTGATTAATTTCCTGATCCGGCGTACATTCATCTTCCACCCAGGCGGCATCGGTTAAATTAACCCACACGGTTTTAATGCCCAGCCGCCGGGCCGCAACAATGTCCTGTTCCTGATGATCTCCAACGTGAATACACTGCTCCGGTGTTACTCCGGCGTGACTTAATGCTGCGCGGAATAAATCCGGCTGAGGTTTGGCTGCGCCCAGTTGTTCGGCATTAAAATGGGCGTCAAACAGATGATCGATACCGATTAATGTCAGATCGGCGTTGCCGTTAGTCAGTGCGATCAGTGAATAGTTTTTTTGCAGAGTGGTTAAGGCGTCCAGGGCGCCCGCAAATAACGTGACCTCACTGCGGGCCTGATAAAACACCTCAAATGCCTGTTGTGCTTTCTGGCGGCCTTCATCACCGCTGATACCAGCCTGCAGGAATACCCGGCGCAAGACCTCAAACCTCAGTTCAGAGACTTTATGGCGTAATTGTGGATAACATTCGGCAATCGTATTTTTGTACTCGTGCAGCGCTTCAAAGGTATAAAACTCCGCCGCCTGGGGCACATTTTCCACAATCCAGCGATGGCAGGCTTGTTCCGCTTTAATAATAACCGGGTCGGTTTGCCACAGGGTATTGTCCAGATCCAGTGTCACCAGTTTAATTGCCATCGGGGAAGCTACCTGCGTTTAAAAATTCAGACCACCGGAATCTGCGGCAGGCGCAGCGCCAGAATGTCTGCGATGTAATCAAGGAATAAGGTGTCCATCGAGCTGCGGTAATAAGACGGATCCTGGCTGGCGACGGTTAACACACCATTATTCCCCTGGCCGCGCACCTGTGCGGCTGCCACAGAGCGGGCATCGGTGCTCTGACAACCCAGCAAGGTTGCGATATCCGCTTCCGGCAGCTGGCCACAAACGGCACGGTGGCCTTTAAATAAACGATGAATGGTACGCTGGCGTTCGCTGGAACGAATGGTGATCAGCGGTGGCTCCAGGTTACGTTCGGTAAAATGCAGCAGCGCCCAGGTATCGACGTTAAAGTCGTTACGGAAGGAATCGTCCAGCGCCGCCTGCACATTCAGCCAGCTTTCGGCTTCGATTAAGGCCAGCACCAGACGGCGGCTTTTTTCGAACAGCTGGTCGTTGCGACGGGCGTTTTCCAGCAGGTCGGATAACCGCTGGCGCAGTTCAACATTACGCTCGCGATGGACCGACAGCTGACGTTCAACCAGGCTGGTGGCCGGGCCGGTATTATGCGGAATGCGCATTTCCGCCAACAGGTCATCCTTGCCGATAAAAAAGTCGGGATGATCCTGTAAAAACTCGGCCACATCGGCTTCGGTTAAACGTGGTTGCTGGCTCATAGTGTTTCCTTAAAAACGCCTCGGGTTTACAGGTTAATCCGTCCTTCAAAAACGGTCACGGCCGGGCCTGTCATCTGAATATGAGAATCCGGGTTGCCGTCCCAGTCGATGAATAACTCACCGCCGGGTAACGAGACGGTGACTCCCGGCTGTAACCAGCCGCGTAACTGTCCGGATACTACCGCGGCACAGGCGCCGGTGCCACAGGCGAGGGTCTCACCACTGCCACGTTCAAATACCCGTAAGCGGATCCGGTGCGGATCGACGATTTGCATAAAACCAATATTGGCTTTGGCCGGAAAACGGCTGTGCGATTCCAGCAGCGGTCCCCATTGTTCTACCGGCGCGGTGTCGACGTCATCGACCCGTAATACACCGTGAGGATTGCCCATCGATACCGCCCCGAGTGTCACTTCGCCGATCGTGTCGCTCGCGAAGCTGTATTCTGCCGCCTGCTGGCTGGCTTTAAACGGAATCAGCTGAGGTTCGAGAATCGGCGCTCCCATATCCACCACCACCTGATCATCGTCGGTGAGGTTGAGTGACATTAAACCGTTAGCGGTTTCCACTTTAATGCAGCGTTTACCGGTAAGGCGCTGATCGTAAACAAAGCGGGCAAAACAACGGGCGCCGTTGCCGCAGTTTTCCACTTCGCTGCCGTCGGCGTTAAAAATACGGTATTTAAAATCGACATCCGGGCGCGATGGTTTTTCCACAATCAGCAGCTGATCGAAACCTACGCCAAAATTGCGGTCGGATAATTCGCGCACCCGCTGCGGACGGACATGACCATTCTGAGTGACCAGATCGATCACCATAAAGTCGTTGCCCAGGCCATGCATTTTGCTGAACTTAACCCACATAATGCTTGCCTTTATTCCGCAATCAGCTGTTCATCAGCGAACAATTGCTCAATGGTTTCGCGCTGGCGTACCAGGTGCAGCTGATCGCCGTCGACCATCACTTCTGCCGGACGGCCACGGCTGTTGTAATTCGATGCCATAACAAACCCGTAGGCCCCGGCTGACATTACGGCAACGCGGTCGCCCGGGCTCAGTGCCAGTTCACGGTCTTTACCTAAAAAATCGCCGGTTTCACACACGGGTCCTACCAGGTCGTAGTGGCGCAGCGGGGCATCGGAATGTTGTTGTAACGGTTTAATATCCTGCCAGGCGCTGTACAGCGACGGGCGGATTAAATCGTTCATGGCACCGTCGATAATGGCGAAGTTTTTATGGTCGTTTAATTTCAGAAATTCCACCTGGGTGATAAAAACACCGGCATTGGCGGCGACCGAACGGCCCGGTTCAAAAATCAGTTTGAAACCTCTGCCACCATCTTCGCGTTGTGCCAGGCGTTGTTTAATGGCGGCGATGTAGTCAGCAACGCTGGCCGGGGTTTCGTCGCGATAGGTCACGCCCAGGCCGCCACCCAGATCAAGGTGTTCGATGTTGATGCCTTGTTGTGCCAGGGTATCGACCAGTGCCAGTACCCGCTCAAGGGCGTCCATAAAGGGGGAAATTTCCGTCAGCTGGCTACCGATATGGCAATCAACGCCTTTAACTGCCAGGCCGGGGAGTTGCTGGGCTTTGGCGTATACCCGCGGCGCGTCGTTAATATCGATACCGAATTTATTGTCTTTTAAACCGGTGGAGATATACGGGTGGGTCTGGGCGTCGACATCCGGATTGACCCGCAGCGATACGCTGGCCGTTTTACCCAGTGCGCTGGCAACGTCACTGAGGCGTTCCAGCTCGGCTTCGGATTCCACGTTAAAACAATAGACGCCCACTTCCAGTGCGCGCTGCATTTCAGCGGCCTGTTTGCCGACACCGGAAAATACCACTTTGGCGGCATCGCCACCGGCGGCCAGTACCCGTTCCAGTTCGCCCTGGCTGACGATATCAAAACCAGCACCGAGCTGTGCCAGCACATTTAATACGGCCAGGTTGGAGTTGGCTTTTACGGCGTAACACACCAGTCCGGACCAGTCGCCCAGTGCATCGGTGTAGGCGCGGAAATGTTGCTCAAAAGCGGCGCGTGAATACACGTACAGTGGCGTACCAAACTGTTCCGCTGCGGCGTTCAGGGCAACCTGTTCGGCGTACAGTTCGCCGTTGTGGTAATGAAATAAACCGGGATTTAACACAGACATCAGGATTGGGATTCCGTTGGGGTGTTGCCGGAATCGTCAGATGGCAGGTACAACGGCCCTTTTTGTCCACAGCCAGCCAGTGCTGAAAGTAACAACAAGCCCAGCGCCAGCCTGGCGATGCAGTTGGAGGTCATAAGCGATTCCGCAACAACAAAAAAATAAAGGTTGGCCGGCATTATACGGACTGCCGTGGCGTCTGTCTGCTGTGCTGCAACGGCGGGGGGCCGGTTAGTCGCCGTTGCCGGAAGAGGGAGTTGGTGGCAGGGATAACAGCGCCTGGTTAAGCAGTTTTTCGATCCGTTGTTTGGCCCGCAAATGGTCAATGACCTGCTGATTGTGTCCGCTGAGTGTCAGGTCTGACAGATAACAGGGGTAATTGCCATGCTGCTGGCGCAGGTTCTGTACTTCTTCGGCGACGGCGTGATACAGCTGATCGCCAAATTGCCACACACTGAATTCCTGATTATTGCAATACAGAGTGGTTTGATGCTGTTCGTCGACCACCGCGCTGAGGTCAAAACTGCTGCTTAATTCGTTGATGGGGGGCAGCTTGCGGCGGATCAGCTGCAGCTCAAAACTGTGTGGCTGCTGGCGGATTTCAAATAACAGCAGGGTGCGTGCCTGGCTGCGGTTGCTGTTACCACCCTGTTGCGCCAGCCAGCGCTGGTCGAGCTGGCGTAAAAACCGAATGATGGGCACCAGCCGGCGTATTCCTTCATCGTCGTGCCATTGCTGATGTAATAACGCCCCTTTATCGTCCAGCAGGTAGAAAAAGAATTTATTGCCTTTACGCCAATAAAACAGCTGCCAGATACCGGCCCGGGCATGCTGATAAATCAGCCGCAACGGGCTGTGCAGCAGGGCATGGTCATCAAGCCGGCAGGGGGCGTAAAAGTCCTGTGGCTGTTGCAGCAGTTTCAGTAACTCCAGCGAATTGGCTGCTTTATGCAGCTGAATACCGGCCCGGCTGCTGTGCAGCAGATAATAGTGCTCTGAAGCTTCGATCAGATAAGGCGAGCGGGGCTGTTCGATAAAATGTTGCATCACGTCCTGCAGCAGCTGCCTGACGCGTAAATTAATACTGCTGGCGCGGCTGGCACAGTGACAATGGCTGCTGATTTCCGGCCAGCCCCACTGGTGGCTGAGGGGGCTGTGGTCGTTATCCTCATCCCCGGCGAGATGGCCACTGGTCAGATTGGCGCGCGCCAGCGATAAGAAACCGAGCAGGTGTTGCAGGCACAGCAGCATGGCGTCGGCACCATCGAAGCGTTCAATGGTCCACTCTCCCCAGCTGTTCACCGTTAACAGGTCGAGCGTCAGGATCAGATTCTCGCGCGCGGCACTGTAACCTAAGGCATCGTCGCGATTACTCAGTTTCTGCATGCCGCGGCGGCTGAGGTGGTGTTGCGGGTCGCAACCAACATTCACGAACAGGCGCCAGTAACGGGGTTGTGGTGGATGTACCAGGCTGTGATTGTCGGCCTTTTGTGGCACTTCATTGCGGACAATCTGCAGCAGCTCCTTCAGTTCATACTGACTCAGCGGGTTGTGTTGTGGATACAGAGCGATATGGGTGTGGGGCATCAGCAGGCCGTTGTATTGGGCAAAATACAACAGCTCCATCAGGCTGGGAGATTGTTTCAGAATCTGCTCGGTATCCTGGGGGTCTTTATTCCAGCTGCCGGGGATCAGTTGCCAGACCTGGCGTGGGCTGAGGCGCAGGGTGAGTTTTTCCTGCTCCAGTGATTGCCGGATACCCGGGTTGATATTGATGATTTTTCCGGGCTTGGCATCAAAAGCGGCATATAAACGGTTGCCCAGCAGACGCATATCAGCCGGCCGGATATGGATCTTCGGCGCGTGTTTCTGGCTGAAACCGGCGAGAAAACGATAACTCGACAACATCTCGCTGATTAACGCGTTACGCTCTTTATAAACTTTGACCGGACTCCAGCTGTTACGTTGGTCTAGTTCAATTAAGTCACCGGCCTGCCACTGCCACTGACGGCATAAGTCGCTTAATGCTCTGGCACGCCAGCTGTTGCGCTGGGTGTTAGGCAGATCCGACAGCGGCAGACGGGCTTTATAATAAAAAGCCCGGCGCGCCAGCTGAACCCGTTGCTGGTTGCCTTCCTGTTCCAGCTGGGTAATGACCCGCTGCAACATCAGGAGGTAAGCATCACAACTTTCAACGTCGGTCTGGCCCTGATGGACCCGTTGTTTTAAGTCCCAGCAAAGTGGCCGGATGTTGGGGTACTGGCTGGCGTAATGGCGGGTTAATAACAGTTTGAGTAAGGCTTTATAAGGATTACTCAGGCCTTTATTCAGTTGCCATAAGCCGGCGCCGATAAACTCGGCGGCCGGGATGGTGTGGATATCGCCAAAATGCAGCCACTGATCTGCGTGTACCAGATGCTGGTCGAGCAATTGCTCCCAGTACGGGCCGGCGTTTCGTTCGGCCTGCTGCGGGACCAGCCACCAGGAGGGTTTGGCACCGGCCAGCCATAACGCGCTGCGATAAAACTCATCCAGTAATAACAGGTGCTGGCTGCTGCCGCAGTCTTCGCCGTCGGCGGAGCGGCTTTGTCCCTGGCGAAAGTCGCTCAGGTTCATCAGAAAACAATGTAATTCAACGTGTTGGCTGGCAGCCCAGCGTTCTATTTTTTCGCATTTTTGTTGCAGCCGCTGACGTTGTTCTTCGGGCAGATTTTCGTGGTGGCACAACCAGACATCAAGATCGCTGGAGCGCGATTGTGCCATCGATCCCAGACTGCCCATCAGGTAAACACCGAGAATCTGCTGGTCGTTTAAGCCGCGTGGAATCTGCACTCCCCGGGCCAGAGTCTGCAATGCCTGGTGCTGTTCGGTGCTGGCCTGAAAATGACTGATACCACAGGGTGTATCGCGGTCGACGTAACCCGGAAGTTGCTGATGATTCAGATGGAACAGCAGTGGCAGGGCATCCAGTACCAGGCGCTGGCGGCTGCTGAGCAGGCTGCGGGCACTGTCGAGCCTGGCGCTGTTTAACGCCATAAAGTCGTTATGCCATTGGTGCAGTTGCTGGGTGTTGGGAATGTCCACGGTCATGCTTTGAGTTTAGATGCTTCCGGCCAGCTTGCCTGAAATCATGGCGGCTATCGCAAACGGGGACGTCGAAGTGTCACATTCCGGTTGTGGGGTTCGCAGCCAGGCTGCGAACGGTCTGGTGTGTTGCTCAGCTGATTCTGAACAACCGGGTAAAGCCGGATCTGATTGCAGATCCGGCTGAATGGTTAAGGCCGTTTATGTTGCGCCAGGCGCCGGCAGGAATTACAGGACCTGGGCGCCGTTGACGAATAACGCGGCTACGGCACCGGTTAACGATTCTGATGCACAGGGAATGTTGTGGCCCTTGGAAATCAGTTGCGATAAATCAGCCGCGCATTCAGTGTCCAGTAACGCGGCGCTGAAATAATGACCTTCCGCCAGGCCACAATGCTCCAGGCCAATTACCCGGGCCGGAATCTGGCTGGTGGCGTTAACAAAAGCAGACCATTGCAGTTCTCCGTTGGCAATGAGTTTCAGGGCCAGCGGCAGGAAACAATCGAACATGCTCATGCCGGGCTCGGCATCGGCAAAAGGTGCTTTTTTGGCGGCAATTTCGTGGGGCCGGTGGTTGGAGGAAATGGCTAGTTCACCATTATTGACCGCAGCTAATAATGCCTGGCGGTCCGTTTCACTGCGCAGTGGTGGTAATACATGGAACTGGCTGTTGTAACCGTTGACCGCTTCATCGGTGTATACCAGGTTGGCCAGTGCCACATCGGCACTGACCTGAATGCCATTATCTCTGGCCTGTTGCAGCAGGGTTACGCTACGGGCGCAGCTGATCTGGCTGATATGCAGCCGCACGCCGGTTTGTTCAGCCAGCAATAAAATGCGCGACAGGGCGATGGTTTCGCTGGTTTCGCTGATGCCGGCCAGGCCCATACGGGTAGCCGTCGCACCGGCATGCATACAGCCGCCGTCAGACAACGCGGTTTCGTCGGCACTGAGGAATAAACGGATATCATAGGTGGCGGCGTATTCCATCACCCGCTGTAATACGTAGCTGTCTTTGATGGGCTGGCGGGCATTGGATAACGCCGGACAGCCTGCTTCGGTCAGGCTGAACATATTGGCCAGTTGTTCACCGGCTAATCCCTGGGTGGCGGCACCGAGTGGCAATACTTCGGCGTAACCGGCCTGGGCGGCTTTTTCCTGAATTAACTGCACTACCGCCGGGCTGTCAGTTACCGGTTTGGTATCCGGCAGCGCACAGATATGGGTAAAACCAGAGCGGGTTGCGGCGCGGGTTTCACTGGCGACAGAGCCTTTTTGGGTAAAGCCGGGTTCTGCCAGATGTGCGGCCAGATCAATTAATCCCGGGATTAAAATTTTGCCGCGGCCATCAATGCTGGTTTCTATTTCGCCGGCGCTTGGTTTGTGACCAATCGCCTGAATTTTGCCATTGGCAATATAAATATCGGCAACGGTATCTAACTGGTTAGCCGGGTCGAGCAGGCGGGCGCCTTCAATAACACAATAACGCATGATTAAACCTCCTCGCTTTCGATGGCAGATTGTTGCTGGCCACTCATGGCCATTGCCATCACCGCCATACGCACCGCAATACCATAACCCACCTGATTTAAAATCAGCGACTGATTACCATCGGCGACGGCGGATTCGATTTCCACGCCACGGTTAATCGGCCCCGGATGCATAACAATGGCATCCGGTTTCGCTAACGCTAATTTTTGTTCGGTGAGGCCGTACAGTTTAAAAAACTCCCCTTCGCTGGGCAGCAGTGCGTTTTGCATACGTTCTTTTTGCAGCCGCAACATAATGACGACATCACAATCTTTTAAGCCGTCTTCCATACGATAAAACGGTTTAGCACCAATGGCTTCGATATCGGTGGGTAATAGGGTGCCGGGGCCAATCACACGTACTTCCGCTGCGCCCAAGGTGCGTAATGCATGAATCTGTGAGCGGGCTACCCGGGAATGCAGAATATCACCAACAATGGCCACCACTTTGCCAGCGATGCTGTTTTTATGGCGACGAATGGTCAGCATGTCGAGCATCGCCTGGGTCGGGTGTGCATGGCGGCCGTCACCGGCATTAATAATGGCAACATTCGGAGTGACGTGTTCGGCAATAAAATGGGCGGCACCGGAGTCGGAATGGCGCACCACAAACATATCGGAATACATGGCTTCCAGATTCCACAGGGTGTCCATCAGGGTTTCGCCCTTGGAAGTCGCCGACTTGGAAATATCCAGATTTAAAATATCGGCAGATAATCGCTTGGCTGCCAGCTCAAAGGTGGAGCGGGTACGGGTACTGTTTTCGAAAAACAGATTCACCACGGTTTTACCGCGTAATAACGGCACTTTTTTTACTGCCCGTTCCTGGGTGCTGATAAATGAATCGGCGGTGTCCAGAATTTCGGTTAATAACGCTTTACTTAAACCTTCGGTGGTTAAGAAGTGCTTCAGCCGGCCGTCGTCGGTCAGCTGCACCTGATGGGGAGGCAGGTTCATGATCAGTCTCTTTTCACTCGTCAATAATATCAGGCTAACGACAGGGTTAACGGTTGCGGGCCGGACAGTTTTACCAGCTGGCCGTCGGATAAATCCAGCGTTGCACCACACAAATCAGGCTGCACCGGCAGTTCGCGCCGGCCGATATCCAGCAGACAAACCAGTTTGATGCTGGCCGGGCGGCCGTAATCAAATAATTCGTTCATCGCCGCGCGAATGGTACGGCCACTCATGATCACGTCGTCGATCAGGATAATGTCGCGGTCTTCGATGCTGTCGGGCAGTTGTGAGCCTTTGACCTGTGGGTGCAGGCCGTGGCGGGTAAAATCGTCGCGGTAAAAACTGATGTCCAGTACGCCGATGGTTTCCTGCAGTTGCAGCTGTTGTTGCAGTCGTTCGGCAATCCAGACTCCGCCGGTGCGAATACCAACCAGCAGCGGGTTACTGATATTGTGTTGTTGCAATAATTGCTGCAGGCGCTGGCCTAATTGTTCACAGGTTTTTTCGCAGTCCTGTAATGCTTGCGGTAAGCCCATGTGCTCTCCAAAGATCAGTGTTAACAGGCAGGGCGGATTTAATCGCGCGGGTGTTCGCCCATCCAGCTTTCAAGAATCAGTTGTGCTGCCAGACCGTCGACGGAGTTGGCACCGAAGTCACGATTGCCACCGTGTTCAATGACCATGCCTTTGGCTTCATAGCTGGTCAGGCGTTCGTCCTGAGTATAGGCCGGGCGATGATAACGGCCCTCCAGACGTCTGGCGAATTTGGCCGCCCGGCGACTCATCTCTGACGGGGTGCCATCCATATTCAGCGGCAGGCCGACCACAAACGCATCCGGCTGCCATTCGTCAATCACTCGCTGCAGATTATCCCAGTTGGGAATGCCGTCTTTGGCCTTGATCGGATTCAGTGCCTGGGTGCCTGAGGTTAACCGTTGTCCGGTGGCAATGCCGATACGCTGGGTGCCGAAGTCGAATCCCATGACGGTCTGGATTTTGTTGCTGATAGCGACACCGGACATTAAGCGTGGCCTGCGTCGGAGCTGAGGAATTCCGGACTGATGCCCAGTTGTTTCAGGGCGCTGCGGTACAGGTCTTTGGCATCGGTTGCGAACAGCAGCTCCGGGCTGGCTTCAATGGTCAGCCAGGCGTTCTGCTTTAATTCTTCATCCAGTTGCTGCGCATCCCAGCCGGCGTATCCCAGTGCCATGCGGTAGTCACTGGGGCCGTTACCGGCAGCGATGGCTGTCAGGATATCTTTGGAAGACGTCAGATGGGCTTCTTCCACTACGTTCAGTGTTGAGTCCCAGTTGCCTTGCTGACGGTGCAGGATAAAACCGTGTTCCATGCTGACCGGGCCACCGGCCAGAATTACCGGATCAACCCCGGCCTGACGTTCGATTTCCAGTTGCTGGCAGATATCATCGAGGCTGACTCTCAGCGGCTTATTCAGCACCATACCCATTGCGCCGTCTTCGTTGTGTTCACATAAATAGGTGACGGTGCCTTCAAACCAGGAGTCTTCCAGCTGGGGCATAGCGATCAGCAGGTGATTTTTTAAACTGTTCAGTTGTTGCATTAATTGGCGTCCGACAGATAACGGTTACCTTTAAATTGCCAGGTACGGATGATTTCCAGGCGATCGGTGGTTTTGCGCATTTCGGCGGTAAACGGAGCAAAGGGCGAGGACTGACGCACGATGCGCATCGCAGCATCATCCAGTACTTTGCGGCCAGACGATTCAAGTACCCGCAGCTCATAAATAGTGCCGTCCGGATTGATCGCAACCAGCAGCCGCAGCCGGCAGTCGTTAAAGCAGTTTTCCGCCTCTCGCGGGTAATTGCGGGCACCGTTATCTTCGATCCGCCGCCGCCAGGAGTTTACATAATAGGCGTCGCTGGCTTTCATGGTGGAGGCAGCAGTTAACCGCTGAATCCGTGGTTGTTTGGCATACAGCTGACGCTGGCTGTCGAGTTTGGCTTCCAGGCTGGCGATTTCCAGGCTGCGCTGCAGCAGGGTTTTTTGTGGGCCATCCGGCAAATCGAGCGGGTTGGGGGGAATATCGGTTTGTTGCAGCTGGGTTTTCAGCCGGCTTTTGCCGCTGGTAGAAACCAGCCGTTGTTTGCCTTCCGGTTGTTTCGGTGCCGTGGCCTGTTGCTCCTGCGGGGAAGTTTCGTTGACCTGATTGTCGTGGAAGTTGGCTTCCATATCCGTGGTCAGCATTTTGGCTTCATCCAGTGTGCCGCTGCCCTGCTGATTTTCCTGGGCGATAAAGTCAGCCTGTTCCGGTGCGCTATCGCTTTTGTAGCTGGCCAGGGTAACTTCCAGGGTTTTTGACAGGCTGGAGCGATCGCTGGCACTGAAACTGATGCCGAGAATCAACATAGCGTGAATGACCAGTGCCAGAAATAAAGCGAATGACAGACGGTCGGTACTGGTGACAGCAGCGGCAGACATGCGCGTGAATTAACCTCAGAAAATGACGATGCAAAACACCGCAAGTCTGCGCTTATCCGGCAAATTTGTCCACCGGCGGCGTAACGCTGGTGGACGCTGCGTCACAGTTTTTCCAGCAGCTTGTCGATCAGCAGACCGGCAACGTCAATGCCGGAGTCGCGGCTGATTTCGCGCACGCAGGTCGGGCTGGTGACATTAATCTCGGTGAGCGAGTTGCCGATCACATCCAGGCCAACAAAATACAAGCCTTTTTGTTTCAGGATCGGACCGATCTGTTCGGCAATGGCGCGGTTTTCATCACTCAGTGGCTGGGTCACACCGGAACCGCCGGCTGCCAGGTTGCCACGGGTTTCACCTTTGGCCGGGATGCGCGCCAGGGTATACGGCACGGGTTCGCCATCAATCATCAGGATACGTTTATCGCCGTCGACAATCTCGGGGATAAAACGCTGCGCCATAATCTGTTGCTGGCCATGATTGGTCAGTGTTTCGATAATCACGGAAACATTCGGGTCATCCGGCTTCAGGCGGAAAATCGACGAGCCGCCCATGCCATCGAGTGGTTTAAAGATGACGTCGCCGTGATCGGCGTGGAACTGCTTCAGCAGGTTGGCGCTGCGGCTGACCAGGGTTGGGGTCATCAGTTCCGGAAAGGCGGTGGCAAACACCTTTTCGTTGCAGTCCCTCAGGCTTTGCGGTTTGTTGGCGACCAGCACTCCGGCCTGTTCGGCGCGCTCCAGAATATAGGTGGAATAAATGAACTCGCTGTCGAACGGCGGGTCCTTGCGCATAATAATGATGTTCAGCTCAGATAACGGTGCCTGGCGGTAGTCTCCCAGCTCAAACCAGTTATCCGGATTCATCTGTACTGAAATTGGCGCCATTCGCCCCATGGCGATGCCATTCTCTATATAAAGGTCACCCTGTTCCATATACCAGAGTTCACAACCACGCTGCTGAGCCGCATACAGCAGTGCCAGCGAAGTGTCTTTTTTATAGGTGATATCGGCAATCGGGTCCATGACCACGGCTAATTTGATGCTCATACAGTCTCCGGCGAAGCAATCAAGCAGAATTGGCTTGGCAGCAGTGTAACTTATTGACTCTTCATATGGCGCAACAGATTTTCATCGTGCATGGTTCTATATTCGCATCAAGGCCGCTAGCTTGGGGCTGCCAAGTGTGGTACAAAAGTGCGCAATGGCGTCTCTTGCGGTCGAAAGACAGTCGCTGAATAAAATACAAAGAAATGGATGGTTAAGGCCTCCCTATGGACGATAACTTTCAGAATGTAAAAGTCATGGTCATCGACGACAGTAAAACCATTCGTCGTACGGCTGAGACTCTGCTAAAAAAAGTCGGCTGCGAAGTCATCACGGCAACAGATGGTTTTGATGCGCTCGCGAAGATTGCTGACACACATCCGGACATCATTTTTGTCGACATCATGATGCCCCGTCTGGATGGCTACCAGACCTGTGCCCTGATTAAAAATAATTCTAAGTTCAAATCGACGCCGGTCATTATGTTGTCCAGTAAAGATGGCTTATTTGATAAGGCGAAAGGACGTATTGTTGGTTCAGATGAATATCTGACCAAGCCATTCAGTAAAGAAGAATTGCTTGGCTCGATTCGCCAGTACGTAAAATCCTGAGCCCGCGAAACACAGAATTTGAGAGGAAGTAGGCATGGCCCGCATCTTGGTAGTTGATGATTCACCCACTGAAACCGAAGCGTTTAAGAAAATGCTGGAAGCAAATGGTCACGAAGTGATCAGTGCGGAAAACGGTGCAGATGGTGTTGCTGTCGCTCGTCAGGAAAAGCCTGATGTAGTGCTGATGGATATTGTGATGCCTGGCCTGAATGGCTTTCAGGCAACCCGCCAGTTAACCAAAGACCCTGAAACCAAACATATCCCGGTGATCATTGTGACCACCAAAGATCAGGAAACTGATCGTGTCTGGGGTAAGCGTCAGGGTGCCAGTGGTTATCTGGTTAAGCCGGTGGTTGAAGCCACTCTGCTGTCTGAAATCAGCTCGGTAATGGCAGGCTGATATGCATCCGTTTGCTCAGCTGCTTGATATCGCCGAACGCAGCCGCGCCAACGCCTCCGCTCTGCCGCAACAGGTTGAGCTGGTAGCGTATTGGCGCGGTGTTGGTTTTATGCTGGCAGGCCAGCATTTTGCCGCCGATATGGCCGAAGTGGCTGAAATTCTGCAGCCGCCGCGCCTCACAAAGGTGCCGGGGGTGCGCAGTTGGGTGCTGGGTGTGGCCAATGTGCGTGGCCGCCTGGTACCGATTATGGATCTCGCCGGTCTGCTCGGTTTGCCTTCCAAGGCTAACTGGCGCAGTCGCCGGGTACTGGTGGTTGAACACGGTGACCATATGATGGGGTTACTGGTGGATGCGGTGCTGGGTATGCAGCAATTCGCGGAAGATCGTCAGGTAGAAGCGCCGGATGCCGAAGCGGCAACGGCGAAGTTTGTCACCCGCGCCTATGAGCGTGATGGTAAGGTCTGGCCGGTGTTTCAGCTGCTGGATCTGGTGCAGGCGCCGGAATTTTTACAGATAGCGGTGTAACGAATCACCCCTGCTGTGCAGTTTTATCAGTTGCGTTGAGTTCAGCGGTTCTCCGCCCGGCGTGACTACGACAATATAATTAGCCGCAAGGCGAAACTTGAAAGAGTGAGTGTGGAGAGGAACGCATGAGCGAAAACACGGGAAGCGTCTTATCGACGGTCTTCAGAAACCGCATTAACGGTATTCTGGCCGGCCTGTTGTTCTTATTCCTGGGTATCTTTATTGCCATTACGGTGTATGTGAATGCCCTGGCAAACCGGGATGACCAATATATTAAACACGCTGGTGAGCTGCGGGTTCTGTCCCAGGAGCTGGCGAAAAACGCGGTGGAAGCGGCCGGTGGTAAAGAGGAAGCTTTCCGCGAGCTTCGTGTTGCCCGTGACAACTTCGATCAGCGTTGGGGCTACCTGACCAAAGGTAACCCTGATACCGGTCTGCAGCCGGCCGAAATTGCTCAGATGACCGATGTACAGGGTATCTGGGATTCGGTGAAAGGTAATGCTGACCAGATTGTCCGCGCTCAGGACATCATTCTTTCCCTTCACGAAGTAGCCGCCACACTTGCAGAAACGATTCCTCAGCTGCAGGTGGAATACGATGAGATTGTAGAGATCCTGCTGGATAACGGCGCCCCGGCCGACCAGGTAGCGGTTGCTCAGCGTCAGTCCTGGCTGGCGGAACGTATTGTACGCTCGGTGAACAAGGTACTGGCCGGTGGTGAAGATGCGGTAATGGCCGCCGATGCTTTCGGTCGGGATGCCTCGTTGTTTGGCCGCGTATTGAACGGCATGATTCAGGGCAATGTCGCCATGAACATTTCCCAGGTAACCGACGAAGAAGCTATTTACGCTCTGGCTGAGGTAGCCGAGCTGTTCGAATTCGTATCCGGATCGGTGGATGAGATTCTGGAAACATCGCCTGAACTGTTCCAGGTTCGGGAAGCATCCGACAACATCTTTGCCGACTCCCGCACCTTGCTGGATCAGGCTTCTCAGCTGACCATTACCATTCAGAACGATACCGGCCAGCGTGCCCTGTTACAGATTGTTGGTTATATCTCCGCGCTGCTGGCGATTGTGATGATGGTGGCCTTTGGTGTGGTTTCCTATCGTGAAACCCGTCGCGACCTGGATGAAACGGCGAACAAAAACGAACAGAACCAGATGGCGATTCTGCGTCTGCTGGATGAAATTGCCGACCTTGCAGACGGTGACTTAACCGCCTCCGCAACGGTAACCGAAGACTTCACCGGTGCGATTGCTGACTCCATCAACTACGCCATCGACCAGATGCGCTCACTGGTATCGGCGATTAACGAAACAGCCGTACAGGTATCGTCCGCTGCTCAGGAAACCCAGGCGACAGCGATGCACCTGGCGGAAGCATCTGAGCACCAGGCGCAGGAAATTGCCGGAGCCTCAGCCGCAATTAACGAAATGGCGGTGTCGATTGACCAGGTATCTGCCAACGCATCTGAATCATCCGCGGTTGCGGAGCGGTCGGTTGCGATCGCCAATAAAGGTGCCGAGGTGGTACAGGCAACGATTAACGGTATGGATAACATCCGTGAGCAGATTCAGGAAACCTCCAAACGGATTAAACGTCTGGGTGAGTCCTCTCAGGAGATTGGTGACATCATCTCCCTGATTACCGATATTGCTGACCAAACCAACATTCTGTCGCTGAACGCCGCGATTCAGGCATCGATGGCGGGTGACGCCGGTCGGGGCTTCGCGGTGGTTGCGGATGAGGTACAGCGTCTGGCAGAACGGTCAGCCGCTGCAACCAAACAGATTGAAGCACTGGTTAAAACGATTCAGAACGATACCAACGAAGCGGTAATCTCGATGGAAACCACCACTTCCGAGGTGGTGCGTGGTGCTCGTCTGGCGCAGGACGCCGGTGTGGCACTGGAAGAAATTGAAAACGTATCGAAAAACCTGGCTGACCTGATTCAGAACATTTCCAACGCGGCTCGTCAGCAGGCATCGTCTGCCGGTCATATTTCCAACACGATGAACGTGATTCAGGAAATTACCTCGCAAACGTCGGCGGGTACTACCGCAACGGCGAAGTCGATTGGTAACCTGGCGGAAATGGCCAATAAACTACGGGAGTCGGTTGCCGGCTTTAAACTGCCTGAAAGTGAAGCGGAGCTGGATCAACAGCAAGTGCTGTAAGCTCCTGAATTTTCATGTCTCATCATTTACGAACCGGGTTAACTTCGGTACCTGAGCTGGACGATGTCCAGTTCGGGCGCTGGCAGAATTTGCTGGAAGAGCGCACGGGCATGTGTTTGCCACTGCAACGGCGTTCTTTTCTGCAAACCAGTCTGGGCCTGCGTATGCAGGAGATTGGCTGTCAGAATTACCAGGAGTATTACGACAGGGTCACCGACGGACCGTCGGGAGCCATTGAATGGAATACCCTGGTGGACCGTCTGACGGTTCAGGAAACCCGCTTTTTTCGTGATCCGGATGCCTACGCCTTTGTTGATCAGTTTGTTCAGCAACAGGCTGCCGAGATGGGACCTGACGACACGCTGGAATGCTGGAGTGTTGGTTGTTCTTCCGGAGAAGAAGCTTACAGCCTGGCAATGGTCGCTGACCGTTACCTGACACCACAGAGCAAACGTTTTGCGATCACCGGAACTGATATTTCCACCATCGTATTGCGTAAGGCCCGGGCTGGCCGTTTTCAGCCCCGGGCTCTGGACTGGGTGCCACAGGATTATCTGGCCCGGGCTTTCAAAAACAGCGGTATTAACGAAATTGAGATCAGCGATCATTTACGAAAACGTTGTTGCTTCAGTCAGGTGAATATCCTGAATCTGAACGCGTTTCCGCTGGATTCTCAGCACATTATTTATTGTCAGAATGTTCTCATCTATTTTCGCCGCTGGCGTCGTCGGGAAATTCTGAATGTATTGGCCGAACGTCTGGCTCCGGGTGGCATTTTAGTCATCGGGCTGGGAGAGATGGTGGATTTCAGCCATCCGTTGCTGGAGCCGGTGCGCAGCAGTCAGGTATCTGCATTCGTGCGTAAGAAAACGAATTCGACAGGGGAGACCGCAAGGCGATGAGCCAGGACTACATCGCCCTGGAATGGGTAAAAGGGGAAGTTGAAGAAACGCTGCAGCAGGCCCAGCAAGCGCTGGAAGCCTATGTAGAAAACCCCGGGGATAAAAGCCGACTCAAATTCTGTCTGAGCTACCTGCATCAGATCCAGGGCACTCTGCAAATGGTGGAGTTTTACGGCGCGGCACTGCTGGCGGAAGAAATGGAGGCGGTGGCGTTAGCCATGGCCGAAGGCCGCAGTGAAGATATGCGTGCACTTGAGGTGCTGATGCAGGCTATTTTGCAGCTGCCGCATTATCTGCAACACGTTAAAGTGGGTCGTCGTGACCTGCCGGTGGTGTTGTTACCGATCCTGAACGAATTGCGCGAAGTGCGTGGTGAAAGTGTGTTGCCGGAAGCGGCGTTGTTTTCACCTGTGATTCGTCATAATCCGCTGTTAACGGCGAAGCAAGCCGCCTTGTACGATGGCGCTGACTTCCGCCAGTGGGCGAAAAAAGTTCGCCAGATGTTACAGACGGCAATGTTGCAGTTATTGCAAAACAAGCAGCCGGACGTCGCTAAGCAGTATCTGGCAAAAGTGTTTGCCCGCCTGCATAAAGCGTTACACAGCACGCCACAGGGCAAAATCTGGTTGCCGGCACTGGCCTTTACCGAATGGCTGCAAAAACAACAGCAGTTGCCGGAAAACAGTAAACAGTTGCTTGGCCAGCTGGAAAAACTGGTTCGTGATGCGGCAGAGCAAGGCGCGGCGGCAATTAACCAGGCTCCGGATGATGAGCTGATCCGTACATTGTTAATGTTTGTCGCTCAGTCGGATATCAGTGGCGAAGCCATTCGCGAAGTCCGGGCCGAATTTTCGCTCAATAATGCACTGGTCAGCGAAGCGGATATTGAGCAGCAGCGTAAAGAACTGGCCGGTCCTGATAAAGAAACGGTAGACCAGGTATTGCATGCCCTGGTTGAGGAAATTGCTGCCGTTAAAGACCGGCTGGACCTGTTGGTACGGGGCAAAGAGAACCGCACCAGCGCACTGCAGGATGTGTCACCGGCGTTAAAACAGATCAGCGATACCATGGCCGTGTTAGGCCTGGGCATGCCGCGCAAAGTACTGCAGGAGCAGCAGGGCGAAGTGGCGCGTCTGATTGCCGAAGGACGTGAAGCGGAAGATCATCACCTGATGGATATTGCCGGTGCGTTGCTGTACGTCGAAGCGACGCTGACGGGAATGAAGCATGAAGGTGACCTGCATGCCAAAGTTAGTGAGAGCTCACTGACCGATGCCCAGAAGGCGGTGTTGCGTGAAGCGCGCAATGTGCTGGAGCAGGTTAAAGATGCGATTGTGGAATACATCGCCAAGCAGTGGTCGGCGGCCGAACTGGCTGAGGTACCTGCGCTGTTGCACAGCATTGAAGGTTCTCTGAGCATGATTCCGCTGCCACGGGTGGCGGATATTCTGTCGCAGGCCGCCGCTTTTGTTCAGCATCAGTTGATCAGTGAAGAGTTAAAGCCACAGTGGTCCGTGCTCGATACGCTGGCGGATGTGTTAACCGGTGTTGAATATTTCATCGAGCGTTACAGTGAAAAGCCGGGCAATGCCGGTGATGATCTGTTACTGCGCGCGGAAGAGTCACTGGCAGAACTGCCGGCGACTGAATCTCTGGACGATGTGATTGAAGATATTGATCTGACTGCCGGAGATGACGTGGCGGAAGTTGAACTGACGGCGGAGTCCGACAGTGAAACAGTGGATCACAGCGCAATTGCTGACGTTCAGGATGCTGACGCTCAGGCTGATGCGGATAACGCTGACATCATTGAACTGGATGATTCCGATGCCGCTGCGATCAGTGCCAGTGTTGCCGATATTGAATTGCAGGCGGCGGGAGTCACTGACGCAGAGCCTTCTGCGGCTGATAGTCAGGCCACAAGCGATGACGTTGAGGTTACGGATGTCGCGGAAGTGGCGGAAGTGGCGGAAGCGCCTGAAGTTGCTGATGAGCCTGAGATTGCAGCAGCCCCCGAGGTGGACGCAGAGGACGATGATGATCTGATCGATGATGAAATCATCGAAATTTTCCTCGAAGAAGCGGAAGAAGTAACCGAAACGCTGGACGAGTTCTGGCCGAAGTTTAAGTCTGATCGTAATGATCAGGATGCGTTAACCACTGTGCGGCGTGCGTTCCACACCCTTAAGGGCAGTGGTCGTATGGTGCAGGCAGCGGTTATCGGTGAGTTGGCCTGGTCGGTTGAAAATATGTTCAACCGGGTGCTGGATGAAACCATCAGCATCAGCGATAACCTGGTGGCGCTGGTTGATCATGTGATCGCTTCTCTGCCGGAGCTGATCGATGACTTCCGTTGCCGCCGTGCCGCGGCGATTGATACTCAGCCATTGATGGATTATGCCACAGCGCTGGCTGCAAATGAGGTGGTTGAGCCATTCGCCCAGCTGACTGAAGCAACACCAGCGGCTGAGCCGCAGGCTGAAAGCGAAGTGCTTGAGGAAGAAGATGAAGATGCAGCTTTGCTTGAAGTCTTTGTTGCTGAAGCCAATGCCCACCTGGTATCGGTGGAAGAGTTTATTCAGCAAAGCCGCGATGAGGAATTCCTGAATCCGCTCAGCGATCAGCTGCAGCGGGCGCTGCATACGTTAAAAGGCAGCGCACATATGGCGGGCATTGCAGCCATCGCTGAAGTGGCTGCACCGCTGGAAAGAATGATCAAAGAGCTGCGTGCTTATCAGGTCAAAAATGCGCCGGGTATCGTCAATCTGGTGGAAGAAGCTGATGCCCTGATCCGCGAAGGTCTGGCTAATGATTCCCTGATGGCGCTGGAAAAAATTAACGGTGCCGATGAATTTGTTGAGCGTTTGCTGCAGCTTGAGCAGCTACTACTGGAGCCACTACTACAGGCGCAGCAGGACGGTAATTCCGGGCCAACACCTCAAACCATCGCTGCGTTTTTGGCGCAGGGGATGGATTCCCTGCTGGAAGCTGATGAACTGTTGCGCCAGTGGCGTGAGCAGCAGGATGAAGACATTCTGCAGCGGCTGTGTAAAGACCTGGATCAGGTTGCGCGCGGCGCAGCAAAAGCCGAGCTGCCGAATATCGAAATGCTGGCTAATGCCCTGGACGTGTTCTACGGCCGTTTGGTGTCGCAACACATCGCTGCCGATGAGAGTCCGCTGGCGTTATTAGCCGAAGCTCAGGAAGCGTTATTAGGAATGATGGATTGCCTGGCGGCAGGCCAGGAAACCCAGCCGGCGCTGGCACTGATCGAACAACTGAATAACTGGCAGGCGCCGCAGTCCGCTGAGGTTGCTGACGCGCAACGGCTGTTGGATGACGATGCTCCGGGTGAAGAACTGCTGGATATTGAATCAGCAGAGCCGGCCCGCGAGCCAGAGTTTCCAGCAGAGGATGCCGTCAGCCAGATCGGGCAGGATGAGGCGACTGCAGACCAGAGTGCTGCTGATGAGATGCCGCCACTGGCTGAGGTGGTTGAAGAAGACGATGATGAAATTCTCGATATCTTCCTGGAAGAGGCCGAGGAGGTATCTGAAGCGATTGAAGCCGCGATGGAGCGCTGGCAACAACAGCCGGACAATCTGTTGGATGTCGCTCAGCTACAGCGCGAACTGCACACCCTGAAAGGGGGTGCTCGTATGGCTGAGCTGCAGGAAATAGCGGAGTTATGTCATGAGCTGGAAACCCTGTACGAAAAAGTAAATGATGGCCGGCTGGGTGTCACTCCTGAACTGTTTACCCTGCTGCAACGTTGTCATGATGCTTTGGCGGCACAGCTCGATGCAGTGCGCCAGGGTGGAATCGCCAGGAACGAACAGGCATTAATCAGCGAAATACTGGCTTACGGCGATCCGTCCCGGGCGGCTGAGATGGTCGTTGATGAGTTGCCTCAAGACTCAGAACCGGATGAGCCGGTTGTGGCTGATATCACAGACGATGCTCAGTTTGATGCTGAACATCCGTCGCCTGACGCGCAGATGCAGCCGGCGGCAGACATGCCGGTGGTCGAGGCGCTGGATGAATCTGACCGCGAAATTCTGGAAATTTTCCTGGAAGAAGCCAACGAGCTCCAGGAGCAGCTGGATAAAACGCTGCACGACTGGGAACAGGATGCCAGCGATTTATCCCACGCCAGTGAGGCACAGCGGGTATTACACACCCTGAAAGGTGGCGCACGGTTAGCGGGCCTGACGGAAATCGGCGATGAGTCTCACGACTTTGAAGCCAATATTCTGCGGGCTCAGCAGGGCCAGATTGCGATTGATGGCGAGTTATTCCGCCATTATTACCGTATTCATGACTCGCTGACGCAAAAAATTGAAGCCGTGGCAGACAGCCTGGAAAGTGACGGTTTTGTTTCTCTGGGCGATAAAGCCATTGTGCTGGATATTGAAGAGCCGGCGCCGCTGGAATCAGCCTCCGACATCAGCAGCGAACAGCAGCCGACGTCGGCTGCCGATGATACGCAGACTGAGAATGATAGCGCTGACGATAGCCCTGAGGTTAGTGAAACCAATGTTGTGCCGTTACGACCGGAAGCTGCAGCGCCGGTTGCGGCTGCTCAGCCGGCTGCCGCGCAAGCGCAACAAAACCCCCAGGCGAATGTGCGCAAAGCGCCACAGGAGCTGGTGAAGGTATCGGCCGACCTGCTGGATAACCTGGTGAATCTGGCGGGTGAAACCTCGATTGGTCGTGGTCGTCTGGAACAACAGGTGACCGATTTCTCGTATACGCTCGACGAAATGGATATGACGCTGGATCGTTTGCGCGATCAGTTACGGCGTCTGGATATGGAAACCGAAGCTCAGGTGTTGTTCCGTCAGGAACGCCAGGGGCCGGATTATGATGATTTCGATCCGCTGGAAATGGACCGCTATTCCGCGATGCAGCAGCTGTCCCGGGCACTGGTTGAATCCGCTTCGGATTTGCTCGATTTAAAAGACACGCTGTCGGATAAAACCCGCGATGCTGAAACTCTGTTGTTGCAGCAAAGTCGGGTCAACACCGAACTGCAGGAAGGTCTGATGAAGACCCGCATGGTACCGTTCCAGCGTCTGGTGCCACGCTTACGCCGTATTGTGCGTCAGATCAGTCTGGAGCTGGGTAAGCAGGTCGAACTGAAAGTATTTAATGCCGACGGTGAAATGGACCGGACCATTCTGGAGCGTCTGATTTCGCCGCTTGAGCACATGGTACGGAACGCCGTTGACCATGGTATGGAAAACGACAGTGATCGTCTGGCGGCGGGTAAGCCGGAAGTGGGCAGTATTGAACTGGATCTGTCGCGTGATGGCGGCGATATCGTACTGAAGCTGCGGGATGACGGTAAAGGTGTGAATCTGGATGCTGTCCGCAAAAAAGCCGTTGAACGTGGCTTGATGGACCCGTCGGCCGATCTCACTGATGAGGAAGTGATGCAGTTTATTCTGCAGGCCGGTTTCTCCACTGCTGAGCAGGTGACACAGATTTCCGGCCGTGGTGTTGGCATGGACGTGGTCAGCAGTGAAATCAAACAAATGGGCGGCAGCGTAGCCATTGCTTCGGAAGCTGGCCAGGGTACTGAGTTCACCATTCGTCTGCCATTTACAGTGTCGGTTAACCGCGCTCTGATGGTACGGGTCGGGGATGACCTGTATGCCGTACCTCTGAACAATATTCAGGGTATCGTGCGGGCATCAGCGTCGGAGCTGCAGGGCTTGTATGAAAAACCGGCAGAGCAACGCCACTACAACTATGCAGGCGCTGATTACCGGCTCGAATACCTTGGCAATATGCTGGATAACGAAGCGCAGCCAAAATTTGCCGCACAACATCTGCCATTGCCGGTATTGCTGATCCGTGGCGCAACACCGTTTGCACTGCAGGTTGATTCGTTGCTGGGCTCCCGGGAGATTGTGGTAAAAACACTGGGACCACAATTCGCTTCGGTGATGGGGGTGTCCGGCGGTACCATTCTGGGTGATGGTAGCGTGGTGATCATTCTTGATTTACCGGCAATGATCCGTACTCAGGCCAGCCTCGAGTACCAGCAGGCGAAAGCGCTGGATGTACAGGATGCCGAACGTCGTCACGAGCTGGAGCGTCGCTTGCCGCGGGTTCTGGTGGTGGATGATTCGGTGACGGTACGTAAGGTAACCACCCGTTTGCTGGAACGTAATGGTATTGAAGTCTTTACCGCCAAAGATGGTGTGGATGCCATGGCGACATTGCAGGATCATAAGCCGGATCTGATGCTGCTGGATATCGAAATGCCACGGATGGACGGTTTTGAGGTGGCCTCTCAGGTGCGCCATGACTCCCGTTTACATGACATACCGATCATTATGATTACCTCCCGGACCGGTGATAAACACCGCGAGCGGGCGTTATCGATTGGTGTGAATGAATATATGGGTAAACCGTTCCAGGAAGACACCTTGCTGGAGACCATGAATAAGCTGTTAGGACGCAAGGACCACTGATATGGGGTTGCCCAGGGTCGGCATACTGGCAGATGACCGGCTGCAGCAACACCTGTTGAAAAGTGCGCTGGTGCACTTTGGTTTTGATGTAGTGGTCAACGCGGATCCGCAACGTATGGATCTGCTCAACTTCGATCAGCTGGAACTGGATGCCTGGCTGATTGATCTGCAGGACGAAGACGAAGAACATTTTCACTGGCTGGATCGCTTGCTGGACAGCGATACTCCGGTGTTAATGGGCTTTGCCCGGGCGCCGCATAAAAACTGCCCGACTTTTCCCAAGTGGGAAAAACGCCTGTACAGCAAGCTGCGCGAGATGGTACACGCCACGCCTGTGGTTGCCGAAGATGTCGCCGTGCTGGATAAGCTGACGACCTCATTCGATGCCGGCAAATTGTCGTTGCCGGCCATATTTCAGGATAAAAACTTTTCCGGTCAGGTCGCTGCGCAAGTCTGGGTCTTGGGTGCCTCTCTGGGAGGGCCGGGAGCCGTTAAAAGTTTTCTGGACGCCTTACCCGGTGGTTTGCCGGTTGCCTTTATCTACGCCCAGCATATTGACCCGCGCTTTGAACAGACGCTGGCGACGACCATTGGTCGTCATGCCGACTATGAGATGCGGCGTTTCAGTGAAGGGGATGCGCTACGCTGTGGTGAAATTCTGGTTGCTCCGATCGAAAATGAGTTCAGTTTTGTTGAAGGTCGGCTGCATGATCATCATACTGGCTGGCCCGGTCCTTATGGCCCATCTATTGATCAGGTTATCCTTAACGTTCACAGTTGTTATGGCGAACGTGCTGGTTATATTCTGTTCAGTGGTATGGGCAATGATGGTGCCGAGGCCATTGTTGGCCTGCCGGATGAGCAACTGAAAATATGGGCCCAGTTGCCGCAAAGCTGTGCCAATTCGTCCATGCCGGAAAGCGCGATTGAAACCGGTCGGGTGCGTTACAGTGGCGATCCACAGCAGTTGGCACTGCAGCTGGTTAATCATATAAAAAACACATGGGTAGATAACAATGAGTCAATCTCTGACTAAAACCAATGCACCAAATCAGGTTGATTGTCTGCTGATCCCGCTGAAAGATAAGAACCTGATTCTGCCCAACGTGGCAGTGGCGGAGATTGTGCCGTTTTCTCACCTGCTGACCACGGCTTCCAGTGTCGACTGGATGTTAGGGCGGATCGACTGGCGTGGTGTACCGATTCCTGTATTGTGTTACGAGATGTTGTGTCAGCAGTCTGCGCCGGCACCTAACCCGAATGCACGTTTCGCCATTATTAACGGTGTTGGTAATCACCAGCAAATGCCGTTTTATGCCATGTTAGTACAGGGCATTCCGCGTCTGATTCACGTGGATAAAGAAGAAATTCAGGCAGTGGATGCTATGAATATGGGCCAATTTGACCAAACAGCGGTCACGATTGGCCGTGACCCGGCGATCATTCCGGATCTCGACTTGGTAGAACAAGAATTAATAAACCATATCTGAGGTAAGTATGCTGAAGTGGATAATAACTTTTGCTGTATTTCTGTGTACTAACGTGGCGCCGGTCCAGGCGGCAAGCACAGAAGTAAAAGACCTGCTGTTTCTCGAAGCTCATGCCTATCGGCTGACAGCCGATGCCAGCATTCTGTCATTACAGGAAGGTGGTGCGCGTTATCATCGCCGGCTGGATAACACCGTCAGCAGTGGTAATGATGTGGCTAGCCGGGTTGAACCTCGCTGGCCCGGGGTTGCCAGACAGTGGCAGAAATCCACTACATTCGTTAATAACCAGCGCCAGGTTGCAGCCAGTAACTCAGATGTAAACTTTGTTAACGATCTGAAAGAAATTCAGGCCCAGCTGTACAGCAAAATTAATGCGGCAAAAGATAGCCTGTCTTTTGAAGAAACCAGTGAAGACAACCTGGCGGCGTTAACCGCTATGGTTGCGCTGGAGCAGATGGTTGAAGAATATATGTTGTTCAACGTAAACGTATTTGGAGGGCTGGCCGAGACGGAAACCAGCATGAAGAAAAATGCCCGGATTTTCCGCAATGCGGTGGCAAAGATGACCGATACTTCAGCACGGACTCAAATCATGAGTAAGTGGAGTTTTATTGAAAAAACTCTGCTGAACTACAACCAGCAATCGGCCACCTTTATTGTGATGAAAACCACCGACAAAATCAGAGAGTTGTTGTCGGTATAGAGAGCTTCCTGCGCCAGTCAGAACGGGCCTTATAAATGACTTGCTGGCAGTCGTGTGTTATATTGCGGCTTTGGATTCCCGCCCGGATATTATCTTGAAAGTCGCAATTTTTAACGATACCCGCCCTACAAATCATTACGGCTGTATGTTGGTAATGCGCAACCTCCTTAACGAATTGAAGTTGGTTGGTGCAGAAGTGATCTGGACTTTTCCTGTTAGTACGGATTGGCGAAAACATAAGCGTAAACTATTAAATATGCCAGCCGTAGACGCGATTGTTGTCAACGGTGAGGGAACTATACATCGGGCAGAAGAACGTAAGTTCGCTATGGCTCTGGCATCTTTAGCTGACTTTGCTAAACGAGAGTTGAATACTCCATGCTATCTTATTAATGCAACACTGCATCGGAACTCTGCAAGAACATATCAATTGATATCAAGTTATCGAGCGATATATGTCAGAGATAAGAGGAGTTTGCATGAACTCCAAAGCGCTGGTTTAGCTGGCCAATATGTTCCGGATATGACTTTCGCTGGGAATGCTTCGCTTTCGAAGGTAAAGGCATCCGGTGTATGTGTTATTGATAGTGCAATTAAAGAAGACAGTGCATTTTTAGCCGAATTTGCAGAATCGAAGAAACTAACTTTCAGGTCGATGATTGTCGCTCGCCCCGGGAATGCAAAGTTTCTACGAAGCCCAAGGCCCTATATTAAAAATATTATACGGTGGATGTGTGGTGAATACCGTATTCCGACAGATCCTGATTTTTATATTGAATTTTTGAAACAGCACCGATTGGTAATAACTGGGCGTTATCACACAGTAACGATGTGTGTTAAAAATCGAATACCGTTTGTCGCTTTGGAGTCCAATACTCCTAAGGTCGATAGCTTGCTTAATGATATCTTTGGTAGCAGCGATCGCTCCACGCCAATTGAGGATATCGTCAAAATAGACTTGGAAGAGATTCAAGGCTTTAGTGAAGTTGAACTCTCTCAAATAGATATTTTTTGTGAAGATGCGCGGTTTGCTATTCGTAATATGGTTGAACATATTGCTGAAGATGTAGTATCTGATCGAAATCATGAGTATATCTATGAATAATATTTTTCGTCTTTTAGTAAACCGTTATAAGTCCAGAGGATTAAGACGATATGTTGCTAAACACTACGGATTGTCGATAAGTGAGATTATAGACGCTGTCACTGTAAAGCTATCTCGTGAATGCTCTGAAACTATTTCTCGCAGCGAGTATAGGAATCTTGGTGGCGTTAATAATATGGGAATACTGTTGCATTACAATAGCTCAGAACACCCATTTGCATTAACTAAGCTTCAGTCAGCAGTGTTTGCTGAGCGAGAATGGCGCTTTCAACGATGGCAAGAGGACCATTGTAAGTCAGTATTGGCTCCTAATGCATACGCTTATGGGCTATTTCCAGGAAAGGTGTTTGGCTGGGTCACCAGTGAATGTCTGCTCAACATAAAGGCACATGAAGCTGAAAAAATAGTGTCTTTATATAACTTATTGGATGTTGACCCTGATAATCTCAAATCGCTTTCGCTGTCGGGGTCTTTCGATAAACTGCCGGATGAGATAATTCCTGATACAAAAATAAAATCAATTTTGACATATCTTGTGTCCGGAACGGGAGACGATGAGTGTGTTCGATTTATGCGGCAATATTTATCTGATCGAAATTATTTATTGCGCTCTTTGCTATCAAATGATGATGTTACGAACCTGATTGCAGGTATTTTCCCGACGTCGGGTATTACTCTGGGTTTAGTTCATGGGGATTTCAAGCATCAAAATATTATGAAGTCCAGAACTGGTGAACTAAAAATTATTGATTTGCAATACTATACATATGGTAGAAGAATTTGGGATATCGCATTTTACGCATCTAAAGACAATGGGTCGATATATTCCTGGTTTAACCTATTAAATGAGACAGGGAGTGTAAGCCGGTCGGATCTCGAGCTTTTTCTTATGTATTACTTAGTGGCTGCAATAATTAACGTTAAAAAGAAACGTAGTCGAAGTGTTATTGAACGAAAATTAAGGCCGTGTGTTGAGTTGATGAGAATGAAAGGTGTTTTGAAGTGAAGCGTATTGGTGTATTGCTTACAAGTTTGGCTGGGGCTGGGGCGGAAAGGACAATCCTAACCTTATGTGAGGGGCTTCTTCGTTACAACTGTGATGTGACCCTATTCGCTATTCGCGACCGTGTCGAATACATGCCACCAGCTGGTATTAAATATGTTTGTTTAAATGCTGATACTAACGCCTTAGCTCGTCAAAGAGTGAAAAGCACCTTGTCACCTATAAAAGATGAGTTTGATTTTTTTATCGTGAGTAGTACTAAGTTTTTCGATTATGTTCCCATTGAAAATAAAGTAGGTACAGTCCATATAACCCCTACCGCTTGGATTAAGTCGGAATGTTTTGATTGGTACCACCGTCCTAGGAAGCTGGCGCGTCTTCGTAGGAAATTTCGTGGTAAAAGGATGGTTGCCTTATCTAATGGAATTAAAGACGATCTGGTGTCGTCATTGGGCTGTAAAGAGGAAGATATCACTGTTATCCCCAACCCATTTGATCTGGAGAAAATGAGGCAGCTAGCGGAAGCAGAGGATTATTCCAGTGAGATGCCTTATATCATATGTGTTGCTTCTCTCACGGCAAGAAAGCGTCACGATGATTTGATCACTTCATTCGCTTTGATGCAAGATCAAAAGCACGACCTGTTGTTAGTGGGCAAGGGACCAGAGAAAGAGCGCCTACAAGCACTCGCAGAATCACTCGGTGTTGGTCATAGGGTCAAGTTCTATGGGTGGACTAGCAACCCTTACCCTCTCATGAAGAATGCGGCGCTGTCCGTCTTAACATCGGAAGCTGAAGGGTCTCCGCGCGTTGTAATAGAATCTCTGTTGCTAGGAACTCCAGTTGTCTCGACAGACTGCCCGTCAGGTCCTTCTGAGATCCTCACGGGCAAGTTCTCTGATTATCTTGTCTCGATTGGTGATTGCGATGCTATAGCAACGGCTATGGATGCAGCGGTTCAAGCTTATCCTCAAGACTTCAGCACGTTGGAGCTGGATCGCTTTATCAGTACTGAGGTTGCGAAGCGCTATCTTGAGTTGTTCTCAGATGGAGCTTCATGATTTGATAAGCTGAATATAAGAAATACTACCAAAAAGTAAGGGAGTAGTGCCGCAGCTCTCATTGCTGGTGTGTTGGTTAGACCCGAAATAATGAAAGTTAAGCCCGCACACAAAGACATTACTTGTTCTGGACGGCGAGTTATATATATTATTGAGCTTATAGCTGGGCCGTAAATGCCAATTAGAAATAGTGGCCCAGCAAGCAATCCCATCCATACCAAGCTATTGATTATGTCATTGTGCAAGTGGATGAATCCAATATTCCGTGGATCTATAAAATCAGGGTCACTCTCATAGCGCTCTTGGAAATGGTCTATATGTTTGGCAACTCCTGTGCCGGTTAATGGATGCCGCGATAACTCAGAGAGTCCTGCTTGCCATAACTGGATGCGTGTCCCAGAGGAGCTGTAGGAGGTGGGGTTGGTAATCGTATTTTCGATAGCGTTATTAATTCTTGTTCCGATAGGAGTGTAGCTGTACACGCAATAGCTTGCGATCGATATAAATATTGCAGAAATTACGACGAGACGCTTTCGCTTCAATTTGTAGCTATAATAGATCATGGCTATCATCGATGTTATCGCTATCGCCAGTAAGGGGCCTCTACTACCTGAGTATATTATCGCAAGAACTGCTGTAATGAATGCCAGTCCCGATGCCGCTGCGATGTAATAATTATTTTTTAAAAGTGCTTGTAATGCGATAGCGATTGTTGTGCTGCCAACAACAGCTACGCTGGTAGCATAAATAATTGGTAGATTAATGCTGCCGCTAGTACGGTAATACCTAGCTGGTTGCTTGAGATGATAGTCTGCGATACCGACTGCCGCTAACATTAGCGTTGCGGTAATAAGTGCAGCGTATATAAGCCAATGCTGTTTTTTTGTGGGTTTCAGAATCGGCATGATAACTATTAATGGAATAATAATACTGGTTAGGTCACTGCGAAAACGAACCGCTACCATTTCGGTAGATTTACTCGTTAGTATCACGACAACTGCTAGCGCTATACTAAGTGCAATAACATTCCAATTAGGGGGAGTGAAAAAACGTTTTAGCTGTATTCGGCAGTGTGAATTAAAAGCATAACCGCAAATTGCTACTAAGGCTGTACAGTGAAATAGCGTTTTTGCTAAATGATAACTTGGGCCATAGCTGATAAGCGTCAGCAAGCACAGAAAAAGAACAATATCACTCCAGATATTGTCAGAATGAATTAAGCTATCGTTTTTCATTTATAACCTGAATGCCTAAGTTGTTCATGAGTTGTGATAATGGTGTTGAAGTATCCGCATATGCCACTACATTGAGCTCAGGGCGCAGCCATTTCGCAGTGAGTAATGCTGTAGATACATCTCCGATTATACGACACTGGGGATGCAGTATTGGTAAAATAATCTCCATCGGTAAATCAGCGGCAATTTTGCTGGCTTTTTCGTTAATATCCGACAAGGTGTGAGTATTTCTAGGGTGATCTTTGATGCCAGGATTTGAGGAACGGTTGATTTCCTCGGTAAGTCGATGGTAGCACGCGCTATTACGTAAGCTTTCATGGGGTAGAATCGCTAGAGTCTTAATGCCACGCACGGTATTGGGATCGTCTAAGCAGCTGGCTGCTAGGTCAATAAATATGTCGTTGTTTAGTCCTTTAGGTAAATCGTGGATGATTTTTTTTTGCAATGCTGGAACTATCTCTTTTGGAAAAGCAACATGGATGTGTGAAACCCAGGCAGAAGCCCCAATAGTTTCCGGCTGGCACCACCAGCAGCCGTAAATTAACTTTTTAAGTGTTGCATCTATAATCTGATCTTTCAGCCAGTGAGTGTCTCGACCAATATAGGTATAGGTTCCATCATCAATGTAGTGGCCTGTGACATTCTTATGCTGCTGATTAGCCATAAGATATTGGAACTCAATCCTACGATCATTGCCGGTGTAAAGATGGGTGGCTTCAAATTGTCTTGCTTTGGTTGCGAGTTGGTGAAGCTGATGTTTACGATTGATTTTTTGGCGTAAATTTCTGGCTTTATGTGTAACTATTTCAGTTAGTTCGAAAGGCGAATTTTTCCAGTTGTGTAGTGCCTTAACGAATTCAGATGTTTCAGTCGGCTGATCGATTAACCATAATCGTGATCTGTCACTACTGGGTAAGCTATGGGCAATCAGTGCTGAAATAATCGCATTGAATGGCGTTGAGGCCAAAAAAAGGTGATTCATGGCTGGCGGTTCTCAGTGGTAATAATTGCTTTGAAGCGCTTTAAAATAGCCATTAAATGCTCGTCAGATGCATCTTGCCAGCGACCTGGTACAGTGTATTCATGTTCTAAATAGCTCAGAAAGTTTTCCAATAGTAGATCTTCTGGCTCCCAGTCTGTGTAAGTTAGGAGTGCTTGCTCCAGAGCTCGTTGGTTTTGCGCAGAAATAGTTATACCGCTAATATTATAAAACGCCTCTCCCATTACGATAACTTTTTTTCTGTTTTGAAGTGCTTCGAGTCCAACAGATGAGTTTATGGTAGCAATTGCATCAGCATGCTGAATTAAATGAGTGGTGTTACCGTGTTTGATCAAGCGAATGCGCTTTGATTCATTATTCAAGCGATTAATCAGTTGAGAGTAGTTCTCTGAGCTGGCAGGGTGGGTTTTGATAATAATGTTGGGCATTTTTTTACCGAGATTATTCTCTGCTTCGAGCAGAGCGTCTATCATTCGGTGCATATCCCGAATCCAAGGTGAGAACCTAACGATCTGGCTATCCGTGTTTACTTGGCATGGAATAAAAAGAAAGTTTTCTGGCAATTGCTGATCCCTTTTAATTTGCTCTGGCCATGAAGCTTTGCTTATTGGTTGATAGCGCCGAAAGAACTCAGGATCTCTGGGGACTGAATTAATGAAATTAATTCCTTTGGGGTCAAACATTGTTGTTCCTGGAAGAGCTCCGCGTTCAATATAAATGCAAGGTATGTTGAGGGCCTGGGCAGCTGCGCAAGCAATCTCTTGTCGAAACTTTAAACCGTTCCAGAGAATCAGATAGTCACACTGCTTTGTGCGGAATTCTTGGTAATAGCGAAAGAGCAGGAACTTTGCTTCTATTGATTTTAATGTTGCCAGCAGCCGCGCCTTCCATAAAGGAAGTACGGTATTTGGGGTACGGTTGCGCCGTTCACGAATATAGTTGCTGATAACTGATGGTGGTAATTCTACGCGAGAACGTACCCAGGCTATCATGCCTGGCACAACCGGGATAGATTTGTACCAGAATTGAGTTGTGTCAAAACCCGCTTGCTCAAGAGTTGCTGCCAGTTTTTCGGCATATTGTTTCTGGGTCTTGCGTGCGGAAAATATGCCAACTCTCATCTGGTAAAATCCGTTTAGTTCAATAATCTCAATTATACCAGATTCTTCCACACATCCAGACTGGCTTTGGCCTGGTTCATAGTATAGAAGTGCAGGCCCGGTGCGCCGCCTTCCAGCAGGCGTTTGCACATGTCTGTGACGACTTCTTCACCAAACTGCCTGATACTGTCGCTGTCATCGCCATAGGCTTCCAGCTGTTTGCGGATCCAGCGGGGGATCTCTGCGCCACAGGAATCGCTGAAGCGTGCCAGCTTGCTGTAGTTGGTGATTGGCATGATGCCCGGGATGATTGGGATATCAACGCCCATGGCACGCACACGCTCAACAAAGTAGAAGTAGCTGTCGGCGTTAAAGAAGTACTGGGTGATGGCGCTGTTCGCTCCGGCTTTGGCTTTACGCACAAAGTTCTGCAGGTCGGCTTCGAAGTTGCTGGCCTGAGGGTGCATTTCCGGGTACGCCGCGACTTCCAGCGTGAAGTGATCACCGGTTTCCTGGCGAATAAACTCCACCAGCTCATTGGCGTAACGCAGTTCACTGCTGCCCAGACCGGCGCCAGAGGGCAGGTCGCCACGCAGAGTCACGATGCGTTTGATGCCCAGTTCCTGATACTGCTGCAGTATCTCGCGGATTTCTGCCTTGCTGCCACCGATACAGGCGAGGTGAGGTGCAGCGGCAATGCCACGTTCCTGAATGGCTTCCACGATGGCATAAGTACGGTCGCGGGTGGAGCCACCGGCACCGTAGGTCACGGAGAAAAACTCCGGATTGTAAGCGGCCAGCTCGTCACGAACATTCAGCAGCTTTTCTGTACCTTCTTCCGTTTTGGTTGGGAAGAATTCAAAACTCAGGGTAGTCATTTTAAGCGTCGCTATCTTGAGTGAATCGGTTGAGGGTTTGTAGGAGGGGACCTTGTCCCCGACCTTTTCGGATGAAATATCGCGGACAGGGTCCGCTCCTACAACGCTTTCTTACTTATAAGCCTCAGTACTTATAAGCCTCAGTACTTATAAGCCTCTGGCTTATAGGGACCATCCACATCCACTGCGATGTAGTCGGCCTGTTCCTGAGTCAGCTGAGTGATCACGCCACCGAAGCCTTCAACCATATCTTTGGCCACTTCTTCGTCGAGCTTCTTCGGCAGCACTTTCACGTAGATGCTTTCTTTCTTCTCGGCTTCCATCATGTCGGCGAATTTACGCTCGTACAGATAGATCTGTGCCAGTACCTGGTTGGCGAAGGAGCCATCCATGATGCGGCTTGGGTGGCCGGTGGCGTTGCCCAGGTTCACCAGGCGACCTTCCGACAGCAGGATCAGGTGGTCGTTGCTGGCTTTGTTACGGATCACTTTGTGAACCTGTGGCTTCACTTCGTCCCATTCCCAGTTGGCACGCATATATGCGGTATCAATTTCGTTATCGAAGTGACCGATATTACAAACCACAGCACCGCTCTTCAGCGCTTGCAGCATATTTTTGTCACATACGTTGACGTTGCCTGTGGTGGTTACGATCAGATCGGTGTTGCCCAGCAGGGTTTTATTGATGCCGTCCAGCTCGCCGGTGTTAACGCCGTTGAGGTACGGGGAAACCACTTCAAAACCGTCCATACAAGCCTGCATGGCACAGATTGGGTCGACTTCCGTCACTTTAACAATCATGCCTTCCTGACGCAGTGATGCCGCAGAGCCTTTACCCACGTCACCGTAGCCAATCACCAGCGCTTTTTTACCGGACAGCAGGTGGTCGGTGCCACGCTTGATGGCATCGTTGAGGGAATGACGACAACCGTACTTGTTGTCATTCTTGGATTTGGTCACGGCATCGTTAACGTTGATCGCCGGTACCTTCAGTTCACCTTTGTTCAGCATATCGAGCAGACGGTGGACACCGGTGGTGGTTTCTTCAGAAATACCGTGGATGCGTTCCAGCATTTGTGGGAAATCGTTGTGAACCATTTCGGTCAGGTCGCCGCCATCGTCCAGGATCATGTTAGCGTCCCAGACTTTGTCGCCGTCTTTTTCAGCCAGGATGGTTTGTTTGATGCACCACAGGAATTCTTCTTCGGTTTCGCCTTTCCAGGCAAACACCGGGATACCGGCGGCAGCGATGGCCGCAGCGGCGTGATCCTGAGTTGAGAAAATGTTACAGGAAGACCAGCGCACGTCAGCACCCAGATCAACCAAGGTCTCAATCAGAACCGCAGTCTGGATGGTCATGTGGATACAACCCATGATTTTGGCGCCCGCCAATGGTTGTGACTCTTTGTATTTGCGGCGCAGTGCCATCAGCGCCGGCATTTCACCTTCGGCGATGTCGATTTCTTTACGGCCCCAGGCCGCGTCTTTAGCGAATTGCTCAGCGTCCTGAGCAGCCACTTTATAATCGGTAAAAGACATAGTTTTTCCTCGTTTTGTCGCGGACAGGGTCCGCTCCCACGGTATTAATTTAAATGTGTATTCATCGTTTGTTGTGGCAGGGAACCTGGTCCCTGATAGCGGATGAATCCGCTCCTACGGTATTAATTTAAAAGTGTATTCATCGTTTGTTGTGGGAGGGGACCTTGTCCCCGATGGCGGATGGATCCGCTCCCACACGATGAAATTAACTGTGTTCTGAATTCGTGACGCTTAAACACCAGCGGCCGCTTTTAATGCATCCACCTTATCGGTACGTTCCCAGGTGAAAGCGGTGAAGGTTTTGCTCTTCTGCTCACCGTTTTCAACGTAGTTATAGGTGTGCTCAAATGGCTCGCGACCAAAGTGACCATAAGCCGCCGTCAGCTGATACATAGGGTTCAGCAGTTCCAGCTGGTTCTGAATGGCGTAAGGACGCAGGTCGAATACCTGGCGAATGACGTTCGCCAGTTCAGTATCCGGGATTTTTCCGGTACCAAAGGTATTCACCGAGATCGACGTTGGCTCAGCCACACCAATGGCGTAAGACACCTGAATTTCACACTTATCGGCCAGTTCAGCAGCAACGATGTTTTTCGCCACGTAGCGGCCGATGTAAGCCGCAGAGCGGTCTACTTTGGATGGATCTTTGCCGGAGAAAGCACCACCACCGTGGCGAGCCATACCACCGTAGGTATCAACAATAATCTTACGGCCGGTCAGGCCTGCGTCACCGACCGGACCACCAATCACAAAATTACCGGTTGGGTTGATGTGGTACAGCGTGCCTTCGTGCAGCCATTCAGCGGGTAATACCGCTTTAATGATGTTCTCCAGTACGGCTTCGCGCAGGTCTTCCAGTGAAATGCTCGGATCGTGCTGAGTCGACAGTACCACGGCATCCACCTTCGGGGTGTCGCCTTCCCAGTTAATGGTGACCTGAGATTTGGCATCCGGGCGCAACCACGGCAGGGTGCCGTTACGGCGCAGCTCTGACTGACGCTCGACCAGGCGGTGGGCGTAATACACTGGCGCAGGCATCAGCGTCTCGGTTTCGTTGGTGGCGTAGCCGAACATCAGGCCCTGGTCGCCGGCGCCCTGATCTTCAGGCTTAGCGCGGTCAACACCCTGGTTGATGTCGACCGATTGTTTACCGATACCGTTTAATACTGCACAGGTCGCACCGTCGAAACCGACGTCGGAGCTGTTGTAACCAATGCCGGTAATGACATCACGAACGATGTCTTCGAGGTCGACGTAACAAGAGGTGGTCACTTCGCCGGCGACTACCGCCATACCGGTCTTTACCAGGGTTTCTACCGCAACACGGGCGTACGGGTCGCGGGCGATAATGGCATCCAGCACGGCATCAGAAATCTGGTCCGCAACTTTATCCGGGTGGCCTTCTGATACGGACTCAGAAGTAAAAATAGAATATTCACTCATGCTTTTCAGGCTCCGTTTTTTAAATCGTTTTGGGCTTTCTGTTCATGGCTTATGAAACACGCGAAACTGAATCTGAAAACCGTTTCGCAACCCGAGAAATTGACTAGGGCCTTCGGTTAAACCCGCTTCCCTGGCCCAAGCGGTTAAATCTGCCGGGTCGAAACCCAGCCATAAATCACCACAGGATTCCCGTGCCCAGCTTTGTTCATGGCGACACAGGTCGGTGATTAACAGGCTGCCACCTTGCGCTAATAACGCGGCAACCTGGGTAAAAATGGTTTTGGGTGCCGGCACGTGGTGCAACACCATATTGGCAACCGCAAACTGGTAGCGGTTGTCGCTGTGTGGCAGGCTGGTGGCATCCCCCAATACACAACGGACATTGGTCAGTGCCTGCTGGTCGACGACTTTCTGTGTCAGTGCCAGCATATCCGGCGAAATATCCAGTGCCGTTACTGCGCCAAAATGGTTGGCTAACGCGGGAATAAACGCCCCTTCCCCGGGGCCGATTTCCAAAGCGTAGCCGTTGCCTTTGTGGTCGCCAGCCAGCGACAACAATAACTCGTTCAGTGCCTCTCCGTATTGATCGTGGGAGGCAATCAGATCCTGCTGTTCTTTAAAGTCTTCTGCATGGCGGGCAAAAAATTCGGCACAGGTGCGGGCACGTTCTGCCAGTACCTCCGCCACGGCCGGAGCGGCTAGGTTGTCGTCCGGATTGCTGCTGGCATCAATGGCCGCCAGTGTGCTGCGCAACCAATGGTCAAAAGCCGTGTCATCTTTTACCAGTGGGCGACGATAAAAAATACTGTTGCCTTCCCGCTGGGTGCTGACCAAACCAGCCGTTGCCAGAATCTTCAGGTGATGGCTCATACTCGATTGTTTGATATCAAATACCCGGCACAGTTCCAGCACGCCAAATGCGCCCTGACCCAATAAGCGCAGAATCGCCATGCGCAACGGATCGCCTGCTGCTTTACAGGCCTGGGCCAGTGTATTCAGCGGCAGCGTCGGGGAGGTCTGTTCGGTATGGGTCAGCTCGTCAGTCATGCTGCGCAGTGTAGTGCGCTTTTGATTCTATATCAATTTTTTTCGATATAGATTTTTGTTTGGTTTTTGATATTGAATTATTAGTTTTAATTGATTTTTATGATTTTGGCCGGGGAGTCACTTTATTCAGGGTAATCACACAGGAGACCAAACGATGAAATCTGTACAGGGCTATATCATATGAACCCACCAGAAAACGCCATTGTTCTAAGTGTTGATGAAAAAACACAGATTCAAGCTCTGGATCGAACACAACCACGTCTTCCCCTCAATCCAAGCCGGATTGGTAGCCGGACGCACGATTACAAAAGACACGGAACGGCCAATTTGTACGCAGCCTTTAATACTTTGACGGGCAAAGTGATCGGAAAAGTGGCAGACCGGACAAACAGCAAGGAGTTTTTATCCTTCTTGAAGCTGGTTGATCGGCGTACAAATTCGAATAAAGATCTCCACATAATCCTGGACAACCTCAGCGCACATAAAACAAAAGAAGTTCGGGAGTGGGTCGAAGCTAATCCTCGCATCCATCTACACTTCACTCCGACCAGCTCCTCGTGGCTGAACGCCGTGGAGGACTGGTTTTCTCAACTGGAGCGTCGAGCGTTGTATCGCGGAGTATTCATCAGTGTTTCAGAATTAAAGATAGAGCTGGAAAACTTTATCAGAGCCCATAATGCGGAGAGTGCGAAGCCGTTCAAATGGACGAAGCCCGCGGGCCAAATTCTGGCTTCGGTCGAGGGGGCAGAACAATCGTTACAGAACTAACCGCATGGACCACTAGGTATACCAAGGTAGTCATCACAAGTTGGATGTTATTCAAGAGATTATTCGCTTGTATTCTGCGACTATATTAGGAATCTTTTTAAGGTTGTTATTCCTGAACGCTGTGGTGTACGTCGATTTGATATAAGCATCTTGCTTATCACCGTTGTCGTTAAAATTTATTTTGGCGTTGAGGTCGAGATCAGGGTTGATGAAGCTTTCAGTCGGGATTACTCCGGTTGCTGCGAGCATCATGTATTTGGTACGTGTGCATTTACTGCATATTCCACAGTTTTCTGGCCTGATCTTTTTATCCTTGCACAGAGATAATGCCTTTAATGCTAATTTGTTTGACATGATAGAAGGCAGCTTTTCAGCACGAGTAACATCATTTCCATAGGTTTCCAGTGAAAAATCACCAGAGCTGTAAAGTTGATCTGTTGCAATTGATGAGCCATAGGGAAGCTCTTCGAATTGTTGATATAATGCGAAGTCTGCTGCCATGGTTACACTGCGATAACTTTTACTGAATAAGAAACTGGCAGAAGCCAAGACAAAAACGAAAGTCAATCGAGGTGGAATGGAATATTTCTTATATACATCATATGCGTTGCTGCGAATCATTAGGCGCTGATCTGCATATTGATCTGCCAGAAAATTCGTCTTGGCTATTGATTTTTTAAAACGCTCTTGATCGGAGATCCTATAATCCATTCCCTGAATTGTTAGAAGATCGGGCTTGTCTTTAAAGCTCTTGTTGATAATTGCATATGTTGAATCAACTCCGCCGCTAAATAGCAATAATTCCTTCGTTTTTTTTGTGGTGTCAGGTTGTCGATATTTCTTGAAATGTACTTTTATAAGATAGTATTTTTTAGGTAGCCAGCATGCCCATATATCTGATAAACGCTCTGCATTTTTTTTTGTTTCTTGTGTCCCTGAGCCATGAATCACTAGATCCTTTTTCTTGGACATCGCAACAGGTAAAAATATCCACGCTACAAAATCCATATGTTGAATTTCAGGTTTGTATGGCCCATTTGATTCAAAGTAAAAAGTATCTTCACCTGAAGAAACATAAATTTTATTGCCTTCCTGGAAAGAGTAAACGTTTATGTTTTCCTTGTCATCCTGGTTGGAAATCCTTACAATATTTTCGTAGTGACTAATTCTTTTTAATATGTCGCGACTAAGTTTTTTCTCTGATTTTAATATTCTTTTAACAATATTTTTCATTTTTTTCTGCGGCTTAGGGCTTTAAGTTGAATTGTGGCAGTGATCTATATGATTTTCCATCTATTATTCGGTCGAAGATGTTAAGAGATTCTTGTTCCGAGAAAAGTCCATTTTTAACATTTGGCCAGTAAGCAGATTCTGACCTTCGAATAAATAAGGCTGAGGATCGTGATTTTAGAGCTACTGGAATCCTTTCGTAATTAAGAGCTGCCAAAGATGAAAATCGATGCTTACCTCCGATGTTTACCCAGACCCAATCGTTGTCAGAGATTAGAAACTGACCATGAATATATCCATAACGTTCGGGGAAATAACCGTTTTTTTGGATGCTGTTATAGACACTTATTAGTCGTTTGAACTCTAAATTTCCAAGGCCTTCGGATACAGGGCCAAAAAATTGCCAACCATAATTATCTTTTTCTCGCAAGCCTAACTGATAGGCTTCCTTTGATAATAGTCTTTTGGCATTTGTGTTGGCACAAATTCTTTTCAATTTGGCCTCTGGCGTGGAAGTACTCCATGGTAAAACCGTCGCCATTGGATGGTATTCTCTGAGCAATGGGGAATGGCTTTGTAGTACTTCGGCCATATTCTTGGGGCAATATGACTTGTAATATTGTTCTAAGACGGAGCCTTGGTATGAAGACCGCCCATGACCATAGTCAGTAAGAGTTTGAATAAAGGGGCTTCCTGGCTTAGTGAAACCAAGTATATGAGTCCGGCAGCGTGCCATAGGTACAAGAGCAGCTCCGCCTTTGAAGTTTGAGTAGATAAGATCTAGAGGCCCCTTGCCACTACTTAGATCATATAGTGATGTAGTGTACTTGTCTCTAGACAGAAAGCTTCTTATATCTCTAAGTTTCACTTCAAGCCTGCGAAAATTAAATGCGTTCTAAGTATGCAAGATACCATATCTATATAATCCGGGCTATTAAGTAGAAGAAGCTGGTCGTTAGTTCTGTTTCCCAAGTATAGCCTTTGCAGTCTTCTGCGAAAATGACTCAAGCATAATCTATGATTCAACCCAGTTACCTCCTCAGTACGTTTTTTCTATCGATTCGTTAGTTTTAATTGATTTTTATGATTTTTGCCGGGGAGTTACTTTATTCAGGGTAATCACACAGGAGACCAAATGATGAAATCCGTACAGGCTTATGTGAATGTTTTTGCTGCCATTGCTATCAACCAATCTGCATCTGAACAGCCCGAACAGCCGGCTGAGAGAGCCCGTTGTGGCGAGTGTAACTACAACGATAATTACTACGGCGATCAGGTGTGCATGGGGTCTGAATAAAACTGCGTAAAGATCGTTGTTGAAACAATGGGCCCGTGTAACAGTGCGGGCTTTGCTTTTTGGGGAGTCACTCAGATGCTTAAACGCTTAGTCGCAATGATATTACTGACGCTGGCAGCCGGTTGCAGCGCCAATCAGGCAGCGCCTGACGGTGTTTCCGGTCAGGGTACTGAGCAGGTGTCTGAAGGCGGTGAGAAACCCGCCCACCACGGTGATGGTGGGTTCCGGAATTTGTATTTATCCGAGGATTACGAGCCCAGTACGCTGGCGTTTTTACAAGCGCGTTTTTTTGGTGATATGAACTGGCCTGATGCACCGCAAGACTACCAGGTCTTCTGGCAGGCAACCGATCCGGCGCTGGTGCAGCAGCCCGCGCCCCAACCTCAGGCGACACTGATTGGCCATTCCACGGTACTGCTGCAATATCAGGGCATGAATATTCTCACGGATCCGATATTTTCTCAGCGCGCGTCGCCGTTTTCATTTGCCGGACCGCAACGTTATACCCAGCCGTCTCTGGCGCTTAATGAATTACCGGAAATTGATGTGGTGGTGATTTCTCATAATCATTATGACCACCTGGATGTGGAGAGTGTGGCGGCGTTAGGCAACAACCCCTTATGGCTGGTACCGCTGGGATTAAAAGACTGGTTGCAGCGACAGGGTATTGAGCATGTCAGAGAACTCGACTGGTGGCAGAGTCATACCGTCGGTGGGGTACAGATTCAGGCACTGCCGAGCCAGCATTGGTCAAAACGGACCTTGTTCGATACCAATAAAAGTCTGTGGGCCTCCTGGGCATTTCGCTGGCCGGGTTTTACCGCCTGGTTTGGTGGCGATACCGGCTATAACCCGGTGCAGTTTAAAGAAATTGGCGAAGCGTTAGGCCAGGTTGATCTGGCGATGATACCGATTGGTGCCTATGAGCCGCGCTGGTTTATGAAATACCATCATGTGAACCCGGCGGATGCGGTAGAAATCTTTAAGGATATTAATGCCCGCGAGGCGTTCGGTATTCACTGGAATACCTTTGTTTTGACTGCCGAAACCATCGATGAGCCACCCCAGGCGCTGGCCGCTGCGCTGCAGCTCCAGCAGATTGATGCGCAGCGTTTTCAGGCGATGAATATTGGCGCCACCTGGCGGGCCAATGACTCGTTGCAGCTGACACGGGCTCAGCGACCGGGCAGTGCAACCTTGCCGGACTGAATCACTTCCCCCTGTTGCCATAAGCGCCATTCGCCGGGCTGGTAGAGATCCCAGGCTTCATCGCTGGTGAGTGGTTCTGTGGCAATAATACTGACCACATCATTGGCGGTGGTTTCCGCTTCAAAATCGACCGTAACATCGGCGTCTTTTAATTGTGCCGGGCCAAACGGCGCGCGGCGGGTGATGCTGGCGAGTTTGGTGGAACAAAAGGTAAATAACCAGTCGCCATTACTTAATAAACAATTAAATACTCCCTGGCGGGCATAGTCTCCGGCTTGTTGTACCAGAATGGTCGCCAGAGTTTCCAGGCTGGCATCACGCTGGCTCCGGCTGCGGATCTGATTCATCAGATCGCAGAAGATGGCTTCGCTGTCGGTGTCGCCCACCGCTTCATAAATACCATCCCGCTGGCGGAAGTCATTAATCTGGCCATTGTGAGCAAACACCCAATAGCGGCCCCATAATTCGCGGGTAAAGGGATGGGTGTTGGCTAAACAGACATGGCCGACGTTGGCCTGACGGATATGACAGATGGCGGTGTTGCTTTTGATCGGGTGGGATTGCACCACGCTGGCGATTTCTGAGGAAGCACTGGCGGCCGATTCATGGAAGGCCTGCACCCCTTTGCCTTCGTAGAAGGCAACGCCCCAGCCGTCACCGTGAGGCCCGGTATCGCCGCCGCGGCGGGTCAGGCCGGTAAAGCTGAAACATAAATCGGTTGGAGTATTGGCACTCATGCCCAGAAGTTCGCACATAAATCAGAATCACCAAATCAGATCCTCTGATTTTAACCTAAGTGATTATTAGCGCGGTACCCGGCGGATACGGCCTTTTTCATCGATAGCGACATACACAAAGGTGGCGTCGACCACTTTACGGCGCTGGTTTTCATTCGGGTTGCGGGTCCAGACTTCCACATTGATCCGTACCGATGACGTGCCGATTTCCAGCAACCGGGTGTAGATACACACGGCGGCACCGATACGGATGGGTGACATAAACGACAGTGAGTCCATCGCGATATTGGCGATACGGCCCTGAGCCAGGCGGCTGACCACACTTTCGGCAGCATGATCCATTTTACTGACTACCCAGCCACTGCTGATATCACCGTGAATATTGGCTTCTGCACGGGTCGGAATCAGACGCATCGACAGTTCGCCGTCGGGCGCTGGTTGATTGTCTTCCGCTGCCGGTTGGGCGGTTGCTTGAGGAGTAGGACGCGATTCCATCGGGTTCTGACCTGATTCTGATTATTTTCCGCGAGTTTACTGGTTTTTAGCGCTGTAGCACAGTCATTCACCCGTGGATAAAGTGAATGCACTGTGGCACAAACGGCAATAATGATCAGCCGTAAACCTGCTCAGGTAACCAGGTTGCCAGCTGCGGGAATATGGCCAGCAGAAGCAGCACCAGCAACTGGATCATAATAAACGGAATCACACCTTTATAAATAGTGCGGGTGGCTATTGTGTCGGGTGCCACGCCACGCAGATAAAACAGCGCAAAACCAAAAGGTGGCGTGAGGAACGACGTCTGCAGGTTGATGGCGATCATAATTCCAAGCCATACCGGGTCGACTCCCATGGTTAATAATACCGGCGCTACAATCGGTACTACCACAAAGGTGATTTCGATAAAGTCGAGGATAAAACCCAGCAGAAAGATCACCAGCATCACCACCAGCATGGCACCTAAGACGCCGCCGGGCATATCACTGAAGGCTGAGTGGACCAGTTCTTCGCCACCGAAGCCACGAAATACCAGAGAAAATAACGCCGCGCCGATAAAGATCATAAACACCATGCTGCTGACCTGCAGTGTGGCATCCATGACGTCTTTCAGCCGTTTAAGGTCGAGCTCGCCATACATCAGGGCCAGCACCGTGGCGCCTAAAGCACCGATGCCGGCGGCTTCGGTGGGGGTGGCAATGCCGCTTAAAATGGAACCCAGCACGGCGATGATCAGGGCCAGCGGAGGAATCAGCCCCTGTAATAACTGCAGAAAAAAGCGTCTGCTTAACGGCGGCCGGTCGGCAACGGCGGGTGCTGCCTGAGGGCGGAATAACGCCACCAGTGCCATATACAGCAGATAACCCATTACTAACATCAAACCGGGAATTAATGCACCCACAAACAGATCGGCAACCGAGACGGTTTCCGGTGAAAAAATGCCCATCTTCAGCTGTGCCTGCTGATACGAACTGGATAACACATCCCCGAGAATGATCAGCGCGGTGGAAGGTGGAATAATCTGCCCCAGGGTGCCGGTGGCGCAGATGTTGCCGCTCGCCAGCGCCGGGTTGTAACCCTGCTTCAGCATGGTCGGCAGAGAGATCAGTCCCATGGTGACGACGGTGGCACCGATAATGCCGGTGCTAGCGGCCATCAACATGCCAACCAGCACCACCGCAAACCCTAAGCCGCCGCGCAGCGGGCCGAATAACAGCTCGAGATTACGCAATAATTGTTCAGCGATGCGGGATTTTTCCAGCATCACTCCCATAAACACAAACAGCGGTACGGCAATCAGAATCTGGTTACTGATAATGCCGAATAAACGGTTTGGCAAAGCGGACAAAAAGGCGGCATCCATGGTGCCGCTCAATACGCCAGCGATGGCAAACAACAACGAGGTGCCTGCCAGTGAAAAGGCCACCGGAAAACCGGCCATCAGCACCAGACAAACAACGATAAATAAAATCAGCGGCAGCCACTCAGCCATGGTGCACCTCCGTCGGATTCTCAGGATCTGTTTGTTCTGAGTCGGGCAGGAAGGTTCTGGCAAACTCCGCAAGCGCCTGCAGGATCATCAGCAATGGCATAATCAGAATCAGGGTTTTTAACAGATAAACAAACGGCAGGCCGCCGGCTTCCTGTGATTTTTCACCGATACTCCAGGCCAGGGCAACGTAACTCCAGCTGCTGTACAGCATAAAAAGACACACGGGTAACAACAGCAAAACAATGCCAAATCTGTCTATCCGCTGTTGTGTGCGGCGCTGGAAAGTGCGGTAAAACACATCCACCCGCACATGGCCTCCCTGTTGCCAGGTATAGGCGGCACCCAGCATAAAAATGGATGCATGCAGATACATCACCGTTTCCTGCAGCGCGATGGAGGGAATCCCGAAGGCGTAACGCAGTAGCACCACCAGGCAGGAACATATCACCATCAGCAGGGATAACCAGCGGACGGCGCGGCCGGTGGCCCGGGTAAAACGGTCGATCAGAAGTATTTTTTCAAGCATGTGCTGAATATTGCCGGCAATGGTGACTTATTTCTTTTTTTCTTTTTAGCGTCTTTGATGGGTAAGTCTCCATCGAGAAAACGCTGCGCCGCTTCTTCGGCATTTTTGACGCTGGTAGCGACGGCAATCACGTCCCTTTGTTGTAACAGGTTGACCAGGCCTTCACCAATTGCCGAGGCGATCACGACATCAATTTTATCGATAGGGTGTGCTTTATCCGGGCTGAACCCCTGTAAGACATAGTTTTCACTGAATTCGATAACTTCCCGCTCCAGCACTTCAAAGCCGTCGGTATCGAACAAAATAAAGGTACGGCAGCGGCCAGGCTGTCCACACACGGTTTGTCCATTTAAGCTGGCAACAGCAATTTTCATAATTCATTCTCAAATAATTGGGGTTATATCAGGGTTGCCGTCAGTTGCAGCACGGCCAGAGCAAAAATACCGGCCAGAACATCATCAATCATAATGCCAAAACCGCCATGGACTTTTTTATCCAGCCATTTGATGGGCCAGGGTTTGACGATGTCGAACAGCCGGAACAAGGCGAAGCCGTATATGATCCAGGCCCAGCCCCAGTCGCCGTTAACGGGTAGCCAGAGGTAGGTGATCCATAACCCGATCCATTCGTCCCAGACGATGCCTCCGTGGTCGTGAACGCCCAGGTCACGTGATGTGTATTCACACAGCAGCACACCAAAGGCAAAACCGGCGATTAATACCCCAATATAAGGCAGCGTCGGCACGCCTTGTAAAAACAGCCACCACACGGGTAAAGCCGCCAGCGTACCCCAGGTGCCGGGAGCTTTTCTGGCCAGTCCGGAGCCCAGGCCAAACGCCAGCAGGTGGATGGGATTTTTTAAATTCAGATTTTTCAGGTCAGGACGATTCAACACACCAGATCCCGTTGGCAAAAAAAGAGCCGCAGTTTAGCAGCTCGGGCGGGTGCTGTTGATAGTAATGGGTGCTGTTGATAGTAATTATCGTGGTCAGGCCGGTTGTAACTGATATTGCACCAGTTGATCCGGGTTGAGCAGCATGACGGTTTGTTTGCCGCTGCTGAGGTCGACGTCTTTCAGCCAGCTGGTGGCGAATTCCGGTAATAACTCGTGGGCACCCTGGTCGTGTTGTAGGGCGTCGCAGCTGAAAACTTCGCCGATATCATCAACCCGCAGGCCGACCACCGAGTTTTGCTGGTCCTGCAGCATAATCACCGTTGGCCGTACGCTGGCGCTGATCATGCCTATGGCATCGCTGAATAACTCCTGTAGCCGTACCAGAGTGGTACGTTTCTGTTCGTTCAGTATTTCCAGGGCCTGCTCAGTTTGCCCCTGGTCGCGTAGCTGCAGCAGTTCATCCGCCAGTGCGTGAATGCGGCGGTGCGGCGCATCAAACTTTTGCAGCAGTTGCGCCAGTGCGCTGTTATCGCTGCGGAAGTTATCGTACCAGCGACCAAATGCACACTGGTGCGGGTCTCTGGCTTTGCTGAACTCATTGCCGTGGCGCAGGCTTTGTTCCAGGGCGTCCAGCCAGTCGATATGATCCTGTTCACGTGCCCGTAACAGCGTGGTCAGTTCATCAACCTGATGCAGAGCCGAGTGTTGTCCCAGCAACTCGGCCAGAGACAGGACCACACAGGGTTCACCTTCAAACTCGACCATGTCGTGTTGCTTACCCTGACCCGATGCGACCCGGGTGATGCGCAGGCTGCTGTCGGCGGTGATAAAGCGCACGCTGTTAATAGTCACGGCATAATGTTGCCGGGCGTGACGAAAACTGAGGTATTCCATAACTAAAGCACCGCAAAAATAAATCGACCGCCTCAGTATAGACAGGCTGGTTGGTTTACGTGTTTGGCAGGGTTAAAGGGTATCGAGCGGATCGATATCCAGATGCCATCGCACCCGGTTAAACCCTTTTTGCTGCTCCAGAAACTGCACCAGCGCTTCGGCAACCCGATGCAGGGCGGAGCGTTCGTTGGCGAAAATCTGTAGCTGCTGGCGGAAACGGCCATTGCGGCGCTCCATAATAGCGGGGAAGGGACCTAACAGATTCAGCCCCTGTTGTTTCAGCTGCAACCCCTGGCGGTCGTGTTGCTGGTGGTGATGGCGCTGGAATTGCTGGATAAAATCGCGTGCCAGTTGCAGCAGCTGTTGTGCCTGGTTGCGGTCTTCACATTCGCTGCGTAATAACGCCATAAAGCTGTAAGGCGGCAGTTGTTGCTGATTGCGCTGTTGCAGCAGCGACAGTGCTAAGGCGTGGTAACCGTTGTCGAGTAACAGATTCAGCTGCGGATGGTCGGCATATAACGTCTGAATCCAGACTTCGCCGGGAGATTCCGCCCGCCCGGCCCGGCCGGCCACCTGCAGAATCAGTTGTGCGCTGTGTTCCATGCCACGGAAATCGGCGCTGAATAAACCGGAGTCACTGTCGAGTATGGTGACCATAGTGACATCCGGGAAATGATGCCCTTTGGCCAGCATCTGGGTGCCCACCAGGATGCAGGGGCCGCCGTTGTGGATATCGTCGAATAACTGATCGAAGGCTTGTTTGTTACGAACGCTGTCGCGGTCGACCCGGCGTACCGGGAAATCAGCAAACAGCTGCTTCAGTTGTTGTTCGATGCGTTCTGTGCCCTGGCCTATCGGTTCGATATCCGGGCTGTGGCAGCTGGGGCAATGACCGGGAATACCCTGCTGAAAATCACAATGGTGGCAGTGCAGGTGGGCCGGGCTCTGATGCAGGGTCAGGCGGGCGTCACAGCGCCGGCATTCAGCCATCCAGCCACACTGGCGGCAAGCCAGCAGCGGGGCAAAACCGCGACGATTAATAAACACCAGCACCTGCTTGCCTGCCTGCAGATGCTGTTGCATTTTCGCCAGAACCGGCTGGGCAAATCCCGCGGTCAGTGGCTGATGCAGAATGCTGTGTAACTTCATCGCCGGCGGCCTGGCATTGCCGGCACGGCGCAACAGTTTGAGGTGCAGATATTTGCCGCTCAGGGCATTGTGTAAGGTTTCCAGCGATGGTGTGGCTGAGCCAAGCAACACGGGTACACCGGTTTTACTGGCCCGTACCAGAGCAAAATCGCGTGCCGAATAGCGCAGGCCGTCCTGCTGCTTGAAGGACGCATCATGTTCTTCATCGAGGATGATCAGGCCCAGGTCCGGCATCGGGGTAAACACCGCGGAACGAGTGCCGATCAGAATACGGGCCTTGCCTTCTTTGCACTGGCGCCAGCCCTGTAAACGCTCACGATCATTGAGGCCGGAATGTAATAACGCCACCGGCACATCAAAACGGGCACGAAAACGGCCAACGGTTTGTGGGGTCAGGCCGATTTCCGGTACCAATACCAGTACCTGTTTGCCGGTTGCCAGTGCTTTACTGATCAGCTGCAGGTACACCTCGGTTTTGCCGGAGCCGGTGACGCCTTCCAGCAGGCTGGGCTTAAAGCTGCCCAGATGCTGGCTGATCTGTTGCAGCGCTTTGTGTTGTTCGTCGTTGAGTGGCAACGGGTCGGCGATCGTGGTAGCAATCGCCGGTACGGGAAGTTGTTGGCGGGGGCTGATCAGCCCCAGCTCTGCCAGGCGTTTCAGCTGTGCCTGGCTGTAGCCCTGTGAGGTCAGCTCTTTATGCGACCACTGCGAATGTTGTTGGAACAGCTGCCATAAGGCGCGTTGCTTTTCGCCTTTCAGATCCGCTGAGTGAGCATCGGGTTGTCTCAGCCATACTTTTTCATCGACTTCACTGAGTTCGCAGCCGCGCCGTAACATGACCGGCAGGGCCAGCTCCAGCACTTCGCCCAGGCTGTGGTGGTAGTAGCCTGCCAGCCACTGACACAGCTGCAACGTCGGCTCATCAACTACCGGTTCGTCATCCAGCCGCTGCAGCAGGGGTTTCAGCTTGTTGTGGGGCACGTCGGTGTGTTCATGACAGCCGATCACAATGCCGGTTAACACCTGGCGGCCAAATTCAACCCGCACCCGCTGGCCTGGCTGATAACAGCCAGCGTTTTCATTGGCGGCGGGTAAATAATCAAATAAGCGCCGCAGTGGCACAGGCAGGGCGATGGTTACAACAAAAAAGGGCATGAAAAGGCTTGCTGATGACGTTGGCTCTGGTATTATGCGCGTCCTTATGCCCCATGCAAGGGCTACTTTAACTTAGCAATCAGTAACGCGGTGCTGACAGAGGTTCTGTTAGTGGCGGCGCGAAGATTAAGAGGTTTGTTATGCAAAACGATATTCAACCAGAATACGCAGAACTGGTCGCTACCTGCTCTTGCGGTAACGTGATCAACACTAAATCCACTAAGCCTGGCACTATGGCTCTGGATGTATGCTCTGCTTGTCACCCATTCTACACTGGTAAGCAGAAAGTTCTGGATACCGGCGGTCGTATCGACAAGTTCAAGAAGCGTTTTGGTGCTTTCAAGAAGTAAGCTACCAGGCGTTAGAAAAAACCCGCTGCGGCGGGTTTTTTTGTGTCTGTTATTTGTATGGCGGGTGCCAGCGAATGAATCTTCGGGGACAGGGTCCCCTCCTACAGAATTTGGTCTTGCGTAGGAGTGGACCCTGTCCGCGATAAAACCAGCGGCCATAAAAAAACCCGCCGAAGCGGGTTTTTTGAATAGGACGTTTAGGTCTTATTACTCCAGGCATCCTTGCCTTACGCCCTTCGGGCCAGCCTCCGGCTGTTATAATTTGATCCAGTCAAATTATTCGACTTTGTATGTCGGGTGCCAGCGAATGAATCTTCGGGGACAGGGTCCCCTCCTACAGAATTTGGTCTTGCGTAGGAGCGGACCCTGTCCGCGATAAAACCAGCGGCCATAAAAAAACCCGCCGAAGCGGGTTTTTTGAATAGGACGTTTAGGTCTTATTACTCCAGGCATCCTTGCCTTACGCCCTTCGGGCCAGCCTCCGGCTGTTATAAAACGCTCCGGGCGTTTTATTCAATAATAGACGCTACAACACCAGCACCAACAGTACGGCCGCCTTCACGGATCGCGAAGCGCAGACCTTCGTCCATCGCGATTGGTGCGATCAGCTCAACCGACAGAGTTACGTTGTCACCTGGCATAACCATTTCAACGCCTTCTGGCAGCTCAACAGCACCGGTCACGTCAGTGGTACGGAAGTAGAACTGTGGACGGTAACCTTTGAAGAATGGCGTGTGACGGCCA
>NZ_JBHRYB010000011.1:0-59502 GCF_042648445.1 Bacterioplanoides pacificum
GGAAAGCAAAATTTACAAGGCATCAGCAAGCGAGGTGATGCTTATATTCGTAAGATGCTAATCCATGGTGCCAGAGCCGTAATTCGTCATATGAATAGGAATAACGCTCCGGTAGATTGGCTTGAAGATCTTATGAGGCGTCGTCACCACAATGTAGTCATTGTGGCGTTGGCGAACAAACTAGCAAGAACGATCTGGGCTTTGCTGAGCAAGGAACAGAATTACAAACGATATGAAGACACCGTAGTTGCGTAAGTGAAATTAGATGTCTAAAAGGTAGGACCGCAATCCGGAAACTCTGTTACTAACTACGTTCTTCGGGAACGATAAGCTGATAAGAACCGGGTTGGCGAAGTTCATCAAGGATCTGGCCTGTAGGCCAATTGGAATCCGAATAGATGGCTGCACTACACCAAAGACAGATTTCGCTTGCACAATGAGGGGTGTCCATAGATGTTAAATGTAAGGAAGGCTCATGTATCTGCGTTTTGAAATAGATGAAAAGGACGATGTCTCGGGCAGGGAGAAAGGAATATTCATGGCCATGGATATCCTTCTTGAAAATGGCGATCTATATGAGTACGAGCAAGAGCTAGAAAAGGAGATCTATGCTTGGTTCAAGAAATATCTCAAGGTGCCAAAAGCTCAATCTAGCAAATCTGGGTATCATGCCAAACCAAGATCAATTAGCTGGTTTAAAAGTTCGGCAACAGAGCACATTGATAAAATGCGCCAATATGCACAGATTCTTGAGGCACATGATATGTCTGTAAAACAGCTAGCTACAGACCGACCTGGCAATATCGTGTACGAAGACGAACACCAAATAGCAGCTATACCGTTCAATGACACATTTAAGTAAAACATTTAACAAGGCCAGCCAGAGGGACCAAAAAACCGCCGCTCCGCTCTGGTTTTTCGGCCCCTGCTGGCGGCGTTAACTCACTAAAGGGAAATTATGCCAGCAACAGCAAAAAAGCATTTTGATGAAGATGTATCAAGAGCAAATGCTATTCTAAATCAGGCACATGGAATGCCACACACAACGCCCCAAGAAAAGCTGCTCAGAGACGATTTGCTTCGTAGTAGCTTAATGTATGGTGTTGGAGCTGTAGATGCGTATTTCTGTGATGCCTATGCTGATCTGGTCGCCAGAATTCTTAGAGCAAAAACACTGCAAGGAAATGTCTCCATTCCAAGCGGAGTTCAGAATATTGTGTTGCCTGTGTCAGCTCTATTCTCCAGTCAGACGCAACGGGATAACTGGAAATGGCGTATGGCTGCAAGAGGCATTGTCGAAAAAGACAATGTTCTTTCTCTCTCAAAAATACAGAAGTTGTTAAATCCATTTTTTCGCACCGGAAACAAGCTCTTCGATCCAGTCGTAATGGATAGCTTGATAATTAGTCATAACGCCCCGAATAGGGTAACTGGAATAACAAGAACAGAATACCGCCGCAGGACAGGTCAGCACCTAGATAGCGCAAGAAAATCTATAAGAAAAAAGATCAATGAAAGGTATTCAAAAATATTCCAGCGTAGACATGACTGCATACATAACTGCGATAGGCCAAAACAAAGCGTACAAACCATTTCTTACGAAAGAGCAGTAAAGGTGATAAAAGACTTGAACTTGTTGGTTGCTGTTATTGATCAACATATAGAATCTGAGTTTAACGAGTTCCTTACTCATGTTGGCTGTAGTGCTGGCACAAGGAATTCGGCAGGCTATTGAGTTAACAAGCGGCGGCAGGCGGATCAAATTTCCGCTCGTTCCTCGCTCCAATTTTACCGCTGCGCCGGGCGTTATATGCAAATAGTAATCGAATGACATCAGTAACTTTAAATGAAGTAGAGTTGATAGCTAACCCTCCTAGACAAGTGAGGGAGTGGGGATCGAGATTGATCGCCAGCTATCGGCTATCCGTTGAATTCGATGATGAACTACATGAATTTATATGGGTTCTAGCTGGAGAGAATCCTGATTCTCCTTGTACGGAATACGATAATGATTTTGATGAGTTCCTTGTGACTATTTGCAAAGGCGATACCTTTAGTAAGTGCAAACGGTTTGTTGGAGAAATCCAAGAAAAATTTTCACTCGCGGTTCATTTCTTTCATACTAGAGATAAGGCTATCGAAACAAAACTACCTATTAAGGTGGTACGTTGAAGCATATAACAAATACATGTTGCATAAACCACTGCGTGGTTCGGACGTTTTTTTCGCTCGTACCTCGCTACAAAATCGCCGCAAATGTAAGGCGTTCAGTGCTACTCGCGACATACAAATGAATAAGGAGAATAAATTGACAACGTTAGCTGAGGGAGAAGCCTCTTTACGTTCCCTTATATCTAAATTGGAGCTTGACTCTGATATGAATGAAGCTCAAACAAGGTTTCATATCATTGACAAAGTACTGTTTAATTGCCTCGGATGGTCGCGGGATGAAGTTGAAGTTGAAAAATCTGAGCAAAGAAAGTTTACAGATTATGAACTAGGGAAACCAAGGCTTGCTATCCTTGAAGCTAAACGCGAAGGAAAAACCTTCGAAATTCCAGCTGGACTGTCGAAGACATTGATAAGTGACTTACCTTCAATAATTAAGATCGATGCAGACTCATCATCTGCAATCAAACAAGCACAAGAGTACTGCAGTCAGCGTGGTGTAGCAATTGCTATTGTTAGTAATGGACATCAATATATAGTTTTCTTAGCTTCCAGACAGGACGGGATATCTGTCTATGAAGGAAAAGCTGTCGTTTTCACAAGTCTTAGTCATATGCTCGAAAACTTTCCTATTGCTTGGCAGCTTCTTTCTCAAGCTGGAATTAGGGAAAGGAATATTTCTAGATATTTGGCTTCGGGCGAAAGCGGAATACCAAACAAGCTATCTTCAAAATTAGTGAACTATCCAGTTGTCAGATACCCAAGCGAGACGCATGCGACCTTGAGGCAACTCTCTGAACTATTTCTACAAGATATTATTGAAAACAGTGAATTAGAGGAAACATTTTTCTCAGAGTGCTACTGTAACAGTGGTGCATTGTCAAAGTATGCTTTATTGAGTAAAAATATCTTAGAAGCTAGATATGCATCGTTATTCAACGAGACTGAATCTGTTCCACATGTCGCGCCTGTCAAGGAAAAGAAAAACGATAATTTTTCGCCAGATATTCTCTCTGAGGCAATAGCAAGGAGGCCAATAGTATTATTAGGAGATGTCGGGGTAGGAAAGACCTCCTTTGTAAAAAATTTAATGTATAACAGCGCTCATGAAGAGTTTAAAAATGCAATCTATATCTACATTGACCTTGGATCTAAAGCCGCCCTTGCTCAAGATTTGAAAACTTTCGTTCTGAATGAAATTGAAGCACAGCTTCATGAAAAATATAATATAGACGTCAATGCCTTTAAATTTATTAAGGGGATCTATGCGTCAGATATACATCGATTTTCAAATGGCATATGGGGAAAGAAGAAAGAAAGCAACCCTGACCTATATGAAACTAAACTCTTGGAAATGCTTGACTCTATAACCAAAGAAAAAGATCAACATTTAAAGAGGTGTATCAATGGATATGCAAAGTCTACTAAAAAGCAGATTATCATTTCCTTAGATAATGCTGATCAACGGGACTTTGACATCCAGCAAAGCGCATTCATTATTGCTCAAGAACTCGCGAAAGACTGGAACTCAACCGTTTTTGTCTCCGTTAGGCCACAAACATTTTTTAAATCCAAGCGTTCGGGCGCGTTAGCAGCATACCCTCATAAAATCTTTACAATATCTCCACCAAGAATTGACACAGTCATTAAGAAACGTCTACTTTTTGCTCTCAGCATGGCAGAAGGCAATGTTCCTATTGAGGCCATTAATTATGTAAGAGTAAATGCAGGTAATTTAGCTCAGTTTTTGAAGGCACTTATAACATCTTTGTCCGAAAATTCGGAGCTCTATGAGTTTCTATCAAATATTACTGGTGGGAACATACGGGCTGCAGTCGAATTCGTTACAGGGTTTATTGGAAGCCCAAATGTGGACGCGGAGAAAATCATTAGGATTATGAATGAGGAAGGACGATATAGAATTCCACTTCATGAATTCACGAAGTCTGCGCTGCTAGGTGATTATTCCCATTATAATCCCGACACCTCAATTGCGATGAATATCTATGATATTTCTTCCGCTGATTCAAAAGAGCACTTTTTAAAGCCAATTATATTGGCACTACTAGATAGAGTGGGCGAGCATCTTGATAATGATGGATTCTGCCAGACGAGTAACCTGTTTGAGCAGATGCAAAGCTTAGGATTTACAGTTGACCAAATAACACACTCTTTGAGGAGGTGTACTAATAAAAAACTCATTGAAACATCCCAAAGAGTTACATTTGAAGAGGATATTAATGGCACTCTTATTGGCGAAATGCCAAGTTCATTCCGAATTACGAGCGTAGGAGCTTATCACCTAAAAAGATGGCTTTCAGTTTTCTCTTATTTAGATGCAATGGTTTTTGACACACCAATACTGGATAAAGATAAACGAGAAGAACTGATGCACGACTTGAATTCTCTAGCTATCGATTCTCGATATAGAAGAGCAATCAAGTTTAAAGAGTATTTAAAGAAAGCATGGATTGATATGGGTAGTAAGCCTAGCTATTTTGACTTTGATACTTTAATTGAAGATGGCAACCAGACCTTCTTAACTGTTAAGCGTGCAATAGATAGTAATGGCAGAAGTTAAAGTACTGAACAAGCGCCTGCAAGCTGACCTCCGGCCACTGTCACCTTTTGTGCAAAAGGCTGCACAAAAGGCGCCAGTAGCCTCCGGAAGTTGAGGCGGGCGTTATGCCTCCGAGTTACCCATGAAAAGTAGACCCTCACTACTACCTAATGAGGGTCTTTACATGACTAAGAAAACGAAGAATAAATACAACCACTACACCGAAGATTTCCGTCGTGAAGCAGTCCGTCGATCTGATCTTCCCGGAGCCAGTGCTGTAGAGGTTGCTCGCGAACTCGGTATTCATCCGGGTCAGATTTATAATTGGCGTCGTCAGTGCAAAAGGCTGTCTGATAAGCAGTTCAATACAGTAAATGGCGTCGATTATTCCCAGGAAGAAAGTGAAGAGATCCGTAAGCTCAAGCGTCAGATCTCCGATCTCAAAGAAGAGAACGAATTCCTAAAAAAGGCCACAGCGCACTTCAGCAAAGAAAAGTGGTGAGGTACGCCTATATCCGCTCTTTAGCTGGAGAGTACTCCATTTTTAAGATGTGCCGCTGGCTTGGTGTTAGCCGTGCTGGGTACTACAAATGGTTGAGCCGTGGAACGTCTGAGAGCGAGAAGAGGCAACAACATCTTGAGAAGGTCATCGCTACGACCTTTGAGCGGTTCAAACACCGCTACGGAGCGCCGAGGCTGGCTGTTGAGCTGAATGAGTCGGGTATCCCATGCAGTGTGAACTATGTGGCTAAATTGATGGCCCAGAGCAGCCTCAAAGCTCGTAACGGCAAAGGATACAAGTTTTTCCCGAACATTCAGGCCAGGAACCATGTTAGTGATAACCTCTTGCGCAGAGACTTCACTGCGGAACGACCTGACGAAAAATGGGTATCGGATATTACGTATATCCCACTGGATAAGGGCTTTGCATATCTGGCCGTTGTGATGGATCTGTATTCGAGAAGGATCATCGGTTGGTCACTGGACTCCACCATGACAAATCAGCTGATCATAGACGCCTTCCAGATGGCGTATGACTCACGGCAGGTGAAGCCTGGTCTGATACTGCATTCTGATCATGGGGTGCAAGATCGATCAGGCGAATATCAGCACCGGTTGCTCAGCAAAGGTATACGCCCTAGTATGAGCAGAAAGGGAAACTGCTGGGATAACGCAGCCATGGAATCATTCTTCTCAAGGCTCAAAGTTGAATCCGTTTACGCAGATCAACCGACGACAAAGCAGGAAGCGTACTCGCTCGTATTTGAATACATCGAATTGTTTTATAACCGAGTACGAAGGCACTCTGCGATAGGCTATAAAAGTCCAGCAGAGTATGAACAGGAATATCACGAGAAGTGTGCCTGAAATGGTGTCTACTTTTCGTGGGTAGGATCACACAGAAATAGACAACACTATGGATTGGTTATCAGAAGTAATTTGGCCGCTGCTAGTTGCATTTTTGGCTTTAGTGTTTCGTAGTTCAATAGAGAGCTTATCTAGTCGGTTAGTTTCCTTGAGCTATAAGGATTTATCTCTATCGTTCGAACCTCAGGTAGTCAAAGTTATTGTACAAAATCTTGGCGGTTTCGAAAAATACTGGGCTAAGGGGAAAGATGTAGTTCCTCTAAGCGCTAACGAATATCTAATAGCGCTGCACGACTCGCAGAAGTACAACGCAGCATTTCAATGTAAACTCCGCCAGCGTTAACAAGTCAAAGCAGCACAGGCCTACGGGCTTGGACAGCCTTGCCGTTTTTTTTGAATCGTTAATCAAAATTGGTGGTCACAGTTGTTCTTTAGTTACAAAGAAAATTGCTCAAAAAATTAAAATTGCATTAGCTTAATAAAAACTTATAATTTGTGCGTGAAATCGACATACTAGAAATAATAAACCCAGGCGTTTATTAGAGTTTAATTCTACAAGGAAAAAGCATGGCACGATTAACAATTTTTTTCACTGTATTCCTATCATTTATGGCTTTTGCCAGTGCGCCCAAAACAACCTCAGAAAGCTTTACCCAATTGGTTGAACAAAGCCAGTTGGATGAAATTTCCAAGCGTCTGCAAACACCCACACTAACTTTAGCTGATGTGGCCAATCCAATAAGTTATATCAACAGCCAAGCCCATGATTTTGTGCAGTTTGAACCGCCTTTTTTGGTGATGTGTAAGTCGTCACTTTACCGCCCATGTTCTGGTGGGCTAGAAGTGTATAACACTCAAACTGAGAAACGAATTGCCAAGCTGCCCTACACCCTTAGCGACAATCCTGCATTTATTGCAGGAAAATGGTATGTAAGGTCAGTAAATCGCGAAAAGCTAGAGGTATATAACTACCAGACAGGAGAGCTGGTAAAAACCTTTAAAACCCGAAGTCGCAGTGTTTGGCGCCAAGATAACAGCATGTTTATTTTTAAAGGGCGTTCAAGCAATTCTTGGCAGCAAATAAGCTTAAAGACCTTGAATGTGTTAAGCAGCGGAAAAAGATACGATGATGGGCATAAGCGTTTTGCCAATAAAAAAAATAAAGTCACCGTCCACAATATTAAAAACTGGCAACAGTTGCCTGAGACCTTGAAGCTAGACAAAGGCATTGAAGCGTGGGCTAAACCTGGTAGTTTTGAATTAAGAGCCAAAGGCAAACCAACGATAAAGTTGCATGACGATAGCCAAAAACGCTTTTTAAAAATTGACCAGCAAAACATTTGGCTTTCGGCCCGTGAAGAAGGTATTTGGCGCATTAACACCAAAAACTTGCTGCAACAGGCAAAGCAATATTGGGTTCAGCTTGAAACCCAAGCCGAGAATGAAAAGGCCTTACGACAAGCGGTTAAAAGTTCCCAAGTAACTCCAAAAACAATCAATGCCTGGCAACAGTTTTCAGCGCGTTTTCCTAACTATTTAAGCACCCAAACTCTGCACAAACGGGCCCAGCATCATTTGACAGAAAACCCGATAAACCCCAAAATAACACTGAAAACCTCGGTGGATGACTACGTGCAAGGCAAGCGCTATTTGCCTGAAGCTACCAACAGTTATTACGCCACAGAAGATCAAAGCTACACTGTTAATGGTGAGTACGTAAATAAGCTAACCTCAAAACGCAAGCAAGCTAGCAACGGTGGTTACAATATTTCGATAAAAGGCTATGACCGTATTTTTGCATTAACCAATACCGCAGCAACGCCTTACCTGGTACGCTACCAAAGCGCTTGGCGCGGGGCCGAAAAGAAAATCGAAAAAGAAGAGTACTGTGCCCGCAAAGGGTTTTTATTTTGTGCTGACTGGCACCATCGTTATGTAGCAAAACCGTATTATAACGACAGGCAATACCAAAAAGTATTTTTAATTGCTCCAGGCGGGCGAGTAAAACACCGTTATTTATTAGGTGAAGAAAAACCAAAAAAAATATACGATTATATCGCTGAGGTAAAACCCATCAGCCAAGAAATCTTTAAACAAATACAAAGCCTTTACCAGCCAAGCGCTTACGGCGATGTCAAAGCCAGCCTAGCCTTAATAAAATCGTTAAGCCAAAAATCAGAGATAACAATGTTTGTGCCTACCCTGCAACAAAGGGCAAAAGCCATACAGCGAGAGGTAGCCAAGCGCTTTGATAAAAAACACCGCGCAGCCGCGGTGCTTGAAATAACCTCTAGTAAAAATTTTGACCCCGATTTTGAAAACACCGTGCAAGTGCTAATAACAACCGATGCGGGCAGCTTTAAAGCGCAGCTTGCCACCCCAGCAGGAAAAAAATGGCTGGCGGTGGATAAGCGCGTATCGGGCTGGCAAGCTTTGGGTTATTGTTTGCTATGTGAATGGCAAAGCCAGCCAACCACAATAAAGGTGCCCAAAGGCACCAGCAAAAAGGATTTACAAAAACAGCTACGCATTATTAAAGCCAAAGCATTAACTCCTTAGTAAAATGATATTCCCCCGCTTTAACGGACACCAAAGTCAAACTGACGAGGTGTCCAATCCCCCTGTACAAAAACCATTCATGGCTGGCAATCACGAACACCCGAAAAACCGCAAGATTAATGCGCTTAGACGATCTGGGGCTGGCGCCGAAAGAAATCGATACCATGCGATAGGAACATAGACACCCGCATAAGTAATTCGTATCTTCTGTATTGAATCACCTTTGCAACTTTTGTACATAAAGCCTTTATGAGACAGAATCAAAACCCGTCCTATACGGAACTGCTCCTCTACGCACGCAAGGTCGCGCGCCATATCGATGAAGCAGAAGACCTGCTGCAGGCCATACTGCTCGCAGCGGTTGAGGCCGGCCGTACCGATCTGTCCTGTGGTGACAACCGCCGCTGGTTATTCGGCGCTTTAAGAAAGCGCGCTGCATTTGATGCACGTTCAGCCGTACGGCGACAAAAGCGTGAAGCTTCTTCCACCCTCACTCTCCCCGAAGAATCGACAGAGCAGTCACAAGCCGACAACGAAGAGCCAGCACCGGAGTTTATTCAGACTCTGCCACCCAGCCTTCGTAGTACTGCCCTTCTGGCGTTAGCAGGACACACCAGGGCAGAGATTGCCTGGCTATTACGCCTATCAGACACAGCCTTACGACAGCGCATTACCCAGATTAAGCGCCACTGGCGTCAGTTCGATGGTAAACACGTTACCGGTCTGTCGAACTTAAAAGGAGAGCTGGCTTTCGGACAAATACGGCAAGCTTTGCTTCAGATGGCTCGTTCCAGCGATTTAATACAGACAAGTGCGATATTGGCCAGTCACGACCCGAATGGACATCTTTTTGTTGTAAGCTCACAAAACGACCTCTCACGGCAACGTAAGGGAGTACCAACCAACAAAGAGGAACTAAGGAATGTTTAATAACAGTAAAATCGGCGCTATTTGCTACTACGTCAGCGATGTGGATAAGACTGAGGCTTTCTACCGCGATGCGCTTGGGCTGGATGTTCAGAGGATGGAAGATGACGGCAGTGGCAACGACTGGCTGTTAGCAAAAACAGGCAATGATATTGAGCTGCTGTTTTTCCAGCAGGAATCACGGCCTGGCAACTCCCCTATCATCGTTTTTGATCTTCCTGAAGGAGGTATTGATGATACGGTGAACGCGCTGGCGGAAAAAGGCGTCACCATTGTGACACCGGTGAGCCATGCACCCGGTGGATGGTCTGCCGAAATTGCCGACCCGGACAATCATCAGATATCCATGTATCAGTCGGATGAGCTGCCACGTAAGGCTCAGTAAATCCGGGCTGCACTGATACTAACGGAGTAACTGCCCGCCCTCCTGTATTAACAGGAGGGCTTCATGGAAAATGCTATGATCAGCTTTTCTTGTCGAAAATATTCAATACCCGGTTTTTAACCTCACATACTGTATACCCAACGTCAAAAAACGAGGATATACATGATGACAACCCGTGCAAACTACTTCGCCCTTGGCGCTGATGCCATGAACATCCTGATGCAACTGGAAAACTATCTGCGTACTCAATTCGATCAGCCAACCAGCCTCGGCACCCCACTCTGGGAACTGATAAAAATCCGGGTATCGCAAATCAATCAATGTGCTTTTTGTATCGATATGCACACTCACGATGCCCTGCAACAGGGTGAAACGGCAGAACGGATTGTTGCTTTAAATGCCTGGCGTGATATGCCAATGTATTCCGATAGCGAACGTGCCGCGCTGGCATGGGCCGAACACCAGACCGCTGGCCTGGCGGTTGATGACGAGTGCTACCACAGCGCGGTGACAGCGCTGGGCGAGCAGGCTCTGGTTGACTTAACCATCGCCATTAATGCCATCAACAGCTGGAACCGCATCGCCAAAACCTTTAAACCCGAAGTGGGCAGATTCAGAAAATAGGTAAGCCATTATAAAACCGCATAACAGCGAATATTCTGCGTTTGATTTACAGCTGTCCCACCCATCGGGACAGCTGGCCGATATGGTGCAGGGCATCTGGTCGGTATCACTCAGCGCCAGCCAGAATCATCATCAGAGTATCGAAAAAACTCTGTTTGCTGATGGTGGCAGTGGCATCGTGTTTATGCTCGACGGCGATGCACAGGTCGATGGTATCCGCTTACCTCATGGCGTGATCATGCTGCCGGTTAATACCCGCGCTGACAGGTTATTGATGCGCCCGGGGGCCGTGCTCGCCGGCATACGTTTTCAGCCTGCGATGGGCTACCGGTTATTGGCTCGCCATTATCACCAGCTGACCCGTCTGGATGAAAAAGATGATCAGCAATGGTCGCTGTATTCACTGCATACGGCATTGCAACACGGCAGCAACAACCAGCAACGTATTGACCATCTGTATCACTGGGCTAACCAACACTGTTTGTTAAGCCAGCCGGAAGATTCGGTCGAACAGCTATTACTGCTGATTAATAACGACAGCCTGTTAACGGAACTGCAGAACCATATTGCGCTCAGCCAGCGACAACTGGAGCGTTTATTTAAAACCCGGCTGGGCATGACGGCGAAAAATTATCAGCGCATCATCCGTATCCGTCAGGCCATCGCTGCAATTAAAGCCGAGCCCGGCCGCTCACTGGCGGATATCGCGCTGAGCAGTGGTTTCAGCGATCAGGCACATATGACCCGGGAATTTAAAGCCATCGCCCGGGTTACACCGGGGAAGTTGTCGTCTTAACCGCAACGCCGACGTTACTAATAAAATAATAAAGATATCCTGAACCCAGCCGATAACCGCAACACATGGCTTCAATGGATGATCCTTATGAAACTGCCTCCTCTGGTTTCTGCTCCTGTTTCACCGCCCCCCGGTAATACCGATGCCACAGCTAAGATACAGCAGGTAATCACCAGTCAGCCGCTTACCCCGGCAGAAGGCGTTAGCGTGCAGTTGGGCCAGGTAAACAACCCTCCTCCGAGAGTCGTATTCGAACCGCCGGTTATTATTCGTGCTTCTTCCATCAGTAACAGCGAACACCAGACCCGCACCAGCGAACGTTTACAGCAACAGCTGGATGACTTCAGTTTCAGCCTGAGAGGAACAAATCGCTTTAACGGTGCCGGTGAGCGGTTTGGCGAACTGCTGCGCGACGGCGAAACCCCGTACCATCAGGAGATGCGTCGTTACCAGTATTACACTGACAAAACCCGCGCGAATCAGCCGGTCGATTTCAGTGAGTTTTCGATATCAGAAGAACGCCGTACGCAAAACTTTGACCTCAGCCTTACCACCCGTTCCGGCGCCAAAGTCTCCTTTCAGCTGCAGAGCTTTTCCGGCGTTGGTAAAAATCCGGATACCGTGCTGTTTCAGTCGGATGAGATGACTCTCAGTAAAGCCGGCCAATTTGCCAGTTTTAACCGCACCGAAGTCCGTTTTAATATCGAAGGTGAACTCACCGACGATGAACAGCAACAGCTGCAGAAATTTTCCGAACAGCTGGAGGCATTTGCTGGCGGTTATTTTAATCAGGGAAAACCGTCATTAAAGGATCTTAATCTGTCGCAGTTCGACAGCATCAGCAAGCTGTCGGTTACCGGCAATGGTGGCGGCCAGGCAGATTTAAAGCTGGAATATCATAACAGCGAAGATAGCCGTGACATCCGCTTCCGCTTTGACGGCAATAAAGCGGAGTTCAAACTGGATAAAACCAATCCACTCAGTTATCAACAGCCAGGCAAACAGCAGGCGATCGAACATTATCTGGATTTATTGGATCGCAGTGCTAAAAAAGCCAAAGCCGATGATATGCAGCAAAACATGATGAAAGATGTATTGGCGGCTGGTTTCGAGTTCAGCCAGGCAGAATTGAATCTGGCGCAACAGCAACAGCAACAGCAACAGCAACAGCAAGATAATACATTTAACAGCGATGGGCTGAAGCAGAATCACTTATTTGTTCCATTACCAGACTTTGATTTCCGTTTTTCCAGCCGTAAAGACCAACTCCCCACAGACGTTATTTCATTACAGGAACGTGGCTTTGATCTGAGCCTGTCACTGAAAACACAAAAGCGGCAGGACAACGGCAAGGTATCCATTCAGCAAAAACAAAGTTTTGAACTGAGCGGCAGTTATACCGAACAGCCTGACAAAGATGGCCTCAATTTTCGCCGCACCAGCTTCGATATTAAATCGAGCAATATTATTTATACTGAAAGCAAACAAGGTGAGCTGCTCAGCGCTATGGTCGAAAAACAGCAGTCTCAGCGTGAGACGGTTGAAGATTTTAATTTCGACACTCTGGTTAACACCGAGAAAGAAGAAAGTGAATTTATCAGTGCAGACGAACTGCCTGATAGCGTAACACACACTCCGCTACAGCAATGGCAACAGCTCCAGCAACAACAGCAATGGCTGGATCAGCTACTGCTTAATCCGTTTGCCTGACAGTCGTTGGCAGCCTGTCAGCCAGGGAGTATACTGACCTTATTCCTCATTCGATTGTTATTCCTTAGTCTTCCGGAGCTTACGCCATCATGAACAACTGACTCCTGTTAGCCGATTTTTTCTTTCCACCGGACTAACAGGGTTAGTGGGCGTTGCTCTGCTCTGCGTTTATCAAACAGCATAATGTCGCTGGCATTAAATCGCACGCCCCTGCCCCTGTCACACAGGAGCGCGCTTATGCCTTGTCTGCAAGCCAGCCAACTGGGTTACCGTTTTGACGACGGTGACTGGTTATTTGAACAATTAACTTTCTCTCTGCAACAACCACGCACAGCCCTGGTTGGTCGCAACGGTGCCGGCAAATCGGTATTAGCCGAGCTGCTGGCAGGCCTGCGCCTGCCCGGCAGTGGCCAGCTTAACATTCAGACTCAGGTTGAATTATTCCGGCAATTACCAAGCCAGCGCGACTACCAGCAAACACTGGCGGAATACCTCGGGCTGGCAACGCAGTTACAGGCACTGGAACACATAGAAGCCGGCAGCTGTGACACCTATTGGTTTGAGCAACTGCAAGACCGCTGGCAGCTACGTCAACAGCTGCAACAACAACTGAAATTACTGGGCCTGCCACAGGATCCGTATTTCCCCTGTGCACAACTGAGTGGTGGCCAGCTGGCCAGGCTTGGTTTATGGCGCAGCTTTGATCGCCGGGCCGGATTATTAATTCTTGATGAGCCCTCAAATCATCTCGACTACCCCGGGCGTCAGTGGCTCCAGCAACAAATTCTGAGCTACCACGGCCATATCCTGCTGATCAGCCATGATGTTGCGCTGTTAGGTCTAGCGCAGGAGTTCTGGCAACTCAACCGCCGTGGCTTAACTCGCTTCCGTGGCAGCTATGAGTCATTCTCAGAGCAGCAGCATCAGCAGCAACAGGCGTTACAACGTCAGCTGGAAGATAACCGTAAACAACAACATCAGCTGGCAATCCAGCGCCAGAAAAATCGTGAAAAAGCGCAACAACGGGCTGCCGCAGGTAATCAGTTACGCCGCTGTGGCAGTCAGCCGAAAGTGCTGCTGGATGGCAAAAAAAACCGTGCCGAAAACGCCGGTCAACACCGACGTAAACAGCAACAGGCACAGCAGCAACGCCTGCTGCTGCAGCAACATCATTTACAGCAACAACAAGCAGCAACGCACACTCAGACCGTTAAGGGGTCGCCGGTATTGCTGCCCGCAAATGGCAACCGGGCGGGCCTGCAATTAATCATCACCGATGGCCAGCTGGCCCCGGCAGCAACGCAAACGATTAACCTGACGCTGAAGCAGCACAGCAGGTTATTACTTCAGGGTGACAATGGCAGTGGTAAATCCACACTGTTGCGTATTATTGCCGGCCGACAATCACTGGCCAGTGGTGAGCTGCGCTGCAACAGCCCGGTCTATTACCTCGATCAGCAACTGCACATGTTCGCTTCGCCATTACCGGCATTACAGTTATTGCAACACTATTGCCCGCAGCTGTCACCAACCACAGGACACACATTATTAGCGACTATAGGCTTAACCGGACATCAGGCACAAACAGCGGTTATGCAACTCAGTGGTGGTGAAAAAGTAAAACTGGCGATGTTAATTGCGGCTCAACAACCCCACTCACCCCTGCTGTTACTGGACGAGCCGGATAATCATCTGGACCTGTTCTCCAGACAACAATTAGCGGCTGCTTTGCGTCATTATCCGGGGGCCTTTATTCTGGTCAGCCATGATAAAACGATAATTGATGAATGTGATATTAATCAGACTTTCTGCTTAAACACATACAACCAATATGGTCATTAATGCCCTGTTTTTTCTCGTCATCTGCTGTTATAAAAAGACCCGTACTTTCAGGAATATTGGTTATGGATATCAACAGCTCCGACTCTCAGCCCGGCTGTCAGCCTTATCGTCTTAATGGCTGGGTCGTGTCGCCTTTTTCTCAGAAAACACTGGCTTATCTGCGTTATAAAGGAATTCCTCATCAACAGCAGACTCCCGGTGTCTGGCGCCTGATGCGTACTATTCAGCAACAAGTGGGTAAAGCCATTATGCCTACGGTTGAAACAGCCGGCGGCGACTGGTTGCAGGACTCAAGCGAGATAATCGACTATTTTGAACAAGCCTATCCGGAACACAGCATCGAGCCACAAACACCGAAACAACAGTTAGTCGCCCATTTATTAGAATTACATGCCGATGAATGGCTGGTTATGGCGTCACTCTGGTATCGCTGGAAAGTACCACAAAACCGGGATTTTATTATTGCCGAGTTCGGTCGTTATGCGTTACCGGGCATGCCGGTTTTTATCCGTAATCTGATGGCCAATTCAATCCGGCGCACTATGATGGGCTATCTACCCCGTTTTGGTATTAACGATAAAACACAGCAGGGAGTACAGAAATATTGCAAACAACTGCTGGCATTACTGGAAGATCATTTTACCCAGAATAAATATTTTTTAGGCAATCGCCCCTGTATTGGCGACTTTTCTTTTTTTGGCCAGCTGTATGCCCACCTTTATCGCGATCAGGGTTCACAACACCTGTTCGATAACACCCCGGCACTACGCGATTGGATAAATCGCCTGTTATTGGCAGATGGCCAGGAAGCAAACCCGGCAAATAATCCGCAATATCGTTTTTTACCCGATGATGAAATTCCCAATACTCTGCTACCCATTCTGGAACTGATTTTCTCCGAACAGATGCCTTTTATTGCCACGGTAGTGGATAATATTAATCAGTATGTTGCAAATAAACCTGACAGCCAGCGGGTTTCTCGTATTGTTGGTGAAGGCGACTTCAGCATTGGCGGCGTCAAGGGGCAACGGCAGCAATTTAGTTTTGTGCAGTGGAAATTGCAGCGCTGCACCCGGGTCTGGCAACAGCTCGACGACCAACAGAAAATACCACTGGAACAATGGTTACACGATATTGGCGGTGAACAACTGCTGGCGATTGATATCCGCCATCCATTAAAACGCCAGAACTTCAGCGAAGTTCTGGCGTAATATTGTTGCTGAAAAATGGCTGCCAGCCTAACTGGCGCAAATCATAACGTGAGGACATAGAAACCCCTGACGAGTTAACGTCATTAATCTAAAAATCAGGGGCTGTATTGAGCCCCGGTTCAGAAGAACCGGGCGACGGGGTTTCAGATCTGAGTCTGAGCCAGCGCCCGGAAGGTGTTTACTACAATCATCAGAGTATCCTCCTGCCGGATTTAAATAAGGAAAATCACCGTAGCAAAAAGCCGGTTGCCGGTCACGTATTAACGAAGGATTTGTGCAGCGCGGTCAACGCACTATTCCAGTGCCGGACACCGTCTGGTACAACAGATCTGATAATATACAGCAGTTAAACACTACGAGTTAAAACCATGGCCTGGATTTACCTGATACTCGCCGGTCTGTTTGAAATTGGCTGGCCGCTGGGTCTGAAGATGGCACAGCAGGAACACTCCCGCATCAGCGGCATTCTTATCGCACTGGTGTGTATGACCATCAGCGGCGCGTTATTGTGGCTGGCTCAGAAAAACATCCCGCTGGGAACCTCTTATGCAATCTGGACCGGTATTGGCGCCGCAGGCACCTTTCTGGTTGGAGTATGGTTTTATGGCGACCCATCCAGTCTCAGCCGTTATCTCGGCATCCTGCTGATCATCAGTGGTGTGGTGGTATTAAAGCTGGCGCACTGAAGTGCCGGCTTGATCTGACGCATACCGGCCAGCGTGAATCAGGTAGAACAACAGATTCTGAACTACACTTGCAGCATAATAATCAACTGTTGTGACAACCATGAAATCTGTACTCTGCCTGCTGTTGTGCTGCCTGAGCTGGGCCGTTAATGCCAGTCCACTAAAGGTCGGAACCACCATGTGGAGCGGTTATGAGCCCTTATATTTAGCCCAACATAATGGCTTTTATAACCGCGATATCCGTATTATTAATTACCCCTCCAGCAGCGAGGTGATGCGCTCATTCCGCAACAAGGCACTGGAAGTAGCAGCGCTGACTCTGGATGAGGTGATTCAGCTGCGTGAAAAAAAACTGCCGGTTACCGTGTTCCTGATCTGTGATATTTCAAACGGATCTGACGCCCTGCTAGCCCGCCCGCCGATAAACCGTTTAACTGATTTAAAAGGCAAGCGGGTTGCCGTTGAGTCCACAGCAGTGGGCGCTTATGTATTAACCCGGGCGCTGGATATCGGCCAGTTGCAGCTACAGGACATCCGCCCGGTCAATAAAGAAAATAACGAACAGCTGGAAGCTTATCTGAAACAGGAAGTCGACGCCGTGGTCACCTACGAACCGGTACGCAGTCAGTTATTGGCTAACGGCGCCCGGGAGATATTTAACTCCCGTGAGATTCCCGGGGAGATTGTCGATGTACTGGTTGTCCATACCGAGTTACTGGACCAACGCCGCGATGAGCTGCAACAACTGACCGACGGCTGGTTCCGGGCGCTGGAGCATATGAAAAAGCACCCGGAAAACAGCCAGCGCTATATCGCAGAACGGCAGAAAATTTCACCGCAGGATGTCGGCCGCAGCTTGCGGGGACTGGAATTTCCCGACCGGAAAAAAACGCTCAAGCTGATGACCGGTAGCCCGGCGCTGCTGGAAATTTCATTACAGCGTCTGGCGGAAACCATGAAAGGCAATCAACTGCTGCATCAGGATGTTTCTGTCACCAACCTGTTAAGTGTCGAATTCGTAGAGCCATGACTTACTATCTGCCGCTGCGATTTTTTGTACCGCTGATTATTATGATCTTTTGTGTGCTGGTGACCATCACCGGCTACCTGACGGTGCGTGCACAAACCGAGCAACGTATCGTCAGTCAGGCAAAACACCACATCAATATGGAGCTGAACAAATTGCAGGGTCTGGTGGAATACGCGCTGGAAAATAACAGCATCAGCTTATTACGCCAGATCCATGCCGGTAAGTTATCCGAACCTGACCTTAAGGCGCTGGTCATTACCGACACTCAGGGCCAGATTACGGCATCCACCACGCCGCAGGATCTGGGCCGGCACTGGGGACAAAGCAGCCTGGTGCACTACCGTAAAGCCATCCAGAACACTCTGGAACAATACACCAGCCATAACTGGACCGATGCAGATAACCGGCTGATCACCGGTATGATCAATGTCTGTACCCGGGAATTCGGCCTCGGTCTGCGCGGCCAGTCCTGTGGTTTTATCCTGTACCAGGTAGACCTGAAGATTCTCCTGGATGAAGCCATTGGCGACTTATTCCGCCAGACCATTTATATCACGCTGTCGATTGCGGTTGGCATGTTGCTATTAATCGCCACGCTGGATCTGCTGATCAGCCGGCGGCTGGTTAAAATTCACGAAATATTACGCCAATGGCAACAGGGCGCACGAAACCAGCGGATCAACCCCGGTGGTGCGGATGAAATAGCCGAAATCGGTAATAAAATTGATCAGCTGCTGAGTCGCTTCAGCGAGGATGAACAGGCACTGATTTACAACCAGCAACTGACCCAGGCGGTCATCGAAAGTGCCAACTACAGTATGATTACCGCGGATACCAAAGGCATGATTCAGACGCTGAATCCGATGGCAGAAACCATGCTGGGTTACAGCGCCCGGGAGCTGATTGGCCGCCAGTCGTTATGCCTGTTTCATGATCCGCTGGAGATCGAAGAGCGCGCCCGTTACCTGAGTGAGCAACTGGGCGAGGTGGTGCCGATTGGCTTTGAAGCACTGGCCGCCAAAGCCCGTCATGACTCGGTGGACGAACATAACTGGAGTTATTTACGCAAAGATGGCAGCCGCCTGCCGGTGCGCTTATCGGTCAGCCCGATCCGGGATAAAGACGGTGCTTTAACCGGTTTTCTGGCCGTGGCTAAAGATATTACTGAGCAGCTGCGCACCGAAGAAAAGCTGGAAAATATGGCCTACTTTGATCAGCTGACCCAATTGCCCAATCGCGCCTTGTACCATGACCGGCTGGAGCAGACATTATTCCAGGCCAAACGTCAGGGCTGCAGTGCCGCGGTACTATTTCTCGATCTGGATAAGTTTAAATACGTCAATGACACACTTGGTCATGAAACCGGCGATAAGTTATTGATCCGGGTAGCGGATTTATTATTAGGTTGTGTGCGGGAATCCGATACCGTCAGCCGTTTAGGCGGTGATGAGTTCACCATTATTCTCAGCAACCTGAATGCCAACAGCCAGCGCAAAGACATTGGCCAGATCTGTGACAAAATTATTGATGTTATTTCCCAACCGCTGAAAATTGACGGCAATGAAATTCATATCGGCGTCAGTATCGGTATCGCCATTTTTCCGGAGCATGGCAACAGTATCAGCAAACTGAATAAAGCGGCGGACGTCGCTATGTATTCTGCCAAAGCTGCCGGCCGTGGTTGTTATTATTTTTATTCCCCGGGGCTGGAACTGAATCCGAAGCTGTAGTTTCTCAGGCGCATAAAAAAATCCGTTGTGTTGCCACAACGGATTTTTTACCAGCTTCTGATCAGTGATCAGAACTTATATTCAATACCAACACCGGCGTATTCGCTGTTGTCGGCTGCTCTGAAGTTATTCGCGGTGTAATACACATAAGTTTTAGCACCTTTGCCTAACTTATAGTCGGCACCCACTGACGTGGTACGGGCACCTCCATCATTGTTAATTTCGGACTCACCATGCTGGGCTTTCAGTTTTACCGCACCCAGCTTGTAAGCGGCTGATGCCAGCCAGCCTTCAGTCTTGTCGCCGTCGTTGTCCTGCTTTTCCCATAAAACACCCAGCTGTGCATCACCCAGATTCAGCTGAGTAACCGCTCGCAACACGTCAGTCTTGTTATATTCCACTTTGGTGTCATATGCCACGCCAACGTAGTAGTTGTCACGGCTGTACGTCAGGCTGGCTGAGGTGCCATCCTTACGGGTGCTGGTTTCATCTTCAGAAGCAATCTGATCCACCTTCAGCTGCAGGCCCGCAAACTTAGGCGAGGTGTACTGAACGCTGTTTTCTTTACGGTTATCACTTTCGGTGATAACGTTTTTAATATCACCTTCCAGGTCGTTAAACAGATCGACTTTTTTCTGCAGCTTTTTCAGTGGTGTATCAAACATACCCACAATCACTTCACCAAAACCGCCCTGCAGACCCGCGAAGGTATTACGCTGGGTAAAGGTTTCACCACTCTTGTCGCCATCATCCGGGTTGGTTTCGTATTCAACCTGGTAGATTGCCGTCAGACCGTGATTTAACTCACCTTTACCCTTTACCCCCAGACGGGAAGCATTGGATTTAACTTCGCTGAAGCTGTTGCCATCTTCATTCGCATTCTGTACCGACAGGTTCAGCTTGCCGTAGAAATCCGGCATATCAATTTCAATCGTTTCAGCGTGTGCCAGTACCGGAGCGGTCAGAGCCAGAAATAAAGCAGTCTTTTTCATCGTATTAATCCAGAGTTATCTATACATCTGGCAGCCACCGCAGTATGAAGTTGTGGCGCCACCGAACTGATGACAAATTTATTTCATCAAGATTACAGTTTTGTTACGACGAGGTATTTTATTGCAGAAAAATGACAATCATAAGACAGTAATATGACACTCAGGCCTGCCATGTTCCGCCGCCATAACGTCCGCCCTCACAATAAACCGCTCAGGTCTGATGTCAGATTAGCAGATGAATCAGCAGTATCCGGGGAAATGGCCGTCAGGCCGAAAAATGACAGCCTGCCCGTTGCGGGCAGGCAGCAGAGAGTCAGTCCTTCTGGGCCTGCTCTTCCATTTCGGTCAGGCTGCTATGACGCACGTCTTCGCCGCTGACCAGGTAAATCACCTGCTCTGAAATATTACGGGCGTGGTCACCGATCCGTTCGATGGCACGCAGAATCCACAGGATATTAATCCCCTGAGAAATTGAGCGCGGGTCTTCCATCATATAAGTCATCAATTCCCGCAATGCCGCGGCGTACTGGTTATCCACCAGTTTGTCGTTACGCACCACTTCAATCGCACCGTCGACATCATGACGGGCAAAGGCATCCAGCGCCCCGGAGATCATTTTGGTGACTTCCTGACCCATATAACGGATCGCCTGCTGACAAATTTCGGATCGCCCTTTATCGGCTACTTCCAACGCGTGAATGGCAATTTTACAGGCTTCATCACCGATGCGCTCGAGATCGCGAACCACCCGGGAAACCGCCAGCACCATACGCAGATCGGAAGCAGCCGGCTGGCGCCGCACCAGAATCTGGGTGCATTCCTGATCAATATTCACTTCCATTTTATCCACTTCGTCTTCACGACGGATAATATCGTCAGCTGAGCTGGTATCACCGGAACAAATCGCGTCGATCGCATTTGCCACCTGGCGCTCAACCAGGCCACCCATGCCCATCATATGGTTACGGATGGCTTCCAGGTCAGCATTAAACTGGCCGGAAATATGTTGGTTAAAATTCATGTCCATGGGGGTGTCCTTTTAGGTGCAGGCCTTATCCGAAACGACCGGTGATATAGGCTTCTGTTAATGAATGCTGCGGCGTTGTGAACACCTGATCGGTCGGATTAACCTCAATCAGCTGGCCCATATGGAAATACGCTGTCCGTTGCGATACCCGGGCTGCCTGCTGCATTGAGTGGGTCACGATGGCGATGGTGTAATTCTCACGCAGCTCATCAATCAATTCTTCAATTTTAGCCGTTGCAATCGGGTCCAGTGCCGAGCAGGGCTCATCCATCAGAATGACTTCCGGATCAACCGCAATGGTACGGGCAATACACAAGCGCTGCTGCTGACCACCCGATAACCCGGTACCAGGTGAGTGTAAGCGATCCTTCACCTCATTCCACAAACCGGCACGTTGCAGACTTTTTTCAACAATTTCGTCCAGATCGACGCGCGACGATGCCAGGCCGTGAATACGCGGGCCATAAGCGATATTGTCGTAAATCGATTTCGGGAACGGGTTGGGCTTCTGGAAAACCATGCCAACACGGGCACGCAGCGGCACCACATCCACTTTCGGGTCGTAAATATTTTCGCCGTCGAGCAGAATTTCACCCTGAATATTACAGATATCAATGGTGTCATTCATGCGGTTTAAACAGCGCAAAAAAGTCGATTTACCACAACCGGACGGGCCAATTAAGGCAATCACTTCGTTAGCGCCGATATCCAGGCTGACGTTATAAATCGCCTGTTTCTCGCCATAAAATACCTGCACGTCACGCGCCCGCAATTTGGCGTTGTCAGAAAACGGCGTGCCGTCCGTCTGGTGATTTTCGATGATGCTCATAATGTTTAAAAATCCAGATATTCGTTAATTCGTTTTCCAGCGTCTTAAGGCTAAGCCTTACCAGCGACGCTCCAGGCGGCGGCGCAGCCAGACCGCAGCGGTATTCATAATAATCAGGAAGCCTAATAACACCATAATGGCGCCCGAGGTACGCTCGGTAAAGGCACGTTCCGGGCTGTCGGACCAGAGGAAAATCTGCACCGGCAACACAGTGGATGGGTCATCAACAAAGCCAGGTACATCCACCACAAAGGCGATCATACCAATCATCAGCAGTGGTGCAGTTTCCCCCAGCGCCTGAGCCATACCAATGATGGCACCGGTTAACATACCTGGCAGAGCCAGTGGCAACACATGGTGGAATACCACCTGCATTTTTGACGCCCCCAGGCCATAAGCCGCTTCACGAATGCTGGGTGGCACCGCTTTAATCGCTGCACGGCCGGAAATAATAATGGTCGGTAAGGTCATCAGTGTTAATACCAGACCACCCACTAACGGAGTGGAGCGCGCCACACCAAACATATTGATAAAAATCGCCAGACCCAGCAAACCAAAGGTAATCGAAGGTACCGCCGCCAGGTTATTAATATTGATTTCTACCAGCTCGGTAAAACGGTTACGCGGCGCAAATTCTTCCAGATAGATAGCCGCCGCCACACCAATCGGGAACGACAACAGGAAGGTCACCATCAGGGTCAGGAAAGTACCGGTAATCGCACCGCGGATACCCGCCAGTTCCGGCTCACGCGAATCCCCATTGGTAAAAAACAACTTATTAAAGCGGGTATACATAACTCCGCTGTCGACCCAGGCGTTCATCCATTCCAGCTCGGCAGCGGAAAAATGGCCATCGTACCCTTTCGGCCGATCGTGTTTATACCACTGATCCACCGCGTCATCGGCAATCAGAGTAAAGTCGACCTGCTGACCAAGCAGTGAACGATCCGCCAGTACCGCATTCTGAATCTGCCACGACGCTCCGGCACTGACCAGGCCATATAAAGCACGGCGTTGTTTACGCCCCTGGGGTTGCAGTGTGGTTTTCAGATGGCGTTTAACCAGCCCCTCAAAGTTGGCAAAACGAATTTCCTCGTCGCTCGACGCGGCGTTAATACCGAGGTAATCCGCATCGATCAGAATACGTTGTTCAATGACCGTCTGGCGAAAAGCCGAGGTCCCCTTCGACAGAATATCGCCGAATAACACCACCAGGCACAACAGGCCAAATAACACCGACGCCACGCCGTACACCCGGAAACGGGTTTCTGCCGCACGGCGGCGAGTCATGCTTTTTTCAACCTTTTCGCGCGTGGTTAAACTGGAGTGAGTCAGATTAGTCATATTGCTCTCGATATTTCTGTACGACTTTCAGGGCGGCATAGTTCAGTGCCAGCGTTACCAGGAACAACACCAGACCCAGGGCAAATGCGGCCAGTGTTTTTGGTGAATCAAACTCCTGGTCACCCACCAGCAAGGTCACAATCTGAACCGTGACGGTGGTTACGCTGTCGAGCGGATTCGCCGTCAGGTTGGCTGCCAGACCTGCGGCCATGGCAACGATCATGGTTTCACCAATGGCGCGCGACACTGCCAGCATCACGGCACCCACAATGCCCGGTAACGCCGCCGGAATCACCACCTGACGTACGGTTTCGCTGCGGGTAGCCCCGAGGCCATAACTGCCGTCACGCAGGGATTGTGGCACCGCGTTGATGACGTCATCCGACAAGGAAGACACAAACGGAATAATCATCACCCCCATCACCAGGCCGGCTGCCAGCGCGCTTTCTGACGACACCGCCAGTCCGGCACTTTCACCCAGCGTACGGATAGCCGGAGCCACCGTTAACGCCGCGAAAAAGCCGTACACCACAGTCGGGATACCGGCCAGCACTTCCAGCGCCGGTTTGGCGTATTTACGCACGGTCACGGTGGCGTATTCGGATAAATAAATGGCCGACATCAGGCCAACCGGCACGGCAATCACCATCGCAATCAGGGAAATCAATAAGGTACCGGCAAACAGCGGCACCGCACCAAAACTACCGGAGGAGCCGGACTGATCGGCACGTAACGCCACCTGCGGAGACCAGGTAGTACCGAATAAAAACTCAATCGGGCTGACTTTATGGAAAAACATCCAGGCTTCATACAACACCGACGCCAGAATACCCACCGTGGTTAATACCGCCACCGCCGAACTCGACAGCAGTAACAGGCTGACAATTTTTTCCACCTCGGTACGGGCGCGCATCTGCGGCTGAATACGCCGCCAGCTCAGACCTAAACCAACCAGCGCCAGAGTCAGCACGGCACCGGCATTTAACAGGCGAGTACGTTCCTGCAGGGCCTGCAGGTGCTCCACCGCCGGCTCCAGCTCAGGTACGGCCGCAATACCGGCACCGCTGGCCAGGTTATGTACCTTGCTCAGCGCCAGCTGGATATCGATCGCAGACCCCTGCTGAATTACGTCCGGCAGCTGAGCCACCAGCAGATGATCAATCACCGGCCCTTGTAACAGGCTCCAGATAATCAATAACAGGATGGCAGGCAAACCGGTCCAGAGTGCCATCAGGGCACCATAATGGGTTGGCAGGGAATGCAGATTACCACCCTGGTTTGCAATCGCCCGGGCGCGGTTACGACCTAATAAATAGGCGCCACCGAGAAAGATGACAATTGCAATTAGCAAACTACTGTAATTCATGGTTTGAACTCATGGCGTTTCAGTGTGAGTGTTTTTTATGTGCAAAAGCCGAGGCGCTTGGCCTCGGCTCTGCAGCATCGCTGAGCCCGTCTGGCGGCTTATTTGCCGGCCAGAGGTGTCAGGTTTTTAACGGTTTTTATCACGCTGGCACGTTCTTCATCAGACATCGGAATCATGCCTTTATCAGCCAGGTAACCATCTTCACCCATCGCACGTTCGGAAGTAAATTCAGCCAGGTATTCTTCGATACCAGGAATCACACCGATGTGTGCTTTCTTCACGTAGAAGAACAATGAACGGCTAACCGGATAATCACCTTCAGAAATCGCGTCAAAGGTCGGCAGTTTGCCGTCAATCAGAGAACCCTGCACTTTGTCGTCATTCTCTTCCAGGAAGGAGAAGCCGAAGATACCCAGTGCATTCGGGTTCGCCACCAGCTTCTGCACGATCAGGTTGTCGTTTTCACCGGCTTCGATGTAACCACCGTCTTCACGCATACCGTGGCACACCGCTTTGTACTTTTTCTTGTCCTGTTTTTTCATCGCCTTGATGAAAGGGATCTGCTTGCAGCCACCTTCCATTGCCAGCTCAACAAACGCATCACGGGTACCGGACGTTGGTGGTGGACCTAATACCTCAATTTTGCGGTTCGGCAGCGCCGGATTAACATCGCTCCAGTTCTGGTAAGGGTTTTCCACCAGAGTCTCTGAGCCATCCGGGTTCGGTACGTTTTTCGCCAGCGCCAGGAAGATGTCCTTACGGCTCAGTTCCATCTGTTTCGCAGCAGTGGTGTTCGCCAGCACGATACCGTCGTAACCGACCATCACTTCAACGACGTCTTTAACGCCGTTTTTGGCACACAGCTCAATTTCAGAAGATTTAATCGCCCGGGAAGCGTTGGTGATATCCGGCGTGTTTTCACCCACACCGCTACAGAACAGCTTCAGACCGCCGCCGGAACCGGTTGATTCCACCTTAGGGGTGCGGAAGTTGGTGGTTTTACCAAAACGCTCGGCCACCACGGTGGAGAACGGATAAACCGTTGAAGAACCAACGATGCTGATATAGTCGCGCTCTGCCTGAGCAGTGGTGCTTATCGCGGCTGCCATCAGCGCCGCACCGGTCAACAATACTTTTTTCATAGAGACTTCCTTCTTGAACCGCTGCGCGGTCATCGGTAGTTGATCATTTGTTGCCGGGCATTATTTGACAGCAATGTTACAGAAATATGACACACACCTTATTTATGACATTTGCGTTGCAGAAATATGACACCCGAACCAGCAGCCTCTCCCCTGCCCACAATCACCAGCGTCTCAGGTAACGCAGCCAGCGCCAGACGTTCAGCAGGCTGGCCAAAGAACCCGCAACATAGGTCAGCGCCGCCGCGCGCAGAATCTGCCGCGCCGCCTGCATATCGTCAGCGGCAAAATAGTTGCCCCGCTGCAGCATAGGTAATGCTTTATTAAAGCTGGCATCCCACTCCACCGGCAGGGTTACCAGGTGCATCAGCGTGCCCAGCAGCATCGATAACAGCGCCGCCAGCAACGCCCAGCGTGACGCAGCCGGCGCAACACTGATCAGTAGCGGTGCCAGCAACAGCGCCAGCGGCGCTGCTTTTTGTGCCCAGTAGGCGATATGTGCCAGCCAGGTACGGCTGTGAAATAACACTTCGTTATTATGATGTTGCAGCGCATGGCCGACTTCGTGGGCGGCCACCACTGCAGCCGTCAGGCTTTTGCCCTCCATTTTGTCCGCCGTCAGCCGTACCATGCGTGCTTCAGGATCGTAATGATCACCGTCCGCTGTCACTTCGACCCCGACGTTATCAATCGCCAGCTTATCCAGCAGATGACGCGCCATTTCAGCGCCGTTACCGGGAAAGTCCGGCCTTGGACGGCTGTATTTCTTTAACACGTGCTGCACCCAGATGCCCGGAGCACTGAGTAACAACAGCAGTAGCAGCAATATCACTAACCAGATCATGACGCGTTCTTCCCGCAATCGTTTATCTATGGGACGAACAATTCTAACGCGAAATTAGTCACGACTGGGCTTCGCTGCTAGAATACGCGCCCTGTTTTATGATCTGTTTCGGTTATCAGAGGTCAGCCCCTTGAGTATTCAATTCATCGCATCCTCCAAACTGCCTACTCCGTTTGGGGTGTTCACCATGCATGGCTTCGAAGAAGCCGGCACGGGCAAGGAACACGTTGCTCTGACGATGGGCGATGTCAGCGACGGCGAGCCGGTACTGGCCCGGGCACATTCCGAATGCCTGACCGGCGACGCGCTGTTTTCCATGCGTTGTGATTGTGGTTATCAGCTGGAAGAAGCCCTGCGCGCAGTGGCCGAAGCCGGCCGGGGCGTGGTGTTATATCTGCGTCAGGAAGGCCGTGGTATTGGTCTGCTGAATAAAATCCGTGCTTATAACCTGCAGGATCAGGGGGCTGATACCGTAGAAGCCAACGAACAGCTCGGTTTTGGCGCTGATATGCGTAATTATTCTATGTGCCAGCCTATGCTGGACCAGCTGGGAATTAAAGCCATCCGCCTGATGACCAATAACCCGCGTAAGGTCAAAGCATTAAGTGATGCCGGTGTTGATGTGGTTGAACGTGTGCCGCTGGAAGTTGGCCGTAACCCTCACAACGACAGCTACCTGAAAACCAAAGCCAGCAAGCTGGGTCACTATTTACCACAAGGCGATGTACCACAAAGTGACGACCGGCCGCTGATCAGTCATCAGGACGACGACGCCTGATTGGCATCCTGCCGGGCGATATGCAGCATAATGTCATGTCCTTCAAACTGACGCTGTAACGCCCGCAACTTTTCGATATGACGTTCTGTCAGGCAGGTATCCGCAGATAACAACACGGTACCCGACGGACTGTAGAGATTATCTTCCAGCACCATACCCGCCCGGGCCTCCCTAATGGTGATACGCTCCACCTGAGAAACAACCCCTTCACTGAAATCCTCCAGCACATCCATAAAGACATCCACCAGCTCACGGTCGTAACGCTGCGATGCCATTTTCAGCAGATAAATCCGGGCATTTTCTTCGCTGAGTTTTTCTCCGAGAAAGTTATGCTCACGCTGCAGCTCAACATAATCACTGGCGATGCGCAGGATGCGCGCCTCCAGCGGAATGGCATCACCGGCGAGACGATCGGGAAATCCCCGGCCGTTATACAGCTCGGTGTGCGAGCGGATGATATTCGAGGCGTTTTGTAGCGGCTCCAGTAACATCAGCGAGGTCTGGCCGTTTACGCTGAAATGAGCGTATTCCTTTTTTTCGTTGGCGTTCAGCTGGGTCAGTGATTTACGGATCACGGCATCGGACAAACTGACCTTACCGAAGTTTTTTAACAGCGCGGCAAAATACACATCCTGAATCTGCTGCCCCTGCAAGCCGGCAAACTCGGCAAACGATTTCGCCAGCCGGGCAAATTTTTCCGTGCTGCCGGGTTCTTCACCGATACGGGCTTCGATCAGGCCGGTCAGGATATGCACCATACTGTTAAATTCATGGTGCAGCGAGCGATAGGCCTCGCGCAGTTTGCTTTCTGCTTCGCCGACCTGATCGGACTTTTGCAGGTATTTTTGCTCCAGCTCGCGGTTCAGCCGCGCCAGCTCGGCGTTTTGTTCCACTACCCGGGCATTCAGCGACTCATTGGCCGATTTCAGCTGATGCAGGTCGATAATTTCAGCCACGATGGCGTTCAGTTCATCATTGTCCCAGGGCTTGCCGACGTAGCGATGAATACGTCCTTCATTAACTGCCAGAATGGTGGAATCCAGGTCGGAAAAACCGGTTAACAGCAGCCGTGCCATATCCGGATATAACAAATAACAGGACTTCAGCAACTCAGCGCCGGACATACCCGGCATCCGCATATCGCTGATAATCAGATCAAATTGTTCATCCTGCAGAATCTCCAGTGCTTCGGCACCGCCTGCGGCGTCCAGGACATCGTAATTACGCCGGAACAAACGGCGCAACGCCCGCCGTACCTCACTTTCATCATCAACGATTAATAATCGTGGCCGGTTTTCATCAGCACTGCGCGGCATATTCTGATTACTTAACATCATCCTCTCCGTTGTTGCTTGCCAGCGGTGCTCCGGCTGGCCGGTCGTCTTCCGCCTGTTCCTTCGCCAGTGGCAGATGGATGGTAAAACAGCACCCTTCACCGGGCGCCGTTTGCAGGTCGATCCAGCCGCCATGTTCATTCACGATTTTGTAACACAACGCCAGCCCCATACCGCTGCCCTGGTTGGAGCTTTTGGTGGTAAAAAACGGTTCAAATACCTGGGCTGCCACCTCTTTACTCATCCCCGGCCCGTCATCACAGATGGTCAGCTGAATATCGCTGTCAGTCAGTGTTTCCTGCAGCCGGATTTCCCCGGGCTGATCATCCAGCGCCTGAATGGCATTAACGATCATATTGGTCACCACCTGGGCAATCTGCGAGCTGTTGCAGAAAATATCCGGTAGCTCTGCCAGCTCAGTAGTTAAGGTAATGTTGTCGCCGAGGCGATTGCTGGCGATGTTAATCACACTGCCGATATCGTCGTTCAGGTTCGCCAGACGTTTATCCGCTGCGCCTTTACTGCTGAGACGTTTCATGTCGAGGATGATTTTTTTCACCCGTTCAATACCGGCAATACAATCCTGTACTTTATCCGGTGCATCCTCACAGACATGCTGAATATCCAGTTGCTGATAAGCAGATAACAATTGTTGATAAAAAGGTGATTCTTCTTCCAGGCTGTCGGAAGCCTGATCCAGCCGTTTGATAAATGCCTGCAGGTTTTCCAGGTCGTGTGCCAACTCACGCAGGTTAGAACCGATATACGCCACCGGGTTATTAATCTCATGTACGATGCCAGCCGATATTTCGCCCAGGCTGGCGAGGCGCTCGGATAACAATAACCGTTTTTGCACCTGATCCAGATCGTTGTTCACGTCTTTCAGTTCGTAATGGCGTTTGAGTAATTCTTTATGGCTGTGGGCGGTGCGCAACATTTGTTCGCGCAAAAATTCGGTGGTTCCGGCCAGCTCATCGTAAGTCTGCTGCAGCTGCTGCTCGGTTTGCTGATGAGCCAGCCGGGCACGATGTAACAGCGATAACAGCACAAACACCAGCAGGCCAACGCCCAGCGACACCAGCCACATCACCCGTGATGAACGCAGCTGTTGCAACAACGGCTCGCGCTCAATTTTGAGGACAAAATCCGGGGTCATAAAGTCGGGGCGTTCAAACCAGGAGTGTTCGTTCTGAGGATCGTCAAACATCGCCTGACCGCGATATTCCAGCTGTAACTGCAAGCGCCCGAAACCGGCATATTCACTCAGGCCTGCCAGCCATTCGTGCAGATCCAGCAGCACCTGACGCTGGCCGTTCTGACCCGCCTGAGATTTATGAAACACCAGCAACGCTCGGGGATGACCCGCAGGCTGGGGAGTGACCACCGCCGACATGTCCTGCAGGTCGAACTGAATACGCCAGATATGAGAAAAGCTGCTGTCACTGCTGTAGGGCAGAATGGCATCCGGCACCTGCCAGGGTGCATCGGCAACCAGAGATTCGCGTGCGGTCGCCGCCAGTTCATAAAACTCACGCAACGCACGCAGGTAGACCTGCTCCAGCACCTGATCGGCAACAGTAGTGGCGCGGCGTTCTTCCAACGGCTTCAGCAACTGATAGCTGAGTGTCGCCGTCACCAACGCCAGCAATAATGCAGCAAAAGAAAATCGGCTTAACACGATACTTAACCCAAGCGGTGATTCGCTTTAAGTTAAGCACTATCTGATAAAAAAACGACCGGTCAACTGTCGTATTCAGAGATTCTGACGGATGGTGTCCAATACCGCGTCAACGCTCAGGCCAACGTATTGCCATTGCTGCTGCGGTGCAGCGTGTTCGACATAACGATCCGGAATACCCAGCTGACGACATGCGGTAGTGATCCCCTGACTGGCCAGATGTTCCAGCACAGCACTGCCGGCGCCGCCGGCGATGGCGTTTTCTTCCAGCGTAATCAGCAGATCATGATCCGCCGCCAGCTGCTCGACCAGCGCCTCATCCAGCGGTTTCACAAAACGCATATCGGCAATCGTGACATCCAGCTGCTGTGCCACGTCCAGCGCCAGCTGTAACGGCGCACCAAAGGCCAGCAGCGCGACCCGCTGGCCGGCTTCTGCGGCACTGCGGCGCCGTACCACACCTTTACCTATCGGCAGTGCCGTCATGGTGTTTTCAACACTGACCCCGGCACCTGAGCCCCGTGGATAACGCACCGCTGCCGGGCCGGGATACTGGTAGCCTGTGTATAACATCTGGCGACATTCATTTTCGTCCGACGGTGCCATCACCACCATATTGGGGATGCAACGCAGGTAGCTGAGATCATAAGCGCCGTGGTGGGTCGGGCCGTCTTCGCCGACCAGGCCTGCGCGATCGATGGCAAATAACACATCCAGATTCTGCAGAGCCACATCGTGAATCAGCTGATCGTAACCACGTTGCAGGAAGGTGGAATAAATTGCCAGTACCGGCTTGGCCCCTTCACAGGCCAGACCTGCGGCCAGCGTCACCGAATGTTGTTCGGCAATCGCCACATCGAAATAACGCTGTGGATACAATTCAGAAAAACGAATCAGGTCGGAGCCTTCACGCATGGCCGGCGTAATGCCCATCAGGCGCTCATCGGCCGCGGCCATATCACATAACCAGCGACCAAAAATATTGGAATAGCTCGGCTTAGCCGGCGCCTGGCTGGCGGCACTGGTTTTCTTTAACGCATGGTATTTAATCTGATCGGCTTCTGCCGGCGCAAAACCTTTGCCTTTTTTGGTAACAACATGCAGGAATTTAGGCCCCGGCAGTTTTTTCAGGTTTTCCAGCGTGTGCACCAGCTCGGCCGTATCATGACCATCGATCGGGCCGTAATAGTTAAAACCCAGCTCTTCAAAAAAGATACCGGGAGCCACCATGGCTTTCATATGTTCTTCGGTCTTCCGGGCAAATTCCCAGGCCGCCGGGATTTTACCCAACACTTTTTTGCCACCTTCGCGCAGACTGGTGTAAGTCTGGCTGGACCACAGACGGGTAAAATATTTGTTCAGCGCTCCGACGTTGTCGGAGATCGCCATGTCGTTATCGTTGAGAATCACCAGCAGGTCGGATTTTTCGTGGCCGGCATGATTCAGCGCTTCAAATGCCATGCCGGCGGTCATGGCACCATCACCGATGATTGCCACCGCCTGATTATCTTTGCCCTGCGCACGCATCGCCAGGCTCATTCCCATCGCCGCACTGATCGAGGTGCTGGAATGGCCCACGCCAAAGGTGTCGTAATCACTTTCCGTCCGCAACGGGAATGCCGCCAGGCCACCTTCACTGCGGATGGCTGTCATGGCATCACGCCGGCCGGTCAGGATTTTATGTGGATAAGCCTGATGGCCAACGTCCCACACCAGTTTATCGTCCGGGGTATTAAAGACATAATGCAGCGCCACGGTGAGCTCAACCACTCCCAGACCCGCGCCAAAATGACCGCCAGACTGGCCAACACTGTAAAGCAGGTATTCACGCAACTCATGACACAGCTGAGGCAGCTGTTCCGCATCCAGTTCGCGCAGCTGGGCCGGCACACTCACGCTGTCGAGCAGCGGAGTTGAAGGTCGGGTGCTTGGAATTTCGGTAAACATCAGATAATCACAATTCCGGTAGCGGCGTCTGTTTTGACTGAGTGCGCCTGTAAAAAAGGCGCACATTCTAACGGTTTGTGCGCCTTATTAGTAGTTTTGCCCGACGCTCGTGATCAGTGATCACGTTCGATGATGTAACCTGCCAGTGCCGCTAAAATGCTGCTGTCACCCGGCAACGCCTGCAGAGCATCACGCGCTTCATCCACCAGCTCACGGGCTTTCTGGCGGGCACCATCCAGCCCCAGTAAGGCGGGATAAGTCGGTTTATTCAGTGCCACATCCGCGCCCTGCTCTTTGCCCAGCGTTGCGGTATCACTTTCGATGTCGAGAATGTCATCCTGAACCTGAAACGCCAGACCCACGGCATTGGCGTAACGCCCTAAAGCCGTGGCGATGTCGGCCGGAATCTGTTCCAGCACCGAACAGGCTCCCATATCCACCGCCGCACAGATCAGTGCCCCGGTTTTATGACGGTGCATGGTTTCCAGTTGCTGCAACGTCATACTTTTACCCACATGGCTCAGGTCGATCGCCTGACCAGCTACCATGCCAGCACCCCCGGCAGCCCGGGCCAGGATCTGAATCAGCTGCAGCCGCTGAGCAACCGATAACGGCGCCTGCGATAACACCTCAAACGCTGCCGTTAATAAGCCATCACCGGCGAGAATAGCCGTCGCTTCATCAAAGGCGATATGACAGGTCGGTTTACCACGGCGTAAATCATCATCATCCATCGCCGGCAGGTCATCGTGTACCAGCGAATAACTGTGCACCATCTCCAGCGCACAAGCGGCAGCATCAGCCTGTTGCCAGCTGCCGCCCAGCGCACTGGCTGTGGCATAAGTAAGAAACGGCCGTAACCGTTTGCCACCGTTCAGAAGGCCATACTGCATGGCCTGCGCCAGGCGGGCATCGGCCAGCTGTAATTCTTCCAGCCGTTGTAATAACTGCTGCTCAACCCGGCTCTGCACTTGTGCCAGTAATGCCTGCATTATTGTTCACCTTCCTGAAACGGATAGGGTACTGACTGCCCGTTTTGTTCCATCAGAATCTGCACCCGCTGTTCTGCACTGCTGAGTGCCTGCTGGCATTGCCGGGTCAGCTGTACTCCCTGTTCAAACGCCTGCAATGAGTCCTGCAGCGACAGCTCGCCACTTTCCATACGCTGCACCAGCTGTTCCAGCTGTGTCAGTGCGGTTTCAAATTCAAAGCCGGGCTGAGTTGCGTTTGTGTGTTGCTCAGAATGATGTTGCTCAGAAGGGTGTTGGTCAGTCATAACAATGGGCCTGTTCAGATAGCGGCAACACTAAACCGCCCCCGACCAGAATGCAATTGGTCGTTAATTAGTGATTGAACAGGAAGAACCACAAAGTTTGACTAAACTCTAGGGTGGACTCTCCGTTCTACACCTGATTCGTCTTTCGCCATTGGATATACGCAAGGAGCAGTAGTGGATCTCGCAACCCTAGTCGGACTGGTCGGCGCCTTCGGTATCGTTATTTTTGCCATGATACTGGGCGGCGATATCACCATGTTTGTCAACGTACCGTCGTTGTTAATCGTTGTTGTCGGCAGCATCTTCGCTGTGATGATGAAATATGAGCTGGGTCAGATACTGGGCGCCGCCAGTGTCATGATCAAGGCTTTTATGTTTAAACTCAGCAAGCCTGAGCCCGTGATTGAGGAAGTGGTCGAACTGGCCGGCCTGGCCCGTAAAGGTGGCCTGTTATCACTGGAGGGTAAAGAAGTCAGTGATGATTTTCTCGCCAAAGGCATTCAGCTGTTAGTGGATGGTCATGACCCCGACGTGGTACGTACGCTGCTGAATAAAGAAAAAAAATTATCCCTCGACCGCCACGTGGTTGGCGCCTCTATTTTTAAAGCCATGGGTGACGTTGCTCCGGCGATGGGCATGATCGGTACCCTGATTGGCCTGGTGGCCATGCTGGCCAATATGGACGACCCCAAAGCGATTGGTCCGGCTATGGCTGTTGCGTTGCTGACCACTCTGTACGGCGCCATGATGGCAACTATGTTCGCCCTGCCGGTAGCCGACAAACTGACGTTGCGTATGGACGAGGAAGACCGCCTGAAAGCCATGATTATCGATGCCTTGCTGGCGATTCAGAGTGGCCAGAACCCGCGGGTTATCGAAACCATGCTGCAGTCCTATATTCAGGAAGGCAAACGTACGGTGACGGATTAATCCGGACCATTAACGCAGACTTGTTTAAGGTTATCTGAGAATTATGTCCGCAGAAGAAGAACAGGAATGCCCACCCTGCCCACCCGTCGGGGCCGCCTGGGTAATGACCTTCGCCGACCTGATGTCGCTGCTGATGTGCTTTTTTGTACTGCTGTTGTCGTTTTCAGAAATGGACGCGCTGAAGTTCAAACGCCTGGCGGGTGAGCTGCGCGAAGCGTTTGGCGTGCAAACCCTGATCAACGTCAGCGATCCCCCCAAGGGCACGTCCGTGATTGCCCGGCATTTCAGCCCATCGATTCCGGAACCGACACCGATCAATGAAATTCGCCAGAAAACCAGTGATATTACCAAAAGTTCGCTGGAGGTATTGTGCCAGGATGAAGTGACCCAGCAGGAAGAAGCTCAGGGAGATCAGGGCAAGATGACCCGGGATGTGGTCGTGGAAAGCAACACCGCCGAAACCCTGGCCGCGGAGGCCGCAGCTGCCGAAGCCGAGGCACTGGATATGGCGGCTCAGCTGGAAGATGAAATTGCTGAGGGTCAGGTAGAGATCGAAACTTCCGGTAAAAAAATTATCATCCGTATTCAGCAGCGCGGAGCCTTCCGTTCCGGCTCCGATTACATTGAAGATAAATTTTTACCGGTGATCGATAAAATCCGCGAAGTACTGGTAACCGTACCGGGTAAAATTTCAGTGGAAGGTCATACCGATGATATTCCGATTCGTGGTGGCCGCTTCCGCACCAACTGGGGTTTATCGACGGCCCGGGCAGCGGCCTTTGCCGAAGAATTATTTATCGCCCCGGAAATGAACGAAGAACGCTTTCAGATTGTTGGCCACGCCGACAAAATGCCATTGGTGCCGAATGACAGTGATGAGGCCCGGGAGCGTAACCGCCGGGTGGAAATTATTATTCTGCGTTCCCGGGAAGGTGATGACGACGACCAGCCGGAAATTCAGTCTGATGACAACCGAGTTGAAGATGCTCTGAACGCGCGCCCGGAAGATTTTGAGCTGCGCCCGAATGAGATTTTCTGAGCCGTTTTAGCCGCTTTAAGCAGAGGAATCTGACACAAAAATGGAAGACAGACGCCGCTTTTTCCGCCTCGATGACGAGGTCATTCTCGATTTTCAGACGCTCAGCCGTGAAGAGGTTGCGGCCTGGCGTGAAAGTCATCAACAACAAAAAGATGAGCTGGCCCAGCTGGAGCAGGAGATCGGCAGCCATATCAGCCAGCTGCGTTCACAAAACCCCACCATCGGCCGCTTACTGGAACTGTTTAATCAGAAAATCAACCTGTTAGGCGGTACCCACCTGACAGGCAGCAATAAACCCGAACTGAATGCCACCGAAGCTCGTACCCGCATTAACCTCAGTGCCTGCGGTATGGCTTTCCATACCCACGAAACGGTGAAAGCGGAAGATCATCTGTTATTACATATGCAGCTGAAACCCTCGAATACCGAGTTATCGCTGACTGGCCGGGTCATTTCCATTGACAAAAATCCGCTGGCCGGTGAACCGGATCTGGTACGGATTGATTTTCACGATCTGCGCGAAGCTGAGCAGGAAGTACTGATTCAGCATTTATTCCAGCTGCAGAACCGCCATCTGAAATTGCGCAGTGAAGATTCTGCCAACGATGACTGAACTATTTTCAGCGCGAATGCGGTGCAGCACCCGCGCTGAGCGATAGACATTTATTTCCGTTATACTGCGCTTTTTTGCCGCCGAGCGTATTGTATGTCTGGCCCACGCGTTTATTGTGACCAACCCCTGTCCCCTGAGCAGCAGATTGAACTGGACGACATTGCCGTTGGTCATCTGTTGCGGGTGTTACGCCTGAAAGACGGCGATGGCATTCGTCTGTTTAATGGCGACGGACATGAATACGCCGCCCGGTTATGTCAGGTCGCAAAAAAGTCTGCCGCTGCCGAGGTGTTTTCCCTGTTACGCACCGATCCAACGCCCACTCTGACCATGCATCTGGGCCAGGTTATTTCCAAAGGTGACCGTATGGATTTTACTATCCAGAAAGCCACGGAACTGGGTATCAGCGAAATCACTCCGCTCTGGAGTGAACGTTGTGAAGTGCGGTTAAAAGGTGAGCGACTGGAGAAAAAACTGCAGCACTGGCGGCGGGTGGCGATTGCCGCCTGTGAGCAATCCGGTCGTAACCGGATACCGGAAATTCACGCGCCGCGTCATTTTGCCGACTGGTGTCAGCAAACCCCGGAACAACTGAAATTCACCTTACACCCTCATAAACAAAAAGCACTGCAGGATTATCCCGCCCCGGTCAGCCTGGCCTTACTGGTTGGCCCGGAAGGTGGCTTCAGTGAAACCGAGGTTGCCCAAACAATGGCGGCGGGTTTCGCCGGGCTGACATTGGGGCCGCGGGTATTAAGAACCGAAACCGCCGCTCTGGCGGCGCTCAGTGTGTTTCAGTTTCAGTGGGGCGATTTTTAACTCAGGTTGCTGTTTCCGGTTGCTATCGCTCCAGCTGTGCTAGCGCCTGGTAGCCCTGGCTGGTTAACTCCTGATTCACACAATCCAGTACATAAGCCGGCAGTTCAGCGTCGCTGACAGCATCGGACAGCGCCCAGTCTTTGCATACAGCGACCAGGTCATTCACCACCTCCGGAGGCGCGACCAGGTCCGTGTCGGCCTGCTCACTGTCATATTCCGTTGCCAACGGATAGTCCTGTTCGTCATCGCTGGCCAGCAGGCCCGCAGACATCAGCAACAAGCTGGTCATTATGATCCATTTCATCGGTTTTTCCCGTTATCGCCGTTAAAAAATCATCGATTCATCATGGCCGGGAATAATGGCACTGAAAAACAAATAATTTTTATCCTGTCGATCAGTAATTAACGTCCGGGCATCTGGCCGTCATGGCTGAGCGGTAATTGCTGTGCGCCTGCGCTGCGAAACCAACCGGCAATCGAATAACGATCACGCTGCGCCGGTAACACTTCGTGGGGAAATTCTTCACTGAGAAACACCACCAGCGTTCCCATCTGCGGCGTTATCCGGATACCGGATACATCCTGCTCATCACGATACAGCACCAGCTCGCCGCCATCCCCGGGCTGCCAGTCATGATTCAGGTAAGTCACCAGCGTCAGAGTGCGGTTGGCCTGACCACGAAAAGCATCCACATGACGCTGATAAAAATGCCCCGGCGGGTAATGAGCAAAATGTGATTCAAAAAAAGATAAACCCAGAAATAAACGCCGGTTCAGATAGCCACGTAAGCGTGTACTCCAGTCCAGCCATTTCGCCTCTAGCGGACCCTGCTCGTCGATCCAGCGGATCTGATCGTTGCGGACCGAACGGTCGGTGAGATGCTGAATACCGCGACCAATGCCGGCCTGGCGGTATCCTCCGTGGCTGTCGTCGCTGGCCAACAGCGCCAGAGCCTGTGCCAGCCCGGCGGGTAATGCCGCCGGTTGAATACTGTACCCCTGGCGGGTCAGATCCTGGCAAATATGTTCAAAAACAAGGTCATCGGATGAGGGGCTGACTGCGGCCGCTGTGGCGCAGGTAGAAAAGGTCATGATGGCGTGTCCTGATTGGGCCGGCGATACTGGCCCAGCCACAATCAGAACACCAACGATATAATCTGCTCGTCACGAGTCGCATGATTAATCGTAATTTCAGAAGTCTGCCAGCATATTTCTCAGGCTGGATAAGGTTTCCTGACCTCGCTGCTTTTTTTCTTCTTCTGAGCTTTCATCGCGCCCTTCCCAGGTGATGTCGTCCGGCGGTAATTCGTCGAGAAAACGGGAATGTGTGGTGGTGATGGCTTCGCCATACTGACGTCGTTTGCCGGCGTAGGTTAATGCCAGTGTGCGTTTTGCCCGGGTGATCCCCACGTACATCAGGCGCCGCTCTTCTTCGATGGTATCGGCTTCAATACTGTTGCGGTGAGGCATCAGCTCTTCTTCCATGCCCATGATATAGACGTGAGGAAACTCCAGACCTTTGGATGCATGCAAGGTCATCAGCTGCACCTGATCGGTTTCGTCTTCCTGTTCCTGCTGTTCCATCATGTCACGCAGAATTAATTTACCCACCGCATCTTCGATGGTTACTTCCTCACCCACTTCATCCGCTTTTTCGATCATTTTATTAACCGAATCAATCAGGAACCAGACGTTTTTCATGCGTCGTTCGGCCTGGTTCGGAGTGCCGGAATTCTGCAATAAATAACCTTCGTAATCGATGTCTGCAATCATCTCTTTGATCGCAGCAACCGGGTCATCGGTGTAGGCATTTTTGGTGATGTTTTCCAGCCAGTGGCCAAAGCGGCGCAAACGATCCACCGCTTTGGGCATTAACATTTGTTCCAGCCCCATTTCGGTGGTGGCTGACATCATTGAAATGCCACGCATGGCGGCATATTCGCTCAGCTTTTCGATGGTCGTTGGGCCGATTTCGCGGCGCGGGGTATTAATAATCCGTAAAAATGCGGCGTCATCACTGGGATTAATTAACAGCCGCAAATACCCCATAATATCTTTAATTTCGTTACGGCCAAAAAACGACTGACCGCCACTGAGTTTATAGGGAACCTGATACGCCTGTAATTTCATTTCAATCACCCGCGACTGGTGATTACCCCGGTACAACACAGCAAAATCTTTATAACCGCAGCCATAACGTAACCGTCGTTCGACAATTTCGGTGGCGATACGCTCAGACTCCACTTCGTCGTTACGGCATTTTAAAATCCGGATCGGATCGCCATACCCTTTATCGGACCAGAGTTTTTTCTCAAACTCGTGCGGGTTGTTATCAATTACCCGGTTTGCGGCGTTCAGAATCAGACCGGTGGAACGATAGTTCTGCTCCAGCTTTACCAGCTTCAGTGTTGGAAAATCCTTTTTCAGCAACGACAGATTTTCCGGTTTGGCGCCCCGCCAGGCATAAATCGACTGGTCGTCGTCACCCACCACCGTCAGGCCGGTACGGTGACCAACCAATAATTTCACCAGTTCATACTGGCTGGTATTGGTATCCTGATATTCGTCCACCAGCAGGTAACGAATCTTTTTCTGCCAGCGCGCCAGTACCTCTTCATGTTTCATAAACAGCAGCGTCGGCACCATAATCAGATCATCGAAGTCGACGGCGTTATAAGCCCTCAGCATGCGCTGATAGACTTCGTAGGTCTGGGCAATCATCATCTCTTGCGGGCTGGTCGCCATCTCAATCGCCTGATGGGGCTCGATCAGGTCATTTTTCAGACTGGAAATCGCATTCTGTACCAGTTCAATCATATCGCCGTCATCACCGTGTTCACGGTGCATTACATCGCGAATAATCCCTTTACAATCGTCCTGGTCGAGAATGGAAAAACCCGGTTTATAACCGGCTGTTTTATTCTCAAAGCGGATGATGTTCAGCCCCAGGTTGTGGAAGGTGGATACCGTCAGACCTTTGGCCCCGCCTTTCCCCACCAGCGAACTGACCCGCTCTTTCATCTCTCGTGCGGCCTTATTGGTGAAAGTCACCGCCGCGATATGATGCGCCTTGATGCCGCAGCTACCAATCAGATAGGCGATTTTTCGGGTGATCACCGAGGTTTTGCCCGAGCCGGCGCCGGCAAGTACCAACAATGGCCCATCAATATATTTGGCGGCTTCACGTTGACGGGGGTTTAGCTGGCTGAGATCGACCACGGGGTTCCTCGGTACAGAATGAGATAGGCCGGGCATTTTAGCAGCAGCGGCCGCTGAATAAATCCTTTATTCCACCCGGCCTGTTACCAGACTTAGCACAAAGTCTGAGCGTTTAGCGCCAACTACTTGTCAGCCTTGATTATTTTCTGCATGTTAACCTCTCCAAGAAAGCGAATTGCCTGATCATCGGGCTCTGGAATGTTATGTCTGCAAGCCCATATTCGACAGACCTGCAACTGGCACTGCAACTTTGCCCATTACCGGCATTAAGCTGGATCGCTCGTTTGTTGCGCCCATGGCCGATAATGAATCCCAGGCTCATATCGTTCGCAGTATGCTGGAGCTGGCCAAACGCATGAAGCTTGAAACCACCGCAGAGGGGGTTGAAGATGAACACTGCCTGAGGCTGGTGCAGGCGCTGGGTTGTGACCGGATTCAGGGCTTTTTATATTCCGCGCCGTTGCAGCTCGACACGCTGATCCGGTATGCACAGGAGGGGTTTCCCACCTCCCGCGACTTTTATCAGCACAGTTTATTCTGAAATATTCAGCAATAACCGGCTGCCGGTTGAGTGTGTTGGCCAAAGAACACTCCGGAGTCATAGGGGTTCTGCCGCTGAGTATGCCAGTAGCTGAGTCCGGCAATCACCAGCAACAGCAACAACAAAAAGATCAGCAGGTTCAGTGGTGGTTTCATTCCGGCCTCCAGCAGTCAGATCGGATTACGTCGAAGCTGTTATCACCATAGCAGCCCAGCTTCCGGTAACACTATTTTTGCAGGTAACGATCAATCGTGCGGTAACTCAGGGCTTCCAGTAAATGAGGCCGTTCAATCCAGTCTTTGCTTTGCAGGTCGGCAATGGTACGGGCAATTTTTAACACCCGGTGATAAGCACGGGCCGACAACTTCAGACTTTCGATCGCGCCCAGTAACCACTCCCGATCATCAGTAACCAGCGCACACACCTGATCCCGACGATCACCCGACAACTCAGCATTAATACACCCCTGGCGCTCAAACTGACGCTGGCGCGCCGCCTGAACCCGTTGCTGCACAACATCCGTCGGATCCCCTTCCGGAGCCTGTTGCAACATTGCGGTTGGAATCGGTGGCACTTCAACATGCAGATCTATGCGATCAAGTAAGGGGCCGGAAGCCTGGCCCTGATAGCGCCGCACCTGGTCGGTGGTACACTGACAACGTCCGCCCGGGTCACCAAAGTAGCCACACGGGCAAGGGTTCATCGCTGCAATCAACTGAAAGCTGGCCGGGTAGGTAATAGAGCGGCTGGCACGGCTGATCACAATGCGGCCACTTTCCAGCGGCTCTCGCAGCACATCCAGTACTTTGCGGCTGTATTCCGGCAATTCATCCAGAAACAGCACACCGGCATGTGCCAGCGATATTTCCCCGGGTTTAGGTTTGGTACCGCCGCCCACCAGCGCCACGCCGGAAGCTGTATGGTGTGGTGAGCGAAATGGCCGTACCCGCCATTGCTGCTGCCAGTCGTGTTGATGATTGGAAATGGAATAAATGGAAGCCGATACCAGGGCTTCCTGCTCCGACATCGGTGGCATAATGCCGGGTAAGCGACTGGCCAGCATGGTTTTACCGGTGCCGGGTGGGCCAATAAACAACAGGTTATGTTGTCCCGCCGCCGCAATTTCCAGCGCGCGCTTGGCCTGAGGCTGACCACGCACGTCGCGTAAGTCGGCCGGTGGCTGCTGGCGCTTAACCTGAGTGGCATCGATCGGCACTACATCACGCAAACTGCGCTGGCCATGCAGGTAATCACTCACTTCCTGCAACGAACTGGCGGCTTTGAAGTGGCCGGAGGTGCATAATGCCGCTTCTTCCGCATTCGCTTCCGGCAATACCAGCAGTTGTTCGGCGTTCGCTGCCTGCAGCGCTGCCGGTAACACACCCGGTATTGGCTGTAACTCACCGCTCAGCGCCAGTTCGCCAATAAACTCTTTGCCCTCCAGCCCAGTGGCCGGCATCTGTTCTGACGCGGCCAGAATGCCCAGCGCAATCGCCAGGTCATAACGGCCACCATCTTTAGGTAAGTCGGCCGGAGCCAGATTGATGGTGATGCGTTTTGCCGGAAATTCAAAGCCACTGTTAAGAATGGCAGACCGCACCCGGTCTTTGCTTTCTTTAACCGCCGTCTCCGGCAGCCCCACCAACGTCAGTGACGGCAAACCACTGGATAAATGAACTTCGACACTGACCCGCGGGGCATCAATGCCCAACTGCGCACGGGTGTAAACTCGGGCAAGCGACATAAGCATTCCTTGCATCTTATTCTTCAGGGTATGTACCACTAAAAGACTAAGGCACGGAATGGCGTTGCTGTAGTGATTAACCCTCCAGATGACACTTTATGCTGAGCTGCCAGTACAGCAACCTCACATTAATACGCCAGTTTACCGACCGCCGGACCGTGTAACGTCCCCAGATACAAGGCATCGCCATGCGGTTGCACTGAGGTGATTTCACCAATCGCGACCGCCGCCTGATCGTGCAGGCTCTGTAAGATATTGCCCTGCTCATCCAGCTGTACAATAAAACCGTATGGCTTAGGAACCGGGGCAAATGAACGCGGCAGTTTAGCCAGCTGATTTTTAATAAAAGGGACAGGATGAAATTTATCCAGCGTGGCACTGCGTGGCGCATACAACGCCATCCAGAAACGGCCGCTTTCATCCCGGGCGATACCATCCGGCAAACCCGGTAACTGACTGGTAAATAAATCACGCTGACCGGCTTTTTCACCCGTCAGCCAGATACGGCTGGTGCGGTAGGCAAAGGTTTCGTTAACCAGCACAAAACTCTGATCCGCGGCCACGGCCACACCGTTGGCAAAAAACAATTCATCGGCCAATAAATCCAGCTTGCCGCTCAGCGGATTAAAAGCAAACAGCCGCCCGGACGGTTTAGCGGTTAACGCATCCCACAAATAATCTTTTAACGGGAAACGACTCGAAGCGTCACTGAAATAAATGGTGCCATCCGCTGCAATATCGACATCATCCACCACTCCGAGACGTTGGCCCTGATACTGATCCACCAGCGTCACCAGCTTGGCCAGCGGCGTCAGCATCAGCAAACCTTTAACACCATCGGCAATGATCAGGTTACCGGCAGCATCGAACGCCAGCCCCAGCGGCCGGCCGGCCGTGTTAGCCAGCGTTTCCCAGTTGCTGTATGGACATTTACGCAAAATGTCGCCGTTTTCGGCTCCGGTGTACACACAATTGAGTTTATCCAGTGCCACGTCTTCGCCGCCACGGGCACCCGGTAATGGCAATAAGGTCGTGCGTTGCAACGCATCATTCGGCGCCAGCACACCGTTCATCGCCAGCGGCCGCGATGGCTGAAAAGCCGCTGAGTCGATCGGCGACGGATAACCCAGCGCCGCCGCAATAACAATCACCACCAGCAAGAACAACTTAAACATACTTCACCCATTCGTTTTTCTGCCATTGTTTGGTAATTCATCAACAGAGTCCAGTGACTCGGTTAGCAAAATACGATAACTCAGAGGTGAACAGCGGATGAACACAACTCCTGCCACGGGCTGAACAACGGAAAGTCATTCTGATTCATATGATGGGCAGCCATGCAGCCGGATAATATCACGGCCAACATGGTCGAAATTCCATTGATTTTCTGGATCAATAATCCGGAAAAACAATCAGCTATGGACCAGAATAGCGGCCGTGGCTTTAATTACCTTACAGAAATAAAAAAAGCGCTGACGAATATTTTATCAGCGCTTTTTTATAGTTACCTGCGCCTGAGTTAAACCAGCAGGTAACCACCATCAACATTAATGCTGGTGCCGGTGGTATAGCTGGAGGCATCCGATGCCAGATACAACACGGTGCCGGCCATTTCATCGGGTAAGGCAACACGTTTCATCGGAATATGCATCATAGCCTGCTTCAGAATGGCTTCATTACTGGTTAACGTGCTGGCAAATTTAGTATCGGTTAAACCTGGCAGCAAAGCATTGACTCGAATCCCCAGCTGCGCACATTCTTTGGCAAACGTTTTGGTCATGGCAATCACTGCCGATTTAGTGATCGAATAAATGCCCTGGAAATCTCCCGGGACCACACCGTTAACCGATGCAACATTAATAATGCTGCCACCGCCGTTCTTTTTCATCAGCTTGCCGCCGGCACTGGACATAAAGAAATAACCGCGGATATTCACATCCACTGTTTTCTGGAAAGCACCCAGGTCGGTATCCAGCACATGTCCGAAATACGGATTGGCGGCGGCGTTATTCACCAGAATATCCAGCTTGCCGTGTTGCTCTTCAATGCTGTTAAAGCAGGCTTCAATCTGATCCATCTCACCGATATGGCAGGCCAGTGCCTGTGCACTGCCGCCCGCACTGGTGATCTCATCCGCAACCCGCTGACAACCATCTATTTTACGGCTGGAGACAATCACGTGCGCCCCGGCTGAGGCTAATAATTTAGCGATGCTTTCACCAATACCACGGCTGGCACCGGTAACCAGTGCAACACGACCTGACAGATTAAATAATTCTTGGGGGTTCATAATAGTGATTCCTTATTATTGTCTTGCAGCAGCCGGGGCTGCTCAGCGATAGGTTACGAAGTGCTGCCCGGCAGCGTCGAGATGATGATGTTCATTACAGCTGGCCAGACTTAAACGGCCACTGCGGCTATATAGCAGCTGGGTTACACCGGCGTTCAGTAAGGTCCAGTTCAGCTCAAACGCCTTCTCATGGGATAACCCCAGACACCGTTGGGCAATAGCGGTTACCGGCCCACCCGAGGTAAACACCACACCATCCTTACCATCCAGCTGCTGGATTAACCGGTCCAGCGATTGATTACAGCGTGATGTAAATTCAGCCCAGGATTCCTGATATTCATGATGTTCGCCCGCGGTCCAGCGCGCCACCGCCTGAGAAAATAATTCCTGAAATGCTTTGTGGCGGTTTTTCTGAGTTAACAGCCAGGCGCCTAATGCCGCCTTATTAGCAAACTTTGGAAATGCGCAGGCAATTACATCATCCGAGTCGAACTCATTAAAGCCGGCCATTTCCACCACCGGGCCATGAGCATGCCAGTGCCGCTGAGCCCCTTGCAGGGTTTCGCGATGACGTACCATCGCGCCATGCACGACTTGTCCGGCTTCCACTCCGCGTTGTGTCAGCGCCTGACCAACCCGTTCAGCCTGTTGCCAGCCCAGCTCCGATAACTGATCGTAATTCAGCTTACCAAAGCCGGCCTGACCATGACGAATCAGATAAATACTGGCCATAATCAGCGCACTTTTGGCAATTGACTGGCACGCATAATACGGTTGCAACGCCAGTTAATATAATGAACAAACAACCAGAAATTTTTAAACGCCGGATTATCCGTTTGTTTATGGTGATAGCGGTAATAAATCTGCTGCACAATCACCGCCAGACGGAATAAACCAAACACCTCATAAAATGGCCACATGGATTTATCCAGCCCCATTTTTTCACAATAATAATCGACGATTTCAGCGCGGCTTAACATGCCTGGTAAATGACTCGGCTGCCGCCGGATGGCACGCATCAGAAAATCGTCATCCGCCTGTACCCAGTAGGCTAATGCACCCCCCAGATCCATTAACGGATCCCCCAGGGTTGCCATTTCCCAATCGAGCACACCAATAATATCGCCCGGGTTATCCGGATTTAACACCACATTATCCATGCGGTAATCATTGTGAATAATGCAGGTTTTTACATCGTCAGGCTGATTATCGGCCAACCACTGCATGGTTTTTTTAAACCCCGGAACATTCCAGGTTTTTGATTGAACAAAACGTTTACTCCAGCCAGCTACCTGACGCTGAACGTACCCCTGGCCTTTGCCTAAATCCTCTAACCCGGCCGCCTGATAATCGACCTGGTGTAAATCAATCAGTTTATCCACTACCGATAAACATAAATCGTGTGCCTGCTGCTGACTGAGCGTCATACCTTTTGGCAAATTACCTCGCGGAATAATACCCACCAGCTTTTCCATGACATAAAAATCACAACCGATGACACTGTGATCTTCGCAAAAAGCGAGCATTTCCGGCACATAAGGGTAAACGGGTTTTAATCGCGCCATGACGTTATATTCACGCTTCATATCATGGGCACTGGCCGCTTTATGACCGGCTGGCGGGCGGCGCAGAATATAGTCTTTATGATTGCCATCTGCAGCGCTATAACTCAGCTGATAGGTCAGATTGGAGGCTCCACCTGAAAACTGCCGCACTTCAGGAAGCGTTTCCCCTAAATTCAGTCCCTGATCATTTAACCAGTGATGTACGGCAGCGATATCAAAGGCATCACTGTCGCGCAGGGTTTTGGGTTTATCGATATATTGTTCGCTCATTTCGCTCCCGCTTCTCCCTGCTGCTGAAACTGAGTTTTTAAATTCGGATCTCGTGCTTTCAGTGACTGAGCAAATTTTTTCATCTGGGCGCGGTATAACCACGGCAGGTATTTTTTAACGAAATAAGCGCGCCGCCCGGCCGGGTGTGGATTACAGATCATCTGATTATTCTGCATCGCCCGATACGCCGCTTCGGCAATGTCATCAGCATCCAGCGCCGACGCCTCAAACACTTTATCGACAAACTTATACATCTGTGGATCTGATGTTTTCATGCCTTTGTCGAGATTGGTACGGAAAAAACCCGGGCACAATGCCGTGGTGCCAATGCCGTATGGTGCCAGTTCAAAATGCAGAGTCTCAGACAAAGCCACCACCGCCGCTTTGGTCACGTTATACGACCCCATCGATGGTGCTTTCATTAATCCTGCCAGTGACGCGACGTTAATAAAATAACCCCGGCCCTGTTGTTTCATCATTGGTGTGAAAGTACGACAGCCCAGCGCTACACCTTTCAGGTTGATATCAATCACCCATTCCCACCAGCTCCATTCACCCGCTTCAATACGGTCACCGGTGGCGACACCGGCGTTATTAATCACCACATCGATGCCTTGCCAGCGCTGTTCCACTTCGCCTAGCAGCGTTTGCCATTGCTGTTCTGAACGAACATCCAGATCAACAACCCAGCCCTGGCCGCCGGCTTTTTCCACCAGTGCCAGAGTTTCCTGTGAACCTTCTTCGTTGATGTCGGCAATACAGATATCAGCACCGGTTGTGGCAAAGCGTAATGCCAGTGCCCGCCCCAGACCGGAAGCCGCTCCGGTAATTAATACTTTTTGTGTCATGTGTATGCTCTGCCTGATAGTTCCGCTTTGTTGTTATTTATTCATACAACAAATGGCTCCTTAAGAGCCATTTGTGCCATATCAAATTAATCCGCCGGATTAACCCTTCGGCATGTATTTTTTATATTTTGCCAGTTCAAACTTAGCGATCAGGCCGCGGTGTACTTCATCCGGACCATCGGCCAGACGGATCGCCCGGGCTGCCAGAAACAGGCCAGCCAGCGGGTAATCGTCAGACAAGCCACCACCACCGTGAATCTGCATCGCCGCATCAATGATTTCCTGCGCCATATTCGGTGCCACCACTTTAATCTGCGAAATCTCGCTCATGGCCCCCATCGCACCAACGTTATCAATCATCCAGGCGGCTTTTAACACCAGCAGTCGTGCCTGCTCGATATTCATCCGGGCATTGGCAATAATGTCGCGGTTACCACCCAGATTGGCCAGCGGCTTACCAAATGCCACACGCGATGCCGCACGCTTACACATCAGTTCCAGTGCCCGTTCTGCACCACCGATCATACGCATACAGTGGTGAATACGGCCAGGTCCTAAGCGGCCCTGAGCAATTTCAAAGCCACGTCCCGGCCCGGCAATCACATTACTCAATGGCAGGCGGACATTGGTAAAACTGATTTCACCATGCCCGAACGGCTCATCATAATGACCAAACACCGGTAACATACGTTCTATTTTGACCCCCGGCGCGTCCATCGGGAACAACACCATAGAATGTTGCTGATGACGTCCGGCATCCGGGTTGGTCAGGCCCATAAAAATACCGACTTTGCAGTTCGGATGACCAATACCGGTACTCCACCATTTGCGGCCATTCAGTACAATTTCATCACCATCAACAATGGCCGTCGCTTCCATATTGGTGGCATCCGAGGATGCAACATCCGGCTCCGTCATACAAAATGCCGAGCGGATTTCACCGGCCATTAACGGCTTCAGCCATTGTTCCTGCTGCTCCGCTGAGCCATATTTTTCCAGCACTTCCATATTGCCGGTATCCGGCGCATTACAGTTAAACACCTCAGGGGCAATAAAAGAGCGGCCCATCAGCTCCGCCAGCGGCGCATATTCCAGATTGCTCAGACCAACACCGTGTTCCTCGTCCGGGAAGAACAGATTCCACAAACCAGCGGCTTTGGCTTTGGCCTTTAATTCCTCGATGATGGGTAATACCACCCACTTGTTATCCAGGCTGTGCAGCTCACGCAGGTAATCGTCTTCCACCGGTTCGATTTCGGTTTTGATAAAGTCGCTGACACGTTTGATGTATTCCTGTGCCTTGGGCGAGTGCTGAAAATCCATAACGAAACTCCATTGAGCATTAGTTGATGTATTCAGTGTAGGGAGGGCTTAAGAATGAAAGAAGTGAATATTATGAATACTGATCTATTAGCATGACGAATAGCAAAGTCCCTATGCTATTCGCCGGCTACATCAGTCCTGCAACCGTAAGCGTGAGGTCGCACTGTCGAGTGAATCGGCATCGGTCTCCGAACCCAGCTTAATCATCAGACGTAAATCGTTGGGTGAATCAGCGTGAGAAATGGCGTCTTCGTAGGTGATTTCGCCCTGCTCATACAAAGCGTACAACGCCTGGTCGTAGGTCTGCATGCCTATTTCATTGGATTTACGCATCAGCGGCTTCAGCTCGTGTACTTCACCTTTACGGATCATATCGGATGCCAGCGGCGTGTTGATCAGCACTTCGATCACCGCCCGCCGCCCGCGACCGTCCGGGGTCGGAATCAGCTGCTGCGCAATAATGGCCTTCAGGTTAAGTGATAAATCCATCCACACCTGGCTATGACGTTCCGGCGGGAAAAAGTGAATCACCCGCTCAAGTGCCTGGTTGGCGTTATTGGCGTGTAAGGTTGCCAGACACAAGTGCCCGGTTTCAGCGAAAGTAATGGCGTGTTCCATGGTATCGGCAGACCGTACCTCACCAATCATGATCACATCCGGCGCCTGACGCAGGCAGTTTTTCAGCCCCACTTCAAAGGTTTCGGTATCCAGCCCCACTTCACGCTGCGTGACAATACTGCCTTCATGCTGATGAATAAATTCGATCGGGTCCTCAATACTGAGAATATGCCCTTTGGAATTACGATTACGGTGGCCAATCATCGCCGCCAGCGAGGTCGACTTACCGGCACCAGTGGCACCCACAAATAAAATCAGGCCACGCTTTTCCATCGACAGATCTTTGATCACATCCGGCAGGCCCAGCTGATCAACCGATGGAATACGGGTTTCAATACGCCGCAATACCATACCGGCGACGTTACGCTGGTAGAACGCACTGGCGCGGAAACGCCCGATGCCTGAGGCATTAATAGCGAAGTTGAGTTCTTTTTTATCTTCAAACTCATCCTGCTGACGAGAGTTCATCAGCCCCAGCACAATATCGCGGGTCTGTTCAGCACCCAGCGCATTTTTGGTCAGCGGCATAATACTGCCGTTCACTTTCATGGACGGTGGAACACCGGCCGTAATAAATAAGTCTGAAGCGCCTTTTTCGACCATCAGGCGCAAAAATTTATCCATTGCCATGGAAATTACCTTTCCTCAGTTACCGGCATCAGAAGTTGTCGGGGTTTTTAGCTTTTTCACGGGCGATGTCGCGGCTGATCAGACCTTTGCTGACCAGTGTCTGCAATGACTGGTCCATAGTGGTCATGCCGTACGCACCACCGGTCTGGATAGCAGAATACATCTGCGCCACTTTATCTTCACGAATCAGGTTACGAATGGCCGGTGTGCCCACCATAATTTCGTGTGCCGCTACCCGGCCACCGCCGTTTTTCTTCAGCAGCGTCTGGGAAATAACCCCCTGCAGCGATTCCGATAACATCGAACGTACCATCGCCTGCTCTTCCGACGGGAATACGTCAACGATACGGTCGATGGTTTTTGCCGCTGAGCTGGTGTGTAACGTGCCAAACACCACGTGGCCGGTTTCCGCCGCTGTCAGTGCCAGACGAATGGTTTCCAGGTCCCGCATCTCACCCACCAGAATCACATCCGGGTCTTCCCGCAGTGCCGAGCGTAATGCTTCGTTAAAACCTAAGGTATCACGGTGTACTTCACGCTGGTTAATCAGCGACTTTTTCGATTCATGTACAAATTCAATCGGATCTTCGACCGTCAGGATGTGGTCGTATTTTGACTCGTTAATGTAATCGACCATCGCTGCCAGCGTGGTGGATTTACCGGAACCGGTCGGGCCGGTTACCAGCACAATCCCCCGGGCAACGTTGGCCATATCTTTAAACACCTGGCCCATGCCAAGCTGTTCCATGGTCAGTACTTTTGACGGAATGGTCCGGAATACCGCACCGGCACCGCGGTTATGGTTAAAGGCGTTCACCCGGAAACGTGCCACACCCGGCACTTCAAACGAGAAGTCGGTTTCCAGAAACTCTTCGAAGTCCTTACGCTGTTTGTCGTTCATGATGTCATAAACCAGACTGTGGACTTCTTTATGGCTCAGCGACGGCAGGTTAATACGGCGGACATCGCCATCCACCCGGATCATCGGCGGTAACCCCGCCGACAGATGTAAATCGGAAGCACCCTGCTTCGCACTGAATGCCAACAGTTCTGTAATATCCATAACTTCTCCTCAGAATATACGTGGGCCGAGATTTACAGCAATGCGGCGGCCTGTGGCAACTAGGATAGAACAAAGCTGCCGGCCAGTGCTCATAATCGCAGGTATAAAATGCAAACTGCCGTTGGCAGTGCCTGCGTCGCTTCTATATCATCAACCGGAAAACGAATATCCTAAAGCAAGCCTCTGCAATGTCTACTCTCGAACAGAATTATCAACGGGTAACCCAGCGTCTGATCAATGCCTGCCAGCAATCCGGCCGCCAGCCTGGCGAGGTGCGGCTGCTGGCCGTCAGCAAAACCAAACCCGCCGACATGGTGGAACGCTGTTACCAGCTGGGCCAGCGCAGCTTTGGTGAAAACTATCTGCAGGACGCCGAAGCCAAAATTGCGGCACTGCAGCACCTGAATGAGATCGAGTGGCACTTTATCGGCCCGATCCAGTCGAACAAAACCCGTCCGATTGCGACTCATTTCCAATGGGTCGAAACCGTCTGCCGCGATAAAATCGCCCGTCGTTTAAACGACCAGCGTCCGGACGATATGGCACCACTCAATGTTTTATTGCAGGTGAATGTCAGTGGCGAACCCCAAAAAGCGGGCATCAGCCTGGCCGATATTCCTGCACTGGCGCAACTGATCGAACAATTGCCCCGCCTGACCCTGCGTGGCCTGATGTGTATTCCGGAAAATACCGCCGATGAGGCGGCATTAGCGGCCCAGTTCGCACACATGAAGCACGCCTGGCAACAACTGCAGCAACAATATCCGCAGGTGGATACATTATCCATGGGGATGTCTGCCGACCTGGAGCTGGCCGTTGCTCAGGGCAGCAGTGAAGTACGCATCGGTACCGATATCTTCGGCGCACGCGGCTGATCAGAGCTAAAATCAGACACAGATTCAGCCCCTGCACTCTGGCAGCGGCAACTATTAAGGAACACTTTATGACACAAATTGCATTTATTGGTGGTGGCAACATGGCCACCAGCATCATTGGTGGCCTGATTAAACAAGGCGAAAGCAAGCCGGATATGATCCACGTCAGCGACCCGAATGCCGATCAGGTACAACAACTGAGTGAGCAGTTTGGTATTCATGGTCACAGCGATAATCAACAGGCTATCGCCAGCGCCGATGTGGTGATCATGGCGGTCAAACCTCAGGTAATGAAAGCGGTGTTAGCTCCGCTGAAGGATACTCTGAGCCAGCGCCAGCCCATGCTGTTATCCATCGCGGCCGGTATCAGCCTGACGTCACTGCAGAGCTGGAGCGGTTGCGAAGCCATTGTCCGCTGTATGCCCAATACACCGTCATTACTGGGGCTGGGTGCAAGCGGCCTGTTTGCCACCGATAAAGTTTCCATCGATCAGCGCAATATTGCCGATGCCTTATTACGCGCGGTAGGGATCAGCGTCTGGGTTCAGAATGAAGCAGAACTGGACGCAGTGACGGCTGTTTCCGGCAGTGGTCCGGCGTATTATTTCCTGCTGATGGAAGCCATGATCGAAGCCGGTAAAAAACTCGGCCTGAGTGAAGAAACCGCCACCCAGCTGACCCAGCAAACTGCATTAGGGGCCGGCAAAATGGCCATGGAAGCCGACGTCAGTGCCGCAGAATTACGTCGCCGGGTAACTTCACCGGGCGGCACCACCGAACGCGCAATTCAGACATTTGAAGCAGCCCACCTGCGTGATATCGTCGAAGCTGCATTAACGGCCGCCAGCGACCGTGCCGCTGAGCTGAGCAAACAACTCGGCGACTAACAGCAATAACCCGGGTGAATTGCATTTCAGTACTTCGCCCTTATAAATACACAAGCAATACAGAAACTTTTAACCTGGAGTAAACATGTCGCCTTTATCGGAAGTAGGTATGTTGTTAATCAACACCATCGGCAGCCTGGCACTGCTGGTTGTGATCCTGCGTTTCCTGCTGCAGCTGGTACGAGCCGATTTTTACAATCCGATTTCGCAGTTTATCGTTAAAGCCACCAATCCGCTGCTGATACCACTGCGCCGTCTGATCCCGGGGCTTGGCGGTATCGACGTCGCGTCGCTGGTGCTGACCTATGCGATACAGGTACTGGTGATGGCCGGTGTACTGATGTTGTCCGGTTATCCCCTGCCCTGGGCCAATATTCTCATCTGGGCTCTGATCGGCATTACCGCTCTGGTACTGAACGTGTATTTCTGGGGGCTGATTATCACAGTTATCGCTTCCTGGATCGCGCCCAACTCTTACAATCCGGCGCTGATCCTGATTAACCAGATTCTGGAGCCTGTCATCCGCCCGATCCGTGAAAAGATGCCCGATATGGGCGGTCTGGATCTGTCGCCGATCGTCGTATTTCTGCTGATTCAGGTGCTGGAAATCATGGTGGTAGGCCAGCTCGCCGTGATGACCAATATGCCTAAAGTACTGGCGTTCCTGATCTGAACTTCAGCCGCCGGCAGACGCTTTCGTGCGTCTGCGGCCCGGCTTAGTCGTCCTGGCGGATGTTGTGCGCCGCTTCCTGCTCACCTTCTTTGGCTGTTCCAGCCGGATACCCGATAACTGGCTGACATCCAGATTCCTGGCCTCGTTAATCAGGCCATTCAGCTCCTGTTCCAGCGGAGCCATAAAGCCCTGGTAATTCTGCTGACGCTGACAGATATGACTTAATTGCTGCTCCCACAGCGCCGTTCTGTCAGGCAGCGTGGTGGATGCGGGCAACGCGGCAATCAGTGCTTTTCCCAGCGCTGTGGCACGGATGTGTTTCCCTTCACGGCGCAGAAACTGCCGGTTAAATAATAATTCGATAATGCTGGCGCGGGTCGCTTCTGTGCCTAAACCATCAGTTTCTTTTAACGTTTGCTGCAGGGTTTTATCAGCTACAAACCGGCTAATCCCCGTCATCGCTGCCAATAAAGTGGCATCGTTAAAATACGCCGGTGGCTGAGTGTGTTTATCCCGGATACATCCTTCATGGCACCACAACGCCTGACCTGGCTGCAGCGCCGGCAGCTGGCTCTGAACCTCATCACCGTCACCAGCGGCTTTCGCAGAAGACGGCTGCGGCATCGCCTGCTTCCAGCCTGGCAGCAGGGTTTCTCTGGCGTTCGCGCGAAATAAACCGCCACCAATACGAACATCCACTCTGGTATCTGCATATTCAAATGGCGGATAAAACTGCAACAGATATTGCCGTGCAATCAGGCGATACACCCCCTGCTCCCGGCTGCCGAGTTTGTCCACTGAGGTTTGTTTTGCTGTCGGGATAATGGCGTGGTGGGCATCCACCTTGGCATCATTCCAGGCTTTGCTGCGTAATGAAAAATCGGCCCGGGCCACTACATCCTTCAGATCACGGCAATTATGATCAATCGCGCCAGCGACCGCCGCACGATCATTCAGGTGCTCTTTGGGTAAATAACGGCAGTCCGATCTGGGATAGGTAATCAGCTGGTGCTTTTCATATAACGCCTGACACACATCCAGCACCTGCTTGGCACTCATGCCCAGTGCTTTGGCAGCATCAATCTGTAACGCCGACAGATTATACGGCAGCGGTGCAAACTGATTTTTGTTTTTACGCTGGACGTCCTCAACAAGAGCCGGCTGTTGCTGAATCCGCTGCGCGACATTTTCAGCCAGTTTCCGGTTCAGCACCCGGCCATCGTCATCCTGATGAGGGGCACAGGCATCACTCGGAAGCCACCTGGCCTGAAAAGCAATCGCCTGATCAGCAGCCAATGCCAGCTGCGCAAAGACCTCATAAAAAGGTTTCGCAACAAAGTTGTCGATGTCTTCATCCCGGCGTACCACCAGTCCCAATACCGGAGTCTGTACCCGGCCAACGGATAACACCGCCGTTACGCCCGCCTGACGACCTTTAATACTGAAAGCACGGGTCAGGTTAATACCATACAGCCAATCAGCTCTGGAGCGCGCCAGGGCCGACACCGATAAAGCGGTAAAGTCGCTGTTCGGACGCAGATTATGCAGTGCTTTTTTCACCGCGCCGGGGTTAAGGTCAGAAATCAGGCAGCGCTGAATCTGCTGCTTGCGGCTTTTTGACAGCTTAAGAAAATCGAACACTTCATCCACCAACAGCTGACCCTCTCGGTCAGGGTCACCGGCATGAACCAGCTGATCCGCCTCCCTGACCAGCTTGCGTAACACCGACAGCTGTTTGCGGGTCTTGGCTTTGGCCTGTAGCTGCCATTGTTGCGGCACAATCGGCAGGTGATCGAGACGCCACTGTTTATACGCCGGGTCATAGGCATCCGGTTCGGCCTGTTCGAGCAGGTGACCAATACACCAGCTGACCACATCACCGTTGGCGGCGCGGATAAATCCTTCACCCTTTTGCTGAGGCTTTGGCAACACCGCCGCAATGGCACGTCCAAGGCTGGGCTTCTCGGCAACAAATAATCGCATAACTCTTGACAAGATACTGTATATAAAAACAGTATAGCAACGATTTATGCAAAAGCACTAGGCTGGCCCTTTAATGTGGGTTTAGATTAATCAGCCTGACCGTTATCCGGACCATCAGAAAAGGAGCTCCCTGTGTCGAATATCGCTGGTAAAGCCTATGGTATGAATGTCATCACACCCTTACGGTGGTGGACGGCCATCTGGCAGAAAATTATCTTTTGGGTGGTGGTCAAAACCTTCCCCTATTTCGTTAAAGGGTTATTAACCCTGTCACTGATTCATTACGCCCGCTGGACCATTATTGGCCGCAATGCTTTCCCCCGGCTGGATAAATCACAGCCAAAAGAAACGCTGAATTACAGCTACATGTTGTTTGAGAGCAACTTTAATGGCAGCTGGGACCAGTATATCGATTCCTTTTCCTTTGCCATTCCCGGCGGCCTGGATATGTTCTGGCGCTGGAACATTAAATATCCGAAGTCCGTGCCACTGCATGATTTCTACCGTTACATCCGCTTTAACCAGGTCGAAACCGATCACTACTACAACGCCTACCCGCTGGCATCAGCCAACGATGTGAAAAGTGCACAAGCCTTAATGGAAAACCTCAGGCAACTTGCCACGGACTCTGCAGAACTCTCGGATGACGATTTTCTCCGGGCTTACAACAGCTTCCTGAATGATAACCAGCACGCCTTCGGGAGCATGGGTCAGGGGCCGGTAATGTCATTACAACCCGATCCGGAACAGCCAACGCCGGCATTGCAGTCACAGCTGAATAAAGAGGAGGCCTGAGATGGCAAATAAATTTGGCCAGTCCTATGGCCTCACCTGCTTATGTCCGATTAAAAACGGCCGCTGCGAAACCGGCTATGATAATGCTGGCGATCAGGCCGCATACGATAAAATCACCCGGCGCCGGATTCAGACTCTGGGACTGCACGACAAAAGTCCGTTTGCCAAAGTCCCTGATACTTATTTTGCCCGGTTATTTATTCTTAACGATGTATTTTTTGAACAGGGGAATGAGGTTAAGCGCGATCACCTGAAATCGAAATACCTGGTGTTCACGAGCAATTTCCATGGAGAGCTGGAGACTTACCTGGAAGGTATGTGGCACAGTGCCGCTGGCGATATCGCCGAGATCTGGCAATACGCTGTGGGTTTCGATCAGGTCAGCAGTGCCGCTGACTTTATCGCTTACATCAAGCAGTGCCAGCTCACGACCACGCTGTTTTTTAATGGCTCCAGCGATCAGTCATTAAAGCAGCAGCTGAAATCCTTATACATCAAACAGGCATTCACCGAATTTACACTGACCAACCAGGGCAAACCCGCCGCCGAATTACGCCACAACTTTCAGCAGTTTCTGCAGCAGATCGAACTCGACAACCTCGAATCTCCCAGCTGGTTCGCTGGTCAATATGAACTCGAAGACAGCGTATTATAAGGGTTAAGGATAACAACATGAGCAATCAACGCCCCCTCGATTTATACGATATTCAGGGCAATATTTGTAAAGGTTACGGCCGTTTTGGTTTTCCCAAAGCGCGCTATTTTTTTCTCGACTTTCATCAGCCCCAGCTGGCACAGGAATTCCTGAAAAAACTGATTCCCCGGATCACCACCGCCGAGCGCTGGGGCAACAGCAATCACCCGGATGACAATCAGAAACCCGATACCACCACCAACATCGCGTTTACCTATGCCGGGCTGGCCGCATTGCAATTACCTCAACGCTCCCTGGATGGTTTTCCGATGGAATTCCGCATGGGTATGCAGGCACGCAAATCAATCCTTGGTGACGATGGTGCCAGCGCGCCACAACACTGGGACCCGGTATGGCAGGGGGAAAGCGTCCACGCCTGGGTTTCTATCAATGCCAAAAATACTGAACAGTTAGAACAGGCTTACCAACAGATCGAGCTACTGATCAGCGAAAGCCAGAATGGTGTCTCCATTCGCCCCGGCCACAAAGGCCCCAACGGCACAACGCTGCCATACCAGAACGCATCGGCGGTGTTTGAAAATGGCAAAGCGACAGCAAAAGAACATTTTGGCTTTACCGACGGCATCGGCAATCCGTTTTTTGCCGGTAGCGGTAATGATGTATCGCGTTTGCCCGGGCGTGGCAAACTGACCCGTGATGGTAAATGGCAGCCACTGGCAACCGGCGAGTTTATTCTCGGCCACGTCGATGAAGCGAAAGAATACCCATTAGCCCCTGAGCCAAAGCTGTTATCCCGCAACGGTACCTATATGGTGTATCGCAAGCTGCATGAGAACGTTAAAACCTTTAACGACTATGTGGATAATATCGCCAGCGACTTTAACGGCAGCAAAGAACTCCTGATGGCAAAGTTTGCCGGACGCTGGCCCGATAACGGAGCTCCACTGGTATTAGCGCCCGATGATCAGGCCAAAGCAGAGCTGGATAAGAAACTGGCAGAGCTGAAAGCACAGGCTGAACAGGGGGACGACTGTGCTGCCGCCCAACTGAAAGCACTGCGAGAAAAATGGATCGACTTTAACTACGAAGACGATAAGGCCGGTGGCAAATGCCCAATAGGTGCACATGTTCGTCGTACCAACACCCGAGGCTCTCTGGAGACTCAGCCCGACGCCTTTAATAGCAAAGGAGCACTGGTCGATCGCCGGCGGTTATTACGTCGTGGCCTCCCTTACGGCGGTGAAGATCAGGTCAGTGATGATCACAGTGAGCAGGGCATTATCTTTATGTGTCTGGGTGCCAGTATCGAGCGTCAGTTTGAATTTGTGCAACAGCAGTGGGTAAATTATTCCAACGATTTTAAGCTGGGTAATGACAAGGATGTGTTTCTCGGCAACCACAGCGGCAAGTTAACCGATAAAGCGATTATTCAGGCAGAACCTGGGAGTAATGAAGCACCGTTTCTATGTACTCACCTACCACGCTTTGTTGAAACCCGCGGTGGTGATTATTTCTTTATTCCCAGTATTACAGCACTGGAGATGATCGCTCAGGGGATCGTCGATCCGGCTTAACGGTGACACTTTTCGGGGACAAGGTCCCCTCCCACGATTGTATTCATCGAGATTGCTACAGCTAGGAACGGACTTTACCCCAGCATTACAGCATTGGAGATGATCGCTCAGGGGATCGTCGATCCGGCTTAACGGTGACACTTTTCGGGGACAAGGTCCCCTCCCACGATGTGTATTCATCGTTGTTGTTACAGGTAGAAGAGAACTCTGTCCGCGATGTGTATTCATCGTGGTTGCTACAGGTAGGAGCGGACCCTGTCCGCGATAATTAAGGCAAGCCAGAACGAGAAAAGCCCTGACCATTTACATGATCAGGGCTTTTGGATAAGAGCTTGACGATGACCTACTCTCACATGGGGAAGCCCCACACTACCATCGGCGATGCTGCGTTTCA
>NZ_JBHRYB010000012.1:0-1212 GCF_042648445.1 Bacterioplanoides pacificum
GGAAAGCAAAATTTACAAGGCATCAGCAAGCGAGGTGATGCTTATATTCGTAAGATGCTAATCCATGGTGCCAGAGCCGTAATTCGTCATATGAATAGGAATAACGCTCCGGTAGATTGGCTTGAAGGTCTTATGAGGCGTCGTCACCACAATGTAGTCATTGTGGCGTTGGCGAACAAACTAGCAAGAACGATCTGGGCTTTGCTGAGCAAGGGACAGAATTACAAACGATATGAAGACACCGTAGTTGCGTAAGTGAAATTAGATGTCTAAAAGGTAGGACCGCAATCCGGAAACTCTGTTACTAACTACGTTCTTCGGGAACGATAAGCTGATAAGAACCGGGTTGGCGAAGTTCATCAAGGATCTGGCCTGTAGGCCAATTGGAATCCGAATAGATGGCTGCACTACACCAAAGACAGATTTCGCTTGCACAATGAGGGGTGTCCATAGATGTTAGAAGCCCAAGGAAAATATGAGAACTCTTGGAATAATAGATGAAGATAGACTCATGTTACTACCTGATAAATATCGGATCGCACATGAATTTTGTTTTTATCTTCATGATAAATTGGCCCAAATGCTTGTAGAGTACGATCTCAATCGTGTTCAAGATACTGTCGCAGATGCATTTGAGAAGGCTATAGCTGAAGCTGGACAAGAAGATAAGTTCGAAGATGTAGATCTACTTGAATATATGAAGGAAAACGAGCTAATCGAACCGTATAGGCATCACTTAGTGAGCCATACTATTATGGCTTTAACTTCAGACATGCTTCATTTTATTTACGAGGCCTTAACTTGCCTAGAAAAGAGAAAGTTTTCCGTTGCTTTTTCTTTGCTAAGAAAACCATTGAAAGAGCATTTATTCTTCTTATCTTGGATTTTGGCTGATGAAGATGACTTTATTTCTAGATTTGAATCAAACAACCACATCAGCTTTAACGGAGTAACTAAAGAAAAACGTATTGAAATCATCGGCAAGGCCATTGAAAAATTACATGTAGACGAAGCTTTTGATGCCGAAACCATTTGGAGTATTGTTTATTCAAAGAAGCATGAAAATGGTTTCGAGCCAACCTGGCGAGACTATAAATAATTCTGTGTAACTGCACTGATTAAATATAGTCTCTCAACTGCTCTTCAAACTCAATAATGAAATGATTTAATGCCGGCTTCCAATTGCGAATCGGCATTGTCCATTTTCTTGAT